>CAZIDF010000091.1:0-2543 GCA_964538085.1 uncultured Eubacteriales bacterium | reverse complement strand
ATCTCTTTTGCCCGATATGGATACAAATAAAGAGGAAAGTCAATTTGATCACGATTTTCTTTTTGAAGAGATTCTCCTTGCCGAGGGCTCCATCGACGAGGCCATCGCTATCGGTGAAAAATCGTCGCCATTAGGCTCATTAGGTGGGATGTGGGTGCAAGATATTCTCGCTCATAACTTTCCTTTTCAGAAAGATGTCTTGGCACGGGCATATGTTGAAAAAGGAGAAGCCGATAAGGCCATCGCAGCCTACGAACGGCTGATCACCTTCGATCCCAGGGCCAAAGCCAGGTGCCTTATCCATCCTTTGTACCATTACCGGGTGGCTAAGCTGTATGAAGAAAAAGGCGACAAAACAAAAGCCATAGAGCAATACCAGAAATTCCTAGACCTCTGGAAGGACGCAGACCCAGGCACTCCGGAGGTGGAAGATGCGAAGAGGAGGCTGGCTGGAATAAAGACACAGTCATCCCCTTGCTCTGATTCTATTTGACACTTTTATACATTCCTTGATAATATTTTGCCGACCAAGATAAGGGGAAGAAGTGGCAACACAGTGTCCGAAATGTCAACACGAGAACCCAGACGATACCATCTATTGTGGAAAATGTGCCACACCTCTTACATCAGCAGAGGAAATCTCTGTTTCCCAAACCAAAACTCTCCTAACACCTGCCAAAGACCCAATCAAAGGGACAACTTTTGCAGGAAGATATCAGCTCATCCAAGAGCTGGGCAGGGGAGGGATGGGAGTTGTCTACAAAGCAGAAGACACAAAGCTCAAAAGAACAGTTGCCCTCAAGTTTCTACCGCCAGAGCTGACACACATTCCTGATGTGAAAGACCGGTTCATGCGGGAGGCTCAAGCTGCTGCCGCTCTGGATCATCCCAACATCTGCACTGTCTATGAATTCGACGAGGCTGAGGAGAAAACATTCATCTCCATGGCCTACGTTGAAGGCCAGAGTTTAAGGAAGAAGCTGGAATCAGGCCCGTTGGCGCTGGATGAAGCCCTCAGGATTGCCACACAAGTAATCCAAGGTTTGCAGATCGCCCATAAGAAAGGAGTCGTGCACAGGGACATCAAGAGTGCCAACATCATGGTCACAGAGGACAACCAGGCGAAGATCATGGATTTTGGGCTGGCCAGGATGACAGGAGGAACTCTGATAACTCAAGAAGGGATGACCATGGGGACGATCGCCTACATGTCTCCCGAACAGGCCCGGGGGGAGGAAGTCGATCATCGTACAGACCTTTGGTCATTGGGTGTGGTTCTATACGAGATGTTCGGTGGTCAGTTACCTTTCAAGGGGGAGCAGGATCAGGCTGTGGTGTATTCCATCCTCAATGATAAGCCCAAACCTCTCATTGAGTTGCGTTCGGAGATTCCCGTGTCCATAGAGCAAGTCGTCGACAAGGCCCTGGAGAAGAATCCGGATAAGCGGTACCAGCAGATAGACGAACTGCTGGATGATTTTAAATCCATCTCCGCAGGGATCGTGCCGGAAGAGATCAAAGTGAGGCTCAGGAGAGAGAAGCTTCGCAAGCGGCGAAAGGCGATCTTGTATGCAGGTGCAGGGGGATTGGTCATCCTGTCGGCTGTTTTGATCCTGGCGTTATTTCCGGGGCGTGCCGAAGCCATCGATTCCATTGCGGTCCTGCCTCTCGAGAACCTGACAGGTGATGCGGAGCAGGAATATTTTGTGGACGGTGTGACCGATGAACTGATCGGCCAGCTGGCTCAGGTCAGTGGGCTGCGTCGAGTTATTTCCCGTACATCGGTTATGACGTATAAGGATACGGACAAGTCCATGCCGGAAATCGCCCGGGAGTTGAACGTGGATGCAGTGGTGGAAGGGACGGTGTATCAAACCGGTGAGACGGTGCGCATAAGACTGCAGTTGATCGATGCTCTTCCAGAGGAACGGAACATATGGGCTCAGACCTACGAACGAGCGGGTACCGATGTTCTAATGATGTACGGGGATATTGCCCGCACGATCGCAGGGGAGATTCAAGTCAAGCTGACAGCAGAAGAAGAAACACGCTTCACTAAAGCCCGCCAGGTCAATCCTGAGGCTTATGATGCTTATCTCAAGGGCTCCTATCAGGTCGTGAAGCTTACACGAGCGGGCATCGATGCCGCTCAGAGCTACTTCGAGCTGGCCTTGGAAAAGGATCCAACCTATGCCCCGGCCTATGCGGGGATCGCGCTCGCCTGGGCGGCCCGCAGTCAGATGGGCATCCTGTCGGCCCAAGAAGCCGGAGAAAAGGACCGGGAAGCGGCGATCAGAGCTCTGGCGCTGGACGACAGCTGTGTTGAGGCCCGCTTCGTTATGGCCGCCATCAAGGCCTGGGGCGACTGGGACTGGAAGGGCGCGGAGACGGAGTTTTTGCGGATCATCAAGCTGGATCCTCAATATGCAATGGCCCACGCCTACTACGCCCACCTCCTGGCGATCATAGGGCGCTACGACGAGGCCGTACCTCACATGGAGCTGGCCCTCGAGCTTGATCCCTTCAACGCTCTTTTCCACAGC
>CAZIDF010000090.1:0-2625 GCA_964538085.1 uncultured Eubacteriales bacterium | reverse complement strand
TAATTAGAAACCGTTTTGACTGCTGACCTTATCCATCAATTTGAGGTTGAACCACCCCACCACCAGGCTCTTCTGCTTCCTTGTGGGATGGGTCAGATTTTCCAGGAGACTTTGTAGCGTTTGATGTACTGGTATCCTTCTTTGTCTTCTTCTATGGTGTAAAGCTTTCCTTTTTTCCAAACCTGTGGTCTAACCATAAGAGGAATCTTGGCAAGATATTTTCCCTCTGAATCAAAGACATCATAATAGTATCCCTCACCATCCTTTGCTTTTTCATATGTACCTAAAAATATTCTTCCATCATCATCTATAGATAAGTTCATAAAAGCCAGATGATTTTGTGGAAGCTCAATTTTAACAATTGAAGAAACCCCTTCTCTGGAAAAACGCTTCGTCATTTCTTCTTTTTCTTCTTCCGCTATCTTCACGGGGTCATAATCTTTTTTTATTTTTTTTATAATTTCTCCTTCCTCACTAAGAACTTGTAATTCATATTTTGTTGGAATTCCCCATATGAGATTGTCTTCTGGTGTATATTCCCAGCAAAACTCAGGTAGTTCTGGCTTAATTACGGGTGGTTTGGGAAGCTCTATTTTGGCAATAGTTTTAATTAAATCAAAATTGGAATCAAACATTAGCAATTCAAATCCAGGAATTAATCCAAGAATCTGCTGGCTTCCGACAATCATACTTTTAGAATTCATTTTGGGATCTAAAAAAAATGTCATCTTTGCAGTTGAGAGATGTCTTAAAAATGTCCCATCCAAAGAAAAAAAGAGAAGGCGTCGAGACCTCACATCGTTGACAAGGATTTCCTTCATAGGAGTAATGTGGATATCGTAGGGCATTTGCATCTCACCTGGGCCTTGGCCCTTCTTCCCGATAGTTTTTATATATTTCCCATTATTATCAAAAACTTTTATGTGTCCTTCTCTTGAATCCAAGGCATAAATATTTCCTTTCACATCCACATCTATTGCACGCAAACGAGTGAACCTGTATTCCTCGTCTCCTTCTTTTTCCCCAATTGTAATTTCCTGCTCCAAACCAAATATATCCTCACTATAAATCGGTTCTTTAGGATTTTTAATGACTTTAACCCCATCTTCATACTCAATTGTGCCTCTCCATTTTACATCCTGACTGTAACCATGGATTTGGATTATAGAAAAACTTAGCAAGATTACAGAAAGAAACAAAACTCTTGATTTCATGTTCCACCCCAATGCACTGGATTACACCTTTCCTCCAGTTTAGAATCCCAAGGCTCTGGTGTCAATTCACAGAATCAAGTCACAGATCCGGAGTTTATCCCGGTCAAGTACCAAGTCACCTCCTTGATAATTATATCATCAAGGAAGTTTACACAGTTTTTTGGACAGTCCCCCATATTGTTCTTGCTACCTCGATGGATATTCCTTTAGAACTTCCTCTGCTTTTTCTCTCCCGACTTTAATGCCATATTCAATTGTCTCTGTTCTAAAATCCAAGCCGTCGCAGATATCACAATCGGGGAAGTATGGATACAGTGGGACAAATATCTTATCTGAACGGGAAATTCCTTTTTTGATATCCTTATTAACATTTTTTGCTAATTCAAAGTCATTTTTGTAGATCTCATTCACAAGGATTCCAATGGATCTTTTTGTAACATCAACAATTTTTCTTTTAATGGGATCTTTACTTGGGCTAATTTTTAAAGGACTCAAACCGATGACATGAATTTCATTTTTTTCATCTTTTTTATCTTTTATTTCTTTAAAGATTGGTTTAAGCGGAAGAACATCAATTACTCCTCCATCTACTCTGATATCATTCTTTCCGAACCTTAGCGTCTCCATGAAAAAAGGAATTGAACAACTCGCTTGAACAGCGTCCAGAAAATCTTTTTTTGAGACCTTTGTGCTTTTTACGTATTCGATTTTCCCCTCCATAAGCTCCACATACCCAACAACACCCAGTAGTTTGGAATTCTCTCCAGACATGGCATCTAGTTTTTTCCGCATTCTACTCATTCCATACAATCCGTCCACTTTTCCGCCGAATATCTGTGTAATAAAAGCCATAAATTGTTTTGGAACAAGGGCATCGCTTCTTTTCCGAATAGAAAGCATCTGCTTTTTAAGATACTGGACATTTTCATAACATAATGCTGCAGTACAGAGGCTTCCGGCTGAAATTCCATAGACTACATTCGGCTTTATTCCTTTCTCTTCCATGACCTCCAAAACACCTATCGCAAAGCCTATCTTTGCCCCTCCACCAGAAATAGATAGTCCAATCATTTTAACCTCCCTTTAATTTATGCTGAAAATTATGCCTCCCATAGACAAATCCTCAAAGGAGGACAGTCCTCCTAATTCATCGTCAATGATGGGAATTTCCCTTGTATGTCGTCGAATGATTCGGACACACCCTTAAGCGACGATTTTGCTCTTTCATTTTATTCCTAACTTAAATCCTCCATCAAGTCATTTATCTTAAATATCCGATATAGTTTCCTTCTCAGAGTCATAGTTTCTGCTTTTATCCTCTGCCTTTGCTCCAGGATCTCTTTGTCTCTGCCAAAGAAACGGTCACTGGGAGTGACGTTGTCGATGGCCTCATGGTAACGGAAGTTATTGT
>CAZIDF010000089.1:0-2629 GCA_964538085.1 uncultured Eubacteriales bacterium | reverse complement strand
ACATTCCCGTCTCTGTCGGCAAAAGAATATCAAGGAATAGGGGAGAGTGTCAAATAGGATTAATATGGGATTATCTGCTTAGCTTTAATCCTTTCCGGATTTCCCAGAAGTTCTTTCTAAGATGCTTAAGCCCCGATCCGGTTGAACGATCCTGTGTCCCTGAAAGTATATCAACTAAAGTGATACATAGGTTTTTCCATTATTTCACAGGGAGACAGGATAATGTTGATGTATGTCAAGACAAAAATCTCTACCTTTTTATGTTGGACAGCCGATTGTGGGCGTAATCGACTTTAGGAAATCCGGTGTCTACGTTCCCTTATGTTCCTAAACTCGGTTGGAAAAAGGATATAAAGGAATGGGGGAGGATGTTAAATTATTGGCTTAATAGTGTTTTGAATTCTTCATCCATGGCCTTTACTTTGGCGTGGGCTCCCCATTTCTTATAACTGTCGCGGGCTTTACGAAGCCATGTTGATGCCTTGTCCTCCCGGCCTTGTTCGAGTTCGAAGCGGCCAGAAAGCTCGCAGCTGAGAGCTGCGTTAAGCGGGAATCCTGCTTCTTGAGCCTTTGTCTCAGCTTCTTCGTACAAATGCAGTGCATCAGAGCTCTTGTCCCCAATGCGGGCCAATTCCGCTTCCATGAGAAGCTGTTTGTGCTCAAAATTTTCAGCACAGAAGCTTGCCCACTTCTTCATGAGCTTCAATTTCTTTCTGAGGTCGCGTCGCAATCTGAACTTTTCCCATCTTCCAACATCGGCGAACCGCCGTGCCACAGTGAGAAAGTGAAATAAGCTGTGTTCGGCAAAAACGAACTGGCCCCAGGTGGCACCAATCCTTTGTTCAGCTTCCGTTTTCAGTTCGAAGGCCTTCTCGTAAAATCCCATTATGAAAAGGGCTTTCAGTTTGAAAGCAAAGTAGAAGCCGATCGGGATGGAATCATCCAGTTCTATGAGATATTTGAGAAACTGATCATCGTTGAATCCGTCATCATCGAAGGTTTCGCCATTTTTCGTCAGGCCTGATAGCTGCCGCATCATTTGACGCAGAGCGGTAATTTCGGTGATGGTGTGAGGATTGTTGAGCCGGAGGAGATAGCCTTCATGCTCATCTAAGAACGCGAACGTCTCATCTGCCGAGCTGGAATACATGCATTGCTGCGTAATAGCGACATTGAGGTTAAAGCCCGCATATAGCAGATCGCCTCCTTTGATGCTCTCCCGGTAACCTTCAAGCAGCATTGGTGTCGTTGCTTTTAAGGAGCGTGTCCATGGGAAAACAAAACCAGCCAGGAGGAACAGGCCGCTTCCAGAAGCTACGGGATCTTCATAATTGCGCAAATATTGGTGCGCCAGATCACTAATTTGGCGGCCAGCTTCAAAATTGCCCAGACCAGACTGCAGAATATGCGCATAGAGAGCCAAAGCAGTGGAGCCCTTCGGATCGCTTGTTGAAGTGGCTAAAATCTGCACCGCTTTAGCCACATAATAGGCAAGCAGATTCTCCTGGTATGTCAGGAAAGCAGGAGCCATAGCACTTGTCAGAAGCTGAAACAAAGCTTGTTTCTCGGGATTTTTCTGATCGCCCAGAGCTATTAGATTTTCGGCCGTTTTTCCCTTGAGAAAACGCTTCGTTTTTAAAAGCTCAAGACCTACAGATAGCTTCTTTGGGCGCGCTGGATAGCGAACTCCTAAAATAGGCAGCGCCTCCTGGACAGCAGCTAAAGCCTTCTGTGGCTCTCCGATATGACTCAATGCATCGATCTTGACAATGTAGGCTTCGACCTTTTCCACGGTCGTTCGTGCATGCTCAACGTATGTCTTCCAATGTCTCTCTGCCAGTTCCAAGTCTTTACCGAGGTACTCCACTTCCACCGATGCTTTGCTGATCATAGCGACTCTATCGTAATCTGTTGACCATGAATTTGATGGCAGCAATGACAGCGCCGCCCGGAAATATTTTCCGGCTGCTTCGAAGGCCACCTCTTTTTTTGACCTATTCCCAGCCAATTCGTTGTAGCGTGTGACTTTATCCCTCTCATCAGGTTGTATCAGAAGTTCTGTTGCAGCATTGAACTGGTCGACGATGTCGTAAATATGCTCCTCAAGCTCCCGCGCATAGATGGCTTCCATGGAACGCGCCATTGTCAGATGAAGGCTGGTACGAGCAAGAACTTCCATATCGCCGTAGATTATCTCCCTCAGTCGATCATGGCTCAATCGGAAGAAAAGACCCGGCCCCGGAACCTCATAGGCAATGCGTTTATCGACAAGCTCAGAAAGAGCCGTGTGAAAGGTTTCTGAATCGAGTTTAGCTCCATTTGCAAGGACGTCTGCAGCAGTGGGGCGTCCGCAGACTGCCAGCACTTCCAGCAAGGCCCGCTGGTTGTCATCCAGCATAGCAGCCCTTCGTCGAAAGGCTTCCGCCACTGTGTTTGGGATCTCTATCTCGCTTACTTCTTCTTTGATCTCCCAGGAGTCGGCAGCCAGTTGGATGGCTCCATGTTCGATGAGTGCACGCATCAACTCCTCGACGAAGAAGGGATTGCCGTCAGTTTCTCGTGCTACCCGGTCGACGAATGCAATGGGAGGCTCCCCGGCACCCAGCATCGAGCCAAGCATCTCGCCCAC
>CAZIDF010000088.1:0-2688 GCA_964538085.1 uncultured Eubacteriales bacterium | reverse complement strand
ATAAAAACGGGAATTTTATTTGTCGTTGGAGAGAAATAATGCTTGACGTTAGTCAAACCCCAAAAATCATACTCCCTTTGTATTTAATCAACCAATAATTCCTCAACTCTCAATACAAAATCCTCAGCGTCTTCAATCAACCACTCCGCATCATCATTCACCAGAATCTCCGTTCCATATTGAACCTTGACTCTATATTCACGCGCCTCTAATAGAGTATCAGAATACCTTTTCTCCAGTGATTCTGCGCGTTCTAAGTATCTAACATACTCTTTTGGAACCTTTCCCCTCTCGATAAAAAATTTTTGAAATGCCGATAAGGCACAAAGATGAGAAAAAGCTCTCAAACCAATTTGGGAAAGAGCAGCCAATACCGCATGATAAATGGCATAGTAACCGCAGATGACTGTCCAATCGAAGAATTCATTCTCGAACATAAGATTCATAGCTTTAAGGTTGCCGTGAGCCTTTTTAAGATGAGCCTTAGCGTTATTTTTTTGAGGAATTATTCTAAGAAGTTCAGGTCGATGGGCTCTTCTGGGGTTGAAACATTTAGAAAGAATCTGATCGAGCTTTCGTTTCATCTTAGAATTTAGAAGTTTTGATAAGTTGCCAGAACAGAAACTCGTTGTAGAGCACGATACGGTCTTTCCAGAGTTCTTGAAAAAAATCGAGTTTATTCTTCATGCCTTCGATGAATTTGTCTATAGTGATATGTACCGGAGAGATATGCAAAATATGATCGAGGTCCTTTGCGGCTTCTTCCTGAACACTGACCATGTTTCTACTCTCCACACTCTCTGTCGTAACAGTCAAAATGTCGATATCGCTTTTTATTGTCCACTTCCCTCTGGCCACGGACCCCAACAAAATGGTCATTTGTATTTCTCTACTAGATAGACGTTTGAGATTTTCGTTATACTCACTAAGCAGGCGGGAAATATTTTTGTTTTGCAAGAAAAATCGGTTTTTTCTCCCTATCTCGAATATCTCGAATACTTTGAAAAGAAAATCGTTTTCGGGATTTATCTTAAAAAGAGTCAGGTTGGATATTTCGTTTCTTATCAACAGCCCATCGTTTACGAACTCTTTTAGATATTTGTTGACATTATGAGGGGTCACATTCGACTTGCGTGCAATTCCTCTTTGATGAATGATCAATTCAGGATCATCGAAAAACAGCCGCAATATCTTTTCTCTAGTTTGTGAAATAAACATTTTGTCCTTCTGTTTTATATTATATAACAATTGTTTTATAGTTTATAACACTTCATCGGAATAGCCAATAGGAAAGAAGGGAATTAGCTGAGCCGTTTATGCGGTACTCACTCCAAATCGAGGGCCATGATGAAGCGATCCCTAGGGTTTTCGAAGCGGATCTTTTTCGGATCGAACTCGTAAGGATTCCAATCCCCGAGCCACACAAGAAGGTCCCACAACTCATCCTTGTCTTCTTCGTCGGACTGTTTTTTCAATTCATCCGCGGCATCAAAGGCCTCGATACATCGATAGTAGCCAGGAGTGCTGCCGCAATCCTCAGGAGCGGCGGCGAGTTTTCCATCGACACAAACAGGGTATCTGGAGTTTTTTGTTTTGGGGAGGATTTTCTCGAGGGTGACAATCATCTCCCAGTTATCTCCATAATCATAATTATAAAGGGCCCTATCGGAGGGCTTCTTGAGAAAATCCTTTATGGGAACCTCGGTCGTGAATAGCCAATGTGGATCCATTTCCCATGGCTCTCCCCAGGGGCATTCGATGTGGGCGATGTATTCACGTGTTCCAATCCCTGGGATTTTGAAGCAATGGAGATGGTAGTCCAGCCAGTCCATGGCATCCTGAATAGCCACATGGAAGTCATAAAATGTGTAACTCTCCGGGACTTGGAGCCTTCTCCAGACCGGCGGCTTGGTATCCAGCAAAGTACACTTGAATTGATAGACGTTTTTGAACGGCCTTCGCCAGGGAATGCTCAATTTCTGGATGGCCTTCTGTTCACCAAACCTATGCAGGATTTCAATTGTCCGTTGGTTCGGGCCGATGATTTCTTTGTCTTTTTTGGATTTCGATGGCTTTTTACTCATTTTATGTAGATTATTTTACAAAAACTTATTACGGAATAAAAGCGATCTTAACCTTACTCCCGGTCCATATCCAGAGAATGTGCTTTTATTATCCTCTTCATTCGATCTATCAACGGCTTCCAGTAGATGACCAGCATTAAAGGGAAAATTCCGAAATCTTGAGGATTTAGCAGCTTAGATCCCTTATAGCGAATCAGTTGATAAGTATCATCCATGTACATGACAGTATCAGAAGCCTGAGATGTCATTATCCCCTCCCTATATTTTTTATTATATCTTAACTACAGCTGGCTTGATATCCCTAATCATTTCAGATTGTGTTAAGTCTTGAAACTTTGTAACATAACCAGGATTTTGTGATCCCAATTTTCAAGTATTGAATATCAAACTAGTTCAATCAATTACCAAACGCATGCCATATATTGAAAATATGTTTGGTAATTAAATCACTTGACAGAATGTTGTTTATTATTGTAATGTTGTCCATATGGGCAACAATTATTATTTTGGCAACAATAATATGTCTGAAAACAATAATTACCTAGAACAGATCAAACAACAATTCAGAGAATCTCTATCTTTAAAAATAAAGAATATCCGGGAA
>CAZIDF010000087.1:0-2751 GCA_964538085.1 uncultured Eubacteriales bacterium | reverse complement strand
TGCGCTTAGCTTTTTTTTGAAAGTACGATGCGCTAGGGAGAAGCCACCTGTGTTTATGCAGTTTTCATGCCAACGCAACCAATAGCTTATAAACAGGAGGAGGTACATTTCCAAAACGGAGCGACCACACTTACCGGCATGCTGATGATACCCGCTACTAAAGGCCCACACGCTGTAATTCTTCTCCTTCCCAGTTCAGGTCCTGCGATCGCGAACTATGGAAATCTCTCGTCCTCAACCCGAAAAACACCAGCGTCGCTCAAATGCTGAAGAGGCTCCGAGGGGAATAGCCCTCTTCATTTTGATTGACTCTTCGCATTTTTATCATTATCTTAAAAATGGAGGTAAATAATGAGAAAAAGCCGAGGTCTAGCCATCACTGGATTTGTAATCTCTCTACTGTGTGCATATCCCCTTTCCGCCCAAGTCGGGTTGAAAGGCGGGGTCAATTTTTCCACATTGAGCCAAAAAGCTGCCGCTCTAGTCTCTTTTTCATGGGAGTCTGCAGCCGGGTTTACTTTGGGGGCTTTCTATACGGTCAACATCAATGAATATTTGGCCTTTCAACCAGAGCTCTACTACTCGAAAAAAGGCGGAAAGCTCGAAGGGGGTATTCTGGGCGTCGTGGGATCAAAGTCCATCGCCATTCACTATCTGGAACTCCCTTTACTCTTAAAGCTCAAATTCCCCACACAAAGCCGCATAAATCCCAGCTTATTTGTCGGTCCTTATCTCTCGCTTAAACTCAGCGACAAAGGCGAGATCAAAGTTTTGGGAATAGAACTCGAGGAGGAATTGGTAGGAATCAAAGGTTCCGACTTTGGCCTCGTGTTTGGCGGGGGGATCGACTTTAATGTCAATAACGCCATTGTTATCCTTGATATCCGATACGACCTTGGACTGGTCAATATTGCCGAGCCCATCCTCGGGATAGAGAATGAAATGAAGAACAGATCGCTGATTCTAATGGTCGGGATTGGGTTTTAGGTCAACGCCCTCTCTCTATCGCTGAATTGGGAGGGAATTGGGTGGTAGAACTGACCGGGATCGAACCAACGACCTCCGGGTTATGAGCCCGAAGAGCTACGTTATTCCTTGCCCTCTAGCCCCTTCCTGGCATCCTCGACTTCGGGCAGGCCGGCGTCGGCGTCCTTCCAGAAGTCAACAAATTTGCGGTAGTTTTCGATGGCACGCCCCTTATCCCACTGCTTCTCGGCGATCTTTCCCAGCATGTTAAGGCTCTTCGCATGGATATCGCCGAAAAAGAGCCTTCCAGCCGTGAGAGAAACGAGCCTTTCATATTCAACAGACTTCCCCAAATTGCCCGATCTGCAATAGGCCGCAGCAAGAGGCTCAATGAATAGGGCGTGATCATTTTCCCAATAATATTGAAAGGAAATATAAGCTTGACCTGCACTATATCGAATGGGATATTTGTCAGGGTCTACGATGTTGTGATTCAATAGTAACGTGAATGAAGGAGATGCCGTGAACCGGCGCGATCGTTTTCTCCTGGGCTGCGGCCCGGCGGCGGGAGCGGTCCTCGTCATCGCCGTCGTTTGGGCCTCAGCCGTGACGCCCGGGATCAACCAGTCCTCCGACACGATCAGCCGGCTGGCGGCGCCCGGTCAGCCCCATCCTTGGATTCTCCGGACCGGCCTGGTCCTGTGCGGCGTTCTCTCCATCGCGTTCGGGGTCGGGCTGCTCCGGGCGCAGCGGCGCGGCGTCTTCCGCTGGGGCGTGCTAGCGGGACTGGTCGTGTTTGGCATCTCCACTGCAATCACAGGGCTGGCGAGGGATTACCCCGTCCGGGGCGGTTCGGAAATGGGCTGGGAAGGCCCGGTCCACAACCTTTTCGCCCGGGTGGCCATTTACGGAATCCTGGCGGCCATGGCCGCCCTCATTCCCGCGGCCGCCGGCCGCCGCCCGGCCAGGATGCCCGCCGTCGTGTTCTCGGCCGTCGCGCTCGTTCTGGTCGCCGCGGCCGGCCTCTTCTATCCCGGTGTTCCGCCGTCGTTCCGCGGCCTAGTCCAGCGGCTCGCGCTGCTCATCATCTTCGCTTGGATGGTCGCCACCGCCGTCATCGCCTGCCGGGCCGCGGGCCGATAGGCCAAAAAACTCCACTTTTGGCTAGCCCCGTTCTGGGGTGAGCCTCCCTATCCTATGGGCCATATCATAGCCGGGCTGTCCCTTACAGACACCAGAGCCCAAAATGTAAAATAAATCACCCCACTCAATTTTATCCTGGCCATTCCCTTTTTTCCTGTTACATCCACTAGGGAGGAAATGAGCTGTAATTTGAGGTTTTGGCCAAGTCACGGACCGTTCAAGTTTTAAGGAAATGGGCCTAAACAGGATTGATGTAGCCGCATCGTCGGACAGAAGGTTGAGTGCCTGTTAGCCCGGCCAGTTGTCGGTGGATGCAGGTGTTTACTGTTTAAGCGCTGACTGCAATGGGCTAGTCCACATCTCATAAAAACAGCACAGACTGAATCCGCAGGCCTACCGGCCGAGCAGGATTAAAACACCGGTCGCAATAGCGAAGATCGCCATTATCAAGGGCAGACCCTGAAAGTTTAAATGGAGCAATGGGATCAATCCGGTCATGATGAGCCAGATGCCCAGCAAGATCATGCCCAGGTTCTTTGGTAGTCTGAACTTTTTCATTTTGTTAACCTCCTTTTTTTGTCTCTCATTGTCCTGCGCTTAGCTTTTTTTTGAAAGTACGATGCGCTAGGGAGAAGCCACCTG
>CAZIDF010000086.1:0-2804 GCA_964538085.1 uncultured Eubacteriales bacterium | reverse complement strand
CCGCGATCTCTCGGGCAAGCTGGGCCCCTTCATCGGCAATGCTTTTTTGCACCTTTACGACTTCTGCCATGATATCGGTCTCTGAAACAGGCTCAGGTTCCTGACCCACTTCACATTCAGCATCGGCAACATCTTTCCAGTTCTGATTGATCTTTTTCAAGACCTCATCCGGGATGAACTCAGATAGGGTTATATAGCCATTTTTTAGTTCTTCCCGCTCCTCGACATCTCCTGTCGTAGAAATAGCCGTTTTGATGGCCTCTTTTATCTCGGTCTTCGTATGGGAAAGCATGGATAGGGGCATGGCCATGCCAAAGGTTTCTCTTTTTTTTAAAACAGAAAGATAATCTCTCAGAATATTTTGGTGATCAGTCGACATCTTTCTCTCCCTCGATAATTTTTGATCTCTCCTTCTCATCCCTCCCATCGATCAGCCATTTCCCCAGGCTTTTTTATATCATTTGGGAAAATATCTGTCAATTTTTAATCCAGGTTTTCAGGCTGTCACAATTCCCAGAGACTTGCGGATTTTCCATTTCCCTCTGGTAAAGTCAGGGAACACGACGGAAGTGCTTTTCTCGGCAATGGATTTTTCGCTCAAAGCCACGACAGCGCTTATGGTGGCGCCTTCATAGACATCCGAGTCTGTCGGCTTTCCTTCCCTTAAACACTGGATGAGGCGGTAGTCTTCGATAAAATCCATCCCGCCATGGCCAGCCCCCTCCGCCTTTTCTTCCAGAGACGTCAGCAGCGGATGCTTGTATTGTTCACTGTAGAACGTGTAGTGATTGCCTTTCCCGATATAATCCGAAGAAATATTGTCCCAACTGTGCGGTGATGAAATGCCTTCGAGATAGATTTTTTCTTCGGGATATTTACGCGCCAACCCCTTGGTGCCCTGGATCAAAATCCTGCGGCTGTAAGGCCGGGGAGAGTTGGTGTCATGCGTGACCAAGATTGTTTGCCCCTTATTGGTTTTGATCAAAGTGCTGATGACATCTCCCAAGGCATAATCCGTATTGGCCAGCGGATGGTCTTTTCCGTACCTCCTGATCGCTTCGAGCTTAAGGCTGCGGGACGGACTGGCCATCGAAACCAGGTATTCGAATTTGTTGCCACGTGTGATATCCATCCACTGGGCCACAGGTCCGAGACCGTGTGTCGGGTAAAGATCAGCATTCCGTTTGATGGAATACTGGAGACGCCAGTCATGAGGATAATAAGCCTGGCCGAACTTCCACCCCCGAAGGTCATGGAGATATCCGCATTCCGCATGAAGCAGCTCGCCGAACAGGCCTTGGCGTACCATGTTGAACAGCATCAGCTCGGTCCTGTCGTAATTGCAGTTTTCCATGGTGCAGCAGTGTTTTTTATATTTTTCGGATGTCTCGACCAATTCCCAGCATCCCTCCAAGGTGATGGCTCCGGGAACCTCAGAAGCGGCATGAGATCCGGTTTCCATGGCTTTGACTGAAATAGGAACATGCCACTCCCAGGGTGTGGCGTTATAAACCAGGTCCAGATCTTCGGAATCGCACATGCGTTTAAAATCCTCATTGCCTTTGTTATAGGCAGCTGGTTTGGGCTTTCCAGCTTTTTCGCACTGTTCCTGTGCCCAGAGGGTCCGTTCTTCCCGTATGTCACAGACGGCTTTTATCTCCACTCCCTCGATGCGGAGCAGATTCCTGAGGTGGCCACTCCCCTGATTGCCGATGCCCACATATCCCACATTTACCGTTTCGATCGGGGGAGCGATAAGATGTTCTATAGGTACAGTTTCCAATTGACGTTGCCGGATATCTTTGTTTTTACCCAAGGCCATGCTTCCCAAAGCCATCCCCAATCCGGCTTTTCCGCTCTCTTTGAGAAAATCCCTGCGGTTCAATCGTTTTTTCATCGTGGGACCTCCATTTCTTTAAAATCACAAAAATGCTATCACTCCCGTGCTTATTTTTCAATAAAATAGACTCTCCGCAACATCTTTGATAAAATCGCACTGAAGAGGAAATTGGATCGTTTCTCGTCGGAGGCATAGGCATGATAAAAAAAACTCCTTTTGGACTTGTGGTTGGCATTTTCCTTTTTGCATTGGCATTCCAAGCACAGCAAAAAACAGCAAATTATGATTGGCCTCAGTTCAGAGGACCGAACGGGTCGGGAGTGATGGAGACGACCGGGTTGCCTTCCGAGTTCGGACCGGATAAAAACGTGATCTGGAAAAAAGCCGTTCCAACCGGATATTCCTCACCGGTTCTGATAAAAGACTTTATATTCCTCACAGCTTGCGATACGGATAAACTCCTGACCCTCTGTCTCGATCGCAAAGCTGGTGACACCATCTGGAAAAAAGAGGCGCCGAGACCACGAAAAGAAAATATAGACTTTCGGAACAATCCGGCCTCCCCTTCTCCGGCAACAGATGGCAAAAACGTCTATGTGTTCTTTCCGGATTTCGGGATGCTGGGCTATGACTTCAACGGCAAAGAACTTTGGCAGCTCCCCCTTGGCCCCTTTGACAACGAATACGGCATGGGCGCCTCCCCTATCGTGGCCGATGATAAAGTGATCCTTGTGTGCGATCAACAGACCGATTCTTTCATCATCGCGGTGGATAAACTATCGGGTAAAACCGTATGGAAGAAGGACCGCCCCGAGGCCACGAGCGGCCACTGCACACCGGTGGTGTATTCACCCGAAGGAGGAGAAACACAGATCCTCGTACCTGGATCTTTTTTATTGATCTCCTACTCGGCCAAAACCGGTGACAGATTGTGGTGGACAAGCGGGCTTTCCTTCGAGATGAA
>CAZIDF010000085.1:0-3112 GCA_964538085.1 uncultured Eubacteriales bacterium | reverse complement strand
ACTTAAAATCCCTCGGAGGTTATCCTCTGTGCGGGTTCGAGTCCCGCCCCCGGCACTCTTTTTTGTGCTAATCCCTTTGTATTGAATCAATTACCATAACCAGAACAAACAGGGCCAAAATAGGCCAAAGCAAGCAAAATTGGTCTATTTTTGCATGTTTTTTTGACCGCAAACTTAGTTATTTCGTCTGCTTCTGAATCGGCTGCACATAGTATTCCCCAGTCAAGACTTCTTGTTTAGGCACATAAAGCCTTCGGTTCATAGTGAAAATTTTACCTATTGGAGATGACAGCCAGTTTGATTCAGGAGCGCTTTCTGGAAGAAGTGTAGCTATATACAGTTTGAGCGAAGCGTCTTTCTCATAAGTTAACTCTGATATATTGTTTATGAGTGGTCCGAATTTAGCTGAAACGAAACGGTACTTTTTCTTTCATATTACATGGTTTCTAAAGAACCTTTAAAAATGTCAAATCTAAGGCTGAAGAACTGAAAGCTGTATTAAAATGAAAATGATGTTAGTATTGCTAAAAAAACATAAGCAAGACAGAGAAACTAAATGGGACTAACCGTCTATCTTTTCGTCCCCATCATGTTCTGAGAAGCTGTTAAAAGCAGACAATCTTATGAAAAACTAAAAAGATGGACTATAATATTGCTTTAAATAGGGATTTCATATTTTAGAGGGAGGAGAATCGGAGATGCGAAAATTAATCAAGCGCCTTTGTAGAGTGGGACCAAGTCTAATCTTTTTCTTTTTAATCAATGGCATGGTATTCAGTCAGGCTTATAAATCGTTATATCCATGCCTCATTGATCTGCCAGGTTGGGAGGCTGAAGAAGTGTCTGGCATGGATCCGAATGACTGGGTTATGACCACCGGGGCCAAACGAGATCTAATTACTGCAACACGCGATTATGAAAAAGGTGATAAGAGCCTCTCGGTAGTGATTGAAGTCGGGCCGGGCGTTGCAACTCTCTATGCGGACATGGAAGAAGCTGACTCCGTTTCCGGCGGCATGCATGTTACGGTAAAAAAAATCAAGGGATATCGAGCACACATAAGTTGCCACCTGGAGGATGAGACGAATTTTTGCGATATAAGGATCGTTCTGTTTTCGGACAAAGAATCAGGAGCCCTCTTGATGTTTGCGTCGGAAGGCTTGCCAGAAAAAGAAGCTTTGGAGATCGCACAGAAATTTGATTGGGATTTAATGACTGAAAAAGCTAAATCCTTAAAGTTTCAGGCTCCCTGACGAATTCCAGCAGAAATCGAGGTTTATACATAGGAAATCATGGCTAGCCTCAGTGCCTGAGAGCAGGATAAAATATCAACTCGAGGGGTATTGCTCAGCAGGGAGTTAATAAATGAAATTTACGCTATTTATTTTTCTTTGTTTTTTTCTTGTCTTTCCGGCTGAATCTCCGCCGGCCTATCTTTCCCAAAAAGATTGGGCGGCCGAATACAACAGGTTAGAGCAACGGATTTCAAAGTACTTCAGTGAACCGGAAGAGAACCCGAAAATCTTTGAGCCCTATATCAGTTGGATGGAAAGAAAGGCCAAGGACAGAGACGAAGTCAAGGCCCTCCTGGGAGAAGTGAACCGCCTGAGTTATCTCAATCCCAAGGACAAAGCTCTGGAACAGTGGACGCAAAAGTTCTTTTACCTCCTGGAGCAGGCGCAGGGTTCGGGAATAAACACAGTTAACGGTGCCGTTATGATGTTCATGCGCCTGAGAAGCCCGCTATTTCCAAAAATTGCAAACTGGAAAGAGCTTATTTGGAGGCTGCAGAAGTATGGACATGTTATTTATACAAAAGCCCAGGAAACCGATTTTGTAAGCCCCATGATCAAAGGATATGCAAAATGTTTGATCAATTTTTCCATTCGGGATGTGGAAGGTGATCCGTATGGTTTTGGTGTCTATCGGGATCGTGAAGGACTTTTCGGTTATATGGACGAAAAGGGGTATCTTAACATCCCCGATCGCAATTTCGAGACGGACTGTGAAAGACGAGGAGAATTCACCCTGACATCAAAAGGGGAGCCTTCCAAGCCCACGGATATCGGGCTGAACATGATCGAAAAGGTACGAGAAGAATCCAAATGGTGGCAGCTTGAGGGGGAGTATTCGGATGCCACGGATTTGATGAATGAGTTTTTCAAGGATTCCATGTGCAAAAACCCGCCCAACACGCCGGGACAAGGGCACAAGAATTTTTATGGCAAACAGGCCCTGGAGCACCACCTGCAAAAATCCATGGATTATAATAACGGCTTTTACGGCACTCTTTACGGCAAAGTGGAAAAAGAGACCAGTGAAGGCAGGATTCCGGCCGGATATGCTACCGTCAAAGTCACCGATCCCCACGACAGGAAGACATGGGAAACTAAGGCCGACAGTGAAGGGCTTTACGAGATTAAGGATGTCATTCTCCACAAGGACTGCTCTCCTTTTACGATCACAGCCGCATCCGGTAAAGACAAGGTCATCGATCAATATGACGGTCCTCTGGAAAAGCCTGACAGGTCCTATCGTTATGAAAAGAATCTTGTTATCCAGAAAAGCGATCTCTTGTGCCATATTTCCGCTCAGCTCCGCTGGAGACATTCCGAATACAATGACGAGGGTGAAAAATATTCGGAGATAATTGGTAGCGCCGGAATAGTCCTGACCGGGACAATGCTCTACAAGGCCGATGATTCGACATCCGAGTCGGAATGGTATGAACCGGGGAAATTTAAACTTCACTACGTTTATAACCAAGAAAGTTATGAGTCCGATCCAGACTGTCCAAAGTTGCGTAGAAAGCTCTCCGGAACAGGCACTGTCGAACTGCCTGAATCTGAAGGTTTTGATCACTTGCAGCTGCCAACATATACGAATTCGAAATATTCAAACATTGTCGAGTTCTTTCTCAACGGGACACAGCCGAAAAAAATACACGAAAAGAAATGGAGCGAAGATGATTGCCACGTTTATGCCGATGACTTCGAAGACATCGTAATCGGGGGGATTGTCCTGCATGTACCGATGGACAAAAATGGAATAATCAGCGGTAGCTATGCCTGGAAAACCGATTATCCGATAGAAAATGCAGGCAGCGTACCGA
>CAZIDF010000084.1:0-3123 GCA_964538085.1 uncultured Eubacteriales bacterium | reverse complement strand
TGACAGAAGAGATCGTCACTGGCACGAACGAGATTCTGGCAAAATACAGCCTTCCCTATGTTCCGATGGTTCATTGCTTCCTCGTGTATGGCGAATACCTGGTCGATCTAAGCGAAGGCAATGACAACGGAAAAAACAGGTCCATAGAAGAGTTTTTGTTTACCCAGCAGGTCGAGCCGAAGATCTCTGCCAAGGATGAATATTTATTGTACCGGAAAGCTTTGAAGGATCATATACTCAAGCGGAAAGAAATGAGAGGAGTGGAAATAACAAAAATCCTCCATGCCCGCGAGGAAGGCCTACATTGCTTGGCTGTTGCAAGTAATTGATTTTAAATGAGAACTGCGAAAATTTCCACTCCTATCAAGTCTTAAACACTCCATTTTGATGGCAGAATCGGCGCTCTGAGGATGAACCTGGACGTCTTGAATTTTATCTGTAGGGATTAGGCCCGAGAACTGAAAGCTCTTCGGTCATCTCCTTGATTATCCTAGCAAACTTCGGGCCTTCCGACGCAGCGATTAGCTCGATTCGAAAGCGCTCCTGCTCCAGTGCGAAATCTTCTAACATGACCTTTATTGCCTCCGCCCTGGCTTGGGCTTTCAGAATGCCGTTTCGTGAGCGGCAATTTCCCGGGTGACACCCGCAAAGAAGCACACCATCTGCCCCTATCTGGGTTAGAGTGTCTATGATGATGTTCGGATGGATCATACCAGAACAAACGCCTCGGATTATCAACACATTGGGCGGGTATTGAATTCCCATCGTGCCCGCAGAATCGGCTCCAGGGTAAGCGCACCGGTTACAGCAAAAGCTGATGATGACCGGCTGGGTTTCGTTCTCTTCCACCGCGGCCTTGACCATTGCCGAGAAGTATTTCGGCCTGAAATGATTCACGAAGATTCCCTCTTTAGGGCATGTAGACATACAAATGCCGCATCCTATACAGGTGACCTCGTTGGCTTCCGCCACCTTTTTGACCGTCCCCCGCTGCATGTATTCCAACAAAGTGAGAGAGTCGGTAGGGCAGGGATCTATGCAATAAGCACAACCATCGCAGTTCTCGTTCACAACTGTGGAGATGACTGGCGATTGGATCGATTCTGCCGCAGCGAGTGTGGAAGCGACTCTCGAAGCTGCAGCCTCCCCATCGATCACTTCATCCTCCAATCCCATGGGGATTCGGGCTTGCCCGCATATGAAAACTCCGCTGGCTAAGGAGTCTAAGGTATTTAGAATCCCTTCTTGCCCTTTTTCGGAATTCGTCTTTGATGTGAATACGATCGTGCCCACTTGTAAATCCACAGGATTCTCATCCAGGTTAAGCTCAACTTTAAAATTTCCGAGACAACCTTGAACGTCCTCTATTGAGCCTGCTGCATGGAGAGAAACATCTCCGTGAATTCCCTCCAATCCAGGGGAATTATCCACGAGATGGACTTGAATCCCCATTTTAGCCAACCTATTTGCGCAGGCAATTCCCGCTGGTGAGCCGCCTATCACCAAACAGCTTCGAGTGACATCGATTTTCAGTTCATCCAATGGTTCGAGAAGACGGCTGCGTGCTACACCCATCTTCAAGAGCCTCTTCGCCTTTTCGGTCGCCCCCTGTTTGTCATGGGAATGTACCAATGCACATTGCTTGTGAAGGTTAACCATCTCTACCAGGTATGGATTCATACCTGCGTTCTCTGCCAGCCGTTGAAACGAGGCCTCTTGAGGGATTGGCGATGGTCCCGCTACGATAAGGCGGTTGAAATTTCCTGTTCTTATTAGTTCTTCTATCTTAGCACCATCGGACGCAGAGGTCGTCACGGTTACATTTGCGACGCCTGGAAGGGACTCTGCGTATTTCACAAGCTCATCTAGGTTAATAAACCTAGCTATATCCGGATCGCCTCGATCGACGATCACGGCGATGTTCGCTTCATCTTCTGCTTTAACAGGTATTTGTTTTTTCTCGAAGGGTCCGGTTTTTTCGTCACTCTGGGAATCCGCCAGAACAGAGGCTACATAGGATGCAGCCGCACATGCCTCGATGACGGATTTGCCGATTCCTTTCGGTCCATTGACAGCGCCACACTGGATGACTCCCTTCCGCTCCAGCCCAATCTGTTCTGCAAGTTCCTGTGACTTGTCGGTAGGCCTCAGAGGTGTCGATAGGATCAGCATATCTGTCTCCTGCTGCACTTTTTTATCGTCGGTATTCCTATAAGACAGGATAATGCTTCCATTTTGTGAGGGCATGACCTCCAAAGCAGCCTCTTGGATCTGGACATAGTCCACTCCTTGGTCCTCGGATAATTGGACGAATTCCTGATAGCCCTTCCCATCTGTCCTCTTTTCCTCATACAAGACAGTCGTTATGGCATCCTTGTCTTTTTCCTTAAGGCTCATTGCCTGGGCAACAGCGGACATGAATGATACAGGAGAAACTTCCTTGGACGCATGCCATGTCACTCGTTCAGGTTTTTTCCCGTTTTTAAGCTTTATCTCTCCTCCAGAGGGACCAAGCCCTGAAAGCAATCGCTCGAATTCGAGACCGGTGATGACATCGGGAAACTTTCCGTAGCCGAGTTGGGCAAGGGACTCGCCTCTGTCTTCCTCCAGTCCTGTGGCGAGGATGACCGCACCGACCTTGATATCCACCCTTCGAGCGCTTTCCTTGCTTTGTGTTTCGTGTATCGAGACCTCAGCGGTGAAATCGCTCAATTGTCCCCGGAAGGACACAATCTCTGCAGAACACAAGATGGTGGCATTCTTATTGTTCAAAAGCTCCAGTGTTAATGGCTGCAGTGCGCATGCCGTGTGTTCGTAAGTGGGAAAAACGCGGTCTATTATCGCCATCTTCCCTCCGATTTGGGTTTCCTTTTCCAATAAGTAAACCTTGAATCCTTGCTGGAGCAGCTCAACGCTCGCTTTCAATCCAGCGACTCCGGCTCCGATAACCAACACAGCGCTATTCATGATATTTCATCTCCTATGGGAATTTGGGAATCTCGTTGTCCTGTCCGATCGTTTTTCGGGGCAATCTCTGATCGTTCATGGCTGCATGGTAAGCGAAAACCGCCATGATAACGGCATTTTTCATCAAGTCATCTTCCTGGAGAGTGTCGAAAAAAT
>CAZIDF010000083.1:1896-3156 GCA_964538085.1 uncultured Eubacteriales bacterium | reverse complement strand
TGAGGGCATAATCCTGATGAGATAATTGTGAAGAGATTATAGCTGAAAATTCTATTTGATCGTGATATCCCCGTCTGCGGTTTCTATTTTCAAACGCCCGTTACCGCCACCTATGCTTCCCGACTTGCTCACGCGGTCTTCCCGGTAGTTTTGAATATCGTCCAGGTCTACCCGGATGTAATCCACATCGTCAGCGGAGGCGTGAAAGGACAGAGAGAATCCCTTCTCGAGATCGATGGTGACGTCCCCGTCATCAGTCCGGATATCGGCATCCAGCGTTTCTCCTGCCAGAAGATCCACTCCGATATCTCCATCGTTCGCCCGTATGATCAATCCCTTTGCAGCGATCTGTCTCATTGTGACATTTCCATCGTCCACTGCGATATCGAAGGATCCTTCGGCCTTACTGATTTCGATGTCCCCATCATTGGCTTCCAACCGGCAGCGTGGCATATCGCATGATGTCAGGACCATATCCCCATCATCCAATTCAATCGATAATTCTCCTGTGAGGTTATCGATGGTGATATCCCCATCTTCGCCCCAGATCGAGGTTTTTTCCCCGCTTATATCTCGCAATTTGATGTCCCCATCATCGATCCGGCAATCGATCTCGGCATCCCAGCCGGATATCTCCACGTCCCCGTCGTCTCCGCTCAGGTCCAACTTAATATAAGAAGGGGAATGGATTTCGTAGATGTATTCATATGTTTTTTTGTTGTAGAAACCGATGGTTCCCCTGGACGTTTCCCTTCCTTCAACGTAGACGGTACTTCCTGTTTGGCGGAATTCCACGATGAAGTCCTCCTTGCTGCCTAAGCGGATCCCCACGGCATCGATATCGGCCCTGTAGCGAACCTTCACATCGATGACGTTTTCTTCCCACGGAATCAGCTTCACGTTCCCGTCGCCGTGCTCAAGACGGAGCGTATCTCCCATTTTCACATCGAAGCTCTGGTGAAAGTCTTTGTTGATTTCTTTGGCTGCAGCCGTTCCGATAGAGGTAGAAAATACAAAAAAACATAAGATCAAAAAAGAAGATAATTTTTTCGTCATGGTATTCTCCTCCCAAAGGGCATTCTTCATCCTTCTTCTGTGTATACGAAAATGCTCGCTGATTTGTTCCCTCCTGGCCAATCCACCCCTAAAATTATTCGGGCAGTATTGTAGCGTCTGATAAAAATTGAATGAATGAGTTAAAAGAAGTCTATTCTGTATCTGGAATTACTTGATCTCTTCTTCCTCTTTCGGTTTTTCTGC
>CAZIDF010000083.1:0-1796 GCA_964538085.1 uncultured Eubacteriales bacterium | reverse complement strand
GTCTATTCTGTATCTGGAATTACTTGATCTCTTCTTCCTCTTTCGGTTTTTCTGCTTGAAGCTTTTGGATCAATGCTTCAGGGACTTCAGCGAAGATTCTGACATGGTCATCGCCAGAACTAATCTGAATAGCGTTGAGCAATTCTCCGATCTCTGGTTTTTCTCCGGCAGCCATAGCCCCGAAAGATTTGATTCCGGTCAAAGCTTCGGCGACCTGCTTGTTGCTGGCGGCATCCGGGCCCATGGCCATGATTTCTGCGGTGAGGGTCTGATTCTTGTAGTCGAAGTACAGGGCAATGGCACTAATGGATTTCAACGCCCCCATCATCGGATTGGACGATGCGGCTTTTTCCATAGTTTCAGCCGGAAGGAGCATGGCTCCCCAGACCATGGCGTCTTTGTTGGTTTTGTTAAGGATGGCAGCAAGCTTTTCGTTTTTGAACACATTGTCTTTCTTTTTGTTCATAACATCCAGGACAGATTTCACATGGATTTCGGTTCCCCCAACGATGTTCGATTCGTTTATCATCGAAAAAGCCATGGGCTTTCCTTCTTCCCAGATCTTGTAAATCGTCATCCCTTCGTATTCTTCTTCTCCCAGTTCCTGCTCTTCTTCTGCCACTTTTTCTCTAATCAATCCCATAACGGTGTCGGCATCGTATTTCATGTTGACGATAGCCACACCTTCTTGATCCTCACCCTCCAGGTCTCCTGCTATGCCTAAAGCAACATAGTAGATATCTTTTTGAGGGTCGATCCCGGATTTTTCCACGAATTCCTGGTATTTCTGATAATCTTCATTTTCCTTGATCATCTTGTTAGCGAATTCTGTGGACATGGCTTTATTGACATCCACAAAAAAGACTCCCTGGACATCGACAGGGATGAGATTGAGAATATCCGTTGCTTTGGCTGTGCCCGCTTTGGGAGCAACGGTGCCCTTTTTGCAGGACATAGAACAGAATAAAGCCAAACATAGAACTAAACTGATTGCTGTGACTCGTTTCATGTGTGTCGCCTCCTAATCGAATATTGTAATAGATTTCGAAGTGACTATATCAGAAAACTCGACCAAAGAGCAAGGAAAAAAATCTACTTTAAGTATCTATAAAGTTCCATTTGGGAAGAATAGAGCCAGCAGCGGATCCAGATCAGCCCGAAGATAAAAAATTGCTGGAAAAAGAATGCCAGCGCCACTCCTCCAAAAGAGGCTTGCGGGATGATCCCCTGGATCAGGATATAGATCGAGGTGAATACGATCTGCACGAGAAACAGGAGGTAAAAAAGACCGAGGGTGGAGCCGAGATGCCTGAATACGAAACTGAATGCGCCTGCTGTGGATGTGAGGACATTTGAGCTGTCTTCTATTACCAACTTGATACGTCCGTAATCGAAGATCATCTGGATAAGCAGGAAAAGGAACAAAATGACAGCACTGAAAACCAATCCCCAATAAAACGGAGTGACCTCGGAAAAAGCCGTTTTTTTCATGCCGCTTAAAATGGAATCGAGGCCCCCCTTTAAACCTTGTCCGATAACCAGGAAAAAGGCCCAAGATAGAAGCATAAGGAGGAAAAAACGGAAGAAAAAAGAACCCGCGCCTTGAAAAAAAACTCTGAGTGAAAACTTGGCATCGCCATTCCTGTAAAGAGTAAGAATGCCCCCGGCCAAAAAGGTATGCAGAATGATGTACAGAAGTCCGAATATCAAGAGGACCGGCGGGAGATCGAACACCCTTAGCTGGACAAGACCCTCCAGGTTGTTGAGCATGGCTCCTTTCCCGATTATAGAAGGAG
>CAZIDF010000082.1:0-3285 GCA_964538085.1 uncultured Eubacteriales bacterium | reverse complement strand
CAATGAATTGCGCCAGCCAAGCAAGGTTAAGGCAAGGTTAAGGTTGCTTTTTTTTATATGAATTGATAATTTATCTGGGCGGAAATCAGGGGATGAAAGACGATGAAGTGCACTAAATGCCAGGCAGACAATCCCGAAAATGCCCACTTCTGCGGAAGCTGCGGGGCTAATCTTGAAGAGGCCACTAAACCTCTCCCCACACCTATCAGAGAACTGCGCCGAGGAGCCATCTTTGCCAAGCGATACGAGATCATCGAAGAACTGGGCCGAGGAGGCATGGGCCGACTCTACCGTGTGCTGGACACAAAAATCAACCAGGAAGTAGCCCTAAAAATCCTTCACCCTGAAATCTCCCGTGACCAAGAAACCATCGATCGTTTCAGCAATGAGCTCCGTCTCGCACGCCAGATCGCCCACAAAAATGTCTGCCGCATGTTTCACCTGGGAGAACACGAGGATTCATATTTCATCATCATGGAATACATTCCTGGCCAAGACCTGCAAAGCATGATCAAAATGACAAAGCAGCTCAGCACAGAGACCGCCATATCCATAGCTAAACAAATCAGCGAAGGACTGGCCGAAGCCCACAGAATGGGCGTCATTCACCGCGATCTCAAACCCGGTAATATCATGATCGACAGAGATGGAAATGCCAGGATCTTGGATTTTGGCATCGCCCGGTCCATCGAATCCAGGGGAATGACAAAATCCGGTCACCTTATCGGAACTCCTGAATACATGTCGCCCGAGCAAGCTCAAGACACAGGCGTTGATCAGCGATCTGACATATATTCTCTCGGTGTCATCCTTTACGAGATGGTCACAGGAAAGGTGCCTTTCACCGGCGATACTCCGATCAGCGTCACCATCAAACACATAGAAGAAATGCCAAAAAGTCCCAAGACTTTAGCCCCTCAGATCCCGGATGAATTGAACCTACTCATCATGAAATGCATGGCAAAAAATAAAGAGTACCGGTACAAGAGTGCCGGTGAACTGAGCAAGGAATTGGCCAGGATCGAGGAAATCATCAAGGACACAAAAAAAATCCCGAAGGTGCGAAAATCCATAGCTTTCAAAAAATTAATGCCTCCATTCGGACGGCCAAAATATTTTTTCCCCTTTCTTGTCTTTATTCTGGCCATTGCTCTCGTCCTTCTGATTTGGAAACCTTGGTCAGGAAGACAAACTGTCCCTGCCCTCACAGAAAAACCCTCGCTCGCTATCCTGTATTTCAAAAACAATACTGGGGATGCAACATTAAATCACTGGAGAACCGCACTCTCTGACCTCTTGATAACCGACCTTTCCCAGTCTAAATACCTTCGTGTCTTAAGCGGAGAAAACATGTTCGACATCCTGGAACAACTCAACCAGCTGGATGCTCAGACTTATTCATCGGATCTAATAAGAGATATGGCCAGGCGAGGAGGCGTGGAAAATGTCCTTGTCGGCAACTACACAAGAGCCGGTAATGTGTTTCGCATTAACGTAACCCTTCTGGATGCCAACACGGGTGAACTCATCGGTTCGGAAAGCGTCCAGGGAACCGGAGAGCGAAGCTTCTACTCGATGGTGGACGAGCTGACTCGGCGAGTCAAGGAAAATTTCGATATTCCGGACGAAGTCATCGCTGCCGATATCGATGAACAAGTCGGACGGATTACGACAAGCTCCCCAGAGGCCTTAAGACTATTTACCGAGGGTTCGGAACTCATCCGTCAGGCCGATTATGGAAGAGCGCTTCAGTCCCTTGAAGCAGCGACAGAGATCGATCCCGAATTTGCCATGGCATATGAAGCCATCGCTACAGCCTATAACAATCTGGGATACACATCCGAAGCGAGAGAATATTTTCAAAAAGCCTTCGAATTCAGCGACCGTGTGTCTGAAAGAGAACTCTATCAAATCCAGGGTGAGTACTTCAGGTCAACAGAGGAAACCCTCGAGGAGGCCATCGACGCCTATGAGAGATTGCTGGTCCTATATCCAGAGGATGGGGATGCCAACAACCGCTTGGGATTGATATACAAAAGCATCGAAGAATGGGACAAAGCCATTGAAAAGTACGAAGTCTGTATCAAAAACAAGTACGACCGGTTCTTCTATTACGTGAACGCATCGGAAACTTTTATGGCCAAGGGCATGTACGAAAGAGCCGGGCATATACTGGAACTATATTTGGACGAATTTGGCGATGTGGCCTGGATTCATGGAAGTTACGCCGTGAATTATTTGTGTCAAAGACAATACGAGTTCGCTCATATCGAAGCAGATAGAGCTTTGGCGGTCGATCCGACCCACTTCCATGCCCATTGGATCAAGGGAGACATCTACCACGCCCAAGAAGATTTTTTTCTTGCCGAGGCCGAATACCAGAAACTACCCAGGGAAGCTGAGGAGGTGGCACGGCTTTATGGGTGGGATTGTTTGGGAGACCTGTATGTGTCCCAAGGAAGATGGGATGATGCTGTGGTACAAATCACCCAGGCTCTTCAGTTGGCAGAAAGCGTAAAGGAAAGATCTTGGCAAGCGTGGCTTTCAGCTCGCCTGTCCTACATGTTTATGAAACAGGGCAAATACGAAGATGCGTTGAACGTGTGCAACAATGCCTTGCAGATCGATATGGATGGCGTAAGAATAGATCTTCAAAGGCGTGTGTTGTACTTCAAGGGACTGGTGCAAGTGGCAATGAATTTAGTGGCCGATGCACAGAAGACCGCTGACGCATTGAGACAATCGATCGAGCCTGGATTGAATCAAAAGGAAATCCGGTATTTCTATCACTTGGAAGGTATGATACAGCTTGCCAGCGACCGCATCCCACAGGCAATCGACTATTTCAATCAAGCGATTGCGCTTTTGCCTCACCAATATTACAGACATCCATGGATTGTGGGAAACGACCGGGGCCTGTTCCTCGATTCCCTGGCTCTAGCCTATTTCAAATCGGGGAATTTGGACGAGGCTTCAGAAGAATACGGGAAGATTCACACGCTCACTCTGGCAAGACTGGATTACGGGGACATCTATGCCAAAAGCTATTATTGGCTGGGCCAAATCTTCGAACAAAAAAGTTGGGATGAGCTGGCCAAACGGAATTACCAGAGATTCTTATCCCTTTGGCAGAATGCAGATCCAGGCAATCCTGAACTGGAGGACGCCCGCACCCGCCTCACTTCCCTCCAGCAATGAAGTCATGATGACGAGAATACAGCGCTCTAGTCTTCTATTGCTTTTTGTTCAATGAATTGCTAAGCTAATTTTTGCGCAAGCAAGGAG
>CAZIDF010000081.1:0-3370 GCA_964538085.1 uncultured Eubacteriales bacterium | reverse complement strand
CCGAGCCCGGTGATCACGATGATTTCCGGGCAAGATAAGGCGGTTTTGATCTTCGCCATGATCTCCAAGCTGCCCGCATCGGCTATCTGAGCGTCCAGAAAAACGATGTCGAATGGTTCGGATTGGACTTTCCTGAGCCCCTCCTGGAGAAGGTGCGCCGAGACGGAGTGATGTCCTAATCGGGTGACGACATTCCCGATCCAGTCGCAAATGAGCTTATCATCATCGATGATCAAAACAGTTGCCATCTGATTTCCACCAGTTTTAACTTTTAGGAAATCTTAATAAAGGAAAAAAAAATTGTCAAGCCCGGTCGGCACGCCAACGGGAGTCAAAAGGAACTGGGTCGTGGACAGCCGTTATTTCTTTTTGTTCTCCATAACAATCAGCGCGATGCCCGCGACGATCGCAACTCCGCCCACGATCGGAGGCAGCGGGATGGTCTTCTTCTCTGTTGCTGTGACCTTGAGGGGTCCGATATCAATCAGCTTCTCCTTGCTCCTATATTGGATACCCTGATAGACAAGAGCCAAGACTCCTAGAACGATGAAAATAATCCCCACAAGCTTCATGGTGCCGCCAGACACGCTCAGGCTATAAAACCGCGATCAGGACAAGGAGCCCAACACCGACGGCTATAATGATGATGAGATCCCTCGAGGAGAGCCTGCCTCCCCCGGCATCAGAAGCCGTGATCACATCTTGCCCACTGATCACCAGCTGAGGCGACGTGCCCTCTTGTTGAACCGCCGGTTTCTGAACGGCAGCGGCAAAGGAAGAGAGCAACACGATCATCAACAGGACACTCCAGATCTTAACTTGTCTTCTCATTCGGATTCTCCTTTTTTTTAATGTTTTCAAGTCTGGCTCTTTCGATATAGAGAGCCCTGACCTGTAGATAATGCTTTCGGATAAACTCCTCATCGGGGGCAAGCCGGAGAGCCTGACCGAGGGACTTTAAAGCCGGGACAAGCCTGCCTTGATTGGCGTAAGCCAGGCCCAGGACGTCGTGGGCGTAAGCGCTTTTTGCGTCCAAGCTGAGGGCTTTAAGGGCATAATCCTCGGCCTCCTCGGCCTTGCCTTCTCTAAAGCTGACCATGGCCAGGCTGTACAGGGGATAGGGATCTTCGCTGAGGGATTCCTTGACTTTTTCCCACTGCTCCCTCGATTTCATGAAATCCGACCTCCGGTAATAAGCCGTGGCCAGATTGATGGAAGTTAGAGGGTCGTTTTGCAGAGCGGGAAAAGGGAAAGGGTTTTGATCGGGCACCACAGCCATCATCCACCGGAACTGGTTCCGCCCCTTTCCCAGCTCCCAGACTTTCATGAAATCCTTGGACGTCATAGCATGCCGGTCTCCGAAATAGGGGTCGTGGAAGATAATCAGGTCCTCGTCATCATCAAACCCGATGACCACCCGGTAGTGTCCTTTGGCGACCTGTTTTATGGTTTTAGTCAGAACGATCACCGGGATGTCTTTCCCAACCACATCCTTCAAGATCCGCAGGTCTCCCTGGAAAGAGTAGCTTTCAAATCCTTTGGTTCGCGGGTACAAGACCAGCTCGGAGTTATAGGTTGCCTGGTTTTCGGAATCATAGATCTCATCCGCTATTTTCTGCTGGCTGAAGGATCGCGTTTCATCGCAGTAGTTGAGGACCATAGTCAAGCAGGCCGGGCCGCAATAATTTCTTTCCAGCCATTTTTCGAAGGGAACTGACTGGATCAAATATCCATTTTCAGGCTTGATTTTCTGGTATTTGAAAACCTGTGCAGAAAAAAGACAGGGGGTAATCAGCCCCAGACCTACGAGGAATCCGCATATCCGTCTTGAGCCCCGGACCTTCGGCCAAATCATTTTGACGTTTTCCCCGCTAAAGAATTTTTTTTCCCTGTAACAGTCGGATGATCAGAACGATCACGGCGATGACTATAAGAGCGTGGATCAGGCCTCCACCGACGTGGAACGCGAAAAATCCCAGAGCCCAAAGAACGATCAGGATGATAATAATTGCCTCAAGCATGTGAACCTCCTTTTTTTTCTTTTGCCCTCGCTGTCCTGCGCCCATCCGTTATTGGATGGGACGGTTGACTCGGGAAAAGACGCCTGTCTATGTGCAGTTTTCATGCCAGAATCTTTCCGCGTTCTCGACGTGCCAGGAAATTGATTTTCTCTCTGAGAGAAGGCGGAATTTCGGGTGACCAGGGATTCAAAGCCTCCGGTCTGACGAAATTAGCTGTTTTCCCGGCTAAGAAATTATCCTATAAAACAGCACATTTCCTTTTAAACGGTAAATTTCCTGCTGCACTGCTCTGATTTGGTTCATAAAGTACTTATCTCCTCTTAATCAACCGGTAAACGATTAGGATCAGGATGGCTCCAAGAATCGCTCCGATGAACCCGGCAGGCTGGCCCTCTCTATACCAGCCGAGGTGTTGTCCGATGTAGGTCGCTACAAAGGACCCGGCAATACCGAGAAGAATCGTAATGATAATTCCGCCCGGATCTTTTCCCGGCATGAGGAACTTGGCGATAATCCCAACCGCTAAACCGATCAAAATTGTCCACAAGATATTCATAAGACCTCCTTTAGATGATTAAATGATTCAGCCTTTCACCTTTTCCTGCGCGGCTTTTTTCAGCTTATCGCTGGCGATGACAGCGATATCCACCCGGCGGTTTTTCTGCCGGCCTTCGGGCGTATCGTTCATCACGATCGGCTGCGTTGCGCCGTAGCCAGTGGTCGAAAACCTCGCCGACTTCACCTCGAGTGTCGCAAGGTAAAAAGCCACGCCCTGAGAGCGGTCCTTCGAAAGGGTCATGTTGTGTTCATCCGATCCGGTGTTGTCCGTATGGCCTTCGATAATAATGTTGGTATCAGGATATTTATTCAGGATTTTGGCCAGCTCTACCAGGTTTGTTTTGCTGACCGGCCGAAGGTTGGCTTTGTCAATGTCAAAAAGAATCCCGCTGTCAAAGGTTATTTTAATGCCTTCCCCGATGCGCTGGACTTCGGCCCCTTCAAGATCCCGCTGCATTTCCGCGGCTTGTTTGTCCATATAATTCCCAATGTAGGCGCCGGCCGCTCCGAGGATCGCGTCGAGCAGGGTGCTTCCGGCCGCATGGCCGATCACCCCGCCGAGGACGGCGCCGCCAGCACCGCCGATCACAGCGCCCCGCGTGGTCTTGTTCCAAGACGCGCAGTCGACGGCCGCCAATAAGAAAACCACCAAAACAAATACCGTCAGAATTCTCTTCATGGATGATCTCCCTCTGTCCAAATCATTTTGTCCTCCTTCTGTTCCTTGGCCTCTCCCTGTCCTGCGCTTAGCTTTTTTTTGAAAGTACGATGCGCTAGGGAGAAGCCACCTG
>CAZIDF010000080.1:0-3680 GCA_964538085.1 uncultured Eubacteriales bacterium | reverse complement strand
CAGCGGGTCCAGATGGAGCTCGGTGTGGTCGAGCAGTCGGGGTTTGCCCCTTACTTTCTCGTGGTCTACGATGTGGTGCAGTTTGCCCGCCGCAACGGGATCCTCCACAATCTCAAGGGCTCGGGGGCTTCCTCTTATCTGGCCTATCTGCTGGGAATCTCCCACATCAGCCCGATCACCTTCGACCTCTACTTTGCCCGCTTCTTGAACAGCGGCCGGCCGGACCCACCGGACTTTGACCTGGATTTCGATTCCCGCCGCCGGGACGAGGTGCTGACCTATGTCCTGGAAAAATACGGCAAGGGCCGCACCGGAGCGGCTTTTGTGTGCAGTGTCAAAAATTTCCGGGCCCGCTCGGCCTTGTACGAGACGGCCCGGGCCTTCGGCCTTCCCCCTGAGGAATGCCGGTCCCTGAGCAAAAAGGCCCCCTATTTTGCCGAGCCTGATTTTCTGAAAAAGGAGAGGCCTCTTCCCGAATACAGAGAGATATGGCAGGCTGCCTCTGACCTGACATCTGTCTACAGCGAGAATTCGCTCCACGTGGGGGGTGTCATCCTGACGCCGGCGCCCGTGGAGCGGTATCTGGCACTGGAGAAGTCGGCCAAGGGGTATGTGATGGCCCAGTATGACAGGGATGCGGTGGAGGACCTCAAACTCATCAAACTGGACCTCCTTTCGGTCAGGGGGCTGGCTGCCATCTCCGAGACCAAAAAGAGACTCGACATAAAAAACATCCCTCCCAAAGATGCCAAAACCTACAGCGTCCTCCAAAAAGCCCAGACCATCGGGTGTTTCCAGGTGGAAAGCCCGGCCATGATGAACCTCCTGCGGCGGATGAGGCCGGAAAATGTGTACGAGCTGACGCAAGCACTGGCCCTGATCCGGCCCGGCCCGACAGAAAGCGGGATGAAGGAAAACCTCCTCCGCCAGAGGGAAGGAAGGCCGGTGAGGCATGATTCCTTCCTGGCGAAGATCCTGCCCGAGACAGGAGGGCTTCTCCTGTATGAGGAGCAAGTGATGCAGGTTGGCGAACGGGTGGCCGGGATGGCGCCTGAGGAGGGGGATCTTTTGAGGCGGAGCCTGAAAAGGGGCAAGGAAAATGGAGGACTTAAAGAGAGATTTTTCCGTGCAGCCGGAGAGAGGGGCTATACGAAAGGCGAAATCGAAAAACTCTGGAAGGTCATGGAAGCCTTTTCTTCCTACTCCTTCAACAAGGCCCACAGCGCTTCCTATGCCCACATGGCCTACCAGGCCGTTTATCTGAAGGTCCATCATCCGGTGGTGTATCTTACATCAGTGCTCAATGCAGGGGGCGGCTACTATCACCTGGTGGAATACGTGGAGGAGGCAAAAAGAAAGGGGATCCGGATCCTGGGGCCGGATGTGAACCGGAGCCTTTACCAGTTCGAGGTGGAAGGCGAAGGGATCCGCGTGGGGTTTCTCTCCATCAAGGGGCTGGCCATGAAGACTGCCGACAAGATCATCGAAGAGCGGGAATACGAGCCCTATCTTTCGATAGAGAATTTTCTTGCCCGGGTGCCGCTGACAAAGACAGAGCTTTTTGCCCTGATCAAGGCCGGTGTTTTCGATTCCCTCGAACCCAAAAGGAGCAAGCAGATCCTGGGCTATTTCCAGGGGATCGAGGATGTGGAGGAGATTTCCGACTTGGGCCGGAAGCAGAAACAGCGGATGGTGGTCGAGTCGCTGGGGTTTTTCCCGGAGGGGGATTCCCTCTCCCTTGTTTCTGGTAAACGGCCCCCTCTTAGGATAAAGGATTTGAAGGACTGTGGGGGACAGGTGGTGGAGCTTCTGGTGCGGGTGGTGGATGCCCGGCGCAAAAGGGTCAGCAGCGGGGAGAAGTATTTTTATCTTTTTGAGGACGAGACCGGTCTTTTGGAAGGTGTAGGGGAGAGGAGGTGTATGACCATTGGCACGCCGCCTGCCTGCTACCTGAGAGGGGAAGTGCGCAGCGGCGGCAACGGCCGCCCCAAGATCTTCGACTGCTCCTTCGCCACCAAACCTTAGACTTAACGGTTCTCTTCCATCAGGCTCCACTGGAACTCAGCGAGATGATGAAACTTCCCCTCAAAGTCCTCGTCGCCCTCGGTCACCAGGAGATTATTTCACGACGACCTTTATGATTGTATTGCCAGGAAGGGCATCATCGAGCTTCATCCCGTTCAGGATCGCATGCTCCTCTAGCTTATCCTTCGGCACGCCGAGAGTCTGGAGCGTCTGTCGCAGACTCCCCTGTCTCGAGGTTTTCCTGACCGCCAGCCGATCTGCTTTGACGTTGATTTTATTAGAGTCCGTTAATTTTTTAAATCGACCCATGGTCTGGTCAAATGTTGAAAAATAGCCGTCGAACCGTGCCTGTTCCGAATATCCGAGAAAAACATAAACGACCTTATCTTTCTGGATGAAATAAGACAAGACACGTATGACTCCTTGCTCCATCGTGACGTCGGAGATCATTCGATGGGCCTGCATTCCGTTGACCTGGGCCCTTTCCGATTTTACGACAACGGCTTTGCTCTCGTTGAGGAACGCATCGGCGGCCGCCTGGGGAGTTTTTTCGGGTGCCATGGAGAAGAGGATGACCGCATTCTGTTCTTGATTGAACATCTGCACTTGAGATGCTGTGTTGTTGACCTTCCAGCCTGCCGGGACCGGAAACTGAAATCTGAGTTGAGGGTGATAAAAAATATTGCCTTCGACATAACCCTGGCGCGGATCTTCGCCGAAGACAATTCCATCGATCTGCTTTAAATATTGATCGCGATTTATAGCGAATTGGGTTTGTGGAATTTTGGCCCGCCATTCCTGAGTGTCTCGTTTGACGGCGGCGATTCTATCAGGCGGATTGGGGTGAGTGGAGAACCACCCGGGAATTCCGCCTTGAGCCTCTCCCGGATTGAGCCGCTCTAATGAGACAAATAAATTCGCCATATGATTGGCGTCGTATCCGGCTTTGGAGGAATATTCGACTCCCAGGGCATCCGCCTGGCGTTCGTCATCTCTACTGAAGCTCAAAAATAGCATGCTGACCCCAAATTCGGCTACGCCGGCGTATTTACGAAACGTTTTTGATAACATGGACCCCAGGCCCAATCCCAATTGGGCAAACTGGGCCTTACTGTACTGTTGGGCGCTGTGACGCGCGGCGATGTGGCCGATTTCATGGCCCACAACGCCGGCCAATTCGGCTTCGTCGTTGAGGTAGGCCAATATCCCTCGGGTCAGATAAACATACCCGCCGGGCACGGCGAAAGCGTTGACGACCGGGCTATCCAGCACCTGGATGGTATAGGCCAGATTCGGCTGGTGACTTAAAGCGCCCAATTTTTTTCCTAGGACGGCGACGTAACGGGCCAGATCGGCATCCTCATATTTGCCGTAGGTTTGCAATATTTGTGGATTCGCCTGCTTTCCCATGGCTAGCTCGTCAGCTGAGGACAGGAGCATGAGTTCATTTTTACCGGTGACCGGATTTATGGCGCAGGAAACGGCCCAAACGATCAGGGCGACGGCGACCATGGCTTTGACAACGGTTTTTGAAACGATTTGTCGATCCATCCTACAACTCCTTGAATAATTCCCCATCATGGGAACACTGAGAATTTTTATGGGAACACTGAGAATTTTTATACATTTTGTTAAGGACTTTGCTGAGATCCGTG
>CAZIDF010000079.1:0-3748 GCA_964538085.1 uncultured Eubacteriales bacterium | reverse complement strand
ATAGAATTTTCAGCTATAATCTCTTCACAATTATCTCATCAGGATTATGCCCTCAAACGGCTAATTTCAATATTCCTTTGCATGAATACGTTTATTCCAGTCGATATCTTTCCTCTGCAGAAGGAGGAGGGGTAGGAAAGCCGTTTTAGTCTTTCAGGATGTACTCTTTGTAGGTGAATAGAACGCAACCGAGGACGATAAATACGCCAGCAATCAGGAAAAGCATGAATATGGACGTCCCGGTCGAACTGGGCTCCAGCCGGAAGAGGAGGAAGGAAAACCGCCCCCGCGAAACCGATGGCAGCAGCGATTTCAGGTAATGGACGATGGTGAATTTCTGGGTCGACCCCGGAAAATACTGGATCACATTTTCCCAGCCGAAGCTGAAGATCAGCCCGAACATGATGGATTTTTTGAGGATGGTGCCGATAAACGTAAAAAACGCCGTGTAGCACATCAATCCCAGCGCCAGCACTGCCACATCCCGGAAAAGGACCTTATAAATGGAAAGATCGCGCAGCTCACTCAGGTTCAACACCAGAAAAGAAAACACAACACCCATTGTGACCATGAAGACGATCATCACCGTGTATGCCAGATATTTCCCGACAATGATGGACGATTTGGATACGGGACGGGTGGTCAGATAGGTCAGCGTTTTCCCTTCCAGCTCTTCAGACGTCACGGATGACCCGTAAAAAAGGGCCAGGATCAGGATCAGGAACTGGAGATAGAAGGCGATGATCATGTTGTTGAAGATATAGATGCCCTCGATATCGCGGCTCAACTGGAATATCTGGGAGAATTTCACGAAAAAGGCTATGAAGACCGGCAAAAAACTCAGTATAAAAAAGATCTTTGTCCTGCGGGATTTTTTGGCCAGCGAAAAGAAAAAAGAAAAAACGTCTTTGGTTGATTTGACGAAAAACGCGATCTTTCCTGTATCTGTCGGACTCATCATTATTTCCCTATCAAGTAATCGAATACGGCCTGGAGATTGTCATCCGGGGATGTGATCTCCTCCACTTCAATTTTGTTTTCCACAAAAAGAGCAGGCAAAAGACCGAAAAATTTGTCCCTGTTGTTGGTCTCGACAAGAAGCGTCCCCTTTTTCAGATCGAAGTTGACCTTCAAGACAAAATCGTGCCGGATGAACTTCTGTGCGAGCTGCCGGGGATCGCTGCATTTGATCGAGATGATGTGCGGGTGGGACTCGATCAGGTCGCGGATATAGTGAATGTCGCCCTGGGCAAAAATCTTGCCCTGGTGAATCAGGATGATCTGATTGGTCATGGCTTCGATCTCGGGCAGTACGTGGCTTGACACGATGATGGTTCTCCCCTCCCCTTTGTATTCCTTGATCAACCGGATGATCTTGCGCCGTCCCAGAGGGTCCAAGCCGTTCAACGGCTCGTCCAGGATGATGATCTGGGGATCGTGGGCGATGGATTGGGCAACCTTGAGTCTTTGGCGCATGCCGCGGCTGTAGGCACGAATCGCACGGTGTTTGTCATCAGTCAGTTCGACAATATCCAGGGCTTTATCGGCTTTTTTCTCGATCTCGGCCACAGGAAGATGGAAAAGCCGCAGAAGGCTCGTGAGGAACTGCCACCCGGTCATCTCCTCGTAAAAAGAATCCTGTTCGGGGCAAAATCCGATCTTTGAAAACTGGGGAAAATTGTTCCACACAGGCTGGCCCATGATGGAGACCGAGCCGATGTTGGATTTGATTTGTCCTGTTATCAGCTTGAGGAACGTCGATTTGCCGGCTCCGTTGGGCCCCAGAATTCCTGTTATCCCCGGCTCGATCTCAAGCGTCACATCGCTCAATCCCAGGACATTGCCGTACCACTTGGACAGGTTCTGGGTCTGGATCACAGCCGTCATTTGATGATCTCCACTCCTCTGACCTTCCGCTTGAGCACGTACGCCGCAAACACGCAAATCGCCACGATAACCAGCAGCGAATAATACCAGGGTATGTTCCAGGGTGTTTTTTGATCGAATAAAACCGCTCCGATCTGCTGGAGATTGGATTTTATCGACAGCAGGTAAAAGTAGCGGCTCCGGAAAATTTCGTAAAAAATCGCAGAGAATATATCAGAAAAGATATAAACGCCAAAAATAAGTATGGCCACGTATCTGCGGTTTTTCCCTATGGAGGAAAGAAGAAGGGTATAAAAAGCGAAAAAAGTCGTTATCAGGACCGAGTATGCGATGACAGACAGGATCAGCCAGGGATACGAGAAGAAAAATTGGAGGTTGCCGGCGAATATCAGCTTGAAGAGGATGAACACGATACCCGGGACCAGAGTTACGATAAACAAGAAGAAGAAGATGACAGCCGCCTTTCCCGTCAAATAATCCCTTTTCTTGAGCGGGCGGGCGAAATAGAGCTGGAGGGCATTGTGCCTGAGGTCGTCGGCTATAAGGCCTGCCCCGCAGAAAACCAGGATCATGACCACCATGAACAGCAAAAACTCATTGGTGAAATAAGTCTTGAAATACAGGGGGTTCACGTTCAAAAAATCCGTTTCCCCTTCCATCATGAACTTGAAATCTTCCAGCCTCTCGGATACATAGATCCCGACAAGCCAGACCAGGGCTGGAATCAGGGTGAACGCAAAGAAAAATTTGAAAAACCTTCTCTTGAACGTCAATTTGATGCCGATACGGGTAATGGGCCACCAGGGGAATCTTCCATCTTGAAGCTCACCGTCCCAGTGGGTGTACCCTCTCTCCTTGATCGTCATCAATCCACTCCCACAACTTTGGCGAATAGGTCCTCGAGCGATGTCTGGCTTTTGACGAAATGCCGGACCTGGACCTTCTCCTCGACCGCTATCTTGAAGATCTCTTGGGGATCCGTACCCGGAGGAAGGTAAACCTTCAATAATTTGTCCGCTGTCTGCTCCACCTGGCTGTCCATTTTTGTCAATCGATCCAAAAAGGCTTTTTCTTCGCCTTTAATCTTCATTTCATACAGGCTGTATCGGACCTCTTTGAGCTCGCTGATCTGTCCCTGAGCCGCCATCGCTCCTTTGTTCAGGATAACCACATAGGAACAGGTCTGTTCGATGTCGGGGAGGATGTGAGAAGAGATCAGGACCTGGATGTCCTTTTTGGAGGAGATATCCATTATCAATTCCAGAATTTCTTTTCTCCCTTGAGGATCCAGCCCGCTGGTGGGCTCATCGAGAAAAATGAGTTTGGGATCGTGGACGATGCACTGAGCGAGTTTGAGGCGTTGCCTCATACCGGCTGAATATGTCTCAAGCATACGGTAGCGGCTTTCTTCCAGGCCGACATAATACAGAACCTCATGGGCTCTTTTCATGGCTTCCTGGCGCGGCATCCCTGAAAGTTCTCCCATGTAGGAAGTGAATGAAACCGCGTCCATTCCCGGAATGAAGCAGTCGTCCTCGGGCATGTATCCCACAAAACGGCGGATCATGGTTTGCTGATTGCGGATATCGTATCCGAGAACTCTCCCCTCGCCTGAGTCAGGAACGAGGAATCCGAGCAAAATGCGGAGAAGCGTGCTTTTTCCAGCGCCATTCGGGCCGAGAAGACCGATTGCTCCCTGAGGCAGCTTGATGTCTATCCCTCTCAGGGCTTGGATCTTCCCGTAACTGAAATGGAGATCTTTGACTTCTACGCTCATCGATTCTGCCGTCTCATCTTTCGCTCTTTTATGTTCTTCTTAAACAAAATACGTATATCCGGAAAAAAAGTTCCCTGCTAGCGA
>CAZIDF010000078.1:0-3807 GCA_964538085.1 uncultured Eubacteriales bacterium | reverse complement strand
TTCTCTCAAAACAAAAAACAGCGCCCTTGGCTCCCTCAGGCAAACCTTCGCTTGCTGTCATGTATTTCGAAAACAACACGGGAGATGAGAGCCTTGATCACTGGAGAAAAATGATTCCCAGCTTGATCATCGACGATCTGACACAGTCGAAATTTATCGATGTATTGAGTAGGGAAAAGCTTTATGCCATTCTAAGCGATCTCGATCAGGTGGATGCACAAAGTTATTCTTCGGATGTTTTAAAACAAGTGGCGGTCAAAGGAAGAGTCAACCACATATTGGTGGGGAATTATGCAAAAGCAGGTGAGTTCATTAGAATCAACGTGACCCTTCAAGATGCCCGCACTGAAAAAACCGTCGGTTCCGAAGGAGTGGAAGGGAAGGGAGAGGATAGTCTTTTCCCGATGGTTGACAAATTAACAAGGAAAATCAAAACGAATTTGAACCTGTCGGCCGAAGAAATATCCAGCGATATCGATAGAGATGTGGGCAAAATCACGACCAGCTCTCCCGAAGCATACAAATACTACATCGAAGGGAGAGACTATCATAACAGGGCAGAGTCGCGCAAAAGTATCCAATCCATGGAAAAGGCCATCGCTATCGATCCCGAGTTTGCCATGGCATACAGATCCATAGCCATGACTTATATCAATATGACTTACGACTCTGCATCGAAGAAGTACCTTAAAAAAGCATTTGAATTGACAGAGCGACTTTCGGATAGAGAGAGATACCTTATCCAGGGCGAATTCTACAGGATATCAGAAAAGACGTATGATAAAGCCTTTGAAGCATACGAAAAATTATTGGAGATCTATCCAACTGACCCTATCGGAACTGTTAATCTCGGGATATTGTACACGGATTTGGAAGAATGGGATAAAGCCATAGAACTCTTTAAAGTACCAATCCAGAATAATGATGATACCTTTTTTCCTTATTTCAATATGATCTTTGCCTATGGGCCTAAAGGATTGTATGATGAGGCACAGAAAATTCTCGAGTATTATCTCGACAATTTTTCAGACAATCCACTCATCCGTTGGTCGTTAGCTCTGAATTATATCTCCCAGGGAAAATGTGATCTCGCTTTTGTCGAGCTGGAAAGGGCTATGTCTCTTTACATACATTGGTATTTTATCTTGACGAAAGGAGATCTTCACATTTATACAGGAGATCTGGCAAAAGCGGAAAAAGAATATCAGAGAATCTTGGAAATTCCCGAACCGGCTGCCCAAATCGTGGCGATGGTGCGTTTGGCATCTTTATATAATTTGCAGGGCATGTTTGACAAAGCAAAAGGTCAGCTTAAGCAAGCTATCGAAAATGCAGAAAATATCGGGGAAATGCTTTGGCAATCTACCAGCCATCTCAGCTTGGCACAAACATACTTAAAAGCTGGAAATCCCGAAGATGCATTAAACGAGCTGGAAAACGTCTGGAAAATTGCCACAGAAGAGGAATTTTTGAATGATCAAAGAATGGCTTTATTGTGGAAGTCACTTGCCTACTTTGAAATGAACATGTTGGACAATGCTCAAAAGGTAACAGAGGAGCTCGAGGATTCGATCCGAAAAGGACCGAATCAGAAACTTATGAGATATTTTTATCTTTCGAAGGGGAAAACAGAGCTTGGGAGAGAGAATTATTCCAGTGCCATTGAGGAATTTGAGAAAGCCATAGCCTTAATGCCTTTCCAATTCGATCCCATTTACGGCAATGATAATGCAGAATTTCTTGATTCCCTTGCTTTAGCGAATTACAAGGCAGGGGATTTTGAAAAAGCTCGCGAAGAGTATGAAAAAATAGCAAAACTCACAACAGGCAGATTATGGAATGGGGATATTTATGCTAAATCCTTCTACATGCTTGGCAAGATCCACGAAGAGCAAGGCGACACAGCCAAAGCCATGGAGCACTACGAGAAATTCCTCGAGTTGTGGAAGGACGCTGACCCTGGTCTTCCAGAAGTCGACGACGCCCGGGCGAGGCTCACTAAACTGAAAAACCAATAATTTGACACTCTCCCCTATTCCTTGATATTCTTTTGCCGACAGAGACGGGAATGTAAGGGGACAAAAATGTCAATTAATTGTCCAAAGTGTCAGACTGACAACCCAGCTGATTCTAAATTCTGCAAAGAGTGTGCCTCCCCTCTCCAAATTCCTGAGGATATCGATATCACGGCAACACTTGAAGCATCAAGAGAAGAATTGACATTGGGCTCTACCATTGTCAACAGATATGAAGTCCTAGAGGAATTAGGAAAGGGAGGCATGGGAGTTGTATACCGAGTTGCTGACCCCCTTAATCCAACCCGCCAGATCGCCCTCAAGAGCATCCGTCACAAAGATGTTCAACCCGAACTTATCGACCGCTTCAAGGCCGAGTTCCGCGCATTGACCTTGCTTAAGCACCCCAATGTCTCGGCGGCTTATGACTTCGAGTCTTTGCCGGGCAGCAAAGACTTTTTTTTCACGATGGAATTCGTGGAAGGCCGCAACATCTTTCATGCCACAGAAAACGCCGGCTGGCAGCAAATCTTCACTCTTCTGGTCGAAGTGTGCCGGGCGCTTTCCTATGTACACAGCCGGAAGCTCATCCATTATGACATCAAGCCAAGCAATGTTTTGGTGGACGATGAGGGGCATGTGAAAGTGCTCGATTTCGGGTTGGCAGCTGTTAAATCCATAGGTCCGGGGGAATGGAAAGGCGGCACGCCTGGGTACATGGCGCCAGAAGTAGCCGATTCCGATGCCCTGGTCGACCATCGTTCCGATCTCTATTCTCTCGGTATTATGGCTTATCAACTGTTCTGCCGGCAGCTCCCATTCCGGGCCACATCTATGTCAGATATTTTGCGGATGCACCGGTTTCAATCCCTTGGTTTCGAAGAGCGCGGCTGGAAAACGATTCCTTCGTGGGTGCGATCAATAATAGAGCGTCTGTGCGCAAAACACCCGGCCGACCGCTATCCCACAGCCAATACGGTGATCGAGGACATCAACCGTCAAGGAGACCTCTCCTACGAAATAGAAACATCCGAAACCAGGGAGAGCTATGTCTTCTCCAGCCGTTTTGTGGGACGCAAGCCCGAGTACGACCGCGTGCGCGATTTCATTTCGCGCAGAACCCGGGGCTCTCCAGGATTCTCCCCTGTTCTAATGGTCGCCGGTCAGAGCGGGACAGGAAAGTCTCGTCTGATGCAGGAAGTATGTCGAGACGCCCAACTGGAGCAGATACTCTTCTGTCAAGGGAAATGTTTCGAGGGAAGTTTCTCTGAGTTCCAGCCGCTGGTTCCGATATTGGAGCTTCTAACCCGACGTGTCGAAAAACTGGGCGGCATGGAGTTCATCCAAGAGCACGGTCCAGAGCTGGTGAAAATCTGTCCCAGTCTCGAGAATATCTGGGGTATCGAGCCATCATCACCTCTCGAGCAGATCCACAGAGAACGGGTGAGGATCCAGGAAGTGGTCACCGAGTTCCTGATGCGAGCAGCCGATCTTGTACCCTATGTCCTCTACATCGACGACCTACAGTGGGCCCTTTCCGGCCTCACCGAACTGCTTGCTGAGCTCATCCGACGCATCGCCATCGGAGAGCGCCGAGGTAAGCCTGTTCCTATTGCCGTCCTTGGAACCTACCGGGAGGATGAGGTGTCGGGACGTCCCCTGGAGACCATACGCGATGCGCTCCTGTCAGAAGGCCGTCTTGAGGAGATGAAGATTGAGACGCTGGGGGTTGGTGCAGTGGGCGAGATGCTTGGCTCGATGCTGGGTGCCGGGGAGCCTCCCATTGCATTCG
>CAZIDF010000077.1:0-3953 GCA_964538085.1 uncultured Eubacteriales bacterium | reverse complement strand
CCAAAGCTATAGAGCATTACGAAAAATTCCTCTCCCTCTGGAAAGATGCTGACCCTGGTATTGCTGAGTTGGGGGATGCAAGGGAAAGGCTGGCTGGGTTGAAGAGCCAGCAATCCACATCAATTCAATTTGACACTACCTTGTATTCCTTGATATCCTTTTGCCGACCAGGTTCAGGGGAATGTAAATGTCAGTAAAATGTCCACAGTGTGACACCGAGAACACCCAGGATTCTCAGTTCTGTAAAAAATGTGCGACTCCTCTTCCTGCTGAGAGTGGCCAACCGTCTTTTACAAAAACTCTTGAAACACCGGTTTCAGATCTAGCAAGAGGGACCTTGTTTGCCGACAGGTACGAGATCATCGAGGAATTGGGCAAAGGTGGGATGGGAAGAGTCTTTCGAGTTGTGGACACAAAGGCCAAGGAGGAAATTGCTCTCAAGCTAATCAAGCCTGAAATTGCTGCAGATAAAAAAACGATAGAACGATTCCGTAGTGAATTGACAACTACACGGAAAATCGCCCACCGGAATGTCTGTAGAATGTTTGACTTAGGTGAGGAAAATGGACAGCACTTCATCACGATGGAATATGTATCCGGCGGTGATTTAAAAAGGTTCATCAGAAGGGCCGCTCCTCTAAGTACTGCCAGAACAATCTCCTTAGCCAAACAGGTCTGTGAAGGAATGGCCGAAGCCCATTCACTTGGCGTTGTTCATAGAGACCTTAAACCCTCAAATATCATGATTGACAACAACGGAAACGTTAGGATCATGGATTTTGGCATCGCCAGAACACTCAAAGCAAGGGGCCTCACTGGTGCTGGGATTATGGTCGGAACACCTGAGTACATGTCCCCAGAACAGGCTGAAGCTAAGGACGTGGATCCAAGGTCTGACATCTATTCTATGGGGATTATCCTTTATGAGATGCTAACGGGTCAGCTCCCTTTTGAGGGAGATACGCCCTTGAGTGTGGCTCTCAAACATAAGACTGAAGATCCAAAGAATCCAACAGAAATCAATCCCCAGATCCCAGAAAACATAAGCCATGTGATATTGAAGTGTATTGAAAAAGAAAGAGACAAAAGATACCAAAGTGCCAATGCACTCCACGCGGAGCTTTCTCTTTTAGAAAAGGGATTACCTACATCTGAAAGAGATATCTCAAAAAAGAAATCACTTACATCCAAAGAGATAACCGTTTCATTCAGATTAAAAAAATTAATTATTCCAGCTCTGCTTGTCTTTGCCACAATAATCATGGGATTGATTATCTGGCAGCCATGGTCAAAAAAAGAAACATTTTCAATCCCTGCCGATAAACCATCTATTGCCATCCTTTATTTCAAAAACAATACAGGAAAGGAAAATTTGAATTACTTGCGAGAAAGCTTCCCCAGTTTATTAATAAATGACCTTTCTCAGTCCAAATATCTTCATATACTCACCACAGATAGAATTTATGGAGTTTTAAAAAGGCTAAATCTTTTAGATGTTAGTAACTATTCCACTGAAGATCTTAGAGATGTGGCTGAACAGTCAGGTGCCCAATATCTTTTGAGTGGTGATTACACAATTGCAGGTGACACTTTTATAATTAATGTTTTGTTACAAACAGGAGATGCACAACAAATAGTTAGCAACTTTAGACAGGAGGGGAAAGGTGAAAGTAGTATAACTACAATTGTAGACAATATCACCCTTAAGTTGAAAACAGACCTTAACTTATCTCTTGATCAAATCGAAGACGATACCGACATGGAAGCAGGAATCATCACAACAGGATCGCCTGAAGCTTACAAATATTACAGTGAGGGAAGAAATGCCCATAAGAGGAGAGACTACTCAAATGCCATAGAGAAATATAACAAGGCCGTAGAAATTGATCCGGATTTTGCCATGGCCTACAGATTCTTGGCAACATGTTATGGGTCAATAGGCTATATAAGAAAATATGATGATAATATGAAAAAAGCTATAGATCTGTCTGATAGACTATCGGAAAGAGAGCGCCTTCAAATACAGGGTCGTTTCCAACAATCCTCTGGTATGTTCAAAAATGCTATTGAGACCTATGAAAAGTTATTGGAGAATTGTCCAGATGACATACTCACACTTCATAATCTAGCTGATTCTTACCAGGGTGAAGGAGATCTGGAAAAGGCGATTGAGATCTGCAGTAGGGCCATTTATCAGCTCAAAACAGACATATTCGACACCTACAGTCTCTTGTCCAGATTGTATGACTCACAAGGTCTGCATGATAAAGCCAAAGAAGTCCTTCAAGTATATGTGGACAATTTTGGTGATCATGAAAGTATCCATCGTGCGGAAGCCAATCGATTAATTGAGGAAGGGAAATTTGACCAGGCTTTAGTAGAAATAGATAAATCACTGGATCTCGATCCCGCCAATTTTTTAGGAATTTGGGACAGAGGAAATATTTATGTCTATGAAGGGGAGCTGGAAAAAGCAGAATTGGAATATCAAAAACTGCTGACCGTTACAGATCCGATTATCTACAGCTGGGGGCTTGCGGGATTGGCAAGATTACTTTTGAGACAGGGCAAATATGTACTATCGAAAGAGAATGCAAATAAGGGGATTGAGAAGGGGGAAAAAGCTGGTGAAGAAGCCTGGGTATTAGCATGGCAGCGATATTTGATGTATTTGGAGTATACTTCAAGAAATTATGAGCAAACCTTGATAGAGGCAGAAAAAGCATGGTTACTGGCAGTTGAAGAGGATGATCTTTCTTCTAAAAGACAGATCGTTTGTTTCAGAGGACTAATTCATTTGGGATTGAAGGATATAGATGAAGCTCAACGTGCTGAGGAAGAGCTACGGAAACTTTGCGAGGAAGAGAGTATAGATCCACAGGGATATTATTTTCATCTTCGGGGCAACATAGAGCTGGGCAAAAATGAATTTGACCGAGCAGTTGAAAGCTTTGAAAAAGCTCTGTCATTTAATGAAACAAATATTTTGTTTTTGGATTCATTAGCTTTAACTCATCTCAGGAATGGAGAAATCTTAAAGGCTCTAGAAACATATCAAAAGATGGCTTCCCTTGAGTCTTATCTGATCGTCTTGGGTAGAAATGGTTACGAGGATCTCATAACCAAATCCTTCTACATGCTCGGCAAGATCTACGAACAGCAGGGCGACACAGACAAAGCCATAGAACACTACGAAAAATTCCTCGACCTCTGGAAGGACGCTGACTTCGGCCTCCCTGAGGTTGAGGATGCGAGGAAGAGGCTGGCTGGGTTGAAGAGTCAACTGCCGTGATTCTTTAAGCACCTTTGGCTAGAATATTCTGAATAAATCTTGTTTGATATGCCACAGATTGAACCCTTCTGGGAGTTCTATAGAAATCTAGTTGGGCGTACTAGTTATTTTGACTTTTCGCGTGACTAAAACAATCGAGATAGAAACGAATTTCATCCATACACACGGTTTGCTTGGATTAGTTTACCTGGAAAAATCTATGTTTGAAGAAGCACTCTCAGAATTACAAAAAGAAATCGTGATTTCAGAAGGCAGCGACCTTACAGGAGAAGGGTGGATCGGAATAGCTCATGCAAGAATTGGGAATATGAATAAAGCTAAGGAAATTCTAGAGAAATTGTTGAAAAGGCCAGGACAGGTGTATATTTCTCCTTATTTTATTGCAACATTGAATTATCATCTCAAGAAAATCGATCAAGGATTTAAATGGCTTGAAAAAGCATATGCAGAGAGTGATAGTTGGTTGAATTTCATTAATGTAGATCCCGGAGTTGATATTGTCCGATCGGACCCAAGGTTTAAAGCCTTGCTGAAAAAAATGAATTTAGAATAATTCCGCCAAAGCCATAGAGCATTACGAGAAATTCCTCACCCTCTGGAAAGACACTGACCCAGGTATAGCTGAGGTAGAGTGTCCGGATTGTTTGACGACCTTCAGTCG
>CAZIDF010000076.1:1995-3962 GCA_964538085.1 uncultured Eubacteriales bacterium | reverse complement strand
TTAAAATGCTTTCTGAATCTTGTTATCACAGTAAAAGGTGAAATTATAACGATATTCGACAACTACCATCCAAATAAAGGAGGAATTATGAACACTCACGAAATTTTTGACCTTGCCATTCAAGCGGAAGAAAAGCTCTCAGAGTGCTATAAGGAAATCAGTCAATTATGCCAAGATAAGTCAATCTCTGAAGAATTAATGATCCTATCAAAAGAGGAAATTGACCACAGAAATCTTTTGATTACTGGAACAAATTATCTCAATGAGGCACCTGATCTATTTGAAAAAAAACAGATGGAACATTTAAAATGACCTCGGCCTTGGCGAAATGTTCCAGGCTCATTGAAGATTGCCGAAAAAAGAATATCCATATTGAAGAGGCCTTGAATGATATGGTTGATCTGGAAAGACATTTAGAGAAATATCATTTACAAAAGATTTCTGAAGTCAATGATGACTCTTTAAAGAAGTTATTCGAGGCACTTTCTTCTGGGGATCGACTACACAAAGAACGCCTCATGAAGATTATTACGCACTTTGCCACAAAAACCGAAGATTCCGCTGTATCCTCTTAGGTTGGAAAGAACTGCTATACTATTTTATTGATTAGTATCATCCTTGATGAGAACATCTCACTAGCCACTCCCGCATCCTGTTGTTCTTGATGATGGCAGAAAGATTTTTAAGCCAAAGTCATGGTGATCTCTGCATAAACCTTGCCAAAAGACAATAATTTTTATAATCTAATCTCCTGGGAATCGATAAAAACAAAGTATAATGAAGCCTGAGGAAAAAGCAAGAAGGGACATCGACGATAAGCTCCATAAAGCCGACTGGGTCATCCAGGATCGTTCCAACTTCAATCTAGGCGCTGCCCCAGGCGTAGCAATCCGCGAATTTCCCACAAAAGTTGGTCCTGTCGACTATGCTTTATTCGCCAACAGAAAAGCCATAGGCGTCGTCGAAGCCAAACCCACCGGCTCCACACTCAGCGGAGTTGCAGAACAGACCGCCAAATACATCCGCAACTTTCCGGATGACATTCCACACATTTCATCACCCTTGCCCTTTGCCTACGAAAGTACCGGCGTCGAGACATATTTCAGAGATGATAAAGATCCAAACCCTCTCTCCCGCCGCCTATTTTCCTTCCACAAACCAGAAACCCTCCTAGAATGGGCAAGCCAACCTGCCACACTTAGATCGCGCCTCCAACAGCTTCCGCCCCTCATAACCACAGGCCTTCGCGACTGCCAGATCGAAGCCATCACAAACCTTGACCTCTCCTTCAAGGAAGCCAGACCCCGCGCCCTAATTCAGATGGCCACCGGCAGCGGCAAAACATACACAGCCGTAAGTTTTGTGTACCGCCTGATAAAATTCGCCAAAGCCAAACGCATCCTCTTCCTGGTCGACCGCCGTACCCTTGGCCGCCAAGCCCGCGGAGAATTCGCCCAGTACACCACACCCGATGACGGCCGGAAATTCACCGAACTCTACAATGTCCAGCTTCTATCAAGCCCTAACATCGACCCTGTAAGCAAAGTCTGCATCACAACCATCCAGCGCCTGTATTCCATGCTCAAAGGCAAAGAATTCGACCCAACCCAGGATGAAATGACCCTCTCAGATCTAACCACAGACAAAATCGCAGAAGTAACCTACAATCCCAATATTCCCATCGAAACATTCGACTTCATTATCACCGATGAGTGCCACCGCTCCATCTATAACCAGTGGCGGCAGGTCCTGGAGTATTTCGATGCCTTTATCATAGGCCTGACAGCAACCCCTTCCAAGCAGACATTCGGCTTTTTCAACCAGAACCTGGTCATGGAATACAATCATGAAAGGGCCGTAGCGGACAGAGTCAATGTCGGGTATGAGGTCTACCGCATCCGCACCAGAATCACGGAAAAAGGCAGCAAAGTCGAAGCAGGCTATCATATTGATAAACGCGACCGCCA
>CAZIDF010000076.1:0-1895 GCA_964538085.1 uncultured Eubacteriales bacterium | reverse complement strand
TATCGTACGACCGGAGAAAAGACGGAGAATCTCATCGCCTCCTTCCGCAATTCTTATAATCCGCGTATTGCCGTGACTGTCGATATGATCTCCACCGGCACTGACATCCGCCCCCTGGAATGTCTCCTGTTTATGCGGGATGTAAAGTCCCGCGTGTATTATGAGCAGATGAAAGGACGCGGCACCCGTGTGATCTCTCCCACCGACCTTCAAGCTGTAACACCCGATGTGAAGAACAAGACCCATTTCATCATCGTAGATGCCGTTGGAGTTACAGAGAGCGACAAGACAGATTCCAGGCCCCTTGAGCGGAAAAAATCCGTTCCCTTTGATAAACTTGTGGAATCCATCGCTCTCGGCCAGAGGGATGAGGATACATTGGTGACAATGGCCGGGCGCCTGGCAAAATTAAACGTCCAATTGGATGAGGGACAGCAGAAGGAATTGAAGGAGGTAGCTCAGGGAAAGCCCCTAGTAGAGATCACAAACGGTTTCCTGGATGCTGTGGATGCAGATAAGCAGATAGAGAAAGCCAGAGAAATGTTTAATGTGGAAACACCCTCAGACGATCAACTCGAAAAGGCCGCAGAAGAACTAACGACCGAAGCCTGCCTGGCATTCGATGATCCTGATTTCAGAAAGACTCTGATTGAGATTAGACGACAGCAGTATCAGATCATCGATACGGTGAGCCAGGATGCCATCATTGGCGCTGAGTTTGGTCCGGGACAGGCCGAGAAGACTGTCAAGTCCTTCAAAGAGTTCATGGAAACCAATAGAAATGAGATTCTTGCATTACAGATCATATACAATCAGCCTTATGATAAACGGAATCTGACTTTTGAGATGATCAGGAATCTGGTAAAGGCAATGAAAAAACCTCCCTATAACATAGAAACAGAATATGTATGGAGAGCCTTTGAGCAGCTCGAGAAGGATAAAGTCAAAAAACGCAGGCCCGAGTTTTTGCTCGCCGATATTATATCGCTGGTGAGGTTTGGCCTGCAGAAGGAGAATGTGCTTGTTGCGTACCAGGATACTGTAGAAATGCGCTTTGCAGATTGGCTGGTCAATCAGGAAAAGGCGGGCAATATCTACACGGATGAACAGCTGGGATGGCTCACAATGATCAAAGAGCATATCGCCACCAGCTTGGGGATTACTGTTGAGGATTTCGAAAATGTGCCCTTCTATGAGAGGGGAGGGGTAATGAAGGCAAATGAGGTGTTTGGAGATAGGTTTAATGCTATTCTTGATGATTTGAATGAGGTGCTGGCAGCGTAATTATGGCATTAGGTAAGAGAGTTCAAGACATTGTAAATGAATCCAAGAATCCTTTACTTGGAAAAGGAGTCCATTGGGAAAGAGCGCCTCTCGAACTTATATCAATTGTATTAAATGGATTCGCTTTCAAATCCTCTAACTTTAGTAAAAAAAAAGGAGTTCCACTTATAAGAATACGTGATGTGGGAAAAAAAACTACAGATGTGCTTTATGATGGCCCTTATGATGACATGTATTTTGTAGAACCTGGCGATATCATTATCGGTATGGATGGTGATTTTAAGTCAAGTGAATGGCTTGGAAAAAGAGCATTACTAAACCAACGTGTATGTAAGTTAGAGAATATTAGTGAGCTTTATAGTAAGAAACTTTTAAAATACGTTCTTCCTGGATATTTGAATGCAATCAATACTGAAACATCTTCTGTAACTGTGAAGCATCTATCATCAAAATCAGTTTATGAAATACCACTTCCTTTGCCTCCCCTGCCTGAGCAACACCGCATCGTCACCAAGATTGAGGAGTTGTTCACCAAACTGGATGCAGGCGTGGATGCCGGGATATTGTCAAGAGTTGTGTATAAGAAAATATTGAGCGCATCCTTATGTTCC
>CAZIDF010000075.1:0-4136 GCA_964538085.1 uncultured Eubacteriales bacterium | reverse complement strand
TTGAACTGACACAATTCCGCACAGTCGCCACAGCCCGTGCATAGATTCTCATCCACTCGGCTTATGTAACCTGAGGAAATCAGCATCGGGATGCCGTTGCGCTGGGCTTGCATGGCACCACAGCAGCATGCACAGCAATTGCATATAGCATAGAATCGGCCCAGCATCGCATCTTTAAAAAAAGCATGATGGACATGACCGCGTTCATGCTCAGCCTGAAGTATCTCCATCGCTTCGTCCGAATCGATCTGGCGGGAAAGATGGGGGTGGTGCTCAGTGATAAAGCCGGCGAAAGGCTCACCGATGATGAGACAGACATCCATTGGCTGGCATGGTTCTGGGCGTGAAGCACGACAGGGGCATTCAAGGGCAACAATATGGTCGGGATTATGCAAGATGATGTCTCTGGCTCGGGTATAAGGAATGACCTGTTCCGGGACGGTCAAATCGACCTTTTCCTTTACAGTAACCAGTTTTTTTGCTTCATCCAGAGTTACGACTTTGCCATGATAGTTGTCAGCAAGTGTGCCACTGTCAAATTTCTGCTGTAAAAGCGGTTTTTTTAGCTCAGTTGAAGGATTGACAGCTGCTCTGGACGAGAACAGCCGTTTCATTTTACATACAAATGCTTTCAGGAATCGGTTCCTAGGAAGTTCTCCCGTCCCGATGCCTATATATAAGTAAGGCCAACGTGCATATACATATCCATGCAGCCAGTCGAAAAATGAGAAGCTTTGTTTGTGGAGCGCCTCCCGGGTGAAGGCTAGAGTTGAAGGCCGAAACAGGCTAGGTCTAAACTTACGTTTCATTGTAAGCCTATTCGATATTTATATCTTTGAAATTGATTATACATAAAATTTCATTCTATCTGAACTTTTTTTTGAGCCGCTTGACCTGCCCCCCGTCAATCTACCACCCCCCAAATACAGAGTTCCTCCTGTCATCCTGACCAGTCCAAAATCCATTATCTTTGCCTGACCTCTCTCATCTACCATGATGTCGGCACTCTTGATATCCCTGTGCACAACTCCTTTTTTATGGGCCTCCTGCAAACCTTCTGCTACCTGCGTGGCTATCTTCAGGGACTCATCCAGCTCTAGTGGGAGAAAAAAGTTTTTGTAACAGAGATTCCTTCGGCGGATTTTAAAGTTCCACCGCGAGATAAAAATTCTTGATAGCGAGAATCGATTTGAATTTGAATTCTTAGATCGGATTTAGAGCTTGTCAAATTCACGCTATGTTCAAACCGTTCGACCTTCAATCCCTTTTTGACGACTTCCTTGCTAACTTTATCAATATCCGATTTCTCTATCACAACTTCAAGATCAAGGCTGACGACGGGTTCGACATAAGCATTTACTGCAAGGCCACCGACTATGCAATAAGGTGTTTTGGAGCTGTTAAGGATGTCCACCCTCCCATTGGCTACTGTGTTCATAAATTTTTTCCCGATCATAAAATAAACCTATCACACAATCAATGACTCGGTCAATCAGTTAGAAACTGCCAGGAGTACATCGTCTTGGTTGATGTTCTTGGGCAGGGTTTTTCCCCGGAGATAACGAAAGCCGAAGTGATGAAGGTCATGGGCAAAAAAAGTTTTCAGCTCATACACGGCCATGCATTCTTTATTCTGGGGGAGCTGGAGAAAATCAAATCCATTTTCCTTACCGACTGAGAAGGCGTCGGAACGGCCGAATAGAGTAAAGTCCATAAGAGAGACCTGGATAGTTGCTCACTTGTTGATATATTGAATATATACTATACTCTAAACATTATCTGTTCGTAATTTATAATGCTTGAATCAATTTTTTCGTATTTGACATTTTTCTGTTTTATCGTCTATTTGGCGGCCGGAGTATATGTTTTTCGTTCCAATTCCAAATCCAGCCTGAACCGTCTTTTCTCCCTGGTTTGTCTCTGTTTCGCGATCTGGACCGCATCGTATCTGGTGAGCTTTTTTATCGAGCAGAAAGAAGCTCTTTGGATCCCTTACAAGATTTTCAGTCTTGGCTGGAATTTTGCCCCGGCCTTACTGCTGCACTTTTTTCTTATGCTCTCCGAATCGGAATCACTTCTGAGAAAACGATGGATTTTTGTTCTGATCTATCTGCCTCCGCTGGTGATGTATTATCAAACCATTACCGGGATACTCCTGACAGTCGATTTTCAGCGGATCAAAACCGGATGGATTGAAGTCGTCGATCTGCGTCTTGTCTGGTCATTCTTGTTTTTGTTGTATTACATCGGCTTCTTGTCCCTAGGATTAGTGAAGGTTTATCTATGGGGCAAGCGGTCCGGGCATCCGGCTAAAATAAGCCAGAGTAAGATTATCATTTATTCGGGAATTTTGGTGATACTGCTCCTGAGCATCTTCAACATCATTCTTCCCGGTTTGAATATCCTGGTTGTCCCGACAAGCATCGGCACCAATTTCCTTTTGATCTGGATCATCAGCATCATTTACACAATCAATAAGTACAAGCTGATGGCCATCACGCCCGCCATCGTGGCGGGCGATGTCTTTGCGCACATGACCGAAGCGTTGATTATCTTCAACTGGAACAAGCGGATCCTGGCCGTCAATCAATCCGCAACCGCCCTGTTCAATCAGCCGGAATCCTTGATGAAAGAACGGAAAATAACCGATCTTTTTCCCGGGGAAACCGTTTTTCAAAACATGGACTCCGGAACCCTGACCAAGGAATCCTCCATCCGCAACTATGAGATGGTTTATCTCCCGGAGAAAGGGGAACCCTGCACGTTAAGCGTTTCCGCATCCGCAGCCTATGATCGATATGAGCGCTCCATAGGGGGCGTGATCCTTATCCGGGACATATCCTCCATTAAAATAGCTGAAGAGAAGCTAAAACACATGGCCACCCACGACAATCTGACCATGCTGCCCAACCGCTTGCTTTTGAATGACCGCTTATGGCAAGCCCTCGCCAGAGCCCGGCGGAATAATCATCTTGTTGCCGTGATGCTCCTCGATATCGATAATTTCAAACATTTCAACGATACCCTCGGTCATGCCGTTGGGGATTTTCTGCTGAAGACCGTTGCCGGGATTTTACAAAAGAATATACGGGAGACCGACACGGCCGCCCGCCTTGGAGGGGATGAATTCATCCTCTTGGTCACCGACCTTCAGGATGTGGAAATAGCCAGGATGGTGGCCTCTCGAATTCTCAAATCCTTGGAGATCCCTAAAAAAATCAACTCCCATAAAATCAAGGTGGGTGCCAGTATCGGAATCAGCATATATCCGAACGACAGCGAATATGCTGAGGACCTTTTAAAAAACGCAGATGTAGCGATGTACCGCTCCAAAAAAGACGGCAAACACTGCTTCCGGTTCTTCACGGAGATGGGTCTCCCAACCGATAAGCAGTAAAGTGCTCTCATCCGCCGCAGTTCATCCCTTTTGTTAATTTTGTTTTTTTTGAGGCGATACTCTCATTTCCAGATGTATGTGGTTGAAAATGGACCTCATCCCTTAAAAAATGGTCCACCCTAAATGTTAGTTTTTCTGGGAATGGAACTGCCCCCTGATCAGGCAGAGTTGAGGATTGAATGATTTCTGCAACTCGCACGTACTCAAATAAGATATCGGGTGAAAATACAACTTGGAGAATTCTTTCTTTCCATGCCCGCAAAATCTTGTTTGGAGGTCCGGTGAAAAATATTCTCGAAATTAAAACATTGGTATAGTGTAGATATGTTGATGAGAGACATTTCGCTGCCCAAGATCAAGAGGAGGCCTTGGGTGATAGGAAGTCTTTTGATAAGAAAGTCTAATGCTTTATCAAGCGAAAGCTCCTCCATTCGCTCTGTCTCTCTGCGGTGCGCTCACTTGTGAAATTCCTGTACACAACCATAGGTTTTGAGCTTATGCCGGGAGTGGTGGCTGTGATCCTTTGTATCCTCTCATCACCGAAGATGGTCCGACCAATGTGCCTTCCAAAGGCTGGACCGAGATGATCCCTATGAGGTGTATGAAGTGGATCCGCTGCGTTGTCCCTCCTGTGGCGGTCGGATGAGAGTTATCTCTTTTATCGAAGAACCGAAGACGATCGACAGGATCATCGGTCATCTCAAGCTGACCTTTGAAGCCGAACGGCCTCCCCCGCCTC
>CAZIDF010000074.1:0-4324 GCA_964538085.1 uncultured Eubacteriales bacterium | reverse complement strand
TCTCGCTCGTGTTCCATCATATATATTACGCCAAAAAGTCCCCCCGGGTCGACACTCCTGAGTATTGGAAATCTCTTGTCAGAGATATCAAAAAATTTGGCTTGCGTTCAAATGAACGGTGAAAATCAGCGGTTTTGCATATCGGTATCCCGTTTGAGCTTGAATTCACTTCCCTCTTTCCAGTTGGGGAAGGTGTCTTCCATGCTCAGGCGGTATCCGATCTTGAAATACATGTGTAGATCGTCCAGCATTCCGCTCAGGTCCCAGTTGGGATCGTATTCATCCGATGGCTTGTGGTATTTTTCCCGGATATATTTTTCGATTTGTTCCCGTCCCCACTCCTCTCCCTTTTCAATGTGCTGAATACCGGAGCCGGCGTACAAAGCCGGAACTCCCTGTTTGGCGAATGGAAAATGATCTGAACGGAAAAAGGACCCTTTTTCAGGGGTCGGATTGGGCAAAACGACCCTTCCCACTTCCTCGGCATAGGCTTTGACATAGTCATCTAGCTCGGATTGTCCGAAGCCCACGATCCGGATATCCTTCATCCGGCCGTAGATATTCAGGGCATCCATGTTGATGACAGCGGCGGTTTTCGTGAGGGGATAGATGGGGTGAATGGCATAATAGTCCGAGCCCAGCAGTCCCTGCTCCTCGGCTGTGACCGCCAGAAACAGGACGGACCTCAGCGGAGGGGAGCCGAGCTGCTTAAAAGCCTCGGCCAGCTCGATCAGGGCCGCTGTGCCGGTGGCGTTGTCCAGGGCGCCGTTGAAGATTTGATCGCCTTCCAAATTGGGATTTTTTCCAAAATGGTCCCAATGAGCGGTGTAAATGATGTACTCATCCGCCCGCCCGGAGCCGGGAAGGAGCCCGATGACGTTGTTGGATACGGCGTTGCGGATTTTGTTCTCCATTTTGAGGCTGGCTTTTAGTCCCAGAGGAACGGATGTGAATCCCGGCTTTTCTGCGGCCTTTTTCAGTTCATCATAATCTTTGCCTGCGGCCTTGAAGATCGTCTGGGCTGTATCCAGGGTGATCCAGGATTCCACCGCACACCGGGAGGCATTTCCATCTTCTGAGACTAGACTGAAATTGGGTCCGGTCCAGCCATTTTGGACAACACCCCAGCCATAGGCTGCAGGTTCGGTCTCATGAACGATGATGGCACAGGCTGCTCCCTGCCGTGCGGCCTCCTCATATTTATAAGTCCAGCGGCCATAATAGGTCATGGCGCGTCCATTAAAAAGCTCAGGATCTTCGGTTGCGAAACCCGGATCATTGACGAGCATGACCACGGTCTTCCCTTTAACGTCGATCCCCTCATAATCGTTCCACTGGTATTCGGGAGCGACGATGCCGTAACCGACAAATATCATTTCGGAATCGACGACAGTCACTTCTTCCTTAACTTGCAAAGTCACGCCCACAAAATCATCCTCGAATGTAAATTCTAAAGGCTTTTTCCCCCCTGTGATCACAAGATTTGTTTGAGGAATGGCCGTGATCTCGACAAGAGGGACCTCTTGGAAATAGCTATCTCCATTTCCGGGCTGCAATCCCACTTTTTCAAATTCCTCTTTGAGGAAAGCGATGGTTTTTTCCTCGCCAGGGGAAGCGGGAAAACGGCCTTCGTATTCATCTGAGCTTAGGATCTCCACATCGTGGGCCAATTCATCCGTGTTCAGGCTGGCGACGGCGGCCTCGACATCATGGGTTTTTTGGCTGCATGAACATAATAAAAAAATGGGCAAAGAAACTAAGAGAAAATAAAATAATAGTTTTTTCATCATCGCAGAACTCCTTGTAAAGGAAATCAACACCCTTAAATTTTTATGAATCTCGTGTGAAATGTCAATGCAATAAAACTCGAGGCTTTGAAAATCCTGGGCTACATGAAATATTTCTTTAGGAACACCTGCTAAATCCGCAGTTAGGACAGGTGGGACACTTTTCATCGGGCAATGAGGCGCCACACTCCTTGCAATTGATATCGAAAAAATCTTTGCTGTTGTTTGTCGACTCTCCGAGATGTCTTTCCAACACCTTAGCGATGGCATCGGGTATAGATTGAACAAGGCCTCCCTCTGTGAAGATAGGCTCAGAGCCGCCGATTCCCCTGAGTTGACCGATGACTTCTTTGGGATCGACTCCACTGCGAAGGGCAAGAGAGGTTAACCTCCCCAGAGCTTCCGCATCGGCCATCGTCGAATATCCGCTCTTACCGATGCTCGTGAAAACCTCGAACGGCTTTTGATCGAAGTAAGAGATGGTCACGTACAGGTTCCCGAATCCCGTCTTGATCTTATCTGTCACAGAAGGAAGAGAATTAGGCCTTTCTTTCGGGATCCGTTTTCCGGATGGGAGAGATTTGTATAGGACCTGTTCTGCCCTGCATCCGTCCCTGTAGATTGTTATCCCTTTGGTGTTGAGTTCATAGGCAAGAAGAAAAGCTTTTTCGACATCCTCGATCTTGGCATCGTGCGGGAAATTTATCGTTTTGGAAACAGAATTATCCACGTGTTTCTGGAAGGCTGCCTGCATCTTTATGTGCCATTCTGGAGAGATCTCATGAGCAGTAACAAAGTGGTCCGGCAGTGGTCCATTGTTATGAGTCTGCTTCCACTCTTGGTACAAAGGGTGAATATCTTTGATCTCTCTGTCGATGATTTTTGAGATGAATTCAAAAGCGAAAACAGGCTCGATGCTGGAGGAACATCCGGCCAGTCGTGATATCGTCCCGGTCGGGGCGATGGTTAATATGGTGGCATTCCTTCTTTTTTTTCCGTTAAATATGGACTTAGAAATGTTGGGAAAGTTTCCTCTGCTCTCAGCCAGTTTTTCCGATTCTACCTCCGCATGATTTCTCATGTATGAGGCGATTGTTTCAACGATCTGGATCGCTTCGGGAGAGTCGTATTTGATCTCCATTTTTATCAAAAGATCAGCCAAGCCCATCACACCCAGTCCTATCCTCCTGTTGGCTTTTGTCATTTTTTCGATCGGGGGCAGAGGATACCTGTTGACTTCGATCACATTGTCTAAAAATCTGACGGCGACAGAGATCGCTTCAGAAAATCTTTCCCAATCGAATTTGTCTTTATTGGATGGATGGAAAAAATGGGACAAATTCAGAGATCCCAGATTGCAGGATTCGTATTCGTGGAGAGGTTGTTCCCCGCAGGGATTGGTGGCCTGGATCGGCCCGAGACCCGCTGTGGGATTGTTCTCGTTGATCTTGTCGATAAATAGAAGCCCGGGGTCTCCGACTTCCCAGGCAGATTCGACGATCATGTCGAAAATTTTTCGAGCATTTTTTTGTCCAACCTTTTTTCCAAGGTAGGGATTGTAGATGTCATAATCTTCGTCATTTTTTACGGCTTCCATGAATTCATTCGTAGCAGCTACGGAGATATTGAAATTGTTTAAACTCTTCCCATCGCGTTTCATTCTGATGAATTCTTCGATATCCGGATGGTCCACTCTGAGAACGCCGATGTTGGCTCCCCGTCTCGTTCCCCCCTGTTTGACAGCTTCTGTTGCAGAATCGATAACCTTGAGAAAAGAAACCGGACCAGAGGCCACTCCTTGAGTCTTGCGGACAAAGCTTCCGTTCGGCCGGAGATGGCTAAAATCGAAACCGGTCCCGCCTCCTTCTTTGTGGACGAGCGCTGCATTTCTGACTGATTCGAAAATGGATTCCATCGAATCTTCGATCGGGAGGACAAAACAAGCACTCAGGCACAGATCTCTTCCCGCTCCCGTCAGAGTAGGGGAGTTAGGGAGGAAATCCCGGGCCATCATCAAATTGAAAAATTTTCCCGCCCATTTCTTTTGGTCAGCTTTTGTCTTTTCCGCTGAAGCTATATATTCGGATACGCGCTTGAAGAGGTCGGAAGGACTATTGTCCAGTCTTTCCCCCCTCTCAGTTTTTAAAAAATACCGGGTCTCCAAGATTTTAAGTGCATTTTCAGAAAATCCCTCTGAGATCATTTTTTGCCTCCTGAAGTTGTCGTACTATATGTGGTAGTGATAAGAATATATGACACAATATAATGTATGTCAAGAAATTATATATATTTTATAATAATACTATAGTAAATCAAGATGGATAAGAAAAAATGAAGGATGTTCAGTTCGTACCTACCACTCCATAAAAATCGCAGTGATTTCTGAGGGCTATGAGGTCTCCGAACCCGAGAATATTGAAAATTCAAGCGAAGATAAAAGATTGCGTTGAATTCAGACTCTCTTAATAATAAAATAGTTGGGAATATTCTAGGTTCTGCTTTAACTAGGTGCGCCTGTAGCTCAGGGGATAGAGCGA
>CAZIDF010000073.1:0-5133 GCA_964538085.1 uncultured Eubacteriales bacterium | reverse complement strand
GGAACTCCTGATGGCAGCCGAGGAGAGTGGGGAATATCTCTGAGGGCTTTCGGGAAGATTTTTACAACTTTAGTAAACCTCATGCTGCCTTAGGTGGTAAAACACCATATGAAAGATTTAGAGAGAAGGTACATCTTCGTGTGTAAACGATCTTGTTCAGTCCCACAGCCTATTGACAGGATGAATGCTTGAATGTAAATTGGTTTTTGTCAATCGAGGACGCACGAGAGAAAATAGAGATGTGGCGTAAGGATTATAACGGGTTTCAGCCGCACAGCTCGTTAGAAAATTTGACGCCACGGCAGTTTGCCGAGCAGTTTGAAACCAAAAAACTATATTTTCGGATGATACAGTTTTTGGTTAGAGCTCCTCTTTTTTGATTTTGTTCACTTTTGAACATAAATTGCTCACTTTCGAACACTTCATTCTAAAAAAGTATTTCTTGCTCGAGAAGAAAATGGCATGCATTTTGCTTATTTTAGGATAGAATTCTGTTGAGTAAAAAGGTGAATAGTCTAAAGGGCCCAGAACAAAACGAACTTGCTCGAATTTCTCGAAAAGACATAATTTATTCATCCCATAAATCTATAAAGTATTGGTCAGCTCTGCTATGGAATTATGCGAGATTTGTATTCCGTAAAATAAGAATGCAGAAAGAATATGCTGCTCTCAATATCATTGGTCTTGCTCTTGGATTAGCGTTATTCATATTTGTTTTTTTATGGGTTGAATATGAACACAGCTATGATTGGTTTCAGGATAAACATGAAAGGATCTTTTTAGTCCTAACTGACCAAACCCGCAAGGAAACAACCGCGTATTCCTCCTTATGTCTTGGTCCTGCCTTGAAAAAAGACTTTAAAGAGATAGAGGAATTTTGCCGAATTAGATTTAATAATGCCTCATTGATAGGTACTCGTTTTCACGAACAGAGGTTATATCTGGCCGATCCGACTCTATTTAGCATCTTTTCATTCCCATTTTTAAAAGGGGACCCACAGACTGCGCTTGAAGAACTTAACTCGATCGTTATCACAGAAGAAACAGCGGCGCGATATTTCGGAGATCAAGACCCTTTAGGCAAGACTATGCACGTTCGCCAGTTCAATGCGCATTTGAAAGTCACAGGTGTTGTTAAAAGCATACCTCCAAATTCCCACATTCGCTTCGACCTTGTAGCGCGCATCGAATGGCTAGGCAAAGCCATGTTAGAAAGCGATAAACCTTCATGTTTTACATATCTTCTCCTCCATTCCGATGTTTCAGGGCAAAAAGCAAATCAGAAAATCCGGGAGTATCTTGAAAAAGATTCAAAATCAGGCTCAACCCAGGCTTTGAGGCTTCATCCTTTGACACGGATCCATCGGGACAGGCTGGATGGAGACAAATCCATCAAACATATATATATTTATCTGGCGATTGCTGTGGTTATTTGGGCCCTGGCCAGTATCAACCTCATGATTTTAAGCGCATCAAGGTTTATCAAAAATGCAAAAGAGGTCGGAATAAGGAAAGTTTGCGGAGCGTCTCGATCTCAAATCATGATTCAACATCTCACAGAATCGATCATGCTTTCATGCATCGCATTTCTCCCGGCTCTTGTATCAGTGATACTTTTTGTTCCCTACTTTAACCATATCTTTGGAAAAGAACTAGGCTTACACAGTAGAAATTACGTTTTTTTTCTTGTGAAACTAGTGGGAATCATTCCAGTATCTGGCATTCTAGCGGGAATTTATCAGGCAGTCGTTCTTTCTTCTATCCGTCCCGAACGCGTGCTCAAGGGCAGACTCTCTTTAGATAATCAAGGTTTCAAGCTGAAAAAAGTCCTTATCTCCATCCAGTTTTCTGTAGCTATCGGGTTGATCCTTTGTTCTTTCACCGTATTTAAACAGTTGCGCTTAATCAAAGAAAAGGGATTAGGATTTAGTAAGAATTCAATTGTGGTGGTTCCAAAGCAGGTGCCTTATGAAGCCTTCAGAGAAAAACTCTTAGAAAATCCAAATATTATCAACATCACGGCGGCTTCGACTCGGCCAATTCAAGCCAGAGATGAAGTCTACATCCGATTAGCCGGGCAACCACAAAATACTCCGTTTTTAGCGGAGTACTCAATGGTCGATTTCGAGTTTTTCGAAACGTTCGGACTCAAAATCGTACAGGGCAGGAGTTTTTCAAGAGATAATCCCCTGGATAGAAATCGGACATGTGTTATCAACGAAAGCGCTGCCCGAGAGCTGGGGATTACATTTCCACTTGGCAAAAAGATTTATTTTGACCATCCGGCTTTTGCGGAAGATTATAAGGAACTTGAAATAATTGGCGTTATTGAGGATCATAATTTGCTGTCCATGCATCAAGCTCTCAATCCTTTTGTCTTTCGTTTTTACAGGCCTTGGAATTATCTTATTTTTATCAAGATAAAGCCGGGATCCATTCAAAAAACCCTTCCATGGATTGAGCGAGTATTTAAAATGTTCAACCCTCAATTGCCCTTTTATTCCGAGTTTATTGATGACACGTTCAGCGATCTCTTTATGTCGGAAATCCTGATGGGGTGGTTCTTTAATGCATTCGGGTTTTCAGCTATTTTGATTTCTTGCATCGGGCTTTTCGGGCTCGCATCGTATTCAGCTGAGTATAGGACCAAAGAGATTGGAATCCGAAAGATCTTTGGGGCAACGGTTCCTTCTCTAGTCCTCAACCTTTCTAAAGAGCTTGCATCATGTGTCATTCTGGCGAATATATTTGCATGGCCGGTAGTTTATTTCATAATGAACAAGTGGCTGGAGAATTATGCAACCCGCACCTCGCTCAGTCTTGGCGTGTTTTTGTTGACCGGTCTCTTTGCTCTGCTTTTAGCTTTGCTTACATCCAGCTCTAAAATTATCAAAATTGCTGTGGCCAATCCAATCGAATCTCTAAAATGCGAATAGTATGTTGGAAAGATGAACAGATAATGAATGTTTTCGTTTAGCTGGTTTTGTTTTCTTATTCTTAAAACTGATATACTTCAACTTTACCCCAATGATTTTCATGATTTTTTACTGGCATTAGAAAGTGGATGGAGTTATTCCTATGGAGAACGGCATTTTTTTGTTAGGTCAAAATAGATCTTGAAAGAAAATAATTCCCTTCACTCAATTAGCTCAATGTTAATTTTTCCGTTAACGCCGATTATTGATTTTAATCTTTATTATAAGTAATTTTAAAGACCTTGATTTGGTTATCACCTGCTGCATTAGGGCGAGAAAAGAGTCTGCCATTTTTAATAATGCTGGTACCAGTAAAAGCATCGCTTTTAAATGTGTATAAAAATTTGCCATTCTGATTAAATATATCAATCACTGATTCAGTCCTCACTTGATAGTTACTATCAAAAAAACATTCGCCTACTAGCACCCAAATATAATCTTTGTCATCCACAAAAATAGTTCTTATAACTGGAGGATAGGTTGGAATTCGATCCTGACTAATATTAGTCTTTTGTATAGCCCAATTTTTAAATTTTTGCGAATATGGTATCTTTTTAAAATTTCGAGAAAACAACAGTAGTGGATTACCTTTGATATCATATTTCATCACTAAATATTCATCGTTTGAATAATATTCATCCCTTGAATAAGGGAAATAGATATTATGTTTTGAGTCAATAGAATTGATATAATTTTTGCTAAAAATATCAAAAAGACTGGCTTTCTTTTTTAGTTCAGTAATTTGTAGTTCTTCTTCATAATCTATTGAGTATTTTACGAGTCTCCATTTCCTCAAATTCCGATTTTTTTGATCAAAAGACACCTCAAGTCCCAGGAAAAAATCCTCAAACGCTTTAAGTGCAAATAGATTTCTCATTTCGGGTGAAACAAAATCTATATATTCTCCTTTTAAACTAAATATTTTTATTCCACGCCATCTTTCTAATACATAAATTTTATCATTCGATATAGAAATAATACGAGGATTGTAAAGCTCAGATGGGCCTTCTCCTATTCCGCCAAATGTTTTGATATGTTTACCGTTTGAATCAAATATATAGATTTTTGAATCTTGTACATCCAAAACATATAAATTGCCAATATTATCTACATCAAACCAAGAGGCATTCAATATATTAAATCTCCCTGATGTTGTTCTTATATTTATGGTATATAATTGAGTTAGAGACACGAAATCAGTATTTTCATATTTTGGATTTGTATTTTTTATAGATTTAATATAGTTTTTGTCATTTTTTACTGTGCACAAAATAGTAAACATAATAAGAGTTTGCATGATAATCACAGGAAATTTATTTTTCATAAGCGATTCTCCTTTCGTAAAAGTTCTTTATTTTAAAAATATTATGACTTAGAATGCCCCTAGAGAAATTTCTTTAGTTACGAGACAATATCAATGTTCGATATTTCTGTGGCAATCGAGTGGCTCTTCGTCCATTGCTAGAGCACACCACCACCCTGTCATATCTTTCCAACACGTACCATTTTTTTGTCCTGGGTCTGCACAATTAGGATTCGAAGATACTTTTATTGGGGCTGCCACTAAAAACAAAAAGATAAAAAGCAAAGCAAACAAAGGAATTAATTTTTTGCATTTCTTGTTAAACATTTTACCTCCTTTTGTATAGATATTCAATTTCAATCTAGGGACATTCATCTTCTGATCTTCATATAAATATTTTTTACTGAGTCTTTAATCAAAGATAGACTTTCTTCTTCATAGTCTCCTTTGATTATAAATCTGGAAAGAATAATATTTTCTTTGTTTATTAAATATAATATTGGAGTTTCTTCAAATTCCGAGATCACATTATTATCAAATTTAATAAATTTACTTAAGTGGAAGCTAAATTCTGGCTCGTAATCAGAACAGTAAATTATATTTGGATTTATTAATTCATCCGAAAGAAAATTTAATAATCCTAAAAATTTACTTCTTGCCATAACCGACTCGTTATACTTTGATATAGCAACTATCTTGATTAAATCTTTATTATTAATATATTTATTAAGTGCAGCATTAGAAGGTACTGTCAACTCGATTGTGTGAAATTAGCCAGCTCAAGATTTTGTAGTACTGGCAAATAGCTGGCTCTTTTCCCCATAGGGAAGTTTCTCCAATGCAACTCCATCTTCA
>CAZIDF010000072.1:0-5313 GCA_964538085.1 uncultured Eubacteriales bacterium | reverse complement strand
ATATAGGCGGTTCCGGCTACGATCCAAATCAACTTATAGGTGTTGCTGTTTATGACATGATGAATGCAACCGGTTTCGTATCTGTAACCCCAACCGTTCGCGCTGAGGAAGAAAAGCAATTTAATATTGGTGCAGGTCGTGATTTCTCTCAATTATACGCATGGATTTTCGCTTACTCTGGTACCGGCCAAACTTTAGAAATTTCAAATTCTGTATATTTTAAACCGCTTGACGGTTAGAAAGGATATTATGGGAACATTAGAATCTGGCATCTTTGGAAATATAATTGGTAAGGTTGGCCATCTTTCATTCCAATCATTACATAATTGTAACGTGGCTAAAACTACCGGTGGAAATACAATTAACAATTCGTCGGCTCAGTTGCTTCAACAGGCAAAGTTATTAGCACTACAACCTTTAATTAAGGCCTGCTGGCCCTTGATAGACAAAGACTTTTTCGAATATTATCCCAGGTCTAAATCGCATTGGGATATATTTATGAGAATAAACTTAAAACTTCTTAACGTTGCTTCTGTGTATTCTTCTGTGTTTATGTCTGCCGGTCGCCTACAGCAACCACTTTCAGTTATCAGCGCATATCAGCCTTCAACCGGTTTGTGCGGTGTTAATTGGTCTGCTTCTGGTCTTGGTAATAATAGTGCCGATGATATGGTGTTTATGTTAGTCTATTCGCCCACCAACCAGAAGGCATGGATAACGTCCCCAGGTGTACTCAGATCAGCTGAATCGACTTTCACCGATATCGGCCTTGGTTATGATTATAATGACCTTAAAACGTGGCTGGTGGGCTATGGTTATCGCAACGGAAATCATCTTAGCTTTGATTCTGTTTTTTCTCAACCAGTTTTTTACCCATAGCTTTTTTATTGCATTTAATAAATTTTACATTATATTTATCACGTCTAATCATTTATTATAAGGAGATTTATCTAATGGGAAAATTGCTTAACGGTATTTTGGGAACAATGACGGGCAAGGTGTCTGGCGTTGTAGGCTCTAAGTGGAAAGGTGTTAACACGGTTCGTGGTTATGCTAAACCGTCCAATCCTAACACTGCTGCACAAATTGTTCAACGTGGCCTTTTCTCTTTTGTTATTGGCCAAGGTAAGTTGATCCTTACCTCAATCCTGCAGGTATTTTGGAATCCTTTTGCGTCCGGTCAATCGGGCTTCAACCTGTTTAATTCTGTAAATTTGAAACGTGTCTCATCTGACTCCGACTATGCATCTTTGCTCATGGCTCAAGGCTCGCTTGAAGGTGGCGAAATAGATACTTTCACTTATAACTCTGGTACCGGTCTTGCGTCAATCACTTATCCTGATACTCATATCGGAAACGGTGAAGATACCGACGATGTTAATGTTGTAATTCTTGACGCTGAAAATGGTGTTGCATTCTCGTCAATCGGTAATGCCACCCGTGTTGATGGTGCTGATTCCTTTAATATCGGTGCAGGTCGTACACCGGCACAATTGCACGGCTATATGTTCTTTTCTCGTGGTGCAGGTTCCACGTTAGAAGTTTCCACTTCTGACTATAGCGTTATATCCGCGGCTTAATGTTTCTAAGCTCTTGGCTTTTCGGCCAATGCTCGCTTGGTGAGGATCAACGCTTCTTTTACCTTTCAGGCAGTATTTCCCGTGCAAGGGCTTGTCTTAGTCACATATTCCACCGCGGCTAAATTGTGTAGATAGTAAAGGAGGGTTTTAAAATCGGGCATTTAAAAAAGACAATGTCCATCTTTAATGGTGGCTCTTATGTATCGCTTACTAATCCAAATGACTCTAAACGTGGTGGCGGCCTTAGGTCAAATATTTCAGATTTCTCAAACCAAAGTAGACGCCGGTTGCTTACAATCACCCAAAAAATTAACCGTCAAAAGATATCTTCATCGCATTTATTTTTTACTGTTACTTATCCTCGTTCTTTTCCTAATAGCCATATTATTTGTAAACGTCATCTTGATAATCTTCTTAAACGATTACAAAGACTTTTTCCTAATGCCTTTATAATTTGGCGCTTAGAATATCAAGTGGATGGCGGCACTAAACGTGGTGCGCCCCATTATCATTTTATGATGTTTTTCCCCCTCAATACTCGCAAAGTAACAAATATCCGCTCTTTTCGCCGCTGGTTAGCAAGAGCTTGGTTTGATATTGTCGGATCAGATGATCCTAAGCATTTATCGGCAGGTACTCAGGCCGACTTTATTCGTAATTGGCGTGGCGTTATTTTTTATTGCTCTAAATATCTCTCAAAAACAATGAAAAACGGTGTTCCTTCTGTTATGGTCGATTTACCCGGGAGATTTTGGGGAATAGCAGGCCGCGTTAATATGCCATTCACAGTAACAACTTTTCAAATTGAAGATGAATTATTTTTTACTTTACGCAGGATATTTATTAATTTTATCGAGTCAAACAGGAAACAAAAATACCGTTACCGAAACACGTATAACGGTTGTTCTGTCTATCTTGATTCTGCGGCCGCCCATGATTTAATTAATGGTATATGCTTGAATTGGCCTGTTAAACTAAATAAGGTTCTACCTTAACCATGGCAGTATTTAATAGAATATTTTATACACCTTTTCAAAGGCATATACCCGCAGATATTCGTAAGGAAATTAATAAATATACCCGCACTGGCGTTATCATAACCCCATACAATCCACTCGACCCCGCGCCACCTTTTACGATTTTTGGTAAAGTATATAGAGTCATCGTTGCTGGACCCGATATAATATTTGGAATTCCAGCCTATCTTTATTATTATGGTGAAAATAAAGAATGTATATATCTGCCTAAATTTTCATATCGATTTACTTTTGTGAGCCTGTAATGTTAAGAACTTTATACATTAGACCCGGCTATAGTTACCAATCTCAATGGATATCAAGAATTGATATTGGTCAGAATATCAGCATCGAAATCCCGGAACAGGTCACGGACTGGGCATTGCCTTTGGATGTGGATTTTGATACTGTCTACGATGTTGTTTTTATTGTTTATAAACCATTAAGTCAGGAGGTGAATTCATATTATGTGGTCACTAACACTGGTGGAATTTCTATTGTTTGTACTTCTCGTTTTCCTTATATCAATATTTATCCACGTTGAAATTGATTAATGCCCACCCCTCACAACGCTTCGCGTATTTTTGCAAAGGCTACCAACCAACGCAAAACATAACAACAAAGCCGGACACATCGCATCATAGTCAAATTTCTCACATTTTATTTTTCACCGTTAGCTTGTTAGTATTACATAACGCAAGTTATGTAACAAAGCCGCCCTCGAGGGCTCTCGTCGTGTTGTGTCAGCACTCCTCGCTTCATTACATAACTGGCGTTAATGTAAACTAATACAAGTTGATAAGTCCGGCTTTTAAAACTGCCTTGCTTTTGGTTTGTACGCCTCGGCTTCCCTGCCTCGGCGACCATGTAAATTGATTCTATTTTAACACGTTTTTACATTATACATTTTATTTTAATTAATATCCTGCAGTTACATTTTTTGTATATAATTTTGTAAATCAAATTTAAATTTGACTTTGTATTTACATTGCCATTAAATTACACACGTTTTCAAACCATGCCCGGTTTTAAAATTTCCATGCCTGAGGTTCCCGCCTTAGGCATTCTTTTTTTATACCCAACTACGAAAAATTTTCGCACTGCGAAAAATATTCGTACCAGAGTCTTTTTGGTGCGAAAAATATTCGCATCTTGACAAGTCCACAATTATTAGTTATTATGCTGGTGTTCGTTCCGGCTCCGGGCGAGCATTGGCCGAACCCGCATTTAAGGTATAAAACTTTCTTGCGGGTTTTTTTATCTTTAACGTGAAAGGATTTTTATGGTAGAGTTTAAAGTACCCCCGGAAAGCTTTCCTGTAAAAGCTTTAGTTCTGCTTCATACATCTACGGATGTTTGTGCATTTGGCGAAGTTATTTCTAAAACCAGCCGCTATCTTTATTTTAAAGTACATGCTGTCAAAATTAGATCATCATTTGGCCTTTACTTTCATCCCGGCCAGAGTATTAGATTAAACTTTCCTTTTGTTAGATATCATTTTTCTCGTCTACGTTTGGATGATATGAAATTCTTTACAAAAAATCGCAAATCATGGGAATATTTACCCGAACTTTCTGCTAAGAAAATTAAGGAATTTTATGCCAATCGTTAAAAATTCATTCTATAAAATTTCCAGTACAATTACGGTACAATCCCAATCACAGCTTCCGAAGCTTTCACTGATTCCGGGATCCCGGTCAATCCCAGGAGGAGTAGCTTCAAAGTATGTGAAAAGTGCTCGTTCAGTAAGGAGTGATGATAATATGAACAAGACTGCAGTTAATGATCAGCTGATCCAACGCATAATTGCCAGCTTACATGGCCAAGTACAAATGATATTTCAGGCGCAGTATACTTGGAGTTTGCGCGCATGCGAGGCACTCTCAATTCGTAATAAAGACATACAGCCAAATGGCCTTATATTCATCCCATCCAAAAAAGGTAGCTCGTCAAGGTTTATTTCATCGGCGGCCATTTCTTCACTGAAATGCTTTGACCCGTTCTATGCGGATTACAAGGTATTTACTATAGGTTATGATGCTTACTATCGTGCCCTTAAGCGCGCTGGAATGTGTTTTAAGTTAAAGAATAATAAGCAATTGCTTTGTGTTACCCATGCGGCACGAAAGTTCAATTTACAACATATTAAAAACAATACCGGCATATCAAATGATGAATTAATGCGATATTCCGGACATAAAACAAAATCGGGAATTAATTATTATCTCGATGAAAATTCATTACAAAATGAGGAGGCTTAGAATTATGGGCAAGATTCCTGCAGGTATTATGGGCGGCGTAAAAGGTAAAGTTGGCGGTGTTATCGGTGCGGTCTGGCACGGCATCAGTTATATTAAGACTTATGTGGTTCCAACAAATCCTAATACACCAGCACAACAGACACAACGCTCTAAGATGGTGCCGACTGTTCTTCTCGGCAAGATTTTCTTAACTACAATTATTCATCCATTCTGGAACCCGTTCGCGTCTGGAATGGGAGGCTTTCATCTTTTCACAAGAGAGAATCTTCTTAATATCACCAATCCAGCTGACTTATCCCAAATCATTATGACAAAAGGCGATTTATTGCCTATTAGACAACAGGGCATTCCACCGGGATACTATAACCTAACTAACGGCCTTTTTAGGTGTTATTGGAATGATATAGGCGGTTCCGGCTACGATCCAAATCAACTTATAGGTGTTGCTGTTTATGA
>CAZIDF010000071.1:0-5334 GCA_964538085.1 uncultured Eubacteriales bacterium | reverse complement strand
GAATTCGAGAATGCGGCAAAGCTTCTGGATTTCAGCCTGGCTGAGCTGGACAAGAACAACCTGCAAGTGAGAGCGGAAAGGGCGTATGTGGCGCTAAAGATGGGGGAAATGGATGTAGCGCAGGAGCATCTGGATCTGGCTGTGACGCTGAGGGAACGGGATGCACGTGTCCAGGAAATCCGGGCGCTTTTTTTGGAGGAGCAGGGAAAGAAAGAAGAGGCGCAGAGAGTTTTGGAAAAAGTGATCGAGCAGCGGCCGAACAGGGTAGAGGCCAAGATCCTGCTGGTCCGGATGATCATGGAATCGGACGGAGATATGGCCCGGGGGCTACTGGATGAAGTGAAGGCGAAAGTCGATCAGATAACGGATCGGATATTGGTGTCGCAGATGTACACGGCTTATGGTTTGCTCGAAGAACTGGCAGGGGAGACTGAAAAGGCCCTCGATTATCACAAAAAAGCCGTCGCTCTATTCAAATACAACAAAGAATCATCCAATAAATTGGGGACAGGATACTCTGTCACCTATTTTTATTAAAATTATTAGGTGATGGGATATCTGATTACTTTATGCCTATCGGCATGTTTATCGAGTGAACCATTTCGGTTATATTTCGTTTATAAATAAGGATTAGAACACGAGGAGGGATTGCATGACAGCCACCAATAGATCGAAAAAAATAAACGCCATAAAATTATTTTGTCTTTTGTCGATTTTATGCGCCGCTGTTTTATTAACAGGGAACCTCACAGCCCAAGAGATAGAAAAGGTGTCCAAATTCGGAGAATACAAGGGCTTTTCTGAAGAAATATACGACTCATCGGTCCGGACTTCCCTGTATCTGACCATGCGGGACGGTATCAAAATCGCGATCGATATTAAACGTCCTGCGATAAAAAACAAGGCTGAGGAAGAACCGCTCCCCGTTATCTGGACACATACCCGTTATCGCCGGTCTACCCTTCAAGATGGCAAGGTGGCTGGTGAACTGGATTCGCCTGTTTACGATCATTTGCTCAAACGAGGATATGTCCTGGCTGCCGCGGATGTAAGGGGTTCCGGCGCATCCTTTGGCAGTTGGCAGGGAATAACTCTGGAGGAAGCCAAGGATGCTTATGAAATCACAGAATGGTTGGCATCCCAACCCTGGTGTGACGGCAATGTGGGCATGCTCGGGGCATCTTACCTCGGTATAACACAATTGATGGCCGCCAGCACAAATCCCCCTCACTTAAAGGCCATTTTTCCGATCGTTGCCCTCTTCGATCTTTACCCATTCAGTTATCCAGGCGGTGTTTTTTTCAACGATTGGCACAAACACTGGAGTGAAATGACCACATATATGGATACGGTAGGCATCGCTGCACCTGTGGATGAAGAAAAAGGGAAAGCCTTGCTCGATGAGGCAGTTGCTGGGCACGATGCAAACCGGTCGATTTATGATATTTTGTCTCCTCTTCCATACCGGAACAGCATTGACGAAGCAACCGGGACCATGCCGTACTATAAATGGCTCCCATCCGGCTATATCGAGGAAATCAACCAGTCGGGTATCCCGATGTACCTATGGTGTGGATGGTTCGATTCCTTCACGAAAGACGGCATCTTGATGTACCGGAATTTCACAACGCCCAAAAAATTGACCATGTCCGCCATGTCTCATTCCCCCTCCAATCCCAAACTTATCCAGGAAATTTTCGCGATAGCGCTCCCTGATATGCAGCGATGGTTCGATTACTGGCTGAAGGGCATCGACAACGGAATCATGGACGAGCCGGATATCCACTATCATGTGATGAAGGCGCCGAATGAATGGGAATGGCGGACAGCCGACGTGTGGCCTCTCGCAGAGCAAAATCCGACAAAATATTTTTTTCATCCAGGCCCTACAGATAGCGTTGAGTCGGTCAATGACGGACATTTGAGAACAGAACAGCCAAAGGACAGTTCAGGAAAAACCGACTATACCGTGGATTACACGACAACCTCAGGGACAGCGACAAGATGGGACAACGCTGTGGGAGGAGGTTTCGACTATTCAGGCATTGGAGAAAACGACAAAAAGGGATTGACATACACGACGGGTGTGCTTGATGAGGATATTGAGATAACGGGCCACCCGGTAGTCAACCTTTGGATCAGTTCCACGGCGACGGATGGGGACTTTTTTGCCTATCTAGAAGAAGTGGATGCAGAGGGAATCAGTCATTATGTCTCGGAGGGGGCATTACGGGCATCCCACAGAGCTGTCCACGAATCCCATTATGATAATCTGGGTTTACCCTTTCATAGAAGCCATGAGGAGGATGTTGTCGAACTCACGCCCGGCGAACCGGCAGAACTTCAGTTCGACTTGCAGCCGACATCCAATGTGTTCAACGCCGGAAATCGCATCCGGATCACCATCACCTGCGCGGACAAGGACAATGCTCAGACACTGGAACTGTCGCCGCCCCCAACAGTATCTGTTTATCGGAATTCACAGCATGCCTCCTATGTTCTCCTGCCGGTAATTTCAGCCGCTGCGGAAACTCCCGCCGAAGAAGAATCATCCCTCGGTATCATCCTCGGCATTGCCCTGGGAGTGATCATTTTCGTTATCGTTTTCACATCGTTTATGAGGAGGAGATTCCGCACATAAATTGGGCATAAATTGGGGACCATAAATTGGTGACAGAGTATCCTGTCCCCAATTTAATTTTGGTTGCGGGGGGACTGGTCGGTGTTGCCCTGGATATAGTGGCCGACAAGCTTGGTGACCTGACCTGATTCATCCGAGACGAACTGGATGCGAAAGGGGCCGTATCCTTCGAGAGCGAATGTGTTTTTGCTGAGAGGTATAAGACCGTACTCCGGCCGGCCGTCTCGCTGATAGTACAGTCGCCCTTCACGAAGCGTGATGTGGCGCGGCCCATAATCTCCGGCAAATCTCTTTAATTCTTCGGGCATGAGGGTGACCGGATTTTGTTCTGCCTTCAGCGCATCCCTCGCCCATTGAAGGCCACGTGTGGCCAATCTATTGCCTTTCCTTATCTTCAGGGAACCTTCGAAACCCTCGATCGCCGCTTGGTTTTCTCCGGTATCCAAGTATGTCAATCCAAGTCCCAAATAAGCATCGGCAGACTGAGGATATGATTCGAGACACACTTTGAGAACAGCGATGGCTCCATCCTGATTTCCGCTGCCCCCCAAATATTGAGCCATTTCCGTCAACGAATCTTCCTCGACCAACTCGGGAAATGTTTCTTTTGCCTCCTGAATTTTTTTCAAACCGGCTTCTATTCCTTCATCCATGAACGCTTTTTCTATCGACAACCCGGCGAGTCTTTTCGGATCATCGTACTTTTCATAATCCAGCCAATCGAGAGCGTACTGGTGATCGTCCACGATGAGGGATGTGACGGCCTCGGCTATGGCCAGGCCGTTGTTGCTGTTGGCAAAATAAACCAATCCCTTGCCGCGATCTTTGTAGGTCACTGTGTAAGCCCGCAAATCGCCGTTGTCTCCCCAATGCCAAAATCCAAACCCTGTGTTTCCGGGTTGAACACCCCATCCCCAACCCCAAAAAACATTGGCGAACAAATCCGCTGTTTCCCTGTTCAAAGTCACCTGGACCTTGGATGAAGTCATCTGGTCGATGGTTTCCTCACTCAATCCTTGAGCATTGAGGAGAGCACAGATGAAAGTGGCATAATCGGAAGCGGTGGTCAACAAGGAAGCGCCACCGTTGGGCTCTGTGTTTTTCCTGAGCGGATTGGCTTTCCCATGTCGATCGTGGCCGCAGGCTCCGTTTGCAGCATATGTTTCGTTCCAGACATAGCTTGTGTGCGCCATCCCCAAGGGATCGAAAACCTCTTTCTGGGCAAAATCCTGGAGTGACATCCCTGATATCTGCTCGATGGTACGGCCGAGATACAGGAATCCCTCGCCGGAATAGGCATACTGCTTTCCTGGCTCGTGAATGAACCGGCTGCCCCAATTGGGAAGGCCAGTGGTGTGGGTCAGGACCAGCCGGGCCGTAATCTGCTTGTATTGCTCATCTCCTGCCAACTGGGTATATTCTTTATTGGGGAAATACTCGAAAAGCGGCTTATCCAGGTCAAGTTCGCCCCGTTCGAGCAAGCGCATGGCCGCGTAGGCTGTGACTGTTTTGGTCAGGGAAGCCGCTTCGAACATTGTGTTTTCATCCACCTGTTCGTTTGTTTCCCGGCTTTTTACCCCGAAGGTCTTCTTCCAAAATATTTGGCCATCTTGAACGACGGCCATCGAAAGCCCGGGAATATCGGCCAGTTCCATCAGCCTGGGGATTTCCCTTTCAAGAACGGTTTGCAGCGTTTCTTCCGCCGGCTCCTTTGCGCATGATTGAACTACTAAACATAAGAGGATAAAAGAAATTGAAATGAAAAAAATATTTTTGTAATTTCGCATAAACTACTCCTTCTCTAATTAATAAGACGAAAATTCCCCAGAAAGGTTTATTAAATTGGGGACAGAGTATCCTGTCCCCAATTTAGGGCCCGATTTAATCGGACGCCCCTCCAATATATGCCTGATGGCGGAGTCGATCATTTCGGCCAGATTCTCCGGATACCAGTGGCCGATGTTCGGAGTCACGATAAATTCATGGGGAAGCTCTTGTTCCTCCATGATTTCAGCCATCTTTTTCTGGTCGGGCAACCGGTTATCCATCTCTGTCGTGATGAGAGTCCCTCGGATTCCCCGACCTTTGGCCTCTCTCACTTTCTCTGCAGAAAAACCCTCGGGTTTGGCCGGACACAACACCACAAAACCGATGGCAGGAATCGTTCGATCCAGGATCGTTTCCAGGGACGCAACTCCGCCGGATGAAAACCCACCGACGATAACACGAGAGGGATCGATCGGAAAATCCTGAAGGACTTTTTCATACGCCTCTTTGATCTCTTTTTTGGTCAATTCGATATCCTCTGTCCAGTTGTACCCATTCATGGCAATCATCTGGCTGGACTGAGGGTAAGCCACGATGAATTCTTTCTTCAGCAGATCGGACGTCCATTATGGTTTGAACGAGTCGATGTTCTCGCCACCGCCGTGAAGAGCGATGAACAGAGGGTATTTTTTGTCCTTATCATAATTTTCTGGGGTAAAGACTTCTAGTTTTGGTTCGGCCGTTTTTTGGGCTTCCTGTCTTTTGGCTTCATTTTTTTTCTCGAAAGATTTAAATTCTTCCAACTCTCTCAAAGGGGCCCACATTTCGTTCATGAAGTCATATTTCCCGAACCAGCCACCTTGATCCAAATCGTATTCAAGGATCTTGAGGGCCTTTCCGGCCTCTTCGAGATGCACATACATCAG
>CAZIDF010000070.1:0-5581 GCA_964538085.1 uncultured Eubacteriales bacterium | reverse complement strand
CTGGTGATGTTCGGGTCCTACTATATCTATGATTCGTTAAGCCCGCTAAACGATTTTATCCAGCAAGGCATGGGCATCGACAATGCCAGGTTCGGGTTGCTGTTTTCCTCTTACTACATTGTCAACCTACTGTTCGTACTTCTTATTGCGGGCTTCATTCTCGATCGTTTCGGAATAAGAAGGGCAGGAACAATTTATGTCTTACTAATATTGCTCGGATCCATTATTACTTCCATGGGAGCCGGAAAATCTTTCATTGTGATGCTCATCGGGAGAATGATCTTTGGAGTTGGCTCTGAGGCAACGCTTCTTGTCACGAACAAGGTCATCGCACGATGGTTCAAAGGAAAGGAACTGGGTTTCGCTTATGGCTTGAATATCACAGTAATGAGACTTGGAACAGTGCTGGCATTTAATACATCTGTCCAGATAGCTGATTCGACCGGTACGTGGCGCTGGTCAGTGTGGGCAGGGGCAATCGTGATGTTTGTGTGCTTTGTCCTCTTCTTGGTTTACCTAGTAATCGATAAGGATGTAGATAAGGATATAAAAGGCGGAGTGGAGGAAAAGATCGTTGTAAAAGATGTGTTCAAGCTCAGCTCTGCTTTTTGGTTTATCAGCTTGCTGTGTGTGACATTCTACTCGGCCATATTCCCTTTTACCAGTCATGCGACGAGGTTTCTCCAAATGAAATTCGGAATGTCTGCTGCCAAAGGAGGGCAGTATACCTCCTTGATCATGACCGCCTCGATGATTTTTACACCCATTCTGGGTTTTTTGATCGACAAGTTTGGACGGAGGGGAAAAATCATGATTATTGGATCTATCATGCTTGTCCCGGCACATCTTCTTTTGGGGCTCACTAACCTCCCTCCAGTGATTTCTTTCTTGATGTTGGGAATTGCTTTTTCTCTTGTGCCTGCCGCACTCTGGCCAGCGATCCCAATTTTGGTTAAAGAGAAATTTCTCGGATCGGCTTTTGGTATTATTGCATGGATCCAGATGTCTGGGCTTACTCTTTTCCCGTGGCTTGCCGGGAAGATCGTCGATTGGTCAGGGGATAAGTACACAAACATGGAACTGATGTTCGCTTCGCTCGGATTTTTAGGGCTTGCTTTTTCGGTCTTTCTTTTAAGGGCGGACAAGAGACAGAAACTCGGATTGGAGCTGCCGACAAGAGAGGCTCAGGCTCGAGCCGATAGTTCCTCTTAATAGGGGACACATTTTTTAATTATCTAACTTTCAGCAAATAGAACTCTTTATAAACGAAATTAAGTGATGTGTCCCCGTTAAAAAAAAATCTTTACAAGGGGGCAATTAAAGCTTATATTATACATACCGACGGTCGGTATGTTATAATCGGAGAGAATGATGTCCATGAAAAAACCCAAAAAAGAACGGACCGGAGAAATAATCCAAGCTGCGGTCGATGAGTTTCTGGAAAAGGGCTATGACGGGACATCGATGGAGTCCATCGCGCGGAGGGCAGGGGTAAGCAAAGGCGGACTTTACCATCATTTTTCAAGTAAGGATGAAATCCTCCTAATGGCCAACCAGAAACTCAATGAGCCTGTATACATGATTATGCTAGAAGCAGGGCAGAATCCAAGCGCCAGCCAAGGCCTGAGTTGGTATATCAAGAACTATCTAGAATACTGGTCGGAACACAAAAGGGAGATGGTTTTTTACATGATCTCCTATGTTAAGCTGTTGGATAATCCTTCGCTCGGGAAAATGTACGCAAGTTACGCACAAAATATGATCGTTTTTTTTCAAGATCTCTACCAACGGGGAATCGACAGTGGAGAATTCGTTCCGCACTCGGCCTACGAAAGCGCTCTAACATTTATGGCAGCGGTCGATGGGATTGTGATGTACTTGATGATGGATCCAAAAATGGAACTCGATGAAATCGTTTCCATTTTTCATGAACGGTTTATTCACGATTTATTGGCAAACGAGAAAAAACAGCGCTCATCCGAGGAGAAATGAAGATGCAGAGAGAAAAAAGCGAGTGGATGATCAGGCTAGCTGGTTTGCGAAAATCTTATGGCGAAGTGGTGGCTGTCAAAGATCTATCGCTGGATATCCGGAGGGGTGAGATTTTCGGATTCCTCGGCCCCAATGGAGCAGGAAAAACGACGACGATCAGTTCGATCTGTGGATTGTTGAAGAAGGATGGAGGCGAGATAAAAATCGATGGACAAGATCTTGAAGAAAATTATGAGAAATGCAAAAAATTGATGGGCCTGTGCCCGCAAGATATCGTGATTTGGGAATCATTGACATGCCTGGAACAGATGGAATTCACGGCCCGTTTGTACGATGTTCCTAGAACTTTAGCAAGGGATAGGGCTGTGGAACTTTTGATGAAATTTGGCCTCGAGGAGAAAAAGCACAAATTGGCCAAAACTCTATCTGGAGGCATGAAACGCAGGCTAAATATCGCTTTGGCCCTTGTCCATGACCCGCAGATTCTGATTCTGGACGAACCGCAAGCCGGTCTCGACCCCCAGAGCAGGCTCTTGGTGAGAGAGTACATCCGCTCTCTGGCTGGGAAAAAGACCGTGATCCTGACGACCCACGACATGGATGAGGCAGATCGTTTAGCCGAGAGGGTCGGGATTATCGACCATGGAGAGCTTTTGGTATTGGATACATCTGAAAACCTTAAAAACCAAGTGGGCGAAGGAGATATTCTGGAGATCAAGATTTCGGATGGTATGGAAGTAAAATTAACGCAATTGCGCCAAAATCTGCCGGAAAATTTGCATCACTTGGACTATCGACATGGAATTCTGCGTTTTGTCGGTTTCAACATTCCGGAGGTTTTGTCCGATCTGCTGGATAAGTGCAAAAAGATCGGTTTGAAAATCGAGGACATGACCATCCGCAAAAAAACCCTGGAGGATGTGTTCATTACCCTGACCGGGAGGAGGTTGCGAGAATGAGATTTTACCCTCTTTTTAAAAAGGCCATGATCGAAAACTTCAGGGATTGGAAAATTCTGATCATGGGGATTACCTTTGCTCCCTTTTTCGTTGTCTTGATGTATTTTTATTTTGGGGAGGCCACCGAGACCTACCGGTTAGTTTTTGTCAATCATGATCAGGGAGTGACTGCCAGGGATGAAAATGTGTTCAATGCGGGGCAAGCGTTGGTTTCTGAGATAGAAAAATTTTCAGGCCAGGATGGAGCGATAGTCCTGAAGGTTTCCCAGGAAAAGCAACTGACTGCAGCGCAAGAACATCTTAAGGACAAATCCGCGGACCTCATCGTGGAGATACCCGCAAATTTTTCGCAGACCCTTGCGGATTACAAAGCGGGGGAGAGGCCGGCACCGGCGGTTTTGAAGACTTACGGCGACCCAGCCAATCCCAGGTACATCATGGCTGCTGCATGGAGCGATTCCCTCGCTTTTCAGTTTACTGGGGACTGGACAGGTTTGCAGGGACCGCTGACGTTTGCGACAGAAGGCCTATCGGAGAAGGTGTCTTTGACCGATTTCGATCTGTATGTCCCCGGATTGTTGGGGTTGGCGTTGATGATGCTGATGTTCACGGCGGCAGCGACTTTGATAAAAGAAAAAGACAAGGGGACCATCGTGCGATTGCGCATATCGAACATGACGGCCTCCGAGTGGCTTTTCGCCATGAGTTTGTCACAGGTCATCATCGGTCTGCTGGCCATGGGATTGACGTATCTGACCGCAATCGCCCTCGGGTATCAAGCAACTGGATCATTGTTAGCGGTGACTGCTGTTGGCGTGTTGTCCTGTTTGGCCATCATCGCCATCAGTGTGTTGGTTGCGGCTTTGCTGCGAACCGTTTTTGATCTGATGACGGTGGGGTGTTTTCCGTTTTTTGTCCTGATGTTTTTTTCCGGCGGTATGTTTCCGATCCCGACCATCTCATTATTTGCTCTCGCTGGACGCTCTTTCAATGTGAATGATATCCTGCCCCCGACCCACTCGATCACGGCGTTCGGGAAGATCCTGAATCAAGGAGCCGGATTGGGTGACGTTCTTTTCGAGATGGGAGCGATTGTTGTACTAACAATATTCTACTTTGCCATAGGAATTTGGTTGTTCACAAAACGCCACATACGTGCGAAATAATTCTTCATTGAAGCACTTCATTGCCTGATATCCCGTTCACAATCGAACAGTCAGTGTATCGGAAACGAACAAGCATTTTATGTGCTAAAAAATCTCTTCCAGGGCCCGCCGTGGCGTCTTCTGTTGGCATGGAACATGCATACATAGATAACGAAAGTATCTTCGAATTTGAGGTATAAAATGATATCTAAAACATTGATGGCCGCTTCGACCAGGCCGATCATTCTGGCGATTCTCTCCAGGGGAGAGGATTATGGCTACAGCATCATCCAGAAGGTAAAAGATATTTCAGGAGGACATCTCGAGTGGACGGATGGGATGATCTATCCGGTCCTCCAGAGGATGGAAATGGATGACCTGATCACTTCCAAATGGAAACTTTCAGGAGAAAACCGCCCCCGGCGGTATTATACAATCACCCAGAAAGGCCACAAGGAACTTACTCACGAACTGGTTGGCTGGCGGAACGTCTGGCAGGCTTTGAACCGGTTCATGGAGCCAATTCCAGCAGAAGATTGATAAAAGAAAGGGGGAATCATGTTCGATCTAGAAAATGCAATAAAGAAATGGAAAAAGAACTTACGAAAATATGACGTGTTCGAGGACGGTCTGGTTGCCGATATCGAGCTTCATCTGCGGGATGCCTATGATGCCCAGAGGCGAGCAGGGCTGGATGAGGAGGCTGCGTTCCGCAAAGCTGTGGCTCAGGTGGGAACAGCGGAAAGCCTTTCCTCCGAATACAACAAAAATCGGCTCGTCAAGCTCAACCGCCGTTCGCCTCTGCGTCCCGGTCGGTTCATGCCGGCCCTTGTCTGGAACTACATAAAAACAGCCCTGCGCGTGATCCGGAGACAAAAAGTTTACTCCCTCATCAATATTTCCGGCCTGGCCATAGGCCTCACAGTCTGTATGATTATCGTGCTTTGGGTGGTTGATGAGTGGAGCTTCGATCGTTTTCACACGAATGCCCGCCAGATCTTCCGGGTTTATCGCGATGAATCGGCCACGCTACAAGATTCCACCAGTGCCCTGACGCCGCCCCCCATGGCCGCGGCCCTTAAAGAGGATTTTCCGGACATCATCAGGGCCACGCGGTTCGGTTACTGGCAAAAGCAACTGGTGGCCTTTGGGGAAAAGTGCTTCAATGAGACAAACTATATGCATGCCGACCCTGATTTTTTTGCTATGTTTTCCTTTCCATTGGTGAAGGGAGATCCGGCAACCGTTTTCTCCAATCCCTACTCCGTCGTCCTTACAGAGACAACGGCCATCAAATATTTTGGGCAAGAAGATCCACTGGGCAAAACCCTGACGGTCAACAACACTTACGACATCGTGGTGACTGGAATCATCAGGGACGTTTCATCGAATTCTAGCTTGGTATTCGACCTTCTGTCCCCCTTCGAAATCCTTCTCAAGGAATCCATCGGGGAAGATAACAGGGACAACTGGGGATTCAATTCC
>CAZIDF010000069.1:0-5686 GCA_964538085.1 uncultured Eubacteriales bacterium | reverse complement strand
CGGCTCCGGCGAGGAGGCGAGTCCCCTTATCTATTACGATCTCAAGGAGCGCGAGGAAAAAACCATTCTTGGCGATGTGGATAGCTACCGACTTTCTGCTGACGGGAAAAAATTGCTTGTCTGGAAGGCACAGAAAGCTGCCATCGTAGATGTACAACCTGAACAGAAAATGGATAAACCTCTCCGGACAGGTGAGCTCGAGATGATGGTCGATCCCCGGGTAGAATGGCTGCAGATTTTCACAGATGCCTGGAGGCTTTGCAGGGATTTCTTCTACGATCCAGGTATGCATGGTGTCGATTGGGAAGCCATGCGGAAGCAATACGGCGAGCTGCTTAAAGATGCCGTGACACGCTGGGACGTGAACTATGTTATCGGCGAACTCATCGCTGAACTCAGTTCTTCCCATACTTACCGGGGGGGTGGAGATACCGAGGGAGAAGCACAGATCGGAGTCGGTTACCTCGGCATAGATTGGGAAATCGACAACGGCACCTTCCGAATCGCAAAGATCATCGAGGGAGCCCCGTGGGATAGCGAAGTAAAGTCGCCTCTTCATATGCCGGGAGTGAAGGTAAAGCAAGGTGATTATATCCTTGCTGTAAATGGCCAGTCTCTCGACATTTCGAAAAGCCCTTGGGCAGCTTTTCAGGGATTGGCTGGAAAAACAGTCGAACTCACCGTGAATGATATGCCCGATCTGGAGGGGGCACGGAAGGTTATCGTTGGGACCCTTGAGAGTGAAACACGCCTGAGGAACCTTGCCTGGATAGAAAAAAACCGAAAGTATGTGGAAGAGACCTCGGACGGCCGCATTGGGTACATCTATGTTCCAGACACAAGCATCGGAGGGCAGAACGAGCTTGTGCGACAGTTTTCAGCTCAATTCTACAAGGATGGACTCATCGTCGATGAACGTTTCAACAGCGGGGGTCAGATCCCTGATAGATTCATCGAGCTTCTCAAAAGGCCTGCTCTGGCTTTCTGGGCAGTACGCGACGGCCAAGACTGGCAGTGGCCGCCTGTGGCCCACTTCGGTCCAAAAGCCATGCTCATCAACGGATGGAGCGGTTCGGGCGGGGATGCGTTTCCCGATTACTTTCGAAAGGCTGGATTGGGTCCTCTGATCGGGACACGGACCTGGGGCGGCCTCATAGGCGTGTCCGGTGCCCCCTCACTCATCGATGGCGGTGGGGTGACTGTGCCCACTTTCCGTATGTATGATCCTGACGGCAAGTGGTTCAAGGAAGGACATGGCGTTGACCCCGATATCGAGATCAAAGAAGACCCAGCCCTCTTGGCTGAGGGAACCGACCCTCAGCTCAAACGCGCTGTCGATGAAGTCCTCCGAATGCTCGAAGAACATCCGTTCAAAAAACCTGCCCGCCCCGCTTATGAAGACCGGACGGTGAAAAAAAAGAAATAGCTATTTATTTTTAACTTCAGGTAACCTTTTTCCTTTCACTTGCGTCTAATCAATTGAAGTTTGAATTTTTCAAAGTGCTATAGTATAGGAAACACTTTAATATTTCAAAGTTATTGGCGATGAGGAGCGACGAATGAAAATCTTCACCAAAAAAGAGGAACAGATCCTGCTGTCCATATACCAACTGAAAGATGAAGCCTACCTGATCCCGATAAGAGAGAAAATCAAAGAATACACCGGCAAATACTTTTCTGTGGGCACGATCTACGTTCCTTTGAACCGGCTGCATGTTTATGGGTATCTGACCGCCCGCGTGCTGAAGCCTAATGCTTCCACCGGGGGCAAACCTATCAAATATTACAACCTGACAAAGCGAGGGCTTGCTGCACTGGCGGCACTTGAAAAACAGAACAAATTGATGTGGGAAGGATTCAAATCACCCGCATTCGAAGATTGATCGCCCATGATGAAAAAAAATCAGACGAAGATTCCTGGATTGGCCCTATGGCTTATGAGGCATGTCTTACCCAAGGATGATTATATCTATCTGAACGGCAATTTTACGGACATGTACGCCTACAGAGCCCAAACCGAAGGTCGTTTCAAGGTGGGAATCTGGATCTGGGGCGAGATCATCAAATCTCTGCCTGGATTTCTGTATGCCTCATTTTATTGGAGGATGATGATGTATAAAAATTATTTCACAATGACCCTGAGAAATATCCGTAAACACACGCTCCATTCAATTATCAACATCGTAGGACTTTCTATCGGGATGGCCGTTTGCCTTCTTATCTTCCTGTGGGTCCAGGATGATCTTGGATATGACCGGTTTCATGATAACAAAAAGGACATCGCTCAGGTGTACTCTGAAATGGTGTACTCCAGCGGGGACAGCCAGATATCCATGAGTTCTTACTTCCCGCTGGCTAAGGTCCTGAAGGAAGAGTGCCCCGAAGTTCGAGAGGCTGTCCGGTATGAATCGGCTTCGGGATTGCTTCTGAGTCATGGGGATAAACGATTCATGAACGATGCTGTCGGCCTGGCTGATCCTGCCTTTTTCAATATTTTTTCTTTTCCCTTCACCCAAGGCAATCCTGCAAATGCGCTGGCAGAAAACTACTCCATCGTCTTGACAGAAAAGATGGCAAAAAAATATTTCGGGAGTGAGGACCCGATCGGGAAAACACTCACCTTGAACAACGAAGTGGATCTCCAGGTCACTGGCATCATCAAGGATATCCCGACACAGTCATCTCTTCAGTTTGACTGTGTGGTGCCTTTTGTTCTCGAGTTTGCGCCTGATTTTAAGGAGCCCGATCACTGGGGAGGAAATCCGCTCGATACCTATGTTCTGCTGCATAAGGATGTCGACCGATTGGAAGTGGAGCGAAAGATCACCGCGATCGTGGAGAAACACGCACAGTGGGAAACGGCAAAGGTCACATTTCATCTGCACCCCATGATGAAAAAACACCTTTACTCCCCTCAGGGTGGGGGCATGATCCAAACCCTGCTGATTTTTTCTGCCATCGCCTTGTTCGTTCTGCTCATTGCCTGCATCAATTTCATGAACCTGAGCACGGCCAAGGCGACCACCCGGGCAAAGGAAGTTGGTGTCCGCAAGGTGGTCGGCGCGCGGAAGGCCGACCTCGTCCGTCAGTTCATTGGCGAATCCTTGATGATTTCTCTATTCACATTGCTGATCGCGGTCGCTCTTATGGCGGCATTCCTCCCTGCGTTCAATGAACTCCTGGGAAAACAGTTTTCGATGGGTCTTCTGCTCAAACCCGGCGTCGGCCTTGGATTTTTGGGAATCGCTCTGTTCACAGGAGTCCTCGCTGGAGCTTATCCGGCTCTGTTTCTTTCGGCCTTCCAACCGGGGAGTATTCTTAAGGGTTTGATCCGGAGCGAGACCAAGAGTTCTCTGCGCAAAATCCTCGTCGTCGTACAATTTTCGCTCACGATCATCATGATCATCAGCACGGTCGTCCTCTTCAGACAACTGGGATTTGTGATGAGCACGGACCTGGGATTCGACAGAGAAAACATGGTTGTGGTCCAGATGAGTCAACAGATGCAGGAGAGTTTCGAACCATTCAGGAACGAGCTGCTGAATAACACACATGTCCGAGGCGTGACGAGAAGTCTCCAGGGGCCCTGGAACATCGGATCGACGGTCGGCGCTGTGGACTGGGACGGCAAGCCACCGGATGAGTCTGTCAGCATGCACTGGGATTATGTGGGATACGATTATTTTGCAGCTTTTGGCATGGAGATCATCGATGGCCGGGCTTTTTCCCATGAGTTTTCAACCGACCAAAAGGAAGCCTATATCGTGAATGAGGAGGCAGTGAAGATGATGGGAATGACTTCGCCTATCGGGGAGCGGCTCTCGGTCTTTAGGAACGAAGGCCAGATCATCGGGGTCGTGAAGGATTTCCACTTCCAGCCGCTTTATCACGAGGTCAAGCCCTTTGTTTTTATGCTGAGACCCGACTCCGGGTCCCTGGCATTCGTCAGGATACAGCCGGAAAACATTTCTGGAACGCTCGAACACATCAAGAACACGATGACAAAATTCGATCCAGCCTCTCCGACAGATACCATCTTTTTCAACGAAATTCTCACCAACTACATCTACATCACAGAGAGGCAGGCAAGAAAAATTGCCGGATACTTCACACTGCTCGCGTTATTGATATCCAGCCTTGGGCTTTTTGGCCTAGCGGCTTTTATGGCGGAACGGCGCACGAAAGAAATTGGCATCCGCAAGGTCGTGGGTGCATCTGTCAAGGATGTGGTGTTCATGCTATCTAAAGACTTCACCAAATGGGTGCTATTGTCCAATATAATCGCCTGGCCGGTGGCCTACTTTGTGATGAAAAAGCTTCTCGAACGTTACGCCTACAGAACGCATATCGGATGGGATATATTCGTGCTGTCCGGGCTGGCTGCCCTCCTTATTGCACTTTTGACTATCAGCTACCAAGCCTTCAAATCCGCCAGGGCCAATCCTGCCGACTCGCTCCGCTACGAATAAATCTACGCTATTTCGTCGTCAAAGCCGTTTTTAGGCCATCTGTCACATCGGTCAAATGCAAGCGTGAAATCATCTCAAGAAAAGCAATTCCCAAAAGCTTACCTCTATGCTATAAACTTAAGGGGGAATGGAGGCGATTATGAAACACACACGTTTTCTGATAATCTTCGGATTGGCCTTTCTTTTTACGGTTATTTCCTGTCAGATGCAGCCAGAGACAGATCAGCTGTTGATCGAAGAGGGCGATGCCACCTCGGCTGACGGCATCCCCATTCATTACAAACTCTACGGAAAGGGGGATGTATCACTGGTCTTTGTCCACGATTGGTGCACCAACATGAAATATTGGGACAAGCAGATCCCCTCCTTCGGTGTGAACTTCAAGGTTGTGACTCTCGACTTAGCCGGTCATGGGCAATCAGGAGCCGGACGGACCGCCTGGACCATGGAAGCATTCGGGCAGGATGTGGCCTCTGTCGTGGAAAAACTAGACCTAGAGAATGTGGTCCTCGTCGGACATGGTATGGGAGGTCCAGTGATCCTGGAAGCAGCCAGGTTGATTCCGGACAGGGCTATTGGATTAGTTGGAGCCGATTCCTTCACGGACCTTTATATGAAGGGCATCGACGAACCAAGGATCCAACAGGCCTTGAGACCGTATCGAGAAAACTATCAGGAACAGATTAGGGAGTATGTTCGCTTGTCTTGGTTTGCGCCTAAATCGGATCATGGTCTGATGAGCGAAATCATCCTCGGCATGATAAAGACGCCCAAAGAGGTGGTTTTAGGAGCCCTCGAAGAACTGCTGCGCTATGACGCTACCGAATCCTTCGAGCTGGTCCGGCTCGATGTGCGGGGAGTCCAGACAACCCATATGGATGTAACCTATGATGTGACCCAAACACACGCAAAATCCATCTGGATTGAATATCTCGACGGATTGGGTCACTTCATCATGCTGGAGGATCCCCAGGCTTTCAACCGCCACCTGGCCAATTTCATCAACGAATTCGTCACCGGCACCTACGCCTATGAAAAATAACTGGGTCAGGCTTTCATATCTTTCTATTTGGTTGTTTGGCTGGCGGATGTTATTGAAATTAAACAAAATCCATTATATTTATGCCTGTTTTTAAACCTTAGCTTAGCTATAAAGGGGTGGGGCTCATCGCAATAATGGATACCTGAGTTGAAAAAAAGAGGACATCGTATTAAGT
>CAZIDF010000068.1:2305-6146 GCA_964538085.1 uncultured Eubacteriales bacterium | reverse complement strand
GCTCCAACCCTGAGAAAATCTCTCGGCCACAAATCGATCATGCTCTATCTCGGCCATGATTTCTATCTCTTTTTTCTTGAATTTCATGAGCTTTGGCTCTCTACCCACAACAGGTACAAAGTCACAACCGATGGCTTTGAGCTTGGCGGGAATATTGTCGGCTTGTCGCCTGTTCGATTCCTTTAAATCCTCTTGAAGTTCGTCCCAGGGCGCCATCGCAAGATCATCTTCGGCTCTCTTCCCTTTTTTGTCTTTTCTGTAATATTCATGTATAGCCTTGGCTAGGACTTCCCTTGACCCTCCTAAAAGAACATCCCTGACAACCAGGCGAGAAAACATTTCTTCATCCACATGAAGCTTGAGCTGCTTTGGTGAAGGGAGCGCAGCCTGCTCGAACCGCTTCCTGCCTGATAACAAACTCATCTCAAGAATAGCTTCCATCGACCGAACACCATGTTTATACATAGGAACCTTGATCATGGCTCTGAGCACTCCTTGATCGATGCGGCATCTCTTTTTGCTGTCGAATATATTCTTGGCATTTTTTTGAAGTAAAAAACGCAGAAATATCGCTCTTCTTACCACAAAGAGCCTATCGTCCTCACTTACTGGATTAGGCCCTTTGATATCCACATAACCTCTGAGACGGCTCACAAAATCAGGCCCCTTCGATTCCTTGAATCCCCCATCAGCCCTTTCTCTGGCAAACTCGGAAAATGTAACGCATGTTCCCCCGGCGAAAACGAATATGGCTCTTCCGATAGGATGAATGGCCTCTCCATCGCGGAATTTCCCGTCCTGCATCGGAGCCAAAAAGTACTTGAGCCACCCGAGTTGTCCTCCGAAATCGGAATCGAATTCATCAAAAAAAATGATGGGGATCTTCCCTCCGAGCGATACATCACGGACGATGTGGAATGCATTCACTAGGTCATCCGAAGAACTGAATTGCGATAGGTTGAACTCAAGCTTCTTTAATTTTCCCGGTGCTACACTTTCGGCTACTTCCGTAACGCCGAATGATTTTCCCGAGCCTGGGGCTCCGAACACAGAAATGCTTAGAGGTCGGCTGATGCCGGGAGAATCGAGGTATTCGGTTATCAAGTTTTTAATGCTCCGGAAGCTTTCTATCTCTGATCGGTCATAAGATCTTAAATAGCGGAACTGGCCGACAGGGATGCGATCCAATGCTTCATCCTTTCCTTGGATCACATAGTTATGAGCCACTTCTTCCAGTCCAGAAAGGCATAGGTCATCGAGAATGCACCAATAATCGGGATCAGCCGGATCGGTTACCGTTGGATTGGGAATGACGACATCCGCGATAGATTTGTTATCCTCCGCACTTCGTTTAAAAATTTCTGACACCGGATAATCGAGAGTAGATAGGTCTTGACCAAAACCCATTTGCCATAATTTTCTGCTGCTCAAGAGCCCGTGACGAGTTCCCTGTTCTATACCAGCAAATCCATTTTTTGCCAAAGCTTCTGTCAGCGATGCGATGAAGGCAGATTCCACTCCACACATTCGTCCAGGATATTCCTCGAAATACCCATCTTCCCCTAATATCGGGTCGAAAAATAGGCGGGATTCCACCTCCCCTCCCCGTCTTGTATGAAGGATCGTCCCTTCCAGGCCAAACCGGACAACAAGAAAAGCACAATTATTCAGGCTAAGCAGTTCTGGATTGGAGGCCATTTGCCAAACAAAATCCTTTGCCGTCCTCTCCCAAGACAAGCGTCGGCTGATCTTCACACCCATTTCACGGAGGTCATCTGCTTCGACCACAAGCACAGTCCGGTCGAGATGTTTCTTGTAGACGGTTTCCCAAAGCTCCCCCTCAAAGAAAGGGAGACTCATCTTGTAGATCAAAAGGGGTTTATTCCTCGCTTTGAGTGATTTGGGCCATCCAGATGGAGCGTGTCTAAATTCGTTCCCCTTATCATACAAGATAACGATGTCTGTATTTAGGTCGTCATTCTTCAGAGGAACAATCTCTGGATTCGGATAAGTCGGCCCAGAATATCCTTTGAACTCTTTTATCCTGTACACGGCATCCTTCCCCGACCTTTTCTCTATGGATTGTGGAAATTTCTCTAACGAGGAATAGGAATGGACAAAGTTTTCCGAAGGAATGCTACCCATCTCTTCGAATCCCGGGGAAATAACATCTGCATCGACGACCTTAAAAATAAAGTCCGCCAGCAGAAAAGCGTCTCCCATTTTAACGATTCGAATGACTCGTGGATAATTTTGCCAATTTAAGCTTTCCAGGCTTTCCTCTCCAGTAAGTGTTTCAGGATTAGCCAACGTCTCAAACCAATCAAATGACATATCCCCAGCAACGACTATTTTTTTCTTCACGCTTGTTGTTTTCGTACTTTTATTTGCCATTTTATCTCCTTGGGTCCAAGGCTTATCCCTGCCCATTCATTCTTTCTTCCTAAGATTCTACACAAAGCTCTATCATAAAAGCTAGCTGATGTTGTTAGGCCGGTGGTTCAAGCTCGTGGAATCGGACCACAACCCTCCAATCCTCGTTTTCATGGATCATCGTTTCTTCGATCTCTCTCACCAGACAGAAAAACTGTTCTGGATTTTGTGCTGTCTGCATTTGTTTTTTGAGCTCTTCCAGATGACGCAACATTTCTCCAGAACGTTTGGCATTCCTCAGATATTCCCTATGGGTCCGGATAGCTCCCAACGCTGCTGCTGTTGCGGGAAAAGTGATGGCTAAGAAACCAAAAACGGTATTCATGAGCGCGGGACCGATATGGAACACATGGAAAAAGGCCACAAGAAGCGTCAATCCAAACAATGAATTTCCTGCATAAAGCAGAATATTATAACGGCGCTGATGCTGCACACTCGTTATTCTGTGATAATTAATCTGTTCATCGACCCAAGCTCTCACCAAAAAAGCTTTCTGCACCTCAAGCCCTGAAGATGGACTAGAGTCAAGTTTCGGCAGTTCACTCCACACGGCTGAAAAAGCGGAAACCATCCAATCTTGAGAGGAATAAGAAAGGCTCAGATGTCTCGGGGGACGCATGGCTGTGACATTCATTCTTGCCAGAGCGAGAAAAATCGCAGAACGAAATCGTTCCGCCAAAAATCTGTAGTCGATCCATTTTAAATGCCACTTTTTATGATTCCCGATCCCATAGATGGCGATAACACCGAGTATGCAAAAAACTTCTACCCAAGCAATGCCCAGCATATGAGGAAGAAAAAGTATCTGGAATGTTACAGCGGCAACAGCAATGGCTGCGAGAGCATACACCCAACTTCCCGCTTTGAAATAGCACATTTGATATTTTTCTGCCAATAGATCGGTCCTCACAAAGCGGGGCAATATCTTTTCACTTATCCAAGACAGCATGTCCGAGGAAAAATTCGTCTCATGAGCGATGTTGCTCAAGGATTCTTTATATTTTTGTGTTTTCTGTTCGATCCTGACAGATTTTATTTTTTCCGAATTGAATTCCTCGAGGTGGATGTAGGCTTGGCGATTCATTCCCATTCCTTCTTCGAAAACAACATGACCTTTGCTGGCTGTATTTACCCAAAAAAGCGGACAACGGTTGGTTCTTGCATACTGGACGATATCGGCTGTGCCGCCCTTCCCTGCACTTTCATTCCCGTCCCACAACGCGATGAGGACATCACAGTTGTCCACCACATATCGCCCAGTTCTAGCATACGCTTCCTCTTTGCCTTCACCATTGGGAAGCGTAACGACTTTTTTTGCTTTGGAGAGAAATTCATGGAATTCCTCTAGAGAAGATGTGCTCTTGAAGTCTTGGACATACATATCTGCCTCAAACGGAAGCACAACCTC
>CAZIDF010000068.1:0-2205 GCA_964538085.1 uncultured Eubacteriales bacterium | reverse complement strand
GAAAATATATAGCACACAGGCTATCAGAGGTCAAACATCCCAGCGACCGAGGAGACGTTCCGAAGGGAAAAAATATTCTTTAATTGGAAAAATGAATAATCTCGTATAAAATGCCTAAATAGAAAAAGCACCATGCCCAAAAAAGACAAAAAAGATCATGAGGCGGTCAATCTTGAATCCGTTGAAATAGAAAAAGATGCCCTTTCTCTCGTGCCAGAGGATGTGTGCCGGAGGTTTTCCCTTATCCCTCTTTCCCGATCCGGTGAGTTTTTAACCGTAGCGATGGCAGATCCTTCTGACATTTTTGCTATCGACAATGTCCGATTTGTATCGGGCATGAAGATAAAATCCGTATCGGCTTCAGAGGAAGATATCGCCAAATCTCTCGATAAGCATTTCGAGCCTCATATTTCCTCTCCTTCCCTCGATGCCGAAATGGAAATCGAGGATTTAACAGAACCTAAGGAGCTATTTGAGGAGGCTCCGGTCGTCAAGTTGGTTAATCTTATTCTCAGCGAAGCGATTAAACAAAATGCAAGTCACATTCATCTGGAACCGCTCGAAAACAGTGTGCGTGTCCGCTTCCGGGTCGATGGATCACTCAGGGAAGTTATGACGGTGCCACTTAAAATGCAGAATGCTCTAAACTCGAGAATGAAAATCAAATCCAACCTAGATATATCAGAGCGCAGACTCCCTCAGGACGGAAGGATGACCATAGAAATAAACGAAAACTCGGTAGAGACTGCCGTTGCTAGTCATCCAACTACTCATGGAGAAAGGATCGTCATAAAAATCCTCCCGAGCACGATCGAACAAAAAGGCATCCAAGAACTTGAATTTTCAAACGATGACATGGAAAGATTCAAAAAAGCCATTCGCCAGCCATCCGGACTCGTTCTTGTCACTGGTCCGAAGGGATCGGGAAAAACGACAACCATCTACGCAGCCCTGAATGAATTGAACAGCGGCGAGGTCAATATTCTCACCGTAGAGAATTCCATCCCCTATCAATTAGATGGTATCGGTCAAACCAAGATCAGGGAGGACATAGGATACAATTATGCATCAGCTTTAAGAAGCATGACGCGACAAGATCCTGACATAATAATGGTTCAGGATATTTGTGATCTCGAAACCGCAGAAAAAGTCATTCAAGTTATCTTAGATGGGTATTTGATTTTGAGTTCGATGGACGTCGGCAGTGCACCCGCTGCGCTCCTTAAGCTGCTGGAATTGGGAATTTCCCCAGCGATGATCAACTCATCGGTGCGTTTTGTCCTCTCCCAAAGGCTTTTGAGGAAAATTTGCAAAAGCTGCATAGTGGAATCATCGTTAACAAATGATAATCTGGAATCGATAAAAGATATAGATCCGCTTATGAAGACAGGCGAATGGAGCCAGAAGGATAAGATCTACTCAGGAGAAGGTTGTGATCAATGCGGCAAGTCAGGATATCGAGGACGCATCCCCGTCAGTGAAACTCTGATTTTGACCCCCAAGACCAAACAGGCACTTCTTAACAAGGTCTCTCATAATGAATTAAGAAAGAGAGCCATAGATGAGGGGATGACAACTATGGCGCAAGATGCGTTGAAGAAAGTCAAACTGGGTAAAACGACAATGGATGAATGTCTTCGTATTTTTTCTCTGTTTTTGTAAACAATGGCAAGAGAAATTCATTTTTCAATCCAGCAAGGTGATGTCACCCAATTCGAAGCCGATGTTATTGCTCTTAAGTACGCGGAGGGATTGTTTGGTGCTTCGCAAACCGTGGCCAAAGCAATCGGAGAAAACGAAGAAACCATCAAGGCTATTCTTCCTTCGGTAGGTGATGCTCATCTGATACCAAGTCAGGGAAGAATAAAAGCTAAAAAAGTATTATTGCTAAGTGTCGTCTCCCTCTCCACCTTTGACTATATCGATATTCATCAATTTGGGTATGATGTTCTGAAAAATCTTCAATCGATTGCACCGGGTACACGACATTTAGCCCTGACAATCCATGGGATTGGATTCGGGATGAATCCCGCAAATTCCTTGCGTTCCGAGCTTGGGGGATGTATCGAAGCGATAAAAGCAGGAGAATTTCCTCAAAGCCTCGAAAAAATCACGATTATCGACAGGAATGCACATTTTGTGAATCAATTGAAGATCGCATTATCAAAATTCATGCCTACTCAAAAAATGAAAATCGCTGATCCC
>CAZIDF010000067.1:0-6326 GCA_964538085.1 uncultured Eubacteriales bacterium | reverse complement strand
GCTGAGTTAATCGCCCACGGTTCTTTATTTTTAGACGATTTCAGTTCCATTGTCAAATGGTTCCAGGATTGGTGGAAATTTGTTTGACAAGACTACCTTTTCTGAATATAAATAGATTAATGGCCATACGGAGATGCCCATACTGCAAAGCCATCATCGATGAAGGCTCTGAATACTGCTCCAATTGCGGTACCCAACTTCTGTTTCCTGAGGATGAGTATATTCATGAAGACATCCCTGGTGATAAGGTAGTCGAGGAGGAAACACCGGAAGTGAATAAGCCGAAAAAGGGGGGGGGCTCATCGAGGGGGAGAAAGAAGAAAGAGGAAGAGCCAGAACCAGAAAAACAGGAGGATGTGGAAGAGGACGTCGAGTTCGAACCGATGGAAGAAGAGGAAGCAGAAAGAGTTGAAGAGGAAGAAGTTCAAAAATCCCCTGAGGCGGAGAGAGATGAGTTTTTTGTGGAGCCACAAGAACCTGCATTCGGAACCGAAGACCTGGAGAAGGTGATCGATCCCGAAGAGAAAGAAAAAGCAGAAATCGAAAAATTCCTGAAATCCCTCAAGGAAGACCGTGATGAGTGGGACGGGGAGATCCCGCCCACCGATGAACTCCCTCCATGGGCAGAGAAAATCAAGGATGAAAAACCGGATGAAATGCCATTTGTCGATACCGGGAGCGTAGAGGAAGATCAGGAGTTCGAAGAACCAAAAGAAGCGTTGCCCCTCGAAGAAAAGGAGATTGCAGAAGAACAGCCAATAGACGAGGAACTCCCTGTCGAAGGATCCCCTTCGGTTGAGGAAGAAAAAGAAGAAATGGAAGAGATCCTGAAACCCAGGGGCCTAACCCCTGAAGATGAAGTCCCTGAGGTGCAAATTCCTGAAGAAGAGGAAAGTGAAGAAGGAATAATTGAGGAAGAAGCGGCAGAAGAAGTAATAGCAGAAGAAGAAATTGTGGAAGAAGAAATAATAGAAGTGGATAAACCTGAAGAAGAGTTGATCGAAGAGAAAACACCTGAAGAGGAAGCTTCGATGCCCGATACAGGCATGGGATTGCCTGAGGGAGTCGAACAAGAAAAATTGCCTTTTGTCGATACATCGACTGGAGAATTTGATGAAGAGGAGAAATCGTCTCCTTCCAGGCTTTCCACTTGGTTTAAATCAAGAGCATTCGATGTGCTATTTATCGCTGCATTCTGGATCGTTGCCCTTCACATCGCGTCTCGGATGTTGTCCACGAACCTGTTCAAACTAATTTCGGTCTCGGCGCTTCCGGCCGTTGCCTTTTATCTTGCTCTATTGGCGGTTTATCTTTTCCTGTTCTTTTTGTTTTTAGGCCAGACGTTGGGAGACCACTTATTTCCTTATGAGGAATAAGTCACTTCCTGTCCCAGCCTAAAATCTTCTCCTAGAAAGCGCTCTCTTGCCAGTTTACTCGATGCCACTTCTTTAGGATTGCCCTCGACGAGGATCTCTCCTTCATCGATGACATAGGCGCGATCGGTGATCCTAAATGTGTCCCGCACGTTGTGGTCGGATAGAACGACACCGAGGCCCTTGTTTCTCAATTTGATCAGGATTTTTTGAAGATCGATTATGGTAAGGGGATCGATTCCGGTAAAAGGTTCGTCCAAGAGAAAAAACTTCGGATTCAGAAGAAGAGCGCGACAGATCTCGAGTTTCCTCCGTTCTCCTCCTGAGAGAGTGTATGCCTTTTGATCGGCCAGGTTTTCCAGTCCCAGTTCTTCCAGGAGCTGGTATGCCAAGTTTTTCCGGTCATTCTTTTTGTCTCCCATGATCTCCCAAACCATCTTCAGGTTATTTTCCACCGTGGTTTTCAAGAAGACAGAATTTTCTTGGGGAAGATAAGTTATGCCAAGATTGGCTCGCTGGGGAGTGGAGCAGGTGGATATGTCCAATTTGTCCAGATAAAGTCCTCCAATATCAGGCTTTATCAAACCGGTTATCATCAGGAAAGTCGTGGTTTTGCCCGCGCCGTTTCGACCCAGAAGGCCGATGATCTCTCCCGAACGGACTTGGAGATCCACTCCTTTGACGACCGAACGACTATTGAAACTTTTATGTAAGTCCTTGGCTTTGAGGATGGATCCGACCTGCTTCAACATCCTTTCGATGTGAGGGAGCGGAATCTTCTCTTTTTCTTCTGTGTCGATATCGAATGTGATTTTTTTTTCTTTTTTCAGGATTTTTTTGTCTTCTTTTGCCAAAAGGGCCAGAAGATTGGCATAAGCTTCCTCGATCTGAAGGAGAATATCCTTCCGCTTTTCAATGGAAAATTCTTCAGCGATAGGAGAGATCGCGATAGAATCCGTGGAATACAGCCTTTTCAGATGAAGATAGGATTTTTTTATTTCTGTAAGCGAGGCATCCGAATCCAGCTCGAGCATGTCCAGATACTTCAGATACTCCTCTCTCGACATGATCACTCTTCCCAGAGATTAATCTCGTTGCCGCGTAAAAGATTTTCGGTGAAGAGTTCGATCTCTGTGGCAAAGCGAGAATCGGCATGATGCATCAGGAAGGGCTTTTGCTGGCGTGTGGACTTCCAGATAGAGTCGTCATATTCCAAGAAACCCACATATTGTGTGTCCATTCCGAGAAATTTTTGAAAGGTACTTTTTATCGAAGCTCCCAGGTAAATGTCCTGCATGTTTCTGACCTTGTTCAAGATCAAATAAATCTTGAATTCGGAAAATGCTTTGTGAACGATATCTCTTGTTTGGGGGAAGTGTTTAAAAAAATCGAGCAACTCGCGAACATTGGTAACTTTATTTATTTCTCGCTTTTTCCAGGTTTCTTCGGCTAAGCCTTTGAAACCATAGAACTTGAGCGTCATGCGCAATTTTCTGTAGATCACATTTTTCATGAACTGGTACATGTTTTCAACAGCAAGGATATCCGGCGTCATGACCGCGATACCTTTGTCGGCATAAAGAAATGTGTCGATGATGTTGTAATGGCTTCCCCCTCCGACATCGAGGAGAACATATCGTGCGTTCAACTGGCTTATGTGTCTAAACAGTTTTTTCTTTTGGGTAAATCGGATATTGTCAGCAGACAAAGAATGGATGTCCCCTGCCACGAGAGAGAGATTTTTGATCCCGGTTTCGATCCGGAGTTCTTCGAGGGGGACTGTGAATTCAAAAAAATCATTGAGGGATTTTTTGGGGTGTTTGATCCCGAAAACTGAATGTAAATTGGCGCCACCTAGGTCGGCATCGAGCAGCACGACATCTTTTTTTCTTTTTTCTGAAAGATAGATCCCAAGGCTGCTCGACACAAAGGTTTTTCCTGTGCCGCCTTTGCCGCCACCGACCACCCACACTTTGGGCGTTCTCTTTTGGGATTGTTTTGCCATATTGAGTACAGTTTTCCTTTCTCTATTTTATCAAACATTATAGAAAAAGCGACACTAACATCAAAATAAATTGTTCTTAATGGGATGCGTTAGATAAAATATGAATGATGAAAAAGGTGATCAGTGCTTCCAGAAGAACGGATTTGGTGGCCTTCTTTCCTGAATGGCTCGTTTCTGTGTTTAAAAAGGAGGAAGCCCGGGTGCATGGACCCTCAGGGTACACCTATGCAGTCAATTTAAATCCATCCAATGTTCACAGTGTAGTTCTGTGGTCAAAAAATTTCGCCAATCTGGTCGAAAGCAATTCGGATATGGGGGCGGTGCTCCAAAAATACGATCAGCTGTTCTGTCACTTCACGATAACCGGTTTGGGAGACACCTTTATCGAGCGCGGTGTGCCCCCATATGGAACCTCTCTTTCTCAACTGGGAGAACTGGTGGAATTTGTCGGGATACCGGAAAGAATCACTATCCGTTTCGATCCCATTATCTATTGGGAGGAGGGAGATGAAGTCCGGACGAACATCTTTCTTTTCGAAAAAATTGCGCCGTCTCTCCATCGAAATGGGATCAAAAACATCCGGATCAGTTTTGCCCAGTGGTACAAGAAAGCGATGCGGAGGGCGACTAAACATGGATTCCATTTCATCGATCCTCCGAATGAGCGAAAATTGGAGGATGCCATTTCTATCGTTCGAGTGGCTCAAGAGTGGGGTCTTGACCTTTTTTCCTGCAGCCAGGATTTTCTTGCAGAAATTCCAGAAATCCGTCCCTCTTTCTGTATCGATGGGAATTTACTTCAAAGACTTCACCCAGACAAGGAAGCAGTTTCAACAAAAAAGGATAGGACACAGCGTGCTGAATGCCGCTGCACAGAATCAACGGATATCGGGAGTTATTCTCAGTTTTGTCCCCACAGTTGTATTTACTGCTACGCCAACCCCAAAACTTAAATTCCGACGGCGAGTCTTTCTGCCAATGCAGGCGGCAATCCTGCCCCTATGATTCTTCTCTGGGCTTTTTCGATGTCGTAAGGGAATCGGTAAAATTTTATTTTTTTTGCGGTGGAATCGTAGATGGCGCAGGCGGCCATGGGGTTTCTGTCGCGAGGCTGTCCTATCGAACCCGGATTGATCAGATAGCGGACACCTTTTTCGATCTTTATCTCGTTGTCATCGCCTGTCAAAAATGTGCCCTCGACGACATGGTCTTTTTCTTCATACACAAATGGGAAGTGGGTGTGCCCGAAAAAGCACATCTGGACAGGAATATGGAGAAAAGCTTCCGATGCATCGAATTCCCCGAAGATGTAATGGTCTTCATCGAACGGTGCCCCATGACAGATCATGATGTCTTTGTTGACGATCAACGGTCCCTGCTCCAGCTTGCAGAGGTAACTCATGTTCTTTTTGGTGATGTGATCTCTTGTCCAGTGGATGGCCGAGGCAGCTATCGGATTGAATGTCTGCACTGTGTCAAGTCCGCAAACGGCTTTGTCGTGATTCCCTCTAATCGTGGATATGGGCTTGAGGAGACGGATTCTCTGGATGGTCTCGTTTGGAGATGCACCATAACCGACCAAATCTCCCAGAAAAAGGTAGTGGTCGACTTTGCGTTTTTGTGCAAACTTGAGGAAGGCCAAGAAAGCTTCCATGTTGCCGTGAATATCCGTAAAAATAAGATAGCGCATGGTTAATGAGTCCTTTTTTCGAGGAAGGTCTTGTACATCCTGTGTGCTCTGTAAGAGCTTCTTACCAGAGGGCCTGCCTCAACTTCTTCGAATCCAAAGTCCAGAGCGATTTTTTTCATCTGTTCGAATTCCAATGGGGAATAATACTTCAACACAGGAATGTTGTTTTTGGAGGGTTGCAGATACTGCCCGATGGTGAGCAAATTGCATCCGGTGCGCCTGAGTTCTGAGAATGTATGAAGAATGTCTTCGGTAGATTCGCCCAGGCCGATCATAATCCCTGACTTTGTGATAGCGCCAAACTCTTTTGCCCGCTCTAATACTCGAAGGGAAAGTTTGTAGTTTTCATTGGGTCTGCAAATAGCCGAATACATGGACTCAGGAACTTCGACATTGTGGTTAAAAATGTCAGGTCGCGCTGCGACCACGGTCATCAGCGCTTCGTCGTTGCCACTAAAATCTGGAGTCAGGACCTCGATTTTCGCTGCGGGGATTTTTTGCCTTATAGCCTTTATAGTTTCGACGAAAAGGGCTGCCCCTCCGTCGTAAAGATCGTCACGGGTAACAGAAGTGATCACCACATAGCGAAGTCCCATAGTGGAGGCGACTTCCGCTACACGGAAAGGTTCATCCTTTTGTGGAGGGGATGGGACTCCCTTATGCACAGCACAAAAGGAACAGTGGCGGGTGCATGTGTCTCCCATGATCAGGAATGTAGCTGTGCTGTGTGTCCAGCATTCAGAAATGTTCGGGCACTTGGCGCTTTGACAGATGGTGTGTATGTCCTGCTTTTTGAGGAGATTAGACACCTGGAAAAAGTTTTGATGAGATGGAAATTTGACCTTGAGCCAAGCTGGTTTTTTTTTGGTCTGTAATTCTGATGAAGACAAAATACTACTTTTTAATCCAAAAATATTTTCAGAGTATCTTTCTACTTCTTTTTCTATAAGGAAAGAGATAACACTAATGGACTAAAATATTTATCAATAATATTCGAATTCCCGTTCTCTTTTCAGACGTCTTCTCATGCGCTTGCGAGCTTGGGCATCCTTCATCCGCCTCTTCTCACCCGGTTTGTAATAAACAGAGTGTTTTTTAATTTCTTTGATTATAGCTTCCTGCTGGACCTTCCGCTTGAATCTTTTCAGTGCGCTTTCGATCGATTCGCCTTCTTCTACGACCACAAAAGCCAAAGGAAATCACCTCCTTATAAGATGATGGGTGAGTTTAACCAATTCCCAGGGCAATGTCAAGTGGA
>CAZIDF010000066.1:0-6379 GCA_964538085.1 uncultured Eubacteriales bacterium | reverse complement strand
GACATGCGCACCAAATATGCTCTAAGTCATCCCGGTATTGTACAGTACATGCCAGATGCGTACAGATGGCCGTGAACGCTTTTATTTCACTACCTGGTGTATTTATCAGGATGCCTGGTTCGTTGCCAAATCTAAAAATCTTTCCGCTGTTTGGTTTTAATGCACCAACTTCCCCGGCAATAACCGAAGTTGGTACCGGCTCAGAAGCTATCAATACGACAAGAAAGACGAATCCTGGACCTGGTTGAAACCTAAGAGTCGAAAATATCCGGATGCCCCCAGGAGTGTACGGGGACAATTCTACATCCAAGGAGCTGAATTCCAGGCCAGAAATCCAGAAGGCCATTAAGAAAAATCTGGAACACCATTACTTCAATGAATGGCCAAAGACAAAACTCCCGGCAACTCGGTGGCCTGACGCCCCTTCAGGCGGCCAAGAGGGAAGTTGATGAGAATTACTGTGCGATCCTTTCGTCCTTAAAAAAGTACGGATACAACGAAAATAAGGACTAAAGGATCTTGACAATGTGTGTATAAATATGTATCATAAATGTATATTTAAAGAGTGTATCAAGAAGTGCTTAGGAGATAGCAATGAAAACGAACAATACGATAAGGAAAAACATCATATTCCCAATCGATCTCATATCTCGGTTTGAAACAGTAAATAAAATATTACGCATTGATTTCAGTAAATTTGTAAGAGATGCAATCGAAGAGAAGTTGAAAAGATTAGAAAAAGAGAGAATTGAGAAAGAATTAAAAGAGGGGTATCAAGCTAACGCAGACCTCGACCGGGCAACCTGTGAAGAGTTTATATTCGTAGATGGTGAAAACATCTAATGCACTCAGGATATAGAAGAGGCGATATTATCCTGGTTGATCTGGAGCCTGTCAGAGGATCAGAACAGGGGAAAGTAAGGCCATGCATTATAGTGCAGAACGACATAGCGAATAAATTTTCTCCTGTCACAAACATCATCCCAGTCACGGACTCAAAAAACGTAAGAAAATGGTATCCGTGTTTAGTTTATTTGAAAAAAGAGGAATCCGGATTGGAAAAAGACAGTGTTGCCCAATGCAATCAGATAAGAACCATTGATGCTGAGTATAGAATTATCAAATCAATAGGACATATTAGCGCACAGAAAATGAAGGATATAGATCAAGCCCTGAAAATTCAACTCGAATTGGAATAATTTAACTCTCAATTAGTCGGCAGTAAATAATTATTATGTTTTAACAATGAAAAGCTTGACATTAAGTTTTGGAAAAAGTTAAACTAATATTGAATCATTAAACAAATTTAAGGAGATTTAACCCAATGTCAGTCATGACTACTTCCGCCAAAGGGCAGGTGGTGATCCCCAAAAAAGTAAGAGACAAAGTCGGGATCAAAGATGGATCCAAGGTCATCGTGAAAGCTGTTGACGGCCATGTTGAAGTTCATCCTTTGCCGGAAAATCCGGTTGAATATTATTGTGGGATTTTCAAGAAAGGCTCGTCTCTGACGAAAGCTCTTCTAAAAGAAAGAAAAAAGGATACCCTCCGTGAAGACAAAAAGAGTCTTTGATTCATTTGCCTTGCTGGCTTATCTTAAAAAAGAAGCACATTTCGAGAAGGTCAAGAATCTTCTTTCAGAGAAAGATCCACAAATTTTCATCAATGATATCAATGTTGGCGAGGTTTATTATATTTTGGCCAGAGAAAGGGGGATGGATGCGGCAGATTTTTTCAGTCAGATTATATTTCCCAGCTTGCCAATCCATAGGGTAGAGAACTCATTTCAGAATGTTATTGAAGCAGCAAAAATAAAAGCTGAATTCGCAATATCCTATGCCGATTGCTTTGCCGCTATGACGGCCAAGAAAATAAATGCGGTTTTGTTAACAGGAGATCCGGACTTCAGGAAAATGGAAAACCTCATTGAGATCGAATGGCTCTAAGCCTGGATCCATTTAAGGCTCATCACAACCTTCAATAACACAGAATTCCTTAAATATTGACGCTACGAAAGCAGTAATTTTCCCATGAATATGTTAGCGAGAAGCCCAATTATATTAATTTCTTGAATTGATCAACTGTTATGTTTGCTTGTTTCAATATAAATCATCCTCAACTGGTTCCAGGTACAATAGGATGGCCTCTTTAATATTCTTGAGTGCCTCTTTCTTTGTATTGCCTTCACTGATACACCCAGGCAAAGAAGGGACAGTGACTGAATACCCCCCATCTGCACTAGGTTCCATAACAATCTTTAATTTCATCATTTTCTCCCTCCTCATTATATACAAGGACGCTGCTATTTAAAATCTTTTCTCATGAAGTATTTTTATTTTGGAGTGAAAGGCTTTCCTCTGGATTAAGAACCAGAGTTATTTAGCGCATAAAAATATAAATTTATCTTATACTTATTATTAATAATATTTGATAATTATAATAATATCATATATATTCTAATTGAGGCAAAAAATGAATATCCAAAAGAAATTGGCAAGCCTTTTAAAAAAGGAGCGTGAATCTCTGGATCTTACTCTAAGGGAAGTTTCAGGAAAATTAGGATTCAACAATTACCAGACATTAAGCAGCATCGAGGCAGGGGAGAGGGAGTTGAAGGCCTGGGAACTCGCTAAATTAGCTAAAATCTACGGCCGTGACATCGATTATTTCCTGAATCTTGACGTTCCCCAGAAAGAAGTCAGGATCCTCTGGAGGAGCCCTGAAACAAGCCCTCAAAAAACGATTATCGAGCGACAATTCATTTCGATATGTAGACACTATCAAAACCTCCTAGAGCTTCTCGGTGAGCCTAAAGTCTCAAAAACAGGATCAATAATTAATATTGATAAACACGAATTGCTTACCCAAGATGCTTTCAAATGTGTCGAAAACCTAGCCTCCAAGTATGTTAGCATTCTGAAATTGGGATTCCGTCCAGCATGTTCATTGCCAAAAATCTTAGAGGAAGAAATGGGTATCAAAATTATTTTCCTACCGATGGATTCTGACATTTCTGGAGGTTCGACAATAGATGAGGAGTTTGGAATGGCTGTCCTGGTCAACGCCAATGATGCACCTTGGAGGCGCAATTTCGATCTCGCCCACGAATTCTTTCACTTAATAACGTGGGAAGATTTTGTCCCGTCAGAGATCTACCAAGACGATGCCAGAGGAAAAAGCCGCGTTGAACAATTGGCCGATGTCTTTGCTGCCTCTTTACTCATACCCGAGAATGAGGTTCGAGATGTGTTTGAGGAAAGAACTGAAAATGATTCGATTTCATATCTAAATTTGGTTGATATTGCTCGAGATTTCGATGTCTCGATCGAGGCTTTACTATGGCGATTGGTCAACCTTGACCTTCTGAGAAAGGAGAACATTCAAGACAAAAAACACCGGCACACAGATTGGGCAGAAACAGAAAAACGTTATCTTTCCACCAAATACATATCCTTAGCGATTAAAGCTTTTTATCTTGGGAAAATATCCAAAGGCAAGCTCGCCGAATATGTTGGTGAGAAATATAGTGACATTCCTTCGTTCCTAAATAAGCACGGATACGATGAAAACGAGGACTATTCTGTTGCGTATCGTACTACTTGATGCAGATGTGACATTCCTCTTTTTTCTGGACAATTGGAAGCTGCTGTATTATCTTATTGTTGAAATCATCCCTGGTGAGAATTTCTCACCAGCCACCTCTGGGTTACGATCCAGAGGTTCTTTATTATACAAAGAGAATAATATGTTTCGTGGACGGATTTAATTTATATCATTCCATCTATTGAACAATATCGGCAATAAATCATTATAGAATTCCCATTTAGGGAACTATTTTCTTGACATTTTATTGGGAACTGTTTATATTATTAATGTGCATATAATGAATAGGGAAACACTTGTTGATTTTTACAGCTTGCATAAAGAAACAAAAAGCCAATTAGAGGCATGGTATTACGAAGTAAAGAATGCAAACTGGAAAAGCCCTGTTGAAGTCAAAGAAAAATATGGAGCGGCGAGTATTTTAAGAGGCAATAAAGTTGTCTTCAATATTAAAGGAAATAAATACAGATTAGTGACTAAGATTAATTATCGAATGAAGACAGTTTATATTAAATTTATTGGCACTCATAAGGAATATAACAAGATCAATGTGGAGGAAATGTGATGACATATAAAATTATTAAGACTGAGGAAGATTACCAAGCAGCACTCTCACGCATCGATGAATTGATGGATGCCGAATCCAATACTTCCGAAGGGGATGAATTAGAGTTGCTTGTAACTCTTGTCGAGCTGTATGAAGATAAAAAATACCCAATAGATATGCCTGATGTTGTCGAGGCGATTAAGTTTAGAATGGATCAATTGAGTCTTAATCAACAGGCTCTTGTTCCTTTTATAGGAAGCAAAAGCAAAGTGTCTGAGGTTCTTAACAAAAAAAGACCACTTTCGCTTTCTATGATGCGGGCTCTTCACAATGGATTAGGTATTCCGGCAGAGATATTGCTTCAAGAACAGGGCCAAGGTTTCCCTGAAGATATCCCAGAAATAGAATGGACCCGTTTCCCAATACACGAAATGATTAGTCTTGGCTGGATTCACACGGATAAAAGTATTAAAGGCAATGAAGAAGAGATTATACGGGGATACATACAAGAGGCTGGTGGCATGAAAAGCTTTTCCAGATTAGCATTCCGTAAAAGTGGAAGCCCATTCAAAAAGTTGCGAACTAATAAATATGCGCTGATGGCTTGGGGGCTTAGAGTAATGGAACTATCTGAGAAAAATCCATTAGACGAAAATTATATGCCGGGATCCATTAATTTGTCGGATTTATCAAAACTCAGTTATTTCAAAGATGGCCCTTTACTTGCGAAAGAATATCTTGAGAAGCATGGGATACAACTTTTTGTTGTTCCTCACTTGAAAAGAACCTTTCTCGATGGAGCTGTAATGATTTTCAAGAAAAAGAATCCCATTATAGCTCTGACCTTGAGATATAACAGGCTAGACAATTTTTGGTTCTGTCTTCTGCATGAACTAGCACATCTTGTGAAACATCTCACGATGGGTGATACAAATATCATAATAGATGAGCTTGAACCGCAGCAATCAAGCATAAGGCGCAAAGATACGAAGGAAGAAGAGGCCGACAGAATTGCTCAAAATTCACTAATCCCTAAAGAATATTGGAAAAAAGTGAATTTAAATGCAAAAGACCTAGCAAAAGAGGTTCGCAATTTATCAGAACAACTGAAGATCCATCCTGCCATTGTTGCAGGAAGAATCAGATTCGAAAAAAACAATTACAAAATACTATCTCAGTTTGTTGGTAGGGGAGAGGTTAAATCGCTTTTTAACTAGAGATGGATGGCGTCAGAGCAAGAAAAAAGGGAGGTATAAATGTATAAATATATTGATGGTGATGTTGTAATTCACAGCACCCTTGAGAGTGGCGAAGATATCATCATAAAGGACCAATGGAAAAGAGAGCATCATTTCAAACTGGCAACATTTGAATTGCCGGCTGGGCTTATTGCAGAAGCGATCGAGGTAAAAAAGGATATTTCACATGGATATTATTTCAAAATGATGTTTGATTTTGATACAGATCCGGAGCTTGCTAAAGAGCGCCTTATAAAAAAAATGAAAAGAGGGCTCAATCGAAGGCATTTAAAAAAACGGGGTGGCATGTGGAGAATAGGAGATAAGCAAATTCTGCGGGGAAGAATAGAGTGGAACGATGATTTTGAAGATACGGTATATGAAAGAGTTTTTGTTATAGACGGCAAAAGAATCACCATGGAAAATTTCAGTCAAATGTTTGATGAGTGGGAAGGCTGGCATTTCGAGTTTAGAATATTGGATCCTTATGATGAAAAAACATAATTTCAATCAACAGATTGGGCAGATTTAGAAAAACCTTATCTTTCTACACAATACATATCTTTGGCGATTAAAGCTTTTCATCTTGGGAAAATATCCAAAGGCAAGCTTGCCGAATATGTTGGTGAGAACTACAGTGCAATTCCTTCGTTCTTAAATAAGTACGGATACGACGAAAACGAGGACTATTCTGTTGCTTATCGCACGACTTGAAGATGATCCCCGAATCTTTCTTTATCAAGTTATCGATTTTCTAAAATTCAGATATTTATTGACTTTTAGAAATCAAATCATTATTATTAATATGCGTCTGGGACGAGTCGCTAAGCGTCTTATCGAAAGGCCGAAAATGGCCTTACACCCAGCCGCTTTTTTTTTGCCAAAAGGGGAGGATAGAGAATGTATCTCTGCTATTATATTGATGAATCCGGTACTCCAGATATTCCAGGCAATACTTCTCATTTCATTTTGGTAGGAATTGCCATACCAG
>CAZIDF010000065.1:0-7214 GCA_964538085.1 uncultured Eubacteriales bacterium | reverse complement strand
CTCCTTATAAGATGATGGGTGAGTTTAACCAATTCCCAGGGCAATGTCAAGTGGAGTCCCCAGAAAAAAGGGGTGATTCTATTTTTTTCTGTAGCGGATTTTCCCTCCGACTATTGTGTATACTGTATTGGTTGTCAAGATGTCTAAGGGAGCGATCTCCAGGATGTCTTTATCCAAGACAGTGAAGTCCGCATATTTGCCCACTTCGATCGAACCGAGAACATCTTCTTGGAATGCGGAATAGGCAGCCCAGATGGTGAATCCCTTGATCGCCTCTTCGATCGTCATTCTTTGATCGGGATGCCATCCGCCTGGGGGCCAGCCCGAGGCATCCTGCCGGGTTATTGCGGCATAGATCCCCAGTAGGGGATTGTTCGACTCGACTGGGAAATCAGACCCGCACGGAATCACCAATCCGGCATCGATGAACCAACGCCATGCATAGGCTCCTTTGGCACGCTCCGCTCCGATTCGATCTTCCACAAAATACATGTCCGAGGTGCAATGGGTGGGTTGCATGGCAGGAATGATTCCGAGAGAGACAAATTTTTCGACATCCTGTGGTTCGATGATCTGCGCGTGTTCGATGCGGAAGCGGTGGTCAGGCTTGGGATTTTCAAGAAGAGCTTTTTCGTAAGCCTCGAGGCAAAGTCGATTTCCTCGAATTCCGATGCAGTGTGTGTTGACACCCATTCCGGCCTCAAGAGCAGCTTTGGAGATAGCGGTGATGTATTCAGGAGTGATTCTGAGCAAACCTTTGTTGTTTGGATCGTCCTCGTAAGGGGCAAAAAAGGCTGCCCCTCTGGAGCCAAGCGCTCCATCAAAATATAGCTTGATGCTGCGAACGGAAAGAAAGTGATGGCCATACTCTTCGATGCGATGTTTCTTGAAATAGGACACCAGATCCATATCCAAGGGGAGGTCAACCTCCTCTCCGAGCATGGCATAAACACGCATGTTGAGTTGGTTGCTGTCTATGAGGTTTTTGTAGAGGGAGATATGTCTGGGTCCGATCCCGGCCTCATGGACACTCGTCAGGCCTACAGAAAGGCAGCTTCTGACTGCTTTGAGAAATTTCTGTTTGAATTGTTCATCCGAATCCGGGGGTATCTTATCCGATACCAAGTTCATGGCTCTGTTGACCAGAACTCCTGTGGGTTTGCCGCTTTCATCACGGATAATGAACCCTCCCACCGGATCAAGGGTATCCTTTGTGATGCCAGCGAGTTCCAGGGCCTTTTGGTTGGCAAAAGCGGCATTCCCATCTATCCTTGTTAAGAAGACCGGATTGTCGGGAGAGACTTCGCTCAAAGGATCATGCACAGGGAAAGCCTGGTCTTCCCAGTCGTTTTGATCCCATCGCCCGCCGACGATCCATTCGCCGGGTTTTGTCGATTGGACTCTTATCGCAACGCTGTTGATGATTTCTTGGTAGCTTTTTGTTCCTGTGATATTTAATGATGTGAGTTCTGTGCCCAGGCTATGAAGATGAGCATGCGCGTCTATAAGACCGGGGAGGACAAGCTGTCCTTTCAAGTCTATCACCGTGGTGCTGGGCAGGATGTACTTTTCGACATCTTCATTACTTCCGATAACCACGATTTTGTCCTTTCGCACTGCTACGGCCTCATGAATAGAAAATCCCTCATCCACTGTCACCACTTTTCCTCCACGCAGGACTAGATCAGCCGGCGTCGGCCTCCCGCAGGAAATGATAGCCAAAAAACCGATGATGTAAAGAAGATACAAACATCTTTTGTGGTTCATGACAATTTGCCTCTGAACGAAAAATATATCTCTGGCCAGAAAAATTCAAGGGAATAGAGACGATTTTCTTTGCAATTGACACGCATTATTTCCTTAGTATATGTTGATTTCTGATAATTTCATCGATACTTTCATAATAATCGAGGGAAAAAACACAATGTCCGAGATTCGAAAAAAGACAATAGAGGGGCTCAAAGTGGGGGACACATTCACTGTGTCACGGACGTTTGATGAAGAGGTTGCGCTGGATTTCTCCAATATGACCAAAAACTTCAATCCGGTGTATTCTGATGAGACTTTCGTCAAAGCGAAAAAACTGAAAAGAAAGGTTTGCCCAGGTTTGCTGGTTGGAAGCCTGGTTACAGAAATCGGAGGGCAGATCGGATGGTTCGCTTCCAAGTTGGATTTCCGGTTCAGGAAGCCTGTTTACCTCGGGGATACCGTTACGTGCTCTTTGACGATCTCCTGCATGGCGGGGAAAGGGTTGACCGAAGCCAAAGCTGTCTGCCGAAATAAAGAGGGAGAGATTGTCCTTGAAGCATTTTTAAAGGGCTACATTCCTGTTGGATCAGAAATCCAAATTCTTGATAATTCGGTACCGGGATACCCGATCCCTTAATTCTGTTTTTAGATTATTTGGATTTTTTATAGCTGATCGAAAGGCCATTTCCACGGTCATCGACCGTGGTTTCCAGGTTGGGAAGACTGAGCAGATATTCCATGTAGCTGCTGCTACCTCCTCGGCCTCTTCTCCCTCTTCCCATCGACACATTGTGGGTGGTGTAACAGCCGCCGACTTCCAGCTTGGGGAGCACGGCATCCAAGTAATTTTTATACCACCCTTTGTCTGCATCGCTGAACACAAAATCGAAGGGCCCTTCTAGAGCCGGAACGATCTCATGAGCATCTCCAAGGCGAGCGTCTATATATTCAGAGAGGCCTGCCTCTTCGAAGTTTTTCAAGGCTTCGCGGTGTCGTCGCTCGTCGATATCGATGGTGATCAATTTTCCTCCGGTTTTGCTGAGGGCCCATGCGATCCAGGTCCCGGAATGCCCTGTCGATGTCCCGATCTCCAGTGCTCTGGTGTATTTATTTTTAAGGATAATGTCGTGGAGAGTACGGCCATCGACAGCCGGCACATTCATATCTCCCCACCCCCAATCATGTGAGTCGAGAAATTTTTTTACCCGGGCATCGAGGTCGTCTGAATATGTTTTGACTGCGCTGGTTGAAAGAGGAACGATGAGAACCAAAGTGGCTGTCAAGATTATGACCGGAATAAGCTGTGCTATGATTAGCTTCATGTTCTCCTCCATTCTTCGAATCTTTAGACTCTTAAATCGCGGAAATTCTTCCGCCTTATTTGGGGACAGGATATCTTTTCACTTAATATTGATCTTTACCTGGAACTAAGTGAAAAGATATCCTGTCCCCAATTTAAAACAGGGCTTTGAAGAAGTAGAAGGTCATGACGCCGGCAAGGATCAGTTTCAGGACCATGCCGACCATCACTCCCACAAATACTCCCCATCCGGCTCTGAGTGCTTTCGATGCTTCCTTTCCGGCGATGATTTCTCCAAAAATCGCTCCGAGGAATGCGCCGATAATCATGCCGATGGGCGGAACGAAAATGATCCCGAGGAGCATCCCGATGATGGCACCCCAAAAGCCATATTTTGAGGCGCCGAACTTTTTTGCCCCCACAGCAGGTAGCAAATAGTCCAAGATCTGAACGATGACTGTCAAGATTCCCAGAATAATCAGGAGTTTAACCGAAAAAGGTTCCCACTTTTTCACGATGGACAGACAAATCAGAGCCAAAAAACTGAAAGGAGGTCCTGCAACTCCTGGGATTATGCACCCGACGATGCCGATGATGATGAAGACGACACCGAGAAAGATCAGGAATGTCAAGATTCGATCCAGAAACGTCTGGAAGCCTCTTCGTAGAGCTTTTTTTCTCTTGCGACCATTTTTTTGAAACGCGGGTCATCTCGCAAGTTGTCATAGAATGGGTTATTCAGAAGATCAAGATAGTATATATAGGGGATGATTTCCCTCTTTAAGATCTCTGCATCCAGAAGATCTATAGCCTCATCCTTCATGTTCAGGAGAGCCAACACTTCGATATTTTTGTCCGAGGAAAGTGCTAAATCCCTTTCTCCCTTGGCAGCATGAAGGATCGCCCAGTATTTTTTGGTCCATGTTGCTCCTGTATTTTGTTCCACAGCTTCGGCTAGCAGTTTTTCAACTTTGTCATATTTCTTCATTATTATATTGAGATAAATATATCTTCCTGGAAATATCAGTGGCTGGATCGGAGTGAGCTCGAAGTACTTCTCAAAATAGGTGGCGGCCTTTTCCAATTTTCCCGTGTACATATAACACATGGCGATTTTATACGGCGTCCAGAAATAGTAGGGATCCAGTTCATAGGCTTTCAATAGAAGTGGAATCGCTTGTTGATACAGGCCATGATAGAGATAACAAATCCCCACGAGAAAGTTCACCTCGCCGATATTTGGATTGATGGATAATGCATCCTTAAGCGTCTGGAATGCCTTTTCAAATTCATGTTGATATTCATAAAGACAATAGCCCCGCAAAGCATTGATCAATGCAGAGTCAGGATCCAATGAATAGGCTTTTTCGCATGCTTCTTGGACTGCATCCGAATCTTTCTTGGCGCCTGTGACATGGAAATGATGTTCGTAAGCCCAACCCAGGCCAAAATAAGCCATGGCATAATCAGGATCGATTTCCAGAGCCTTTTCGAACATCTCCACTCCTGCCTGGAAATCCTCTTCGTTGAAAGTGAGAACGAATTTGCTCTTGATGTAGTGCATCCCTCTTATATAGTATTCGTAGGCTTCTAGGTTTCTTGGTTGGTTTTTTTTATCCGAAGAGACAGATTTTGGCCCCAGTTCCAATTGAAGTGCTTGGACGATAGACTGAGAAATATCGTCTTGAAGCTGGAAAATACTTTCCAGTGTTCTATCATACGAATCTGACCAAATATTGGAGGCATCTTCTGCATGGATAAGCTGAGCATTGATCCGGATATTTTTTTCCTCCATCTGGATGCTGCCATCCAGGATCGTGAGCACGTTGAGCTCTTCACCGATGCTTTTGATGTCGCGAGCGGTGTTTTTAAAAGCCATCATAGAATGGAATGAAATAACTTTGAGGTCTACAATTCTTGTCAATCTGCCGATGATGGCCTCTGTCATTGCGTCACAGATGGGTGCCTGGTCTTGGTTCACGCTGTTATCTCTGAAGGGAAGCACGGCAATGGAGTTTTTCCATTCTGTACCCGGAACTTTTACGATATCCTGCGCATTATCCTGGCGAGGCCGATTGAAAATGAGGTATCCACCGACAATGATGGCCATAGCTACGACAACAACCGTAGCCGCTAGCGTGAATCGTTTCTGTTTCTTAACATTCGCAGGTCCAGGCCTTTCTTTTATCCTGTCTTCAATGATCGAGGTTGTCCCTGTCTCTATTTTTTGCAAAACGGATAAGATTTCTCCAGCCGTTTGATACCTGTCTTCCCTCCTTTTTTCCATGCATTTGAGAATAACGTGAGCGAGATCATCCGGCATTTGAAGATTGAATTTTTTAGGGTGCAGAGGATCTTCGGTTTTATGTTTCATGGCGATACTGAATGGAGTATCTCCTTGGAACGGGACCTGTCCTGTGACCATCTCATACAGGACCACTCCCAAAGAATAAATGTCCGACCTTTGGTCAGATTCTTTGCCCTCGACCTGTTCGGGTGACATGTAATCGGGTGTTCCGATGACCACCCCCTCCCTGGTCATTCCCCCGGCTTTGAGAGAGCGTGCTATCCCAAAATCCATGATCTTGGCATTGCCCTCTTTATCTATCATAATATTTTGGGGTTTGAGGTCGCGATGGACGACTCCCAACCTGTGTGCTTCGGATAGGCCATCACAAATCTGTTTGGCGAGGCTGATCGCTTTTTCTGCGGGGAGTTGGCCGACTCTTTTGATGAAGCTTTTCAAGTCCTCGCCAGGGACATACTCCATCGTGATGTATTGAGTCCCTTCATCTTCGTTAAGGTCATGCATCCGGCAGACATTTTTATGGGTGATATCTCGTGCAAGCCTTATTTCGTTGCTGAACCGTTCGATGGTTTTACTATCTGCAGCAATTTCCGGCTTGAGAATTTTCAGAGCGATTTCTACTTTGATTTTGGTGTCATAAGCTCTAAAGACCTTCCCCATACCTCCGACACCCAACTCTTCGATAATTTCGTATCGGTTAGCAAAGGATGTACCTCGAGTGAATTCGTCTGCAGATGTTTCGAGAGTTTTTGTCACCGAGACCGGTGCTTTTTCCTTAGAATCCATCTCTGCCCCACATTTCCCACAAAAATTAGTATTCTGCAAGTTCTCGAAACCACATATTTGACATTTCATGATCGTCTATCCCGCTCTATCTTCGGAAAAGGCCTTGCATTTTATTGCAGCAACTGTCTAAGCCTGGATGAATTGGATTTGACTTGTTTGATAAAGGAACCGAAGTCCTCAAGGCCGATCAAGTAAACCCGGCCTTTTTCCGTCTCGATAAATAGGGCTCGTTCTCCCTGGACTATACAGAAAGCGGTTAGCCCATTCTGAAGCCTGAACCACCCGGTGCGAAGATTTCCGAAAGATGTGCCGGAACTCCGGCTGATCGGGCGCCAATCGGTATCTTTGAAATCTTCCACCCAAGCGCGCTTGATTTCTTTTGTATCGATAACTTGGGTCGAGGATAAGAGGGCCTTTAATGTCAAGCTGTCTTCTGTGACTTTGATCGATCCTGTTGATTTCGACGTCAGAACAAACAGGCCTAATCCTATACAAATGAGGGATCCGAAAATGTAGTTGGATTTGCTCCGGCTGCCTCGAAAAATCCCACGAATAGCGAGGACTCCGATGGCGATCAATCCGAATCCCAAATAAGTCAAGAGTTTGATCTCAGGTAGCAGGATTTCCATTATATCCTCCTGTCTGCGTTCAGAATACTCCAGAAAGAGAAATGAAATCAAATAAAGCCTTTGTTTCGATAAGCTTTTTCAGACTTGTTCTTGATAGAGAACTTCAAAGACCTCACGGATTGGGGGTGTGATGTAAAAATTCAAGAATTTTACCAGTTGTTCTTGAAAAAGCCGGTTGTGCTCGGTTTCGAGAAGATCTTCTTCGGTTTCCCACCTCGTCAAGATGATGCAGTTTCCTGTTTTGCGGTCGGCCATAAAATGCGCTCCCAAAAAACCTTTTGTATCTTTGATCACAGGGATAACATTTTCTTCGAAAAGTTTTGCTGTTTCATCTGTTCTGTCGAGGTGGATTTGAATCCGGAGCATTCTTGCAAACATGGCATGTCCCTCCTTGCTTGCGCAAAAATTAGCTTAGCAATTCATTGAACAAAAAGCAATAGAA
>CAZIDF010000064.1:0-7589 GCA_964538085.1 uncultured Eubacteriales bacterium | reverse complement strand
AATCGAAAATAAGATATCTTCATCCCAAGATGGTCACATGGAAACGGACTTGTCATCCCGATCAAATAATTGGAGGTTCATTCTGGATGTTATTCCTCCGGAAGCGTCTTCGATATTGATGCGGTAAATCTGGTCGGCATTTTTGTGGAACCTGTCATAGCTCAGCTCATTCTGTACCCATATAAGCATTAAGATACATGCAGCCATTCCCACAGCCAGGCCTGCTATGTTGATAAAAGAATGGCCTTTATGCCTCCTGAGCCGACGGAGGGCGATCTTGAGATAATTGAACACGAGAATCGGCATAGCACTGGACGCATTCCAGGGCGGACTCCCGCTGAGACTCCGGGTATCTGTTTTGAAATATTCAGCCCCGATACTGTCCCCATGTCCGATCGTCTCCAGGCTTTTTTGGAATGCTTCCTCATCAGGAATTCCTTTTTTGGTGTGTCGTTCGAATTCATCCCGCAGGTGAGATTCAAGCTCTGCCATGTACCCATCTTCTATCGCTTGGTTTTTTCTCAGCGTCTTCCGCCACTGCTTGATAGCTTTTTCTAATTCGAACATGTTTTTCTCCTATGTGTCATTCATACCTCAATGCCTTCACAGGATTCGATATGGCGGCCCTCATTGCTTGATAGCTCACAGTCAGAAGAGCAACCAACAGAGTAAAACCTGTTGATAACAAAAATATCTCGATGCCCAAATCCACCCTGTAGGCAAATTCTTGGAGCCATTTCCGCAATATGAAGTAGGCCAAAGGCCAGGCGATAACACTCGCCAAAACGATCCATTTGGCAAAATCTGTAGAAAGCATCGTAAGAATTTGGGATACCGAAGCACCCAGGACCTTTCGGATCCCGATCTCCTTTGTCCGCTGTTCCGCCATAAAAGAGGCCAGTCCGAACAAACCCAGACAAGAAATAAATAGCCCCAAAATCGTGAAAACATTGATAATCTGGCTTATCTGTTTCTCATTTCTGTATTGGTTGTCCACCGATTGATCCAAGAATCCAAACTCAAAAGGATAATCCGCGTCCATATTTTTCCAGACTCTTTCCAACGAAGCCAAAGCTTCCGGGATCTGACCTCCCTTTATCCGGACAAGGATAACTCCATTCTCATTCATTTCTTGAGTGTCCAGATCAGGATAGAGATACTGGATTTGTGGCTCTATCTGTTGCTTAAGGGACCGGAAATGAGCATCCTTCACAACGCCGATGACAATACCTTTGTTTCTCCAGACTTTAATTTCTTTTCCCAGGGGAGATTCCAATCCCATCAGTTGGACAGCTTTTTCGTTCAGAATAAAGGCACCACCAGCATCGGTTTGATACTCCCTGGAGAAACTCCTCCCCTCCCGCAACTCCAGTTTCATCGTCTCGATGTAATCATAATCCACTCCCGTGGCTTCCATGATAATCTGCTGGGAAGGATCTTTTCCCGCCCATTCGATATCTGTGGTGTAATCCGATGGCTCCAGCGGATGTGAATTTTTAGCGCTTATGCTCATGACGCTCGACTCTTGCAACAACTTATTTTTGAAGGCTTCGTATTGCTTGCCGATGTCCCCTTTTAACGGCATATAGACCACATTATCTTTATCGAACCCCAGTTCTGTGTTACGCATAAAATTTATCTGCTTGTAGATAATGATTGTTGCAATAATCAGTATGATGGAGAGAGAAAATTGCGCGATCACCAAAAACTTCCGCGCCGATAATTGTCCTCTGGCTCTTTGGTTTATCCCTTTGAGTATCCTGATGGAGCTAAAGGATGATAAAAACAAGGCTGGATAACTTCCCGCCAAAATTCCGGTCAAGAGAGTCATCAACAACAAGGCACCGACAAATTTAAAATCCAGCAGGTTCAACACAAGGCTTTTGTTCAATAAATTTTGGCTGAACGGAATGAATGAATAAACAAGCACAAGAGCGACAAGAAGAGATACAAACGCAAAAATAAGAGATTCTGTCAAAAACTGTTTGATGAGTTGTGTCCGTTTCGAGCCCACCACCTTCCGCATGGCGATCTCTTTGGCTCGCTTCATGGACCTTGCTGTGAAAAGATTCATAAAATTGATGCAGGCGATGATCAAAATGAAAAAGGCCACCACAGAAAAAACATAGACATATTTTCTGTCGCTGACAACGGCATAGTCCTGGTCTTCGACGTGAGAGCTCAGGTGAATGTCCGCAATAGGCTGAAGGTACAATCGGACATCAAACGGATTCTTCATTTGAAAAACAGTTGCCAGCTTATCGCGCAGATAGTTTTCGATTTTTTTGTCGACATCGGCAGGACGAGCCTGTTCATGGAGCTGAACATAGGCATAGCTGTTGGAGTTGCCCCAGTTGTCCAGGTTGTCCCCCATTTCTCGCTTTATCTCGAAAGGCAGCACAAAATCGAACTGGAAATGCGAGTTCTCGGGCACATTTTTCATGACTCCTGTCACCGTTACCGGGAGGCCCTCGACCATCAGGGTCTTGGATACCGGATTTTCGCTTCCAAAATATTTGATGGCTGTTTTTTCCGTGAGGATGATGTTGAAAGGATCGGACAACGCGGTTTGCGGATTGCCTTGGATAAACGGAAAAGTGAACATTTCGAAAAATGAGGGATCGACGAGCACACCCTTTTCTTCGTAAAAGGCTTTATCCTGGTATCTAAAAACAATTCTTGGACTGTCGTCAAATCTTGTGGACTGGATAATTTCAGGAAACTCCTCTTTTAACGCTGGGGCTAGAGGGGGCGGTCCGATGACGCTGTGACTTGACCTGTTCGGGAAAGACACGAATGCCGCAACCCTGAAGAGAGAGTCTTTGTTCTCATGAAATCTGTCGTAACTGAGTTCGTTCTGAACCCACAACAGGATGATGATCGCGCAAGCCATCCCTATTGCCAAACCAGCGATGTTGATGAATGAAAAGCCCTTGTGACGTCTGATCTGTCTAGATGCGATTTTGAAATAATTCCAGAGTAAATCCGGCACAAATCCTTGTTTTAATCTAGATTTGTGGTACTCTGTGCCAATACCATCAGCAGAGCCCATGTTATTGATTGCTGTCTCAAAGGCCTCCTTTGTATCCATCCCAAGATTAATCTGACGCTCAATTTCATCCCGCAGATGGGATTCCAGCTCTGCTATGGACCCATCTTCCATCGCTTCGTTTTTTCTCAATGCCTTCCGCCACTTTTTAATTTCTTTTTCTAAATCAAACATGTTTATCTCCTATATTTCTTATTCATACCTCAAGGCCTTCACAGGATTGGCCGTGGCCGCTCTTATGGTCTGGTAACTGACGATAGTAATCGCGATCACGAGTGACATGGCTCCAGCCAGCAGGAATATCCACCATTCGATCCCGATCCGGAAGGCAAAATTTTTCAGCCATTTGGTCAAGACGAAATAAGATAACGGCCATGCGATGACGTTGGCTAAAATCACCCATTTGGTGAAATCTTTTGTGAGCATGAAGGTGATCCGAAAAACCGGAGAACCCAGCACCTTCCTGATACCGATTTCTTTGGTTCGCCTTTCCACAGAAAAAGAAGCCAACGCCAGTAATCCCAGACAAGAAATGAATATGGCCAGAAAGGAAACGTATCGCATCAGTTTTCCTGTAAGCTGTTCGTTTACATACAGCCTATTCATCTCTTCATCCAGAAAATAATGGACAAAAGGATCATTCGGAACAAACTCTCTGATCTCGTTTCCGATGAGCCCGATAGTCTGTGAAATATTCTCTGATCGTATCTTGATATACATGAAATTGCTCATACCCTGGCTTACAGACTCTATCGGCAACAACACAAAAGGCTCGATCTCACGATGAAGGGATTGCGTGTTGAAATTTCTCACAACCCCAACGATTGTTCTCGAACTCTGCCGCTCGGTACCTGGATTCCAGATAATTTTTTTTCCTATTGGATCTTCCATTGCCATGGCCCTAACAGCCGCCTCGTTTACAACGCAAGCTTCTGAGGCATCTGCAGGAAAATCTTTGGATAAAAACCGTCCTTTAATCATATCCAATCCAAAGGTTCGGGCATAATCATAATCGACATAATTCTCCCCGACCGCAAATTCGAGCTCAGTAGTTTTTCCAGTCCAGTTCATGTGAATGGTGCTTGCCGCGCTTTCCCAATTCAATGGGCTAAATGCCCCGAAGGCCACACCATAGATTTCAGGAAACTTGAGGAGCTCATCTTTGACGGTCTGACTTTTCTGTTTCAGTTCCCCCATGGATTCGACGACAATGACATGCTCTTTATTAAATCCCAGGTCTTTATTTCTGATGAAATTCATCTGTTGGTGGATAACCACAACACAAATCACAAAAAATATGGAGAAGGAAAATTGCCCGACAACCAGGATTTTCCTCAAGGATGTCCCCTTTGTGCTCGCCGTTGTTTTTCCCTTTGCTGTCTTATTAAAGACAGACCTGAGTGAAAATTGGCCCTTGATTATGGCTACAGGATGAACGGCTGATAGAAAAAAGGCAGGGTAACTTCCCGCGATCAGACCTGTTAACAGTGCGATGGCGATCAGAATAAGAATGAATGTCCCTGTGAAACTCAACTCGAGCTGAATACCAAGCATGGCATTGATCGATGGAAGGAATATCTGAACGAGTATCAGCGTTATCACAAGGGCCATAAAAGCCACCACGATGGATTCTGTCAAAAACTGTCTGATGAGTTGTGATCGACTCGACCCAACGACTTTTTTTATCCCGATCTCTTTGAAACGCTTCTCTGAACGGGCTGTCGACAGGTTCATAAAATTGACGCAGGCGATCAGCAACACGATCAAAGCCATAACGGAGAAAATGTATACATAAACGATCTGCCCCACTCCTCTCGGCGAATACAAATGAATTCTCTCCAGAAGCTGCAAGTGCACAACATCTGCACTCTCAGGCCGGTGAATTTGGAGGACACCTGAGATTTTTTCGCTTACGTCCTTAGGGGAACTGTTCCGGTTCAGCATGATATAGATCCATCCCGAATTGTTGTTCCAGGTTTTCATCCAATCGTAGCCGATCTCATACGGGATCAGAAAATCGAATTGCAGGTGGGAATTTTGAGGCACATTTTGGATGACCCCAGTGACTTCTAGATCTATTTTCTGTGCAAAAACGTAATAGCTGATGGTCTTTCCCATTGGATCATCATCGCCAAAAAATTTCGCAGCCAGATCCGCTGTTATAACAATCGAATAGGGATTTCTGAGAGCCGTATCGGGATTCCCTTTGATAAACGGGAAAGTGAACATCCGGAAAAAGGACGGATCCACATAACTGCCTGTGCTCAAATAACTTTTGTCTCCGACAGCCACTTTTCTCTTCCAATGTTTGTAATTAGTGGCATCGATGATTTCCGGATAATTGTCTTTTAAATACTCAGTCAAAGGTCCCGGCAGATATATCGCTGCCCCTTCAAACGCCTTATTCGTGTAATACACCCGGCAAATCTGTCCTGCATTTTTATGGAACCGGTCAAAACTCCTCTGGTGCTGAATCCAGAGAAAAATAAGGATGGTGCAGGCCATCCCGATGGCAAGCCCCGCAATGTTAACGAATGTGTAACCCTTTTCCCGCTTTATCCTGCGGATGGCGACCTTGAGATAATTCCAGAGAAGTTCGGGCATGAATCGAGGATGGCGGGTATCGGTTTTGTGGTATTCTTCTCCGATTTGGTCAGCACCACCGATTTCCTTAACGGACGTCAGGAAAGCATTTTCCTTATCTATTCCCCGCTTGATTTTCTCCTCGATAACATCCCTCAAATGAGATTCTATTTCCTCGATGTATCCATCCTCCATCGCTTCGTTCTTCATAAGCTTTTTTCGCCACTGCTTTATGGCTTTCTCTTGGTCGAACATCATATTCTCCTTTGTTGTCATTGCGAGCGAAGCGAAGTAATCTCCAGGGATTGCTTCCTCGCAGACGCTACTCGCATTGACATATGGCCATCAAGCTAGAATCGGTTTCCAGAGTTTGGAAAGCGCTTCATGCACGCTGAGCCACTGCTTACGCTCTAATTCCAGTTCCTCCCGGCCCTTTTCTGTCAGCATGTAATACTTTCGAAGCCGTCCCCCATTGGATATCTTCCATTGTGACCGTATGAATCCGTCTTTTTCCTGCCTGTGAAGCACTGGGTAAAGCATGCCATCAGACCACTCGAGCTTTCCTCCTGAGAGCTCTTTCACTTTCTGGATGATCTGATAGCCGTAGTTTTCACCCCCCAATAGGATGGAAAGAATCATGGGTTTTGTGGAAGCCGCAACCAAAGCCTTTGAAATCATTTTATACCTCTCATCGCTAGATACATAACGTCTCTATGTATGCAAAAAATATGCCATTCTATTCATAAGCATAGACTCAGGGGCGGGAAATAAGTTACATGATTAAACGGAGCTTAAACTGTTCGAATAAGAAACATCGATTGTCCGTATTCGAACAAACGCCACAAATTTAAGAGACACATGTCATAAAATAGGATAAAATACTCATGGAAGAATCGAATGATGCAAAAACACCCAACTCGATATCTTAGATTTTCGATTATTGTTTTGGCATCCTGTATCTTTTGTCTTATTGCATCGACTCTTGCGATCCCTCCGAAAATTGCCGAAAAAACTCTATTAGAAATCCCATATAAGATCACCAATATTTATCCTCATCCTCCCGGTTCCTTCACACAGGGATTGGCCTTTGAAAAAGGTTTTTTGTATGAAGGGACAGGCCAGTATGGTATGTCGTATCTTCGAAAAATCAAGTTCGAGACTGGCGAGATTGTAAAGGAGATAAAACTGCGCCGGGATTTATTCGGGGAAGGAATAACCATTTTTAAAGACAAAATCGTTCAGCTCACATGGATGTCCCAGATCGGTTTCGTTTACGACAAAAACAGTTTCCGACTTCTCGACTCCTTCCGCTATCCCATCCGGATGGAAGGATGGGGAATCACGACCGATGGAGAGCACCTGATCGTCAGCGATGGTTCGAACAGGCTATATTTCCTGGACCCGGATTCATTCGAAGTGAAAAACCATCTCGATGTCTACGATCATCTGGGTCCGGTCCAAAAAGTCAATGAACTGGAGTATGTCAGAGGTTCTATTTATGCTAACATCTGGCAAAAGCCAAAAATAATCAAAATAGATCTAGGTTCAGGAAGGGTAACGGGCATTATCGATCTGAGCGAAATTGTGCCCGAACAGTTCCGAAACCATGTCGATTATGTTCTGAACGGTATTGCCTATGATTCAGAAAACAAGAGATTCTTCGTGACCGGGAAAATGTGGCCGCACATTTTTGAGCTGGAACTACTCGTACCGGAGTGAACTTACGGGATCGGTCAAGGCCGCCCTGATGGATTGGAAGCTCACCGTCATAACCGCGATAAACAAAGCAAAAGCAGCCGAAAATCCAAAGATCCAGATAGCGAGGTTTGTCCGGTAGGCGAATCCCTGGAGCCATTTGCAAAATGTCATATATTGTCATATATTGTCACTTAATTTCAAGTAGACGAATCGAGTCATCTATAATCTAACCATAGAGGTAATGTCTTGTCATTTAAAA
>CAZIDF010000063.1:7034-10415 GCA_964538085.1 uncultured Eubacteriales bacterium | reverse complement strand
CTGGAATTTTTGTTCGTATTCGAAGCATCCACCGGAACGAAAAAAATGAACAAAACGAGAAATGGAAAAAAAAGAAGGAACAAAGCTTTGGGTCGATATTTTTTCATTTCAGCCATTTTTTCTTTTCATCTTCATTTTATCAAATACAGGGGCCTTTTTTAAGTGGAATAAACTGTCCTCGGCAATGCATTGACCGGAATATTTCCATGTGATATATAAAAAAAGCTATTCATGAGGGATGACATCACACACACAATTTCGTGGAGGAGGGATCATGAAACCATCTAAATTTTTGCGTATTTCTGTGGCTGTTTTTTTCATAACACTCCTGATGCTGGCTGGTCCGGCATGGGCTCAAGACTATGCCGAAATCATCAAATCGCTTAAAATGCGGGCCATCGGACCGGCCATCATGGGCGGCCGCACAGTGGATTTTGCCGTCGTAGAGAGCAATCCTGCTGTCATCTATGCCGCGGTGGGCCCCAGCGGTGTGTTTAAATCGGAAAACAGCGGAGTGACGTGGGATCCGGTATTCGACAAAGAAAACACCGTGGCTGTCGGCGCGGTGGCTGTATCCCAGAGCCATCCGGACATCGTCTGGGTTGGAACCGGCGAGGGAACCTCCCGCAACAGCGTGGGCATCGGCGACGGTGTTTACAAATCCGAAGATGGCGGCAAAACTTGGAAAAACATGGGACTGGAACAAACACAGCACATCGCCCAGATCCTGATTCATCCGACCGATCCGGACATCGTTTACATCGGTGCGCTTGGCCATCTCTGGGGAGCCAACGAGGAGCGTGGCGTGTTCAAAACCACAGACGGGGGAAAAACCTGGGAAAAGGTCCTGTACGTGAACCCGACTACAGGTATCTCGGATATGGCCATGGATCCTTCCAACCCCCGCATCCTGTATGCCGGGGCTTGGGATCACCTCCGCAAGCCCTTTCATTTCCGGAGCGGCGGCCCTGGCAGCGCCCTGTACAAAACCACGGATGCCGGCGAAACCTGGAGGAAAATCCAACAAGGATTGCCGGGTGGAGAGTACGGCCGGTGGGGCATCGATATCTGCCGGACCAAGCCCGATGTGGTGTACGCTCTTGTCGAGAGCAAAAACAGCGGCGTTTTCCGCTCGGATGACAAGGGGGAAACATGGCGTAGGATGTCGGACTGGCAAACCTATGACCGGGTCAACTTCCGGCCATTCTACTACAGCAAGATCACGGTCGACCCCAATAACGAGTTGATCGTATACGTCTACTCCGGCCGGTCCTTCGTTTCCCGCGATGGCGGAAAATCCTTCGAACAGATATCCAGCGATACCCATCCCGATCATCACATGATGTGGGTCGATCCCCATAACTCGCTCCACCTCATCGATGGGAACGACGGAGGGATCGACATCTCCTACGACGGCGCAAAAACCTGGCACAGTGTCAAGACCAATGCTTGGTCCGAGGTCTACCAGATTGGCTATGATTTCCGGGATCCCTACTATGTGTATGTCGGTCTCCAAGACAATGGAAGCTGGGGGGCGCCGATCAATTCCCTCGACCCGATGGGCATCATGAATTTCCACTGGTATGCGATCGGAGGCGGGGACGGATTTTACACCCAACCCGATCCCGAAGATTACACAACCCTGTACCGCAACGCCCACATGGGTGGGATATCCCGTTTCGATGTCGAAACCGGTGATTCCCAGGATATCAAACCCGTGGCTCCGCTGAATGAACCACCCTACCGTTTCAACTGGAACGCCCCGATCCTGCTTTCTCCCCACAACAACAAGGTCGTGTATTTTGGCGGGAATTATCTCTTCAAGACAACGGACCGGGGTAGTTCCTGGGATAGATTGGGCCCTGACCTCAGCACCAACGACCCGGAAAAACAGAAGGACTCCGGAGGTATCACACCGGATAACACCGGTGCCGAGATCCACTGCACGATCTACACCATCGCCGAATCGCCCCTCCACGAGGGTTTGATCTGGATAGGAACGGATGACGGTTTGGTCCAGATCACCCAGGACGGAGGAAAAACATGGACCAACGTCACAGCCAACATAAAAGGGTTTCCGCCGGACGGTTGGGTGACCCGGATAGAAGCCTCACATTTTGCCGAAGGAACAGCTTATGCCACCTTCGACCTCCACCGGATGGACGACAACAATCCCTATGTGTACAAAACCACAGATTATGGAAAAACGTGGAAGCCCCTGCACAGGGGCTTGCCCAAGAAGGGATACCTGCATGTGGTGCGTGAGGATCCGGTCAATCCAAACCTCCTGTATGTGGGGAGCGAATTCGGATTATTCTTGAGTTTCGACGGGGGGAGCAACTGGATGGCCTATAAAAACGACTTCCCGACCATCGCTGTTCGGGATATCCAGATCCATCCCCGGGAGATGGACCTCTTGGTCGGCACCCACGGCCGGGGGCTGTGGGTTTTGGACGATGCTTCTCCAATCCAGAAACTAACACCGGATGTGCTGGCCTCGGATTTTAATCTATTCGAACCCCGGGATGCTGTGCTCTACTCCTACAAAGGGAACTCCATGTACTCCGGGCCCCATCCTTTTCAAGGACCGAATCCTCCGGTGGGAGCGATGATCACCTACTACTTAAAGAAAAAGCCGGAAGCCAAGGACAAGATAGCCCTGACCATAAAGGATAATCAAGGACAGACGGTCTCAATACTCCGCGCCACAAATAACTTGGGTTTGAACCGGGTCGTCTGGTCCTTGCAGATGGCAAGTCAACCCGATGAGGATTCAGGAGGGGCCCAATTCAGGCGATTTTCTGGCGGTCCCTACGTTCTGCCCGGGAAGTACCTGGTCGAACTGGAAGTCAACGGTGTCAAACAGGCAAAAACGCTGGTGGTCAAACCTTTTGCCAAGCACGATTTCACTCTGGAAGACCGGAAGCTCAACCACCGATATGCCCAAGAGATCGGAGCCCTGGTTCAGAAGGGAAACACACTCATCCAGTCCATAGCCGATTTGGATGAAGAGCTAAAATCGGTAAAAAGCAGAGCGAGTGCTGCGGGGCTAAAAGATGAGCGTCTCAGCACAAAAATGAAGGATATGCGCGACAAGGTAGACAAGATCCAAAATGCCTACTCCCGCAGCGTAGAGGGCCGAACCGGATACAAACGGCCGGTTATGGTCGCCCTGCGTGGCGGAACTCTCCCCGAACAGATTTCCCGTCTCCAGTATTCGGTCATGGGGTATCAAGGAGCGCCCACACAGACGCAGATCGCTCAGTTCGAAAACATCAAGCAGGTCATGCAATCCCTTCTCGATCTCGCAGAGAAACTCAAGACCAAAGATATTCCCGAGCTTAATGCCCTGCTCAACGAGCTCAAGTTTCCTGTCATCAA
>CAZIDF010000063.1:0-6934 GCA_964538085.1 uncultured Eubacteriales bacterium | reverse complement strand
AAAGAAAAAAATCTGAAAATTTGCTTGACGATGTTTCTGTTGCTCGCATTTCTCGTCATCGGAGTGAGCCAATCTTTTGCCCAAGAGATCACACCCGAACTCTTCAGCACCCTGCGCTACCGCCACATCGGCCCGCCAGGGAACAGGACAGCTGCAGTGTGCGGAGAGCCCGGCAATTCCTTGGTTTACTACATCGGGGCATCCTCGGGAGGGATATGGAAATCCACAGACGGTGCCAACACCTGGTTCCCTATCTTCGACGACCAGCCGGCGCAGTCCATCGGAGCGCTGGCCATTGCCCCATCAGATTATAATGTGGTGTGGGCAGGAACAGGAGAGCCCTTTATCCGCAGCAACATCTCGATCGGAAACGGGGTTTACAAGTCCACCGATGCCGGAAAGACATGGAAACACATGGGATTGGAGAAAACAGGGCGGATCGGCCGTGTCGCTATCGACGCCGACGATCCCGATACCGTGTTCGTTGCGGCGCTGGGCCACTGCTACGGCCCGCAGAAGGAACGGGGAGTTTTCCGGACCAAAGATGGAGGAAAAACCTGGGAGCACGTCCTGTTTGTGGGCGAAGATACCGGCTGTTTCGAGCTCGCCATGGATCCCACCAATTCCCGGATCCTGTTCGCCGGGATGTGGCCGCTGGTCATCCACACATGGGGACGATTCAGCGGAGGCCCGAACGGAGGGATCTGGAAATCCACTGACGGCGGGGACACCTGGACGCGGCTTACAGGACATGGGCTTCCCTCAGCCCCGGTAGGAAAGATAGGCCTGGCCATCGCCCAGTCCAATCCTCAAGTGGTGTATGCCCTTATCGAGACAGGCACTCCCAACCGCGGGGTGCTCTGGCGCTCCGATGATGGAGGGGAGAACTGGAGACTGGTCAGTCACAACCGCCTCCTGAACGAAAGATCGCACTATGCCTCCCGGGTTATGGTCAATCCGGCAGACGAAGATGAAGTGTACTTTGCGGCCAACAGCCAGAGCCGGACTCTGGACGGAGGATACACTTCCGAAACCGTGCCCTGGAGCGGGGACTGCCACGACATGTGGGCCGATCCAAAAAATCCGGACCGGATGATGATCTCTGACGACGGTGTGGCCACCATCACACTGAACCGGGGAAAAACCTGGCAGCGGATCGAACTTCCAGTAGCGCAGATGTACCACGTGTACGTCGACAACCAGATCCCCTACTACGTGTACGGAGGAAAGCAGGACGGACCGGCATACAAGGGCCCGAGCACGGCCAGCACGAGGAGGGGATGGGGAGACTCAGGAAGCGAATGGGAAGAGACAGCAGGCGGAGAATGCGGATACATCGTACCCGATCCTGTCGATCCTACGGTGGTCTGGGGTGGAAGCTACAACGCCCAGCTGGAAAGGGTGGATTACAAGACCGGGCACACAGCCTCTGTCCATGTGTGGCCGGAATCCAACTATGGTTCACATGCCGCGGCTGCCAAATACCGGTTCAACTGGACATTTCCCATCCACATCTCTCCTCACGATCACAACAAAGTGTATGTCGGGAGCCAGCATGTGCACATGACCACGGATAAAGGTCGATCCTGGGAGGTCATCAGCCCGGACCTCAGCACAAACGACGAAAGCAAGATGGGGCCCTCGGGAGGATTGACCCGGGATAACTTGGCGGTGGAATTTGGATGTGTGGTTTTTGCCATCGCAGAATCACCGATGGAAGAGGGCTGCATCTGGGCCGGGACAAACGATGGCCTGGTGCACGTCACCCGTGATGGCGGCCAGAATTGGGTCAATGTCACCAAAAACATACCCGACCTGCCACCCTGGGGAACAGTGAGCAACATCGAACCCTCCAGGTACTCGGCCGGTGCGGCCTACTTGACGGTCGATTTCCACCAGATGAACAGCCGGGATCCGTATGTATACAAAACGACCGATTACGGTAAAACGTGGAAATCTCTGAGCGCAACCATTCCTAAAAGCGTATTTTCCTACTGCCACTGGGTCCACGAAGATCCGGTGCGGCAGGGATTGCTTTACCTGGGCACGGAAAATGCCATTTACGTTTCCTTCGATGACGGAAAAACGTGGTTGCCCTTGCAGAACAACCTGCCCCATGCACCGGTCCATCACATGGTGGTGCAAGAAAATTTCCACGACCTCGTTGTCGGCACCTATGGCCGGGGATTCTGGATTATGGACGACATAACACCTTTGCAGCAACTCACGGACGAAGTCCTGGACTCCGATGCTCATCTGTTCAAACCACGGCATGCTTACCGGATGCACAACATCGCCGGTGGGCCACGCGCGTCTGCCCGGGCCACCATCAATTATTACCTGAAAGAAACTTCTAATAAACCGGTGACGATCACCATAATGGATGAGTCGGGAGACGTGATCAGCACGTTGAGAGGATCTGGCCGAAAAGGAATCAATCGGGTCAATTGGGCCTTGAGGCATGCCGGAGCCAGAGCCACCAAAATCAGGACAAAACCCCCAGGAAATCCCCATGTGGTGGAAGAAAAACGGTTTGAGGAAACCTGGATTCGAGAAGGTTGGTATCCCCTCCTAAGCTGGGGAAGTTTCGCCGGATTCGGGGGATTCATGGTCGCGCCCGGAAATTACACGGTCAAACTCAGCGTCGGAGACCAAGAATTCACGCAGATATTGGAGGTCAAAAAGGATCCCCGATCCGAAGGAACACAAGCAGATATCGAAGCCCAGATCGCGATGCAGAAGGAAGTCCGCCAAAATCTCAACTCCGTTTCCGACATGATCAGCCAGATCGAATGGATGAGAAAACAGATCTACGACACAAAAGATATGTTGAAAACGAGCGAAGGATCTAAGGATGTCATTGGGGCTATCGAAACATTCGATAAGAAATTACGGTCGGTCGAAGACGAACTATTCCAGCGGATGATCGCCGAAGGGGACACCAAATCCTTCAGGTTTCCGCAAAAGCTTTACTTCAAGATCGCTGTTTTTGCCGGAGACCTGGCCAGCAGCGTGGACTTCGCACCGAACAAACAACAGAAAGAGGTTCATGCTCTTCTGAGTGAGAGACTGGGCGTTCAAAAAGCTCGATTCGAGGAACTGTTGAAGACCGATCTTCCGGCATTCAATGAAACGCTCAAGCAGAATGGTTTGGCGGGCGTTTTCGTTCCCGAGATCAAGGACGAGCCAGGAGGCACAACCTTCTTCCGATTCTAAAAAAGATTTAAAAGGGGACGGTTCAAACAAGAGGGGGCCGTCCCTTTTTTTCTAGGAATATATTTTTCCCAAAAATTGATGAAAAACGACAATAATAGGTCTACAATATATAAGGAGCAAACACGCGACTGAAAACTTATTATTTCGTCACTGATAACGGAAGATTGGAGTGCTTGAGTGTCTAAATATCGTTTTCTCTTTTTTTTTCTATTTTCTTTTGCTGTTTTTTTATTCATTATTGCCTCACCTCTTTCGGCCAAGAGCGATGGAAAAGACCTAAACATCCTCATCATCACGATAGATACACTCAGAGCGGACAAACTGGGCTGTTACGGAAATGGGCAAATTGAAACACCAAATATCGACAGTCTTGCGGATAATGGAATTCTTTTTTCAAGGGCTTTTGCTCTAACTCCGACAACCTTGCCTTCTCACACAAATATTTTTTTGGGGACGACTCCTCTGTATCATGGAGTCCACGATAACTTTAATTCTTCTGTCCAAGAAGAATTTCTAACGCTGGCTGAATATTTAAAGACCTTTGATTACGCAACAGGGGCCTTTATCGGAGCTTTTCCTCTTGACTCCCGATTTGGATTATCGCAAGGTTTTGATGTGTACGATGATGGTTATGAAAAAGTGAGCACTCATAAATTTGCCTATGGAGAAAGGGCAGCAGAAAACGTGATACAGAATGCTCTAGGATGGGTTGATAAACAAAATACACGCTGGTTTCTTTGGATCCATTGTTTCGACCCACACGATCCCTATGATCCCCCAGATCCCTTTAAAGATCTGTATAAAAATAATCCATACGACGGAGAGGTTGCTCACGTAGATTTCGCCTTGGGGAGACTTTTAGGTTTCCTTAAAGAAAAGAACCTATTCAACAAAACCATCGTCATTTTTACATCCGACCATGGGGAATCACTTGGACAGCACGGTGAAATTTATCACGGATATTATGCATATAATTCAATTTTATGGATACCTCTTATTCTCTCCATCCCTGGCATAAACCCCTCTCGGGTAGACCATTACGTCAGCCATATCGATATCTTTCCGACTTTATGCGACCTACTTCAAATTGAAAAACCGCCATTTCTCCAGGGCCAATCCCTATTGCCAGCCATAAAAAATAAACGCATGCCCAACGGAACAATTTATATTGAATCATTATTCCCCTACTTAAATCGCGGCTGGGCACCTATACGAGGATTTATCCAGGGCAAGGAAAAATTTATCGATTCTCCAATCCCGGAACTTTATAATCTAGAAAAAGATTTCGATGAAGCTAATAATCTCGCTGAGCATGTGGAATTGAATCGATACAGGAATCATTTGGCCCGAATCATTGAAAATCTATCTCTTCCCGAGAAAACAGCGAATAAAAAGCATATTGACCGAGAAGCGATGAAAATTTTATCCAGCTTAGGCTATATATCCAGCCCCCAGCTTTCGACAAAAAAGACCTTTGGTCCTGAAGATGACGTAAAGATGCTACTTCCCCACGGCAACCGCGCGGAGGTAGCGATGGATCTTTATAGGAAAGGGGATACTCAAAACGCGATTTTGATGCTCAAGAAAATTATTGAGGAAGAGAGAAAAATCGATTTGGCCTACGCCTATCTCGCTGAGATTTACCAGAATACAGGAAGACAGGATGAGGCACTCGAGGTCCTTGAATTAGGCATCGAACGCCATCCTTCAAGTTTTATGATTCTGACCAATTATTCACACTATCTCATTTCTGCTGAAAGATACGATAGAGTTATCCAGGTCATTACGAAAAATATAACCAACCGCATAAACTCTGATCCGGAAATATGGAACTGCTTAGGATTTGCCTATTGGAAAACAGGCAATGATGTGGATGCCATAGATGCTTTTGAAAGGGCCATATCCCTGGATAACGAATATGCCAATGTTTTTAATAATCTTGGGGCTCTATATTTTTCTCTTTTCAACAAAACAAATATACAAAAATATTGTACACAGGCCCTTCATTACTATAAAAAAGCAATAGAACTGGATCCCAATCATATTCCGGCATATAATTGGCTGGGTTTAATCCACAGAAAATTAGGGAATTTGGAAGAGGCGATTTATTTTTGGGAAAAAGTGTTGGAACTAAAATTAGATTTCAGCGAAACGATTTATAATCTCAGTCAGGCATATCTGGATATAGAGAACCCTACAAAAGCTCTTGATCTGCTATCAAGATATAAGGAAAAATATTATCCACTCCTCAATAAGAATGAGAAAGAACAGCTGGATGCTTTTATAAAAAAATGCATCTCTAAAATCCACGATCATTCACTCCATTAAGAGGCATCCAGACCCTTTCCTTTGAACCGCCGTTCGCACCGTAGACAAATGTATTCTGTTTTGCGGCTTTTCTTTCTGCGCTTATTCCCGGTATCAAAAAGCCAACTGATAGCTGCAACCAGGAGGAGAACCAGGATAACGGGGTGCAACTGGAGGAACAGGAAGAGAAGAAACACACCCCCGATCAAAACGAAACCGGCGACAAGCGCTATCCAGAATGGATAATCCCCTGTGTACTCGCTCTCAGCAGGCGATATATCCTGTGACCCGCAATAAGGACAATTCATTTTCATGTCATAAAAATAAACCTATACCTGAACAACCGACAAAAAAAAAGGGGAGGCATTATCAAATTGGATAATGCTTCCCCAAATTTGTCAAGATAGAGATATCCCTCGAGAAGATATCAAAAAAAAATTAAGCTCTATGTGTGAAGACAGGAGCGGTTAGAATCCGCCTCCTCCACCACCCTGGTCGTCTCTGCGGGGACGAGCCTGGTTTACGACAATTTCGCGGCCCTTGAGATCCTTGCCGTTGAGGGCAGAAATGGCGGCTTCGCCTTCCTCATTGTTAGGCATCTCGACAAACCCGAAACCTCTTGAGCGGCCTGTGAACTTATCCTGAACGATCTTGGCTGATGCGACTTCTCCATAGGCTTCGAAGGCCTCGCGCAAGTCCTCTTCGGATAAACCCCAGGGCAAATTGCCCACATAAACGTTCATCACTTACTCCTTTTAGTAATTCGCGAAATAAAGGATAGGAGTCCTTGACAACATGCAATTTGTCCCTTTCCTTTACACTGTTGTGCGAAGAGGGCTATTCCTCTTCCGTCAACCATCGCAAGCATATAAAAAAACCCGGCAACGACCTACTCTCCCACTCGGCGCCCCGAGCAGTACCATCGGCACTAAAGGGCTTAACTTCCGTGTTCGGAATGGGAACGGGTGTATCCCCTCTGTTATGGTTGCCGGGAATTTTTCTAATTAAAATGGGATTGGTAAACTAGAAATTATTGTTTAAGCGTTTGGATTTTTTGTCTTGAGAAACTTTATGGTCAAGCCTCACGGGCTATTAGTACTGGTTAGCTAAATCCGTCACCGGACTTACACATCCAGCCTATCAACCTTGTGGTCTACAAGGGCCCTTTAGCCCTTAAAAAGGGTGGGAGATCTAATCTTGGGGCAAGCTTCCCGCTTATATGCTTTCAGCGGTTATCCCTTCCGAACGTAGCTACCCAGCGATGCCCCTGGCGGGACAACTGGTACACTAGAGGTTCGTCCGTTCCGGTCCTTTCGTACTAGGAACAGCCCCCCTCAAATCTCCTTCGCCTACCGTGGATAGGGACCGAACTGTCTCGCGACGTTCTAAACCCAGCTCACGTACCGCTTTA
>CAZIDF010000062.1:0-11999 GCA_964538085.1 uncultured Eubacteriales bacterium | reverse complement strand
AGACAGATCCTGACAAGCATTAACATAACCGGGACTTCGATAAGTACCCCAACTACCGTTGCTAATGCCGCACCTGACGAAAGTCCAAAAAGCATGACTGCTGTGGCTATGGCCACCTCAAAATGATTTGAGGCACCGATCATGGCCGATGGTGCTGCATCCTGATAAGAAAGCTTCAATACTCTTGCTAGTCCGTATGCGATCCAGAATATAAGGTTTGTCTGGATAAAAAGCGGGATAGCAATCCAGAGAATAGTCAAAGGGTTCGAGAGTATCACTTCTCCCTTAAAAGAAAATAGGAGAACAAGTGTGATTAAGAGAGCGGTGATGGTTACAGGTGTGAGGATATGCAGGAATTTTGTGTTGAACCAATCGAGGCCTTTTTTGGCTATTATCAATTTTCGTGAGATAAATCCTGCTACGAGCGGTAGGGCCACATAAATCCCGATAGAGAGAAGAAGAGCCTTCCAGGGGACGGGGAGACGGCCTATGCCCAATAGGAATCCGCCGAGAGGCCCGTATAAAAAGAGCATGGTTAAGGAGTTGATGGCGACCATGATCAGTGTGTGTCCGTCGTTTCCTTTTGCCAAATAGCCCCAGACCAGAACCATGGCCGTGCAGGGAGCGATCCCGAGCAGGATACACCCCGCCAGATAGCTCCGCCATAAAGGTACAGCCAACATTTTGGCTCCCTCGACAAGAACCACTGTCCCTGCTCCGTGCTCTGCACCAACAGGAAGATCGAGTCCCAGGGGCATCTTTATGTAATCGAGAGCCTCAGGGCCAATAAAGGTTTTAAACAGAACGCCGAGAAACACCATGGCAATGGCGTACATAGTAAAAGGCTTTATAGCCCAATTGACGAACAGGGTCAGACCTACTGGTTTGAAGTTCTTGCCCGCCTTTAGGACTTCAGCAAAGTCGATCTTGACCATTATGGGATACATCATGAAGAAGAGGCAGACTGCAATCGGTATAGAGACTACGGGCGCTTCATTGACATAAATGGCCAGGCTATCCAGAAAAGTTGCAGCTTCCGGGGCTAGTTTGCCTAGGGCGATCCCCGCTGCGATACAAAGAATTACCCAAACGCTTAAGTACCTTTCAAATACGCTCAGTCCTTTGGGCTCTTTAGTTATACAGGCTTTGTCTTCCATTGTGTCCCCTCCTGTAACTTGTTGTGAAAGTCATTTGGATATCTTAAGTTAAAACGTGGAATATACCAGATAAATGCCGCCTAGCAGGACCAGGATCCCACATATTTTCCTGATGATAGTAATTCCTTTGGATTTATCATCCCATTTAGTTATGTGTTGAACCAGTCGCGTACTCGTCCCTGCAGCAATGATCACCGCACAGTGGCCTACTGCAAAAGCGGATAGCAAAACCAGGCCATAGGGAAGATTCTTTGCCGTCAGGTTAAATACAATGCCCAGCATAGGAGCCATGAATGCAAAAGTGCAAGGCCCAAGGGCTAATCCGAATACCAAGCCTAAAGATAAAACAGAGAAATAACCTTTCCGCTGTGACTTTATTCTGCCTAGTCCTGGAAAGTTTAGAGGAAGAATGCCAAGTAAGTTTAAACCAAATATGAGGAAGACCATTGCGACGACATAATTGCCGAGTTTGCCTATATCTCCTAGGATCCTTCCAGCCGCTGCTGTAATACCTCCTATGACCGCGATAGATATAAGGATTCCAACAGAAAAGACGATGGACAGGTGAAAGGCTTTTTTGGTGGATAATTCTCTTTGATTACTGAGATAACCAATTATTAAGGGAATGCTCGTGAGATGACAGGGACTCAATATAATGCTGAGGATTCCCCAAATAAATGATGCTCCTATTGCGATTAAAGGGGCGCCCTCTATGGCATGAGAGAGAGCTGAAAATAGTTTTATCATCTCATCTATAGAATGTGCTTTTCCTTTAACATCTTTATGATGTCTTCCTTAGGATAGAATCCCACATGCCGAAATATCTCTTCGCCGTTCTTATCGACGAAAACCTGAGTTGGAATCATTTGTATGCCATAATCTTTCGCATATTTAGGAGTTTTCCAGACATCGTAAAACACCACCTGGATTGTTCCTTTATACTCTTGAGCAATTTCATGCATGACCGGTTGCATGGCTTTGCAAGGGATGCACTTGTCTGCACCAAGCTCAATAAGAGTCACCTTGTGCTTTGAGAAGTCTAACTGCTCATCGGTGATTATAAGGTTTTCCTCATTGACCTGTTCTCCGCTAATTTGGGAACAGAATAGACCACAGGAAACGAGTATTAGTAGAGCGATAATAAGTTTCTTCATATCTCTCCTCCAAATAATAGGATGTAAGACATCAATCTTTAAGTTTAATAAGTGCAGCTTGGACGACAGTGGTAATATTTTCATCTGTGGCAGGAGATTTGCCCTTTTTTAAGCCTAAGTCAGTGACTTTCAAGTGCTCGAATTCTGTAAATCCCGCTTCTTCCAGACTGAGTTTTGTGCAGTCAATAGGGCAGCCATAGATAGCCAGAATCTTTTCCGCTTCCTGTGTGGTTTTTAAGATTCCCGGTACCCGGCCTCCAATTCCAGCCAGGCAGTACATCTTGCCCGCTCCATCCGCTGTGAGCTTTCTGGCCGCTATGTCCGATATGGCACCCACATCTGCGGCTCCTGAACACGCGAAGATCAAGGTTGGAGCGGCACAACAAACATTTTCCTTGTTGTCTCCCATCATTTCCTCCTTTGAATATTTTTAATGGAAATTTCATGAGATGATTTTCTTTATTTCTTCAGTACTCAAGACCTTTCCCACACTCTTAACCTCGTTATTGACCGCAAGACCAGGTGTCATCATAACGCCGAACTTTATGATTTCATTGATATCCGTCACTTTAATTATTTCGTAGTCACCTTCCAGTTCATGTGCGGCCTTCTCAGCGTTTTCCGTCAACTTTTTGCATTTTGGACAACCAGTTCCTAATATCTGGATTTTTACCATTTTTTTATCCTCCTTGAATCAAAAGAAAGCTCCGTATATCAAACCGCTTATGGTTGAAAGCAAAATGACAAGGGAGACAAACACTAATGTTTTTTTCGTCCCCATTACGCTGCGGATAACAATCATGTTGGGAAGGCTCAATGCAGGGCCGGCCAGGAGAAGTGCTAATGCAGGTCCTTGCCCCATGCCGTTTCCGATCAGTCCTTGGAGAATAGGGACTTCTGTTAGAGTAGCAAAATACATAAAAGCACCTGCCACAGAAGCAAAAAGATTAGATAATACGGAATTTCCTCCCACTGCAGAGCTCACCCATGCAGACGGAATCAGACCTTCGTGTCCTGGACGGCCGAGCAAAACGCCCGCAATGAGCACTCCGAAAAAGAGAAGCGGCAATATTTGCTTAGTAAATCCCCATGTGGAACCGAACCAGTCTCCAATCTCTCCTTTGTCCGTAGAAGTTAAAATTGAAAGTCCAATGACACCCGCAGCAAAGGCAATGACCGGCTCGTGGGGAAATGCAAATCCAAGGATAATTGAGGGAACGAAAGCAATGGCTACCTTCCACTGTTTGACTCTGAACCAAGCTACAAGAATAACAACCAGTGCAAGGGCGAAGCCACCAGTGATGAGCCATTTTAGGGAGTATATGAGATTCCAGAACCCCGATGGATCCTCTGGCTTTCCCCAATTCGCGAAGACCAGAATCCCGATCATGGATGCAAAATAAAGAGCATTCTGCCACAGAGGTCTGGTTACCTCGGGCTCAGGCATGGCCATCTGGGCATTGGCTTTTTCCAATTCCTCTCTGTGAAAAATGAAATGCATGAGAAGCCCGATGACGATACTAAAAATAATAGCTCCCAGAGCGCGAGCGATTCCAAGCTCAAGCCCAAGAACTCTGGCCGTTAAAATAATAGCCAGGACATTGATTGCTGGCCCGGAATACAGGAAGGCTGTTGCAGGACCTAATCCTGCTCCCATCCTGTATATTCCTGCGAAAAGAGGAAGGACTGTACAAGAACAAACGGCAAGAATTGAGCCTGATACAGATGCAACGCCGTATGCAAGGACTTTTTTTGCTTTTGCTCCAAAGTATTTCATCACTGATGCCTGGCTCACAAATACCGCAATAGCTCCAGCAATAAAAAAAGCAGGGATTAGGCATGTCAGAACATGTTCTTGAGCATACCATTTCACAAGATGCAGTGATTCCATAAGGGCGTTATCGAAGCGGGGAATGCCTAAGGGAAGATAAAATGTGCCCAGAAATACAAGAGCAATGATCAAGAGAGGCTTCCATTCGCTTTTCCAGTCTGTTTTACTCATGTGTTCTGTCTCTTAATGTTCATATTGCATTGTTTGCCAATTGACCAAATGAAATTAAAAAAAATTATTGTATAGCGTCCATTCGGTCTTGTGCTTGCTCTCTAAGGACGGCCTCCACACAATCAAGAAAATTCAATGCACAGCGCATGCGGAGGCTGTAAAACACCTGTTTTCCCTTTTTCTCGACACTGACTAATCCGGCATTTTTAAGGATCGACAGATGTTTTGATACTGTAGAGACATCCAATCCTACCATTTCCGTGAGTTCGCAGACACAATAAGATTTCTCTGCAAGCTCTTCAATCATAAATAGTCGAGTTGGGTGAGCAAGAGCCTTTAAAATTGCCGCTCTCGTTTCACAGCGAGCTCTTTTCTTTTTATCCATTTTCATATTTGGCATAATGACCAAATAAGATGCAAATGTCAAGAGGATTTATCTACAATGCCAAGTCGCTATTTAAAATCACAAACAGATGGTCCTATGTGGGGATTCGAGACCGGTAGTCAACCGTTACATTAAAACCGAGCCTGTATTCTGAAGCAATCTCAACTATTAGTTTGCCTTAGAACATAGTGCTATCTACCTATAGCAGGTCGGACTTTAAATATTTGGTTCCTCTAACCGGTTGATATCAAAGAAACTGTGCGATGTCTGAATTTAAGCAGTGACTAGGATTGTGGCTATAGAACACCTCTTTTTTTATTGAAAGAAGCGAATAAGTAAAACATGCTTATTTCTATCCTACTGATACTGAACGAGATGAATGGTGGGCGATACTGGATTTGAACCAGTGACTTCTACCGTGTGTAAAAGGCACAAATTTAGGTCACAGTTTAGGGATTAACTCAATGTTTCTCTGGAGCTGATAGGATACTCGATCTCTAATTACTAAATCAGGGCTGTGCCTGAAGTCACAAAGCATCAGCCGGTTGCAGGACATCAGAATTATTGAGATTCAAGATTTAGGGTATTCAACTTAATTATTTTTCAGCTATGTTCTTCTAACCATCGAAGCATAGCACGAACACTCCCTGTAGCCATGGCAATGCTCGTATCAGCTGCGCCGTAATAAAGGTTGATGGTATCGCCGTCGGCTCCAAGGGTATAGCCACACGGAAAGACAACGTTATCCACATCCCCGCGTTGCTCGTAGGGTTCTTCAGGGCCAAAGACCCACTCGTCGCCGCGTTTCAGGCAACGCTCTGGCGCGTCCAAATCAAACAGTGCGAGACCTAATCGGTAAATAGAGCCAGCCGCGTTCTGCCGTACGCCATGATAAATCACCAACCAGCCCTGTGAGGTTTCAATGGGAGGAGGAGAGAGGCCGATTTTGTTGGCATCCCACCATCCGCCGAGCCTCGCTTCCAGGATATGCTTATGTCCGCCCCAGTTATGCAAGTCGGACGAGTAAGATATCCACATATTCTTATCTCTTTTCATCTGTGCGCTAGTCGCACCGACCGGGCGATGGATCAAAGCCCATCGACCATCAATTCTGCGCGGCAGGAGAGCTGCATCTTTGTCTTCTGGTTGCATGACCATGCCATAGCGTTCGAAGTGGTGGAAATCTTCTGTGAGCGCCAGTGCAACACCAGGCCCGCTGCGTGAGTAGGCGGTGTAGACGATAGCATATTGGCCTAATTCAGGAACGTAGGTGATGCGTGGGTCTTCTATGCCCCACAATTCTTCCGGAAAGCGTTCGGGATCGGCCATAAGAGTCGGCTCAGAATCGATTTGCCAATCGTCCACGCCATTCACGGAGCGCGCGGTACATAAGTGGGACAGTCCGCGTCGATCCTCCACTCGGCACAACAGCAGAGTGGTTCCATCAGCGAGTAGTGTAGCGCCGGGATTAAATACGCTATTAGCCTGATACGGCCAGTTTGCGGCCCTCAGGATGGGGTTGAGTTTGTGACGAAGAAAGAGTTGTGGGGGTTGATTGTTCATTTTATTTATGCTCATTAGACCTTACAAGATTTTCTGCCAGGCTTAATTCCAACAGGGCCTGGAGATAAGCCAGCGTAGACTCTGCGCCTTGATTCTCGTTCGGCCGGTCGGGATGCAATCCATCACGACAGCCGCCCGTCGTCGGATCGTACACCGGGAGGTGCAGGTCGTTGCGTCCCAGAAACCATTCAAATGCGCGCCGGGCTTCCGTGTACCATCTTTTATCCCCGGTGATACGGGTTGCTTCAAGGCAGGCAGAGACCATCGCCTGCGCCTCAACAGGCTGTTGATCGAAGCGTGCACGTTCACCACCCTGTTGATAAAAGCCGTTTGAGCCAATCGGGACAAAATGCCTTCCTTCCGTATCCGCACGCTGCAAGTCCGCCAGCCAACTGAGCGATTCCAGCCCTACATCGGTCATTTCGACATTGGATGTGGATTGGCCGCACAATAGCATGGCTTGCGATAAGGCCGCGTTACAATAGGTCAATCGATTCTCGAACCAGCGCCATTCATCCTGACGGTTATCTTGATAGTGCGTCATCAATCGCCCAGCCAGTTCGTCTCGCACATGGCCAATACGCCGGTCACCGGCGAAACGCTGGAGATACTCGTGGATGCCAATCAAAGCGAAAGCCCAGGCTCGTGGACTGGTTGTATCAAGGATAGCGAGCAGGGACTGTTGAAATATCAGACCAGCCATATTGCAAAGTGTTGGCGTGGTTGAACGGCCCAGTACAGTGCCCAACGCCCACAAGGCACGGCCATGACTATCGTCTGAGCCGCTGTCTTCAAGCCAGTTACGCTGGTAATCCATAAAATTACGAAAGCGCTTGGTCTTTGCATTGAAAGCATACCAGGTAAACGCAAAATAACAGGTTGCTAGGTCAGCAGCCTCGGTGTTGCCTAATTCTTCGAGGAGTGCACTTACCATCAAGGCACGTGCGTTATCGTCAGTAGTGTAGCCTTCACTATAGTTGGGTATCGTGAAAATGGCATGATGCAGGATACCGGTCTGATCCGTCAGGTGGTGCAAGTGATCCAGTTTAAGTGGAGGCAATTCCCCGACACGCTTCTCCAACGGCTTGATCGCAAACTCGGCTTGCACGAAATGACGACGTTCGGCACGGGCACGTTCAAAACTCTGCATGTAACGTCGTGCCACCTTTGGCCAAATCATATCCCGACCAAACAGATAGGCGCGCTTGCGCATGGCATGGCGCTTCGACTCATTATCCAGCAGGTCGATGACCTGCTTGGCTAATGCTGCCGGATCATGAAATGGCACCAACGTCCCGCGCTCCTCGGCCAGCAGTTCCTGCGCATACCAGTAAGGTGTGGATATGACTGCCTTACCTGCTCCTAGAGTGTAGGCTAGAGTGCCGGAAGTAATCTGTGCCTCGTTGAGATACGGCGTGATGTAGATGTCGGCCGCGCTGATGAACTGAACAAGTTCATCCAGCCCTACAAAGCGGTTATAGAAGATCACATTTGCTTCCACGCCCTTCTCATGAGCCAGCCATTGCAAGGACAACCGATAAGTTTCACCTTCGTTCTGTATGACGTGAGGGTGGGTTGCACCGACAACAATATACACCACGTTCGGGTGTTTTGCCAAAATAGCGGGCAAAGCCGTGATGACGTTCTCGATGCCTTTGTTTGCCGAGAGCAAGCCGAAGCTAAGCAGGACACTTTTGCCTTCCACTCCAAACAAATCCTTGTGAAAACTCGGGTCTACAAAGGGAACGTCGGGAATGCCGTGAGGGATCAGATCGATTTTTTCAACCGGAACGTGATAGACATCCCGCAGAAATTCCAAACCGCGTTCGCTCATCACAACCAGACGAGCCGACAAAGAGACAATCTCCTCGAGCACCTGGCGCTGGTCAGGATCCGGTTCACGTAAGATCGTATGCAGCGTGGTCACGATGGGCATGCGCAATTCGCGCAGGAGCGTCAGGATATAACTACCTGCCCGCCCGCCGAAGATGCCATATTCATGCTGCAAGGACACTATGTCCACATTGTTGATATTCAAAAAATCCGAGGCGCGGCGATAGGATTCTATGTCCTTCTGGGTCAATTCAAAGCGGACACGCGGCGGATACTCGTAGCCTTCTTTGATATCATTAACCGGCAGAGCAATGCACGAGCTGCCTTTGTACTCGTCGGCGAAAGCCTCGCATAGATCGGTGGTGAATGTGGCAATGCCGCACTTACGAGGCAGGTAATTACCGACAAAGGCAATTCGCTTAATAATCGAATGGGCAGTCTGCTCCATATCAATCTTCTCCTTCTAATACCCCTCCTATTTGGTAATATTCTGGAAGCGAACGAAAAGATGCCGCCGCCAGGACGCCGCCTCTGCTTTATAAAAGGATGATAGGATCAAATTATATTCCTATCGGTAGCAGGATTTGTCTCGGAAGGGGATTATTTGCAGCTTTAAATACAATACTCTATTTCTGACAAAATAGCAAACTAACCTCCGTCATAAGGATCGACGTTGGGTGCGGTTTGGGTTTCCCAGCTATTATAAGAGAATCCATATATGTCGGTTAAAATATGATATTTTCTCTCCCAAACGAGCTTGGGCAGAAAGAATGTGCGATGTGCATTTCTCTCAGCATGGGGGTAATAGGCTCCCTGGCCATCCTCATAGGCAAAAAGCCACATCTCTTTTGTTTGGATCTCTCTGCTCCCCCAAAGTGATAGAAGCGCCTTGCCAATTTCTTCGTGTCTTCGGCACAAAGTGTAAATAAAACATTCCCACTCAGGATGAATGAGTATAGAGGCTCCTGTCCAAAGGATCTCGTCGTCTGGATGTGCAACGATGATCCCAACTTTTCGGCTCTTTTTTTGTTTTTCCCTTTGCCCCATAGTTTTAGAAATCAAAGATTTAAATCCACATGTAAATTATAATGCAAATTTGGTGATTATAATATAAAATGATTTGGTTTAATTGTATGCGTACGATGTTTTGTAATGGTTTCTGGAACTTCATAACTGTCGACCCAGACTGTATCTGCGCTGCACGCGATAAGAGGCTAAACTATGGCAATCAATATTAAAAGGAAAGCAATCCGATTTACTCCTGATCCCAAAAGAGTCATCACCCGCTTTTTTATGCCTGGCAATCAAGAACGGACCCGGGCCCTCATTTATAAAGTATTGCATATGTCCACTGAAGACCGGGAGAAGGTTTTTGATCAAATTCTAAGAAATTTCTCGAACCGTCACCGGAATATCACCAGGATTTTTGAAAAAAATTTTGAAAATGTGAAGGAGATTGTCCATGGGCTTGGGATTGATCCGGATACTTTGGACATAAAGAAGAAACTCACCATCGGAGCTTACTTCACAATGGAGTTTTCCATTGAAGCGACCGCCTTTTTTAATCCCTCCATTGTCGAAGATCCCTATCAAGGGGACCTCCTCCCTGGGCAAAAAAGAATCATAGTGAGTTTTAGGGCGACGGGAGAGGGGCATATCTCCTCTTTGGTGTTTCGAAGCGGCATAATCGATGAAAATAATAATTTAACCTTTAAGCCAGCCAGTGGCCTTGTCGATGTTCCTGAAATCATAACAAGATATATTTATGAGAAAAGAACATTCCTCAACAAGCTCGAAGAGATGAATATAAAAAAAGACGTCATTGACTTGGTCATGAACCAGCTTGGAGATCACTTTAAATACGGAGAACTCCAAGCTGCCATAGAAAACGTTATCCAGAAGAAAGACCTCTCCATCACCCGTAAAAAAGTCGTCAATGCCATCAAATGGCTGGCCAGCTCGCATTATGAGGTCATGTTTTCCTTGGATACGGCAATCTCCGAGAGGGTTCTTTTTCCGATATCATACTCCGAAAGCAACGGCATTGAAGATGCACGTTTTGTGCGGTTTTCAGATGAGGATGGAAGCATAATCTATTATGCCACATATACAGCTTACGATGGATACAGCATCCTGCCCAAGCTTATCGAAACAAAAGACTTTTATCATTTTAAAGTGGTACCTATCCATGGAGAGTACTCCCAGCACAAAGGCATGGCACTTTTCCCCCGGAAGATTAAAGGGGAATATGCCATGCTGTCCCGTATAGATGGCGTGAATAACTATGTGATGTTCTCAGACAACATCAACCTCTGGCTCAAGGCTAAAAAAATCCTAGAACCAGTTTATCCCTGGGAATTAGTACAAATCGGAAACGCCGGCTCCCCCATAGAAACCGAACATGGCTGGCTTGTCATTACCCACGGAGTCGGTCCTATGCGCACTTATTGTCTCGGGGCCTCATTGCTGGATTTAGAGAACCCCACTAAAATCATTGGCCGGTTAAAAGAGCCTCTGCTGGTTGCAAACGAGGAAGAACGGGAAGGTTATGTGCCCAATGTGGTCTATTCCTGCGGATCCATATTGCATAATGGTGAACTCATAATTCCCTATGGCATGTCCGACTATGCAAGCTCATTCGCTAGTGTTTCTCTCGATGAATTAGTCCACCAGTTTTTGCCTTCTTCGTCAAAAGACAGAGGAGCCGTAAGGCAAGACACTTTGTCCATTCTGTTAGTCGAAGATGATGCTAAGGACCAGAAATTGATTTCTAAAATCCTTGTAGAAGGAGGTTATACCATCAAAGTGGCCTCTGATGGGATCGACGCCTTAATGCAGATAGCTCAAGGGAAGTTCGACCTGGTTCTCTCCGACATTCATATGCCGAACCTAGATGGCTTTCAACTTTTGGAGCGAATGAATCAAAAACAAATTCATATTCCCGTGATATTCATTACAGGAAATCACGATGAAAATTATGACATTAAGAGTCAAGAGCTGGGCGCTGTTGCATACATAGAAAAGCCGATTCAAAGGAAAAGACTTTTGCAAATATTAGGAAAAATATTAAATAGCAATTGACGATTCCTATCAAAAAAATATTATGATTCGTCATAATTCTTATGTACTGCCGTTCTTTTTGCAATTGCTTTCAATATTATTGCATAAATATAGGAAATTACGGAAAATTGTGAGGGATTTGCCGCAAACACAAAAAGCAAATTCTTTCCATAGCCCGAACCGGGGTCAAACATGTCCATGTCTTGCATCGTCCCAGGCTGCTCTCAGACAACGGGCCCTGCTTCATCTCTCATGAGCTCGCAAACTACCTCGAAGATCACAATATCAGGCATATCCGCACCAGGACCTATCACTCCATGACCCAGGGGAAGATCGAACGCTATCACCGGTCCATGAAAAACCTCATCCTGCTGGATAATTATTATTCACCCTCTGAGCTTGAGGCCCGGATCGCTGAATGGGTAGATTACTACAACAACCATCGCTACCACGAAGCCATAAACAACGTAACTCCGCATGATCGATACTTAGGTTAGACAGGAAGATCCTCAAGCAGAGGAAAAGGAAAAAAGCCAAAACCATGCGCCTAAGGAGGAAGCTATATCAGAGCCTATCACTCAAAATCTTGATAGAATACTTAAATTAGAATTACAATGAGAGAGCAAAACCCTCACTTAGAAAATCAGGGCGTGTGTCCGAATTATTTGACGACGTACAGCATGCTGCCCGGTCCTAATTTGGGCACAGTTTTGGGCACACCTCATGTTTTGGAGGGGGACCAAATTGCTCAAGTTATTGAAAACAAAATGGTGGGCGATACAGGATTTGAACCTGTGACTTCTACCGTGTGAAGGTAGCACTCTACCGCTGAGTTAATCGCCCAC
>CAZIDF010000061.1:0-12137 GCA_964538085.1 uncultured Eubacteriales bacterium | reverse complement strand
AGCCATTTTCTTTTCCAGATTATGTTTAGATAATCAATGAGTTCAAATTCCTTTTCTTCCATTTGACATCCTTCGAACTAGCGAAATTAGGTTCCGTTCCCATTATTAATTCTCTCGGAGAGAATAGTCAAGAGAAAACACATTCTCCCCTTTCGGTCCTATCATTTATGGCCAGTACCCAAAGTTGAGAGATATTCCTTTAACGATTTTTCCCAGGAGGAAAACTCTGCTCTCAAAATCATTTTCGTGGCAGCCACATCCAGCACAGAATTTTTCGGTCTTTTTGCTGGGTGTGGATATTCCGAAGTTTTGACCGGAACGACCCGGCAGTCGAGATGCGCCATCCTCACGATTTCCTCTGCAAAACGAAACCAGCTGATCCCCCCATTCGTCTCATCCGTCACATGATAGATTCCATACCTTCCCGTCACTATGAGCTTGGACAGCACGCGGGCCAAACTGACCGTCCAAGTGGGCGATCCGCTCTGGTCATCGACAACTCTGATCTCATTTTGTTTTTTTGCCAGATCGAGGATCGTGTTCACAAAATTTTTTCCGTTTTTGCCATAAAGCCAGCTAGTCCGGATGATCGTGGCTCTGTCCCAGATTTGACGAATGGCATTTTCTCCCGCCAATTTCGATGATCCATACGAGTTTATCGGATTCGTTTTATCCATCGGGATATAGGGTTCTTCCTTTTCCCCGTCGAACACATAATCCGTGCTGATGTGGCAGAGGTCTATTTCGAACTCACGGCACGCCGAAGCGATATTTTCCGGTCCCACTCCGTTGATGAGGAGGGCTTTGTCCGGTTCGTCCTCTGCCTTATCGACCAGGGTGTAGGCGGCACAGTTTATGATCATTTCCGGTTCAACTTCGTTAACGACGTTTCTTATTTGGGTAGGGCTCGTGATATCTATTTCTTCTATATCTGTTGCCGTGACCTCGTGCCCCTCCCCTTCCAGTACAGGAACTAGATCTCTACCCAGCATTCCTTTGGCTCCAGTGACAAGGATTTTCATTCTGCCCGCAATGACATGTTTTTATTTTCGGCCAATCGAGTAGTATTCAAAGCCAAGGGACCTCAGAGCATCGGGATCGAATATATTTCTCCCGTCGATGACGATAGGATTGGCCATTACCTTCTTGATCTTGTCGAGATCGAGGCTCTTGAATTCATCCCATTCCGTCACGACAAGAAGCGCATTGGCTCCCTCAGCCGCTTCATAGGGAGAGGAGGTGTAAGTAATATTAGGATGTTCTTCGGAAAAAATCGCTTTCATGCTGACCATGGCTTTGGGATCATACAGGCGCAGATTAGCCCCTTCCTCGACAAGCACGTTGATAAGATTGATGCTCGGCGCGTTTCTGATATCATCTGTCTGTGGTTTGAAAGACAGTCCGAGCAGAGCGATGTTTTTATCTTTCAGTATCCATAACGCTTTTTTGATCTTTTTAACGAAGACCTGGATTCTCTCGATATTGATCCTGTCGACTTCCTTCAACAGATCGAGATCCACTCCCAAATCTTCGCCAATTTTAATCAAGGCCCTTACATCCTTAGGAAAGCATGAACCTCCATAGCCTATTCCTGCTCCCAAGAATCGAGGCCCGATCCTCGGATCGAGCCCCATGCCCTTCGCGACCAATTCGACATTGGCTTCCGTCTCTTCACACAAATTGGCCATTAGATTGATAAAAGAGATTTTCATGGCCAAAAAGGAATTGGACGCGTGCTTGATAAGCTCGGCTGTGTCGATGTTGGTGATCAAAATCAAATCTTGGTGCTTGGAGTATATTTCAGACAAAATATTTTTGGCCTTCTCGGTCTCGACACCGATAATGATCCTGTCTGGATTCAGAAAATCCTCGACAGCCGATCCCTCCCTCAGGAATTCAGGATTGGATGCCACATCGAACGGCACGTTCTTTTTTTTGTACAAGGTGATCGTCCGCTTGATCCACAAAGAAGTTTTGACGGGGACAGTGCTCTTTTCGACCACAAGCTTGTAAGCATCCAAGTTTTCGGCAATTTTGCGAGAAACCGCCTCGATATAGCTCATATCTGCACTCCCATCCTCTTTTTGGGGAGTATTGACACAAACGAATAGAACATCACATGTCCGGATGGTTTCCTCGAGCTGATAGCTGAAAGTCAGATTCCCTTTTTGGAGGTTGGATTTGAGCAGCTCTTCGAGACCGGGTTCATAAATAATCGGGAGACCCTGGGAGGCCTTCTCGATTTTGTCGCTATCGACATCTGTTCCAACGACTGTATGGCCCAATTCAGCCAGGCCCACAGCCGATACCAATCCCACATACCCTGTGCCGATAACTCCAATCTTCATTATTTCCCCCCTAGCTCAAGCCTTGACCACGTTCCTTCTTTTTTTCTTGATGGCGTTCCGCGTATCGATGACAAGCGGAGCATTTGCCACGATCCAATCGTAATCATATGCTGAATGATCTGTGGATAAAATCACAGCATCGCATTCCTGCAGCATTTTCCCCGTTAAGGGCACCGATTTTAGCTCCATACCAGGATAATCCCGATGCCCTTTGGATTCAGGTACATAGGGATCGTTGTAGGAGACCCTCGCTCCTTTTTCTTTGAGAAGACTGATTATTTTAAGCGATGGGGACTCTCTTTGGTCATCTACATCCTTTTTGTAGGCAATGCCCAAAACAAGAATCCTGGCACCATTCATGGATTTTTTCTTCCGATTCAATTCCTCGACTGTTTTAGCAATGACATAGTAAGGCATGAATGTGTTGATTTCTCCGGCAAGTTCGATAAACCGGGTGGAATGATCCACTTCTTTGGCTTTCCAAGCCAAATAAAAAGGATCCACAGGAATACAATGCCCCCCATATCCCGGTCCTGGATAGAAAGGCATGTAGCCGAAGGGTTTGGTCGAAGCCGCATGGATAACCTCCCACACGTCTATGTCCATGAGTTCCAGAATGATCTTCATCTCGTTGACTAAAGCGATATTTACAGACCGGAAGATATTTTCCAATAGTTTAGTGGCCTCAGCCACTCTTGGAGAACTCACCGGAATGGTCTTCACGACAATCTGGTCATATAGGGTCTTGGCAATCCTTCGGCAGTTGGCTGTCACTCCCCCGACAACTTTGGGTATTTTTGCTGTTGAGTAGGTCTCATTGCCCGGGTCCTCCCGTTCCGGTGAATAGGCAAGATAAAAATCTTTCCCCACTTGCAAACCGTTGATCTCGAGAATAGGGAGCATTTCTTCCTCTGTCGTACCCGGATAAGTGGTGCTCTCGAGAACGATCAACTGTCCTTTTCTTAAGTGATTGGCAATGGTTTTTGTGGTGTTCAGCACGTAGGAAAGATCCGGATTCCGGTGGGCATCCAAAGGAGTAGGAACACAGATGAGGATGACATCCGCCTTGCTTAAGCCCTTAAAATCCGCTGTCGCCAGGAATTTTTTTTCCTTGATGGAAGGTATCAAATCTTTTGCCGTCACATGTTTGATATAGCTCCGGCCACGATTCAGGAGAGAGATTTTTTTCGGGTCGACATCGAATCCGATCACTTTGAATCCTTGTTTGAGAAAAGTCTTTAGCAGAGGCAATCCGACATAGCCTAAACCGATAACGCCGATAGTGGCTTCCTTGTTTACAATCTTTTCTTCCAGAAACAAACGATTTTTTGCCAAATTTTACTCCTTATCCCTGTACCACTGGATCGTTTCCTTCAATCCATCATCGAATGTTATGGCAGGTTCATACCCGAGCATTTTCTGCGCCTTGGCTATATCCGCAAAGGAATGAAGGATATCTCCAGGACGGGGATCTACATATATGGGGTCGATATCCTTCTGGAAAAATTGTCTTATTTTTTTGAATAGAGTATTGACCGTGATCCGATCTCCACAGGCGATATTGAAGACCTCACCAGAGATATCCTCGGACTCCACGGCCAACAAATTGGCTTTCACGACATTGGCGACATTGGTGAAATCCCTGGACTGTTCCCCATCGCCATATATCTTGGGGCTTTCTCCTGCGATCACTTTGGTTATAAAATTGGGAATGACGGCCGCATATTGAGAAAAGGGATCCTGACGGGGCCCAAAAATATTGAAATATCTAAGGGAAACTGTTCCTAGACCGTAAATCTCGCTGAAAACCCGCATGTAGTTCTCTCCCATAAGCTTAGTCACTGCGTATGGAGAAAGAGGAACGCCTTCTGTGCCTTCTTTTTTCGGAAGATTGGGATCATCCCCGTAGACCGAAGAGGAAGAGGCAAAAACGATCTTTTTGACCTTTGCTTCCTTGGACGCGACTAACAAGTTCAGCGTTCCACCGACATTGATGGCATTGGTCAGTACCGGATCCTCGATGGAACGTGGAACAGATGGGAGAGCCGCTTGATGAAGCACATAATCCACACCATCCAAAGCCCGCTCACAGGTGCTGAAATCCCGCATATCTCCCTCGATGAGGTCAATTTTATCGAGGAATTCAACCAGGTTCTCTCTTCTGCCTGTTAAAAAATTATCGAGGACCCTAACATGCTGCCCCTTGTTCACGAGTGTTTCCACCAGGTGGGAACCGATAAAGCCAGCACCGCCAGTCACCAAATATTTATCACTCACTTTTTGCTCCTCATCCTTTTGTGATGATGGTTCCTCTCATGTCTTCAGGAACCGCCAATCCCATTTCATCCAGAATGGTCGGGGCTATATCCAAGATGTTAGCATCTTTGCGCAAACAGGTTTTGTTCTTCGGATCATACAGGATGTAGATGCCATTTTGGGCATGAACTGCGTCATCAGGACCGGTGTCGTTCTCCAGGAGATATTTTGTGCCGTGTCCCAGAGTGCCAGCCGAACGCCAGCAAAGATCGTCAAAATAGATCATCAGATCAGGATAGTCTCCATTCAGTTCCTGGAAATATTTTTGGGGTTTGATGATCTTGGTATTCCACTCCTCTCCATCAGGACCTTTGATCGCGGCCAGTCTTTCTATTAATGCCTCTCGCTCCTTTCTGTAATCTTCGATCTTTATTATTCCCTGAGATTCCCGCTCTTCGACATTGAGAAAAATTCGGGCATAATACCCGCCCCAACCCCAGGCCTTCGTGCGTGACCAGTCCACATCCACCTTATCGAAACTGATCGAAGACTGGGGCCTCTCTTTCACCACAAGGTCCCCCTGCTCGATCAGCCACTCATTGATACAAAAAGCTCCCTTCATGCTCTTTGCTCCGTGGTCGGAAACAACGAGAACGGTGGTATCCTTGTCCACATTGGAGAGGAGCTCTCCGATAAGACCGTCTACACGTTTGTAATAATCTATGATGACATTCTCGTAGGGATTCCCCTTTTCATACAGATGATGAGAAGGATCCATGTATCTCCAAAAGGCATGATGGACTCTGTCCACTCCGATCTCGACAAACATGAAAAAATCCCAAGGTTTTTTAGTGATCAAATGGTTCAGGACTCTGAATCTTTGTTCTGTCATCTGGTAAGTCTGTTCCAGAATTTTGTCCTTTTCATCCGTGCGAAAAACCACATCGAAAATATAGGGACCGAACTTCTCTTCCAACTCGACGCGAAGATCTGCCGGATAAGTATACTCCTTATCGTCTCCAGGTGTGATAAAGCAGGAGATGAGATTTCCATTGACCGGCTTGGGAGGATAACTGGGAGGAATACTCACGAGGCAACTCTGGCCATCCTTTTCCCCGATGATATCCCAAATCGTTTTTTCACGAATGGAATAGGATGTAGCGATCCATACGTCTTTGTAGGAATAATCTTTTCTGTGCCTGAATCCATACAATCCTAGCTTACCTGGATCCTTTCCCGTGCACATCACCATCCAAGCCGGGATGGTGATCGGGGGATCCGCACTCCGGAGATTCCCATATATGCTGTTATCGATCAATTCCCTCAAAACAGGCAATTCTTCTTTGCGATCGAAAACGATCTCCCCAGTGGCACAGTCCAATCCGATGACTAAAACCTTTTTATTCATACGATCTCCTCTTTTTGGGATCAGGGCCGACCCCGCAGGTCAATCGATGTAGCCGAGAGCCTTGAGCCTATCCTTCACTTTCTCTTCATCTTCCTTGCTAAAGGCATCCTTGGTCCCTTCCTCTTTTGACAGGTTATCATCCACGACTTTAGCGACATAGCTTGCAACAGAAGGAAATTCTGTTCCCTTTATTTTCTCCTCGATCTTATTATACAAATCCGTGGGGATCGCGATATCGGTAAATTTTTTTTCCATTCTTTTTCTCCTTATAAACCGTTTAATTTCGAAATTTTCAACACACCAAGAAGGAATAAGATTTATACATCAGCCGCCCCATTTTTTCAAGCCACCCGGGAGTAAACTTGTATGTCTCGCTATTGACAAAAGGAGGCTTTTGGTGTTTATAATCTATAAACAATGACAGAAACGTCTATCCCCGCCTTTTAATATGGAAAAAATCGAACATCCCTATATTCGGAAAAGTGCCTTTTCTGGCGTTCTGGATAAAAATTTGAAAAAACTGGAAAAGAGACTGGGTGTATCCCTCTCCGTGAGAGGAGACAGTCTGTTGATAGACGGGCCCAAGGAAAAACTGGACTTTGCCATACAATATTTCGACACCATAAAAAATCTTGAAGAAAAGGGGAACTCGCTCAAAGAAGAAGACTTTCACATCGCCCTCGATCTCCTGGAAGAAGGACACGGAGGCCGGTTGGACAACTTCTACCCGACCCAACCCCTCACCTTCTCCCGAAAAACCGTCACGCCCAAATCCCTTAACCAGCAAGATTACATCCAGGCTATAAAAAAACAAGATCTGGTCTTCGGAATCGGACCGGCCGGCACAGGAAAAACTTACCTTGCGATGGCCATGGCCCTCTCCTTTCTCCAAAATAAAGCCGTTACCCGGATCATTCTCACTCGGCCAGCCGTAGAAGCCGGTGAAAAACTGGGTTTTTTACCCGGAGACATGCAACAAAAGATCAATCCCTATCTCAGGCCTCTGTATGATGCTCTTTACGACCTCGCTCAAACAGAGCAGGCAAACAGGCTCGTCGATCGGGGCATCATCGAGATCGCTCCTCTCGCGTACATGAGAGGGCGAACACTCAACAGCGCTTTCATCATCCTGGATGAGGCGCAAAACACGACAAAAGAACAGATGAAGATGATATTGACCCGAACCGGGTTCGGCTCCAAACTCATCGTCACGGCAGACATCACTCAGATCGATCTGCCACAGCCGAAAAAATCAGGGGTGATCCATGCCATGAAGATCCTCGAAAACATTAAAGAGATCGCCATCCTGGAATTCAACCACAAAGATGTTGTCCGGCATCCCCTCGTCCAGAAGATCGTGAAGGCTTACCAGAAGGCAGAATCCCAAACTCAGAAAAAATAGCAAAAAAAAAGATGAACCCTATATCATTTAAGGATTTGAAACTCTTTAGAACAAAGGATTCCCCTACCGGCAGATTCAAAAAGAACGCATCCAAAACAATGGAAGAACCGGAGACCACAGCCAAGAGCAAACTCATCCGGAATCCCTTTCTTTACCTTTTTGTTTTTGTCATCGTTGTGGCCTATTTCCTCGCTTATGTCCCCTCTCGGTCAATTCCGGTCCTGGAAATTGGGGAAATTGCGACCTCTGACATCATAGCCCCGGCTGAAATAACCATCACGGACACAGAAAGAACTGAAGCGAGAAAACAAGAAGCAGCAGATGCTGTCCCTCCAGTGTATAATTTTAACGCCAATGTGTTCCTCAACACACAAGAGAAGATCCATGAATTTTTCATCGAAGGCAGAAAGTTACTGGAAGAAGAAGTCAACAGGCAAAGAAAGACAGAATTCCAAAATCTAATCCTCGAAAATTACGGACTCCAAATTTCTTCCAACGACCTCAATGCGTTGATCACGGATAAATTCGAGTCAACCATAGAAGAAAAATTGATCAACCTGATCGGTTTCGTTTCCACAAACTTCATCACAACCTCGAAAAATCTTTTTTATCATGATGAACAACAGAAAGGATTGACGGTTGTCACAAGCGGAAGGACCGAAAGCACCTTGAATACAAAGGATGTCCTCGACATCATCGAAGCCAAACAAAGTCTCACCGGCGAAGTGGATAAACTGGACCTCCCTCCAAACGAAAAAAATCTTCTTAAAAATCTTTCGCAACTTTTCATCGCCCAAAATATTTTCTACGACCAGGTGGAGACCGAAAGCCGCATGCTACAAGCCCGAGAGAGTGAAGAAGATGTGTTTTACACGATCAAAAAGGGAAAAGTCATCATCCGTAAAGGGGACGAAGTGGTTGAGGAGGCTTTAAAACAGATCGAGATCATCAACGAAAACCTGCAAGCACAACCTAACTGGTTGATCAATTTTTTCGGCACTTTTCTGCTGTTTGGCTTGCTCTTTGTCACATTGTGGTACTATCTCAAGTCATTCCTGGGGAGGGATGATGCATTCAGAAGTTATATCATCATGGGTATTCTTCTGATCTTGAGTCTTCTCCTATACAAGCTCGCACAGTTTCTGTCGAACACATTCAGCGAGAGCACAAATTTCTTCCTCCTCTCATCCCTGGAGAGTTATACTTATGCTTTCCCTTTTCAATTCGGAGCGATGCTCGTTGCCTTTTTGATCTCGAGCCCAGTGGCCCTTATCTACGCGGTTCTCAACAGCCTACTGGTGGGGCTTCTTTTCAAAACCAGTATCGAAGTGGTAATATTCACTCTCATCGGAGGATTTGCCGCCATATACGGCATTAAATACTACGGCAGACAGGATAGAACATCCACCTTCCGAACGGGGCTGCTATTGATCGCTCCTATCAACATATTCGTTATCATCACATTTCATCTGATCAAAGAAAAACTGATCCCGATAGGTCCCTTCTCTAGCGATATCGTGATGGGACTGCTGGGGGGTATATTGAGCGCCAGTTTTGCCTTCCTGTTTTTGCCGGTGCTCGAAATGCTGTTCGGATTTGCCACACAAGCAAAACTCCACGAATTGACAAATTCTGACCTCCCCATCTTCAGGCAGATGGCCATCGAAGCCCCTGGCTCCTACCATCATTCATTGATAGTCGCCTCCCTGGCCGAGAAAGCAGCGGAAGAGATAAAAATCGATTCCTTGCTGGTCAAAGCCGGAGCACTCTATCACGACATCGGAAAAGTCAAAAGGCCCGAATACTTTATCGAAAACCGAACAAGAACTCACGATATGCACAGAGACCTCAAGCCGGCGATGAGCGCTCTGGTGATATTAAACCACGTCAAAGAAGGAGTGGAGATAGCAAAAAATCTCAAGCTTCCCAGAAAGATCATAGAAATAATCGAGACCCACCATGGCAAGTCCCTGGTAAGGTATTTCTTCGAAAAAGCAAAAGACACCTATGACCCCGAGATGCAGAAAATCGGCGAGGAAAGCTACCGGTATCCAGGACCTCTTCCCCGAAGCAAAGGAGCCGCATTGGTCATGTTGGCAGATGCCGTCGAGGCAGCCTCACGCAGCTTGAATAAACCGACCAAGGCCAACATAAGGAGAGTGATCTCTGAAATATTCAACAACGCCCTCCAGGATGGGCAACTCGATGACTGTGAGATTTCCATTAAAGAGTTGGTGGATGTGGCAGAATCATTTCTCGAAACCCTGTACACCATCTATCATCCAAGAGTGGAGTATCCGGGATTCGATTTCGAGATGAAAAAAAAGAAAAAGGCAAACACGAACAAAAAACCTAACAATGATAGAAATCATAAACCGCCAGAGAAAACGAACGATAAACAAGAATAGATACCAAATCTTGTTGGCAAGACTGGTGGACCACTACAAGCTGGATGACCCTGAAGTGACTCTGGCATTCGTGAACAACAAGACCATCCAGGAATTGAATTATCGATTCCTGAATAAGAATGTGCCGACAGATGTGCTGAGCTTCCCTGTGGGGGAAAAGGGAGCCGATGGCAAGCATTATTTGGGTGATATCATCATTTCTGTCCCCAAAGCGCATGATCAATCCGTAGAAAGGGAACATAGCCTAGAGAGAGAAATAGAAATTTTGACCATCCACGGATTTCTCCACCTTCTGGGTTATGAACATTTCAAAGGGCTGGAAAAAGAAGAAAAAAAAATAAAAAAACTTTTGCTCGAAGGATAAAATGGAAGTCGAATTAGAAAAATGGATCGGTTTTGGACTGAGCTTTTTGGCCACATTTCTTGTATCGGTTTTTCACATCTCGTTGGCCTCTTCATCGAAGATAGCTATAAGCAGGCTACTGGAAGACAGGGACAAAAAATATCGCCAAAAAATCCTCGACATCTTTGACGAACTCAAGATCGCTGTGGAGTTCATCAGGATCATCTTTCTGATCGCTTTTCTTATTTACTTCTTCATGGTGTTCCCCCGTCTCAACCTCTGGCCCTTGTGGCTGTTGCTGATTTCCTTGGGCATCTACGTCGTGGCATTCGATATCATCCCGAGGCTTATCTCGCAAAGAAACAGGGACACAATCCTTGAGGCATTCCTTCCCTCGTTCCGAATTCCCTATCTGCTGTCCAAGCCATTGCTTTGGATCTTCAAGGTCAAAACATTCATCAAGGAGGTAGAAGAGGAAGAACGAGAAGCCTCGGATGAGGAAATCCAAGTGCTGATCGATGAGGCCAAAGAAGAAGGGATCATCGAAAAAGGGGAGGGCCATCTTCTCAAGAGTGTGGTGGAATTCGGTGACACGATCGCCAAGGAAATCATGACCCCTCGAGTGGACATGATCTGTATACGCAAGGATGCTACTATCGGAAAGCTCAGGGAGTTGGTCATCAAAGAAAAGCATTCCCGGATCCCGGTGTATAAAGACAGAGTGGACAACATCGAAGGTGTCATCCTGGCAAAGGATTTGCTCGAATTCTCGGATGAGGCACACAAAAAAGAGTCGATCGAGTCATTGATAAGGCCAGTGCATTTTGTCCCCTGGTCCATGAAAGTGTCCGAGCTGTTGAAGGAACTTCAGGAGAGAAGAGAGAAATTGGTGATCGTGGTAGACGAACACGGAGGTGTATCTGGATTGGTGACCATGGAAGACCTGGTGGAGGAAATTGTCGGCGAAATTCAGGATGAATACGATAGCGAAGAAGTGCAATTCATCGAGCAAGGCCCGTTCGATTACATCGTCCTCGGGGATGCAGAAGTTGAAGACCTGGAGGACCTTTTCGACCTCGACCTGGCAGAAGATGAATATATCACCGTGAGCGGACTGATCACCCACTCCTTAGGGAGGCTTCCCGACAAAGGCGAAAAAATCGAACTCAAGGGGCTGGTGCTTGAAATCATCGATGTGGACCAGAAACGGATAAAAAAACTGCGGATAAAAAAAGCTACCCCAAAAGAATAATATCAAGCTGTCTTTGCGAAGAGCATAGCGACGAAGCGATCTCATAAATAACATGAATAAAACAAAAGTCGGATACGTGGCATTGATCGGACGTCCGAATGTGGGGAAATCCACACTGCTGAATAATATTCTTGGCCAAAAGGTGGCCATTATTTCCGATAAGCCTCAAACGACGCGCACCAGTATCATCGGGATAAAAACTACCGAAAAAGGCCAGATCATCTTTGTGGACAATCCAGGGATCCACCGCCCCCTTCACCGACTGAACAAACGGATGATGAATTTTGTGTATTCGTCACTGGAGACATCCGATCTACTGTGTTTGTTGATCGACACGACATTGAGGTTCGGGCATGGGGACCAGTTCGTGATCGACACGCTGAAAAAGGTCAACACTCCTTTATTTTTGCTGATCAACAAGGTGGACATCGTTAAAAAAGAAAAAATTCTGCTCCTGATAGATAAGTACAAGGACCTGTTGGAATTTAAGGAGATCATCCCCATCTCTGCACTCAAGGGGACCAACGTCGATGTCCTGGAAGAAAACATCTATAAGTATCTGCCAGAAGCGGAAAAGCTTTACGGCGATGATGATATATCCGATCAATCGCTGAGGTTTTTGATGTCGGAGATCATCCGAGAGAAGTTGCTCAGTCATGTAAGGCAGGAGCTACCGTTTGTAACCGCAGTGTATATCGAGCAGATGGAAGAAAGGGGCCC
>CAZIDF010000060.1:0-12557 GCA_964538085.1 uncultured Eubacteriales bacterium | reverse complement strand
GGAAGGCTGTATTTTGCCAGAATCTCGTTCGTGCCAGTGACGATCTCTTCTGTCATGGCGTATATGCCGATGTTCTTTACTATTGGGAGGTCCAGTTCTTCTGCAAGGGTGGCGATAACAGCGTGTTTGGTTGTGCATGTGCCCTTGTTTTCTTTAAAAAGGATCATCAGGTCATCTCTATCCGTGTTGTATCCATACGGCAATTCATGGACATACCGACAGGCTTCCTTGAAACTCTCGATTCCAAGACTTAAAAACTCAGCCGATATTATACCAGCGTTCGAGATGGATTTATCCGGTAAAACCGTGAGCTTGTCCACTACATCTCTTTTCTTTCATTATTATCTCATGAACCTTTTAACCTTCCTCTCTCAAAGAATATTTTAACATATTTCCCATAACGATATCAGGCGGGGACATGTCAATCCGGAGGAATTTTGCAGGTGGGGCAGATGCCGCTTTCGCATTCAGAACTACTAGTTCCTGAAGACATGAACAAGGAAAACTGCTTCAATGGCTTTGAAGCGCCACACTTTGGACAACTCACTCCATCGTTGGTGGCGCCCATCCGCTGGAGCATCTCAAATTTTGTGCCGCACTTTTGGCATTTATATTCATAAATTGGCATTTCATACCTCCTTGAGATGCTTAGTTTTGTCGTAATTCAGAGTTGATCGTTTTATGCTCCTTTACTGTTTTCCCATCTTTTGCCGGAACGAACAAAAGAGGAAAAATTATATCACTCAAACAGCAAGGAAACCAAACAGCTAAGAACAAGAACACAAAAATAGCAATGATTGTTATCAGATTTATTGTTTGACCAATAGCCATGATGATATGAAATAAAGAGGCCCATGTGCTGATTAATACATGTCCGGAATGCGGAAATTTGGTCATTGGTCTTAATAACGCAATGGCAATTCCTAAGAATGCCGCAGGATTTGTCAGACAAGGTTCTTCAATGAATCCTATATGAACACTTCTATGGGGGAGATCGAGCATCAGCTCTCCAAGATAGGGAATAATCGAGTCACTTAAAGTTGCTATTCCAATCGAGCCCACATAACCAATCAAGATCCCCCATAATAGATTGAATCTGAGTTTATGCAGCTTGTAAATCGCTGTCGTTACAATTGCGCTTAAGATGATATGAGCGGGATGCAAAATGTAAAAAATTGAGGACGAAACTTCTGAAATGTGGGGAAATACATTGGCAAAAATTATTATTAAAAGTATGCCAATCCCCGTGATGGCTCCAAAAGCCGTGAATTGAGCATGGCTCTTGAGTTCGATGAATATCTGCCTGGTCACTTTCCTTCTTTATTGAGCAGGCTATAATGCCTTTCTGATCTCCTATCCCCAATATTTATTTCTTATTATGAACCTAAAATTCCAACTTAATCCTTCTTAAAATTCAGTATGTATCCCGGATTATAAGAATCATCGTGAATAAGGTTTTTCATAAAATGCTTCTGCAAAACAAATCTTGCCTCTTCGACTTCTTCTAAAATCCTCTCCAATTTTATATGAGCCAGTTCCATTAAAGGATAGTCATGCTTGTGATGTTTAGGATAAAGAGAAAAAATCCCTTTTGGTCTCAAAACCCTACGGAATTCTTGATAGAGGATCTTTCTATCTTTTAGATAATGAATAACATCGTAACAGATTATGAAATCAACGCAATTGTTGTCCAGCGAGGTTTTTGATTCTCTATTTATTACTTCTATGTTTTTTAGTTTGTATTCCTCTATTTGACTTATCAATCGACGCAAGGCCTGTTCATCTTTATCTACTGCATACACTTTGCCCTTTTCTCCGATAAGTTTTGCAGCGGGTATGGAATAATGACCTTCTCCACAACCAAAATCCAATACTGCGTGTCCTCGTTTAACACCAACGGCATTTAAAAATCCAACGCCATCTTTTTCTAGCCACTTTTTCACATCGCTCTTAATATCTCCATCCGTATTTGATTTTGGCCCATATTTCATGAATTTATGCTTTCTTCTGAACAATTCATTCCAAAGTTTCATCCCCTATATGGCTCATAATAAGAGTTAAAATCTTCTTCCTCTGCTTCTTCTATGTCTTCTATGTTTTCTTCTTTCGCTTTTTCTGCTCATGCTGAATGAGGAATCCGCTTGAAAAAAGTTGTTTACCGCCTTTTTTAATTCACTTAAAAAAATCCCCCCCCTTCCACTTTTATGCGGGTTCCATCTATGGCTTAAAAACATTTGTCTTTGGCGTGGGATGGTTTTATCCCCAAAATAAGCAATGGGACGTTCACTTAATTCCTGAGAAACTTCACTATCAAAGATCTGACTGATGGCAGCGTTGGGGCATTCACTTACACATTGAAGGCACTCAGTGCACTTATTCTGGTTTATAAGCGGCTTACCTTCGATGATTGATATGGCCTGGACGGGGCAAACAGAAACGCAAATGCCACAGCCTTCACACTTTTCACTATCAATGATTACAGACATATTTTACTTTATGCCAATCCCAAAATTTTTCCTTAATGTTTTTTCCCGACAATTGTTCCCCGGGAGAGATAATCCGTTAATGCTTTCCTCATTGTCTCTGCAGCTAGCTCTGCACAATGCACGTCTGGATCAGGTAAACCCCCTAGTATTTCGAGTATTTTATCGGCACTTACCAGGGAAAGAGCTTGAGTTATGGATTTTTTTTCTACAATTTCCGTAACTATGCTTCCGCAGATAATAGTGGTTCCACAGCCGTCGGTTTGAAATCCGCATTCGGAGACTGTATCGTCATTCATTTGCAGGAATATCTCCATGGAATCACCACAAGGGCCTGTTACTTTGGCATAAACATCCGGATTTTCGATTTTTTTGAAGTTCCTCGGATTTTGCCAGTGATGTATGGCCACTTCGGAATATTGCTTTTTGATTTGCTCAAGAATTTGCTCCTGAAGCTCATGAGCGAACTTTTCAAGATCATCACTTTTATCCATTTTTTCCTTGTTTTCAAACGATTCTGTTCTTGACCCGGTTCCAACTGAGCCTGTCCTAACCTCTTCCCGACCAGCACTTCCGCTCATTCTGGACTCAACAGGCACGGCTTTCAGCTATATAAATTTTAAAAACAATCCCTATGTTTTCTTCTTTTCCAGGTTTTCGATTTTTTTGGAGATATCCTCCATCTGTTTTTTAAGCAATTCAGCCTGCTGTTTTAAATAATTCATCTCTTCCTCAGGAGGCATCTGTGGCTGAGCGGATTCTGTTGGTGGTACCCTAGGAGCTTGAGGAGCTGGCATATATCCCATACCTCTGCCCATACCTCTACCCATTCCACGGCCCATTCCACGGCCCATGCCACCGCCCATACCAAAACCGGGATTCGTGGCTCCACTTACGCCCATGCCAAAGTGAGAAGGAACATTGGATTGATCAGTAGCCTGGAAACGACCTGATTTATACTGCTCCACAGCTTCCTGTACCGTTCCCGTGACTCCAACGATTACTTCCACCCCTGCGGCTTGGAGTGTTTGGAAGGCATTGGGACCACAACTTCCCGTAAGAACAGCTTTTGGTCCTTTTTCTGCAACGAACTGTGCGGATTGAATGCCCGCTCCGCTGGAAGAAGCCAGATGAGGATTCTCGACAGCTTCAAAGTCCATCGTATCAAGATCGATGAATATAAAATACGGGCATCTTCCAAACCTAGGATCAACGGGGCTGGAAAGCTCAGGGCTCGCAGCCGTTAGTGTTATTTTCATTTTTTCCCTTCCAGTTCTATGATTTTTTTCTCAATACCAAAAAGCTCATCTTCCAGCAGCTCGGCCTCTGCTTTAAGAAAATTTATTTCTTCCTCTGGGGTTATTTTTGTTGCTCCCCAGGGATCATAAGGAGCAGGGAATCCGAGCGGAGGAGAACCTGGTATCGAGGAGAATGGCACCTGACCTTGTTGCCAGGCATAATTCATTTGTGAAGTCGGCCATGTCCCATGAGTCAGATATTGTGCTGCAGGACCCAAGCCTGAAGGGCTTCTGCCCATCCAGCCAGGAGAAAAACCGAACCTCATCCAGCCTGGTAGGCCGGTCATGTGGTATATCCATCTGTGTCTGTTTCTCATTTTATCTCCTTCTTCTTTATTTTCAGCTCTTCGAGTCTCTTTTTAATCTGGGCGAGCTGATTTTCCAGAATATTCGCCTGGCTTACTTGATAAGCTCTTTCGTCTTCCTTTCCTTCACCTCCTTACGTTTAAAATTATTATTGCTGGCAATCTTTACATAACCCGAAAAAATCGATATTGTGATCCTGGACTAAAAAATTATATTTCCCTGCTACTTTCTCCTCTGCCTTTTTTACACATTCCAGCTCCTCTTCTACAAAATCGTCATAATCGATGATTTTTCCACATTTATTGCAAATAAGGTGGTAGTGGTGCTTATCCTTCTCATCTGACTGAAATTCGTAGCGGCTCTGACCATCACCAATATATAATTGGTTCAGAAAGCCTGCTCGGACCAAAAGTTCCAGGTTGCGGTAAATCGTGCTCAGCCCGATTCCTGGATATAAGGTAGAAAGAGCATCGTAAATCTCTTTTGCACTCATATGTTTTGATGTCCTAGACAAAAGATCCAGGATTGCTTCACGAGGCAAAGTCCAACGCGAAATGTGCCTCCGGAATCGATGCCTCCATTTATGTGGTCCTGACATTTTGCTTACTCGACATTAATGAGAATTGTTGTCATATTGAGAATTATTCTCATTAACAATATAATGCGAAATTCTTATTCTGTCAATAAAAAAATGAAAATAGAGGAATAAATCCCTGATATCACACAGATTTTTTTATATTTTTATCGAGATGGCTTTAAGCAATACGATCAAAGCCATAACAATGACAAATAACGAAAGTCCGATTTCTAACCATAATGATTTTGTTTTCAGAGAAATTAAACTGCCTATTCGTGCTCCAATTATTGAACCAAGCATTACCACCATGGCAGGAAACAAGAAGATGTCCCCTCGATACCAATAAATTACCGCTCCAGCGATTGCTGAAAAAATGGTTGCGAATAACGATGTGGCGATTGCCTTATGAATATCCAGTTTCATGAATTTTAAGAAAGGAGGAAATAGAGAACCCCCACTCCCTCCCCGCAGGGCGGTAATGAAATTAAGAAAGAATGTTCCGCTTATAATGTATTTTGCATTTGGATGAACCTTCTTCGCCAGTCTGGGAATCAATCTATCCAGATAAATTCCGTATATAGTGAGTAGAGAAGCAAATAAAAAGATAATGGCCAGGATGAAAGTTTTTATTACTCCCACCAAAAATGCTCCTGCCACTGAGCCTGAAATCCCACCTATGACAACATAGGGAGCACACTTCCAATCTATATTCTCCTTGTGACTGATAGCAGCAATACAGGAAGAAAAGGGTATGACCATTAAATTTATTCCAAATGCGCTAAGTAAAGGCAGTCCTGAAACATAAAGCAATGGAGTTCTAATAGATCCACCCCCTATTCCAAACATGCCGCTCATAAAACCAGCTAAAATGCCAATCAGGAGCCATAAAACAAATGAGAAGATCGATTCCATTGACCTTTTACCCTCTCTTGCTCCTATGATTTCTGATTAAATAGAAAAATTTCCTGGCGATTTGCTACAGATCTTCTTCCCCTCTAATTTTTATTCCGTTCTTCCTCAATAGTTCAGCTGTAACCCCCAGGCCATTTAGTAATTTTCCCGAAAATGCCCCATCGTATATTTTTGAACAACTGCATGAGGGAGAAAGAGATTTTCCGATAAATTCCTTCACCTGGAAGATTTGGGCGATCTTTAGTGCTTCTTCAGCTCCTTTTATAAATTGCACAGTGACATTATTTCCGTCCTTATTCATGACTTCTGCTTTCTTCGCCAACACATCATTTCCATCCCCTCCTTGAATTTCCTGGCGCGCTCGTGGTGTGGACAGACCCCCAAGTTGTTCGGGACAAACGGGTAGGAGAAACTCTTTTTTAACGAGTTCCAAGGCTTTCTCATTTATATTATTTTTGCCATTCCATCTGCATTTCACCCCCAAAAGGCAAGCACTTATGAGTATCATGTTCGTTTTTTCCTTATTTAATATCCTGAATATCCAATCCCCTCCATTTTCTGAATGGATCCATATCTGCCCTCCCTTGGGAATATGCATTATGCCAGCCTTCAGGAACCGTCATTTCCCTATAGAGGCGTTGCCTCCAAGCCTCGAGCGGAAGGCGTTTACATCCCATGTAATCGGCCACACAGGTGATTTTATGGCAAGCCGAAGCTGAGAGGTCTTCCAAAAAACGATATCCCTCTTCGCTCCGCAAAAGATGGTGGTCCAGAATTAAAGTGGAAATTTCCTGAGATAAAAGCAACGCATTCTCGCGAGCTCTATTTCGTTTCTTTGATGAAAGATGCCGGAGGTAAAGAGGGGGGCCAGAAGCGAGAACGATATCAGGTTTCCAGGCCAATATTTGCTCTACAGGTGCACTATCTAACAGCTGGATGTCCGATGCGTGAACAAAAACGCCGTGTGCATCCTCTACCCGGGTCATCATCACGCCGCCCAGAGGACTATTCGCTTCTCCATGGGGCATGGACCAAGAGAAGCTGAGAAGACCATCTGTTTGACCTTCTGAACAAGTGAGTCTCCGTCCTAAAACTTGAGATAAATCGCGGTAGCGTTTTGCCATCGCAGGAGAAAGATCTTTAGAACTCTTGCACCACAATCTGGATTTCTGAAAATAACGGGATACCTTTAGGGCTGATAACTGAAAGGGATTGGAATTTGCAAGAGGGATATGGTCACCATGGAAATGGCTGATGACTATGTCTGTGCAGTCTTTCAAAGCCTTCACAATCTTTTGCCGCACCCTCTCGCCGACAGCGACTTGAAAAGGGTGAGGGAAAAGTCCATGACGCATATATCCCAAAGCCAAGCCTGGATCGATAATTATTGAGCGATCTTGAGTTTTGACAACACAAGATAATCCTCGAATCCCCAAAGACTCCGATCCCAAAATATTAATTTTCATTCTCTGTATTTTAAATGGGGGTGAACATAGAGTTATATATCAAAAAAAAGGAAACTACAAAGTTGAATGAACAAACGGGAAAAAATTATTCCAAAAAAATTCCCCGCCTGGATTGATTCAGCCATGCTCTTTCCTGCGGCAGGTCAACAGGCCAGACCGATATGCAAATGGGAAGATGAGTCTTTTCTTTGGAACAACGACAAGAGAAGATGATCATATTGAAAAAAGGGAAAATAAAAGAGCTCGATCGCGTCATAAGGCCTTCTCGATGAATATCTGACGAATTGGAACCGTGATATTCTCAGTGTCCTGCTTAAGAACCTTTTCTGGAAAAAATCGTAAGAATCAATAGAGTATAACACTATTACAAAATGCTTAAAAATTATATCAAGATCGCTCTCCGGAACCTCGTCCGGCACAAGGGTTACACCTTCATCAATATCTTCGGTTTGGCCACCGGAATCATCTGTTGTCTTCTCATACTGGTTTACGTCCAAGATGAGTTGAGCTACGACAAATATCACGAAAAGTCAGGTCAGATCTACAGGATCGTTAACGCAGGTGTCATCCGCGGTAATCAGCTCGAGATGCCGTTGGTCTCCGGACCTTGGGGCCCGGCGATGGTGGAAGAATTTCCAGAGGTTATCAAAGCGGTACGCATAAAACCTCCCGACTCAAGATGGGTAATCGCTCACGAAGAAAACAAATATCCCGAAAAGGGATTGTATTTTGTGGATCCGACTTTTTTTGACCTTTTCGATGTGGAAATGGTAGCGGGGGATCCTGCTACGGTGCTCGACGCCCCGTATTCCATGGTGCTGACCGAAGAAATGGCTAAAAAATATTTCGGCGAAGAAGATCCCATGGGGAAGATTTTGGTGGGTGATAATTGGATGAATTTCAATATCACCGGCATCATGAAAAAACATCCGCCCGCCACCCACATGGAATATAATTTTCTGGTCAATTTCGAAACTCTCAACAGGGCCATCGACCCTATCAATAAACAACCTTATTACGGAGATCTCTCTCAGGAATGGCAAAATTTTCGGATTTACACATATATTTTGCTCGACTCGAACGCCGATCCCGATGATGTCGAAACCAAAATGCGCACGCTTCTCGAAGAACGTCTGGGAAGGACGCTGCGAGCCGCCGGAGTAGAACTGAATCCTTATCTCCAAAAATTGACGGACATTCATCTCAAGTCCCATCTTGAAGGAGAATTGGGACCAAACGGAGATGAAAGCTATATCTACATCTTTTCTGTGGTGGCCATTTTTATACTTTTGATCGCATGCATCAATTTCATGAACCTTTCCACAGCGCGTTCGCAAAACCGCGCCAAAGAAGTGGGAATTCGAAAGGTTGTCGGAGCCGATAGGGCGCAATTGATCAAACAGTTTCTGGGTGAATCCATCACGTTCGCATTTTTGGCTGCAATTTTTGCTGGAATCGTTGTCGTATTTCTTTTAAAACCTTTTAATGCCATCGCGGAAAAAAACATTTCCGCTTCGAGCTTGATAAACGTGCAAACGGTTTTGTTATTGACCGGATTAGTCATTATCGTCGGCATTGTTTCCGGTAGCTATCCGGCTTTTCTATTATCGGCATTCCGACCGGCTCAAGTATTGAGCGGCAAGAGGCATAAAGGTTCTTCAGGCGGTCTATTGAGAAAAATCCTGGTCGTGGTGCAATTTGCCATTTCCGTGTTTTTGATCATAGGCCTCAGCGTTATTTACAACCAGATGGGATATATCAAAAACCGGCCCCTCGGTTACGACAAGGAAAACATCATAGCCGTTCCTCTTTCCGATCCGGCGCCGAGATCGACCTATGAATCCTATAAAACCGCACTTCTTTCAAACAGCTATGTCACAAGCGTATCAGCGGCATCGACTTTGCCAGGAGGATTGTTCGGGATAGCTCTGTTGAGGCCGGTCGGACGTCCTGCGAATGAAAATTTGACCATCCAGATAATAGCAGTGGATTATGATTTTATCGAAACATTCGGCATAGAGCTTAAAGAAGGCAGAGACTTTTCGAGAGAATTCACGACCGACATGAACAGGGCTCTGTTGTTGAATGAAGAGGTGGTCAAGCAACTGGGATTTGATTCAGGCCTCGATAAAAGACTTTCGCCAGGGGGGCAGATCGATCTACCAGTGATCGGGGTGTTAAAAGATTATTACTTTAAATCCCTCCATCAGAGGATCGAACCGTTTGCCATGTCATTATCTACTTCACAGGCTTTCAATTGGGTGTTCATCAAAACGACGGATGAAAGCATGGCAGGGATTACGCAGTTCGCTGAACAAGAATGGCACAGGATAAATCCAGGTCATCCGTTCGAATACACATTTGTGGACAGGAATAACGACATGATGTACCAGTCTGAGGTGAAATTGAGCCGCCTGCTCACCATCTTTACCGCCATCGCCATATATATCGCATGTCTCGGATTGTTTGGCCTGGCGTCTTTTACAGTCGTGCAAAGGACAAAGGAAATAGGCATGAGAAAAGTGCTCGGCGCATCTGTCGGAGGCATCATCGTCATTTTGTCGAAAGAATTTGTCCAATGGGTCGTTCTGGCTAATGTTTTTGCCTGGCCCCTTGCTTATTATTTTATGCAAAAGTGGCTAATGGGATTCGCATACCACATAGATCTTAATATTATCGCCTTTATCGTTTCAGGAACGCTGGCACTGATTATCGCGCTTTTGACGGTGAGCGCTCAGACATTCAAGGCCGCCACAGCCAACCCTGTGGATTCACTGCGGTATGAATAAAAAAGATTGTGCGGTTTTTAGTTTGTTATCCCGTATAAATGTCCCGTGAGAATCCTCACGCTTTTTTCGAATGTGTCCACCACTTCCAGGCCCATCTCAAATGCTTCATTCTCGATGCTTCTTATCCACTTCACTTGGCCTATCATATCTATTGTGTCATAGTCTCTTCCCAGAGATAGGGAAATTTTCATCACTTTATCTATCGGGAAAAATCGATCTGTCAGGATCTTGAGGCCGCAGAGGGAAAGATCCCCTGTCAGGCCGAAGTTGACTTTTTTGCTTCTATAAATCTGCCCTTCTGGCAGATACTCGATGGAGATGGGGTTTACTTCTTTTTTTCGTTTTTCTTTTCGTCTTTCAATCATAAAAGACCTTGCTTCTTCGACCGAACGACTTATCTTTTCTAAACCTACTAAAAAGCTCTATGACACAAAAATAGCGCCTCGAATAGCCTTTGTCAAGTCAAATCTCCATCCCAAACCCAACGGTGGTTGCAATAGTCATGTCCCTGCATCAGTGTTTTGGAGCGGATCATCTTGAGCTTGGAGCTGAATCCCTGGCTCATCGCATAATCCTGGTAGCATATCGTTGCATAGCCAATATCACCGGCCTGTGCCTCGCGAAAGGTCTTGGCCCATAGGCACTCCGTCACCTTGATTTCGAAAGCTTTCTCCCTGTCTTCGACGATCTCTGTAGTCAGGGCGTGCTGCCAGAAAGGGTCAGGATTCTTTAAAATCGACGTGTAGGCGGCCAAACTGATTTCGGGAGAACTTTTCGCCATAAACTGACCGCTCTGTGTTCCTGCTTTTTCGGCAGCTAATTTAAGAGCCTCGAGATATTCATTTTTTCCCCTGTCGCTTCCGAGATTGCGAATTATCGGCAGGAAAAATCCCATAAAGGCAAAATCGAAAATTTGGGCATAGCTCATGTTAGAGTTTTCAAGGAATTTGTGTTTTTCCTCACTTTCTTGCACAGTTCTTTTTGCTTCTGAGGCAGAATATAGCTCTATGCCCCCGAGACAAAACAGCGGACAGGCCGTTATCATTGTGCGCAAAAAATTTCTCCGACTGGGTTGCATTGTCTTCTCGCATAAATCCATCATATCGTCTCCTTTGTGGTGGTCATTTTTTGTCAAATCCTCCATGTCTTACTATTTCATTAACGTAAAACAGGAAGATTTAGTTCGGAGAAACAATAACGGTCGTAAATTTCCTTTTTAATGTGGTTTAATGACAGAGATGGGCAAAGGAAGGGAAACCTGGTCATTCCGGATCATCCGCTAGACCAGCCGTAAAATATTCGAAGCATTGGAAAAAATGGCCTCGTCGAATTCCATATTTTTGATCAATCGATAATTCTTGTCGAGCGGATTTTTCGTGAAGAGAGTCTGAAAGAAATTTTTGAGCCAATGGCATAGGGTGAGGTGCGGTCTCTGGCTTATGTTCAATAGCGGAATCGGGTAATCGCTCCCAAAAACCAAACATTGAGGCGGGATGTTCTGTTTGATATCATCGACATACACATGCCTGGTCCCTATATTGATTGCAGACACGTCGGCAAATAGCTGCCAGTTATGGGATTCCATTTCGTCGAAAAGAGCGATTAATTCTCGGTAAGGCTGTTCGCATCCTAAGGGTGGTGAGATCAAAGGAAGAGCGACATGTGCCGCGATGACTTTCACGTCTTCGTCGAGAGCAGGCCGTAAGAAACTCGGGTTGTTGAGTTTTTGCGACATCCCATCAAAAGGAGGGATGGAGCCCTCCTGTCCGACATGGCAAAGAAGGGGCAGGTTGAATTCCTTCAGTTTTTTATAAAAATCAACACATTTGGGATGCCTGGGATCGATCTGTTGAGAAGATGGTATCCATTTGCAAAGAACGGCTTTGTTTTCCCAGCAATAGAGGAGTTCCTCTTCCCAGTCATCTCGGTAGGGATGAACCGAAGCCCCGAACAAGACGCGATCGTTTTCTTCCGCCAGCTTGATCAGATAGGAATTCGGGACATGAAGATGAGTTTTGTCTCTATTGACGACACCGTTTTCATCATAGACTTCATCCAAAGCCAATAATACCGTTTTATCGACATAAGCTGAGCGGTTGATGACACGGAGCATGTGATTTTTGACCCGATCTATAGTGATTTCCCCGAATAAATTGCATGTGATAAGTCGCATAGCCATATAGGCGACGCCATTTTCAAACTCTTCCGACCAGTAGCAGCCGCTTTCATCATCTTTTGGCGCTCCGAAATGGACATGGATATCAATGATTTCGCTACTCATTCCCCCTCCTTGATTCGAGATTAACAAAATAAAAGTCTTTTAAAATATATGCCGATAATTAGGCGTTGTCAAATAAGGATGTATTCATCCTTGCTTCCGTGATATATGGGGCTTTCAGGAATTGTTGAAGCGACCATTGAAGATTTAGACATTACGACGCGCGCTTCGAGGAAATCTGACGCAGTCAGTCAGCGATGTTGTTTTGAGCACGACATCGCTTGTGGGTAAAAGACTTGAGGCAGGCACGGGAACAGAGGTTAGATCGGGATGAAACCTGCCTAATCATCTGATATTAATAGGTTTATTCCTTCTGACTCCAGCATTGAAAATATTCTGTTGAAAACAGGGAAAAGAAGTGATAAGTTTGGACAGAATTGAAATCAATTCTTATAGGCGAGGTCAATTATGAAATCTAAAACTTTGAGTCGACGCGCTTTTCTGCGCA
>CAZIDF010000059.1:0-13308 GCA_964538085.1 uncultured Eubacteriales bacterium | reverse complement strand
ATATGATAGGGAGGCTTCAGGGGAAATGACGACAAACCGGCGCACATCCCGAGGGCGTCATCGATGTAGTGCATCCTCTCTTGCCAATCGACGATATCGCAACACATTTGCACTGTCGGGTAATAGGGGAACGAGTTTTCTCCCCGAAGTTCCCAGTCCAGAAAATATTGCTTGAACTTTTCATCAGGAACCTGGAACCAGTCCTTGACGAACTCTTCTCTCTCCTCTCTCGTAGGAAAAGGCATCTGGGGGAACTGTCCTTCGATTTGGGTGATGTTTATCTTTTCGCCGGTAGAATACATGAGGAAATAGATGGGATTCAGCATGGAAAGTTTCAAAGGCATCTGCTCGTGTTTCTTGATATTGTTGTGAGCGTATTCCTCTGCGCCCTTGCCGATCTCATTGGCCGCCCAATAGGTCCCGTTGGCCAGAACATTGCCTATGCCTTCCCGGCGGACGATCCTGTCGAGTAACCAGAAAAATCTCTCCTCGTTATCGGAGGGCAGTCCCGGCATATCGTCATCTGATAAAATACCGTTTTCATGCAGTTCTAGGGCGAAGGCCATGACTTGTGGGGTAGAGAAAGCGTCCACTCCATACTCTGTTGCACGTTGTGCGATTTTTAAGCCGAAATCCAGGTCTGACATGGCCGCCATGGTGTACGTCAGTTTGGAGAAGCATTTCATCATGTATGTTTTGACTCCTGGAATAGAAAGCGTGGCCGCGCATTCCAATGAACAGTTGTAACAACTTATGAGCCGCTTTTGTGCATTTTCCATGGTTTCTGTCCATGCCTTTTCCACTTCCTCTGTCCAGAAGTCTCTTCTGCGGTGGCGGGCATTACCCCACATAAAACTCTCTGTGTGCCACTTTTCATCATGGATTTTCATTTCCTGTGGTGATCCAAGCCTGGCTAAAATGGGCATGACTCCTGGAATGGGCTTTTCTTCCCGGACTTTTATGTATTCCAGCACCTCGTTGCACAGCTCCAGAAATTCTTCAGGTTTGGCAATCTGGATGTCGCCAGTTCCACGAACAGCGATTGCCTTTAAACCTTTGTCTCCCATGACAGCCCCTATTCCGCCCCGGCTAGCACTTCCCCTCCCCTGCTCGATAGAGGCAAAATAAACCCTGTTTTCACCGGCTAGACCGATGGCAGCCACCTGGGCTTTGGGCTCATTCAGCTCCTGCCTGATAAGTTCTCCGGTTTCTACTGCGCCTTTCCCCTGTAGATGAGAGGCGTCGCGTATTTCGACTTTGCCATTGTTTATCCACAAATAGACCAAATTGGGGGACTTGCCGCGAAAAATCACTTTGTCATAACCGGCATATTTCAATTCCGGTGCCCAGAATCCACCCATCATGGAAAATGCCATCAGCTTGGTCTGGGGAGAAATGGTAGTGACAATGGTACGATTGCAACCGGTCGCAGGCGTGCCGCATAAAAGACCAGCGGCAAATATGAGAAGATTATCAGGAGAAAAAGCGTCGATTTCAGGGGGAACCCTGTCCCACAATATCTTGGCGTTCGTACCAAGCCCTCCCAGATAAAGCTCGGTTTCTCTTGGGTCTGTCGCAACCCTCTCGATGCTTCCCCGGGTTAGATCGACTTCTAAATTAAATCCCGTCTCTGCGTACCTCATTTTTTTTCCTTATGTGTTCAATTCCTTCTCAAGAGGTATCATGTTCAACATATTGAATCCGAGTGATTTAAAGAATGAAATCAAATCACCTGTGTACCATTCCGCCATTGTCCTGACTCTTTTTATACCTCTCCGTTCAAAATGCTCGAGGAGGGCTTCTCCCAACTTTCTGCCTATTCCGCGTCTTTGAAAATCAGGATCCACACCCAAAATTCTAATCCATCCGGTTTTTTCTCCGATACCGAATTCCCAGATCCTTATTTCTCCGATGATGAATCCAATGATGTTTTCATCGAGCTCCGCTCCAAGGCTCATCATAGGGTCGCTACGCTTGATATTGTATCTTGCTGCTTCTTTTAAATATTCCATCCTCTCTTTATTGATTATCCCCAATTTCCCTTCGATCCGCTTTTCGATTCTGACAATATCTTTGATATTATCCAAGCTGAGTGGTCGGATTTTCACTCCAGCGCTGGCCTCTTTCCACAATTGTGCCCGGCCGACTGTCCTGTGCATCACGAGCTTTTTGGCCTGCAAAATCTGAAGATATTTGCTGACCGTGTGCCTCACGAGATTCAATTTTTTCGCGATCTCATCCACCTGCATCCCATCTGGAGAATCTTTTAACAAAGATAGGATCTCTTTTTCAATTTCAATTTTGCTCATATTCTCGTTTCGTGGTTACCAATAAACCATGATGAAATGGCTATAATCTTTTGCTAAAATCGATTTTTCCCCTTATTATTCCCATCTCTGCTTGTTTATACATTTCTGACTCTAGAAATATTGTACTTCATGGTAACCAATATTTGTTAATAATATAGGAATAAACTGAAGTATTGTCAAGAGGTAAATTTTGGCCTCCGCTTTGACTTGAAAATCTCCATATTTTACGAAATCAAGAAAAAAAATTTGTAGCTAGCTAAATAAAATTACTTCTAAATTTGCAGAAATTACAATAATATATAAGCATATCAAGCGTTCAAAGTTTCGTTTAATTCAGGTAATAGTAAGGAGGGAAATATTAATGTTTATCAAATCTTTGAATAACCTGAGGGGCAGTGTGTGGCCTATATTTTTTGTTTTGGTGCCTTTATTATTGATCGGTGCTGGCAAAACAAGCGGCGATACATCGAGCCCAGATAATTCTACCTCGAGTATGTTTTCTCCTGTCTTTACAATTCCCTCGGCCGATGACCTGCCATCCCAAATCAACAATCTGCTGAAGAAAGAGCTAGAAAAGGAATTCGGACCTCTAAATGACAAAATAGTGGGCGACGAAACAGAGATGTGGGGTCGAGTGGTCGGTATCGACTACGAGCTGCCGGAAGGCAAGCGGTTGGATGATACCTGGGGCGAAAAGGTGGCAAAAGCCTTAGGGCGGCTGGGAATTACAGCCACGTATGACGGGAACGAGGTCACGGCTGACGGGCAGGAAATAGCCGGAAAGGTGGCAAGCAATATCCAGTTTACAACCCAACGCACGCTTGAGGACCCCGACGTAATCGGTTTCGTAGCTATGTTTTCCAGGAATAATTAGAATATTATGAATTTTGGAGGAATTGATGAGAAATTTTAGAAGAGCTGTTGTTTTAATTATGTTTCTTTCTCTGGCTTGCTCTTGGACTGTACTTGCACTGGGCCAAGGGCCAACCGAGCTTGTCCCCTGGGAAAAATTAGCAGAATTTATCGAAGAAATATCAGGCTGGACTAAAAAAGGCGATCTTGAAGGCTACCGAATGGAGGTTCCTGAAAAGACCGAAGCATGGCAACGTTATGTTTCTGAGGCTGGAAAAAGAAGCCTCGAGATACACATTTTCGACAGCGCTGAATCGATGATCGTTTTAATGCCGGTAAAAATGATGATGCACAATTATAAAGACTCTCAGGGATATACAGAAAAAATTACGATTAATGGATTCCCTGGAGTGAAGACATATGACTATTCAAAGAAAGAGGCAGGATTGATCGTGCTGATTCTAGATCGCTTTGTATTGCAAATGTTTGGACATAATTTTACAGAGGCAGAAGTGTCCGAGTTGGAAGAAGCCGCAAAAATACATGATTTAGAGGGGATAGCCAAACTCGGAAAATAGTCGCTCACTTGGCAGTTAGACCTCATCTTGGTGTCTTATATACCTAGGAATCTAGCTCTCGAGGTGGTACAATGACTGAGGTCAAGCTCAGAGAATTGTTTTGATATCTCAATGATCGATAAAAGAAAAAATATCAGAATATTGCATGAAAGCAGTGTTCGGTTTATTTCTGGAAATCATGCCTTTCAAGGAAAACTGGTCGATATATCTCAAAGCGGCGTGAAGCTTGTCGCTGATATTCCTGAATCCACTCAAGCAATCAAGAGCATTACTTTTACCCTGCCAAAATCAGATAAACCGCTTAAAATCCCTTGCAAATTAGTAAGAAAAGAAAAAGAGAGATCTGCTGAAGAAAGACAAATACTGGGAATAGAGTTTTCTTTTAAAGATGAAGCACAAATGCTTCTTATTGAGTCGTTTATAAAGGAAAAAAAGATGGCGCAGCTAAAAGCCCAGGCAAAAAATGCTGAAATGCGCCAGATCCCAAGAACCGATTGTGTATTGAAGAATATTTCCTGTGATAGAAAAGGGATTCGTGTGATATCCATAGATAATATATCTATTGATGGAATATTGATAAGTTATAGAGGTGAAGGACTAAACTCTCAAGATAATATAACATTGACATTTAAATTGCCTGATGACACAAGGGATCTCTCAGTTTCTGGCACAGTTACCCATATTAAAGAAGATATTTTTAAAAATGCTTCCAATGCTGGAATTGTATTCGATAACATCAGTGAATTAGATCGCATAAGAATAAAGAATTTTATCTCGTCCTATACTGTTGCCATGGCTATGAAGGCACTTTATGAAAAGTTTTCTGACGCTAAAATCGATGAAAGATATGTAATTCACGATCAGGCCAAGATAAATTCAATATTTTCTCTGATAAACGAAGAACAGATTCCTATGAACGTATTGTTTGAAGAGAATTATAAAATGCTGGAATTACCTGCGATAAATTATGACTCTGAAAATAAAATGTTTAGCATCGATAAACAGGCCAGTCTATCTAGTTTAAATTTTAAGAAAGACCATTTCGCCTTTTTTTCATTCAATATGCACAACGGAACTTATTACTTTAAAACGAATCAGTTAGAAATGCTCGATAGGCATATTTTTTTTTCATTGCCCGACGTTATTTTCCAGTCAGAAAAAAGATCGCACCAACGAAAAATTACAGGAGAAAACATCGTTTTTACAAATGTCTCGGAGGATGGGTCAAAGGGATCTTTTCAGGGTATCTTAATAAATATTAGCAGACATGGATTCATGTGTGAATTGCCGTTTGCAGAAGATAGTAAAGATTTTTTTCAACCTGGGAGGATGGTAAATTATAGCGCAAATGAAGAATTAGGACTTGGTAATTTTGGGGAAATCCGCCATGTTTCAGAACATACTGCACAGAATGGCAAAAAAATGCTTAAGATAGGTATTGAAGCAGGTATAAAACATATCCCTTTCGTATTCACCCGCTACTCTCAAGCAAAGTGGGATGAACAAAACCTGTATCAAGGAGACCTTCCCCCATCTGCAAAAGATAAAATAAACTCAATATTGGTAAAATATCCAAATAAAAGAGACCAAAAAATTGCAGCTTTAGTGAATTCAACTGATGAAAAAATAACGGCACCGGTTATTATTTTGCCGCCTGCTTTTGGGAAAAAAAAGGAAGCCCTTTCTCCTTTGGTATCGACCTTGATCACAAATGCCCGGTGTTTGAACAAAGAGATAGTAACGATTCGGTATGATGGCATTAACCGCCCTGGTGAAAGTTACAATGAGGAAATGTTGCCAAAACGCGGGTATGAAATGCTCTATTATCGAATAAGCCAAGGCCAGGATGATCTAAAAGCGACCATAAAATATGTCCATGATAATCCTCTTTTTAAACCAAGTCGTGTGATAGTTGTTGCCTTTAGTATGTCAGCACTTGACGTCCGTAAACTTGTTTCTAAATCCAAAGATCATAAGGTTGATTATGTCATAAATGTCATGGGTGTTTCGTGTGGCCAGAGTGCTTTCAAAAATATGACAGGTGGTTTGGATATTATTGGGTATTATAACCTCGGCATATCGAATGGTCTGTTCGGCCTATTGGGATATATGTTGGACTTAGATAACCTCGCTGAAGACTTAATTATTCAAAAATATGCTTATATGACAGATGCCAGATTGGATATGTCTAAGATCTCTATACCCATTTTATGGATTTACGGTAAATATGACAAATGGATAGATGAAACAGAAGTAAAAGAATTAATGGGGATTGAGTCCAAAGGTTTACGGGAGGTGATAGAAATACCGACTGGCCATAATCTTAGATCGAGTGAGGATGCGATCAAAACATTTAAATTGATGGCCTCATGGATTCACGAGAAATTATACAATGAAAAAATTAAGCCATTAGATCCTGATAGAGATAACCTGGTGGATTTAATAGCCTATGAACGCGAAAGAATAGAAACATCTGAAGAATTTAATATTGAAGAATATTGGAAACAATACTTGATCGGCAAAAGCGGGGGTAGTTTCGGCTATGATTTTTATAAAAATATAAAAGAATTCAGGGATTTCTTAACATCTGAAAGTGAACTGGCTGATCTTAAAGATAAAGAAAGAATAGTTGATTTGGGCTGCGGGACTGGTTTGCTCGTTGAAAACATGTTGAATCTTGCCATCGATCAACAAAAAGATATTCGTGGCGCCCACGTAATAATGATAGATCTTGTCAAAGAAGCTTTGGATAAAACAAAAACAAAGGTAAAAAGGATACAAAAATTACACGGGACACTGCTGCCAAAGCATATGAGTTACATTGTAAAAGATCTCGAACCTAATCGTTTGATTCCCGTGCATAAATTCATTCATAATATGGATCTTGATTTTAATTATTTGCGAAACCGGATAGAAGGTTTTCCTAATACTGCAGTAGACCGATTACTGAAAAAATCACCAAAAAGACTGTATGAAATAATGAGGGGTTCAACTATAACGAGGAGTGATGAGGTTTATATCAAGTCTGAATTCAAAGATGAAGATTTCCAAATTATTGCAGAGTTTAACCGTGCGGCAAGGTTTTTGAAAAAAAAGTTAAAGGAAAAAGATTTTGTTAAACCAAAACTCATAAGAAGGAGATCGATCGATTCACTAAAGTATGACCGATTGCGCACATCAGATCTTAAATTTACAAAACTTAACTTCGGACATAATGGATTGCGGCTGCGGTTAGATTTTAAGGAAAATTATTTTGATAAAGTCATTGCCAGTTTATTTATTTCATATCTTTTTAATCCGGATGAGATATTTCACGATTTTTTCCGTATGCTCAAGCCCAATGGCCTTTTACTAGTTTCTTCCATGAAACCGGACAGCGATATCTCTTTGATATTTACAAATTATATTGATAAGGTTCAGCATTTTGATTTTAGCGACACCGATATCAAAAGTCAGGATATAAGCCTTCTAGGAGCCAGAGAGATGCTGAATGAAGCAGCAACCCTTTTTAAATTGGAAGAAGAAGGATACTTTAAATTCTTTTCAGAAAAAGAATTAGTAAATATGTTCAAAGCCGCTGGTTTTGATCATGTCCAGGTGCATTCATCATTAGGCAATCCTCCTCAAGCATTTATTGTTACAGGAAGAAAGACTTAAACGGTAATAAAAATCCAGGTCAAAGCTCCTATAGACTTTCCGACCCTTCCCGATTATACTTTTCTTAAAACTAATGAATATCATCGAAATGACCTTTGAATCACTGGATGGATGGGGAGAACACCCGGTTTTTATTGAACCGATTCCCAATCAAAAACCTGTTTATACTGAAGCTAAAGAATTCAAACAAAAAATAATCAAAGCAGCTAATTTTTTGGAAAAGTCAGGTATAAAAAAGAATTATCTAGTTCCGATATTCTTAGAAAACTCTGTTGATTTTATTTGTTGTTTCTTAGGACTCGTGAAAATTGGCGCAAAACCCATACCGATAAAACTCGAATATAGGAAGTTTGAACTCGATGAAATCTTTAAGAATTCTCAGCCTCAGGCAATAATTGCCGAAGCTTCCCACCTAAAAATAATAAAACCATATTTGTCGCAAAAAATAGTCATATTAAGAGAAAATGGAAAAATAAAATTACACCAAAAAACAACAAAAAAAATAAAACCGGCAAAAATATCTGATGAGATAGCTTCGATCAACTATACCTATAGAGGCTATGGCTATCCTTTAGGCGCAATGGTACCGCATGTCCAATATATTCATGGAGCGAAAGTCCTGCAGGCGGGACTGCAAGCCAAACCAAAAGAGAAAATGCTGGTAATCCTTCCTATGTCTCACATATTTACCCTAGTAGGATGTATATTTGTGCCTATTTTTCACGAAATTACTTCAGTCATTTCGAACACGATGCATCCGAGAAAGATTTTTGAGCTAATAAACGAATTTAACATAAATCACATAACAGCTGTCCCCGAGATATATTTGTTGTTAGAAAAATTCAAAAATATGGCAGGAAAATTGCTATCATTAAAAGTTTTTGTCTGCGGAGGCAGTTCGCTTTCCAGTGAAGATTATTATCGAATAAAGAAAGCTTTTAATATTGATCTTTTGCATGGCTATGGATTGACCGAGTTTACACCTGCCAGCAGAAATATTAGAGGGAAAGCAAGAGCAGGAACAGTTGGTCCTCTTTGTGAAAATGTTGAATGCCGGATCGTTTCAAAAAATAAAAATAAAGCCGGAGAGATTTTATTAAAAACAGGCAATATGTTTAGAGGATATTATAAAAATCCAGAAATAACAGAAGAAGCTTTTGAAGGAGATTGGTTTAAAACTGGCGATATTGGTAAAATAGAGGATGCGCATTTGATATTTGAAAAAGAAAAGAAAAAAACGAGAAAAGTGAATGGCAATATGGTCGATTTAGAAGAATTGGAAAGGATTATTAATTTGAATGATAGGAAAAATCAGACTGATTTTAAAACAATACTCAAAAATAAAATTGCAATATATAAGATTCCATACATCAATCCGAAATTAAAAGACTAGAAGAGGCAGTTCTAATGGAAAAAGTAGGCAAAAATATTAATGATGAAGAAATTCATAAGGATATCATAAAAGTTTTGGCAAAAATCACACGGATCGACGCATCCTCCATTAATGACGATGTATTAATAAGAGATGAGCTTGGGATCGACTCATTAATGGGCATTGAAATAATTGCCAAAGTTGAAAAATATTATAATATTCATCTTGAAGAATCATTGCTTTTAGAAATTAACCGAGTTGGAGATTTCATTAATCTGGTGAAATCGAAACTTAAATAGCCGGATTATTATGCCTACTATATGTTTTATAAACCCCAAATGGCAAATTTGTATGGACCGAGAATTTAATGAATTTTGGAGAACAACGGTAACTCCAAATCTAATTAGGAATACATATTCTGGCTTTGGGCTTTCAATTTTAATCTTGGCTGCCTTGACTCCTCAGGAATATGAAATTGAAATAATCGATGAAAATTTACATCAGGTCGATTTTAATAAGAATTATGATTTAGTGGCAATTACCTGCTGTACACAGCAAGCAACACGTGCTTATGAAATATCAAAAAAATTCCGACAGAAGGAAATAAAAACTGTCTTAGGAGGTATACATCCCACTGTGTGTAGTGATGAAGCGTCAAAGAATGCTGATTCTGTCGTGGTGGGAGAATGTGAAGACCTATGGCCAAAGCTTCTTAGAGATTTCGAAGCTGGTGAATTAAAAAAAAGTTATAAACAAAAAGAGCTATATGATCTAAAAAAAGCTCCACTCCCAAGATATGATTTGATAGAGTATTTAAATTATAAGATGTTTTGGATACAGACGACTAGAGGTTGTCCTCATGACTGCAATTTCTGTGTCGCTTCCAACATTTATGGCAAAAGATTCAGGCTTAAAGCTGTCGAACAGGTTGTGGAAGAAATTAAATTCATAAAGTCGGTTAAAATAAATCCAAAAATCAGCTTTGCTGACGACAATATGTTTGTGAATAAGAACTATTCAAAATCCCTTTTAGAAAAGATTATCCCTTTAAACATTAGATGGTTTGCCCAAACAGATATTTCAGTTGCAGAAGATAGGGAGTTATTATTACTGTTAAAAAAAAGTGGCTGTTCGATATTGTTTATCGGTTTTGAAAGTCTATCAGTAGATGAGCTAAAAAAAACGAATAAAGACAATTGGAAAGCTAAAAAAGTAAAATATTATGAAGAATACATTCATAAAATACAATCGATGGGGATAGGCATTTTTGGTGCATTTATGATAGGTTTTGATTCTGATGATGTAGCATCGATCAATAAAACTTGTGATTTTATAAAGGAGTCAAAAATATATGCTCCTCAAATTAGTGTGCTGACTCCTTATCCTGGATGTGCATTAAGAGAACAGCTCGCCAGTCAAAATAGAATATTAGATAAAGATTGGAATTACTACACTGGTCTTGATGTAACCTTTAAGCCGAATAGATTGTCAGAGAAGGAGCTGCAAGGGCAATTAGTCAGTTCATTAAAGTCGATTTATAACAGAGAACATTTAGAAAAGAACATAAGATATTTTAAAGATATTTTCAAAAATAATTAGAAATAGAATGTTATTAGAACACAAAAAAAACCTAACAGAATATTTCAAAGATGAAATCTTAAAGAATAATATCAGTAATATCAGCACCACTTGTATAATGGCGATGATCGCCATCCCGTTTTTTAGCTTTTTAGACTACTTTCTTTATAGAGATCACCTGAAAACTCTTCTCATATTAAGAATCATCTCAACAATTCCTTTTCTAATTGTGTTTTTGTGGATAAAAAAATCGGAATTCATGAAAAAGCACATCTTAGGATTAAGTGCATTTCTGTATCTTGATATTGGATTCGCGATTTCTTTGATGATTCATATAACAGAAGGATATGAATCACCCTATTATGCAGGGCTGGTTATGGTTATCTTGATCTTGTGTGTTGTCTTAACCTTGCCATTAAAATGGACTATTTTCATCAGTTTATTGATTTATGGTTCTTACATAATTCCGATACTCATTAGGGGCAACATCGTCGATATGCCGATTTTTTTCAACAATAACTTTTTTCTGATTGGCATGGTCGTATTTGCGGTTTTCGGGGCTAGGATTAAAGAATATTTTCAGTTCAATGAATTTAAATCTAGATATGATATTCAAAAAGCTAATGAAGAATTGAAGAAGTTGGATGAGCTCAAATCTCAGTTTTTTGCAAATGTTTCACATGAAGTGCGGACTCCATTAACTTCGATAATCGCTCCGATTCAAACTCTATCTCAAGGGGATGCAGGGGATTTGACAAAAGAACAATTGAGTCTTATCGAACAAGTTTATCGGAATTCACTGCGTTTGCTCGACATGATCAATCAAATGCTCGATTTTTCAAAGATCGAGGCCGGTCAGATGAAGATTATTTTAGAGAAACTGGATCTTACAGATATAGTAAAAGATATGGTCGCTATTTTTAAAGAAGTTGCTGAGCGCAAAGGAATTAAGCTTAGCTATACTAAAAGCGGTGAGATCCCATCGGTGTTTTTAGATAGAAACAAATTTGAAAGGATCCTTACAAATTTGCTTAGAAATGCCCTTAAGTTCACAGAAGATGGATTTGTTCTTATAAGATTAAAATCTGAAAAAGATATGGTTATCATTGAGGTCGTAGATACCGGGATCGGGATACCGGCAGATCACTTGCCATATATTTTTGAGAGATTTAGACAGGTAGACGGATCTACTACACGTAAGTTTGAAGGAACTGGGTTAGGACTTACCATCGTTAAAGAATCTGTCGATCTGATGAAGGGTAAAGTTTCTGCCGTTAGTAAGCTAGGCAAAGGGACGACTTTTAAAGTCGAATTTCCAACGAACTTGCAGGATGTTCTAACAGATGCGATTATCGAAAGAAGAACCAGTCAAGATAGACGGAAAGACGAAGATGAATTTAAGGGAACCGACCGGCGTGAAAAAACCAGAAGAATGGAAGACCTGGCACGTATCACTGTTAGCGATTTAGGCCTTATTGATAAGCCAGTTATCGAAGAAGAGATTGATAAAGCGGAGCCACAATTACCGCCTGATGTTAATACAGTGGTTTTGATCGAAGATAATATGGATCTGAGAATGTATATCAGCAAAATGCTCAAAAAATTCAGGTACAAAGTGATAACCGCTGCTGATGGGCTAGAGGGATGGGACAAAGTACAGAAAATAATACCTGACATTATCGTTTCAGATGTGATGATGCCTAGAATGGATGGATATGAATTAACCAAACAAGTTAAGGCTAACCAGACCACGATGCATATACCTGTCATGCTGATAACGGCTAAGCAAGAGCTTGATTCAAAAATTAAAGGTTTAGAAACAGGGGCAGATGATTATTTGTCTAAACCGATCAACATTAGAGAACTCGATGCCAGGATCAGAAATTTAATCACTCTAAGAAAATTCCAGCATGCTGTTGCTGAAGCTGAGGCTTTGGATACAAGAATTGAAGAGTTAACGATGAGTTTTGCTCAGTCTTTGGAGACGAGGGATCATGAAACAGCCGGACATTCAAGAGATGTGCTTGAATTGGGGACCTTGATCGCTGAAGAACTCAACATACCTATCGATCATAAGCTAAGGGATTCATTACTTCTACATGATATTGGCAAGTTGGGTGTTCCCGACGGGATTTTATTAAAGAAGGGACCATTGAGTGACGAAGAATGGCAGGTAATGAAAAAACATCCTGAATTAGGCGCTAACTTGTTGTCCCATTTTGAGTCCTTAAAAGATGTGAGCGGAATTATTCTAGCCCATCAGGAATGTTTCGATGGTAGCGGCTATCCTAAAGGATTGAAGGGCGAGGAAATACCTTTATTTGCCAGAATTATTGGCGTTGCAGATGCGTATCATGCCATGACTATCGATAGGCCATACCGCAAAGCACTGGAAGCAGCAGTGGCCATATCAGAGCTTCTCAAGTATAAGGGGAAACAGTTCGATCCTAAAATCGTAGATGCATTGATTAAAGGACTTAAAAAGAAAAAGATAATCACCGAGCAAGACATTGCTGAAGCAAAATCAATGCTTTCTTAAAAAAACCACCTCACCCCCGATAACTGTCATTTCCGGTTCTATCTTCCATATGTCCTCAGCCGGGATGTCTCCCGCTTCATCGGAAGCCTGTCTGACTCCAATTTTGACAATTCCATCTGAGAGCTTCACAATAATAAAGTTAATAATTTCAAGTTGGGAGGTCTAGATGCAGTCGATGAAACTCTCCAGGTTCATAGGGATGATGATTATCTGTGCGATGGTGCTGCAATCGGCAGAAGCGCAGCTACGCCCTCGCATTATCTCCCCCGAGATTAAAAGCGATGGGACCGTTACCTTCCGGTTCCAAGCACCCCGGGCCCATCAGGTTCTGGTGGCGGTGGAATACCTGGATGGGCTGCGGCCCCTTCGCCTTGGCGAAGACGGGGTCTGGGAAGTTACTCTAGGTCCTTTCGAGCCGGAGCT
>CAZIDF010000058.1:0-14038 GCA_964538085.1 uncultured Eubacteriales bacterium | reverse complement strand
TGCAGATGCATTTCGTGGAAAGCATGGATTCAAGAAACAAGAAAAAAGAATCAAGTTAACCGCTTTTGCTGAGCTGTATTTAACCAATTATGCCAAAATCAACAAACGAAGCTGGGTTACTGATGAGTACATGCTGAAGAGGGTTAAAGTCTTTTTTAAGGACAAAGACTTGCAGGAGATTGATTCGCTGCTGGTAGAAAAATTCAGATCTTCACTACTTGAGAATGAGGCGAAAAAGAGCACCACAAACAGATATCTGGCTTTACTGAAGACGATGTTCAACCTGGCTATTGATTGGGGATACTTGAAAGAGAATCCAGCTAATAAGGTAAAGCTGTTTTCTGAGAGGGACAACCTACAAGAAAGAATACTTTCCTCGGAAGAAGAACAGAAACTTTTTGATGCATGTCCTCAATATCTAAAGCCCATTGTTCTTACGGCCCTTCATACCGGAATGAGAAAAGGAGAAATCCTCAATCTGAAATGGGAGCAGGTAAACCTTCATAACCATGAGATCAAAGTCGAAAACACTAAGAGCGGAAAGCCCAGATTCATCCCCATTAATGGCCTTCTGTACGAGTCGTTGAAAAATGAGAAAAGGCTAAATGGGAAGTCTCCGTTCGTCTTTCCTAATCCAAGAACCAACAAGCCCTATGTAGACATCAAGAAGTCCTTTGCTGAAGCCGTAAAGGATGCCAAGATTCCCAGCCTAAGGTTCCACGATACTAGACATACTTTTGCATCGAGACTGGTTGCAGCGGGTGTAGACCTCATTACGGTAAAGGAACTACTGGGGCATCATTCGGTTAGGGTTACAGAGCGGTATACCCATGCAAATGCGGAACAGAAAAAAGGCGCCGTTGAGGCACTGGCCTCTGGAAAAACAAGGCCTTCTGTCCCCATTTTGTCCACAAAAAAAGAGGGTGTTTATGCAAATGCAATGGTTACAGTTAATTAGGAGCGAAAGACCCAAGACTGGCAGTCAAGAGGTCGGGAGTTCGAGTCTCCTCAGCTCCACCATTTTTAATGTTTTAAGATCCGAATCCGGATATCAAAGGAAGATGTTCTGATGAAAAATGCCAAAAGATTAAAAATATGGCTGGTTCTTGCCCTTTGTCTGACCGTTTTTTCGTGTGACATTTTCAACTCCAAAAAATTTGCCGATGTCATCATGGTGGACGGGCCTCGTTTTGAAGGTGGGGATGAAACTTTCTCCTTTGTCGGAACTGTTCAAAATATCGGACAAGGAAAAGCGCTGTTCGTGAGAGTCTACATTACTTTGAAAAATCCCGATAATATTTTGCTGGTGCAGGCAAGCCAGCTGGTCGATAAGAGCGATCTGGAATCCGGAGAATCATCGACATTCCGTGTGACTTTTGAGGATGCCGACCAGCAGCTTCGCGACCTGATGGATGATTCCAAAACCAGCCATGAGATCACCTGGAGTGATGAAGACTGATCCCGCGTGACATTTGCCTTGGGAAATATTATAATAAGAACTCAATTATTCCATTATTCGAGACGGAGGATTGAATGAAACAAAAGAAAATAGTCAGCAGTTTATTGTTTGTTTTTATGTCAGTCGCCCTTATCGCTCCAGGCTTTGCGAAGGACGAAACGGTAAAAAGCCAGTGGATAGCAGCCCCGCCCAGCATCGATGGTATGAACACCGAATGGGGCAATGCTTCTATGAATACGTATAAAAAGACCAAGATCGAATATGCCTTTATGAACAATGCCGAATATCTGTTCGTTCTGTTTATCTTCAAAGATCCCAAATTCCTCAGTTCCATCCAGTGGACCGGATTGACGATCTGGATCAGCCCAGAGGGTAAAAAGGAAAAGGACCTGGGGATCCGGTTGATAAAAAAGCAAATCTCGGCAGATGAGTATATCGCCATTCTGGAAAAACAGATAGGTCAAGAAATGCCCGAAGACAAGAAGGCCCAGATCCGCCAAAACAAGGCCTACATGATGTTCGATCAACAGATTATCAACAAAAAAGCCGAAGGGTATGACAAAGAAGCTGAACCTCCCAAGTACCAGGGCGCGCTTTTCCGGAATAACATATTGGACAGATCCGTTCTTTATGAGATCGCGATCTCTCTTCCCAAATTGGCCGAAGTCGCCCCTGAGATCGCTCTAGAACCAGGAAAAGGCGTCAACCTGAATTTTGAGTGGGGTGGCGCTACGAGGGAATACAAAGAGGCCTTGACAAGGGGCCTTGCCCAACGCGAAACCACGGCCAACGCGGGTCAAGCGACAGGCGGTCTAACCGATGAGAGAGGCGGTGGGGGTTTAGGAGATGTGGAATATGATTCGGTGAAATTGGCTCAGTCAAGACGCCAACTGCTGATGGTTAAACAGTATGACTTTTGGGTCGGGCTGAACTTGGCCCAGAACAATAACGATTTCTAAAGATTCTATTTTTTTCCAATTTTCGGATGGACAAAAAGCCGCGGAGGGGAACCCTCTCTTTTCTTTTTATCCTAACCGCCGTCATTTTTTTGGGTGCTCTTTCTTGGAGTGTCGAGACAGAAGCAAAGGTTTTGAATGTCCTTCTGGTCAGCATAGACACCATAAGGCCGGATCGCCTAAGCTGTTACGGCAGCGAGTTCGTTCAGACGCCGCATATCGATAGCTTGGCTTCCAGAGGCGTTGTGTTCGACAGGGCTTTTGCCCACAACCCCACCACTCTTCCCTCCCACGCCAATATCCTGCTGGGAAGCACTCCTCTCTACCACGGCGTGCACGACAATGCCCAATTCAAGGTGGCCGATGAATTTTTAACCCTTGCAGAGTACCTCAAAAACATAGGTTATGCCACCGGGGCTTTTATCGGCGCTTTTCCCCTGGATTCTCGATTCGGCCTGGCCCAGGGTTTCGATGTCTACGATGAGTCCTATCCTTCCGGCTCTTCTACGGATTTTGCGGCCCCCGAAAGGCGAGCCGATGAGGTGATCCGTGCGGCTATCGAGTGGATCTCCGGACAAAAGTCCACTTGGTTTTCCTTTGTTCACCTGTGGGATCCCCACACTCCCTATTTCCCTCCCGAACCCTACATGAGTCGATATAAGGATGACCCGTATTCAGGTGAAGTTGCCTATGTCGATTCCCAGCTGGGGGAGCTATTCGATTTTTTGAATCGAGAGAATCTTATCCAAAATACGCTTGTCATTTTGACCGGCGATCATGGCGAATCACTGGGCGAACATGGCGAACTGACACACAACTACTTTGCCTACAACAGCACGATCTGGGTCCCTTTGATCATCTCTGCCCCCGGCCTCAAAACGGGGCGTGTCGCTGATTATGCCTGCCACGCGGATATTTTTCCTACGGTCTGTGATATCCTGAAGACCGATAAACCTCCGTTTCTTCAGGGAATTTCGCTTGTTCCATCCCTAACGGGAAAAAAGATCGGGAAACGGGAGATCTATTTCGAGTCTCTGGATCCCTATTACAACAGAGGCGCTGCTCCTTTGCGGGGATTCATCGAGGCGGGGAAAAAATTCCTCGACTCGCCTATACCCGAATATTACGACCTGGAAAACGATTTTCAAGAGGAAAATAACGAAATTCAGAAGATCGATGTGGAGGAAAAAAGGAAAAAATTGAACGGACTGATGGAACGATCCTCCTCTTCCCGGGCTGCATCCGCCTCTTCCAAGATGGACGAGGAGGCCATGCGGAGGCTGAGAAGCCTGGGTTATGTTTCTTCTTCACAATCCCGGGTCAAGGAAAATTACGGGCCGGCCGATGATCTCAAAACCATCCTTCCGTACCAGAAAAAACTCGATGCGGCGATCATCCTGTTCGACCAGGGAAATATCGATGAAAGCATCCGTTTGCTGGAAGAGATCATCCGAGAAAAGAAAGACATGGTCCGTGCTTATATCTATCTGTTCCCGATTCTTCAATCCAATGGCCAGCTGGAAAAAGCGCTTGCACTGTTGGAAGAAGGATACAAACATAACCCGGAAAATTATGACATTGTCACGGCCTATGGCATGCTCCTCAGCGAAACGGGCCAGATCGATCGCGGTATCGCACTTCTTCAAGAAGGTTTGGCCATGATCGATTTCGATCCCAAAGTGTGGGATTTGCTCGGTGTTGCCTATTGGAGAAAAGGGGATGAACGAAAAGCTGAAGAGCACTACCGGAAGGCCCTGTCCTTGGATCCCGATTCTGCCAAAACCTATTCCAATCTGGGGGCCCTGTATTTTTCAAAATCGATGAAAACTCAGGATCGAACGGATTTTAGCCAGGCCATGGAGTATTTCAAAAAAGCGATAGAGTACGACCCCGGCCTGGTCGTTGCCTTCAGGGGATTGGGCCTGGGCTATAAATCAGTAGGAAGAACAGATGATGCTGTCAGCGTTTGGGAGAAAGGCCTGGCCATCGATCCTGCGGACGATTTCATCCTCCTGCATTTGGGGAAAGCCCATTTGGAGAGAGGCGACAAAACCCGTGCCCTCGAATGTTTTGAGCGTTATTTACGACTGCGCGAGGGTTCGCTGTCACCCCAGGAGCGCAGCGAGATCGAATCCCTCATCCAGAAGTGCCGAAAGTAAAGGGAGCATCCCCGAAAATTCAATTTATTGGAATCAATCCATTTTTTTGGAGAGAATGGAAAATCCTGGATTTTTAAGTCGTTGATAAAGAACAGGTTAGAAATTCTCTGCTTTGGCATAAATATTGCTTATAAGAAGACATAATGGAATTGAAAAAAATAATATCGACAGGAGGTGTCTATCGGAGAACTTTAAAGAAAAGAGGTTATGGGTGGAGTGATTTTATTCACTCCAGGGTTTTTGGAAACATTTTCCCTAAAATGAGGGAAAAATAGGAGGATTTTTTTATGCGTAAAGCTTTAGTCATTCTTTTCGCACTCCTGCTTGTTGTTCCTCTGGTAGCCCAAGAGAGAACCGGCCGAATCATCGGACAGGTCGTGGACGAAGACGGGAATCCCATTCCCGGCGTGAAAGTGACCTTGCTCGCCACAGCCGGTGCTCCATCGGAGGCTATCACCACAGCAGAAGGTACGTTCCGGTTCCTCGCTCTTCCTCCCTCCACAGGTTATGCGCTAAAAGCCGAGCTTGAAGGTTTCAAAACAAAAACAGAAACCGGAGTTATCGTCATGGTCGCACAGTCGACAGAAATCAGGCTCGAAATGCAGTTGGGGGCCCAGGAAGAATATGTGACCGTTATCGCGATGTCTCCTGTTGTGGAAACGAAAAAGACATCGATTTCAACGACTTTGAACTATGAGACCTTGCAGTCTCTGCCCAGTGCTCGAGATCCGTGGGTCATCCTGCAGATGACTCCACAGGTCCAGGTGGACAGGGAGAATGTCGGTGGAAACGAGTCCGGACAGCAAGCCAGCTTTGTCGCCCTGGGCGGTAACGGGAGCAACGACACCTGGACGATGGACGGTGTCAACTTCACAGACCCGGCTGCCATGGGCGCTTCTTCGACATACTTCGACTATGACGTGTTCGAAGAGATCAATGTCACGATCGGTGGCGCTGATGTCGAAACGCAAACAGGCGGAGTGTCTCTGAACATGGTGTCCCGTCGAGGGGAGAACAGAGTCACATTCGGCGGACGTTTTTACTACACAGAATCTGCGTTCCAATCCAAACCCACCGGAGCCAGCTTCGAAAAAGTCGAAGCCGTATTCCCGGGTTACGGATACAACCAGATCAGAGACATCAAAGATTACGGTTTCAATATCGGTGGACCTCTCATCAAAGACAAGATATGGTGGTGGGGTTCTTGGGGAACACAGGACATCAAGACCAGGGTCATCAACGGTTCCAAGGACGACACCCTGCTGGTCAACTACGCCGGCAAGGTCAACGTCCAGCTCATTCCCGAGAACAGGTTAGAGCTGTTCATCCATTCGGGTTCCAAACTGAAATGGGGACGAAGCGCCAGTTCTACGTATCCTGCCGGATACAACCAGCACGGCAAATACCACTTCGGCAGCCCGATCGCTAAGATCCAGGATGAGCACATGTTCGGTGACAGCCTCTTCGTTTCGGCCAAGTACGGATTCAGCGATGCCGGATTCGGACTGTGGCCTGCTGATGACGAAGACCTGACCAAGGTCCGCACCTACGACATCGCCAACAATCTGGCGAGCAGCGCTTCCTGGTTCTTCTCTGGAAGGCCGAACAAACAGGGTTCCATCATCGCCACCTATTTTAACGACGAGCTCCTGGGCGCCTCCCACGAGATCAAGGTAGGCGCAGAGTACATCGACAGGTGGGATGAGTGGACTTCAGGTTATGCCGGCAATCTCCGTTACAACTACAACTACAACACCCAGACCGTCGACTGGGATGGTGACGGCAACAGGGACGTTGTGCTGGATAAATTCGGAATCGATCTGCGGTACATCTACCTCTACAGAGGCACTTTCTTGGGCGGTCCGGAAGGATCCAAGCAGTACAGTGCCTTCCTGATGGACACGGCCACATGGGGCCGCCTGACCCTCAAACTGGGATTGCGGTACGACTACCAGGTCTGTTACACCCAGGGCGGGGACTACAGGACCCTTTTCCCTTCTGATAGCACCGAACAGTATGTGACGAACTACTACGAGATCCAGCAGAGCTTTTTCCCCAACGGCGGCGCGGCTAAGATCGCTGCTTTATTCCCGGGCACAGAGATTCCCGCTGTCCCGACGTCAGACACCGTTCCCTGGAAGTTCCTGTCTCCCAGACTTGGAATGACCTATGACCTCACCGGCGACGGCAAGACCATCGCCAAGTTGTCTGCGGCGATGTACGGCGCCCGCATGGCCTCCTGGCCTGCCTATCTGTGGCTGCAAGGCGGCTCGGGCGGATATATGCGGTTCTACTGGAACGATGCCAACGGCAACGATGCCGCGGACCTCAACGAGCTCTACTGGGCCGCTTACGACACTCCCAGAACAGCTTACCGGGCCTTCGACGATGCCGGCAATTTTGTCGGAAACTGGGATCGTGAAGAAAACCTGATGTGGGGCGGCTATGACCGAAACAATCCGGGTGAAACCACGGATCCCTGGTACCAAGTCGCTGACGACTGGTCCGGAGAAAACACCTACGAGGTTATCGCCAGTGTCGAAAGAGAGCTCGTGACAGACTTCATGATCGGAGTGGACTTCAGCTGGAGAAAATACAACGAATGGTGGACAAACAGAGACTATGCCGATGAATACAAAGGAACCTTGCTGGAAAAAAGCGACTACGTGCAGGCTCCCACGACTGTTCCCAATTCCTACACCTCGCCAGATGGACAATCGATCGATCTCGGCCAGGCTGCCGGAAGGCCCTTTTATGTTTGGGGTGCAGACGTAAACGATGTTTACGGCTGGTATGCCACCAACACACCCTCCGATTACTATGACACCTATTGGGGCCTCAATTTCCGTTTCCAAAAGAGATTGTCCAACCGCTGGATGTTGAACGGATCCTTCACCTACCAGAGCCAGAAAAATACCTGGGGTGCCACATGGCCGTTGAATCCCACCAACCAGTGGGCCCAAGACGGTCAGCCTTTCGCTTACAGCATCGGTGGCGCGAGCGGAAAGGTCGACATGCCGGTTTTCTCCCGCTGGATGTTCAAGGCTCAAGGATTGTACCAGCTTCCCTTCGACTTCAACATCTCCTTCACGTTCAACGCCCGAGAGGGCCACATCATCGTCGAACAGATCTCTGTGGTCGACTACACATCACCCAACCCTGCAAGCCAGAGCGCAACCATGTACACCCAGCCCTACGGCACCAACCGGATGCCGACTTTCTGGAACATGAACTTGAGACTGGAAAAGATCCTGAGGATCGGCGATACAGGCCGTATCTACCTGATGATCGATGCCTTCAACATATTCAACCAGAATATCCTCAACAGACAGCGTACCGTCAATCCAGGCACCATCTACCTCAATAGCGGTACATTCTCAAGGAATTCCATCTCCGGTGAGCCCAACGAAGTGTTGAACCCCAGAGTGTTCCGGTTCGGAGTGAGATTCCAGTTCTAAGCAGCTAAGCAGATACACAAGCTAGAGTTCAGAAGCCCCTCCTGCCCACAGAGGCGGGAGGGGCTTTTTTTTTGCTCCCCAAAATGTTAGAATAAACACGGAGGTTTTGGATGAAAAAATGCGCAATTGGATTGACAGTGATTTTTCTCTTGACTTCCTTCGCTATAGCTCAGGACTGGACAGGTCAGGGGAGGCAGATCGGTTATGTTTATGACGAAGAAGGCAATCCCCTCGAAGGGGTCAAAGTCAAGCTCATTTTTGTGAAAACTCAATCGGGATTTGAAACCACGACAGACGACAAAGGGAAGTGGGCGGCCATGGGGGTCAATGGTGGTCAGTGGTTCATCGACTTCGACTTGGTCGGGTACGAGCCGAAAAAAATAAGCGCCAATATCCTGGACTACCGGCAGATAAACAAGCCCATCGAAGTTAACCTGAAAAAAGTGGAGGGTCTGTTTGTCACGGAAGAGTTGAAAGAAGAATACAAAAAGGGGATAGACCTTTTCAACGAGGGAAAATACCAAGAATCTATCCCGATATTCAACACGATCATCGAAAAATTTCCCGATGCCTACATCGTATACATGAACATCGGCCACTGTTATTTTCAGTTGGGAAACTATGACGAGGCGGAAAAATACTACCTGCAGGTCCTGGAGAGAGAACCCGGCCACGTGGATACTTTGATCGGTCTAGGAAATTGCTACATGAACCGGGGCGATACCGACAAAGCCATGGAGTGGTACAACAAGATCGAGTTTGAGAAGATAAAGGACGCGACTGTCCTGTACAACGTCGGGACGATTTTTTACAACAACTCCAAACTGGACGAGGCGTTGAAGTACTACAAAAAAGCGGTGGAGGTTCAGGAAGATTCCCTGGATGCCCTCTATCAACTGGGTCTCACCTATCTGTCCAAAGGGAACAACGCAGAAGCTTTAGCTCAATTCGAGAGTTATCTGAAGTTCGACCCGGACTCCCAGAGAGCATCCCAGGTCCAGAGTTTCATAGACTATTTGAAAAAGTAACGATTTGCCTGTTCTGTTCGTTTAAACCTAATAAAGGCCTAATAAAATGAAAACCAAAATGTCCATAGTCGTGCTTTTCCTGGTTGCGGTCGGTTCTTTATTTTCTGCTCAAGAGAAGGTCAGGGAAAAGGACCTGATGTCCCAGTATCAGGAGTGGCTGAAACTGACACAATACATCATCTATCCTGAAGAAAAGGAAGTTTTCCTGCAACTCTCTACCGATAGAGAGCGGGATATTTTTATCGAAACATTCTGGAAACAAAGAGACCCGACTCCGGGCACCCCGCAAAATGAGTACAAGGACGAGCACATCAAGAGGTTTCAGTACGCCAATAAGTGGTTTTCCCGCGGAAGCTCCAAACCGGGCTGGATGACCGATAGGGGAAGGATTTATATCATTCTTGGCGAGCCTATCAGCAAGGACAGGTATCCTTCGAACATCAGCCTCTATCCCTGCGAAGTCTGGTCTTACTATGGCGACGTGTCCCTGGGCCTGCCCAATCACTTCTCTCTTGTGTTTTTTCAAAGACAAGGTGTCGGGGAATACCAACTGTACGACCCGGTCTCGGACGGCCCTGCTGCCCTGCTGCTCCAAGGCCGGAATATGGATCCGTTCGACTATGAGGGCCTGTACAATGAGATCAGAGAAGTCGCTCCTGCCCTTGCCCTTGTTTCCTTGTCCTTGATTCCCGGTGAATTCAACTATGGATTTCAGCCATCCCCTCGAAACTCCATCATCCTGGCCGATATCTTAAACTCCCCTAAGCAAAGGGTCAACCCGGCTTACTCCACCCATTTTTTGAATCTCCGAGGCGTTGTCAGCACCGAGTATTTGACGAATTTTGTGGAAAACGTGACAGATATCGCCTTTATCCAGGATCCCCTTACCGGGCTCAATTTCTTGCATTTTTCCATAGCACCGGCTACGGTCTCCATCGATTATTATGAACCCAATGACCAATTTTTCTGCAACTACACGGTCAACGTCAGTCTGAAGGCTGGAGAGGAGACAGTGTTCCAGTATGACAGGCAATTTCCGTTTTATTTTGCCCCCCAAGAATTGGACAGGGTTCGGGCGAACGGGATCGCTCTCGAGGATTCTTTTCCGGTGGTGGAGGGGCAGTTCGAGCTCAATATCCTGGTGACCAATTCCGTAGGAAAAGAGTTTACCGTCCATAAACGGAAGATTATCGTACCGGAAGCCCCTGAAGGCCCGGCTATCAACGGTCCTTTTTTGGGATACCGGTTTCACGACTCCGATATCAACCAGCACATGCCCTTCCAAACCGCGAACAAAAAACTGTTGTACGATCCGAAAAAAACGTTTTCCCGGCATGAAGACATCGCCGTCATGTTCAGCATCCTCAACATGACACAGGATCTTTGGAGGGGCGGCGAGGTTAAAATTTTTGTGCGCGGGCTGGGAGAGCAAAACACCAGTGAAAAAACCTACACCTTGCGGTTGGAAAATTATCCCTTCAGGGAAATCCTGAACATCGATTTTTCCATCCCTGCCCAAGAATTGACGCCCGATTATTATGAGTTGAAAATGAGCTTTCTGGATGGAGAAGGAACACTGATCGATGAAAAAAAGGCCGAATTCGCCATATCCTTGGCTGAAGCGGTCTCTCATCCGATCGCCAGGATGAAACCGTTTTCTCTCCAGAATCAGTTTTTGCTTTATTACATGCTGGCTGAGCAGTACAAAAAGTTGGGGAAAGACGATAAGGCGGAAGAGCACTTTGCCAAAGCTTACAACATGAACAAAACCTACATCCCAGGGATCCGCGAGTATGCCTCTTTCATGTTGAAAAATAATAAATTCGACCTGGCCTTGGAGCTTGTGGAAAATATTAAGCAGGATAAAAATTCGCTGTTCGATTATTATTTGATCAAAGGCCAGGCACACACCGGCATGGGGTTGTACATGCAGGCCATCCAGTCACTGGAAGAAGGGAACAGGATCTACAACTCCGACACACGGCTCCTCAACTCTCTCGGTTACTGCTATTACAAAACAGCCCAAAAATCCAAAGCTCTGGATGTTCTCAAGTCTTCCCTCCGGGTGAATCCCGAGCAGGAAGATGTGAAAAAATTGATCGCCGAGATCGAACAGACCCCCTGAAAATCCTCCCTAAAATAATATTCAACCAGCGACACCATCGCTATAGCTTTGAGAAAAGTTGTGGTAACATGGTGACGATGTTAGAAATGGGTGAGGTGAATCCATGAAAAAAATGCTCATCGTGATAGGAATCCCTATTCTTTTGCTTGCATGCATCCGAACAGAGAGCGGGGAAAACAGGCCCGCAACCCGATACCTCAACCTGGATTTTGAGGATTTTACACCGGATGGAAAGCCGAAATTTTGGATGGCAGGGGGCACAGGTTACTTGGCCCTTATCGACAAGACCGATGTGCGATCAGGAGAAGCTTGCCTCCGGCTGGAAAGCGTCAGCACCAACCGCACCTTTGGGGTGGGGACATCCTTTTTTCCGATAGATATTGCCCGGGGTAAAAAGCTTCGTTACAGCGGGTTTATCAAAACAGAGGACGTCGAGCAAGGCCATGCCGGACTGTGGTGGCGGGTCGATAAGGCCCCGCAGCTCGTTGCGGCCTTCGATAACATGGCAGATCGGGGACCGAGGGGAACGACGGGTTGGCAAGAATATGTTATCGAGCTGGATATTCCTGAAGATGGAAGCAACATCAATTTTGGAGTTATTTTGGTCGGTACGGGAAAGGCCTGGTTCGACGATCTCCAGATTTTTTTGGATGGCAAGCCGTATGCACAAATCCGGCCGGAGGCTATCGTTCCTAAAAAAGCCGACCTCAACTGGATCCGGGAAAATGCCATCCATATCGAATCGGAAGATCCGGCTTCGGACATGGCCGATCTTTTGCCGCTTCAAAAAATGATCGGGGAGAGCCGGATCGTGGCTCTTGGAGAAGGGACACACGGAACCAGCGAATTTTTCAAGATGAAGCACCGGCTGGTCCGGTACTTGGCCGAGGAGCTGGGTTTTACGGTTTTTGCCATCGAGGCGAACATGCCTGAAGCACGGGCGGTGAACGCATATGTGTTGACCGGGGAGGGAGATCCAAAAAAAGCCCTTTCAGGCCTCTATTTCTGGACCTGGGACACCGCGGAAGTGTTGGCCATGATCGAATGGATGAAGGACTTTAACCTTTCTGGGAAAGGACGGATGGAGTTTTATGGTTTCGATATGCAATTTCCGGATGTGGCCATGGCCAATGTCAAAGAATTTGTCAAAAAAGCGGATCCGGAGTTTGCTGCTCCTCTTGACGATCATTACAAAAAAATCGATGAAATTACGGAGGCGATGAGGAACTCAAGCGATCGCAGTCAGATCGATTTTGGAAAATGGTACGATGCGGCAAAATTCGCTCATCAGCATTTGGAAGCTCAAAAGGGTTTTTACGTCCGATCCTTCGATGTTATGGAAGTGGATTGGGCCATCCAGAATGCTCTGGTTGTCCTGCAGGCGGTCGAGGCCAACATGGAGGGAAAACGGAGCCGGGATGAAAGCATGGCGGACAATCTCGATTGGATTTTAGCGCACACCCCTCCGGGAACAAAGGTGGCGACCTGGGCACATAACGGCCACGTGAGCAAGAATTTAGGACCGTTTAAATCCATGGGGAACTATTTAGCCGAACGCCACGGGGACGATATGATCGTGTTCGGTTTTGCCTTTCACTCGGGAGAATACACAGCGGTCGGGAATAAGGGGATCGCCGTCTACGGCACATCTCCATCAGAGCCCGGTTCTGTTGAATGGTTCTTTAAAAGCAGCGGCATTCCGCGATTGATCCTGGATCTTCGTGAGGCTTCGAAGGGAGACAAAGGGGCGGGCTGGTTGATGCAGGAACTGGATTTTCGCAGTATCGGGGCCATGGCCATGGATTATGCCTTTTCACCCCACAGGATCACACAAGAATTCGATGCCCTCATTTACTTCGAAAAAACCACACCCTCGGATTGCTTCAGGTCGAGAGGCAGATAGCATCAATATTCTTCGATATCGTTTTTCCGCTCGAATTCCTTGATTTTTGCATCCAGCTTCCCGGCGCGTTCCTGAGCACTGCTTTCCTTTAGGCTGATTTTCAAGGCCGACAGTTCTTTTTTCACTTTTTTGATCTTGACCACTGCGCCGTCGACATCCGATGTCGTGTCCAGGCCCGTATCGGACATTGTGCGTATGGCGCGAAGGAAATCGCCCACGGCCAGGTTGAATTCTTTCTCCAAGGACTTGACCTTTTGTTCCTCTTCCGAAAGGGATGTGAAATATGTGTAGGCGAGAAAGCCCACGATCACCACCAACAAAATCGCGATAATTGCTCTCATCTTGCCCCCCATTATATCATGAAAGCTTACCTCAAAAAAAAACAAAAAAAGTACCTTGACTTTTAGAGTCAATACGCTTATTATATGAATGCTTCTACTGAAGATCGTCACGGTTGGAAATTATCAATTTCAAATCTGTTGTGACGGACCTCTTTCTCGGGTTAGAAAGAGTTAGATCTTTGAAATAAAAAGCGGAGCGACCACAGATCGATCCAAATTGCCAACGACAAACGCTTATAAGAGTTCTTCGGAACTCTTATATTTTAATTGGAGAGTTTGATCCTGGCTCAGAGTGAACGTTGGCGGCGTGCCTAACACATGCAAGTCGAACGAGAACCGAGTAGCTTGCTACTTGGGGAAAGTGGCGAACGGGTGAGTAACACGTAAGCAATCTGCCCTTGAGTGAGGAATAACCCCGCGAAAGCGGGGCTAATACCGCATGATGCTCTGGAACATAAGTTTTCAGAGTTAAAGCCTCTTAGGAGGCGCTTGAGGATGAGCTTGCGGCCTATTAGCTAGTTGGTAGGGTAACGGCCTACCAAGGTGATGATGGGTAGCCGGCCTGAGAGGGTGTACGGCCACATTGGGACTGAGATACGGCCCAGACTC
>CAZIDF010000057.1:0-14479 GCA_964538085.1 uncultured Eubacteriales bacterium | reverse complement strand
CCAGGACCGGTCGAGAAGCCGACAAATAAAATGCCGGGTAGCTTCCGGCAAAAAGCCCGGTCAGGACCGTCACGCCTAAAATCAAGATCAACACGCGGGGACTGTCCATTATCGATATATCGAAGATCCGGCCGAGGTTCGCAGCAAACACCGGCCGCAAGAGTTCGTACAGCAAAATCGCAGCCGGCATCGCGATCAAGGCCATTAGCAAAGATTCGCCCAAAAACTGTTTGATCAACTGCCCCCTGCTCGCTCCCACGACCTTCCGCATCCCGACTTCTTGGGCACGGGTGATATACCGGGCGGTTGATATATTCATAAAATTGATGCAGGCGATGATCAGCAATAAAACAGCGACAGCCCATATCGTCACGTAACTGACTCTTCCGCCTCCCCAAAAACAGTCTATCCCTTCCGATCCCAAGAAAAAATTCCATAAGGAATGGAGATAAAAACGGTTTGGGGATTCAGGTGTGTTGGGATAATATTTGCCGATGAATGAGGAGAATTTCTCTTCCAGCGTGGGGGGTTCAGACCCCTCAGAAAGGAGCAAAAAAGCGGCCTGGTTATTGGTGTTCCAATCATCCATCCAATCGTACAAAGTCCGGGCTGTTTCCATCGAGACGAGGATGTCATAGATGATGGATGAATTATTCGGTGGATTTTCGGTAATACCCATTACCAGAACATCGATCTTGTTTGCCAGCGTCAAGGTCTTACCCACCGGATCTTCATCCCCGAAATATTTAAACGCGGTTTCCTCAGTCAAAACCACGGAATTCGCTCTTGAAAGAGCCGAATCCTTTTCTCCTGCTATCATGCCGAAAGAAAAAATAGACAAGAAATCGGGATCGACGAATCGGACTGCGCTTTCATAAAAAATCCTGTCCTGGTATTTGACGATCATTCGGCCGGGAGGAAAATATCTTGCCGCTTTTTCAATCTCCGGGAATTCGCTCAGGAAGGCAGGCACAAGAGGTGCCGGGACAATGGCGGAATGCTGCTCTCCCTCCACGCTGTTGGTTAGGACCTGGACAACGGCATAAATCCTGTCCGCATTTTTATGACAGGAGTCGAAATTCGAAGTGAAATCGGACAAGAGTGCGAACATGATAAACACACAGAGACCGATAATGAGGCCTGACATCGTGATCAAAGAATAGATTTTCTGTCTTTTGATATTCCGGAATGCAATTTTGATGTAATTTTTGATCATGTCAGCTCCTAATTACAGTAATCACATACTAATACGTAAGAGTGGGTTCGAAAGTTAACGCAATCCGGATTTTGAAGGGGATAAACGGGAATTCTGTTGATAATTTTAAGTTTATTGATGTATCTTATAGTTAAATTCGAACAGAAAAACATGGGATTCTCGAAGCTAAAGCCAGCCGTTCCTCGAAATTGGCTCATCGCAACTGCAGGTGTGATGTGGTCTGCTGTGGGAGTGATATTATGTTTGATGGCCTATCATTGGCTAACAACGGTTGTCTCGAAGTGGTCGATTCTGTTTGGAGTGATTGGCCTTCTATTGGCTATGGTTGTCTACTATTTCGGCTTTTCGAAAATTGCCCGGAAAAATATCGATCGATTATTCCAATTCCAGGACAAGGTGTGTTTTTTCGCATTCCAGGCATGGAAGAGTTATCTCATCATAGCGCTCATGGCGACCATGGGAGCTTTTTTGCGTCACTCTTCCATTCCGAAACAGTACCTTGCGGTTATTTATTTAGCGATCGGAGGAGCCCTGATTCTCTCCAGTCTTCATTATTATGCCCGTCTTTTGAACATCAAAGTTCATGGACAATCATGAGAGCCCTCTCCCCTGAGATGAATCTGTAAAAGGGAAGATAATGGCGGTTAGGTGCCCGAAGTGTAAAGTTGACAATCTGAGACTTCCGCTCTTTTGTTCGGCTTGCGGTATCAGCCTAGGCTCCTCTGAGGACTCCTCCTTCTCTCATACACAAACCTTTATCACCCCCCATAAAAAAACTGGAATTAGGATCCATTTTTTCAGAGCGGTATCAAATTCTTGAGAAATTGGCGAAAGGAGGAATAGGAAGCTCGTTTAAGCTTCACTTCACGACGACACATTTCATCTGTTTCTGATCGCGGATGAGCAGCTTTCCATCGGTTAAAGCCAACGGGGCCCAGCAGGTGTTGGTATCCAGGAGTTTGGCTTTGGACAGTTCCTTGAAGCCGTCTGGGCTGGGTTCGATCAGGTACAACCACCCCTTGTCTCCGTCCACACTGAGAAACAATCCATCCACCAGGATGAATCCTCCCTTGTCGAAAAGAGGATTGCGTCCGGTCTTCCACATGACCTTCCCGTCCTGGCTCAAGCACATCATGCCATCTCTGGTTTCGTTGGTGGAGCAGTGGCCGTAGAGATAGCCGTCGACCAGAATGGCGGGGTGGACATGGGTACCGAACTCATCAGTTTTGAAAATCTCACTGACAGTATAAGAATCCAATTTCTTCTCTACCCGGAACATGGCTGACCCAGCCCTGTATCCACCTGTGACAAAAATCCGTCCATCTCCGATTTCCGTCACATTGGGCACCGGGATCTTGCACTTCCATCCATCATAGGACCAAAGTTCCTTCCCGTTTTTTGGATCTATTCCCACGACAGGGTCATCGGAGGATAGGACAATAACCACATGATCCTCACCCCCGATTTTAACGATCTTCGGTGAAACATACCCGGCCCTACCAATGGCACCCCGTGATGTCCATTTCTGTTCACCCGTGAGTTTGTCATAAGCCACGACACCCGCCTTTTCCGTCATGGAGGCCAAAATCACAAGATCGCCGTAAATGAGGGGATTCTGGGCGATGCCCCAACGGGGCACTTCATCGTTGGAGAAATCGGTCCAAACATTTTTCGACCACACTACTTTATGGGTGCGCTTGTCAACACAGTGAAAATGACCAAATGAACCGCAGACATAGATGTAATTCCCATCGACTGTGGGCACAGACCGGGAACCACCCTTATCGAGTTTGCCCGGAGCCTCATAGGCAAACATCCATTCCTGCTTTCCTGTCATCAGGTCCAGTGCGCGCAGGATGTCGCCAGTATCTCCATTGCGGTCGAGAACGTAGACCTTGCCCTCGCTGACTGCAGCTCCGCCGAATCCCTCGCCAAGAGAAACGGTCCAGAGTACTTCCGGACCACCGGCAGGCCAGCTGCGTTTGATTCCTTTTTCTGTCGAGACGGCATTCCGGTTCGGGCCCAGATACTGTGGCCAATCGGTCGCCAGACCAAAGGAACTCAAGATCAATAATAAAATAGTTATTCTTACGATGTGCTTGCTCATTTCGTTTTCACCTCGATATATCAGAAATCATAACTAATTAAAATAGCGGACTCCTCCCTTAAAATCAACTCCAAAACACCTTACTTTTTCGCTTTGAGTCGCTTTATTTCCGCTTCGCGCTCGAGGAAACTCTTGCCCTCAATAATCCAGTCCTCTGCCGGTTCTCCTTTTAAATAGTGCCCGAACCAGGCGAGTATGCGGCTCTGGTAATCTCTTTGGTTTTCTTTCTTGCGCAGGCCGTGGTCCGCGCCGATATAGCCGAGCATCACCACATTCTTTTTGGCGCGCCGCGCAATGTTGTAAAGCATGATGCTCTGGTACCAGGCAATAATGCCGTCTGAATCTCCATGTTCGAGAAGAAGAGGCGTCGTCATGTTATGCACATTATATACAGCTGAATTGTCAACGTAGGCCTGAAAATCTTCATAGAGCGCTACTTCCATCCTTTCCTGTCCGGTCTCGATATGATCGGTCTCTGCAATGCCCGAACCCCAGTGATGATCGCCATAGTAGCTGACCAGGTCAGCTATAGGTGCACCAGCCACCGCAGCGGCAAAGATGCCGTTCGTGTGGGTTGCGACAAAGGATGTGTTAAAGCCTCCCATCGAGTGCCCGACAATGCCGATGCGCTCAGGATCCACAACTCCCATCTCGACCACCTTTTTAACACCGGCCGTGATGCACTCGACCACCGACCAACCTGGTTGCCTTATTCTAAAAACGATGTCCGGTTCCAAAACAAAATAGCCAAGGCTCGTGAAAACACTGATGTTGTAGTAACTCCGGTCAGACGGCACGACATAGCGGTGGACGTTTTGCGACAGCAGCTCGTAATTGTAGACGATCATCGGATATTTTTTGCCTGGCTTATACCCGGCCGGGTAGATCAGCGCACCCTGCAGTCTCCGGCCTTTCTCTGTCACGTACTCGATCAGCTCACTGTAGCCCCAGGCATAGTCGCTCTGGAAGGGATTGGTCGTGGTGACCTGCTTGGCATCCTTTAGATCCGCCCCGCAGACAAAGATATCTGGTGAGTCGTCATAATCCTGCACGATATACCTGTAAACTTCAGCATCCTTTGCCTTAGCAAGCGAGCCAACATTTTTATCCAACCAAACTAAACGAGCGACATCACTAGCCGGTTCAATCTTTGCATAGCCCGACTTTTTCGTCCACTCCCCGAACAGGCTCATGTAAACCGGCTTGTCGAGATCGATCCACAAGTCGTCAACAGATTTTGAAGCTGTAGACCTGCGCCACCACATGCCACCAGCTGCCTCATCCAACCGCACAAGCCGATGGCGGACTTGCTCATCTGCACCGCCGGTTAGCCGATGGACATGAGAGCCATCTGCTGCCACCTGCCACATATCATACTTGTCGTACAGAAGAACATCCGCATCGGATTTTGTCCATCCCTCGATCCCGAAAGGCGGCTTTTGCAGTTTGTCCGGGTAAACTTTCTGCGTGCTGTCCGATTCAACGTCGATAAACGATACCGGCGCGTTTTCGGTTATATTCGTGATGGCGCGTGTAGCGAGATCGATCGTCCAGAAGTGGCCATCCTGCATAAAGAGCAGGTACTTTCCGCCAGGACTTACCTCTGCGTAGCGGTCGTTGATGCATTCTTTTATCAACGTTCTTTCACCGGTCGTGATGTCCTGGAGATAGATGTCTGCAGCCGGGCGGCCGATGGACCGCTCCATGGCGTACTTCGACCACTCCGCAACGTAGGCAAGATCAGTGTTTCGAATGGGCATTACGCTTTCGTGAATCAGGTCTTGTCCAAGCTGCACAAACTTGCCGCTTTCGATGTGCAAAGCGGCCAGCATGTTCCTTTGCCGATCCTGATTCGCGTGAACCTTCTGCCAAGGCATGACATACACATCTTTCCAATGCCAGATCTCGACAGTCGCTGGCTCATCCATCGTTGTCACATCGGATTCTTTTTCTTCTTGTTTTTCTTTTTCTTCTTTCTCTTCTTTTGCTACTCTTTTGACTTTTTCTCCTTTTTTTTCCGGATCTATCTTGTCATCCCACTCCGCGATCCCGAGGAACAACACCTTGCCATCCTCCGACCACGAAAGAGGCCGGTATGTGACTGTCCGCAAGCCAGCAGGGAATGAGGAATCGGTGGTGGGATCGTAGATATGCAAGCGCTCGTTCTTGCTGATTCCGGTCCAAGACAAAACCACATGTGTGGGGTCCTCTTTTGTTTCATCGGTCTTCGCTCGAAGCACGGCGAGGTTCGCAGCATCCTTCCGCCAAACGAGGCCCGTATAGATCGAAGACGATGAATCCATCACACGGAGCACCGCCTTTTCTGCATCGAAAAGGTGCACTCCGTTGCCTGTTTTGCCTTCGGCGCTGATGGTCATGGCCAGCAAGTGGGTCTTTTCTGAATCCTGCCAGGCAAACTGGGACACATTGCCGAAGGTCGTGTCTGTGCCGCTGGAAAGACGCCGGACAATAATTGTCGTACCGGGCCTTTCGTTGGATTCCCCCGAATCACCTCGCCCTGGAAGAATTCCAGAATCCGATGGCCGCTCTGGTCCGTACCGCTGCATCGCAAGGAAGGCACCGTCAGAGCTGAAGGAAAAGGACTGGATGCCTTCGAATGTCGTTGTCTCGCCTTTACCGAGGTTCATCAGGCCGAGCTTGTTCTGCACCGGTTTTTTGTCCTTTCGTAATTTTTCCCTTTCAGCCTCGGACTGACCGATGCTGTAGGCGATCCATTTCGAGTCGGATGAGAATACCGGCTGTGCGCCGAAGGCAGCGATCTCTGTTTTGCCGTCAGCCAGTTTGGTGATACGAAGCTCGTTTTCTCCATTTGAGCGGCTGATAGAGTAGACAAGCCATCGGCCATCCGGAGAGAATCCCCCGTATTCGCCAGTTGGCACCAGTGTCTCCCATTTACCGTAATCCGCAAAAGTCGCCGGCGACTTGGTCTGAGCACCGAAGGTAATCGTTAGGGTTATGACTCCGAAGAGAGCGATCATCAAGGCAAGACGAATCGCAAACCTACTCGATAAATAAAAGTTGTTTTTTGTTTCCATAATCATTCCCTCCTTATTGGAAGCATCTCAATTTCCGTGATAAATCGGGCTTTTAGGGATGGTTGAGGCGACCCTTGAAGCCCCCCACCCAAACTTACCCAGCCAGTACCTCCGCTCTTCGAGGGAATCTGACGGATTCGGACGGCGATGTTGTATTGAGCACGACTATACCTTGGGATTCAAGATGAGGGCAAGCGCGGGAACTGAGTTGAGATGAAGAGAGAATGTGTGCTGACAAGCGGAGTTCATCGCCGCCGAGAAGGGCGGTGAGGTAATGGCGTATAAAATCTTCACGGGAGCAAGATCATTCCTAAAAGCTGATATAAATACTTTTGGTATCATGGAAATAGAGATGTTTACCTCCTTATTTATAGTGGGCATAATTCCCTGTTTAAGCATGATTGATTATAAATGCATCGAGCTCTTGATGCCATTGGTCGAGATCGATCGTTTGCGGAACCGTCTTCTCATCAAACAGCAGATCGATCAAATAGCGGGGACGTTTTCCGCCAATGAACATGGCCTTGGCGCAAGAAACACAGTAGACCAACACCTCTTCGACCGGCATCTGCGAGGCTTTTTTCTTCATCTGTTCGACGACCTGGGCTGTCGGGACACTGCCATAACAGCTATCGCCGCAGCATGTGCTTTTAGTGCGGGTGTTTTTTGGCTCGACAAGGGTGATGTTCATCCTTTTCGCCAAGGTTCGGACAGCATCATGTACCCTAGTTTGGTCCCGGGTAGGGCAAGCATCGATGATGGTCATCTCACGGCCGTTATAGTCTGGAAGGGATAAAAAAGTGTTCTCCACCAACACTTGCCAAAGGGAGATCGTCCCCGAGTTTTCATAATTCTCCCGGTATCTCCGGTCACATCCCGGGCAGATGTTGATGACCTGGGTTTCTGGAGCTAAAGGGGGGATGTGCTTGCAGCAGGTCAATCCCATTTTCATGGGCCCGATATTATCGACTAGCAGCGCATGCAGCCTTTCAGCCAGATGTGGCTTATAAAGCATCAAAGCGCAGCCGGGTGCAAATAGTCTTATCAATTGATCCTTAATCATCCCTGCCCGGCATCGGCCGGATGGTCGCCCGTTGGGTGAACTTCTGATCGCCCACTTCCAGGGTCACGACATACTCTCCTGCTTTCACTAAAGGGGCTCGCCTCATGCGAAAGCCGGAAGAGCGCATCGACTCCTGCTCTTCCTGACTTAGCTTTCGCCGCATGTCCCAGACCACCTGGTTAAGACCGGCCTCGCCCTTGCCCTTCACAGTACCCATCTCATTCCCGTAAGGATCGCTGATCATGACATTCACCTTGGCATTTGTTTTATCTTTCAAGTAGTAGTTGATGACCAAACCCTCAGGTTCGTTGGGAACCACGAACTGGCGGTCGCCGGGCACGTCTTTTCCGCTCCTGTAAGTCCACTGGATCTTGGGTTCGACCTTGAAAAGATGGACATCTTTTTCCAACAATTCGGCATTCATCTCCTGGAGGGGGGTTATGTCGGTCACAAACAGGCCGCGGCCATGGGTGCCAACCACCAGGTCATTTTCTCGGGGATGGATGAGCAGGTCATAAACATCGTTGGTAGGCATGTTGTTCTTCATGCTCACCCAATTCCGTCCGCCATCGATAGAAACATTCACATCGAACTCCTTGCCCACAAAAAGCAGGTCCGGATTGATGAGGTCTTCCACGATCACATGCACGGTCCCTGGCGAGAGGTTGGAGGAGATGGAGGTCCAGGTCTTGCCGTAGTCTTCGGTCTTGTAGATATGGGGTTGGAAATCGTCGTACTGGAAACCCGTTTTCACCACGTATGCCTTTCCGGCATCGAAGTTGGAGGCAAAGACACGGGTCACGTAGTAATGTTCGGGAGCTCCGGCCTCAGTTAAGTTGGGCGTCAGGTCCTCCCAGGAGCCGCCTCCGTTTTGCGTGAGCTGGACCTTGCCGTCATCGCTTCCCACCCAAATGATGCCGGGGCGGAGTGGGGACTCGGATATAGTGGTCAACATGCAGTGTTCGATGTTCCCCTCTTGCTTTTTCGGATCGTTGGTCGTGAGGTCGGGGCTTATCTCCTGCCAGTTGTCCCCCTGGTCCATAGACCGCAGCAGTTTCTGTGTGCCCAGGTAGATCACATGGCTGTTGTGGGAGGAGATGAGCAGCGGGGTGGTCCAATTCAGACGGTAGGGCGGGTCATCCTTTGCGGGTTGAGGACGGATGCTCTTACGCTCGCCGGTTTTCTGGTCCGTGCGCATAACAGCCCCGAACTGGAACTCGTTGTAAAGCCAGCGGGAGTCGTTGGGATCGACCAGATTGTACATGCCATCGCCACCGCCGACCGAGGTGAAGTCAGCGCCGGTGATGGAACCGTAGATGCTGTTGGAAGGAATCTTCACAGATCCGTTGTCTTGGAGTCCGCCATAGATGTTGTAGGGCTCTTCCATGTCCACACCGATGGCATAATACTGGGCAATCGGCAGGTTTTCGAAAAAATCCCATGTTTTGCCGAAATCCCAAGTAACGGCTAAGCCTCCGTCGTTTCCCAGCAGCACGTGGTTGGAATTTTCAGGATCGATCCAGATGGCGTGATGGTCCACATGGATACGGGGTGCGATGTTAACGAGTCCCGCTTTTCCCCACGTTTTACCGCCGTCTTCTGACCGCAGCAGGGGCGTGCTGGGCACGTAGATCACGTCAGGATCGTTGGGATCCACATAGATGACGCCGTACCATTTGCCTCCGGAAATGACTTGCTTATCCTGGTTCATCTTGCGCCAGGTCTGTCCCCCATCATCCGACCGGTAAATTTCACGCCCGATGGTTCGTTCTTGAGGCTCCTGGCCTCGCCGTTTGTCTTGCGCGGCCTCGTCTTCGGTTGGCGGGCGTTTATTGCCGTTTTCGATAGAAGCGTAGAGTATATTCGTGTCTTTTGGATAGATGGCTATTCCGGTCCTCCCCAGGTCTCCGGTGGGGAGTCCCTGTGTCAGTTTGGTCCAAGTCGCTCCCGCATCCGTGGATTTATAGATGGCCGTCAGGGGGCCGCACTCCCAGAATTGCCAGGGAACACGGTGCTTATCGTAGGAGGCCGTGTAGACTATGTCCGGATCATTGGGATCCAGGACCACTTCCACAAATCCGACCTTGTCGCTTATAAAATGGATCCGGTCCCAGGTATTTCCGCCATCGACAGACTTGTAAAGACCGCGGACCGGATTGAAACTAAAATGGTATCCCAGGGCCGCCACATACACGATGTCCGGATTTTGGGGATGGACCGCAATGCGTCCGATGTGGATGGTCTTTTCCAGGCCGACATGAGTCCAGGTTTTGCCCGCATCCGTGGACTTGTAAACGCCATCTCCCCGCAGGGTGATGCGTCCAGAAGCCGCAGTGCCGGTTCCCACATAGAGGATATTGGGGTCGGAGGGAGCGATGGCCAGGTCACCTATAGCCGGAGTGTTCTGCCGCAGGAAGATCTCCGTAAAAGTGGTCCCATTATTCGTGGTCTTCCACAACCCTCCCGTGGCGGTTACCGCATAAAACGTGTATGGCTCCTGCTGGGGGACCTCAATGCGCAGGATACGGCCGCCCTGGAGGGCCGGCCCGAGCTCCCTGTATTGAAAAGCCTTCAAAAGCTCCTCATCGAAAAGATCGCCCGTCTGTGCCCATGAAGAAAGGCCTGAGCACAACAAGCAAAACAGGATTGACAGAATCAGAATTTTTTTCATGGTTCCTCCTGATATGATTAAAATAGTCAAGGCATGAACCCGAGAGCCCTCCATTATACAAAGGCAGATATCAGGATGCAAATTGCATTAAATTTTGTGCCTTTTCCGATTCTATATTTCATCACAAAAAAATATTTCGCACAGTTTCAATTCATCCACTAGACTTCTATTTTGGGATTATTTGCTTGACGTTTATGGCGAAACAAAATACATCATTCTACTTGACAAGTTTATAAATCTGTTGAATATTACTTTTGTGCTTTTTCATTCGGGTTCAATTTTGACTTCTTTTAAATCAATTCCTCAATTTTTATTCTTCTGCCTTCCTTCACACACTAAACCACTGGCCTAATAACATAACTTACTGAAGGAGGGAACATGAGCAAACTTCCTCTATCTATCTGGGAAAAAATAAAATCCCAAGGGTATTCGAGGCGTGAATTCCTGCGTTTCTGTGGTTACATCTCAGCAGCATTCGGTCTTGATGCGAGCGGTTTTAGAGCCATCCAAGTTGCCCTGGAAACAAAGCCACGGCCTCCTGTTGTGTGGTTCCATTTTCAGGAGTGTACCTGTTGCAGCGAATCTTTTATTAAATCTTCCCATCCCATTGTTGCTGATGTCGTTCTTGATATGATTTCCTTGGATTACACCGAGACTCTTCAGGCAGCTTCAGGTTTTCAGGCAGAAGAAGCCCTTCACAAGACAATGAAAGATTACTACGGGGAATATATCATGCTGGTCGAGGGATCGGTTCCGACCAAAGACGGAGGGATCTATTGCACCATCGGAGGCCGGACAGCCCTGGATATCGTTAAAGAAGCTTCCGCAGGAGCCAAAGCTGTGATCGCATGGGGAAGTTGTGCGTCTAACGGCTGTGTCCAAGCGGCCCACCCCAATCCTACAGGAGCGACTCCGATTCACAAGATTCTCAAACATGTGGTACGCGTTCCAGGATGTCCAGCGATCGGGGAAGTGATGATGGGTGTCATTGTCCACATCCTCGCGTTCGGACGACTCCCACAACTCGATTCTCAACAGAGACCGAAAGCTTTTTATTCCACACGTGTACACGACTCGTGCTACAGACGGCCCTATTACGACGCTGGACTTTTTGTCAAATCTTTCGATGATGCCAACGCAAAAAAAGGATATTGCCTGTACAAGATGGGTTGCCGTGGCCCCACCACATACAATTCCTGTGGAATCATCCGTTGGAACACCGGCACCAGTTATCCCATCCAATCCGGCGCTCCATGCATCGGATGCAGCGAAAACGGATACTTCGATAATGCTCCCCTTTACAACCAGTTGGCATCCTTCCCTGGATTCGGCATAGAAACGACAGCCGATAATATCGGCGCCCTAATGGCTGCTGCAGCGGCAGGAGGAATTGCTGTCCATGCCATCGTCACAAACATACGGAAACGGAGAATAATTAAAGAAGAGCTGGAAAAGAGTCTGGAGGACAAAGACATTAGTCCCCAGCAAAGTGAAGGAGGTGAGTGATGGCTGAACGCATTGTTGTCGATCCGATCACACGAATCGAGGGACATCTTCGAATCGAGGCCGATGTCCAGGAGGGGAAAATCGCCGATGCTTTTTCGAGCGGAACCATGGTCCGCGGGATCGAAATCATCCTTCGCGGCCGAGACCCGCGTGAAGCATGGGCGTTGACCGAGCGTGTTTGCGGTGTTTGCACCACGGTTCATGCTCTCGCATCGGTACGCTGTGTCGAAGACGCCCTGGGAATCAGTGTTCCTCCAAACGCCGATCTTGTCCGGAATCTAATGTTTTGCTCCCATTATCTTCAAGATCACGTCGTTCACTTCTATATCTTGCACGCCCTCGATTGGGTGGATGTGGTCAGTGCCTTGAAGGCAGATCCGGCGGAGACCTCCCGAATCGCCCAGAGCATCTCCAACTGGCCAAAAAGTTCGCCCAATTACTTCCGAGACATTCAGAATAAGATCAAGACACTTGTCGACAGCGGACAATTGGGCATTTTTGCCAATGCTTACTGGGGCCACCCGGCTTACAAGCTCCCACCAGAAGTCAACCTTCTGGGTGTGGCCCATTACCTTGAAACACTCGAATGGCAGAAGGAGATCGTTAAGGTCCATGCGATTTTCGGAGGTAAAAATCCTCACCCTCATTATCTCGTGGGAGGAGCCCCCTGTGCCGTGGATCCAGAAAATGCCATGGCACTGAACGCCGAAAGGCTTGCTTTTGTCGGGAAGCTCTTTGAAGACGCGCTGCGTTTTGTGGAGCAGGTTTACATCCCTGACCTTTTGGCTGTGGCCTCTTTTTACAAGGATTGGGCATCGATAGGTGGAGGATTGAGTAATTATCTCGCTTATGGGGATTTACCGACAAAAGGATATGACGACCCCAGCAGCTTTCTGTTTCCACGTGGAGCGATCCTGGATAGGAACCTCAATGAGGTTCTTGAAATCGATGGGACGGACCCCGAACAGATTCAGGAAAATGTCGCTCATTCCTGGTACACATATAAAGATGGCAACGAGAAGTTTTTGCATCCGTGGGAAGGAGAGACAGAATTGAATTATACCGGGCCACAGCCTCCATACAAGCATCTCAACGTCGAGGAGAAATACAGTTGGCTCAAGACTCCACGATGGAAAGGACACGCGATGGAGGTCGGGCCCTTGGCTCGCATGCTCGTTGGCTACGCCTCAGGCCAGGAGGAAATTCGTGAAGTTGTCGATAGTGCCCTCGCTAAACTCGGAGTTCCGGTGGATGCCCTGTTTTCGACTCTAGGAAGAACGGCAGCCCGTGGCCTGGAAACGCAACTCATTGCCCATTGGGCCAAGAGATTCTATGACCAGCTTGTAGAGAATATCAAAAATGGGGATTTGCGAATGTTCAATAACGAGAGATGGGATCCAAGCACTTGGCCGAAAGAAACCAGCGGAGTCGGGTTAACAGAAGCACCCCGCGGGGCACTCGCCCACTGGATCGTGATCCGTGACGAGAAGATAGCTAATTACCAGCTCGTCGTTCCGTCAACCTGGAATGCCTCTCCAAGGGACGCTCTAAATCAACGATCCGCTTACGAAGCTTCGTTAATCGGAACTCCGATTGCCGACCCGGAACAACCTTTGGAAATCCTGAGAACGATCCACTCCTTTGATCCTTGTATAGCATGCGCAGTACACATATATGACGCAAAGGGAAAGAATATAACCAAAATCAGGGTGACATAGGGGGAAATCCATGGCCAAGATAAAACATGCTGAGTATTACCAGCTATATACCTGGGAACTCCCCACGCGTCTTTTCCACTGGTTCAATGCGTTATGCGTGTTTACATTGGGAGTGACCGGTTACTTAATCGCCAAACCGATCCCCATTATGAGCGCGGCAGATGCCTCTTCGCAGTACTTGTTCGGGATCAACCGATTCATCCACTTCCTGTTTGCCTACATATTTTTGCTCAATTTCATCGGACGATTCTACTGGGGATTCGTGGGCAACAGTTTTTCACGCTGGAAAAACAGAATCCCGCGGACAAAGGAGAAGTGGCGGGAGGTGTGGCAGGTCCTTTGCATGGACATTTTTTTAATCTGCAAACTGCCGATCAAATCCACTGGGATCAACGCTCTGGCCGGGATCATTTACTCTTTCATGTACTTTGCGATTATCTTCCAGATATTCACAGGATTTGCTATGTATTCGGCGATGAGCGCGAGCTGGTTTCCCAAGCTTTTTTCCTGGATGATCCCTCTAATGGGAGGAATCGTTGTGGTTAAGCAATGGCATCACCTTTTCATGTGGGTCTTCGTGGCCTTTACCATTTTGCACATCTATCTATCCTGGTACCACGACTACCTGGAAGGACGTGGCACCATCTCTTCTATGATCGGGGGATGGAAATTTATCGAAAAAACACCAGACTTGCAGATAAAATAACTCCGTTCATTCCATGACAGACTCAAAATAGGCCTTGATTTTTTCTGCCGCTTGCGGAACAACTGACCGGATCTCTGGCGAAAGACTCATGCCGATTTTATCGACTTTAGAAATCGAAATCGTAAAGAGGACTATCTCGGGCTTTTTATCAAGAAGCTGAAGCGCATCCAGAATATTCTTCAGACCGATATCATGCACCATGATTGTCTCCGGATATTCCTTGGAGTAACTCGGTTTTAATCGAGTCACGGTGCCCGGTTCCCGCTGGTCCATAGCTGCATCGACGAGAATAGCCAAATCATGTCTGAGAAAAAAATCCAGGAGTTGAACTCCGCCCGTTCCCCCATCAATGATTTCTATATCGGCCAATTCCTCGTCTTCTTGGAGTTGGCGAATCACATGGATACCTGCACCTTCATCTCCCATCAAGAGATTT
>CAZIDF010000056.1:0-14909 GCA_964538085.1 uncultured Eubacteriales bacterium | reverse complement strand
CGAAGCCGAATGGCCTTGCATACCTGCAAAAACTCTGGTACGCTAAGTTTGATTTTCATAGGCTCTTTCTCCTTTTAAAAGTAGGTTTTCGATCAATCCCTATTTTAAGGAAAAGAGCCTTTTTTTCTACTCCTTCACTATTTCACACAAAAAATTTTACACTACCGCGATTTGTCCTGAATTTATATGATATTTACTAGGAAATTCTATATTTAGCTACTTTTATTAAACCTTCCTCATCAGTCTTCTGTAGCCAAAACGAACCATCCCTGATAATAGCTCGCAAAGGAAATGAAACTTCACCAATTATTTGAACACTTCCCAAAAAATTTCCTTCAGGGTCAAAAACGTCAAAATATCTTGACTCCTCTTCTCTATTCTTTCTATAAGCCCAGACCAGAATATTTCCCTCCGAATCTACAATAATTTGTTTAAATGCTGGCTTAATCTTTGGAAATTCAGTATTTTTAACGATATTCTCGGGAGCACCTTGTTTTCGCACTCCCCCCTCTGAATATGTCATGCCACTGAAGAATGTTTCTTTATCCTTGTCTGTTACCTTTACTGGCTCGTACGAATTGGAGAAGGAAGAAACTTTCAGCCCTTCACTGTTGTAGATTTCTATCTCATACTTTTTCGGATACCCTATTACAATTCTACCCTCTGGGGATACATCCCAGTAGACTAATGGAGAAAATGGCTGGATGATGTTGGTTATCATCGTTTCAGTTCTCATATATTTATTATGCAAGACCTGTTGAGAATAGATTGTCTTTTTTTTCTTTAAATCAGGAGAATATAGTTCAATTAAACAGTCTTGAGGTTTATCAAGTTCTCTGAAATAAATCTTCTCTAACTCAATGACTATATCTCCATTTGGAAGCCCTCTCATTTTTTGTGGCATTCCATCGTTCAAAGAAAAAGCAATAGATTTGATGAAATCTCCACCCAGTGTTAATGAGCAAAAGCGTCTGTTCTCCATATCCCAGACAAACAATCGGTCATCTGTAATAGCTATTTGATAAGGCGTATTGAACTCTCCTGGGCCTTGACCTTCTCTTCCAATAGTTTTTATAAACTTTCCCAATGAATTAAATTTTTTAATATTGTGAGCTTTATAATCGCATATATAAACATATCCATCCTTATCGCATTTAATATCCGCTACATCCTCAAAGAAAGTATCTTCTGGTAAAGATTTCTCATCAATTGTCAATTCAGGGAGAAATCGAACTGTACCGCTTTTATATATTTCCCCAAGAGATTTTTCTTGTAATGGGGCTGAATACAAAAATGGAACCACAAGAAATAGAATAACTAGCCAATATTTTCTATTTGTCATTCTTTCCTCTCCTTCTTAAGATAATTGATTCTTTCTAGGGCCTCAGAATTAAAGAAAATTGTTTAACATATCTAATCTTTAAAATAATTCTTGGCCTAATTTTCAAATTGTCAACTAACGTAGCTATTATGCTTATTACTCAATGTTTTTGAAATATCTGGATTTCTTTCCAATATATTCGCAAGCTGTTTTAGATAAGCTAAGTAATAGGCTTTTGTTTTCTTGCAAACTAATTCTCGATTTGATAATTCTAAGTATCCATCTTTAGCAACGGTGGCAAAACAAATGTCACAAAAATTCAATGCCCAACAATTAAGACAGTTGCTATCATTTACTATTTTGAGAAATTTTTCCCACAGGGATTTTACTTTTTTATAATCAAAACCACTATCAATGTTCCCAATTGGAAAGAATGGATTCATTTTTTCACAAATGTGAAAGTTACCGTCACAAGAAACGAATAACTTCCTGAGACCTGGCATACACGGTCCATTGAGAACTGCTACACTTTTTGGTTTATTATAAATATTTCTATTGTAAAGATTTTCAAGAATCTGCCTAAAACTTGGATCTAAAATAGTACTGTATTCTTCTTTGTTCTTAATCAAACCTGAACTATATAACTGCCACAGTTTTTTTTCCTCATTTTTTTGATTTTTGTTAAAGCGGCAACTATTGAAAAAAACTGTATCCTTGCTATCTATATATCCAATCCGTAAAGAGACATCTTTTGTAAGATGATTTGTTAAGAAAAAATTATTTAACTCGATAAGATTTGTGCTAGGAGTTATAACACATATCAGAATTATATGTTTCCTATAATAATTCGAATCTATTTTTTTTATTTTTTCCAAAATAGTTTTAACTTGATTAAATGATCCTTTTCCATTTTTAAATGTTCTATATTTATCATGGTGGCTTTTGGGTCCATCAACGCTAATCTGGAGGTCGATCTTATTTTTTATTATAAACTCTATTGACATATCATTCAAAAGGATTCCATTAGTGCAAATTCTAATACCAAGTTTTTTTTTGCCTAATTTATATTTTATATGATTAGCACATTTTTTTAAAATATCAAATCTCAATAATGGTTCACCGCCAAAGAAAGAAATACTCCCTCGATCTGATTCTGCCCTCTCTATGTAGAATTCTATTGCTTTCCGAGCTGTTGCATAGCTCATAACGCGATTATTATGTATTCTTTGATATTTGTACTTGCCCGAATAAACACAGTATTTGCATCTAAGATTGCATTGTTGAGTTAGCTCAAGGCACATTTGTCCAATATTTTCTTTATTATAAGTATCTAATAAAGATTTTTCATCCATAGCTTCTTGTGAACCTCGTCTTTCAGGTCTTGAAGTAGAGAATACAAAATATTTTTTTTGCAGTTGTTGAATTATTTCATAATTCTCAGCAAATTCTGTTTTTTTTATTTTATTTTCTAATCTAGAAAATATTTCTTCCTTAGAAAAAGAACCCAAGAAGGGGATTATTTTAAAAATGATCGGATTCACTAATAATAGTCTATTGGTGTTAACATCGTAGATATAGGAGTTTTTTCTTGTTCTGAATTTTTTTATGAAAGGAGATTCTCTCTGCATGCAGTAAGTTTTTTTGATTCAGCTTATGATATTTTGTTTGTCAATTTTTTCAATTCTCTAAAAATGCCTTGTAACAAACAAATATTACTTAACACCACTAATTTTTTTTTTAATATATGCTATGCATCTTAAATTAAATTGCTTACGCTTTGCAGTTTTCTTTATAAACTTGGATATTATATCCCGAGCTCATTCCAATACTCCCAAACAGAACTACTTGAGGACCTTATTCCCTCATCAGCACCCTGATCTACAGGATCGCACTTGCATCCGCCACTGCAGCTTCCACAGCTACAACTTAATGTCTCATTCCCAGGAATTGATTTTGCAAAGATGTTTTTTCCTACGATATCAATCATTATTACCTCCTATCATTAGTATCTCAGCAAAAAAAGGGAGCAATTAATATGCCAAATTGCATAGCTAAGCCACTTATTACTTGATGAATACTTCATTTCCCTGGAAACATATAAAAAGCATCCTTTTTTTCTTTGTAAATGTCGCAACGAAAATATAGACAGAAAAGTTACACATATTTTTTAAATTCATTCATTTTAAGGGCGTAAGAATCCCGTTATGAAACATTTGATACAAATGCAGATGCCTACATTAATCTTGGGCTAGTGTACAATAGAGTTCACAATTTCTCCATTGTAAGGCTATTTGAGAATTTTATAATCTTGAACAGCTCCTCAAATTTTGGTTTATTTATTTCTATTACGGACAGCCGTGACATAATTTTCTGGATTGTTACATATGTGTAATATTGTTACAAAAATTATATCTAACATTATTAGAACTCTATAATTAACAGAAAGATACAAAAATTTTCTGAAGATAACTGTTACATTTTATTTTTTTATTTATTTTAAATTTTTTCTAAAAAATTGAATTAAAATAGAGATGAAAAAAAACTATTATTATCAAAAAGTAGAATAGAGTAAGCAGTTATGATGTTAGTAGCACATTTAATTCACTGAAAATGAATACACTAAAACGATTTCTACCAAATATATGTTGAATTTTGATAAGGCCTCATTATGCAAACTAATGGCAAAATAAATAATTTTAATGGAGTTTATTAGATCATGATGTTTTGGCACAAATTTTGCTGATATATAAAAAAAAATGGAAAAGGTCCCTATAAAAAATAGCAAAATAACAGCCAGGAAAGAGAGTGATGGAAATGCAATACTATTTGATCATGAAAAAAACAGCATTTTTATTTTGAACCAAACTGGCCTATTTATATGGAATTTATGTGATGGGAATCATAACGTTAATAAAATTATTGAGAAGATCTCGATTTCATTTTCCGGTATTGACAAAATTTGTATAAATAAGAATCAACTAAACAATAAAATTGGCTTATTCTTGGGTGAATTAGAAAAACATGAAATGATAAATTTTATAGACAATTAACAAATATGAACAAAAAACCTTCAAAATTACCTAGCTATACATTAAATAATGTCTTTGCCTATATTACTGACGAATGCAATCTAAACTGCAGACACTGTTGGATAGATCCGAAATACACAACGAGATCGAAGAAGATTAATCCTTCAATTCAACAATACAAATCCTTTATAAATCAAGCTATTCCATTAGGATTGAAGTATATGAAAATAACAGGAGGGGAGCCTTTCATTCAAAAACAACAAGTATTGCAACTCATGAAATATTTAAAAAACAAAAAGATTAATTGTATTATTGAAAGCAATGGAACCCTTATTGATGAAGAAATAACAGAAGCAATATTAGAAACTGATACTTCAATTTCAATTAGCCTTGATGCAATGGATCAAAACTTGCATGATTTGTTGAGGGGGGATGGGGCTTACAAGAAAACAATGAAGGGAATCAAAATCTTGAAAGAAAATGATATTCCAATAGAAATAATAAGTGCCATCTACAAGAAAAATATTGATGAACTTGAAAATATTGTTGAATTTGTACTAACTTTGCCCAAGAAATCATTTCTTAAAATTAATCCTATTTCTAGTATGGGAAGAGCCAAAAAAATGGCACAAAATAATGAACTTTTAGGAATTGGAGATATGTTTGAGTTAATCAAGAAAGTTGATGAAAAAATATTGCCATATTTTAAAAATATTGTCATCGACCTTCCTCCTTCCTTTTTCCCCTTAAACTTGATAGCTATAAATTTGTGCAGTGGGGGAAAATGTAATTTTTTAAACCTATTAGGAATCCTAGCAAATGGAGATATCTCATTCTGTGGAATGGGGTATAGTTCTCGAAAACTAATTTTCGGAAATATAAAACAACTGAACTTAAAAAGCATCTTCGAAGAAAATAGACTTTTGAATTCTGTTAGAAAAAAAATTAGTCAGCACAAGTTTATGGGGATATGCAATAAATGTGTAATGAAATTTTCATGTAAAGGTGGATGTCGCGCAATTGCATACGATGCATATGATTCAATGCTTGCCCCATCTCCCTTGTGTGAACTTTTATATAAAGATGGATTATTCCCTAAAACTCGTTTAATCGAAAATAACTAAGGTAATGGTTTTGTATGTTAACGTAATAGAATTTAACTCTAAAAAGAAGGAGGTGAGGTGCGATTATGGCAAAAAAACCACTATTTGAGTTACCATTGCTTTTTAATCTAGATGGACCACGAAGTAGCAATTCTTGTATTCTTGGATATGATGTTGGCAACACTTGCGAATTAGGGAGAGGAGTCAATAATGAATGTTCTATAGGAGATTATGCAGGAAATCAACCGTGTCATCATGGATTTTTTCCTCCTCCACATTAATAAGTTTTCGTTTCAAAAGCTTGTTCAAATTGATAAAAGCAAAGGCAAATAGAAAGCCAAAAAGAATATTTAGAATAGTAACAAATACTATTAAAAAAAACATAGAGATAAGAATTTTTTTTTTATTCCCTACAAAAATGTTCATATGAAAAGAAGGCTGCATTATGATTCACCAATAAGCATATTTTGGAATATTACTAATTCGTGTAATCTAAGCTGTATACACTGCAGCGCATCAAGTAGTAATATTTCTGAGGATGAGCTTTCTTTAGAAGAAATCTTTTCTTTGATTGAACAATTTAAGGAGATGAAAGTTTTTAGGTTTATAATTACGGGGGGAGAACCTTTACTACACCCTAATTTTTTTGACATAATTAGCCGATTTGGAACATCTCAATACGTCAGTTTAAATACAAATGGGACATTAATAACAAAAGATATCGCAAATAAAATACATAAGAGCAATATTAAATTAATTAGCCTAAGTTTAGATGGAAGTAATCCTTCAATTAATGATTACATCAGAGGAAAGGGAACTTTTAAGAAAGCATTAGTTGGAATTAAAAATCTCTCGAAATTCAATATTTTTCCCAATATTATCTTTACTGTTATGAAACATAATTATAAAGATTTTCCAAATTTAGTAGAAATGGCTTACAAATTAAATCTTAGCATTTCCGCAAATAGATTATATCCAGTAGGACGAGCTTTTGAATATTTTGAGGAATTATCCGTTTCTTTCAAAGAACTCAAAGAATTTGAACTATGCTTATCTAGGCTTAGGAAAAAATTTAGAAATTTTAGTTTCGAATTCTCAAATATAATTGAAAAGTTTAAAAAATATAAAGTTGAATCTTCATTGCACAAAAATGAAAACCTTGAGAATTGTCTGCTCCCCTGTTCTGCTTCCATAGATCAATGTGCAATTTCCTCAGATGGGTGGATATCCCCATGTAATTATTTTTCTGATTTCAAGTGCGGGAATATTAGGTTCAAGAATTTCAAAGATATTTGGAAGAATTCACCTCAAATAAAAGAAGTAAGGAATCTAAAGAACATAAAAATTAAAGATATTGAGAACTGTAAAAATTGTGAATTCAATGAGATCTGTAATGGTGGATGTCGCGCAATGGCCTATATATTAAAAAAAGACCTAAAAGCACCAGACCCAAGTTGCGAATTTATAAAAAAAATATTAAAAGAAGAATATTATCAGTCACAATAATGTAGTATTTTTTTATAAACGTTTAAAGATTTGAAGATATCGCATGGAAACAATCTTCTTATTTATCGTTCTGCACTAATAAAAATACTATAAATATGTGCTGTAACAAATATATAATGCTCCTATGTGGTATTTAATTTTTAGCCTCTGTCATCATAAGTTAAATAAGAAATGACCAATCGCTTAGAATTGTTAGAAGTTGAACAAAAAAACAACCTAGGGCCAGTAAGCTAAATTGATAATATTGTTCAAAACATATCCGCTAAGGAAATCAGAATGAACAAATGGATGATTGTTATCATAATTCTTTCAATTAGTTATGCCTTATTCCTTCATAACGGAAAAAACCATGTAGAAATAATTGAAGAAGAAACGATAAAAATTCTGGGATTTAATACAATTCAAAATATAAAAAAAGATGTGTATAAATCAATAAAATTTATTGAAGACTTGTCTATAGGTAGAGAAGAAGGAGATGAAAAGTATATATTTCCAGCACCTCGCGATATTGATTCCGATTCTCAAGGGAATATATACGTATTAGACTTTATGGATAAGACAATTAAATCGTATTATCCGGACGGAAAATACCGCGAAAATATTTCAAGAGGAGGTCAAGGACCTGGAGAACTTCTGTTTCCAAATGTTTTTTGTATTGATAAACAAGATTACATTAACATACTAGATAGGTGGAAAATTGAAATTTTAGATAATAAGGGAATTTACATTAGAACTATTAAACTTGAGAATTATGCAGAGCAGATCTCAGAAAATAAAATTGGACAAATAGTTTTGGGATTTATGACAACTGTAAAAACAATTTCAAAAAGAGGAGAGCAGGTTTATAAAGTGGGAACCATCAATATAAAAGACGGAAGTATTAACAATATTTATTTCCAAAAACAACCCTGGGGATTAAATATTCAATCACAGGAAATATTTTTACGGTATCCTTATTTTGTGAGGTGGGCAACTAACTCAAAAGGAAATATTTATGTAGGTTCCGCCGACAAATATGAGATATTGGTCTTTACATCTGAGGGAGAACAGATATTCAAGTTTATAAAGGATTATGAATCCATTCCCGTGGAAACAGAAATAAGAAGAAAAGCCATAAATCTGATGAAAAAAGCAAAATTAGCAAATCTTGAAGAACGTAAAAAATATCTAAGATATTATCCAGTCTTTATGTCGATTTCTACAGATGAGCAAGATAGAGTGTGGGTAATGCGATATCTGCCTTATTATAAAGATAAACCAAGTAAAAGCCGTACATTTGATGTGTTTTCTTCAGAAGGTCAATATCTATTCACAACAAAGATAGATAAAAGAATTTATCCTCATAAATTAGTCTTTAAAAATGGATATGTTTATGCATTAGTGATAGATGAATCATACTATTCGAGAGCGGTTAGATTTAGGTTTGAGGAAGAATAATTCGCTATACAAAAGAATACAACTTTTGAGAATTATAATCCTCGTATTGAATAGCTGGACAAAATATGGCAAATATTCTTTTAATACATCCTGATAGCGGATATGAGAAAATTGGATTCTCCCTTACGCTAGGTACTTTAGGCGGCTCTTTAAAACAGAATGGACACAATGTTTCCTATATCCTTTTTGATTTGTATTGGAACAAATCTTGGCAACCTATTCATTCGCTTAAAAATATTGATTTGATCGGTATTACCGTATCATCAGGTGTTTTTGATTCAGCCATTGAAATTCTAAATGAAATAAGAAAAATAAAATCCAAGATTCCTATCATAGCAGGGGGAGCTCATGCTACTTTTGATCCGGAAAGCTTGATAACAAAAGGATTTGATGTATGTGTTCGAGGTGAAGGGGAACATACAATTATTGATATTGTTGAAGCCTTTGAAAAAAATATAGATTTAGAAGACAAACTAAAAATGATTGATGGAATTTCATATAAATCAATGGATGGAAAAATAAATCATAATAAAGACAGAGATATCATAAAAGACCTTGATCAAGTGCCATTTCCAGATTGGTATCAGGATGATTACAGAAGAATTTTACATGAGTTCAACTTTCCTGATTGGGATACAATAGAAAGAATTGTCTCATCTTCACTTTCGTTCGCTTTGATGATTGAATCTTCTCGAGGATGCCCATACAAATGCACTTTTTGTACTGCAAGGAAAATCAAAGGGGAAAAGTGGCGATCAAAATCTGCAGAAAGAATAATTGCAGAATTTATTCAGTTCAAAGAATTTTATAGTGAAGTAATTGGAAAAACTGATTCTCACAGAAAAATAATAGTTCAATTTTGTGATGACAATTTTTGTTTCGATAAACAAAGAGTGATACATTTTTGCAAAGAATTAATAAAATTGTCAAATAAAGATCGACCGCTTTGGTCAATTATGGCAAGAGCCAATCGAATTTCCGACTACCAAATACTTAAAAAAATGAAAAAATCTGGATGTGTTCGCATATTTATGGGTGCGGAATGTGGTTATTCACAAGGATTAAAAAAAATTAAAAAAGGTATCACCTTGAAAATGATAAATGATGCGATTAGCTCCATATTGCGAGTCAATTTCCCGATTCTTATTGTAAGTTGGATAATTGGGTTCCCTTGGGAAAATAGAAATAATGCATTAAGGACAATCTTATCTGCTTTAAAAATTACGCTTCAAAATCCAAACGCTATAATAACATCTATCTACACTTTCACTCCGCTTATTGGTTCTGATATCACAGATTCGCTTGGGTGTCATATCAAAGGGAAAAAATGGGGTGCCGAAAGATATGAATCTTGGGGATTTAGCCATCCAAAAATGTCTGATAAAGATCTTTTTGAATTACAAATGATTGCTCGATATTTTATATTCCTATTAAATCACCTATATTATGCACTGACAAACGACAAAGCATACGCTTTAAATATTATTAGAGCAAAAAAATTTTGCCGTGAAATTATTGCTAAGATTGAAGATGAAAAATTAATTTCACTATTCAAAGAAATTAATTCTTATTTTGCTAACGGTAAAAATAAGCAAAGAATTTCATCATATAATCTCAGAGAAAAAGTGACGGAATGGATAGGAATGTTGGAAACAGATTTAATTTAGCTCTTATTGAAAAAAGCTGAATTATAAAAAAACTATAAAATAAATTCCTGGGAGTCCCACCCAAAAACTGGTCCAGCCAAAAATATAGTTTCCTGGCTTTGAATTTAGAAAAGGAGAAGGAAACAAATATATTGTTGTGTACAAGAATCAAGATTTGCATATATTAGACGAGATAAGTCTTAAAATTATGGAGGTTATTAAATATAAACCATTGTCTGTAAATGAAATTTATCAAGAGATAAATAATGATAGATATCGAATATTATCAATCAAGGAAATAATTCTAATATTGACGAAGCTCATAAATTTGCAGCCTCTTCCATTGATAAAATTCCGCATAAGTAATGATATGAGAAATGTTTATAGACAATAATTAGAGTCGTTTAAAGCTTAGTGATATATGTTTTCATTTTCCGCTTGACAAATCCCTGAGAAGTTCCTATATTCTACATGGTGAACAAAATGGTGAACAAACTCAGGAAAAAACTGACAGAAAAACAGGAACAGATTCTGGAGGCTCTCGAAGGGTTTATCCTCGAGCATGGCTATTCGCCCACGATCCGCCAACTGGGCAAGCTGGTCAAGATCGCCAGCCCGTCGGCGGTGTACAAGCATATCTTAAGCCTGGAGAAAAAGGGTTACCTGGAGAGAGTGGGAGGAGAGGTGAATCTCACAGGCTCTCCGTCTCCGACAGAGGCGCTGACCAAGGTGCCGCTTGTGGGGCTTGTCCCGGCCGGTGATCCGAGGGAAGTGTTCGATGCATCGACTGGGGCGGTGGATGTCCCCGACTGGATGGTCGGCCGCCGCAAGGGCAACATCTTCTGCATCTCGGTCGACGGGAAGAGCATGGTGGATGCCTACATCGATGACGGCGACCGGGTGCTGGTGGAACGGACCAACACGGCCAGCTCGGGTGAGATGGTGGTGGCCATGCTGGATGACGGTTCGGTGACGCTCAAACGCCTGAGGATAGATAACGGTGACATCTCCCTCGTTCCCGAAAATCCAGAGTTTCACCCGATCCCGGTCAAAGAACTCAAGGTCCTGGGACGGGTGATCGGGGTGCTCCGGAAGTATTGACCAACCTTAAAACGGGCCTGGATTATTCACGAACCAAGATTGCTGTAGTGACAAAGAAGTGGCCTGTGAAGCTGTAGTAAACTACCGCGAACAGGCTACAATGAAGTCAATGCAGTAAGATTGGTTCGCCCGAAGGGTAAAATATGAATAATTCAGGAAAAGGTGATGAAATGAAACGTAGGTGCATTGTCCACATCGATATCGATGCTTTTTTTGCAGCGGTCGAGGTGCTGCTCAACCCCGCACTCAAGGGAAAACCTGTGATCGTGGGCGGGCTTCCCCACGAGCGGGGTGTGGCGTCCACGGCTTCCTATGAGGCGCGGAAGTACGGTGTCCACTCGGGCATGCCCCTGCGGAAGGCCTACCAGCTCTGTCCCCAGGGGATATTCGTCAGGGGAAACTACCATATCTACAGCGCTTTTTCCAAAAGACTTTTCCGGGTTCTCCACCAGTACACCCCGGATGTGGAGGAGGCCTCCCTGGACGAGGCCTATCTTGACTTGACCCGGTGCCGGCCCCTGTATTCCTCCTTTTCCCGCACCGTCCAGGAGATCAAACACCGGGCGGAAAAGGAGCTGGGGATAACGGTTTCGGTCGGGGTGGGACCGAACAAGCTTATGGCCAAGCTGGCCACCAACAAGGCCAAGCCGGGAGGCCTGTTCGAGGTCATGCCAGGTGAGGAGGGAGCGTTCCTGAAAAGCCTGGACATATCCACACTCCCCGGGATAGGGCCCAAAACCCAGGTCGTCCTCCGGATGCTCAACATCCACAAGATCGGCGACCTGTGGGGACTGCCGCGGTCCACCCTGCACTCCCTTTTCGGGCTGAACGGGGACGAGCTTTACCTGCAGTCGCGGGGGGTGGACAGCCGGCCCCTTGCCCGGGCCGCCATTCCCAAGTCTGTGTCCCGGGAGACCACTTTTTTGGAAGACATCTGGGACAAACGCCTGCTTCTGGCTCACCTGGCCTATCTCTGCGACCGGCTGACCCTTCCTTTGCGCAAAGACCGCCTTTATGCCCACATCATCGAAGTCAAGGTCCGGTACTCGGACTTCAAGACCGAAGCAAAAAGACGCCTCCTGATTTCCCCCCTCCAGGAGATGGGCCGGATATTCCCGATCGCCAAGGAGCTTTTTCATGAGCTTTTTGCCGGATCCCGTCTTTCCCTGCGGCTGGTCGGGGTAAAGGCCTCCGACCTTGTCCGGGCCAGGCCTCTCTCGCTTTTCGAGCCCTATTCGGAGCGGTATGCGCGGTTGGGCCAGGCTGTGGACCAGGTGAGGGAAAAATACGGGTTCGGGTCGCTGCTGACGGTCCGGGAGAAGATGCTGGGAAGCCTGTACAATTTCGAGAGGGACCGGGGTTTTGTCCTGAAAACCGCCTCTCTGACGAAATGAGAAGCAGGGAACGAAACCAGTTGCTATATAGGTCATCGGGAAGGGATGAAGCGACCATTGAAGATTTAGCCTTCATGAGCCGCTCTTCGAGGGGATCTGACGGAGTCAGACGGTGAGGATGTATTGAGCACGACTATACTAAAGCATAAGAGATCCGGGCAGGCAGGGGAACAGAGGCTAGAGTGGTAAGATTGGGAGTTAACGGGCGGAGTTCCGGAGCCGCCGAGAAGAGCGGTGAGGGAATGGCGTGAAAAATCTGAAGGAAGCAAATCCCTAGCTGATGGCCTTAATTGTCTTGGAGGAAAGATCCTTGAAGGAATTGCAACCGGAATGGAAAGGATAGGCTGAGATGTTCGTGCCGCTGAGGGTGCATTCGGTTTACAGCAAGGGACGGAGCGGGATCACGCTGCAGGAACTGGGCTCCTGGGTCGTGCAGAAAAAGCTCCCGGCTGCCGCCCTCAGCGACGTCGCCAACATCTACGGATGGGCCAAATGGAAAAGGATGGCCCTGTCTGCTGGAATTTCCCCCTTGTTTGGCTGTGAGGTAGAGATCGCAGAGAGACGGTTTCTCTTTCTGGTCAAGACCAGGGAGGGATACTGGAACCTGATGGAGATCCTCAACCACAAGGAGATAAGGGGAACAGAGGGGTTGGTCGTTATCCTGCTCCCCCAGCCCAAGGAGGGTGATCCCTTCGAGAATGCCGGACCTCTTGAGGTCCTTCTCCGCCAGCGGGAAGACCTGTATATCGGGGCCGATTTTTTTAATATCCCAAAAGCCCGCGAATGGGCCGAGAGGCATGACCTCCCGCTGGTGTGGGCCAACCCTCTGAAGTTTGTCAAAAATCCCGAAAAACTCATCCTCCTCCATTCTATCCAGAAAAAGATCCCTTACCCACCGGAAAGAGACAAGTGGAAGGATAGGGTTCGCCTTTTTGGCCCGGCCCAGGAAAGCTTTGCCCTCAAGAAATTCGGTTCAGAGGTGAAACCTCTTTTCGAAAGGACCTTCGAGGTGGCGGAAAAGTGCGCGTTTCCATTTGCGGATATCGTCCCGTCTCTTCCCGATGACCTCTTTTCCACTCCTTTGAGAGAGGTGGTGATGGAGAAGGTGAGGCGGTTGAAAAATCTCAGCTGGAAGGAGCGGCAGCGGGTCCAGATGGAACTCGGTGTGGTCGAGCAGTCGGGCTTTGCGCCTTACTTTCTCGTTGTCTACGATGTGGTGCAGTTTGCCCGCCGCAACGGGATCCTCCACAATCTCAAAGGCTCGGGGGCTTCGTCGTTTTTGGCCTATCTGCTGGGAATTTCCCACATCAGCCCGATCACCTTTGACCTCTACTTTGCGCGGTTCCTGAACAGCGGACGGCCGGACCCCCCGGACTTTGACCTGGACTTCGATTCCCGCCGGCGGGACGAGGTGCTGACCTATGTCCTGGAAAAGTACGGAAAGGGCCGCACCGGGGCGGCCTTTGTGTGCAGTGTCAAAAATTTCCGGGCCCGCTCGGCCTTGTACGAGACGGCCCGGGCCTTCGGGCTTCCTCCTGAAGAGTCCCGGTCTTTAAGCAAAAAGGCGCCCTATTTTGCCGAGCCTGATTTTTTGAAAAAGGAGAGACCCCTTCCCGAGTATCGGGAGATATGGCAGGCCGCCTCTGACCTGAGCTCTGTCTACAGCGAGAATTCCCTCCATGTGGGCGGCGTCATATTGACGCCGGCGCCTGTGGAACGGTATTTGCTACTCGAGAAATCAGCCAAAGGGTACACGATGGCCCAGTATGACCGGGATGCGGTGGAGGATTTGAAACTTATCAAGCTGGATCTCCTTTCGGTCAGGGGGTTGGCCGCTATCTCCGAGACCAAAAAAAAACTCGACATCAAAAACATCCCTTCCAAAGATGCCAAGACATACGGCGTCCTCCAGAAGGCTCAGACCATCGGGTGTTTCCAGGTGGAAAGCCCGGCCATGATGAACCTCCTGCGGCGGATGAAACCGGAAAATGTTTATGAGATAACCCAGGCACTGGCTCTGATCCGGCCCGGCCCGACAGAAAGCGGGATGAAGGAGAACCTTCTCCGCCAGCGGGAAGGAAGGCCGGTGAAGCATGATTCCTTCCTGGCGAAGATCCTGCCCGAGACAGGGGGGCTTCTCCTGTATGAAGAGCAGGTGATGCAGGTTGCCGAGCGGGTGGCCGGAATGGCGCCTGAGGAAGGAGACCTTTTGCGGCGGAGCCTGAAAAGGGGCAAGGAAAATAGAGGGCTCAAAGAGAGATTTTTCCGCGCAACCGGAGAGAGGGGTTATACGAAAAGCGAGATCGAAAAACTCTGGAAGGTCATGGAGGCCTTTTCCTCCTACTCCTTCAACAAGGCCCACAGTGCTTCCT
>CAZIDF010000055.1:0-15078 GCA_964538085.1 uncultured Eubacteriales bacterium | reverse complement strand
GCGGCTTCGTCCTCTGAAACTTTGCCTTCGCCATTCCTCTTACCTCCTATTGCTTTGGTTTATTACGATGTTATTCTCGAGCCCTATTCTCAAAAATTTTATCCTTCCCAATATTTTTTTTCTCATCATAATTTCTTCTTAAAAATCCTACCTCGTGGCAGGAATCCTCCCCTCGATCCGGGCAATTATCTCCTCCATGACAGCAGAAGGTGTCGGTTCATACTTAAAATATTCCATCGAGAACAATCCCCTGCCCTGAGTGAGGGTTCGAAGGGCTGTGGCATACCCGAACATTTCAGCTAGAGGGACAGTGGCCTTGAGGATGCGAGAGCCTCCCCTCATGTCCATTTCTTCGATCTTCCCTCTTCTTGTACGGATATCACTCACAATATCACCCAAGTATTCATCCGGTGAAAGGACGACCAAACTCATCATGGGCTCAAGCAGTACCGGCTTGGCTTTCGAGGCCGCGTCCTTGAAAGCTATGGAGCCTGCTATCTTAAAGGCTATCGGAGTGGAATCATCGTCATGATAGGATCCATCGATAAGAGAAACTTTAACGCCGGTTATGGGAAAACCCGCAAGAATGCCCACTTCCATCGCTTCGCGGACACCATCTTCGATAGAAGGAATGAACTCATCCGGTATGACCCCTCTCTTTACCTGATCCTTAAACTCAAAACCATCTCCCTCTTCGGAAGGATCGATATGAATCTTGCAATGGCCGTACTGACCTCTTCCACCTGTTTGCCGGATGTATTTTCCTTCACCATCAGATGATTCTGTGACCGTTTCTTTGTAAGCCACTTGAGGTCTTCCCAATTTTGCCCTTACTCCAAACTCTCTTTCCATCCGATCCATCAGGATATCCAGGTGCAGTTCTCCCATGCCATAGACCAGTGTTTGTCCTGTCATCGGATTCTGCTTCACCTTAAACGTCGGATCTTCCCGAGTAAGTTTCTCTAAAACCTCTCCCAACTTTGCGTGTTCCGCACGGGACCGGGGTTCGATGTAGGCATTCACCACAGGTTCCGGAAATACAGGAGGCTCGAAAACGATCGGGTGATTCCTGATGCATAATGTATCTCCGGTTGAGAAGTTCTTCATCGCGCCCAGGGCTGCAATGTCGCCTGCATATACTTCTTTTATCTCTTTCCTTTTGTTGGAATGCATTTCCAACAACCGGCTTATGCGTTCCTCTTCTTCCTTTGTGGCATTGTATACAGATGAGCCTACCTTCGCTTTTCCAGAATAGACTCGAAAAAACGAAAGAGTTCCGGCATAGGGATCATTCATAATCTTAAAAACGAGCGCAGAAAACGGTTCTTCGTCAGAAGCCTTTCGAGTTTCCTCCGCAAGGGTTCGAGGGTGATGGCCTCGGACTGACGGGATATCCTCAGGGGAGGGGAGGTAATCGGTCACCGCGTCTAATAAGGGGTGTACGCCTTTATTCTTGAAAGAAGCCCCAAAAAGAACTGGAAAGAATTGGAGAGCAATCGTTCCTTTGCGAATGGCTTTTTTGATATCATCGACAGAGATTTCTGTTTCATCCAAATATCTCTCCATCAATGCATCATCCACATCACTCAATTTTTCCAACATTTCTCCTCTTTTTTGCCGGGCCTCCTCCATATATTCGGGAGAAATTTCACGTATATCAAACTTAGTGCCGAGCAGGTCTTTTCCCCAATCGATTTCTTTCATCTCGATAAGATCGATAACTCCTCTGAAATTATCCTCTTTGCCGAGGGGAATCTGGATGACCAGAGGTTGGGCAGAAAGCCTTTCTTCCAACTCTTTGATCGCCTTTTCGGGATCGACTCCTATTCTGTCCATCTTATTGATATAAACTATACGGGGAACACGGTATCTATCCGCTTGACGCCATACCGTCTCTGATTGGGCTTCGACACCTCCGACACCGCAAAGAATAACGACCGCGCCATCAAGAACTCTCAGCGAACGTTCGACTTCAACCGTGAAATCCACATGTCCAGGGGTGTCGATGATATTGATTTGGTGGTTTTTCCAGAAACAGGTCGTCGCTGCCGATGTTATGGTGATGCCGCGCTCTTGTTCCTGCGCCATCCAATCCATAACTGCCGTACCCTCATCCACTTCCCCTATTTTATAGGTAATGCCTGTATAAAAAAGGACGCGTTCCGTAGTGGTAGTCTTTCCTGCATCGATATGCGCCATAATACCGATGTTTCTGACTCGATCGATAGAATAAATTCGCGGCAACTTTTCGCTCCATTTTTTAATACAGATATAGCCAAAATTATTAGACTACCATCTATAGTGAGCAAAAGCTCTATTGGCTTCTGCCATTTTATGCGTATCTTCTCTCTTTTTAACCGCTCCACCCCGGTTATTGACAGCATCCAAAATCTCCGCTGCCAGCTTTTCTGTCATGCTTTTTCCAGATCTCTCCCGGGCATAACGAAGGATCCACCGGACGCCCAAGGATATCGATCTCTTAAGAGGAACTTCGATCGGAACCTGATAGGTTGCACCTCCTACTCGCCGGGATTTCGTCTCAAGAATAGGACGAACATTCTCCACAGCCTTCTCAAACATCTTTAATGGATCGTCTTTACCCTTTGTTTTCACCTGTTCCATTGCCCCATATATGATCTTCTCTGCTATACTCCTCTTTCCCTTTTGCATCACCGTGTTCACAAACCTGGATATGAGCGTGCTGTTGTAGGAATGATCGGGACTAGGTTTCCGTTTTTTGACCGTTCCACGTCTTGGCATTTCAGTTCTCCTCTAGCCTGTTGCCTTTTTCTGTTTTGGTTTCCTGCTTCCGTATTTGGATCTTCCCCTCGTCCGTTCCTGAACACCCTCGCAGTCAAGCGACCCACGAATGACGTGATACCGAACTCCTGGCAGGTCTTTCACCCTTCCACCTCGGATAAGAACAATAGAATGTTCCTGAAGGTTATGGCCTATACCAGGAATATAGCCTGTAACTTCAATATTATTTGTGAGCCTTATTCGAGCCACTTTTCTCATGGCTGAATTGGGCTTCTTTGGTGTCGTTGTGAATACACGCGTGCACACGCCCCGCTTCTGGGGACATTTTTCCAGCGCGGGAGATTTGCTTTTGTACTTCTTGGCCAGTCTCCCTTTCCTAACCAATTGATTTACAGTCGGCAATACACATACTCCTTTAATATAAGATAAATAAAAAACACTCGCACCTCAGGGATAGACTCCCTCTGCGAATGGGTGGATAATAGCAAAATCAAACTTCTATGTCAAGGAATTTGAGGCATTTAGAGCAATTTTTAGCTGGGAATCGTGAGGTCCACCTCCTCCTGAGATTCAGCCTCGATCTCCTCTCTTAATTCCACATTGCGATAAAACCTGTAACCCGTCCCTGCCGGGATCAATCTTCCCATAATGATGTTCTCTTTCAAGCGGCGCAAATAGTCCACTTTTCCGTAGAGGCTCGCTTCTGTCAACACCCTTGTCGTTTCCTGAAAGGAAGCGGCAGCAATGAAACTGTCTGTACTCAAGGCGCTCTTGGTAATCCCCAACAAAAGGGGTCGGGCTTTGGCAGGCTTCCCGCCATTACGAACGACTTTTTCATTTTCCTCCTGGAAAACGAATTTGTCTATCTGTTCATCCACCAAAAGTTCGGTATCTCCCACTTCCTCCACTTTGACCCAACGGAGCATTTGCCGGATGATGGTCTCGATATGCTTATCGTTAATAACGACTCCCTGGAGCCTGTACACCTCTTGGACTTCTCTAAGAAGATATTCTGCCAATTCCTTTTCACCCAGAACCTTCAGTATGTCATGGGGATTGACCGGACCATCCATCAGAGGAGTGCCCGCCTTCACCTTTTCTCCTTCTCCTACGCTCAAATGGGCGCCCTTCGGGATAAAATACTCTTTTTCTCCTCCTTTTTCATTGTGGACGGTCAATTTTCTATGCCCTCGAACAAGTCCTCCGAACTTCACGACGCCATCGATCTCAGAAATAACAGCAGGGTTTTTGGGTCTTCTGGCTTCGAATAATTCTTCCGCTCTAGGTAAGCCTCCCGTGATATCCTTGGTTCTGGCTGCCTCTCGCGGAATTTTCGCCAGGATATCTCCCGCATAAACCATCCCTTTGTCTTTAACTTCAAGATTAGCTCCAGCCGGGAGATAGTATTTCCTCAGCACCACAGGTTTACCTCGGTCATCCTTCTTTTTGGGATGAATGATCATGACCTGAGGTTGCAGTTTTTCATCCTTGGGGTCGATAACTACTTGGGTGATCAAACCCGTGAATTCATCTTGAACCTCTTCCATCGTCAGACCGAGAACGACATCATGAAACAAAACTTGGCCAGATTCCTCTGTCAAAATGAAGCTCGAAAACGGATCCCATTCAGCAAATTCCTGTCTGGCCTTGACCTCATCTCCGTCCTGCACAAGGACTTTGGCTCCATAAGGAACCTGATAGTGCTCCATTTCTCGTCCGCGGTGATCCAAAACGGCTATATTGGCATTCCGGTTGACGACGACAACCACTTCTTCTTTATTCATGACGAATTTCACATTGTTGAACTGAACAACGCCATCATTTTTTGCCTCGAGTTTCGATCGTTCAGCACCCCGCATGGCGATACCGCCGATATGGAAAGTTCTCATGGTTAACTGTGTCCCGGGCTCACCAATGGATTGGGCAGCGATTATCCCCACAGCTTCCCCGAGCTCGACCAGTTTTCCTGCAGCCATATCCCGGCCATAACAGAGCTGGCACACTCCTTTTTTAGATTCGCATGTCAAAAGGGAACGAATTCTCACGCGTTCGATCCCCAAATTTTCCAGCTTCTGAGCAGTTTCTTCGGTGATCTCTTCGTTAATAGCGACGATGGTCTCATTGGTATCCGGATGGAGCACTTTCTCCAATGAAGTCCGTCCCACGATTCTATCGACAAAGGGCTCGATCAGTTCACCGTTTTCGACGATAGCGTTGACATTCACTCCCTTTAGCGTGCCACAATCATGTTCATCGATGATAACTTCCTGGGATACATCGACCAGTTTTCTTGTCAGGTATCCCGAGTTTGCTGTCTTCAAAGCCGTGTCTGCCAATCCCTTTCTGGCTCCATGAGTTGAAATAAAATAATACAACACATTCAATCCTTCGCGCAGATTGGAGATGATCGGCGTTTCCATGATCTCTCCAGAGGGCTTGCTCATTAGGCCTCGCATACCAGCGAGTTGACGGATTTGCTGTTTATTTCCTCGGGAACCGGAATCCGCCATCACAAACAGAGGATTCAACTCATCTCCTTCAAGACTCACATCGCGCATCGTGTCGATCATAGCGCTGGAGACTCTGTCTGTCGTCAAACCCCAAATTTCCACAACCCTATTGAAACGCTCTCCGGCCGAGATCGTCCCTTCCCTGTAGAGCGATTCAATTCTCTGGACTTCTTTCTGGGCTTTTTCGATCAATTTTGCCTTATCTTTAGGGATAATAAAATCGTCGATCCCTAAGGAGAAGCCAGCATATGTCGAATAGTTGAATCCCAGCTCTTTCAATTCGTCCAACATCACTATTGTCGCCTGAAGACCCAGATTCAGATAAACATAATAGACAAGATTCTCCAGGCCTTTCTTCTTCAGAATCCCGTTAATGAAGGGGATTCCCTTAGGAACGACGTCATTGAAAAGGAGCCTTCCCGCCGTCGTTTCAACCACGGAGTTGTCGATATTTGACACAGGACATGTGAGGACCGCTTGGCTATCATAATATATGGACAGGTTCATGAAGGGACCCTTGTATCTAACTTTTATAGCAGCTTGAAGGTCGATCTCTTTATTCTCAAGAGCCAACAACGCCTCTTCTTTCGAAGAAAATACCCTCCCTTCACCTTTTCGCGATTTTCTTTCCAAAGTCAAATAATAACACCCAAGGACCATATCCTGACTGGGAATAGCCAACGGACGTCCATTGGCGGGTGACAGGATGTTATTCGTGGCCAGCATCAAAGTTTGAGCTTCGATCTGCGCTTCGACCGAAAGAGGAATGTGAACCGCCATTTGGTCTCCATCAAAATCGGCATTGAAAGCGGCGCAAACAAGAGGGTGGATCTGGAGCGCCTTTCCCTCGACTAAAACCGGCTCAAAAGCCTGGATCCCCAACCGGTGCAACGTGGGTGCCCGATTGAGAAGGATGGGATGCTCCTTGACGACTTCTTCCAAGTAATCCCAAACTTCCGGCCTTTCCTGTTCGTGCCACTCTCTGGCTATTTTTACGCTGGGAACAAGACCTTCTTTTTCCAGTTTGTGAAAAATGAAGGGCTTAAACAATTCGAGGGCCATCTTTTTTGGAAGGCCACATTGGTTCAATTTCAGTTCCGGTCCCACAACGATGACAGAGCGGCCAGAATAGTCGACGCGTTTACCAAGAAGGTTCTGCCTAAATCGTCCCTGTTTCCCTCTGAGTGCCTCACTTAACGATTTCAATGGTCTTCGATTCGCTCCCAGATGAACGCGACCCCTCTTCCCGTTATCGAACAAGGCGTCGACGGCTTCCTGGAGCATCCGCTTCTCATTCCGGATGATCAGTTCTGGAGCACGAAGTTCGATCAACTTTTTCAACCGATTGTTCCTGTTGATGACCCTTCTGTAGAGATCATTCAGGTCAGAAGTCGCAAAACGGCCACCATCCAATCGGACCAGAGGTCTCAGATCCGGAGGGATGACAGGGATGACATCCAATATCATCCAATCTGGACGATTCCCAGACATCTTAAGAGCTTTGAACACTCTGAGTCGTTTGGCATGCCGAAGTTTTCTCTGCTGGGAAGTTTCTGTTTTCATCAACTCTCTCAGTACTTCGGCTTCTTTGTTGATATCGATTCTTTCTAAAAGTTTTTTTATCGCCTCGGCTCCGATGGAAGCATTGAATTTATCTCCGAAATTCTCCTGAGCTTCCTTATATTCTTCTTCGGTTAGGAGTTGTCTTTCCTTAAGAGGCGTATCCCCCACGTCTATGACTATGTAGGACTCAAAATACAGGACTTTTTCCAGATCTTTGATCGAGAGGTCCAGAACGAGCCCTATGCGGCTAGGGGTACCTTTGAAAAACCAAATGTGAGCCACAGGGGATGCCAGAAGTATGTGTCCCATACGCTCTCGGCGCACTTTGGAGCGAGTAACTTCCACCCCGCATCTTTCGCATATGATCCCTCTGTATTTCATCCGTTTGTATTTTCCGCAGAGGCATTCAAAATCATTGATGGGGCCGAAGATTTTTGCGCAAAAAAGTCCATCCTTCTCCGGTTTGAATGTCCTGTAGTTGATGGTTTCTGGTTTGGTCACTTCGCCCCAGGACCAGCTCTTGATTTTCTCTGGCGAGGCGATGCTTATCCTGACTCGATCGAAATCCACCTTTGGTTTTCCTCCTAATGGATGCCTGGTATCCATTATTTCTCTCCTTTTAGGATTTGAGGAACATCGATTCCCCATGGCAAAATTTCTTCTTTTTCCGCTTTTTCCAACTCCACGTTTAAGCACAAGCTCTGCAGTTCTCGAATGAGCACGTTGACCGATTCCGGCAGTCCTGGTGTAAAATCTAGATCGCCCTTGACAATAGCTTCGTAAATCTTGGCCCTCCCCTCCACATCATCCGACTTTGCGGTCATAAGTTCCTGGAGGGTATAAGCAGCTCCATAAGCTTCCAATGCCCAAACCTCCATCTCCCCGAATCTTTGACCACCGAACTGGGCTTTCCCTCCCAACGGTTGTTGTGTGATCAGGGAGTAGGGACCGGTCGACCTAGCATGGATCTTATCATCTACCAGGTGATACAGTTTCATGATGTAAATGAATCCCACTGTCACTTTGTGATCGAACAATTCTCCCGTTATGCCGTCATACAAGGGGAGTTTTCCCGATTGAGGCAAGTCGGCCTTTTTTAACAATTCTTTTATTTCTGTTTCTGAAATCCCATCAAAAACAGGGGTAGAAATCCACAGGCCAAGGCTACGGGCTGCCCAGCCGAGATGAGTTTCTAAAATCTGTCCCACATTCATACGAGATGGCACGCCCAACGGATTCAGAACGATCTCCACAGGAGTTCCATCAGGCAAACGAGGCATGTCCTCTTCGGGAACGATCTTCGCGATGATTCCTTTGTTCCCGTGTCGGCCAGAAACTTTATCTCCGACGGATAATTTTCGCTTCATGGCGATAAAAACCTTGATGACCTGAATAACACCCGGCGACAACTCATCTCCCTTCTTAAACACGTCGATTTTTTCTTTTACGCCCATTTTGAGAGCTTCGATCTGCCGCCTGACTTTTTTTTCTATATCCTTGACTTCGGATTCCCTTTTGGCATTAGCTTTGAGCTTGAGTTTTGCAACATTTTTGGGCCCCAATTTTTCCAATATCGCTTCGGTCAGTTTCGAACCCTTTTTCAGAGATATGTCATCTATTTCTTGATCTTTACTGACACTTTCGTTTTTCAGAATGTTTTTGATTCTTCTCCATTCCTCGGTATCGAGAATGCTGATCTCATCATCCAGGTTCCTCTTCATTCTCTTGACTTCATCACCCTCGATCGCTTTGGCTCTGGGCCCCTTTTCGGTGCCCCGACGAGAAAAGATCCGCACATCGATAACCGTGCCTTCAACGCCTGGGGAACAATACAAAGAAGCATCTTTCACGTCCAGCGCTTTTTCCCCGAATATAGCTTTAAGTAATTTCTCCTCTGGTGAAAGTTGGGTTTCCCCCTTCGGGGCCACTTTTCCAACCAGGATATCTCCGGATTTAACGTGGGCGCCAATCCTGACGATCCCGTTTTCATCCAGATTCCGGAGAAGATTTTCTGGAACATTGGGTATGTCCCTGGTAATTTCTTCAGGACCTAATTTTGTATCCCTCGCCTCGAGAGACTCTTCGACGATATGAATGGAGGTGAATATATCTTCCTTGATCAGTTTTTCACTGACGATGATGGCATCCTCGAAGTTATATCCTCTCCACGGCATGAAAGCACACAACACGTTTCGACCGAGGGATAACTCACCGAGATCGGTGCAAGAACTGTCTGCCAAAACCTGCCCCTCTTCAACTCGGTCTCCCTTTCTCACGATCGGGCGGTGAGTCATGCATGTGTTTTGATTGGTTCTCAAAAATTTTGTCAGGATGTAAAGATCCGTTCCGACCTCATGTTTGTTGGTTCCATTTCTTTCATCCACTCTGATCAAAATTCTGTCGGCGTCGACGAATTCTACAAATCCCGCTCGTTTGCACTGGATGACATCCCCTGAGCCTTTAGCCACGAGAAGTTCAAGACCGGTGCCGACCAATGGGGCCTCCGGTTTGAGGAGAGGTACGGCCTGTCTCTGCATGTTCGAACCCATGAGCGCCCTATTAGCGTCATCATGTTCCAAAAAGGGAATAAGCGAAGTGGAAAGAGACACGAGCTGTTTGGGAGAAACATCCAGGTAGTTGATCTGATCCTTTGGAAGCGTTTTAAAATTACTGGCCTGTCTGGCGCTCACCAAATCGTTGATAAAATTACCATTATCATCGACAGGAGCGTTGGCCTGCGCAATGTTATAACGTTCCTCTTCCCAGGCTGTGAGGTAGAAACAATAAGGCTCTGATAAGGGAAGTTCCTTCTTGTTGCTTTTTTTCAACTGGGCAGATACTTTACCTAATTCCTGTTTAGTGATCACCTGTCCCACTTTGAGCGAACTGCTTCCTGGATGGAGAATTTTAACGTAATCAATAACCTTGCCGCTTTCAACCTTACGGTAGGGAGTTTCGATAAATCCGAATTCATTCACGCGGGCATAGCTGCTCAGAGAGGAGATAAGCCCAATGTTGGGCCCTTCTGGGGTTTCGATCGGGCAGATTCTTCCGTAATGAGATCCTTGGATGTCCCTCACTTCGAAACCAGCCCTCTCCCGGCTCAATCCCCCAGGACCTAAAGCGCTCAGTCTTCTCTTGTGCGTGACTTCCGCCAAGCTGTTTATCTGGTCCATGAATTGGGAGAGTTGCGAGCTGCCAAAAAATTCCTTTAAAGCCGCTATGACCGGTTTGGAATTGATCAGATCTTGGGGCATAGCCGAAGCTAGATCTTGTGCGACCGTCATCTTTTCCTTGATCGTGCGCTCCATCCGCGTTAATCCGATACGGAACGCATTCTCGACCAATTCTCCAACCGATCGAACGCGCCTGTTTCCGAGGTGGTCGATATCATCCACCTCCCCTTCTCCCCCTCTCAGGCGAATAAGATACTTGATGACTTGGACAAAATCCATTGGCGTCAGCGTTTTTTCTTCCAAGGATGTGTCCATTTCAAGCTTGATGTTCATTTTCAGGCGGCCGATCCTCGAAAAATTATACTTCTGCGGATTGAAAAATAGATTGTGGAATAGGCCGTGAGCACTCTCGAGCGTGTGTGGTTCGCCCGGCCTCAGTTTTTTGTAAATTTCACCGAGTGCCTGGTTGGTATCCGTGCTATTATCCTTTTTGAGGGTGTAAAGGAGAAGGTCGGCAGCCTCATTTTCGTCAGGGAAAAAAATCTCGACAGGATCTTTTGTCGCACTTAACTTTTCGAATATCTTTTCTTCCAAACGTTCATGTTTCTCGAGAACGCCAGGAACAGCCAAAACGGAAGCGGACCCCTGGAATTCCTTTTTGGACAGCAAAATTTTATCTATCTTGAGTTTCTCCAGGGTTGCCAGATCTTCTTCTTTTATTTTTTTCCCGGAGCGAAATACGACCTTTTTTGAAGCGGGGTTGACGATATCGCTTCCTAAGGTCTTCCCGATCAAATTTTCCGAAATCTCCCAGTAGAGATTCCCGCTTTCAGGCACGATCCTGAAAACCTTGAAAAAAAGGCGGAGAATTTCTGCATCGGACCCAAAACCCAGCGCTCGCAAGAACACCGTAGCCAAAAACTTTTTCTTACGATCGAGCCGGGCATACATGATGTTTTTGGTGTCGTACTCGAACTCCACCCAAGCTCCTCTGTAAGGAATGATCTTCCCGATAAAAAAGCCTTTCGCGTCTCCCGGTCGGAAAAAAACTCCGGGAGATCTCTGGAGCTGACTCACGACCACTCTTTCGATTCCGTTGAAAATGAAGGTCCCTTTGTCGGTCATAAGCGGGAAATCGCCAAAATACACTTCTTGTTCCTTGATGTGTTTCAGTCTTTTTGCTTTCGTGGTTACGTCTTTTTCCCATGAGATCAGTCTCACCTTGATCCTGAGAGGAACGGAAAAAGTGTATCCTTTCTGGAGACACTCTTTCGGTGTGTACTTTAGCTTGAGATTAACATTGTCTCCACAGTGGTCGCACAACGACACCTGGATCTTTTTTATGGATCCGCAGTAGGGACAGATATCATTCTCGGTCAGTTTGACATCAGGAGGCAATAGAGTTTCACACGCCTCGCACTTTCGTCTGGCGTTCTCGACACCCTTCAATCGTCCGCATTTGCACTCCCAATTGCCGATAGAATAGTTGATAAAATCGAGCTGAGTGGTTTCTTTAAAATCGGACACAGGGAAAATATCCTTGAACGCCGCTTGCAACCCAACATCACTTCTTTCTTCTGGCAATAAATCCATCTGCAGGAAATCTGCATAAGACTGCGTCTGAATAGCCAAAAGGTCAGGCATCGGAAAGGTACTCTTGATCTTAGAAAAATCGAGCCTTTCGCGATAAATATGATCGGTTTCTTCTTTCATATTAGCTCCCGAGAAAAATTATTGAAGTTCGACTGTGGCCCCCACTTCTTCGAATTTTTTCTTGATTTCTTCAGCTTCCTCTTTCAGAACATTTTCCTTGATTGCTTTGGGTGCACTATCCACCAAATCTTTGGCCTCTTTCAATCCGAGACTCGTCACTTCTCTGACGGTCTTGATGACATTGATCTTTTTGTCACCCACGGCGGTCAAAACAACATTGAACTCGGATTTTTCTGCCTCTGCTTGAGCTTCTCCCTGCCCGGCTCCTGCACCTGGAACGGCCATAGGCATGGCCGCAGCAGCAGCGCTCACACCATATCTTTCCTCGAATTCCTGGATGTAATCGGCGAGTTCTAGAATGGTGAGGTTATCCAAATGTTCGAAAAACTGTTCCTTTGTGAGTTTTGTTTTTCCCTTTTTCTCAGTCGTGGTCTCACTGGCTTCTTTTGTTTGTGCTTTGGGCATTTTTACCTCCAATCCTATTTTTTTAATTTGAGTTGACTCAACAACCGACCTAAACTTTCTATAGGTGCTTGCCAAGTCCGTAAAAGTTTTATCAAAGGATTAGCCATCAGAAAGCCTAATTTGGCTATTAGATCATCTCGTGATGTTAGATTGGCTATATCCTCGAATTTATCTTTCGGCAGGAATTGCCCTTCCAGCAATCCTGCTTTAAATTTCAGAACTTTATGCTCTTTAGAAAAATCTCTGAGCATCCGAGCCAACTGAAGAGGATTTTCAGATGCAAATGCTATCGCAGTAGGACCGGTAAAATATTGTTTCAGATCTCCGGGCAAATCTTCTGTCAGCGCTCTTAAAGCTAAACGATTTTTCACCACTTTTATCGGAAAGGAATTGTCATGCAACTGTTTCCTCAATTCCATCGTTTTTGCAACCGGCATATTGATGAAATCAAGAAGATAAAAGGAATCATGCGTGGAAAAATTCTCGTTTATCTCTTTGACCAGGTTTTCTTTTCTCTCTCTGTTTACATTCATCCTACAATCTCCTATCTTTCGAGAACGGCCTCTGATATTCGAACAGAAGGACCCATGGTTGAGGATACAAAGATGTTTTTGACATACTTGCCTTTGGCTGATGAGGGCTTGGCTTGCATAACGGCATGGAGAAAAGCCTTGATGTTGTCGACAAGTTTTTCTTCCGAAAAAGATACTTTGCCAACGGGAGAATGGATGATGGCCGTTTTATCGACTCGAAACTCCACACGTCCAGATTTTATTTCATTCACGGCTCTGGCAACTTCAAAAGTGACTGTCCCTGTTTTGGGATTCGGCATAAGCCCTTTCGGTCCGAGAATTCGTCCGAGCTTACCAACGCTCTTCATCATATCAGGGGTCGCAATAACGGAATCAAATTCAGCCCAGCCCTTGGCTATCTTTTCCACGAGCTCTTCCGAACCCACATGATCCGCTCCTGCATCTTCAGCTTCCTTGACTTTTTCGCCGGAAGCGATAACACATATTGTCTTCGACTTCCCAGTCCCATGAGGAAGTATGATCGTGCCTCTCACCATTTGATCGGAATGCTTGGGATTCACGCCCAAACGCATAGAAATATCCACGGATTCATCGAATTTCACAAAACTCAGTTTTTTCAACAGACTGACGGCATCCTCCAAAGAATATTCCGGTTTATCGACCAACTCCCTTGACTTCTGATAGTTTTTCCCTCTTTTAGCCACTGACAATCTCCAATCCCATGTTTTTTGCTGTGCCTTTGATTATAGATTTCGCTGCATCGATATCATAGGCATTAAGATCTTCCATTTTTTGTTTCGCGATCTCTTCGACTTGTTTTTCTGTGACTTTTCCTACTTTTTCTTTATTGGGTTCCCCAGACCCTTTGGCTATTCCCGCTGCCTTCTTGAGCAGAAAGGATGCGGGGGGCGATTTCATGGTGAAATTAAAAGACTTATCTTTGAAAACAGAGATCACGACAGGGATGACGGTTCCGGCTTCCATTTTGTTCGTTTTGTCGTTGAATTGGCGGACAAAATCCATAATATTGACATTGTGCTGTCCGAGGGCTGGTCCCACAGGAGGAGCCGGACTAGCCTGCCCTGCTTCTATTTGAAGTTTGATTTTTGCCTTTACTTCTTTTGCCATTTTCCTCTCCTATATTTTCTCGACCTGCAAAAATTCCAGCTCGACCGGCGTTGAACGGCCGAATATTGTCACGAGGACCTTCAGTGTGTTCCTCTCTTGGTTAACCTCCTCAACGATTCCGTTGAAGTTGAAAAAAGGACCGTCTATTATGCGCACCGCTTCCCCTTTTTCAAAAGAATGTTTAGGCTTAGGTTTTTCCGAAGTGGTTTCCATGTGTTTGACGATCTGGCTTACCTCGTCCTTATTAAGGGGAGTTGGACGTTTACCGGAACCCACAAATCCCGTGACTTTTGGGGTTTCGCGAATGATATGCCAGTTTTCATCATTCATTTCCATTTCAATTAAAATGTATCCTGGATAAGACCTTTTGGTTGAGACGACTTTTTTTCCGCCTTTTATCTCGACGATTCCTTCAGTGGGAATAATGATCTTTCCAATCTGGTCTTGGATGTTGAGATCCAACGCTCTTTGTTGAATAGACTCAGCCACAAATTTTTCAAAACCGGAATACGTATGGACAACGAACCAATCTTTTGTCATTTTTCTATCTCAACTTATCCAAAAAAATCTTTAATCCGTGTGATCAACCAAGAAAACACGACATCCATAAAGAACAAATAGAAGCCAAAAAAGATTGTTGCAAAAATAACAACGATGGTTGTGCTATAAACCTCGTTCCTCGAAGGCCATGTCACCTTCTTCAATTCAGCCCGGACTTCTCTCAAGAATGAGATGAACCGCTTATTCCATCTTACTTTTTGACTCATTTTAGTTCCTTTTATGTAGAAGTAATAACAGGGAACCTTCTGTCTGTGGTCCCCTGTTAATTTATAAGTATCTGGCAGGTGAGGCAGGACTCGAACCCGCAACCTCCGGTTTTGGAGACCGATGCTCTAACCAATTGAGCTACTCACCTACTTATCTTTATTTGCCTCCTTTAATCTCCTCTAATCGATATTTCTATTCTTTAATATTAATATTAACTTTTTATTTGGTTTCTTTATGCAAGGTGTGTTTTCGGCAAAATTTGCAATACTTTTTCTGCTGGATCTTTTCCTGCTGTTGTTTTTTATTCCGAGTTGTGGAGTAGTTACGACGCTTGCATTCCGAACACTGGAGTGTGACTATATCTCTCATCCTTTTCTCACTTCGTCATGGTGTCCTATTTCCCCTAAGTTTATTCGATGATATCGGTGACAGAGCCGGCACCCACTGTGCGGCCTCCTTCTC
>CAZIDF010000054.1:0-16337 GCA_964538085.1 uncultured Eubacteriales bacterium | reverse complement strand
AGCGCAAAAATGGATCCTCTAAAACTTATGATGCTTCCGATAAATGAAATTATAATATCTTCTTGTTGTCAGGGGATATAATCATCGTTCTTAGAATGCGATTATTAAGAGTAAAAACAGCAATCTAGGATTAAAAAAAATGGCAAAATATTGCTTTATTTATTTCTTTTCAACGACATGCCGCAGCCAAACAAGAGCTATACAAACAAGAACAAAGATATCAAAGGTTTGTTAAAAGATACTTTGTCAACAGGCTGAATAAATGCCTGGTCGTGTTTTGGCCTTCGGATATGCCGTGGGTCCGGTTGGGATAGGACATCATTGTGAATTGCTTGTTGTGTTTTATCAACTCATTGACCAGACGCTCGAAACTCTGGTAGTGGACATTGTCATCAGCCGTCCCGTGGACGATCAAAAGATTCCCTTCTAGCCGGTGAGCATGGGTGATCGGAGATCCATCGATGTAAGCCTCTTCATTGTCCCTGAGGAGCCCCATATACCTCTCCTGGTAAATGGTGTCATACAACCGCTGGTCGCTCACAAAGGCGATGGCCATTGCTGTGTCGTAAAGCTCGGGATAGCGGAAGATCATATTCAGGCTCATTTGTCCGCCGCCACTCCATCCCCAAATACCGATCCTTTCAGGATCGATGTACGGCCTGTCTCTGAGCATCTGCCGGAGAGCAGCAGCCTGATCCTTGCAGGCCAGGATACCCACTTGCCGATAGATACTCTTCCGCCAGGCCCGACCGCGCGGCACATCGGTACCCCGGTTATCGAGGCTGGCAACGATATAGCCTTTCTGATTCAGCATCAAGTACCATAGATAATTCCTGCCACCCCAGCTATCGCGAACTGTGGATCCGGCCGGCTCACCATATATATAGAACAGAAGCGGGTATTTTTTTTCAGGATCGAAATCGGGCGGTTTCATCATCCAACCGTCCAGCTCTACATCCCCGATATCCACCCGGAAGAATTCTGATTCTCCCATAGCAAGCTCGGTCAGCTTGCTGCGCAATTCATCATTGCTGGCAAGCATACGAACGGACGTGTGACCGGGAAGTTCAACGATTTCTGTTTTCGGCGGACTACCGAAGGAGCTCCATGTGTGGATGGCCCACTGAGCATCTGTAGAGATCTGATAGCTATGTGTTCCTCCAGAATTTTCTGGACTAACACGTTCGACCATGGCCTCTCCGTTCAGTTTCGTCCGGTACAAATAACGCTGTGTGGGATTTTCAGGCGTGGCTGTGAAGTAGACCCAATCCTTTTTTTCGTCCACTCCGGCTATCCCCAGAACATCGAAATCTCCATCTGTCAAGAGCCTCGCCCCTCCGCTGGCCCGGTCGATCCTATACAAATGCTGCCAACCATCCCTCTCGCTCAGCCAAAGAAAAGCCCGGCCATGGTCGATCCAAGTTATGTCCTGAACGTCCACCCAGGCTTCATCTTTTTCTGTCATCACAAGGTGCATCTCACCTGAATCGATGCTCCCGAGGATCACTTGGTTCCAATTCTGCAGGCGATTCAACCACTGAAAAACGATCTCATCCTTCCCAGCCCATTCCATCCTGGCGATGTAAAAATCCCTGGAATGCCCATCCGATGGATCGAACCAAACCGGTTCCCCCCCATCGGCACGAACCACACCTATACGGCAAGCCGAATTCGTTGTCCCCACTTTGGCATGCCGGAATGTGATGATCTGGGGGTATAAGGTCTCCGTGTTGTTGATTATGCGGAACTCCCCAACCCCGCTGCTATCGAAATTCCAGAAAGCGATGTGGCGGCCGTCAGGACTCCATCGGAATCCGTCCCGAATGCCGAATTCTTCCTCATACGTCCAATCTGAGGTGCCATTGATGATGGTCTCCGATCCATCATCGGTAAGGGGCATGATTCGACCTGTTTTCACATTTTCCACATAAATATTATTTTTCATCACGTACGCCACTCGATCTCCATCTGGAGAAAATTTGGCGAACATCAGAGTAGAGGGTTCCGCCTCCCCACCAAGTTTTTGTAGGCTTTTGTCTGTCCTATCCAAAACCCAATAATCTCCTCTCGTGTTCTGCCGCCACACCCTTTGCGTATTGGTAAAAATCAGCAGTTTTTTCCTATCCAATGACCAGGAATAGTTTTGAATGGACAAGGGCTCTGGACTTCCCTCAGGAATAAAAAGATCGGCCGTGACGAAGATCTCATGTTGTCCTGTCGCCGGATCATATTTTACGATATCCCTCCCGCCTTCCACTGCCTGCGAAGGTTCGAGGGTCGTATAACCGGATCCATCTTCGACCCATTGCAAACGCCCGATTCCCTCCGTGGAAAATTCCTGCGCCAAAAAAATACGATCCAGAGTCAATAAGGAAGGATCATTTTGATTTGGCCTGGATGCCCTCCCCGAACAAGCAAAGGTGATAACCGCAGAAAACAGAATAAAACATGCACCCCATTCTCTTTTTTTCATTACTTTCTCCGCCATCTTACTAACACAGCACAGAGGAGATGTCAAAAACTCCTTTCATTTGAACTTTTGGCGCCACTATTTCGTATATCAATGAGGCTACACGGTGTTTTTTTAGCTAGTGGATTCTGGTTACGATGCAACAAAGCGAAAAAAATTGAAATCCTAAAGGAGGAGATCATGAAATTCAAAACAAGATTTGTTCTCATTCTTGCCCTGGGATTGTGTTTGACGATCAACCTGATAGCGCAGAAACCTGCGGACATGGAAGGGACCTGGTCAGGAATGGCCACTCTCGAAGGAATGGATGATCCTAATGAATTGGTTTTGGTGCTGGAGCTGAAGGAAGGAAATCTTGAGGGCCACATGACCGATCAGTACGGAACGATGAGTGAGTCCCCTATCGCTGAGGCCAAACTGGAGGATGGGGTGTTCAGTTTTTCGGTCGAGGGTATGGGCCCAGGTGGCCAAGTAATATCCCTCACCTTCAAGATGAATGTCGATGGCGATTCCATGGAGGGAATACTGGAGATCCCAGACATGGGAATGAATGGCACTTGGGAGGCCACTAAACAAAAATAGTCCAATTTGCAAATCCATCCATCGTCGGTATAATTAATCCAAAATAGTGGGGCGAATAGCCCACCTGTACATCCTTTATGCTCCCTTTCACTGGGATGTTATGGGCTACATCTATCGTTCTGCTTCCGCCTTCTACGACACAGGCCAACTCTCGAGCTTAACGGGGATGTCCGGACATCCTCCTCTCTTTTTTATCGCCCTTGCATCATCCTGGAAAATCTTCGGTCGTTCTCTTCTCACATCCCATGTTTTTACGCTCATTTTCGGAGCTCAAGGCCTCACTTTTTTGTTCAAACTGACAAAAAAAATCTTTGGCTGCAAAGAAGCAGCAACAGCATCCCTCCTTCTGTTGAGCAATCAATTATTTTTTGCTCAAGTCGGGATTACGTACATTTCAATTCCTCTCACCTGCCTGGCAATACTCACAGTCTATACGTACCTCAATAATAGAAACTGGCTCTTTGTTGCATCTGCAACCGCTATGCTTCTCGTCAAAGAAACATCGATCATAATCCTTTTGGCGATTATCATGTATGATTTTATCAATAGTATGCTGGATAAAAAAAAATTATTCCTTGCGCTCAAGAGAACCCTATTTTTGTCCCTCCCAGTCATACCTCTTGTTCTTTGGTATCTCTACCATTGGCGAATGAGCGGTTGGTTAGTCAACACAAAATTGATCGTGAACAAAACCCGGTTTTTAGGATTATTCCTGGATAATTCGATCAGATACCTATTCTTCGATAGTTCTTTTGAAAATGTGAACAAAGTCAATTGGATTATTTTTCTCGCAATATCCATGTTCATCTTTATCCAAATCGCTAAAAGGAAAAGCCTGAGATCGGAGATGTTGTTTCTCACGATCATTTTTTTGAATATCGGTTTTTTTTCTTACACGGATGATCTGCCCCGGTACTTTCTCGTTATGTATCCCTTTTTCTTTGTCTTGGGCGCAAGGGCATTCGTCTTTTTATCAGAAAAATCTCAGCATAAAAAAATCCTCTTGCCCCTTATGGTGACGGCCGTGATATTTCTCTCTGTGATGAACTACTCAGGTCATAGAAGCACGGACGGGTGGCGACTGGAGTCCAACATGGAATACCTGGATTTTGTGAAAGTAAGCCAACTGGCCTGCCAATTTCTGGAGGACAATTATCCAGGCCATAAGATAATCGCTATTTTCCCGATGGATTACGCTCTTCGAACTCCATGGTTCGGTTACGTAAAAAAACCATTGTGTATCATTCCCCTCGATGAGTTCGGGCTCCATGAAGATCTCCTTATTGTCAGGACCTATCAATCGAACGACCTCTTTTCTAGAAAATATTTCCACATAAACCCAAACGATCTGGAACAGATCGAGGAGTTTTCTGTCAAGGGCAAAAAAGTGATTATTTATCGGAAGAAAAAACACACTTTGACATTATGATAAACCGTTCTATCTGAGAGTGGGAAATTCGGAAATTCGTAGATTGGTGCACCCGTACGGGATAAGTATGAGATCCTCCAAATCTCCGGTGACTGAAACCGGGCTCTGGGGAAGCTCCCCGGCAGATCCATTATCCAGCTTCCAGGCATCTATCCTTATCCCCCTGACCTTCACCGACGTAGGTGCCCCTTCAGGCGAAAACGGCACAGCAGTAACAGGATGTTCTTCAAATATCAAGGAATCCAGACTCGCCTCATTCAGATCCAAAGCATAATTCCAAGGATCGGTGGGATAAACTTCCCAGTCGGCATGGGGAAGTTCCCGAAACGGTTTATTCGTATTCACTTGCCTCCAGTCCTCCCCAATTTTAAGAGCATACAGCAACGGACCTCTCTCCAGAGCAAGGGCATTGTTGTAGCGGCGGATCGCCCGCGGTTTCATCGGGAACACAATCTCGACTTCAGTCGTCCCTGACCACTCCCTTTCCAGCACATAAAAAGATCCTGCAGAGGGAGAATAGTGATTATCCCCGATGGTGATCGACGCCCCCTCTGCCCACGCAGGAATGCGCAAATGGAGAGGAAATCGAAGCGGTCGATCGACACTGACCTTCAACCGGATATCCGAACGAAAGGGGTAATCAGTAACAGCTTCGACAGACACAGGAATCTCCTTTATGAATGTAGATACATTACTAGGGGCGTAGGCCACCGCAGCCAGTCCATCGTCCTGCGTCATCATCCAAAGGTGTGTTGCAAATTTGGGCCAACCTTGACTGAGGTTGGAGGTACAACAGCCATAGTTGGGCTCCAAACCAAAGATGTTAGACTCGGGCCCATTGGTGGTCCAGAGCCTATTTTCTCGGACAGAACATTCCACTTGATTAACCTGCTGGTCGTACTGATGGGACCACATATCCGGAGAAAATGTGGCGGGAAGGGCATTGAAGGTCACTTTTTCCAAGCGATCTCCGAAGGCGGGATCCCCCAGAATAGAAAGAAGCATCTCCAGAGAAAATTGATATTCCACCACCGCGCAAAGTTCTGTGCCCTGCGATGGATTTTTCCCTGCAAAACACTCGTCCCCGCTGAATATTCCTGTCGCTTGACCGTGGTACATGTCCTGTTTCGCCATCATGTTATAGACCATCTGCTGGTCCCTCTCTTCTCCAGTCAAACGCCACCATAAAGCGGGAGCCTTGACAGCCATGCCGTTATTGACCACATGCCCCATGAATGTCCACTTTCCTTTGGGTGTGATTCCCTTTAAAGGGAAACGCTGGAAGAAAGAGGACCAATCGAAACCTTGGGCATGAAGCTTCACAGCCAGGTCCAGCAACCAATCCTGATGAGTCCTTTCGTAAAGCCAGTATATGCTCAGCAGCGATTCGAACCAGCGGAATTTGCCCCAATTGAACAAGGGGTGCCTGTCGATATGCCCATCCACCCAACGCAATGTCTTCTCCACCACCTCCGGAATCCTTTCATCGCCGGTGGCTTCATGGTACTGGATCAAGGGTTTGAGGACCAAAAAAATGGCCCAAAGGTCATAGTTGTCCGGAGAATCAGCAGGAGAGATCCATCCGGATTCATCCTGATTGGCGATGATTTGATCCATGTATTTATTGACTTTGGATATCAGCGTTTCATCCTCCAACAAGAAGGCCAGAGGAACGACACCATCCAGCCAGTATGGCGCCCTTTCCCACGAGTCCGATTCCCCGCCGAACCAAGCGCTATTGCTGATGTCAGGCCAGAACTCATCCAAGTGGCCGGAAAGCCCGTCGGCCTGGATACGCAATTGACTTTTCAGCCACCCGGTGGGTTTGATCGTGCCCAAGGGCAATGGTTTTAACTCGACAGGACGGAGTGATATTTCCTCTCGAGACATTCCCAAATCCTCCTTATTTTTTTGGCTGTTGCAGCAAAGAAGGGTTAAGAAAATTGGGATGATTAAAATCCAAAAATATCCAGTGAATCTGTTTTGCATTTTCCCTCCAGTTCATGCACATATGATAATAAAAAAGCGAGCATCATGTAACATAAAATTTGTTGCACTTAGTGTCAAATGCAAAAAGCCGAATCATCACATTTCTGACATTTTGAAAAGTGCGTTTAGGGTATGATAAGCTTAACAATCGAGGATAAAATGGACAATAAAATTTTAATCGCTTATGCCACCAAATACGGAGCGACAGCAGAGATCGCAGAAAAAATATCTCAGGTGCTGCGGCAAGAGGGCCTGGCTGTTGAAGTTTTGCCAGTGAAAAGAGTTGGCGACCTGTCCCGATATAAAGCCGTTGTTTTGGGCAGTGCCGTATACGTCGGGAGGTGGCACAAACAGGCAGCGACCTTCTTGAAAGACAATGAGAGGACGCTAACAAATATGTTAGTTTGGCTGTTTTCCAGCGGGCCCACAGATGAGGGAGATCCAGAGGAATTGTTGAAAGGCTGGCGTTTTCCCAAAGATTTACAGCCCATCGCTGATCGAATCGAGCCACGCGATATCGTCCTCTTTCATGGAGCGGTGGAGGTAGATAAGCTGAATCGTCTGCACAAATGGATGATCGCGAAAGTGAAAGCGCCTGTCGGCGATTTTCGGGACTGGGACGCGATCGCTGCTTGGGCCAAATCAATCGCCGATTCGCTGAAGAATGAGATTTGAGATGGATCGAAGGGCTGGAATCTGAACCCTTATTCGTCAAAATATTTCAATAATTGTGGGATATCCATCTCATGATGTTTTCCTGGCGTGACGATCAACCGAACCGCATCCTCTGCTCCGAAGGCTTTGTAAATCTCTCTTAATTCTTCTAGCGAACGGGGAACAGTTTCGTTATAAGAGGCGGACGCATTGGTCGGGCTAGGGGTGTCCAGCTCACCGTAGTGCAGAACAATAGGATGGGGAGCATTGAGGCCAGCAATATCGCTCCGATCCATCCACTCCAGAATCCCTGGAATACAATGAGCGGGAGCGTTATAACATCGCTGGAAAATAACCGAAAAAGAGCCCATCGTGCCGCTGGCAAAAATCTTGCGTGTCCTGTCGCTGAACACTGGATACACTATGGCCAGATCTCCACCATAGGAAATCCCTGTCACATCCAGTTCATTTACATCATGCGTTCGAGCCAACCAACCTTCCCAACGCAGGAGGTCTTCGACCGTTTCGCCGATCAATGAATCGCCGTAAAGAAAACCATCTGTGACGAGGGTAAACTGGCTGTACCGTCCTATCCAGTAATCCAGCCGGTTGATTTCCACATGCTCTGCAAGATCGTTTAACGTGCTGAAACCACGCAGCTCTGGAGCCAGCACCAAGTGACCGTCTTTGGCCAGTTCCAGTGCATAATAGTGATGGTAATCATCCACAAGACCGATAGAGGGTTCCACAGATCCATGCCCGTGGATGGCCATGACCGCGCTTTTTCTCTTTTTCGCAGGATCGGGAGTCAACAGATATGCAGGTATCGTGAGATTGTCGTCGATTTTCATCAAAAGGACATGAATCGTAACGTCTTGATATTCCATTTTTCTGAGCTCCACCACTTCTCCTGGATCGATATCGGAGATTTTAAGGATTTCTTTCAGTTTCTCTTTTGCCTCGATTTTCCATCGTTCGGGCAGAAGATCCGCGTTCTGGAAGGAGAGCCGTCGCTCGCCTGCAGGATGACTGTATCTCAAATTAAGTTCGGACTTTTTTATAAAAAATTCCGCGGGAAATTCGGAAGTCTCCTCCTGTGCCACAACGGATGCTTCTTTACAGGCAGTAATGAATAGCAAAAGAAGAACGAAAACAATTAACGCTTTTTTACACATTTCAATATTCCTTATGATGTGATATCGATCTCGACGGCACTCACAGAAGCCTTGGGAAAGGTCCATTTCCCATCTTGCGGAATGGATGATTCCTTCGGATTTGTGATCTCCGGCTTGTACTCGAACACTTCATAATCCGGTTCGAGAGAAATACAATAGGAACGACCGGAAGCGATTTTTCTCCCTTCCACTTTGAGTTGTGTTGAAACGGATTGAGTCCGATTTGTGTTCACGATATGTAAATAAATCTTGCTTCCCGATATGCTGGCAGTGATGTCAAGGTCAGGAGGAAAGGAGGTCACCGTCAAGGCCTTTTTTCCCGTATGTTTCCTGTACAACGACATGACCATGGCAACCGGCATCATAAACGCTTTTCCCGAGCCGATAGGTGTGGGAATGATAACGGCATTGTTTTGCCACCGGGTTCCGCAAAAATCGGCTAAGGTCGCAATTTTGATCAGATCGCTGTTCCGCTCGTGAACATTCAGCATTCTCGCGTTCGACACTCCCGCCGCCCAGGTAGAGAGGGCTTCGCATCGATTGCGTCCCGGAAGAAAAAAGTGGGCTTCTGTTATAACCAAGGGAATGTCGTAGCTCGCCACACGCTCTCGCATTTCTTGAATTCTTCCCTGCGGCATTTTGTAAGCTTTCATAAAATATTCCCATGTCTTTGCCCAATCCTTTCGATATTCGATCCCTCTTAATGGAGAATCTTCACCTCCGGGACCGAATCCGTTGTGAAACGCCAGATATTGGAGCTCTTCGCCTGCGATCTCGGCCATTTTTTTGGCCCAATCCCCTTCTCCCCAACCGATCAATTGAATGGATGGATCGGCTTTCCGCATGGCTTTTGCGAATTTCAGAGTCTTTTTTGCTCCCATCTCTGCATCCATTCCATCCTCACCATAGGAAGTCTCGTTGCCGATCTGCCAGAATTTGATATCATAGGTTTTTTTGTGGCCATGTTGGATCCGGTCCTGATTGGATGGATTGTTGCAGTAATCCACCCATTCTGCCGCTTCACTGGCATCGGCAGAACGTACTTTGCCCTTGGGGGAAATGGCCCAATTTTTTCTTCCATCCGATTCAAAATTGACGCAGATCAGCGGGTCCATCCCTGTCTGCCGGCAAAAATCGACAAATTCGTGCGTGCCCACTTGGTTGTTATAAATGCCCCCCCACAGTTGGTTGACCATAGGTTTGCGTTGCGCCAGCGGACCGACCCCTTCCTTCCAGCGATAATAAGATATAAAACAGCCTCCCCAGCGCAACATGGTCGGAGCCAATTCCTTTGTAATATCGATCACATCCTGGCGCCAGCAGTCATGATTGAAATCCCAGGCTGCGTCCACCGAACCATCCGTAGTCCCTAGCGGCTCCATGAATTGCATGTATAAATAGGGAGAAAGTTCGAACTGTGGTGTGGGATCGATTTCTAAAATCTGTCCCCCTTGACGGTGTCTTTTTGAATCAGGAGATGAGATTCGCGGGGGATGGCTTGCCAGCAAAGTCCCGGCTGTCAATTTGGAACAGTTTTCTAAAAAACCTCTCCGTGTTATTTTTTTTGCCATTTTTACCTCCTTACCTATTTAAATAAACGCAATTCACGGCTTTCATAAGGAATCGGGTAGGCTGTAATCCAGGCTTCCGGCTTTATCTCGTCGATCCCGTCTCGAAGAACAAGCACGAATATCTCCAGGTTTTTCCCTGTCCAATCTGGTTTAAGAGGAAAATAATAGGTGTAATCGCTCTCCGATTCCACATTAAAATACTCCCATGTATTGCTCGGATAAGAAACGCTTCTATCAGGCGATCCGACGTACTCCCCGCCCACACGAAGAGCGGCGTAGGCCCCCTCATTGCCATGTGTCCCGTTCAAAGCGACAGCCAAGTAGCTGTTTTTGGCCACTTCTTCCTGACCAAAGGGCAAACCCCAGGCAGAAACCGCTGGCTTATCCCTGTAAGAATGGAAAAGATTAGACGCACGCCATTTTGATCTATCCAATTTTTTGCCTTTCAAATAAGCTTCTATCTCAGCGATTCTCTGTGGCGGTCCATGAATCCTGAGATAACGAACCGGCAAATCGCGCGGAATTTTCGCCAAAGCGATTGTTCCCTTTCCCGTACTGCCAATTTCAAGGGTTGTCCAGGTTTTCAGATCTGAAGAAACCTGAGCAGCCGTATCGTCGTCGAAGGCATGGAGGGAAGGATTGAGGTCGTGCTCCTGTCTGTCCCTTATTCTTATGACCAATTTGTCCATAAAAATCCTCTCTCCAAAATCCACCCGCAGCGCCCGTTTGTCTATTCGTGCGATAAAAAAAGTATGCATATCATCATCGAACAGGTTTTTATCCCAAATACCTCGGTTGACGAACATCGGTTTGTTAAAAAATGCTTCCCGGGCCGCGACGACTTGAGGGATGGAGCTAGGCCCTGACCTTTGCACGGCCCGTACTTCGAGAGCATTGTTATCGGCAGCAAAGCAAGTGGCCTCGTAAAGCGCCTCTGCATCACCAGGAACTTCACACGGGCTCAGGACACCGATCTTTTTGTGCCAAGGGTTTCGGCTCATTTTCCCCTGGAAATTCACATCTATTGTTCTCCCCCTTATCAAATCACCCATCTCCACTCCATCTATTTGCGCTGCAGCGAATTGTCGGTAATCTTGCGGCAGCTGGATTTTCGCCGTGCTTCCAGGATTTCCCAATAGTTTCACTATGACCGGTTTTTCTGAAGTATCGCGGACGACTTCATAGTCACATCCCTGAATGCCCAATTCATCTATCGGTGCTGTGGAGACGAGAATTAAACTCGTTCTAAAGGGCAATACTTCGATCTCTACACCGCTGCCCCATTTAAAATCGCCAATAATGCGTTCGGTAGGAAACAATCGTCGGACAGACACATCTTTGTTTTCTAAAAGCCCGATACTCTCATCGAGTTCGATTTGATAAAGTTTTGTATTCCACGATAAATTTCTCAAGGTAATAAATCTGGTAGCAGCATCTCCCCGGGAAACAGCAAAAGGACCATATTGATCCTCTGGCAACTTGATGGCCTCGACAAGAATGTCTTTGTATTTTCGGCTAAGATTGAATATTCGCGCGAATTTGGGATATTCGTCATCGCGCAAAAACCAGGGATTGCCGTATATCGACGGTGAGAGCAACAATGAACGGTTGAATGCCTGCAGCACCAACTCATCATCCCAAAAATCCAGGCAAGAGGATAGACAAACCCCATGATCTTCCAGTCTCCTGGACAGCTCGGGCGGCAATTCTCGTGCAAGAGAACCCACCCGGTGGTGAGTGCCTGTTCTATCATTGGGCATGAACACATCGATATAGGTTTCCACACCTTCCCATAAGGAGGTGGTCACCACAGGTTGAGCCGTTCCAAAATTCACACGATGATTAAGGATCATCAGGTCCGGAGTGAATGAGCGACAGGTGTTGATCGCCTGTTTAAAGACATCTTGTTTCTCAGGTCTTAACTGGCCAGCAACCGCATCTATTTTAAAGGCGATAAAATTGTAATCCCGGCATAGGGAGACCAGCATGTCCACTCGGGCCTTCTCCTCATCGGGGGTGTTACCGAAACCATCCGGTCCCATCCAAACGGCCAACCGACTGCCAAAACCGGCCGCTTTTTCTACTAAAGGCATAAATCCATTCGGGAATTGAGATTTGAATTCCTCACTTTGCATTGTCCCGTAATGGTAAGGGATGAGCCGGCCGACTCCGGCTGTGTACGGGCCATCGTCGATGTTTCCCACATCCAAGGCATAAATATCTAGGACCATCCCATACTCATCGTGAAGCCACTGAAAAAAGTCCATGTTGATAAGCGTTTGAGCTTCTGTGGTCCCCTCATACTGGCTGTTGATCCAATCGAAATAATGGGAGCGAGAGGGCATCTTTTCCAGTTTCTCTGCACTGCTCTGAGTCCGTCCAAAACAAAATAAACGTGTCGTTGGCAAGACGATCAAGCATAAAATTGCGAGAAGCGTTGGTATCTTTAGGTTGAATCGTGCACAGCAAATTAAGCGTTTCATGGATTCCCCTTGACCATATCTCTTTTTGTATCTTTTTCCGTAATCGGACAGTTTCATTTTTTAAAAATAAAGGGATGATGTCAAGCAATGAAATCCTTGACTTGTAAGAAATTGACATCGTGTTCCATGGTATGATAACAATTTCAATGCCACACATGGGAAAAAGCGATAAAGATAAACTGATCGCCGATCTTCGCCAAGCTATACAAAAAATCACAGGCCGTCATGAAGCCCTAGCCGATCGGAAATACCACAAGCATGATGAATATCTTTCCTATGGCCTGACAGCATCGGAATTCAGAACGCTGATGAACGAATTCACATCTCGATTTCTTGAACTCTCCTTGCAGGAAAGAATGGACCTTGCGTCTCGGTTCCTAAAGGAGAATATCGGCGAACTAGGTCACGCAGGACTTCATATCCTGACGCTCAGTGTCGAGGACCTCGAACCCGAGCATTTCCTCATTCTAGATGGCTTGCCAGAGCATTTCCGGAGTTGGTCCCATGTGGATCACATGGCTTTGGGAGTGTTGCAGCCCTTGCTGTGGAGATACCGGGAGGAGACCCTCCAGCTTTTGGATGAATGGAGCCGGTCACCGATCCGTTGGAAGCGGAGAACAAGTGTTGTCACCTTTACGCGGAAAGCCGCAAAATCAGGGGAATTCACGCAGGAGGTTCTCCGGCTTTGCGAGAATTTGATCTGGGATGAGGAGGACATCGTACAGAAAGGAGTGGGATGGGCGCTGAAAGACAACTTGCGTTCTGCACCCGATCGAGTATTTCCCTACATCAAAGACTTGAGACGGCGGGGAGTGCCTTCAACGATCACACTTTACGCGATTCGAGACCTAAAAGGAGCGAAGCGCCAGGAAGTTCTGGCCGCGAAGAAAGGATCGGCTTAGCTCGATATATTCAATACAGGATATTATCGAAGTCGAAGGGCTTGGTTCGGTAGGTATCCCAAATTTTCCGCGCTTCTTCCTCTGCCCATTTTTCGAAACCGAGTTTTTTCATCATGCAGAGCTGGTACATCTTGGTGTTGTGCGGCCTTTGTGCTTCATCGGCATAAGGCTGAAACCTTTCACAGGGAAAGTCGCTGCACTCATAACAAAAATCAATGTTTCTATCAGTTATACACGCATAAATTTTGCACTGTTCGCTGGGTTTGAGCAATTTAATCCTGCCTTCCTGGGGCCGGCATCCTTCACAGGTGGCTTTATCTTCCGCGATATTAAGGACCTCTGACACCCGTTTCCTTATCTCCGGGTTTGTTGTTGCCAGGTGGGCTGGGCAGTGAAAACATGGCAGCCCACATGGAGACGTCATTTTCTTTGCCGTGTCTTTATCCATTTTTTTCCTCCAAAGTTATAACGACATTTCCTTTTTTGTGTCCTTTTTCGACATATCTGTGCGCCTCGACAATCTGTTCTAGCGGATAGCGTCTATCGATGACCGCTTTTAACTTCCCCGCCTCGATAAGCTCTTTGAGGAAGATGAGAGCTTCAGGTTTGATGTCTAATCCAGAACCTGAATCCCTTATGACGTTAAGATAGATACCTGTCTTCTTCAAAGACTTTTTTCCACGTGAAGACGAAAGCTTGCCAACAGCGTCGAAAATAACATCATATGTCTCTCCGCTTTGGGTAAAATCCTCTCTTGTGTAATCGATGGCCGTATCGGCTCCCAGGGATTTTACCATTTCTAGATTCGTAGTACTGCAAACTCCGGTAACCCCTGCACCGAAGTGCTTGGCAAGCTGCACCGCATAGGTGCCGACGCTTCCGGAAGCTCCATAGATAAGAACTTTTTGTCCTTTCTGGATATTGGCCTTTCTAAGAACATACAATGCTGTAATTCCCCCGGAAGCAGCACCGGCGGCGGCCTCCTCAAAGGTCATATTGGAAGGTTTCATGGACACCATTCCTACCCTTGCATTCCCTCCTTCTCCAGGAAGACATGTGTACTGGGCATAAGCGCCAAAAACAAAACCGGTAGATGCAAAAACCTGGTCACCTTGTTTGAACCGCTTCACATCTTTGCCTACTGTTTCAATTTCTCCCGCTAACTCCATCCCTAGAATTTGCCTTTTTGGTCTTCTGATACCTAAATATATCCGGAAGGGAATCATTTGCCAGAAAGGAACGTCGAAACTTCGAATTCTCACATCGCCTATGTGACAGGTTGTTGCAAATACTCTAATCAGTACTTCATCGTCTTTGGGAGTATGCTTTGGTACCTCTTTGAGTTGAAGCACTTCTGGGGGTCCGTATTTCGTGCATACGATCGCTTTCATAAGTATTCCTCCAAAGTTATGACGACTTTTCCTTTAGCGTGGCCTTCTCCAAGATACCGGAGAGCTTCGGGAACCTCGCCTAAGGTGTAACGCTTATCAATTACAGGTATTAATTTGCCGGCTTCAAAAAGCTCCTTTATGTAAGCCAAACCCTTGTTCGGTTTATGGATCAGGACACCCATTTTCTTCCTCCCGCTCATGGAGATAACTGGACCGAGGAGCATGGTTTTATAGACTCGACCCCAGGATCCACCTCCGAGCATGACATAAATGCCATTGGGAGCTAATGCACGCTTATAATCGAATATCGAGCGATAGGTCACGACATCGAGGATCCGGTCATACTGCTGCCCACTTTTGGCGAAATCTTCTTTGGTATAATCAATAACCCGGTCTGCGCCGATGGAGCGCAGCATGTCAAATTTCTCTGGTCTATCCACACAGGTCACTTCGGCCCCGAACAATTTAGCGATCTGTACACCGAACGTGCCCGCACCGCCACCCGCACCGTTGATCAAGACCTTTTGTCCAATCTCAATATGTCCTTTATCGCGAAGACCCTGCAGGGCGAGGACCGCTGTATGAGGCATAGCCGCCGCTTCCTCGAATGTCATTCTGGCTGATTTCGGCGCTAATGCGTTTTCGCTAGCACATACATACTCGGCAAAACCGCCCATACCACAGCCGGACATGTCACCGAATACTTCATCACCCGGCTGAAAATGTTTTACTTTTTTGCCAACCCTTTCGACACGCCCCGCTATGTCAATTCCAAGTATCTGTATCTTCGGTTTAAAGAGCCCAAATAGTAAGCGGTTCAGGAACGGCTTGCCTCTGAGGAGCTCCCAGTCCCATGAATTAACGGATGCTGCATGCACTTTCACCAGTACTTCACTATACTTGGGAGTCGGTTTTTCTACCTCTTTTAGCTGAAGAACATCCGGTGGCCCATATTCTGTCCATATGATGGCTTTCATCTGGGTATCCTACTTTTTTTGGTTGATAATATACATAGAACTACCACCTGTCAATGTGCCACCTTACATAATTTTGCCTCGACTGTTTAATCTGGAAATCTGCAAATGAAATAGGCCGGAATTCACAGTCAAAGGATCAGATAAAAAGGGACTGGCTGGAATCCTTTGACCTTCATCGTGTTGCCTTTTCTCATTCGGATCACTCAAGATGAACTAAATTCCTCCTGAACCTTTATCCTCATTCTTAAACTGGCCATTTTCCCATTAAAATGGGCGTTCTAAGCAAAAACTTATTGGCATAAGCAAATTGTATTTGTTCTGATATCAGCAGGTTGGCACAGCCAAGCAACAAATGACTTCACCTACAGTCCTAATGCTTCCTTGAAATACTTCTTATCCAAGTTCGATCCGCTTACCACAACGCAGACTGGTCCGTTCTTTATCTCTACCTTCCCGGCCAAGAGGGCGGATATCCCTGCTGCTCCCGCAGGCTCCACAACCAGGTGAAGTTCTTCCAGGCAGTAACGGACTCCCTCGATCAGCTCCTCCTCGGTAAGGAGAATCACCTGCCTGATTCGATCAGTAGCCACCTCAAATGAGATGTCGCCGGTATAGCGAGGGGACAGGCTGTCGGCACAGGTAGGCAGTGGCATAATCGGCACGGGTTTCTTGGCCTTCAGCGCCTCGGTGAGAGTAGGGGCTGCATAGGACTCC
>CAZIDF010000053.1:0-16428 GCA_964538085.1 uncultured Eubacteriales bacterium | reverse complement strand
CCTATCTTTAACTCCCTCCCTTATCTGCGTCCAGTTTTTGATTTTGTAGCGTTTGATTTTGGCATAGCCAGTGTCTTGGTTGTATTCTGTTCTGTATATGTAGCCACTTTTTATGACCGAAGGACGGACTGGTACTTTGGCTCTATAAAGGTAATATCCGTCAATATTGAATATGTCAAAATTGCAGATGTCGCTTCGGTCAAATGGGAATGTAAACTTTTCAACATAAATGCGTTCTTTATCATCTTTAATAATTCTTTCATAGAATGGTTTGTGTTTTGGAAATTTTAAAGCACTTGCATATTTACTCCTTGAGATTTGCGACCTTCCCTCACTTTTCTTCTGCAGTTCCATTTTTCTATCAATCACTTTCTCTTTCTCAGCCCTTGTGACTGGTTGTGGAGGTTCGTCTTTTTTTATGACATGAACCGTTTCCCCTTTTGCATTTATCACGAATAGGCTGTAATCTAATGCATATCCATATATGGCTAAATCTTCATTTATTGGGCATAAGCACAATCTCGGTATGCAAAGGCTATTAGGACTTGTGAAGCCTCTTTCAGTCATTATAATGTCAGACATCTCCTTGCGAAAACTTGCCATTGTTTTTATCGTTTTCCCTTCTTTGCTTATGAGGTCTATATCATAAAACGTGTCATGGTCCATGGGTATATCACTTTTGCGTTCTCCCCTTGAGAGTGTCTGAGCAATGAGACTTCCTTCTTTAGTAATAAAGAATTTTCCCATGATAGGTCTTGTATAATCAGCTAGCATTATTGTGTTTTTAAATTCGCCTTCTTCGTTAAATATATGCACCTTTTGTCCTGAGTCCTCAACATAGATATTATTAGCTGTATCTATATATAGCGTTGATAGTCGTTCAAATTCTCCGGGTCCCTGACCTTGTCTTCCTATTGACTGAAGATATTTCCCGTCCTTGTCGTATTTTTGAACTCTGTAATTGCCTCTATCTAGAATTAGAATATTCTCTTCTGAATCAACTACGGGCGGTCCAGCTCTAAAAAACATATAATTCTCATCTTCCTCATTCCCTATGCTCAAGTCTTCTTCCAAATCCAAAGTTATTTCGCCATAAAGTGGCACATTTGGGTTTTTGATGATTTTAACCCCATCTCCCTCTTCAATGGTCACTTTCCACTGAGGGTTTTGTTTTCCATAAGAAGCAAAAATCATGAATGCTGAAACGAGTAAAACGATTGATATTATATTTTTCATCTTCCCTTTCCTCATTTCATAGATTAAAGTTGTTCTTTTTGCATGTCAAGAGACCTAATATTTCAAATTTTTTCCTAAATAACTTTCCGTATTTATAAATTCAAAAAATACCCTTAGATATTTGATGCATATGAAGGGCTATTGATTCTAGGCAAGAAGTCCTGCGAGTTGATTCATCTTTGCAGATTCAGAAATCTTATTGAGAATATTAATCGCCTTTACCATATTATATTTTTAATCGTAAAAACGGTTTGGGCATCCCCAAAAGGCCAATTAATAACGGATATGGATATGCTTTCGTCCAACGGGTTTTTCTTGACAAAAGTTTCTTCTTTTGATTATCTTGCTATGCTATAGCAATGATTTCAATCATTCAGGTTATATATGTCTCAATCCATGTTCATCACTAGGGAGGATAGCGTATGGCGAAAACAAAAATGTTATGCCCTTTTTCAAACAAGCCATGTCAAGAGTGCCCTCAGTATCGCGGCAGACATTATTACCTTTGTTTTCACACCAAGTATCGGGGATATGTGGAGAATCCTGGGAAAAAGGCAAAACGGAAATCGTGGCAAACAGAACCCAACCCAAAGTTTGAAATGCCTTCACCATTTCCGCCCAGTCCTAAGTGGCTCGCTTTCAATGACTTTGTAGAAAGGAAAGGGAAATGATACACAATTTTAACTATCATCAAGCCACATCATTAAAGGAAACTCTCAGCCTACTCGAAAAGTGCAGGGACGATTACAAGATCATATGCGGGGGACAATCCCTGCTCATTCTCATGCGTCAGGGATTAGTGGCTCCGGAGAATCTCATCGATATCAAGCGCGTCAAAGAAATGAGCTACATCGATTATGATCCAAAAAATGGTTTGAAGATCGGCGCTGCGACCACCCACAGAGAAATTGAAAAATCCCCGTTGATCAAAAAATATTTCCCCGTGCTGGCAGAGATGGAAAAGAACCTGGCCTCTATTCAAACCCGCAACTGGGGCACGATCGGAGGCAACCTGGCTCATGGAGATCCAGCAGGTGATCCGGGTCCTATTCTCATCGCTTCGAACGCCACGGTGAAATTGGCCAGCCTGGAAAGAGAACGCATCCTGCCCCTCGGGGATTTTTTCATCGATATCTTCGAGACCACGCTTGAGGAGGGCGAACTCCTGATTGAAATCCAGGTGCCGATATTGCCTAAAAAAACAGCAATGGCCTACGAGAAGTTCAACATCATCAAAAACAACCAAGGAATTGTCTCGGTCGCCGCATCTGTCACCATGGCCGAGGACGGAGTCAGATGCAAAGACGCCCGGATCGTTCTTGGCGCGGCTGCTGCGACTCCCCTCCGTGCAAAGAAAGCAGAACAGATGTTGATAGGAAAAAAAATCGATACAAAACTGCTCGCAATTGTCGGTAAAAAGGCGTCAGAAGAAAGCGATCCCATCAGCGACATCCATGCCACCGAGACATACCGACGCTTTCTGGTGAAAAACCTGACAATAAACGTAACGAGAAAGGCATGGGAACAAGCAAAGGCCGCAGGCTGACTTGGAGGTACCCACCGATGAAAAAGAAGTTATTGCATCTAACAGTCAACAAGGAATACCACGAGCTTTACATCAGTCCAAAGAAACTTTTGGTGGAAATCCTGAGAGATGAATTGGGATTAACGGGAACAAAAAGAGCGTGTAACACGGGGGCTTGCGGGGCTTGCACGGTTTTGCTGGACGGGGCTGCGGTCAAATCCTGTTCGATATTGGCGATGCAGGCCGACGGCGCTAAGGTAACCACGGTTGAAGGTCTCGCGGATGGTGCGGAACTTACGCCACTTCAACAGTCGTTTCTCGATCACGGCGCTTTTCAATGCGGCTTTTGCACATCCGGGATGTTGATGTCGGCCACAGCGTTTCTGAGAGAGGATCCGGCCCCAAAAGACATAAAGGAAGGGATCCAGGGAAACATCTGCCGATGCACGGGTTACAACAGCATTCTTCGGGCCATCAAAGCCGTTGCTGAAGGCAAGTACAAGGAGGAGGGGCGATGAAAAAATACACCGTCATCAACACGCCTGTTCATAACATCGACGGAATCGCCAAAATCACTGGGCGAGCCGAGTATACCTTCGACATCACTCTCCCCCGAATGCTGCATGGAAAGATCTTGCGCAGTCCCTACCCGCATGCAGAAATCCTTAAAATCGACTCATCCAAAGCGGAACGCTTGAGGGGAGTCAAGGCCGTCCTGACAGGTAAAGATACCCTGGGCAAAAAACAGGGTATATGGAGGCGCTTCAAAGAGCTGTGTGACGAAGAAATCCTGTCAAGGGACAAGGTCCGCTATATCGGCGAACCTGTGGCGACAGTGGCTGCTGTGGATGAGGATACGGCCGAAGAGGCGCTCGATCTGATAGAGGTGGAGTACAATCCCCTGCCCGGCGCCTTCGAACCGCTGGAAGCCATAAAAGAAGGGGCCCCCCAGCTCCACGAGCATGCCGAACGAAATATCAACGTCACGCGACACATTGAATGGGGGGATGTTGATGAAGGGTTCAAGGAAGCGGACTATGTCCGGGAAGATTGGTTCCGGTGCTCTTCCCAGGCACATGTGTGCATGGAGACCCATTGCGCCGTTGCCGATTTCACACCGGAAGGCAAACTGACCGTTTACACCTCCACCCAGTCTCACTATTACATCAAAGTCTTGCTGGCCGAGATTCTCGGCCTGAGAGAGAACGATGTACGGGTGATATCCAGGTATACAGGAGGAGGTTTCGGGAGCAAATTCGAGCTGGATTCTGCCCAGTTCTGCAGCTCGCTTCTTTCCATGAAACTCTGTTTACCCGTAAAGATCGTGCTCTCTCGCGAGGAAGAATTCACAGCCACCAAACGGCGGACACCCATGTTCTATTATGTCCGAAGCGGGGTCAAAAAAGATGGGACCTTTCTGGCCAAGGAGGCTCGCGTGTTCACCGAAGGCGGCGCCTACACGGCCATGGGGGCAACAGCTCTTTATCTCACGGGATTTTTCCAATCCTTTCCCTACGTGTGGCCCAGTTACCGGTATGACGGATACAGGGTTTACACCAATACCGCACCGACTTCGGCGATGCGGGGTTTCGGGGCCCCACAGGCCACTTTCTGCGCAGAGACACAGATCGACCTTATCGCGGATGAACTGGGGATCGATCCGATAAAGATCAGGCGCAAAAATGCCATGTATCCCGGCTACGAAGTTCCCGGCCAGGCCACGATCCAGAGTTGCGGTCTTGGTCAATGCCTCGACAAGATAGACAAGTGGATCAAATCACGAGGAAAACTTCCTCCCCATCGCGGGATCGGTGTTGCCGCATACGGTTTCATGTCAGGGGGGATATTCAACTGGTTTGATACTCCCTATGCCTTTTCTTCTGCCGTTATTCAAATCAACATTGACGGGAAGGTCGACCTGTTCGTCGGATCTCAGGATATGGGTCAAGGATCCAACACCACGATGGCCATAATCTGTGCCGAGGAGTTGGGCGTAAAATTAGAGGATATCCGGCTTCATATGGGCGATACGGAAAATTGTCCGGTAGATCTGGGAGCATGGGGAAGCCGTGAAACGCTGATGCAGGGAAATGCGGTCAAGATGGCGGCTTCCAAAGCCAAGCAGCAGATCCTCGAGTTCGCCACGGCGAAGTTAGCGCCTAATATCGTTTATGACCTGGACATAAAGGATGGCTGGATCCATCTCATCGCACGCCCGGAGAGAGGCCTTTCCTATTATGATGTTGTCAAAGAAACCATCCGTGGAAAGGATGGACAGCCTATTATCGCCAGAGGGCATTATACGCCTCACCGCAAAGGAATGATCTCCCCGGCATACAGCTTTGGCGTTCAGGCAATCGAGGCCGATGTCGATCCCGATACAGGAAAAATAACACTCAAGAATTGTGTGACCGCTCATGACTGCGGGCAGGTGATCAACCCCTTGGGTGTCGAGGGCCAGCTGGAAGGGGCTATAGCCATGGCCGCAGGTTATGGCTTCACCGAGGACCTTCCGATGGACGAGGGAAAGATCTTGAATCCGAATTTGGTCGACTACATGCTTTTGCGGGCAACCGAGATGCCGGAGACTGAGGTGATGGAAGTGGAGACTTATGAGCCTGAAGGGCCCTTCGGTGCCAAGGAGGCAGGAGAAGGCCTCACCAATCCGACGGCCGGAGCGCTGGGCAATGCTGTGTTTCATGCCACAGGAATCAGCATCAAGAATCTTCCGATTTCTCCAGAGAAAGTGCTCAAAGCGTTGAAGGAGAAAAAGAAGAAATGACAAAGGAGGTGCGAGCGTGAGTTACCAGTGTCCTGTGTGTGAAAAAATATGGCCTGATACCATGGAATTGGCCCGTCATGTGTTCGGCGTGGGTGACCAAGCCCATAAGGATTGGGTCAATTCAAAGGGAATGAATTTTATCGAGCTTTTGCTGCTCCAAACCATGGAACCCGGCAATAAGGGCTACAAAACTTTGGCAGAGATTCTCGAAAGAGAAGCTAAAAAGGTGGACTAGGAAAAACAAAGACATAGAAAATCAGGGAGGGAAACATGATCATAGAAGGCAAGTTCACGTTAAAGGCCCCGATCCAGTTGCTTTGGGACACCTTGCTGGACCCGGAGACTTTGCGTTCCTGTATCCCGGGCGCAGAAAAGATAGAACGCCTCGATGAAAAAACATACGATTGTATTATCAAGCAAAAAGTCGGGCCGATTTCCGTCCGGTTCAAATTTAAAAACATCCTGTCCAAGATCGAGCCCCCGAATCATGTGGAGATGGAAGGTGAAGGAGAAGATATAAGCAAAGCCGGTCGCTTCACACAGAGAACGACCATAGATTTGAAAGAGAATGAAGGAGGCGAGGTGGAGATCTCTTACCAGTGCAACGCGAACATCGTCGGGAAGCTCGCCATGTTCGGTGACAGGATATTGAAGACCAAAGCCAAAAAACTGGAAGCGGAGTTTACCGCAGCTTTGAAGGAAAAACTCGAAAGCGTTACCCAAAACTGAAATCTTATTTTACATCGACCTTGACGACGATGGCCGCTGCCGTGTCGCCGGCAGCACACCCGTCGAATAACCCGTATCCCCCACCTAGAAGCACAAGCTCTTCGATGAGCTCGATGATCAGCCGGGCGCCTGTTGGGCCTTGAGGATGGCCCCACACGAGTGAGCAGCCGTAATTGTTCATATCGCTGAATTTTAGCCCCATCTCCCTGCAGAAATAAACATCATTGACCGCAAAGGGCGTATGGGTTTTGATGGCCTTGATGTCACTGATCCCCACTCCCGCCCTCGACAGAGCGTTTTGGGCGGCGGGCACAACGGCCTTGGCCATAAAGCCTCTTTTTACCCTTGCCTCTGCATAAGAAAGAATCTGTATTTCTATATTCGGGTCGCGGCTCAATTCCTTCGCCTTCTCCTGGGTCGTGATAACAATGCTGGCATTGCCATCGGCTGGGTAGGTTTGTGTCCCGAAGGTGACGGTCCCGTTGGGCTGTGCAGGCCTCAGTCTTGCCAGGGCATCCGCCGTCGTCGGGAAAACCCCCTCATCTCCCTCGACCAAAGCGACAGATTTTCGGCCTGATGGATCTTTGACATCGATCGGGACCACCATGAACCTGTTCAAGAACGCGCTGTTGTCCTTGAGCGCGTCTTGATACTGGGTGTAGCGCAGAAACGCCACCTCATCCTGCTCCTCCTTCGTGATCCCCGCTTCTTTTGCCACATTTTCCGCCGTCTCGATCATGGCATTTTTGGCATACGGGTCATAGCCGAAATTGTCCCAGACCCAGTCTTCTTTATCCCCTGTCCCCCCAACACCCAGAGGATTGGGGTAGTAAACATGGGGGCCGTTGCTCGTTCTGTCGCAGGTCACCACGAGGATGGTCTCGCAATTTCCAAGCTCAAGCTCTCCGGCGGCAATGGAGAGACATTTGGCCGAAGTGGCACAAGCCTGGCTGATGGCTGGACCTGTTATGCCTGCGGCTCCGATCATGGCAGCCATCCAGGGAGCGCCGTAAAAACTGCTCTTCTGTGGTATGGTTATGCCCAGAACAATTTCATCGAATATCTTGGGAGATATCCCCCGTTCCCGGAGAGCGCTCTTACTTATATCTGCGGCAAATTCCATCGAATGCAGATGGGCAAAGCTGCCCTGCCACCGGCAGAATGGTGTGCTCCAGTAGGCATCATACGGAATATATGCTTTTTCTAAAGCCATCTTTACCTCCATTTTCAAGTTTTGCTAGGTCTGGATCCATCACGTCAAGCCTGAGCGAACTTAGCCTCTTTTTTTGGCCCGAATTTCATGAAATTTCCCATACCGATCCGCATATCCTTGGTCCTCACACAGTCCCCGAACATTCGGGCTTCCAGTTTGAGCCCCTCTTCCAGAGTCATTTTTGCACCCCCGAGGATAGCCTTCTTCAGGATTTCATCCGTTTTCCGGGACAAAGGCCCAATATCCACTTCGGGAAGAGACTCCGGGATATCGATCGGATCTTTTTTTATGGGCTTCACATCCACCTCTCCTGCAATCACTCTCTTGGCAAACGCGATGCCTGCATCCAGGACATCTCCTTCGATCTCTTCACTCACCAACCCGATCTGCAATGCCTTTTCGGATGAGATGGAATTTCCGCTGCGCAAGATGGGCCAGGCCTCCGCAAAGCCGACAATCCGGGGAAGTCTCTGAGATCCTCCATACCCGGGGATGATCCCGAGCTTGGGTTCGGGTTGACCCGCAAACACTTTGAGTCCTTTTTTTGCGATCCTCGCCGTGCAGGCCATGGCAAGCTCGTTCCCTCCCCCGAAAGCCAGGCCATTCATGGCACAAATCACCGGCTTCCCGAGGTTTTCGATGAATTCCAAGGTCTCTTGCCCCTTTCGAGAGATCTTTTCTCCTTCCTCGGGATTTTTTATCCCGGCGAGCATTTGGATATCTGCTCCGGATACAAAGGCCTTGATACCAAACCCTGTGAGCACAGCACCTTTGATATGGTCGTCTTTTTTTATTTCCGAAAAAGTCGCGTGAAGCTGGTTCATGACTTCGCCGTTCAGTGCATTCAATGTCCCCGGACGCCGGATGGTGACAACAGCGATATCGTCCCTATCCTCGCGGAAAACCATCGGAATATGCCAGGGTTTTCCCGATTCCGCTTGTTTGACCAGGACATCCGGGACTTTGAAACCCGGCCATTCTTCGGCATAAGCTTTAACCAGTTCAAGGGCCGAGTCCACACCCACTCGATTCATCATCTGGAAGGGAGGTTTTATGACCAACGCGCTCTCCACGGCCATTTCCAGGTCCCCGACATTGGAAATCCCCGAGTCGAGGATCTCACACACAAGACCGAAGTAGGCCCCTTTGATCTGCTCGCCCACCTCTTGGTAAACATTCTCGTTGAACGCCACCTCATCCGGGACAAAGGTTGTTTCCCATGGTTTATCGAGTTTAATCTGATTTTCCAAAAGATTCGGGGAATGGAACCACGGCATAATTTTCTCATGCAATTCTAGGGCTCCGTGTTGCACGATCGGATTGCCCCCCGTGAGATTCATGGCGGTGAAGGGCCCCACACCCAGTCCCAAAGCTTTCTGCACCATGGCGTCCACCTGCATGACAGTCCCGATCCCCCTTTCGACCAACAGGACAGCCGCGATGAAAATCCCTTCGAATATGGGATCTATGGCATAACCGAACCGGCTCTTTACCTTGATCGGGGCCTTGCCTATCTGTTCGTAAAATGCCATCAAAAAGGCTGTCACTTCAGGGGATGTGTCTTTTCCAGGAACGATTTCGACGATGATACTCCGCTCAGCAGGGAAAAAGTAATGTATGACAAGACACCTCTCTTTATTCTTTGCCTCCGCAAAAATGACTTCCGGCTCTATATGGGAAGAATTGGAAGCGAGCATGGTCGAATCTGCGCAGATTTTTTCCACTTCGGCAAATATTTTCCTCTTGATACCGACATTTTCGGTCGCTGCCTCGATCACCAGGTCCGCCCCGCCAAGCTTGGCATAATCGGTCGTCCAGGTGATATTGTCTATCATGGCATCTGCCTCTTCCTGTTTGAATGCCCTAGTTTTGACTCCTCTGCCTATTTTCCCTTTGACTCGGACCTCGCCTGATTTCAACGCGCTTTCGGCGATATCCACGACCACTAGGGGAACGCCGTGTCGATGGAGAACTTTGCTGAAATACAACGCGATATCCGGTCCGATCTGGCCTGATCCGACAACGCCTACTTTGTTGATCGCTTTCCCGAGAAGTTTGTATGCCATGTTTTCCTCCTTCACATTGGCTCGGATCTATTCATTCGAACCTTTCTGTACGCCTATTTCGAATGCCTTCATATTCATCTCGAAGTCCTTGGGCCGGCTGACCGATTTGAGCACGGATTTTATGTCATCATACCCAAACGGCATGAGACCTGTTCCGATGGAATAGCCGATGAGCAGGATATTGGCAGACCTCACAAACCCAATTTGAGCGGCCGCTTCACTGGCATCATAGGTTTTGAACCCGATCTTTTTCCCCTTCAGATGAGAGAGAATGGCAGGATCGAAGCTTCGGGGATTCTTAAGATTCACAAAACATACGCCACTGTTTTTAATAAATTTCAAGCTTCGGTAGGTCTCTTCTTCGGCGAATGAATACAGGATATCCGCTGCACCTGTTCGGATCAAAGGGCTATGAAAATCGCCCAGTTTCAGATGGGCTAAGACTGAACCGCCCCTTTGACTCATGCCGTGGGTCTCTGAACCCAGGACATTCAATCCCAGCTTCAATCCCAATTCTGAAAATATCCTGGAGGCAAAAAGAACTCCCTGTCCTCCGATTCCTGCTAAAATGATCTGCGTTTTTATCATGGATCTCTTGAATGTTTTTTTTGCGTATCAGCCGGAACGATGGCCCCTCTCGGGCATACATGGACACACATCCCACAATCTATGCACAAGGCTCTGTCTATGCTGACTAAATCGGCTTCTTTATCCGGTTTCAGTGCCGGGCATTCAAAAAAATCGACACAATACATGCACCCGTTGCACTCTTCGGTTATGATGACTTCAACAAGCTTATCCTGGCAAACATCGGGGTACCGGATGAGGCAGGGATGCCGGGCGATGACGACCGCTATCCCACCGTCCTCTTGTTGGGTGTATTCCCTGGCTTCCTTAAGAGTGCCTATAAGGTTTTTCACATCGTACGGATCGAGTGTCCTCATCCAATGAATCCCACATCCTTGAATCAATTCCTCCAAAGGAATCTTTTTCCCTTCGCTTCCATCGGCTGTTATGCCTATGCCTGGCGTGGGTTGCATGCCCGTCATCGCTGTAATTTCATTGTCCAGGACGACCAGAATAAACCGGGCATTGTTGTACACGGCATTCAAAAGAGAGGCCGTCCCGGAGTGGTAGAATGTGGAATCCCCCATAGTGGCGATGATCGGGATGTCGTTGTCGTCAAGATGATAAGCTTGATAGAATCCGCTGGCAAAAGTGATGCCTGCCCCCATGTCGAGAACCGTATCCACGGCTCCCAGGTTGAGTCCGAGCGTGTAACACCCGATATCGCTGGGATAGATGCCTTTAGGAAAAGCTTTTTTGATGGCAAAAAAAGCCGCCCTTTCAGGGCAACCTGCACACAATGTCGGTCTCCGGATCGGGAGATCGAGATTTTCGACCAGTTTTTCAAGCTTGGGGTCTGTTATTGTCCCCAGTTTGATTATACTGCGCTCATCCAAAAGCTTTGCCAAAATCTCAAAAAGAACCTCCGGAGATAGTTCTCCCTGGAGAGGAACATGGCCGGATAGCCTTCCTAAGACTTTGCTCTTATCGATGATTTGAGCCTCGATGACCGAATCGGGCTCTTCGATCACCAAAACTTCGTTGTGTCGCCCGATAAATTCGGCGATCCTCTTTTGCGGGAGAGGATACGGAGTTCCGATTTTCAATAGGTCGATCCCCTCCTTCAGGCCCTTATCTTCCAGCAAATCCAAAATCGTGACAAAACTGGCGCTGCAGGTGATGATTCCCAAGGATGGATTCCGGGATGAGTCGACTTCATAGTTCCATCGGGTATCCTTTTCGAACTTTTCTTGTATTTTGGAAAGTGTGTCGTTCAATCGGGTATGGAGGATAAGCCTGTAGCGAGGGGTCGCAGCCCATCTCCCTGGATCTTTGATAAAATTCGCAGGACGGTCAAGGATTCGGGGAGGTTCGAGTTTTACGTTCTGTTTGCCATGGGAGACCCTGATGGTAGGCCGCAAAAGCACAGGGATTTGGAATTCTTCGGATAGCTCGAACGCCGCTTTGACCATATCCTTGGCTTCTTGAGGTGTGGACGGATCAAAAACTGGGATTTTCGCGAACATGGCATGGAAGCGGGAATCCTGCTCGGTTTGAGAACTATGAGGTCCTGGGTCATCGCAGCTGATGACCACAAGCCCGCCGACAACACCCGTATAGGCTGCGCTCATCAGAGAATCGGAAGCCACGTTGAGTCCCACCTGCTTCATGGCGACTGCCGCCCGCTTTCCGGTCAAGCTTGCGGCCAGGGCATTATCGAAGGCGACCTTTTCGTTCGTGGACCACTCGATATAGGTGCTCAGTCCCAATTCCTTTTTAAACACAACCACTGCCGGAATGATTTCAGAGCTGGGCGTTCCTGGATAAGAGGTCACGACATGACATCCGCTTTCGATAATCCCCCTGGCAATGGCGACATTCCCCAACAAAACGCTTACTTTTTCGCTTCTCATATCGCAAATATCACAAGCTACACATCTTTATCATAAATCTTCAGAAAGGCATCTAGAAATCTCTTGTTTTGTTCCAGTGTGCCTATGGTAACGCGTAAAAAAGTGGGAAGCCCGTACATGGATAATGGCCTGACGATGATGCCTTTTTTCTGCAACTCCTCTGCTATGGATTTTGTATCGGTTTTTACATCAAAGGTCACGAAATTTGTTTCCGATGGGATATAAAAGATATCATGCTCTTCAAAATTCCGGTACAGATAAGCCTTCCCTTTTTCATTCATCTCTTTGGTTCTTTCGACGTGGTTTTTATCATCCAAAGCGGCGGCAGCCCCAATCTGTCCCAGCCTGTTTACGGAAAAAGGTGAACTCACTTTATCGAGCGCGAAAATAAATTCTTTTTTCGCCACACCGTATCCCACACGAAAACCAGCTAAGCCGTACATCTTGGAAAAGGTTCGCAAAAGAACCACATTTCTTCTTTCTTGGATAAAATTCCAGGATTTCGGATAATCCCCATCGTTGACGAAGTCATGGTAAGCCTCGTCCAATACCACAACGATATCTTCAGGAAGTCTCTCCAAAAACTGGGATATCTCATTATGGGTCATCATCGTCCCGATCGGGTTCATCGGATTGTCGAGATAAACTATCTTCGTGCCATGAGTGATGGATTCGAGGATGGCATCGAGATCGTGACGATAATTTTTTAACGGAACTTCCTTTAAATGACTGTTTATTATCTGGGAAACGATTTTGGCAAAAATGAAGGAAGACTGACTCATGATCAGTGTGTCTTCGGGACTCAAGAAGGCAAGCCCAAGAAGAAGGATCAAGTCTGAGCTCCCGTTGCCGATTCTCAAATTTTCCGGCAAGACCTTCAGATGTTCGGCCAATTTCTCCTTCAAATAATAGCAGCTGTTATCTGGATACAGACTGGCTTCGTTCAAGTTATTACAAATGGCTTCGACAGCAAGGGGAGAAGGACCCAGGGGATTCTCGTTGGAGGCCATCTTACAGATTTTAGTTTCCAGGGCAAGCTCTCTTTTCAGAACTTCAGCGGGTTTTCCGGGTTGATATTGCTCGATTTTGAGGACGCTATCTCGAATTAATTTTTTCACTTTTTATCAATCGTTAAGGCATAGATTATTATTGAACTGAATTCAAATTGCAAGTCAGAATTGATGTCGAACCAAAAAAGTCCATTAAAAAAGCTCTTTGAATTTTAAGCGAGGACAGCTCATATTTTTTGCTCGCTTTTTGACAACAAATCATCGCTGTGTTATAAATTTTTCACCTTCTAACATTCGGTCAGGAGGGAGGTTACACATGATAAAAAAAATCAGTCACCTGGGGATGGCGGTGAAGAATCTTGAAGAGGCGCGGGAATTTTACCGTTCGGTTCTCAAGCTGGAATCCTCCGATCCTATCATAGGCGGAGATGGCACTTTGAAAGTGAGCATGGTCAAGGTCGGGGAGGTTCTGATCGAACTTCTCGAACCCATCGGGAATGAAGGAGTTATGGCCAAATTTCTGGAAAAGCGGGGCGAAGGTTTTCACCACATCTGCTATGACGTGGACGACATCGATGCAGCGGTTTCATCGCTCAAACAGTCGGGAATGGATGTCCTCGGAGAACCCAGGCCTGGAGCCGAAGGCATGAGCGTTTTTCTCCACCCAAAAGGGACTTTTGGCGTCCTGGTCGAGTTGGTCGAGAAAGAGAAGCGAGGCAAAAATGGATTTTGAACTGACAGAAGAACAAAAAATGTTCCGCAACATGGCCCGAAAATTTGCCGAACAGGAAATATCGCCATCCCTCAAGGAGAACGAACGCCAGGAAAAATTCGATCCCGGCATTATCCAAAAGCTCGCTGCCCAAGGGCTGCTCGCTCCGCACATCCCCCAAGAATACGGAGGATTGGGGCTAGACTATTTGACTTCGGCCATCATATGGGAATCGCTCTGTATGGCCAGTTTGTCCGTAACCCAAGCGGCAGCAAGCGGTCCCATTCAACCCGTCACCAATCTTCTGGATGCCGGGACCGACGAGCAGAAACAAAAATATATCCCTCCAGTTTGTAAGGGCAAGGCGATCATGTGCGGAGCTGTGGTGGAGCCAAACGCGGGGAGCGATTCCTCGATGATCGAGACATCGGCTGTCCGCAAAGGCGATCGATGGATCATCAATGGCAGTAAAATATTTATCACCAACGGGGAAATTGCCGATTTGATCTTGTTCATCGCTCAGACAGACAAAAGCATGGGGCTCAAGGGCCTGGCCACTTTTATCGTCGAAAAAGACACCCCAGGATTGTCCAGCACCCCCCAGAAGGGAAAGATCAGCTGGCGCGGCGGGAGCGAAGGCACCATAAGATTCACGGACATGGAATTGCCCTTGGAAAACCAGGTCGGAGAGACGGGCCGCGCTTTGAGGGATGCCTTGCGGGGCATCGATACGGCTCGGCTATTCCTTGCCGCCGGTTCTGTGGGGCTGGCTCAGAGCTGTCTGGAGGCCAGCATCGCTTATGCTAAGCAGCGGGAACAGTTCGGGAAGCCCATCGGGGGTCATCAGCTGATTCAAGAAATCATCGCAGAGATGGCAACCAGGATCGAGGCGGCCCGGTGGCTGACTTACCGGGTTGCCGATCTCAAAAGCCGGGATATCCGTCACATCAAAGAAATGTCCTACGCCAAGTACTTCGCGACGGAGACCGCTCTCTGGGTGGCATCGCAGGCTGTCAAGATCCATGGCTCCTTCGGCACTATCGATGATTATCCTGTCGGCCATCACTATCAAGATGCCATCACAGCCACCATACTGGGCGGGACAGCTCAGATGCACCAGTTAACCATCGGGCAGCAGCTCCTGGAGATATCGGCTTTTAAGTGATTGATTTAGGCAAAAGCTTTGAAAAAATTCGATGCCATAATAATCGGTGCCGGACCGGCTGGTTGTGCCTGTGGATTGACCTTGGCAAAGTCCGGGTTGGATACATTGATCGTCGAGAGAGGAAAATTTGCCGGGGCCAAAAACATGTGGGGCGGGGCTTTTTATGGGCCCTCCCTTTACGAATTCTTCCCTGATTTTTGGAAGGAGGCTCCGGTCGAAAGATATATCGTCAGGCACAAATATTCACTCCTTACAGAGGACGCTGCTCTTTCCTTCGATTTCACGACGAAAAAATATCGAAAACCTCCTTACAACGGTTTTTCTGTCTTGCGAGCCAGATTCGACCGCTGGTTCGCGGCCAAGGTGGAACAAGCAGGAGCCGTGGTTGCCACTGGTCTCGAGGCTGAAGACTTGTTGTGGGAAGGGAGCGCGGTGGCAGGCATCAAAGCCGGGGGAGATGAGCTTCCCGCCCATGCCGTTGTTGCCTGTGACGGCGTGAATTCTATCCTAGCGGAAAAAGCAGGACTGAGAGGAAAAATTTCACCCCGGGATATAAAGCAAGGAGTAAAAGAGGTTATCCAACTTCCCCGCCCGCTTATAGAGCAACGTTTCAATTTGCGGGGAGAAGAAGGCATCGCCTGGGAGTTCATCGGAACATTCTCGAGAGGAGTACCTGGAGGCGCTTTCATCTACACCAACAAAGAAAGCTTGTCCATTGGAATCGTTGTGCAATTGAGCACTTTGACCGAAAAAAGGGTTTCCGCCAATGACCTATTGGAGGATTTCAAGCACCACCCAGAAGTGGAAAACCTGCTTGCCGATGGACAATTAGTGGAGTACTCCGCTCACTTGGTCCCTGTCGGAGGGAAAGCCATGATGCCGAGTCTGTACGCTGACGGCATGCTTGTGGCAGGCGATGCTGCGGGTTTGACCTTGACCACAGGGCTGGTCCTCGAAGGGGCAAATTTTGCGATCGCTTCAGGTAAAGCGGCGGCTGAAACCGTAATCCGGGCCAAAAAAACAGGAGATTTCTCTAAACGGTCTTTGGCCCATTATCCGGAACTCTTGGAAAAGAGCTATATCCTCGAAGACCTCAAGACCTTTGAAAACGCGCCTCTTTTGCTGGAGAATCCCCGATTCTACAGCCATTATCCTGAAATGGCCTGTGAATTAGCTGAAAAGATCTTCACCAACGACGGAAAACAGAGGAAGAAAATCTGGAAAATGTTCCGGGAAACACAGAAAAGCAAAATTTCCCTTTGGCAGATGCTCCGCGATCTTTTCCGGATAAAGAGGTCAATATGAAGTCAGCGAGCGTTGAGGATAAACTAGCTGTCAACAAATACGACATCGACAAAGAACGGCATATCCAGATAAAAGAGGATATCTGCGCCACATGCGATACCCACCCATGCATCTATGCCTGTCCGTCGGATTGCTTCAAACTCAGGGAAGGACACATAACCTTTTCCTACGAAGGCTGCCTGGAATGCGGCAGTTGCCGGATCGT
>CAZIDF010000052.1:0-17521 GCA_964538085.1 uncultured Eubacteriales bacterium | reverse complement strand
CTCACTCGACATTTTCGTGAATAGTTCGGGTTTGAAGTCTGTGTTAAAATATGTGTGCGAGGAAATATCCCGTGTCTAGATCCGATCCTAAAACAAAAAAAATCCTCCTTTCTGTCGCAGGTTTTGATCCAAGCTCAGGTGCCGGAGTCACTCTCGATCTAAAAGTCTTTCATAAATATGGATTTTATGGCATGGGAATTCTCACCTCATTGACATCGCAGAACACACAGAAAATAAAACACATTCACTGCCCATCGTCCCGGTTTCTGTTGGAGCAGTACCGCCTTCTTCGCGATGAGGTGGAGTTTTCAGGCATCAAAGTCGGGATGATCGGTTGTGAAGACAATATCGGTGTAATCGAGGAAATTTTATCCGATAACTCAAACCTGCCTATCGTCATCGACCCTGTTTTCAGGTCGGGTGGAGGGAAATGGCTGGTCGAAAAAAAATCCATACCATCATACATCGCCAAAATCAGAGGGGGAGCTTCTTTGCTCACACCGAACTTATACGAAGCAGGATGGATCTCTGGAAGGAAAGTCGCTGGTTTAGAGGAAATGCATGCATGTGCAGAAAAAATCTTTGACCTGACATCCATCCCCTGTCTGATAAAGGGAGGGCATCTTCCCGATCAAAATGTTGACATTTTGTTTACCGGGAGGGATTTTTTCCGTTTCGAAAATGAAAAACTCGATCAGGCAGTCCATGGCACAGGATGCTTCCTTTCCTCCTCGATCTTGTGCCATCTGGCTAACGGATCATCCCTGGTTCAAGCTGCTTCGCTCGCTATTGAGGCTACACATGAAGCCATGAAGGGGGCATTAAAGCTGGGCAAAGGACAACTCATTTTTTCCCTGCTTCCTTGACCTTGATCAAAAGTCTCTGGAGAAAAATAGGGCCGATGATCTGATTGATGGCTATCACGGCAAGAACAAGCGCCATGAATTCACTCCCCCAGTCCGGGAAATTGTCCTGTATGACAATCGCCATACCTAAAGCCACTCCCGCCTGAGATATAAATCCTGCCCAGGCAAGTCGTTGAATCTCCTTCCCCTCTCCTGTTAGACGGGATCCGATGAATGTTCCCGAGAATTTCAACAATCCTCGTAAAAAAACACATCCAAGCGCAAGGAGCCAGGTCTGCCTTAATGCACTGAGATCGAGGGAGGCTCCAGATATAGCAAAAAAGACAACATAAACGGGAACAGAGCTTCTTTCTATTGCAGAAATCAGAAGTTTTCCCTGAGAAGAAAAGTTTTCTGTAAAAAAGCCTGCAACAAGGCAGATTAAAAGAGGATGATATCCGTAATTATGCGAAATTTGGTAAGAGAAAAAGGCGATGCTGAGGATAAAAATGATGATGTCTTTTTTTATGAACTTGATGTAGAGGATAATCCCGGTTCCGATCAAAATGCCAATGAGAATAGAGCCACCGACCTCACCCAAAATATGAAGCAGAAAGCCAAAATCAAAATTATGAGAAGGTATGGTGATGGATTTCGAAAAAGAAAGCGTAAAGGAAAAAATAATGATGACGAAAAAATCCTTCACCACTGCGCCACCCAGTATCAGGTCGGTAAATTTTCCTGCTGATTTGGTTTCTGTCATAACCGCGATCGTGGTTGCCGGAGATGTAGGGGTCATCAGAGTGCCCAGGAGAAGAGAAAAAGCAAATAAATGGAGGAGGCTCATTCCTCTAAAAAAAGGAATGAAGTATTGTCCGATCAATCCGAGGATCAAGAAACCGAAGAGAACGATCGATGTTTGGAAAACAACGATGGATATGATGGTTCTGAGCTGCCGTTTGAGCTTTTTTATTTTCATCTCGCCACCGGCTGTCAAGGCAATCAAACTCAGAGCTAGGCCATCCAAAAGCTGTAGATCATTCACATTGGATTCGCTGACAAAGTTCAAGATAAAGGGGCCGCATACGATGCCAGCTATGATAAAACCCGTGATTTGCGGAAGCCTGAGTCGTTTGAGATTGTTTCCCAGAAGATAAGCGAAAACAAGGATAAATCCAAGCGCCAGAGAGGTGGATTGGTCTGAGTTGGCAAAAGGAAGAATACCAGGCCATTTGAGAAGGAGCATCAACAAAAAAACCAACGCGAGCGGGATCATTTCTGCTCCTCAGAATCCAGTCGAAAAACAGAAAACTTCACTCCCCATGGACTTATGAATTCAGTGACGAGTATCCCGAACAAGGCGATCGTGAGAAAGACATCTGTCAGAGGAAGTGGGTAGACCAATTTCATGCTAACCGCGAATGCCACGCCAATTCCGCCAGAGGAAAGAAAGCAAAGGCCAAACCGCGTCGGCAATCGGAGAGGAAAATCGAGAACCACCTTAAAAAAAGGAAGAGGAAGCATGTAGGCTAATACCCTCAGAACGACCAACAGGGCGATAAAAATACTCGCTCTGTAGTCAAAATCCACTTTCCAAAGCGCTCCGATCAATATAAGGAAGATGATGTACAACGGTTTTTCTGTAGAAAGAAGTAGAGGATATAACTTCTCGTGGGTTTTTGTCAGATTAGAAAACGTGATCCCCAGCACCATGCTTAAATAAAGAGGCGGAAGGTTAAAATAAAAGGCTGCTCCTGAGACAAAAAAGACCAAACCTATCAGATAAACAAGCATCTGTTCCTCGGATACTCTCTTTTTCGTCAAAAAATGAAACAAAAAACCGATGAGAATCGGAAAAATTGTGGAAAGGAATAAAAAGCCTCCTCCTTTTAGAATTATTTTGGATTCAAAAAACGGGAAGTGCCAAAAAGAAGAAAGTAAAGCCAGTCCAATTATTCCCCAAAATCCGCTGACACTGACCAGAAATCTAGATAAATAAAAGTAACTCCCTCTCTCCGGAATGAAATTCGATGCCATGCTCAGCAATGTCGGAGAGTTCAGGCTGATCAACAGTCCTAAAGCCACAGCCATTCCGTAGAGCAAAAAGCCCGGCTCGGAGGTATAAATGGGCTTCAACATCAGAAAAAAAGCCACACCCCCAAAAAGAAAGACGAACAAGAACTGTAAAAATGAGAGGTTGATATATTTTCTTGGAAAACGCTTAAGGTATTTGGCTTCCAACTGAAACCCGAACAAAAAACCCACCCAGCCAAGCCCAAGGCTGATCAATGGTGTGAGCCCCGTCAGGAGGGAAGGGCCGAGAACTCCCAATCCACTGCGCCCTAAGGCAAAGCCCAAGATAATATAGATAAATCCGGAATAGGAAAAATAATTCACAGGAGAGAGAGAGGTTCCTTTCGTGATAAATCTAGCGCCAAGAAATGCGACCAGAATGATAAGACCGAATGCATAAAGCGCTTGCATGAGGATCTAAAATTCTGGTTTAAGGCCTTCGACTCGATCCAAAGAAAAGGTAAAAACGATCCCAGTTCCAGGTTGATTCAAATCGCCCAAAATCTTTTGAAGAATCCTGATAACTTGGTCTTCTTTTTCATCCATCATCACGGAAAATATCGTTTTGTTGTGGGGTTTAGTGCCGGCGAACATAAATCTCAACCCAGCAAAAATAGGGACTTCCTCAGAAAGGATGTGACCCATGCCCACACTGTCTATCACTGTCGCGCCAGTCACTCCGACTTCCAGGAAACCCTCCAACACCTCTTCGAGTTTTTCGACTTTGTTCAAGAAGAGCACAAGAAGTTTCATACAATCTTTCCTTCCTCTTCCTCCAGAAGCGAACAGATATCGGCTGGCTTTTTTATCTTCTTGATCTGCTCGACGAAGTTGGTCTCCTTCACCAGCCGGCACACATGGGCAAGTATCTTCAATTGGGCACCCGGATTATTCTTATTTCCGAGAAGCAAAAGAAAAACAAAGGTGGGCATCTGATCCACAGCATCGAAATCGATGCCATTTTTTATAACAGCAAGAGCTAAAAAGGGTTCTTTCAGATCATCGATCAAAGCATGAGGAATGGCGATGCCTTTCTCCAGTCCTGTACTTCCCAAACTTTCCCTTTTTAACAGTTCATCCAGAATCAGTTTGTCATTCGTGATGAGCTCTCTCTTTTTTATGGCGGCGACGAATTCTTCGATCACTTGTCTTTTATCCCCGGGTTTGAGGTTTAGAAAAATATGGTCTTCCTTCAAAAAGCTGCATATTTTCATTTTTTTCCCCTATTCCTTTGCATTATATCATTTTCGCACAAATTGTCCCGATATTTTCTGACCTGAATCACCCAGGTTATTTTTTATTTCGAGGTTTTAGGTATAGTGTCGATGATGCATTTTTTTCCACTCCCTCTGTGGAAAAAATCATCGGATGATATTCTCCTTCAAGCCATAAAGAGACCTGATTATCATAAAAACGACTCAGAAAATGACCGCTCTGTCCCGAAGTGATCACGCATCGAGAATTATCCCAATCCGCCAAATCGATAATTTGGCGGTAACTAGCTGACCAACTGGTTTTGTGAGGGGTCACATAGTTCACTTTAACGGTGAAGGCATCTCCATTCGCAGGGCGAGAGCCCAGGTTAAAAAAGCGGAAAAGAAAAAAACGGCCCAACGGATGCTGGTACCGGATAGCGTTCATCTTGCTCCAATCCCATGTCTCAGGAGAGCCGTACAACCAATCCAGGCGGTTATATGCTTTGAGAAGGGCATTTTCGATCACATCCTCCCTCTTTTCAATATCTGTCGTCCCTGTGTTGTCGTACCAAACCGACTCAGGATCAGAGAGGATCCGGAGTGTGCCTGCCATTTTCCTCCTGAAAAAAAAGTCGAAGCTTCGGAAATCTTCTCCCAATTCATCTTGAAATATCTCTTCTGGGAAAAAGTTCATGAATGTGGAGTAAAGAGCAGGCGCACTCCCAGCATCCATCTGTAGATCCCAATTTTGGAGGATGTCGGTTGCTTGTTTCAACTTTCCTTCGGCTCCAACCACTTGCCGGATGAAAGGATAAAAGAGCTCTCCCTTTTTTGAATAGACATCCCTCTGAATGGATTGAAGAGAGGAGACAGAGTGCTTCTCTGTCTGCAGAAGGAGTTCCTTTATTCTGTTCGCTCTAAATGGTGCATCCCAATCAACACTCACATAAAACGGAAAATTTTCAGGCAAAATATTCTGGTTTGCCAAAACGATCAATCCTTCCTCAGGGTTAAAGAGGTTGGGTTTTTGATGCTCCTCAAGATAGCCCTGCCATTCTCCTCCATCCCTCCAGCTGGGAAAAGGAAAAAGGGCCGCTTCTTCGGTCCGAAGCGGAATTTTTCCTCCCAAATAAAAGCCGATATTATCATTCTTGTCGGCGTATCCAAAATTCTGTGACGGTGAATCGAACAGACTCAAAGCTGCAGCAAAATCATCCCAATTTTTCGCTTTGTTCAGGAGATAGCCAGCTTTGAAAACCCTGTCTCCTTGATGAATGGTCCATTTTAGGGAAATAGGATTTGGGCTCTCGACAATGTAAGGAGAGATGACAGGGCCGCGCTTGGTCCATAAAACCTCCAACCTTTCCGGTTCCTTTTTGCCTTTAACCCGGATAACCTCTTCTTTCCTCATCAACGGAACCCATCTTTCCTTTTCCCAGTACATGTCCTGCGATGCATTGAATTTTTCGATGTAAAGATCCTGTGTGTCGACGGCTGAATTGGATAATCCCCAAGCGATGGCTTGGTTATGCCCGATGATCACCCAAGGAAGGCCGGGAATAGTCACTCCGATGACATTTAGGTCTGGGCAATACAGATGCATTTCGTACCATACAGGCGGCAAGTTGATTTCGAGGTGAGGGTCATTGGCCAAAAGTGGCTTTCCGCTGACGGTTCGGTCACCGGAGAGAATCCAATTGTTGGTCTGTTGGGGATAAGCAATATCCATAAGCTTGGATAATGAGATCTTTGTCGTTTCGAAGGATGGGGCCTCGACACCTTCCTCGAGAATTTGCAGGGCCTTTTCCAGGCCTACCCTGTATAACAGGTTAGATCGAACCACCTCGCTCGGAAAATCTGTGCTTAAAAGCATGGCCATGACCTGTTTGATAATCAGGGAATCCAGCGGACTCCATGGCTCTGGCCGATAGCGCAAAAGTGAAAATTCAGGGGGCCACTTCCATTTCCGAGAATTTAGCCAGGCATTCACACCTCGGCTGTAGGAAGTCAGCATGTCCTTGACTTCAATCGGAAGCTGCTCATAGTCACTCAGAGCTGCCTCTTTGAGACCCAACACCCTGACGTATTTATCTCTTTCTAGAAGAGCTTCCCCGAACAATTCAGATAACCGGCCATAACCTGTCCTTCGTGTGAGGTCCATTTGCCACATCCGTTCGTTTGCATGGATGTAGCCACACGCAAAAAAAAGATCGTTTTCGTTTTCGGCATAAATATGAGGAACTCCCCAAGTGTCAGTGATTATTTTCACCACACTATCTAATCCTTGGACAGAAGTTTTCCCTTTGTATTTTGGCTTGGATAAAAAGAAATAACTGGGAAAAAACAACAAAAATCCCAAGATGATCAAAAAGATCGCCAAAACAAATTTCTTTAAAAAAGATTTCATAAAGTTGCGGATTCCTTGCGGGATTTTCCTTCGATCTTGAGTATCTCGTCGGCTTTTTTTAAAACTTCTTCGGGAAATTCTACTCCCTGTTTCGCGGCCGCGTTCAAGTTGAGATGGAGCTCGACTTTGTTCATATACTGGATAGGGATATCACCCGGGCTTTCACCATTTTTTATCCGGATAGCCATCTCTCCCGCCCTATGTCCCATATCGAAAAAATCCCATCCCATGGCGGCACAAGCACCGAGGTTAGTGGAAAACAGAGCTCCACCGAACAGAGGCAAGGCATTCTCGTCAGCCACACGGCTTACAGCTTCAAAGGAAGCATTGATGGTATTATCCGAGATCTGATAGATAACTTCGATTTTTTTGTTTACCAAAACCTGGGCGGCCAACAAAACCTCGCTTTTGTTGTTGACAGCAACGGCGATGATCTCCATACCCATCTCTTTTGCTCCTTCTTTGGCCAAATCCAAGTAGTAATTCGAATTCAGCTCAGAGGGAGTCCAGAGCGTTCCGATCCTTTTCGTACCGGGTAGGATCTGTTTGATAAACGCCAAGCTTTCTTTTATGGGCCCTCTTGAAGAGATACCGGTGACATTGGGCAGATGATCATTTACAGACCTTCCCGCCCCGGCCAGGAAAGGATTGGCTATGGAAGAAAATACGATCGGGATCTCGGAGGAAGCATGGAGGGCTGCCTGGAGACAGGGTGTGGAAAACGGGACTATCAAGTCTACTTTCGACGACACGAATTCTTGTGCGATACGCTGGACCTCGGGAATACTCCCCATCCCATTGCGGATCACCATCCTAATATTCACGCCATCCAACAAATCGGCTTCTTCGAGAGCGCTTAGGAAACCTTTCCGCACCGCATTCAAAGTGGGGGCATCGTCGACCTGGAATAGGCCGATGGTGAAAAGGTCCTTGTTCTCCTTTTGACACCCTGAGAAGATCAGGATAAGAGCAACTAAAAAAAACGCATATTTTCTCATGAAGCGATTCTCGAATTTCCTAAACATCATAATCAAAAATCCAGCCAGGAGCAAATTTTTTTTGGTATAATGACAAATGCAAATCGAGTAAATGACACAATATTTTTTCGGCACAGCAGGATGGAGTTACAAGGACTGGGAGGGAATCGTTTATCCCGCAAAAAAGGGAGCCAACTTTCATGCTCTCGTCTTTCTGGCGCAGTACATCGATGTCGTCGAGATTAACAGCACCTTCTACAGGCCTCCCGCAATCCGGATGTCCTGGTCATGGATAAAACGTGTGGACGGCTACCCCGACTTTTTGTTCACTGTCAAACTACATCAGGTTTTCACCCACCAACGAAAAGGATTTTCACAAAAAGATGTGAACGAGTTCAAGGGCGGGATCGAACCCCTGAAAGCCCATAACCGGCTCGCTGCCATTCTCATCCAATTCCCCTGGTCGTTTGCGCAAAACACTCTCCATGTCGACTATTTGACAAATCTTTTCAAATTGTTCGAGGAGTTTCCTCTGGCTTTGGAAATCCGGCACAGCAGCTGGGACAACGCAGAGTTTTACGATCTTTTATCCGAGCACAAGGTGAGTTTTTGTAACATCGATCAACCGGTGATCGGAAAGTCCATAAAACCGACGGCCCTCTGTACTAATCCTGAGCTTTCCTATGTCAGGCTTCACGGACGAAACTACAAGAACTGGTTCAGCGAAAAAGCTGGGCGGGACGAGCGGTATAACTACCTTTATTCAAACGATGAACTGGAAGACTGGATCGTGAGAATAAAGGCACTGGGAAAAAAGAGCAAAAAGGTGGTTGTCATCACGAATAACCACTATCGGGGACAGGCGTTGGCTAATGCACTCCAGATAAAAAACATGATCACGGACGAAAAACTCGATATTCCCCTGGATTTGCTCAAGCAATACCCAGCCCTGAAAGAAATCATTAAAAAAATAAAGTCCGGGCAGATGGATTTATTCGAAGAAGAAGAAAACTAGCGCTTACTCAGGATATCGGTCAGAGCTCCTTTCAATTCGGGATACACAAACTTATACCCGGTTTTTTCAAGACGGGATGGAAAAACTCGCTGACTGGTCAATATGGTTTCTTCTGCCATTTTCCCGAAAGCAAGCTTAAGAATCAATCCAGGGATCGGCAACCAAGCAGGACGCTTGAGGAGTTTCCCCAGTTCCCGGCTGAACATTTTGTTTTGAAGCGGCTGGGGAGCTGTCAAATTGAATACTCCGCTTATGTCCTTATGCTTCATGAGGAATAGGAGGGATCCGATCTCGTCTGCCAGATGAATCCAGGACATCCACTGTTTGCCGTTTCCCAAAGGCCCCCCCGCAAAAAACCTATAGGGCAAAATCAAACGAAGAAACGAACCCCCTCTGGATCCCAGCACCAGCCCTGTACGGACAACGACACGACGGACTCCCAGGGCTTCGATACCTTCAGTCGATTCCTCCCATTTTTTAGCAACCTCTGCGAGAAATCCTTCGCCCAAACCGGACGATTCATCCACGGCCTCTTTTCCCCTGTTACCGTATATCCCGATGGCTGAAGCCTGGATGACGACTTCAGGTTTTCTTCTCACGGACTTGACCGCATCTGTAACCGCTTTCCCTGCGTTCAATCGGCTTCGAAGAATCCTTTGTTTTCTCTCGACAGTCCACCGGCCAGATCCTATGCTCTCCCCTGCCAGGTTGATGATTGCCGCAGCCCCTTCCGCATACTCGCTCCACCCCGTTGCGCTTTTCCCATCCCATTCAACAAATGTTATTCCACTCTCCCCTCTTTTTTTTGCAGCCGTTGCATTTCGTGTGAGGCACACAACATCAAAGCCCTCCTGGAAGAACCGGAGGGACAGCGGGTGCCCGATAAAACCCGTGCCTCCTGTGATAATCACACTCGACAACGTTGCTATTCTCCTTTCCCGTACCTATCGATAAAGGCAAACTCCGGAAATCTTTTCCTCTCCGGCCTCTCTTTTTCATCGGCAGCCTGGCTGTCTGAAAGAACCGGGCTGATCTTATCGGCATGTTTTCCCACAATTATGAGCGTGATCACCGAATAGTCTTCCGGAATACCCAGGATCTCTCTCGTTTTTTTGGGACTGAATCCCGCGATGGGATGAGCCACCAACCCCAGCTCTGTGGCTCTTAATACCAAAAAACCTGTGGCCAATCCGCAACCGAATTGGTGATATATCCTATCCCTGATAATGCAGTCATCATCCTCTTTGCTGAAGACAGCGATGATCAGGAATGCTGCTTGGGCCCACACATTCCCCGAAGAGAGAGCATCGTGCATCTTCTCGAGCATTTCGGGACTGCGAACAAACACAAACCGCCAGGGCTGGTTGTTATTACAGGAGGGAGCCAACTGGGCATGACGGGCCAAGTCTTGGATAAGGGCATCGGTGATATCGACTGGAGCCAGAGAGCGGTAGGCTCTTCTCTCGTGTATAGCCTGATGAACATCCATGGCTTTCTCCTCCTATTTTCTGGTTTCGGTCAATTCCTGCAATTTTTCCGTCCGGTCTTCCTTCCTGAAGACCAGAGGTGTTTTATCCTCCCGATAGATTCCCACGTTTTCCTCAAAAGCAGGCTTTGAGGGATTGATGTAAAAGATTCCCAGGGGTAGCTTCTCCTGTTCCAGAGACCTTTGAAAGGCCTCGATGCGATCGGAGGGATCGTACGTTTCTTCAAGATAATAGATCCGTTCTTTGAACCACTGGTATGTGTTCACTTTGTTGAAGGATACACAGGGTTGGAAAATGTCGACCAGAGCATAGCCTTTATGAGCGATCGCTTTCTTCAGAATTTCCTTCGTCCGGTCCCCATCTCCGGAAAAGGCTCTGGCCACAAAAGAAGCATCCAGGGAGATGGCAAGGGCGATCGGATTGAAAGGCTGGAGGATGACACCATTTACTTGAACGGGGGTCTTGAAACCGCACTGACTGGTAGGGGAAGCCTGCCCTTTGGTCAGTCCATAGACCATGTTGTCGTGGACGATGTTGGTGAAATCCGAATTTCTGCGGATGGCGTGGATCAGGTGATTCCCTCCTTCCCCATACATGTCGCCGTCGCCGCTTTCGGCGATCACGGTCAATCCAGGATTTGCCACCTTTATGGCTGTAGCCGGAGGAATGGCCCGGCCATGGAGGCCATTGAAGTAATGGCAGCGCATATAGTGAGGGATTTTGGCAGCCTGGCCAATCCCAGACACCATTACGAGGCGTTGGGGTTCGATATCCAATTCAGCCAGGGCTTCTTTGAGGGTCTGGAGGATGCTGAAATTGCCGCAACCGGGACACCACGCGATATCGATTTCACCCATGTCATAAATATTTGCATCCATTCTCATTCTCCTATTTTATCCTGTTGAGAACGCCTTCGACGATCTCCTCGACTGAAAACGGGAGTCCGCTGTATTTGAGGATCTTCGACTGGATGTCCACACCGGTGTGAAGTTTGAGGAACCGGCCCAACTGGGAAGTCGCGTTGTTTTCGATGATGATGATCTGTTCAGCCTGATTTATCAATGGTTGTGTTCTTTCATGCAAGGGGAATATCTGGGAAAAGTGCAGAAACGCAAGATCATCTCTTCCGATAATCTCCATCGCTTCCTTGATAATGGGATAGGTCGAACCCCAACCGATAATGAGTATTTTGAATTCCTGGGGACCGAATAGGGCTGGCGGGACAGTTTCCTCTTTTATCAAGGCCATCTTGTGCAACCTCTTGTCGACCATTTTTGTTCTCAGCTCCAGGTCTTCGGTGATGTGAGCTTCCTGGTCATGCTCATCGCTATCAACCCCCACCAAACCCTCTCCATATCCCGGAATGCCTCGAGGAGATATTCCATCGGATTGTAGGGAATACCTTTTATAATCTTTGTCCGTTTTTACGACATGCCTCTCGGCCTTCAACTGGGAAAAATCGAGGGAAGGGGTGTTGTAATAGCTGTCTACGAAATACTGGTCGGTGAGGATCAAAACCGGGATCTGAAATTTATCGGCAAGGTCGAAAGCTTTTTGAGTGAGCATGATGGCCTGTTCGAGATTTCCCGGGGCAAAAATGATGCGCGGAAACTCACCGTGCCCCGCATACAAAACCATTTCGAGGTCGGCCTGCTCTGTCCTGGTCGGAAGCCCAGTCGCAGGTCCGGGCCTTTGGGCCAAGTGAACAACGACCGGAGTTTCGATCATCCCAGACAGGCTGATGCCCTCGATCATCAGAGCAAAGCCGCCTCCTGAGGTAGTCACGAGTGATCTTGCCCCCGTGTAAGAAGCTCCCACGGCCATATTGATCGCGGAAATTTCATCCTCGGCCTGCTCGACAAGGACATCAAAATCCATCATCTGTTGAGAAAGAAAAACCATCACCCCCGTGGAAGGGGACATCGGATAGGAGGAGAGGAAATTGCAGCCTGCTGCCAAAGCCCCAAATCCGACCGCTTCAGCTCCATTGAGGAGGATTTCATCGGCCACTTGTGGATCAGGGGGTATCTCTGCTTTAAATCGGCCTGACTGAGATATATCTCTTCCGATTTCATATCCTTTTCGCACAGCCTCTAAATTTTTCTGGATGATCTCATCACCTTTTTGGGAGAAATACTGTCGAATACACTCTGATATCAATCCTTCGTCGATCAGGAATATTCCGAGAACAACACTTGCAGCGACAATATTCAAATAAATGCTGCCTCCTAGCTCCTCAGCGATTTGCACGAATGGAATATTCACGCGCTCACCGGCAACAGCACTTGCATTTTCTGGAACAATCTGGGGATCGGCAAAAACCATTGTCTGGGCAGATATTCTTTTCCTGACGTGATCGATCGCTCCCGCATGAAAGGGAACCAGGATATCGATTTTATCCACACAGGCCGAGACTCTTTTCGAAGAAACCCGGATAGTGGTGGAGTTGCTTCCTCCCCTTACACGGGACATGTATTCCTTTGTGGCGAATACATGAAAACCGGAACGTTTCAGCACGTGCACCAGAATGCGCTCTACGGTCTGAACGCCTTGGCCGGCCTCGCCACACAGCACGATCGATATGTCCTCTTTCTTGTTCATGCGGGGTTGTCCCATAAATATCTCCTTTTATGGTGATTCCAATTCATCCGGATGGACTTCGAATCTTCTCGATTCAGCTAGTTTTTTATATCGATCCCGCCCAGGATAGCCGTCGCTTTCACATACAGGGTCATTTGGATCGTGGTGGCAGGGGAGGTTTTGTGTTTCTGATCTACAGCCCCCAAAATGGCGCTGCTGTCCACAATAACTTTCCAATCACGAGGGACAAAAAGGTCTATCCCCCCCAATATAGCTGTCAGTTCGATCGTGGCCTGATTATCTTTCAATTTTGCCTGGGTGAGGTCCAGTTCCAATCCTCCCATAATAGCGGTCGCTTTCCCGCCCCGAAATTTGTCCGATTCGAAACGCCGCTTTAGACCGGAGAATAAGACAAAAGCTCCGAGATCGTCATCTTGGATCTCCGGTGCATTTTCCCCGAAACCCTTTGGCTTCGGTTTGAAAATGATCCACACTCCAGCCGCGATGATAAGCAGGGGCCAGAAATAAGTCCAGACTCTTCCACCCAGGACACCCCAATTGTTAAGCTGGAAAAATACCCCGATCGCAATCAGAAAAAGAGCGACTCCGGCATTGCGGAAACTGCTGGTCAACAAATGGGAAATACCTATCAATATCAAGATCATCGGCCAGTATGTGGAAATGAAATCCCCGAAATCCAATCTATCCATGTTGGCAAGCAAGAAAATGACACCGATGGCGATGATCACCAGTCCTGCAAAAATCCGTCCTTGATAATTGCGCCGTTGACTCATGTTCTCCCTCCTCCATGAATTTTATAGATTATCTAGGATTTTTCCAACCTTTTTTTTTGCACGTCGTAAGCATTTCCTAAACCGCTGCAATTCTTGCAGCATTATGTTAAAGTCAGGAAAGCTGAAGAGGAAGTCATCCGGAGGCGAGCGGGCACGGTTCCTCGAAGAGGAGAGCGAGCCGAGGAATAAGGAGATTTTCCTCGCTGGGGAAAATCGCCGGGCTGACGTTTCAGCTTGTCTGACTGTTTCTTTATCAAAGCTTTGGAAATGCTTCCTTTCGCGGTTTTCTTTTTCCCGAAAGCCCAACTTTGTGTTTTCTAATGAAATCCGGCGAAAAACGTCCTCCCTTTTTATCCATGTAACTCAAGGCATCGAACTGGCACTGCACGACACAGGCACCGCAGAAGACACATTTATCCGGCCTCTCGAGAATGGCAAGCCGTTTTTGTTTATCCAAGGTAAAACAATCCAGCGGACAGACTATCCCACAAATGCCATCTCCGCGGCATTTTTTTTCGTCGACTTCGACTCGAAAATTCAATTCCTCCCGAAATTCACTGATCAAAAGGGGTGTGCTTCCCCCCAAGTCCCCTGCCAATATCAGGGCTGCGATAGCAGACGCTATTCCCCAGAATAGGAGAAAATCCAAAGATAAATGGGATGTCCAGAGGCTGTAGAGAAAAACTCCGGTTAAAACCAGCAAGAGAAAAGAGCCTAAAAAAATCCTTCTGCTGATACGCCTCATCTCCAAAAGTTTATCCTGTCTCTTCGGGCGCAGTAACGGCAAATACAAAGGGAAGGCTGGGAATATTATAAATGCAAGTAACCAAACCATTACAATCGCAGGCACGACAGCCTCTTTTTTAACGATCAGCAGAACAAGGGAAAAAACCACAGACATCCAGAAGGCCCAGGCTATGGCCATTTCGAGGCGGCCCCGCAAGGGAAACCGGACGATGCTCATGGCGACGGTTTTTTTCTGCCCGTTTTCAACATATGCCGTGAAATCTCGGATATCGACCGGTCCCCATTTCACTTTCCAACCTGTTCTCTGATCGATAACTCTTGCCTCGATGCCGCAGGCTGCCAATTGGGGGAGAATGACCGTTCGATGGTCGACAAGCTGTTCGATCCCGCTGAGCTTTATGGCCGAAATCACATCATGATGGGTGAAATGACCCCCTGCAGCCGCACACCACACATTGATCCCGTGGCTGTTGGCCACAAGAAGAAAAACGTTCTGGCCCCTCAGGGCACGTTTGACTTTGAGGACAGTCAGGTGATAATTGCCCGTCAGCAAAACTGGCGAATTTTTATCAGGACTGCCGATTTTTATCAAACCGGTTTTTTGGGGAACGGGCAAAAATCGAAAAAGTGTCTCTAGGATATAAAAAAGCCCGTATTTCAAAATGCTCATCTTGGCTGATCCTATTTTTTTCTTGCGGCCAAACTCAACAGGTTTTGACTTTTGTTCAACCCATATGAAACGATTTCAAAGCCGGCTCCCTCGATTTTTTTCAGTACGTTTTTCAGGGCTCTCGTTGTCGTCCCGCTGACCAGGAATACAAAAAGCTTGAAGAGCGACCGGAAAATTCCCTGGAATAATCTCCTGAAGAAACTGCTCGGCCGGACCTCGTCGGCCACAAGAAAAAGTCCCCCAGGCTTCAAGATGCGGACCACCTCTTTTACGGCAAAATTCAATTCCTCCTCTGTTAGCTCTGAAAGGCAAAGGCCGCTCATCACCGCATCATAGCTTCGATCCTCTTCCCTGCCGAGCTCGGCCACGCCCATCTCCTCAAAATTGATGTTTTGGGAGAGATGGGCAGCTTCGGCTTTTGATCTGGCAACATCCAGCATGCCGGGATTGATATCGATGGCTTTAACGTGTGCTCCCTTCTTTGCTGCCCGAAGAGTCAGTGCCCCTGTCCCGCAACCTATATCCAGGACTCTGTCTCCCTCTTTGACTTGCGCTATCAACCGATCATACAGATCATCCAATTGCCCCCCAGTCAGCAGGCGTATTCCTTTGTCGTACCGGCTGGGCGTCGTCTCGAACAGCTTCATCAACAGCAGCGTACTCATCCTATCCTATCTTATCCTAATCTTTTCCCAAATCATGGTCAAACAATCCAGGATATTTGTTCTGGCGTTCTTTTCCATTTTGTATGCTCAAACTCTAAAGGGGAAAGACATCAGGCATTTCCGCAACGACCTCCCTTTTCCGTTGGACCGGAAGAATGAGCATTCATGCGACGATTTTTGTGGCTTTTCTTGGTTATTGACAGCTCCACCCGCCCGGCCATATACTTCCAGCATAGTTAGGAGGGTGGAGAAACTGCCATGCCACAAACATCACACACTGATCAACAGCACCGTGCAATCTTGCAGAGCATTGCCCAAAGGGCGATGGTGGAGCGAGGCTTGCTCCCCGATTTTTCGGCCGCCGTGCTTGCCGAACTCGACAGGATTCAGGCACCCGCAGGCGTGAACAGTGAGTCAGTCGGAGATTCCATTGGGATTCGTGACCTGACGGACCTCCTGTGGGCTTCCATTGACAACGATGACTCCCGCGACCTGGATCAGCTCACTAACGCCGAAGCCCTACCCGGAAAGAAAGGCAAGATTCGTGTAGCCGTGGCTGACGTGGACGCGCTGGTTAAGAATGGCTCAGCAATTGACGAACATGCGCGCCACAACACGACCTCGGTGTATACGGCGGCCAAGATCTTCCCGATGCTGCCTGAAAAGCTTTCCAACGATTTCACCTCCTTGAATTTCGATGAGGAGCGCCTAGCCGTTGTTGTGGAAATAGTGATCGGCACGGACGGCTCCTTACAGGGCTCGGATATCTACCGGGCGCGCGTCCGCAATCATGCGAAGCTCACCTATAACAGCGTGGCAGCCTGGCTGGAAGGGAACGGCGCTGTCCCCGAGGGGATTGCGGCCGTCAATGGACTGATGGAGAATCTGCGCGTGCAGAACCGGATCGCCCGGAGCCTGAAGAATTTGCGGCGCTTCCACGGGGCGCTGAGTCTGGAAACCATCGAGGCGAAACCGATCTTTGACGGCGACCAAATCCGTGATCTCGAAGTAGAACAGAAGAACCGCGCCGAGGAAATCATCGAGGATTTCATGATCGCAGCCAACGGCGTAACCGCCCGGTATCTCACGGCAAGGAAATTCCCTTCAATACGCCGTGTGGTGCGCACGCCCAAACGCTGGGACCGGATTGTCGAGCTTGCCCAGGAACACAGATTCAAACTGCCAGACAATCCAGATTCGGCGGCGCTCGATGAGTTTCTAGTCAAGGAGAAAGCAGCCGATCCGCTACGCTTCCCCGACCTCTCCCTCGCGGTGATCAAACTTCTAGGAAGGGGCGAATATATCGCAGAACTGCCCGGCGGGACGGCCCCAGGGCACTTTGGTCTTGCGGTCAAGGACTATACCCATTCCACTGCCCCGAATCGCCGCTACACCGATCTGATCACGCAACGCTTATTGAAGGCCGCCATTGCTGGCCGAGCTGCGCCGTATAGCTATGCAGAACTGGATGTGCTGACCAAACATCTCACCAAAGAAGAGGATGCCGCAAACAAGGTCGAACGGCAGGTCGGCAAATCTGCGGCTGCGCTCCTCCTTAAATCGAGGATCGGCGAACAGTTTGACGCCATTGTCACGGGTGCCTCTGATAAAGGCACCTGGGCAAGGTTGTTCACCATCCCTGTTGAAGGAAGGGTGGTGCGCGGGTTCGAGGACGTGGATGTCGGCGGCCGGATCCGCGTGCAATTGATCTCGATCAATGTTGAGCGGGGCTTTATCGACTTTAAGAGAGTGGATCCATCAAAACACTCTCCCCAAGCATCTTGAGAGTAAAGGGCACGTGGTGGGCGCCTGGCTGACGGTTTCTCCCCTAGGCAGTATGCTGGAGTTTGTCCCGCTGCCACCGCTCTACTGGCTTCTGCTGACGATCATGCTGTTGGGTTCTGTGATCCTCACTCAATTTGTAAAAACCCGGTTTTACCGCAGATTCGGCGATTGATGACGGTCACTCTATGAATGCGAAAAGATGTTGGCATGAAAACTGCACAAACACAGGTGGCTTCTCCCTAGCGCATCGTACTTTCAAAAAAAAGCTAAGCGCAGGACA
>CAZIDF010000051.1:0-17529 GCA_964538085.1 uncultured Eubacteriales bacterium | reverse complement strand
TAAAGGATTTGCTTTTTTCGCAAGATTTCATTATCATTTTCTGTAATATTTTCACTCACTTACAACAAGGACAATCTAATAAAATGATAAACTTAACCCAAGCGCCCTATGATAAGCAGCTGAGGATCGTGGAAATACAAGGGGGACATGGTGTTCGCCGTCGTCTTTTATCGCTCGGATTTCATAAGAATCACATCATCGAATTGGACTCTCGTAGCATCTTGAAAGGTCCCATCCTTGTTCGAGACTTGAGCTCGGATACATCAGTTGCCCTGGGTCGGGGGATCGCTCAAAAAATTATGGTCGAGATCATTGGCGAAAAAGAATAATTTCCCGGATATCGTTTTTATTGGCCAGCCGAACTCCGGCAAGAGCACGCTCTTCAACGCGATTGCGGGTTATAAGGCGGAGACGTCCAATTTTGCCGGGACAACTGTCGAGCACGCTCACAGCAAGGTCAGTTTTAAAGGAAATCTATTAAATATCATCGACCTCCCAGGCACCTATTCCTTGAATCCATCCGACGAGGTAGAAAAAGTAGCCCTAAGACACCTGTTTGTCGAGAAGCCTGACTTGGTTGTCAATGTGATAGATGCATCCATCTTAGGTCGAAGTTTGGAAATGACGTTGGAGCTTATCGAGTTGGGATATCCTTTGGTCGTGGCTTTGAACATGGTCGATCTGGCCGAAAAAAAGGGGATCGAGGTCGACATCGAGAAATTGGAAAGCCTTTTAGGTGTTCCCGTTATCCCCACGATTGCCACCCGGGGTCGCGGAATAAAGGAGCTCCTCGATGCAGTCTTGACCGTTCTGCACGAGAATAAAAGACCCAAGCCGATAAATTGGTCCAAAGATGTGGAAGATAATATTGTTGAATTGGAAAAACTGATCCCAGCCGATTTTCCGATCGTGGCGAACAAAAGATTCACCGCCGTCAAAATGATCGAAACGGAGAGGTTGGTATTTAACAAAATGCTTATGGAGATCAATCCTTCACTGAAGAAGAGCCTCGATGAAGTCCGAGGAGAGCTGGAGGCGCGGCACAATACTCCTGCGTATGAAGTGATTGCAGCGGAAAGGCACCATCTTGCTTTCAAAATTTTCGAAGAGAGCTGCCAGGTCACAAGAAGAAAAAAGATCGGCTGGCAAAAAAGGGCAGATGACATCATCATGCATCCGCTTTTGGGCTATGTCATCCTGCTCGGGGTTTTTCTCGCTTTTTTCGTCGTCATTTTTAAAGTCGGGAATCCTTTGGAAGAACTTCTTCTGGGCCCGTTGAATGGCCTGAAAGAATATCTCGCTGTTCACCTGGGAAATGGACTTTTGTTTCATTTGAGTGAAGGACTGATTCAGGGAATCGGCGGAGGGGCGGCGATCGTGTTGCCCTATTTTGTTCCTCTCCTTTTCATGATGTCATTGCTGGAGGATATCGGCTACCTGGCCAGAGCGAGCTTTTTGATGGATACGTTCATGCACCGGATCGGGCTTCACGGGAATTCTGTTTCCCCGTTCATCTTGGGTTTTGGCTGCAATGTCCCTGCTGTCATCTCAACGAGAATCTTGGGATCCCGCAGAGATAGGATCATCACGACGCTGCTCATTCCCTTCGTTCCGTGTTCAGCACGGACCACCATAATCCTGGCCTTGATCGCTTTTTATCTGGGACCGTTCTGGGCCCTTGGATTTTATGTTTTCAACATTTTTCTGCTGGGTGTATTGGGCCGGATCCTCAGCTTCTTTTTCAAGGAGCCTTCCCCGGGATTAATCCTGGAAATTCCATCATTAAAACTGCCTTCTTTGAAAAACATGGCCAGGAAGACTTTTATTCATTTGAAAGCCTTCATAAAGTTTGCGTGGCCGATCCTGATTGCAGGCAGCGTCGTTCTTGCTATTATGCAATATTTTCAACTGGACAAATATGTCAATATTGCACTCTCTCCCCTGGTCGAGAAGGCCTTGGGATTGCCCCAAGAATTGGGTGTCACGCTCGTTTTCGGATTTCTCAGGAAGGAGCTCTCTCTGGTCATGATGCTCCAGGCTTTGGGCGTCGACTACCACTATCTAATGAATGCCATAACTTACCAGCAAATGGTCATCTTTGTGGTGTTCATAAGTTTTTTTATTCCCTGCCTTTCAACCGTTGCCATCATCTGGAAAGAGATCGGACGAAAGATCGCATTGCTGTCAGTTGCCCTGAATACGGCTGTCGCTGTTGTGATCAGCCTCGTGATAAGATTGATCCTGAAACTTTAGTCCTTTTTCGATTCGGTTTTTTCGAGTACGACATAAGCGATGGCATAGTCCTGAAGATGTGAAAGGGATACATAAGCTCTATCGAAAGAAAAAGTTTCTCTGTCATTTAGTTCCAATTCTGGCTTTCCTGAGGAAAGATTGACGATCCCCACATCTGTCCATTTGATTTTTTTCCCTATTGCTTTGAAGAAGGCTTCCTTCGCGGCGAACCGGGCGGCCAGATGTTGGAATTGGTTCTTTTTACCTTCGCTATACTTGATTTCTTTGTCGGTGAAGACTCTTCTTAGGAAACGGGGACTTTTTTCAACCAATTTTTTTATCCGTGCCACTTCGATGATATCCACGCCGATCCCGGCAATCATGTCAACACTCCTGTTTCTCCTCCATGGTATGCCAAAATTCCCAAAAACACAAAGATCCTGTGAACATCTCAATTTCTTCAATGTGCTGCTAACAATCAGACGAGCTGAACGTCAGCCCGCGGATTTTCCCCAGCGAGAAAAATCCACTTATTCCTCGGCTCGCTCTCCTTACCTGCCAGTAAAGCTTGCTTTCATGCCCGCTCGCCTCCGGATGGCTTCCTCTCAGCTCCCCTGATTTTTATGATATGGAATGATCGCTAATTTGATTAAGCTATCTGAGTTTTTCGAGGATCTTGGTCGCGACCTTTTTTCCGACAATTTTTGCCAGCTCATCGCTCGAAGATTTTTTTATCTCTTCAAGACTTTTGAATTTGCTGAAGATCAGAGATTTCCTTTTTGGACCCAATCCCGCAATCCCATCCAGTTCGGATTCGAAACTTCGTTCTTTTCTTTTTTTCCTGTGGTAGGTAATAGCAAAACGGTGGGCCTCATCTCGAATATGTTGGAGGAGCTTCAGAACCGGTGATGTTCCCTCCAACTTGAGGCCCTGTGTGTGGGAAGGGGAGAAAATGATCTCCTCTCTTTTAGCTAAGGTTACGACAGGCAAGCATTCCAACCCCATCGTTTTCAGAGTTTTTCTTGCCGCACTGAGCTGTCCTTTACCACCATCGACGAAAATTAAATCTGGAAGGGCCTTTTTTTCCCGTATCAATCTAGTGTATCTCCTTCCGATGATCTCTTGAAGGCTTGCCACATCATCCGGTCCTTTCACTGTTTTGATCTTGTATTTTCTGTATTCCTGTTTGCGAGGACGCCCCTGTTCGAAGACCACGACCGACCCTACCGATTCTTCCCCTCCTGTGTTAGAAATATCGAAGCCCTCGATACGGAGAGGTATTCTCTCGAGATCCAAAATCTTTTTTACTTCCTTAAGCGGGAATAGCTTTTGGCTTATTTCCTGCAGGATGATCTCCGCGTTCCTGTCGGCCAGTTCCACCAGCTTTTTGTTTTTCCCCTTATGGGGGATTACAAGTTTGACACTTTTTCCAGCCAGATGAGAAATCTCATCTTGTAATTTTTTCTTTTGGGTCGGTTGAAAAGAAAGCAGGATCTTGTCCGGCCAATTTTTGCGGCCTTGGTAGAATTGGCTTAGATGAAAGGGCAATGAATCAGTGGGGGCCATTTTATCATTTTTTTCTAACGAGATACTCTCGGATTCACTCACCTTTCCCTTCCGCATCATGAAAACATATAAAGCGGCGCTGTTTTTGTGTTGGGCGAATCCGATGATGTCTTTGTTATCCAGGCCCACAGAGATCATTTTTGGTTTTTCTTTGATGTTTTCCAATGTGAAGATGAGGTCTCTCCATTGGGCGGCCTGTTCGAATTCTTGTCGTTCTGCGGCTTTGTTCATTTTCTCTCTGGAAATCTTCAATAATTTTTCGACTTTGCCTTCCATGAAAAGCCGCGTATTTTTTACATTCTCTTTGTAATCGGATTCACTGATAAGCTCGGTGCAGGGAGCCGAGCAGAGCTTCAAGTCATGCTCTAAACAGGGACGCATCCGTTTTCCCGGGATCTTTTCTGTGCATGTCCGGATCCCAAAAAATTTGGATATGATATGGATGGTCTGTCTGGCTTGATGGGCAGGGGAGAAGGGACCAAAATATTTAGATCCGTCGGACTCGACTCGGCGTGTCAGATAAATCCCTGGATAAAGGTCTTGGAGGGTTAGTTTCAAATAGGGAAAACTCTTGTCATCTTTGAGTCGCAGATTGAACTTGGGTTGATATTGTTGCACAAAGTTGTTTTCCAAAAAACTTGCTTCTTTTTCTGATCCGGTGAGGATATATTCAATATTTCTTGTTTCTCGCAGGAGGTTGTTGATTTTGGCATCCTTAGAGGGGATGAAATAGGATTTGACCCGGTCCCTCAGCGAACGGGCCTTGCCGATATAGATGATGTTTTGAGATCTGTCCCTAAAAAAATAGATACCTGGCTTTTTAGGAAAAGTATCGAGCTTGGCTTTCAGGGAATTCTTTATTTTATCCGACAAGTTCCAATTCTCTCTTTTTCAGTTTTTTGAGTTCATCCCTCATCAAAGCTGCTTTTTCGAATTCAAGGTTGCGGACAGCTTCTTTCATCGATTTTTCAAGATGTTCCATCCTTTTTTTTCTTATTTCTGGAGAGAGATAGATATCTTTGTCTTCGGATATCTTTAAATAGTCAAAATAATCCCTTTCGTAAACACTGGTCAAGACCTCATCGATCCGCTTTGTGATGGATTGGGGAGTGATGCTGTTTTGTTTATTGTATTCCTTTTGCAGTGTTCTCCTTCTGTCAGTCTCACTCATGGCTTCTTTAATGGATCCGGTGATGATGTCGGCATACAGAATGACTGTGCCATCCACATTCCTGGCCGCTCTCCCGAAGGTCTGGATCAAAGAAGTCGTTGACCGGAGAAATCCTTCTTTGTCAGCATCCAGAATAGCGACCAGGGAAACCTCTGGGAGATCCAATCCCTCTCTCAATAGGTTAATCCCGATGAGAGCATCGAATTTCCCCTTTCTCAAGTCTCGGAGTATCTGCACCCGCTCGAGCGTTTTAATGTCAGAATGAAGATAACGGACATTGAGGCCGAGGTCGTGGTAGTACCTGGTCAGATTTTCTGCCATTTTTTTCGTCAGGGTGGTCACCAGCGTTCGTTCCTGCCTTTTAGCTCTTTTTTCGATTTCTCCCATCAGGTCATCCACTTGTCCTTTGATAGGACGGACATCTACCTTGGGATCGATGAGACCGGTTGGCCTGATTATCTGTTCAACCACTTTGTGACCTGTTTTGTTGAGCTCGTATGTTCCTGGAGTAGCAGAAACATACAGGACTTGATTCATTCTTTCTTCGAACTCGGCAAAATTCAACGGCCGGTTGTCCAGTGCCGAAGGCAGACGAAAACCATGCTCGATCAGGGTTTGCTTCCGGGAACGATCCCCGTGGTACATTCCCCCGATCTGGGGAACTGTCACATGGGATTCATCGATGATGATCAGAAAATCTTCCGGGAAGTAATCCAGCAATGTATAGGGCGGTTGCCCAGGTTCTCTCCGGCTCAAATACAAGGAGTAATTTTCAATTCCGGGACACCATCCGAGTTCTCTCAATAACTCTAAGTCATACAGCGTTTTTTCCTCGATCCTGTTGGCCTCGATGATTTTTCCTTGATTCTGGAAAAAATCCGTTCTCTGTTTCATTTCTATTTCTATGTTTTCGATGGCAAAATCGAGGATGTCGCGTGGAGTCGAAAAAAAAGTCCTCGGGAAAATGAGGATTTTTTCGAAGTTTTCCTGAATCGTCCCAAGAAGGGGATCTATGGATGAAATGTTTGTGATTCTCTCATCGCCCAATTCGATCCGGTATGCAAAATCCTCATAGGAAGGAAAAACCTCGATAATGTCCCCTCTCACGCGAAAGGATCCTCTTTGAAAATTCGATTCCTGTCTTTCGTATTGAATATCGACGAGGTTTTTGAGGATTTTTTTTCTCGAGATGGATTGATCCTTCTCCAACAAGAAACGCATAGAAAAATAGGTCTCTGGAGATCCAATCCCGTAGATACAGGAAACAGAGGCGACGATGATGACATCCCTTCTCTGGAAGAGAGAATTGGTAGCGCAGAGCCTCAGCCGGTCTATCTCGTCATTTATCGTGGCTTCCTTTGCGATATACGTGTTACTGGCCGGGATAAAGGCCTCGGGTTGGTAGTAATCATAATAACTGACAAAATATTCGACAGCATTCCCGGGAAAATAATTCCTGAACTCCTGATAGAGCTGGGCAGCCAATGTTTTGTTGTGGGAGATGACGAGGACCGGCCTGCTTGCCGTTTTTATGATATTGGCCACAGTGAAGGTTTTTCCCGAGCCTGTTACTCCCATCAAGACCTGGTGTTTTGTTCCTTTATTCAGGCCTTCTGCGAGATGGGCTATCGCACTGATCTGGTCCCCTTTGGGAGCATAATCTGATCGCAGGCTGAAATGCTTCATCAGAGCCATTATAACAGAAAAAGATGAATGAATTTCCTCCCGAAGGGTAGTTGACAAGCCTCAGGCTCGAATATATGCTAGGGACAAAAGGAGGTATCATGAAAAGATCCTTTACTTTGATCGCATTTGTTTCGCTCGTTATTTGGCTGAGTTCATGTGCTCCCACAGCCACGGTCACCTCCACAGGAGGCCCCTCGATAGCTCAGGCTCAAGCTGAACGTTATGACGGCCCCAAAGCCAGGCTCGCTGTCGGAGAGTTCCAGGATAAGACAGCCAAAGGCGGATGGACCGGAGGATGGGTTGGCATGTTTGGTCTCCAATGGCGCGAAATCGGAGAAGGCATGAGAGACATGCTTAGCACAGCATTATTCAACAGCAATCGGTACATCGTCCTCGAGAGAGAACAGCTTGGTGAGGTGTTGGCAGAGCAAGATCTTGGTGCATCAGGAAGAGTAAAACAGGGAACGGAAGCTCCCGTTGGAGAGGTTTACGGAGCGGAGTTGATGATCACCGCCGCTGTGACGGAGTTTAAAGGAAGCGCAAAGGGTGTAGGAGGAGGAACGAGAGTATTGGGCATCAATGTCGGCGGAGGGGTGAAAAAAGGGCATGTTGCCATCGATATCCGCGTCATCGATACCAAGACCTCTCAGATCGTCGCTGCTACCAGCGTTGTGGGTGAGTCCACCAGTTTTGGCGTTGCGGGATCCACATGGGTAGGCGGAAGTCTGCCGGTCTCATTAGGCGGATTCAACAATACTCCGGTCGAAAAAGCCATCCGCGTATGCATTCAAAAGGCTGTCGAATATATCGTGAGCCAGACGCCTGCAGATTACTACCGCCACAAATAAATTCCCTGTAGTATTTACGAATTATTAGCCAGAGGGGAGCATCTTGACTGAGCCTTTGAACTTGGCTCCCTCTTGGATGGCGATTTGAGGGGCGGATAGATCGCCGGTTAATCTCGCCTCTTTTCCGACCAGGATCTTTCCCGAAGCCGTGACATTGCCTATGACTTTTCCGAATATCGTGATATTTTTTCCTTGGATTTCCGCTTCGACTTTTGCCTCTTTTTCGATATGGATGTCATGGTCTCCTGAGTCGATTTTTCCCTGAAGATGGCCTTGAATGATCACATCTTCATCACATTTCCATTCGCCTTTCAGTGTCGATGTTGATCCTAATTTTGAAGAGGGGAGTAGAAGCCGTTTTTCATGGGGATCCTCTGCGGCGTTGGTTTCTTTCTCCATATCGGACATCGTGTGCCGATTATATGGAGCACGGGAAATCCTGTCAATAGGCTTTGTCTTCTGCCTTGACTTTGCCTTTGAACACCTTGAAGAGATAAATCGTGTAGCCGATGACGATGGGCATACCGATAACCGCGATAATCAACATCACTTTCAAGGTGAGTTCGCTGGAGGAGGAGTTATGTATGGTCAGGCTCATTGTGGGATCGTTGCTGGCTTTGACGAGATTGGGAAAATGAACAGTACCTGCAATGCCCCACAATCCGCCGAAGGCTAAGGAGGAAAAGAGGAAGGCTCGTCCGTCTTTATGCTTATACAGAGCGCTTTTCATCAGTAGAAGGCAAACCACGACTACAGCGGTGAATACCCAGGAGAGCCATTTCTGGGCGGCTTCAGGAATGATGGCGATCGATATACCGAGTGATATCACCAGCAGGATAGCGTATTTTATCCACAATTTTTTGGCGATATTCCTCGCTCTTGTCTGAATGTCTCCTTCGGTTTTCATCGCAGCATAGGTGGCTCCTTGAAGAAGGATGGCGACTAAACCTAAAAGCCCGATCAAAAGCGGGAAAGGGCGCAGAAGCGTGAAAAAGTTCCCGGCATAATCCATATCAGCACGAAGAGGGACTCCCAGGATCACGTTTCCCAGAGCGACGCCATACAGCAGGGAGGGGAGGAAACTGCTGATAAAAAAAGCTCCATCCCAAAATTTTTGTCTCTTCAGGTCATGGGCTCGGAATTCGAGCGAGACGGCGCGGAAAATAAGCGAGAAAAGGACCAGCATCAATGCCAGATAAAATCCGCTGAAAACTGTGGCGTATGTGTGCGGAAAGGCTGCAAATAGCGCTCCTCCTGCTGTCAGCAACCAGACCTCGTTTCCGTCCCAAAAAGGCCCGATGGTTTTGTACAGGATTTCTTTTTCTCCTGCTTTTTTCACCAGAAATGGAAAAAGAGAGCCGATCCCTAGGTCAAAACCGTCCAGGATCGAATAGCCGATAAAAAGAACACCGATGAGAATAAACCATATATTTTGCAATAGATTCCACGTTTCCATTTTTTCCTCCTCTATTCCTCAATGAGGGCATGTTCATCTGGACCTTTTTTTATCATCCTGAGAAGGATGGAACCTCCGACTACAGCTATAAGAGCATAGACCAGGAAAAACATGATCAAAGAGAACAAGATATTCCCTGCCGGGACGACAGGAGACGCGGCGTCGGCTGTTTTGAGAACTCTGTAAACAGCCCAGGGTTGTCGCCCGACTTCCGCAGCAATCCATCCGAACTCATTGGCTAAGTGGGGAAGGGGTATCGAGAAAAGCAGGATCTTGTGGTACCAGCGGGCTGTCCAGATTTTTTTCCGGTCAAACAGAAAAATTCCGGTCAAAGAAATAAGGATGAATAATGAGCCTATCCAAATCATGATGTGATATGAGGTAAAAGTCAAAAAAACAGGAGGCCGCTCGTCTTTGGGAAATTCCTCCAGCCCCATCACTTTGGAGTCCGGATCGAAATGGATCAAAAAACTTAGAAATTTGGGGATTTTTATCGAAAAATGTGTGATCTGCTTCCTCCCATCGGGGATCCCGAAGACAGCAAAGGGGGCCCCTTCTTCGGTTTCCCATAAAGCTTCGAAAGCCGCCATTTTTTCTGGTTGTGTTTCAGCGACCTGGATCGAGTGAGCATGTCCCGAGAATAGCTGCAAAATCGAGGTTGTGAAAAAAATGATCAAGACGATTTTCAACAGCAATCGGGCGCGTTCTGTGTGACGGCTTTTGAGCAAAAACCATGCGGCAATCCCCGCTATAAGAATAGATCCTGTTATCCAACCCGCAAGCACAGCATGAACATACCGGACCATGGCGGAGGGATTGAGCGCTGCCTGGAAAAAGTCCATCAAAATGGCACGTCCTCCCTCGATCTTGAACCCAGCCGGAGTTTGCATCCAAGAATTGGCGATGATGATCCACACGCCCGACAAATGGGAGGCAAAGAACACGAGAAAAGAAGAGAACCAGTAGGCTTTTTTGGAGACTCGGTTTCGTCCAAAAACCAGGATCCCGAGAAAGACCGACTCCAAGAAAAAAGAAAAGATGCCTTCCGCCGCAAGAGGGGCTCCAAAAATATCCCCCACTATACGGGAGTAATTCGACCAGTTGTTGCCAAAGGCAAATTCGAGAACGATGCCTGTCGCTACCCCCATGATGAACACGGCCCCCAAGATCTTGATTAAAAAGGATGAGATATCCTTGTAGACTTCTTCTTTTGTCTTGAGATAGAGCGATTCCAAGATGAGGATGATGAAAGTGAGCCCGAATGTAGTCGGTGGGAAAAGAAAATGAAATCCAGCTGTGAAACCAAATTGTATCCTTGCCAGTAAAACCGCATCCATACTAACCTCCTTTATTACACCATTTCTTTTTTTAGGAAAGTATAAAAAAATGGGCGTTTATTGTCACGTTCAACCTTTTCGTTGATAAATTTTTTTAAATCCCATAAAATGAAAAACCTTTTAAAAGGAGGAATCATGCTGGCTGGTCAGATACCGATTTTGAGCGTGGAAGCGGACACAATTCCTCGGGCCTATGAACAGGCTATCAAAGAGGTCTGGGAAAAGGGGATCAGTATCCGTACGGAATACGACCGTCCCGAAGATCCTCCCAGCCGTGATGCGACTGTCATCATCGTTGTGCATGAACCATTTGCCCAACCACGCTTCCACCGCTCATTTGCCGATGGATTGGGTGGGTTGGCCGAATATGTCATGGAGGTCGTGCATGGGGCCCATGATTATTGGGTCAAACCTCTGGATGAAATATTGAAGGGAAAGGAAAGCAAGGATACCCGCTGGACCTACACATACCATGGCCGCCTGTTCCAGTACAGAGTGGAAGACCAGGTGATCGATCAGGTCGATGCCATGATCCACAAACTTGCCCAAACGGGCTATACGCGGCGGGCTCAGGCCATCACATGGAATCCTAAACTCGATCCCCCGACCGAAGATCCTCCTTGTCTCCAGAGAATGTGGGGACGGTTGTGTGAAGATGGGGAAGGCGGATATGTCTTCAACATGAACACCCATTGGAGAAGTCGGGATCTATTCAAAGCTTGGTTCGAAAATGTCATTGCCATCACCACCCTGATGAGAGCTATCGCAGAGCGAATCGAAAAAAAGATGAGAGCCCCTGTCCGGGTGGGTCGGTATGCGGACATCTGTGATTCACTCCACATATACGGGTCCTATTTTCGTGAAATCGAGGGAGATCCGGAAAAAGGAATTAAAAGTTTCTTCGAGAAGCTGGAGAGCAGGTCATTCGAGGAAAGAACCTGGCATTCGGGTTTTGTGAAACCTTATTTTATCGACGATGGGCTGGGAAAAGGATTAAAGCCTATGTTGGAGAGGGAGACAGAAATGCCAGCTGAAGTGCGACAGGCCATCGACAAAGAGCTTCGTTCGATGGAAAAGGATGATTACATCGTATAATGTCTTGATACAAGGAGGAAACCATGGAAATTTATGCACAAATAGCCGACGAGATCGTAAAAGGACAGGCCGATTCGGTCAAAGAACTGGTCAATCGAGCTCTTTCTGAAAATATTTCGGCAGAGGATATTCTGAATAACGGCTTGGTAGCAGGTATGAATGTTGTCAGCGAGAAATTCAAAAACAATGAATTTTTTATCCCTGAGGTTCTTGTCTCTGCAAGGGCGATGACCGCTGGACTAAATATTATCAATCCTCTGCTGGCAGAAGCCAACGTGAAGGCCAAGGGAAAGGTTGTCATCGGGACCGTTAAGGGGGATCTGCACGACATCGGAAAAAATATAGTCGGGATGATGTTGCAGGGTGCTGGGTATGAGATCGTGGATTTGGGAGCGGATGTTCCTAAGGAAAAATTCATCGAATTCACCCAAAAAGAAGAGGCCAATATGGTGGGTATGTCTGCTCTTTTGACCACTACGATGATCTACATGAAAGAGGTTATCCAAGGTTTAAAGGATGCCGGTTTACGGGACAAGGTCAAGGTCATCATCGGGGGGGCTCCAGTGACCCAGGCCTATGCCGATCAGATCGAAGCAGACGGGTATGCACCGGATGCTGCTTCAGCTATCGATCTTGCCAAAGATCTCCTCGACTAGCGCCATCCCCTTATCGCCTTTCTTGGCTTGTTTTCCCTTCGATGAGTCCGATAAATCTCAAAAATAAATACGTGCTCTCAGCATCCCCCCGTTGCCCATGTCCTTTGAAAAGACTGTGCCCTCTTTTCCAATATTTAGATTGAGATAAACCATGATATCGATGTTCTCGGAGAAACTGTAATTCAGGACAGGGACCAAAGCCAGGCTATGGTCTGAAATGCTGTATATGCTCTGGAGTCCCAGGTTGATGAGATCTGTCACCGGATGTTGGATGAACATGTAGATCTGATCCCTGGAGATCGTTTTCTGCTCTGCCGTGAATATGCGCATCCAGTCATTGAGGCTGTACTGCCGGTGATCCGTTTTTCCCAGAGTGTTCCTGTAGTATTCCACCATGAAATATGTCTGAAAATCGAACGTGTAATCTGTCCCGATGACCAGTTCGTAAAAATCATCGGTCGATTCCATCCAGTTGTAAGCAAATTCTGCCCACAGACCCATACCGAAAAGCTCTCCTGCGGTACTGGCTCCCAAAAGTCTCCTCCGCTCAGGAAGCTCCAGGAAATTCTTCTTCTCAAAATCGAATTGAGTATAATCGTGGTATCGCCAAACTTTTTCGAGAGTGATCAGAGAGTAATCGAAATGGGATATCCGACCTTTGAACTGGATCAATTTTGCCGAGTTTTTCAATGTGTCGTCAGGGGAGCACAGAGCGGTCAATGTGTAGGCATTCCCGACCGGAACATCTAGGCGAATGGCATTGTGTCCAGGTTGCTCATAGGTCGGATCGACCAGCTCTTTGATGTTGAATACATCCATCGGATTCCAGACATATCCTGTCCCTAAAGAGATCTGTTGTTTTCCCACAGTCAGGTCGAAATGTTTTAGGCTCAACTTAATATAGGCATTATCCAAAAAAGTCCGATTGGAAAAGGGAAGGACATAAAAGGACTCCATGCCGGGCGTAACCTGGGAGACAATATCCGGCGACAGAAAATCCAGGATGTTCCATTCTTTTTTCCCATGGTATGTGATGTAGTCAAAATTGGCTGCAAATGTGATGTTTTCTGTCAGATCCGATTTTAGGTCGAACCTTAGTTTGTTGGAAAATAATTGGTAATATTCACTTTTAACAATCGTTCCCATGTATTGGGATTCGAAGTACCCGAAAATCTCGATTTTTTCCTGAGCGGCTAAGGAACCGCTGACCAAGAAAAGGAGAAAAAGATGTTGCAGGATTTTTTTCATTTTTTCAGACTCCTCTCTGTGAACATATCGTCAGTCAGCGGAATGTTAAATTTCACTTCCAAGAGCTCCATTTCAGTCTGTGTGTTGTCGTTTTGATTGAACATCACGACCTTCATCGAGGTGGGAATACCATCGATCACGCGGAAATCACTGGCGACCATGGTTTTCAACAGGGAGGTGGGATCGTTGTCGTCATAATATTCGATGACGACAGGAAGAAAATTTTCTTTGATAACCCACATGACCAATCTGGAGTAGGAACTGCTGCTTTCTTGTTTGCGAGTGAGCTCCAGTTTGTAACAATCCTGTTCTTTCTTTTGTTCATCTTCCAGTCTAGTAGAGGTGAAGTCATCGATAAAAGCATCCCCGCTGCCCATGTCCTCGTAGGAAAAATCGCTTCCCTGCATCTTTTGCTTTTTTGCGTGGGTGGCCAGTTTACGCACGCGTTGGGTCCTGGGGAAAAACATCCAGATATCGTCGGCATGGTTCAACATAAGAACGGCTTGATCTTTGACCCGGCTGGGCTCCAGATATCTCACGAGATTTTTTTCTCCCCGATCCTTGCTCCAGGACTCCTGTATAAAGGTCCGTTTTTGTCCCGATGTTGTGACGATGGTCATCTTGGATTTGCCGTAGCTTGTTTCTGTGTTGATCTGGTCGTTGAGCTTCTGGATTATTTCGTCCGCCGTCAACTCTTGGCTGAACGCAACGGGTGCTAAAAGCAATACAATAAATGCTCCTGTTATTAATCTTTTCATATTTTTGCCTCTTTTTTGATTTTTTCCTCTCTCTGGTTTTTCAGTTTGTTTACCGAAATGAGCGTCAGGTTCAATTCAGACCTGTCCCTGTCATTGAATGAAAAATGGGGGCCCCTGTCAAGGGGTGAGGTTATGCTTTTTTTGCCGCTTCCTGTTCCAGTTCCGACATCCGGGTACAGTAATATCCGTTTTTTAACGCCAACTTTTTGTAGACAGGGCAAGTGGGGCAGTTACATCCTCTTTCTTCCGTGATGACCTCACTCTTAGAAACGAAAGCATGACAAAATCCGACAACATTTTCTTCTTGTACATAAGTCGGGCAGGTCTTACAGATGCATTCTTCTTTGACCATGGGCATAATTTCTTCCATTTTTTTCATCATATCGTCGATTTCTTCCTTAGACTTTCCCATTTTGGTCAGCAATTTCATGATCTTTTCTTTCTGTTCTTCGGGTGTGTTGGGTAGAGTACCGGCTTTCAACCCGAAATGAGCCAACATGATACCCGCAGCTCCACAACCGGTTTTTGCAAAAAATTCTCTTCTTTTCATAATCTCCTCCCAATTTTTTATCTATTCTATAGAATTGATAAAGACTAGTCAAATTCGGTTGGATTGTATTGACAAAGAGGTGCTGAATGATTACATTTCTATCTCGGGCGCTAAGCTTGAGATGAAAAAGCGGGCATAACTCAGTGGTAAGCCGAGGAATTAAGGGGAACTCATTAAAAATCAGCTACTTAGGGCTTGATTTCCTTCAATTGATTATAATTAGCCTCTTCCTATTGGTTTTCGTTATTACCCAGTATTTCCCGAAAAAATTTGTTATTAATCATTATTCGTGTCTACAAGTGGGCACAATTTGGGCACACATCTATAAGAGTAGACGCACTGGACTCAAAATCCAGTTCACTTCACCGTGAGTGTGGGTTCGACTCCCTCCTCCGGCACTCCTGGTACCTCTAGAAAATCCACCAATATTTCTGACTTTGCAAGGCGCTAAGATTCTGTTGACTTTAATCACAATTTGTGACGTATTCGTTACTTGGGGAAAGGTCTATTCCAAGTTCCAGGAGTTCCCCCAATAATTGATATCAAAAATCCATAACTTATTTTATTTCTGTCAATTACCTTGAATTGCAAGTGGAAATGTAAGAAATGGGGGAACTTTCTTTCGGTTGGCCCAAAGTTATGCAGCGTTTTATTGTTGAGGCGCTCTATGTGGTATCCAAGCGCGACAGTCTGTGCGGCTGACAGAGATCGCTCGCTCCTTGGAGGAGAAGATTCCATTGCGAAAGACCCAATACCGGTTGTGTCGTCAGTTAGGACGGTGGGGACTCTGGACAAAGATCACCGATTCTCTATGCCAGATGGCTTCCTCTAGGGTTAAGGAGGATACTCTTCTGGTTTTGGACATATCCGATATAGCCAAAAAGTATGCCCGGAGGATGGAATATTTAGCCACGGTTCACGATGGCAGCGAAGGGAGGCTAGCCAATGGGTACTGGACATGTTCTGTGATAGGTGCTGAGGGAGAAGAGAGGGTGTTAAATCCTCTCTACAGTCGTCTCTATTCCCAGGCTGGTCCGGATTTTCGAAGCGAAAACGCAGAGGTTCGCAAAGCCATCTCTTTTGTTTCTAAGCATACAGAGAAGCGGGGCATATGGGTAATGGATAGGGGTGGAGATCGAAGAGAGATCATTCATCACTTATGGGAATTCTCTAAAACGCAATCCTAGTTTATTTCCCCAATTTTATCACAGATTTATTCATACCGGAGTGAATTTAAAGGATCAGCAGAAGCGGCTTTAAAAGTCTGAAAACCTACAGTTACAAGAGCGATAATCAAAGCCAACAGGCCTGAAGCTATAAATACTAGTATATTTAGATTCGTGTGTTCACGTTTTTTCCGGCAGCGCGGGGATCAGGGATGGCGCCGGCCCCCCTTACTCCTTGATATCCGCCCAGCGCTTTTTATTCTCATACTTGCTCTTGAGTTTCGAAATGATGGCCTCTTTGGTGATCTCTTCGACGCCAAACCATTTTTTGACAGTCGTCTTCGTCATTTCGGCGCGTCGCACCAATTCCTGGACGTAGGCGTCGGTGATGATATCGTAAAGAAAATATTCCTCTGGTTCTGATTCCAGGGGTCCCAAAAAAAGGTAGGCGTCATAATTGTTTTCCAGGCTGCCGGCCCCTTTTTCGTAGCTGATCTCATAGATCCCATCAAAAGGCTCTTTGCCGAACGGGCTGTTTATTAAATTGAAGGCGACGGCGCCATTCCCTGATTCCGCAAAAGCCTTATCAAAAAGGCCATTCCTGATCTTGCCGTGTATCGTGCCGTTGTTGCTGATGATGGGACCATGTTGAAAGATCGAAAAAACCTCTTGAGGAGAAAACGTCTTCGACAGCTGAGCCGCGGCGGTCGGTGGAGACTCATTATGCCGTCTTCCAACGGCGATCCCGGGAACCGAGGATTTATACGCATGGGCCTCGCCCACGATGAACAGGCTATGGCGCCGATCCTTTTGAGCGGATATCGTTTCGGAGATAATCTTGGCCATCTGCGTATTTCGATCCGATATCTTGTTGAAATGATCTTCCAGCTCTTCTTGCGTGGTGAATGATCTGAAAGGTCTGGGCTCATCAACGGCCACAACGCGGACTTTTTTTGTCTTAGAGAGGTTTTTGTTCATCTTCCATGCGTCGACGAGAAACTCATACATGCCTCTGTCATACCAGCCGTTGATCTGGACGTCACGGAAGATATCAAGAATGATCCCGGCATCGAGTTCCTCGTTATCAAAATATCTGTTGAGGTCTTCCTGTTTATCCGATGAAAGTTCCATGAATATCGTCCCGGCACGTTCGGCGAAATGGGGGTCGTGAATGACGGTTCTCAACAGATCCCAGGATGCTTTGCGTCGATGGAGCTCGCCGTAAACGACGATCTTATGATGTGCCAGCGCATCGAGAATGAATTCCTTGGGGGCCTGGCCATGATCCCGCAAATAATCGGTAAAAGAGGAGGCATCAGCCGGCACCGTCTTCAATTCGCGGATCCGATCGATGAAGCGCAGGAAGGTCGGGGCATTTTCTTTGAATCTCTCACGTGCATCATTCAAGTCGTTGCCGAATCCTTCCCCGGCGTTGAGCCATTCCCCGTCTTCCAGAGTCAAATAGGTTATGATGCACATCGGATCCGCATAATCCGTTATGATCCCGGCGACGGAATCCTCGTAGATGATCATTTCTTTGATGTTCGTTTGGAGGATCTTTTCTTTGGCGTCGTTTGTTATTTCGGAATCGGGAGTGCCTGCCGGAGGGAAAAAGCCTTTTATTCGATAAGAATTGACCGACCGATAGAGGCCTCGTTTTCCATTGGCATCCAGATATTTGAAGGTGATGAACGAATCGAGGGGTGTGCTCAGATCAAACCGGATCGGATATTCATGCACCCGCTTATTGATCTCAAATG
>CAZIDF010000050.1:0-18805 GCA_964538085.1 uncultured Eubacteriales bacterium | reverse complement strand
TGGAACATAAGGATGCGCTCAATATTTTCTTATACACAACTCTTGACAATATCCCAAGGAAAACAAGAAAAGGCCCAAAAAGGGGAAAATCTGTTACATATTCGTTACACGGAACAAAATCAGGCAAAAGAAAAACCTTCAGAAAAACATGTAAATCCTTTATTATCATGGAATTAGAAGTGGCACGCCCGGAGGGATTTGAACCCCCGACCTTTGGATTCGAAGTCCACCGCTCTATCCACTGAGCTACGGGCGCACCTTGTTTAGAATCAATGAGTTACAATTCCTTGTTTTTGGTCAGATTCTGCGATTGTGACCAAATTGTGCCCATTGATTTTATTATTACCTTAAATAAATTGCAATGCTTTCCCTTAATTAGCTGCACTTATATAATGCACGAACTATTGACAATTTACACCTTTATGTGTAATATACTTACGTGAAGCGGAGAGAACTCGAGAAAAAATTGCAGAAATTGGGCTGGGAGTTTGTTCGACACGGAGGCAGGCACGATATTTGGACAAACGGTGAGTATGAAATAGCTGTACCTAGACACAATGAGATCAATGAGTACACCGCTAACGCTATTCTAAAGGACGCAAAAGGAGGTAACTGATGCGCTTATCAGGACGCGTGTTCAAAGTTGGCAAGTCTTGGGCGATTGAAGTTCCAATTCTTGGCGTGGTGACTCAAGGGTATACCAAGAAAGAAGCTTATGAAATGATCGCTGATGCCATCGAATCTCTTGTGAATAAAAAAGGATTTAAAGTTGATGTTTATCCAGGAAAAGGAGACTATTTTGAACTGGGCTCTCCTGATCTATCGATCCTAACTGCATTTTTACTCCGTCGGCAAAGAATGAAGCGAGGTCTTACTCTAGTGGAAGTTGCCAATCGATTGGGCGCAAAGTCACACAACACATACGCTCGATACGAGCAAGGCAAATCCATTCCTACCATTGAAAAATTTAACAAACTCTTGTTAGCACTATCACCTGATAACGATTTTGTTCTTAGAGAAAGCCAAAGTAGCTGATATCAAATTCTTATTCAGTCACGCTTTGGTCACAGATCCTATATCTTAAAAATAAGCATGTATTTAAGTACCTGAATATAGAAGGATTAGCTTACCCAAGTAAACAATGGAACAGTGGATTCCAAATCCGATGTTCTATCAAAGATAAAGTAAATATTTTTCTCATTGACAAAACATTGGCCATTTCTATTGATCACGATTATCAACAATGAAGGGATTGAATTTTAGCGGCTTGTGGCAGAATGAACATTCCGATAATAATCTGGGATTCTCCCACGAGTCATCAGGCAGATGGGGGCAGGATGACTGACCCGAAGATTGACTTGCATCTCGATTAATAGCCTCTATGACTTCAAGGATATCATTCGAAATAGGGAAGCGCTTACCGCAGCACCGGCAAGTAGCTCTAAGGTTTTCATCCCAGTGTGCTTTTGGGGTTTTGTTCGAAAAATACTTGGTTCGGATAGGGCTTACTATAGGGGCAAATAACTCAACATTCTCTAAACAAGCTAAGAGAACTTGTCCTATCCCATCACCAAAAACGATGCGCTCACCATCTGGACTGAAGGCAGCTACTACCGTATCAGTGTGTCCCCATAATGTAGATATATATTTTCCAGTCCGTCCATCCCAATATTTGAGGGTCTTATCATCACTCATAGAAACGATGTGTCGACCGTCCGGACTGAAAGTACAGGCATTTACCAACGAAGTATGCCCTGTGAGGGTAGAAATCTGTTTTTTTGTCTCAGTATCCCAAAGCTTTAGAGTCGTGTCATCGCTTGCAGAAACTATGAGTCGACCGTCCGGACTGAAAGCACAAGTTATAACCGAACCATCGTGTCCTTCGAGAGAAAATATTTGTTTTCCAGTCTCTGCATTCCAAAGCTTGATGGTCTTATCATCGCTTGCAGAAACAATGAGTTGACCATCCGGACTAAAAGCACAGCTTTTTAGGGAATCAGAGTAATTTTTTAAATTAGGAATCTCTTCTCCTGTCTCGGCATCCCACAACTTGAAGGCCTCAAAACTACCAGAAGCTATTTGACGACCATCCGGACTGAAAGAACACATATTAACTTGTTCAGTATGACCATATAGTTTAGTAATTAATTTTCCAGTTTGACCATCTAGTAACTCGAAGGTGTTAATCATATTTACCCTAGAATGATCTTCTTCATCATACCAAGACGAAACGATACGCTGACCATCCGGACTAAAAGCAAAGGCTATCAATTCAGGAGTCAGAATAGTCACGGTAGAACACGTATGTGTAGCAATCTCCCCACCCGTCTCGACATTCCAAAGTTTGAGGCTATACAAACTTCCAGAAGCAATACGCCGTCCATCCGGACTGAAAGTACATAAATTTACACCCGAAGTATGTCCTATTAGGGTCGTAATCTCCTCGCCCGTTTCTCCATCCCACAGTTTGAGTGTCTCATCCTCACTTGCTGAAACAATGTGCTTGTTATCCGGACTAAAGGCACAGGAATTTATCTTTGATGTGTGGCGAACATGGGGTGAAATCTGTTTTCCGGTCTTTGCATCCCATAACCTGAGTGTTTCATCCTCACTTGCTGAGACTATGAGCTTGCTATCAGGACTGAAAGCGAAGGCCGTCACAGGACCGGTGTGATTTCTGAGGGCAGCAATCTCCTCACCAGTTTCTCCATTCCATAGGTTGAACATATCAGCATCATCAGCAGAAACAATACGTTTGCCATCCGGACTAAAAGCACAAGAATATACAATCCCTCTGTGACCTGTGAGTGTAGCAATAACATCACCTGTCTCTGCATCCCATAACTTAAGGATATTCCACCCTCCGGATACAATTCGTTTGCCATCTGGACTGAACGCACAGGAATGTACCACTCCTGTGTGACCTGTGAGTGTAAAAATCTCCTTTCCCGTGTCAAAGTCCCAAAGCTTAAGAGTTTCATCCTCACTTGCAGAAACAATGTATTTGCCATCGGGACTGAAAGAACAAGCTCTAATCTCTCCGGTGTGACCTATGAGCGTTGAAGCTTTTTCACCAGTTTTTGCATCATATAGCTTAAGGGTTTTATCATAGGTAGCATAAACTACTCGCATGCTATCGGGACTAATGGCTAAGGCGTTCTTTTTATCGTTGTATTCTGTGAGAGTAGAAATGTTCTCATACGTTTCTGCGTTCCATAGCTTAAGCGTATAATCATTACTACCCGATACAATGAGCTTGCCGTCGGGACTGAAAGCACAAGCACAAACTGAACGAGTGTGTCCTTTTAGGGTAGCCATCTCATGACAAGTCTCTGAATCCCATACCTTAAGAGTATTATCATAGCTGCCAGAAACAATGAGCTTGCCGTTGGGACTGAAAGCACAGGAAATCACATCATCAGTGTGCCCTTTAAAGGTAGATATCTCCTCTCCGGTCTCCACCTTCCATAGCTTAACCGTAAAATCATCGCTTGCAGAAATAATTTGCGTCCCGTCGGGACTGAAGGCACAGTCATTTACAAACGAAGTGTGTCCTATTAAGGTAGAAAGTTCATTTCTTACCTCTACATCCCATAACTTAAGTGTCTCATCATCGCTTGCAGAAATAATATATTTGCCATCCGGACTGAATGCACAGTCGTTTACAAACCAAGTGTGTCCTGCAAAGGTTGCAATCTCCTTTCCGGTCTCAGCATCCCATAATTTAAGAGTCTGATCCTCGCTTGCAGAGATAATACGTTTGCCATCCGGACTGAAAGCACAGTTTTGAACCTTATCAGTGTGGCCTATAAGAGAAAAAATTTCCTTCCCTTTCTCTCCATCCCAAATTTTGAGTGTGGTATCCTTACTTGCGGATAAAATATACTTGCCATTCGGACTAAAAGCGCAGGCTGTAATATATTCAGTATGTCCTTCGAAGGAAGAGACCTCCTTACCTGCATCAAAATTCCACATTTTAAGAATATTCCCACTTTCAAATACAATACGTTTACCATCCGGACTGAAAGCACATGTATTTGCTACCCAATTATTATCACTTAAGTGTGCAATTTCTTCACCCGTCTCAATATTCCACACCTTGAGGATCTTATCATAGCTTGCGGATACAATGCGCTTGCCATCCGGACTGAAAGCGCAGGCACTTACCCCATTATTATGGCCTTTGAGGGAGGTAATCTCCTTGCCTGAATCTGTGTCCCATAGAATGATGTTTTTATCCAGACTATAAGCAATGCGCTTACCATCTGGACTAAATACATTCACATCCCCCAAGTATCCTTTAAGGGTAGAAATTTCCTCGCCAGTCACTGCATCCCATTGCCTGAGGGTATTTCTACTTACTGAAAAAATGCGCTGGCCATCGAGACTGAAAATACAGGCTGTAACTGCATCAGTATGCCCAATAAATGTGCGGATCATGGCTGAACTTTCGGCTGGCTTTGTTATCAAACGCAACCAGGGTCGCTTGAAACGACTTTTTTCATCCTCGAGCTTATTTTTTAATTCGACATTTTCATCAAATTGCCATTGAAGTCGGTTATACAATTGCGGAAAGGTTAATTCCGGATTTTCCTTCAGTACAAATAAATCTTGGTCCAGGGCTCTCTGAAATGCTATTATAACATTGCTCAGTTTGCGCACTTCGTTCTCTGTCGGCATAGCCTTGCTCGCCGATCGGTAATCCTCTAATAACTCATAGATACCCATGTGGGTGTTCTTCTGCTCCAAGAACTCAGAGTGCGTCAATGTATGATACAGATCTTCCCACTTCTCACCGAAGGTCTGTTGAAAGGGAAGCTCGGATAACTTGCGCAGATTAGGTACTGCATGATCATCAGGTCCAATCTTTCGGGATTGTCTTTCAAAATATTCGGCTAAGCCCCGGTGCCGGGAGACTTTATCTTCCACGGAAAGATAGGCGTCACGAACTGCGGTGCCGAAACTCCTGGGATGATAAAACGTCATTAACGCAGCCCCATCGGCACTTCGTTCAGTCAGATAAGGTTCCAGGTCAAAATACAATCGTGACCATATCACTATCGGTAAGCGCGGCTCAGGTGGATCGTGAAAGGCTCTTTGCTTAAAGTCCTCAAACACTTCTTTATCCTGGGATAATATTTCGATCAATTCATCCTCGGTGAGTCCATTCTTTGCTGCAGCAAGATATCCAAGACTGCGTGAAACCATCATCTTCCCGTGATTTTTATCTGAGGAGAGGCGTTTGAACAGATCGTGAATTATCCCTCTAATATCTGAACTGAGTTTTATTTTTTCAGTATAAGACTTCCACCTGCGAGATTCTTCAAATGCAAGTTTCAGATAGAGTGGTTTACCATTTCCCTCACGATTGAAATTGTCAAGAATCCTTTCTCGCTGATTAGCCTGCAATGCTCTTTTAGCTTCATTCAACCATAGGCCTAATAGTTTCTCTCCTTCATCAGACGGCATTGGGTGCAGTTCTATTAAATTTTCTTCTAATTGCTTTCTCATTAATGCTTCATGACATTCATCTGGCAAGGTGGAAACAATAAAACGGATATTTTCCGGAAGCTCGGCAGGTAACCAGTTAAGATTTCTGGCGTTATCTGCATCAGAAAGCTGGTCCAGTGCATCCAAGAAGATAATTAGTTGTTTATCTTCGGGAACTTTCACTAAAAAATTATAGAAGGTTTCAGCAAGCTTTTTTATATCTCCAGGAATTGTATATTCTAAATTTATTCGATCACGCTCTCTTCGGGCTTCCTCAGTTTCTCCTTCCACTTTAGCGAGTCTCTGCTGTTTTTGTTGTTCATAATCTAATACTTCATATATCTGCTCGCATAAGCTTTCCAGCAAAGCTCTGCCATCTGATGACGCCGGTGTGGCGCCGATGGAGCGAAAGACAACGGCTGCGTCTGGAAAGTTTTCTTTTGCCTTCTTTACAGAAAAAGCCATAAGAGCTGATTTACCGGTGCCTGATTTGCCGTGTATTGCGAGGGGATGGTTGTTTTTTTCTTCGATATATTTCTTTACTTTTCCCAACATCTCGAGGCGACCGATAAAATGCTTTGCCCGGTCCTCCCTGAAGGCTTCATGAGCGTCTATTTCCTTCTCCAGGGGCTTTTTCTCATCTAACTGATCGATTTGTTTACGGATGATACCGGAAAGATTATCGTAAACGTCCTTGCATAACTTATCCAAATGTGTGGTGGTGACACCGTTACCCTGCCACTCAGCTTCATAGGCGAAAATATTATCCTTGCCCAATTTTTCTCTTAGGCCCTCTTTTAGGGATGTAAGTTTTTCATGGGAAGTCTCATCAAATCTATCATCGACATTGGTGTCCAGAAAATCTTTGGCTGGTGGCTCAGATAAGTCTTTTTTTTTCAACTCATCGACGTTTTTGATATTACGGAAGAGGCAGAAGACATGTTCGTCAGCATCATCAACTCTCATAGCACCAAGCTCAATTTCCTGATGGGTTGCCGATGCCTCATACTTCAACTTTTCTTTGTTTGATAAGCCAAGATCTCGAATTGCCTTCCTGAAAATATTTAACAGTGGCTGCTGAACTTCTTTATCCCATAGATCAGAGTCGGTGTATTTACTCTCAGGATAAACAGGCTGGAGAATATAAACTGGAGGGACTGCATTTTTATCCTCTTTATACCAATTATCTAAAAGCTCTTCTGCATTAAGCCTGGATAATTCCTCAACAATTACATCAAAATCTTTCTTATTTTTTTTAATTGCTTGTTTTATCTGAATGAATTCCTCTCCAGGTATTTCTTCAGGAATTGGCTGCCAACCGTAGCGGTCCCCCAGCAGGATGATGAAGTTAGGCCTTGGACTTTTTTCCTGACAGCGTTTTATCTCCTCAAGGCAGATCCTCATGGTCTCCTGACTGAGAGAGGCTTCCTTACTAACGCCCCAACGAAGGTCTATAGCCTGGAACCGAAAGCCATGCTGCATGCATAATTTTCTCAATTCAGGAAACACATTCTCCTGCAGGGCATTCCGCTCCTCCTTCAGGTCACTGAAGGTGGAACTTACAAAAATGCGAAAGGTCTTGGATGTAAGAGCCACTAGTTTTTACTTTACCCTCTTCAATTTGATAACAAATAAAGAACTCCCAGTCAATTGAATTGAATATTAAATAACTTAATTTAAAATCAATTTCGAAACGGAATGATATTAATTCAAATTGTGACCATATTGTGACCACTTTAGGCATACCTTCCCATACCTAGGCATACCTACAGATACCTAGACTCAATTCTGTAAGTTACTGATAAGATTGGCTATTACTTTGTTTTCAAGAGGTTAGCGAAAATGCTGACATCTGACTCGAAGTCCACCGCTCTATCCACTGAGCTACGGGCGCACTTTTTTTCGATGGCCTATTATAACAGATTTTTAAATATTATCAGGGACAGTTCGAAAATAGTTTTTAATTAACCATTTCATTAAGTCTCGTCAAGGATTTCCAGCATGCGGGCTGCGGTCCGGTTGTCGGGATTATTTTTAAGATAATCTTCGATGAATTCACGCGCGGGCTTCATGGCCTCTTCAGGCAGGATCTCGAGAAGAAGACGGATGACCGCCTCTCCGTCTTCTACCCTGTCCAGCATGATTGACATGGCTCCCATGTTATAGAACTGCTGCTGGCCGAAATTGTAGTCTTCGGCGTGCTCCTGATTGAGTGAATTCCACACAGCAACGGCCTCATCCCGGCCCTTTTCCGATAGCACCCTGAGAACCGGGACGCTTACCGGAGGTTTGAAGCCCTCGGGTTCAAAGCCGAGCAACATATCCAGTGCAGCTTCGCCAAGATATCTGACGGGAGCCGGGATATAGTTGCACATCACGACTACAGCTGAGGACCTCTCAGGCACTAGAATAAGGTACGAGTTGAATCCGGTATCTCCCCCGCCGTGGCTGATAGTTTTTTCTCCCCTATGGCTTCCTAAAAACCAGCTGAGCCCCACGGCATCCTCACTATCCTCTCCTCCTATCTTGAACCAGGGCTTCCAGAGCAGGTCATAGCTTGCAGGATCGAGAATTTTCTTTCCTGCGAGGGTTCCGCGATTCATATTTATGATGGCCCAATTGCACATCTCTATGGCGTTGGAATGGAGGGTGGAGCTTGGGCCGTGCATCCGGTTATAAGGGTAACCTTCCCAGGCGAAGGTGCGTGTGGTCCTCAAATGGCCTGACGCCCAATTATCGGGCAGGTGCTCTGGTTTAAGGAAAGTACTTTCTTTCATCCCGGCGGGATCGAGGATGTATTTTTTTTCGTAGTCGGCAAACGACATGCCGGAGACCTTGGCAATCACATCGCCCAGGCATTCAAACGCCATGTTGCTGTAGGCATACTTTTTACCGGGATCAAACAGCATCGTTTTGTCGGTAAGGCCGCGAACATACCGCTCCAGGGCACCTTCATCATACTGGGGATTGTCCCACTCGTAATCCTCGACATCCGGCATGCCGGAGATATGACTAAGCATCCTTTGAATGGTTATATCTGTGTAGCGTTCATCATTGAGTTTGAAATATGGCAGATAGGTGGTTACTGGTGCATCCAGGTCGATCTTTCCCTGTTCGACCAGCTGCATTACGGCAGTTGCCACGAAAGGCTTGGAGATCGATGCCATGTGGAAAAGAGTGGTGGTGGTCACCGGTTCTTTTGTGTCGATATTTTTATAGCCGAATCCATGCGCATACACAACCTTATTATCTTTGACGATACCGATAGCAAATCCTGGCAGGTCGTAAGCCTGCATGACCTGCTCGATGAACGGAGTCAGTGTGGTATCGATGTTTCCGCCAGAAATCTCACTCTTGGATCCACAGCTACTCATAAACGCTACAGCCATGAGTACGATCAGGAATCGGATAATGCTATGGTTTAGGATACGATTCATTTTTATCCTCCATTGGCATGTGCCAGAGCCTATTTCAGAAAGTAAATATTATCTTTCGGCAATAATGTTACTTCTTTGACCAGATTATAGCCCGCGTCTTTATAAATCTTCAAGAGCAAAAAATATGCCAAAATGATTTCTTGAGGCCCCCAAAAATTTGTTCAATTCTATTTGTCCGATCTCTAACCCGTTATGTTCAAATTCGAACAGAAGAATATATCATATTGATATTCTACCCTGTACTTGTTATTTTGGCTGTAGTAAGGTCGAAAAAAACATGAAGAGGGAGTCAAATGGAATCGCATAAAATCACGCTTCTCGGAACCGGTTTGATCGGGCAATTTTATACCATGACGCTGCACGGCCAGCGGGGAAGGGACAGGGTGCATTCGGTATGTGCCCTGACCGATGACGAGGCCCGGACATTCGCTGATAAATGGGACATTCCGAATTTCACCTCGGACATGGAAAAAGCCATAAACGATCCGGATACAGATATCGTGATCGTCGGCATCCCGAACGATCTACATGAGAAGGCAGTGCGCCTGGCTGCCGGAGCTGGCAAGGCCGTTCTTTGCACCAAACCGCTCGGCCGGAACGCGAAGGAAGCCAAATCTATGCTGGATGCGGTGGAAAAATCAGGCGTGTTCGCAGGTTATTTAGAAGACCTCTGTTACACACCCAAAACCCTGAAAGCCCTCAAGTCTGTGAAAAACGGCGCTGTGGGCACGGTGTTATGGGCCCGTTCGCGGGAAACACATCCCGGGCCGCACAGCGCCTGGTTTTGGGACCTGGAAAAGGCAGGCGGTGGCGCCATCGTGGACCTGGGATGCCACTGCATCGAGATCATCCGGGGTTTTATCGGAAAGGACATCCAGCCAGTGGAGGTGATGTGCACGGCCGACACGCTGGTGCATCCGATCGAAGCCGAAGATTCCAGCATCGGCCTGATCCGTTTTGCCAACAGGGCTATCGGTCAGTTCGAGGTCAGCTGGACCTTCCGCGGGGGCATGGACCTGCGCGACGAGGTATCGGGCACGGAAGGCACCATCTGGCTGAATCATTTTCTGCGTACGGGATTTGAAATGTTCACGGCCGCTGGTCAGAAAGGTTATGTAGCCGAAAAGGCGGAAACCGAGTCCGGCTGGCTTTTTCCAGTCGGAGATGAAGTGGTGGAACTGGGTTATGTGGACATGTTCACCGACATGTTCGATTCCCTGGAAAAAGGCATACCGCCGATGGAAACTTTCTATGACGGCTACGTGGTTAACGCCATCATCGATGCCTGTTATCGATCCGCCCGCACCAAAAAATGGGAACCTGTGGAGCTTTTCGAATGGAGGGGCAAGCAGGAAACGGAAGAGATATCGGGCTTGAAATCATTCGATGAAGACCACTATCTAATCAAGACAGAACGCATGCCGGACGGCAAAACCAAAACTATCCTGAAGAACAAGAAGACCGGAGATATCACTCAAAAGATCGACTAGAAGTTAAATTCCTTTAGTGCCTTGAGCATGGCCGTCACATTGTGGACAGGCACATTGCCCTGGATGTTGTGGACCGTGTTAAAAACGAATCCACCGTCGCGGCTGAAGATTTCGCATTGCCTTAAAACTTGCTTTCGCACATCATTCGGCGCGCCGAACATCAGCGTGTGCTGGGTGTCCACACCCCCTCCCCAAAACACGATGTCTTGGCCGTACTCTTTTTTCAGGTATTCCGGATCCATCCCGGCTGCCGAAACCTGGACGGGGTTGAGGATGTCAAAACCGCTCTCGATAAAGGCTGGAATCAGCGATTCCACAGCCCCACAGGAATGTTTGAAGGTTTTCCATCGAGTGTTGGCATGGATCCAATCGTTCATGCGTTTGTAATAGGGCATGTACAGGCTGCGGAAAGTCCCCTCGGAACAAAATGTCGAAGTCTGTGTGCCGAAGTCGGTCCCGCACAGAAACACAATGTCCACGTGCTGGCCCATCCTGGCGTTCATGATTTCGAAGTTTTGCAGGGCGATCTCGGTTTGTTTTTCAAAAATCCGGTGGATATAGTCCTGGCGGGTCAGTGTCGATATGTACCATTCCTGTATGTCGCGAACGCCTTTGGGGTGTTTCAGAAAGGGAGCGGGAACCAGGGCGATGTCGCCCAGGCCTGTGCCGCTGAAACCGGCAATAACAGCCCGGCCTGTCGCTCGTGCCCTCGCCGCTTCTGCTTCGAAAAAAGAGAGAGTCTCCTCCTCGACCGGGCCGAATTCCTCCAGGTTGTCTTCCGGATCGAGATCGTTGTCGTCGATGGGTTCCTGGCGGATGATGCTGTCGAAAAAAAATCCATCGACCGGCATTCTGCCGCTGGGCGGGGCTCCCTCATCCCCTTGCGGATAAATGAGAAAGCTACCATCCACATCCTGTGTGGTCACAAAATGCTCGGAAACGAGGACCGTGAATCCGTCGTGAAACTTCCAGAGTTTCCAGTTTTTATTGGGAAATCCGAACAGGGTCTTGTGAGCGGGGATGCCTTCGATATCGACACCGAGGGCCGCCTGCAAATCGGCCTCGATAAGCCCCAACATCTGGTATGGTTCGAAGGCTTTGACAAGTCTCTTTTCGAGTCCGAAATAATCCCTTAGAGCCGCAACGATTCTAACATGAATTCCCGTTACCCCCGTGGCGCCGAAATCCACAGGGATTTTATCCGGCTGGCGGTGATTCAAGGAAGCGAGCACCCGTTCATACGAGGTCATGACAGCTCGCCCTCCCCATAAAATTTACCGGAGCCGATGCTTCACGCTTCCCTGATCACTTCCATGTCGAAAGCTTTGGCCAGCTCTTCGATGGGTTCCTGCACATCCCCATAAACCGTGAGGCGATGCCAGGAGAAACGGTCCCACTCGTTGAAAAGACGGCCGATATCGCCAACGACCTCGGCGGCCAGTTTTGTCCGGCATGCTTTGGGTTCGTCCACGTTTCCCACGGCTTTCGCTCGATGGATAGCCATGGCCTTGAAATCACCGGTCATCCTGAATGACGTTGTCATGTATCCTGTCGGCAGAAGGGATTGTATGGCGGCTCCCTTGCCATCTTCCGCATGGGACCGGATGATAAATGGATTGGTAGGACCGGTCGGGCCCAGCATTTTTGTCGGAGCCACGCAATGGGCATAGATGATCTGGTTGGTGGAAGTGTCCAGCACGGGATCGGAAGCGAAGCTGGCTCTGTCGAACATGTAGCGGCAGATCAGCATAGCCAGCATGTCAGGAATCTGGGCCTCACAGGTGCCCGATATGTGGCCGTCATCGTTCATCTGCCGGTAACCCAAGCAGGGGTAGCCTGGAAGTTTACCGCTGTAAAAACCGCCCAGGCAGTCCATGGTGATGGCCTGGGCACCCCGCGCAGACATCATATCTTTCATGGCCAGGTAAATGGCCGCCGAATTCCGGATATCTTCCGGCGTTGGCTCCATAATTTCTTGGGCTTCCTGGATCCAAAGGTCTGCCCATTTTTTTGCTTCCTCGAGGTCGACTTTTTTGTATGCGTCGTTGATCTCGTCGAAAGAAACAGGCTCCACCGTGGCACCGAGGGCTTTGTACGGTTCCCCCTTCTGGCTGATGACACGAAGGATCTTCGTCTCTTCCAGACGACGGATAACCTCCTCGACAATGGCCGGCTGCACAGGATCGTCCAGGCAGCTTAGATCACCTGGGCGGGCGAAGCTGGCTGTGCGGACCTGTTCGGCCTGGGCAAGGAAGCTGTCCCGGGTGGCTTCCGGTTTGCCCAGCAGTTCGAAACAGCGGGCTACATCCACCACATCCTGGAACCGCGCCGTGGAAAGCATCACCACTTTCGATCCTTGACGAATCGTTTTAGCACCATGGCACAGGAAGACTCCAGAACCCGCATAGAGCTCATCCACGAATACGGTGGGTTTTTCCATTTCCCCAATGGCAGGGAGAAGACTGCCGGTGAGGCCCCAGTTTGTGCAGAGAAGGAAGACCAGGAGTCCATCCACTTGAGCGGCCAATTCTTTGACCTTCGGGATCTCGGCATCCGGCCCTCCGAGGACGGTAAGGGGAACGAACTCGATACCGGGGCATGCGTTGGCGAGTGTCTGCCGTATTTCACCCTTGCGGGTTTCGTAATCGAAGTTCACATAAGGCCACACGTTCCAATCGGGCGGAGCGGTCACCGAGATAAGCCCCACTTTCACAGGCTCGACATTTTTCTGCGAGCACCCTGTGAACGTCTGTGTCCCGGCAACAGCCAAACCCGCTCCTGCCGCAGTCACCCAGGTTCCGCACTGTTTCAGGAAGTGGCGGCGGGTAACCCCTTTCGGGCATCTTTTGCACATATTCGACCTCCTGACCGACTCATGGGAGTCTTTCTATTACGCCTAACATAATACAGGCTCCCCGGTTTGTAAAGCTCATTCACAGCTCATATAGGTCATGATTATTCCATTTGACATTATTCCTCATAAATTGATATTCTTTTATTATAAAATAGGAGGGGGAGAATTGGCAAAAACTTGCCCCAACTGTCATTTTGACAATCCGGATGGAACACATTTCTGCAGCAATTGTGCTACCTCTTTAGCTCCTCTCGAAGAAGATTCCGTTGCTCGCACCGTAACCATGGAAACTCCTCTCCAGGGATTAACAAGAGGAACGACGTTTGCAGGGCGGTATGAGATCATCGAAGAACTAGGCAGCGGGGGCATGGGAAAGGTTTACAGAGTGGAAGACACAAAAGTAGGGGAAGAAGTCGCTCTCAAAGTGATCCTTCCTGGAATGGATGTATCCCCTAAAACCCTCGAACGGTTTCGGAACGAACTGAAATTAGCAAGGAAGATAAAACATAAGAATGTCTGTCAAATGTTCGATTTAGGGGAAGACGGGGGCACTCATTTCATCACGATGGAGTATGTCCCCGGGGAAAACTTAAAAAGCTTCATCAAAAGAGCCAAACGGCTGGACATCGGGACAGCCGTTTCTCTGGCTAAGGAGATCTGCGAAGGATTGGCAGCAGCCCATAAACTTGGCGTTGTCCATCGCGATCTAAAGTCGAGCAATATCATGATCGACAAGGAGGGGGAGGCCCGGATCATGGACTTTGGGATTGCCCGGTCTGCCGAGTCCAAGAAACTCACAGGAGAAGGGAAGGTTGTGGGAACCCCGCAGTACATGTCTCCTGAACAAGTGAGCGGAGAGGAATTGGACCGCAGATCAGATATCTACTCATTCGGAATTATCCTGTACGAGATGTTAACCGGGAGGGTGCCGTTTGATGGAGATACCTCTTTTGGCATAGCCTATCAACACAAAAATGAGCCGCCCCCGAATCCACGCGATTTCAACCTCCAGATTCCCAATAATCTCAGCCAAGTGATGTTGAAATGCATGGAAAAAAATAGAGACGAGAGATATCAGAGCGCTGAGGAATTGTTCAACGAGCTTAGCAAGATAGAAAGAAAAATTCCGACCCATGAGAAGGCCATTCCCAAGAAAAAACCTATTGCTCGACGGAAGCGCAGGAAAGCTCGGTTTCGTTCTGTTTTATGGCCAGGCATTATTTTTGTAGCCATTGTGATGATCCTCGGGTATGTCTTTCTAAACCGAATATCACAAACGGATGGGATGAGATGGAAAAATTCCATTGCCGTGCTCCCTTTCGTGGATAGGAGCCAATCAGGGAATCACGAACCATTGTGTGAAGACATGACGATCAACCTCATAACGAATCTATCCAGTTGCGAGGGTTTGAAAGTCATCCCCAACCGGTCCGTTAGCCGCTATGGAGATCAAGCCAAAAGCAATAAAGAGATCGGAGAAGAATTGGGTGTTAAAACGATTCTGGTACCTTATCTGAAAATAGAAGGAGAAAAGATCCAGATCATGGCCCAACTGGTGAATGCAAGTCAAAATTTTGTCATCCATACCTTCGAAATTGCTAGCGACATGGAAAATATTTTTGGATTGCGAAACGAATTGTTCATGGATGTAGCAGATAAATTGGGAGTGACATTCAATCCGGAAAAGTTGAGTGCTTTTACGAAAAGAGAGCCTGTAAGTCTCGAGACTTACAATTTTTATATAGTGGGCAAGCATTTCGATAGAAAATATTTTGATTTTGGGGACGAAAAAGATTTTGAAGCGGCTGTTCAAAATTATGAGAAAGCCATTGAAAACGAAAAGGATTTCGCCTTGGCTTATTGGGGGCTGGGCAATGTCTATCACACCCGCTTTGTCAACAGTGAAGTATGGATGGATTTTCAATTAATGGAGAAGAACTACACAAAAGCATATCAAATCAATCCTGCATTGGCAGAAGCGAATGCGGGGCTTGGATGGACATATTTTTATAAAGACGAGTGGGACGAGGCTTTTCGGTATTACAAACGAGCTCTTGATTTGGAACCGAACAATGCGCAAATCATTTTTTATATCGCTGGGTTCTTTAAGGATATTGGATTATACGACAAGGCAATAGAATTATATTTGAAGGCCATATTGATCGACCCTGTTGACCAAGAATACCGTGATATATGCACCTTTTGTTACATGAAGATAGGAGAATATGAAAAAGCGGAAGAGCAAATTCAAAAGGCGCTGGAGTTCGATCCAGAAAATACTTATCTCCATCTCTACCATGCACGTCAATTGATCATGATGAAAAAATTCGATGAAGCCGAAAAAGTGATAGCGCAAGTAGAGAAGAGTGAACGCGACAATCCAAATATCCAGAGGACTCGTGCTTACATTTTTGCGGTCAAGGGAGAAAAAGAAAAAGCTCTTTCCATCATCAGTGATCTAGATCCTTATGAATTCACTGCTTTGATAGCACCCGTCTATTCCTTATTAGGAATGAAAGATGAAGCCATCGAGAATATCCGGGACGTCATTAAAAATGGCTTCGCCAAAATAAAAACATATCCTTATACCTATGATGTTCTAACAGAAAATCCTTTTTTCGAAGGGCTTCGAGATGACCCGCGTTTCCAGGAGATCGTCAGGGAGGAAAAGATAAAATATCAAGAACGAGTAAAAAAATATTCTGACATATGACTCTAATTCCTCTTGGGGGAATTCACATAAAAAGGATGTCTTGAATTTTTAGCAAAGGAGGGCAAAATGTCTAAAAGACAAAAATCATTTTTAAAGTTCACGATGATTCTCCCCTGGATCATCATGATTTGCATCGTTTTCAGCCTGCAAATGCAGTGCGAGAACGGAGGGGAAGAAAAGACGGAGGTGCCGCCACTAACACCGGAAGAAACGATAAAGCTTGAAGCTGGATTTAACAATTATTTGCACAACGACTTGTTTCCAGAATTAAAATCTGTCCTTTTGGGTGATGATGCTAAAAGGATCAAAGAAGTGTTGGGCGAAAGGGTAACCCTTTATGATCCCAGAGGCAATAAGTTGACCGGGGAGAATATCGAAGAATTTCGGAATAGCCTTACAGGAGTAACGGATGTGGAATTCACCGTAGTTTACCTCAATGTTTTTGCAATAGAAGATCCTGATGAACAACCTGATCGATTGGATACAATTATCGCCACAGGCCATTCCGTTTTTGTGTACCGCTTGATAAAAAAGAACGAGGAAGGAAAAGAAATCTCAAATGATTCCGGCTCTGGTTCCGACGACGAACCGCATCCAAAGAGGTGTGTGTGGGGCAAATAAAGATTTAGCTATTTTTTGAGGTTGGTTTCCCATGTGGCCCAATCCCCGCCAAAGGGTTTGAGGCCGAGGTCTGACGGGCTGGTAGGAGCGGGGACAAGAGCCTCGTACACCTGCAAGGCATGGGCTTGGGACCTCGTGAAAGAAGTGGCTGCTTTAGCTAAATAATAAAGGACATCGTTCCCGCTGGCCAGCCGGGCCCTATTAAAAAAAACTTTACCCCGGTAATATTCAGCATTAGCTAGGGAGTACAAATCATCCAAGGCGGCATACCCTGCGTCTGTAAAGTTGAGATACATCAGCATTTTGTAGGCCGAAGCGATTTTCGAGCTGGCTGCTTTTTGTGCTGATTCGGTAACTTTCTCAGGATTGGCAGCGAGTCTCAATTCATAAAAAGTGTGGGTGCCTTTTATATAAGGGTAGCTGGATCGCATCTCTTCCCCGTTGGATGCTGTCGATGAATGGATCACGCGGCCGGCCGGCCCTGTGCAGATATAAGCCACCCCCTCATCTCCATCATCCGGGAGCAGGACCGAAACCCAGGAATTGGAGGGACGGCAAACCTTGGCATCCCAACCTCCCTCGGGAGGATTGGGCGGGGCGTCGCCAGGAAAACGCAGCATCATTTTCATGAATTCCACGTCGATGTGGCCGTGGTAATTGTGGAGCATGTCCCAAAGCATCAGGTTTCGGGGTGCGGCATAAGCGCCGTACCCTCCGTGCTGTTTGATAAATCCGCCTTCTTTGGTGGGCATCATCTCTTTGTTGAGGTAGTTGTTGGTGGAATACATGAAATCATTTTCCCCGAAGTCACCTGGTTCTCGAACACTCTGAACGGCAGCCGTTTTTTCCACGACACAGGCTTCTCCGTCGACATCGACAAAATGAAAATTCTCTGGGATGTTTATCTGCCATGGGAGGAGCATGTCCCTGGCTTCAAAGGCGCTGTTGGCAAAACGCACGATGTGTGTGAGAGAGCAGGACCAGGACAGGCCATAATTCGTGTCTATTTCGCGGGGGGAACCGCCTCCCCCGCTGTTTCCCACAAATAGCCCGCGGTTATTCATCAAAAAATGGTCGCCAATCTCACCGGCCTGAGCTCCGCAAATATAGTTATTTCCCTTATCAGGGAAGGCCATTATGATGACCCCGTATGCCGCTTCTCCGGAATCGAGGGTATCCATGCCGATCAATCGACCGTCTGTGGTGGCGCTTCCCCATGCAGAGCTTACAGAACATTTTTTTATAGGAAGTTCATCCTTTTCTGCACCCTGTGGGAATGAGGAAGTCTCCGGATCTGGGAGCGTGCAGTTCATCAGCAGAACATCGGTGTAGGAAAGCTGGAAACCGGCAGCAGTGGCTCCATCGGCGATGCCTTTCATGATCTCGATGTTCTCGGGCGTAAATTTCTCGATGTAAAACTGGTTTCCTTTCAGGATCTGGATAACCTTTTCACGGCTTAACGATTGAAGTGCTGATGCCCACCCAGCCTCTCTCTCTTTTTCCAGATAGGGCCCGACCTGTTGGCCATACTGATACCCCATTTCATAGTCGGAACCGCTCAGAATAACGACCGGCAGGATACCCGGAGGCAAAACGTCATCGATCTTGGTTTCGCTCGCTCGCAGGTATGGGGTTAGGGTCAAGATAATTCCTATGGCCAGAAATAAAATATAAATATGTTTTCCGATTTTCATCATTCCTCCTTAATGTATAGCCATTCTGTAATTAGGAAAGACACCCCGTCAGTCAAAATGTGATGATCTTATCAGCTTCCTTTGTCCATGCCGCAAGCTGCCCCATGGTGCTGATTTCAACACCTTCGATCAAAGTAAGCCCAGATATACCGCGCGCATCCGTGCAAGTGCCACAACTTTTCACTAGCGCTCCCTTGTTGATCGCAGCTTTTAGCATACGCTCGATGTTGTAGTAGCCCTGTGCTGTCGACTGACCGGGGAGAGCGCAAGCTACGGCATCTGCAAGAAGAAAAATGCGGATGTCCACATCAGCGTGTTCTTTTTGAAGCATCATGACCAATCGTAAGGCGTTATAGGCTTTTTCTGTGCCATAAGGGGCATCCTGGATGATAATCAAGATTTTCATGCCCTCATTTTAATCCGCTTGCTCGCAAACAGTCAAAGCTAAAAATTCCAAAAATGCCAATAGGAACGGAAAGAGGTTTAATTTTAGTAGTTGTCCTGTC
>CAZIDF010000049.1:0-19122 GCA_964538085.1 uncultured Eubacteriales bacterium | reverse complement strand
GCAGGAAAAGGACCAGGAAATCCAGGAAAAAGCGACAGCCATCAATATCGAAGTGCCGGTCAGGGTGTATGATGGGAACAAATTCATCGAGAATCTCACCATCAAGGATTTTGTCATTTATGAAGATGGGAAAAAACAGGATATCGATGCCGTGTATTTGATCAAAGAAAGGGCGATCGAGCGAAAAGAGAGCGTCGAAGAGAAGGCCGTGCCTGAACAGGAGGATAGGGTAAAGGAATTTGCCCCAGAAGAACAGAGGCAGTTTGTTTTTGTGTTCGAGCTCTTAGAATATCTACCCCAGATCGATGACGTCATCGATTACTTTTTTCAGAACGTGATGCAGGCATCCGATTCCGTCCGGGTTTTGACCCCTGCCGGCAGCTACAGGCTGACACCGGAGTCGCTGAATATGAAGACGAAAGATCAGATGGCAGAATCCTTGAAGAATATCGTGAAAAAAGACTTAAGGATGGGAAACACGGAATACAGGAACACGATAGATGAGATGAAGAAGGTTGTCCGCGCTTTGGGAATGCTGATCGCCCCTAAGGGTTCCGATGTGGAGACTATGTTAGATGAGTATAGTTCATCTCTATATTCCTCAACTCAAGAAATCAGCGATGTCATCACCGCTTATCAGTCGGTTCATGACAGGTTGCTTAACATTAGAGGAGTTGAGCAGAAAAAACTCATCGATTTTGGCGAAGCGTTGAAAAAAATGGAAGGACAGAAGATCGTGTTCATCCTGTATCAGCGAGAATACATTCCTCAGGTCCCGGACAGGATAATGACCCAATATTCCACTCTATTTAATGATAACCCCGGATTAGATATGATGCTTGCCAATATTATGGCATTTCCCTCCGGAGGTTATGCCATAGATGTCGATGCAGTCGAGCGGGCCTATGCAGACTCATCGATTTCAGCCCATTTTCTGTTTCTTACTAAAATGGCTGAGAGGAATGCCTTCATCGACATGCAGGAATTTTCCTCGGATGTTTTTAATGCCTTCAAGACGCTGGCCGATGCTACTGGGGGAACGGTGGATAGTTCCTCAAATCCGGAATTCCTATTTGAGAAGGCTGTCGAGGCAACTGAGAATTATTACCTGCTGTACTACACCCCGAAAAATTACGTGGCTGACGGGAAGTTCAAAAAGATCGAGGTGAAGGTCAAAGGCAAGAAATACAAAGTCACACACCGTGCCGGATATGTTGCTGATTGACAAACTTTGCTGAGATAGCATCAACTTACCTTTTTGTCCCACAGCAATCACCCATCCAATTTAGTCGGAGACAATCACAAGGCTCGAAAATAATATTTTGTGAAATAAACCGGCTTGCTTTATTTGTGTAGAGAAGAACATTATAATTCGTAAAACAAATAGGAGTAAACTGTGTTGCCAAATTTGATTCGAATAGCCAGAACTTCCCTGATTTTGTCTCTTATTTTGTTTTTTCTCTTATCGTGTAGGCAGACAAAAATGGGAAAAATCGAGGATTGGCTTTTATCAAGAGGGCAGTATCCAGCTGAGATTGAAACGAAAAATAATGATAAAGACCTGGTGATGACAAACGGTCTGATCGAGCGTTCTTTCAGGCTTTCACCGAATGCGGCCACGGTGGGTTTTGCGAATCTGATGACGGGAGAATCCATCCTCCGAGGGATCAAGCCTGAGGCGGTTCTAAAGATCGATGGACAAACATACGATGTTGGAGGGCTTATCGGTCAAGTCGAATATGCCTATCTCTTGCCAGAGTGGTTGGACACTATGAGTGCCGAACAAGGCGCTTTTCAGTTTACAGAATATAGGATCGGAAAAACCCAGCCACGTTTTGCCTGGAAACACAACCGTTATGCTTCCGATCTTCCCTGGCCTCCTCCGGGTGTGTCCCTCACCATGGATTTCCACTCCGACTTGAATGAACTGAAAGGGGTGGAGGTATCCGTCCATTATGAGATGTACGATGATATCCCTCTATTGTCCAAATGGATAACAATCACAAACGGAAAAAGCGAAACCATCCAACTGGATAGTTTTACAAGCGAGGTGCTTGCCTTTGTGGAGGCAGAGGTGGCGGTCGAGGAAAACAGGCAATGGAGCCGCCCCAACATGCACGTGGAGAGCGATTATGCGTTTTTTGGCATGTCCGCAAAGTCAGCCAACAAAACGACCCACTGGGTTCCGGATCCCCAATATTCGACTCAAGTGAACTACCAGCGGCTGACACCCTGTTTGCTCGAGAGCCGGCCTCCGCTAGGGCCGGGGATCGCCATTAAGCCGAATGAGACATTCGAGTCATTCCGGACCTTCGAGCTCATCTTCGATTCGACAGACCGGGAGCGCAATGGATTGGCCCAGCGCCGGATGTACCGGACGATCGCACCCTGGATCACGGAGAATCCGATCTTTATGCACGTCACAAGTTCCGATCCGGCTGTTATCCGCCAAGCCATCGATCAGTGTATCGAAGCCGGTTTCGAGATGGTGATCATCAGTTTTGGGAGCGGACTCGATATGGAAAATGAAGATCCCGCGTATATCGATCGCTTCAAGGAACTGGCCGAATATGCCCATCAAAAGGGAATCGAGCTGGGAGGCTATTCCCTTCTGGCAAGCCGGCGCATAAGCGACGAACACGATGTCATCAATCCCGAGACAGGAAAAACCGGGGGCGCGATTTTCAACAACTCCCCCTGCCTGGGCAGCGTATGGGGACAGGAGTATTTCCGCAAACTGACGCAATTTTTTGAAAGGTCAAGCTTCGATCTTTTGGAGCACGACGGGTCTTATCCCGGAGATCTCTGCGCTTCGACAAAACATCCCGGGCACTGGGGACTGACAGATTCCCAGTGGACTCAGTGGAAAACCATCACGGATTTTTACAAATGGTGCCGGGGCAAAGGCGTGTATCTAAATGTGCCTGACTGGTATTTTTTATCCGGGTCGAACAAAACCGGAATGGGGTACAGGGAGACCAACTAGTCCCTGCCGCGAGAAAGGCAGATCATTCTCGGGCGGCAGAACATCTATGATGGGACCTGGACAAAAACACCCAGCATGGGGTGGATGTTCGTTCCGCTGGTCGAATACCACGGAGGAGGGGAAGCGGCAACGCTGGAGCCTCTTTCGGAACACCTGGATGCCTATGAAGCCCATCTCATCCAGAATTTCGGAGCCGGGGTGCAGGCCTGTTACAGAGGAACTAGGCTTTACGATACAGAGGTAACAAAAAGGTTAGTGAAGGAAACGGTGAACTGGTACAAAAAATACCGCGACATCCTCAATTCCGACATCATCCACGTACGCCGGCCGGATGGACGGGATTGGGATTGTACTCTGCATGTGAATCCCTGGCTTGGGCAAAAAGGGTTCGCCATGGTTTACAACCCGACGAACGAAACGCTCGATAAGCGTTTGGTGCTGCCTCTTTATTTTACTGGGCTCTCGGAGAAAGCAAAAATCAGGAAAAAGGAGGGAAAGGCCATCACCTATTCACTCGACAGAAATTACCGGGTCGAAATCCCGGTGACGTTAGCCCCCAAATCATTCACCTGGTTTGTGATCGAATAAATAAAGAAGCAAGGATATTTTTATCGAACGAGGGAATGGGTGTCGATCAGGTAAAAACATCCGAGATAAAAGAAAATCAAAAGCAGAAAAAGCGAAGTCTTAATAAGAATTCTCTTTTCTAATTCCTTTCGCACCCACCCAAACAATTGATAAAAAGCGAAGATTTCCAGAGCAAAAGGCATAAATCCTGTGTATCCGAAAACGGGCATGTGAAAGACCCGCCAAAAATTTAGATAGGGAAGAGTATATTCCCAGTGTGAGCCTGCGAAAAAATTCCATAATTCCCAGAAGAAGCCCGCCGCAAGACCAGCCAGAATCCAGCTCCAAATCTTTGTCCAGTTCTTTTTTTCCAGATCGGCGATAAATGTTGCGTTCTTCAGCCTGTAATTTAAAGGCTCGAGCAGGAAGATATAACAGAGCCAGACCAGTGGGAAAAACAATCGAGGCCAGGCAATGGTTAAAAAGATGAAAAGCATACCTAAAAAGGCAAAAAGTTTTAGGAAATTAGGAGGGACTTTCAGCTGAAACAGGGCAAGATTTTTTTTCCTAAGAAAACCTTCTATAAAACAAGAGATCTCCCGCAAGGCAGGAATCACGGAAGCAAAGGCAATGAAATAGCCAAGCCATCTTTCAAAGGTAAAAGAAGGAAGATCATGGTAATGCCAATTCTTCAGCCTCAAATTGAAGAGTTCGAAGATGAGCCAGACAAAAACCGAGACAAAAGCTGAAAAAAGAAAAGTTTTGGTGGATTCGGAAAGAGGAGAGACTCTTCTTTTCCTGAAATTCAGGCTGTCCATCACCAAGATAAAAGACCACCACGCCAAACAATAAAACCACGTTTTTATGAAGGAATATTGTAGGATAAGGAGAATAACGGAAATGACGAAGACTAGCAGGCCCACATAAAGGTTGAATCGAAGAATTTTTTCCTTCATGTATGCATTTATTCTATATATCCAAATAATTTTAAGAATTCATCCGCTTTGGCAGCTGCCTCTGCTTTAATTTTCAGATCTGGATTAGGCCATTGATCGTCAGGTTCACTCGATGGAGTAAAAAGATGACCAACACCATCATAAATTATTAGTTCACAATAGTTTCCCGCAGCTTTCATTCTATCGGCAAAGTTTTGAACACCGGCTAATGGCGTAACAGTATCGTCTCGACCTTGAAGAATTATGGTGGGAGGCATTCCTTCTCTTACATTTTTATCAGGGGATACGGATTCGATCTCTGCTCTATTCAGTAATATTTTATTGAACCAATCATCTTTTTGTAGTGAAACTGCAGGAGACACAAGAATAAGAGCATTTGGTGTTGAAAGTGAATCATTGAAAATAGCCGCTGATGCAGCCAGATGAGCTCCAGCCGACCAGCCATAAGCAACAATTTTATTAGGATCTATATGTAAAACATCTTTATTTATCCGCATCCATTTAATCACTTCCCGTGCATCGGACATAGCTTCGAGAGGAGTCACATCTTTTTGATTCGATAGTCTGTATTGTGCGGCTATCGCCACCATCCCCAGTTTTTTATAATGTTGTGCCAGCTCAAAAGCCCACGCCGGTTCACCGATCGTCCATCCACCACCATGAAAAATGACTATGGCTGAACATGATTCTTTTGAGTCTTTTATTTCTGGGGAAAAGACATATGCTTTAAGTTTACTATCACCACACTTTGAATACTCATATTCAATGTATGAGCTTTTTTGTTCCTCTTGCGCAAATGCTTGTAAAGTGAAGGCAAGTAAAGCGATGAATAAAAACGCTCTTTTCATCTACGTTGTCAGAAGTTTTTCTCTTTATTTCTTTCTTTGGTCTTTTAAATAAACTGCCTTTGAGGGCCCATCCCCAACAGTTCTTTCTTCGATCTGGAATAGCATTGTTGCGGATACAAGTTCCCCCAACTTTTTAAAACCATAATTTCGTGGATCGAACTCCGGTGCCTGCTTTGCAATGTTGCTGCCAACGGCTGCAAGATGAGCCCAACCCGAATCGTCCGATGATGCCTCGACAGCGTTTCTTAATAAACTGACGAGTTTCGTGTCTTTCTTGAGTTCGCCGGTTGTCTTTCGTCTTATTTTCTCGCTGTAATCATCTTTGGAGCGCAGCACTTCGGTGAAAATAAATTTATCACACGCAGAAACGAATGCTTTGGGAGTTTTTTTCTCCCCGAATCCATACACAAAAAGACCGGCTTCCCTTATCCTTGAAGCCAGCTTGGTGAAATCGCTATCGCTGGATACGATGCAAAAACCGTCGAACTTGCCCGAGTAAAGTAAATCCATTGCGTCGATTATCAACGCACTGTCTGTCGCATTTTTCCCTGTAGTATACCCAAATTGTTGTATGGGCTGTATCGAATACTGTAAAAGAACGTCCTTCCAGCCTTTTAGGCCTGAAAGTGTCCAGTCACCGTAAATCCTTTTCACATTAGCTGTCCCAAACTTTGCGATTTCCGATAGCAGCCCGTCAACGATAGAAGCTTGGGCGTTGTCTGCATCTATTAATACGGCCAATTTTTCAATTTTTTCGTTTGGCATATTACCCCTCTTATAGTCCTAACATGTATTATGCGGCTGTTTTGCCGCCCAGAAAGATACTATCAAAACTTATCGCAGTAATTCAAGAAATATTGAGATTGAATAATAAAATCGTTTATTCAGGCCAGAGATTCAGAAAAGTAGTAAGAAAGTTGCCTTGTCGAGTCAGAAGACTTTATTTGAAGGGGGAAGGGGAGTATAATTTTTATGACGGCTGATGAAAAGGTTTAATAAAGTCATTCCATTGGTCATCCTGTTGGTTTGGACTGCTGCATGCCGGACGCCCATCGACATAGAACAAGATCCCTTTTATGAATCCTTTTATGAAAAAACCCGTCTGATCATGACCAAAGAGGAGATCGAAATCTACAAGCGCCTCCCAGATAGAGAATCCCGGGAAGACTTTATCGAGGAGTTCTGGCGGATCCGGGATCCGGATAGTAGCACAGAGCAAAACGAAAACAAGGCCGAATTTGTAAAGAGGGTTGAGTACGCCAACACGTGGTTCGGCTGGAGGAATCCGGCTAAAAGAAAATTGACGGCCGAAAATCAGGATAAATATAGAGGATGGGATACGGAAAGAGGAAGGATTTACATCGTCCTCGGCCCGCCCGACAGTCTGATCTTCGATGGGTCGGCCCTGATGAACAACGGGCGCAGGATATTGGAACCGGAAGGCCGGAGGGTAGAGACCTGGGCTTATTGGCGCTATCGTTTGTATGTGACCTTTAACCGGGGACGGATGGGGAGGTGGCATATCAGCGATCCCGAGCCGGATCTGTTCCATTTTCTGGAAGCGGCCAAATTGAACCTCATCGAACCGGGGAGCAGGGAAGAAGCCAAAAGACGGTTGACCTTCGAGGCTGATTTCGATGAGGGCAACATCCGCATTTCCATTCCTGTGACGCGGATAAACTTTGTGGAAAAGGATGGTTCGTTTATAAGCGAATTGGGGATCGAAGTGAATGTCTACCACAACCACAAAAAAAAGGACTGGATCGAACAGGCCAAAACACTGCGATGGACAGAAGACCAGCTTCTGGAAAGGGAAAAAGTCCGGATCGAGCTTCCCTACGATCCTGAAGAAAAAGGAGAATACCTGTTGGATATCATCGTCGAGGACAAGCTGGCCATCGCCTTCCCCAAATACAGAAACTACGTCCGCTTCAAGATACGATGAAAGAGTTGATCCTGGATTTTGTACCACCCTATCCGCAAGTTTTGTATTATGCCATCGTATCGGCGGCTGCCATCCTCGTGAGCGGGATTCTGGCCGGGTCCCTCAAGAGATACGCCGGCTGGAAAACCGGATACACGCGGAAAACGCTTCACTTCCTGATCTTTTTTACCGCTGCCGGATTCCACATTTGGGGCGGAATGCCGGCCGTGAACATCCTCGGCATAGGAATGGGCATTTTTGTCTTTTATTCGGCAATGGCAGGCGAAGGGAATTTTTTTTTCGAATCCATGGCTAGGGAAAAGGATTCTCCCCGCCGGGGTTATTTTATCGTCGTTCCTTACCTGACTACGGCCGCAGGCGGCTTGATCTCTAATCTTCTTTTTGGAGGGTGTGCCATCATGGGCTATGCCCTGTGCGGGGCGGCCGACGCTATTGCCGAACCGGTAGGGGTTCGGTTCGGCAAGCACAAATATAAGGTGCCGAGTTTGAGGAAAGTGAAAGTGGCAGAAAGATCGTTGGAGGGAAGCCTTTCTGTTTTTGTTGTTTCCCTGGTTCTTTCTTTTTTGTTTTTTGTGTATCTCTATCAGTTACCGGCTGCAAAAGCCCTGATCGCTTCTCTTGTGTTATCTGTTGTTCTCGCTTTGGTCGAAGCTGTCTCCTTCCATGGATCGGACAATCTCACCATCCAGTTGGCAGCCAGTGGGCTGGCCTATCTTTTTCTGAAGATCTGGACATAAAACACCGAGCGCAATTTAATGAAACATGGGGAGAATAGCGATTTATCGGGTCATTCTGGATAGAAAATGTTGCCTGTGCGGCTGAATGAGTGGGGGGTGATTTTGGGGATATCGGTTTGACCGAGCCATGCGAAGAGTTTTTCCATAGATTCTTCGCTCAGTTTCGTCATGTCATTTTTGGTGCCAAGATCCGCCTGCCGCCATTCCTTGTAATCTTTGCAGTATCCGCTGTCATAAGCGAGGAGATAGGCATCGATCCCGCATATAAAAAGCGACGGCAGGATCGCTTGGACAGAATAGGGGCAAAGGAGGAGGATCGCTGTGGGGAACAGTCCTTTGTCGATCTGAGGAAGGAGGAAATCGATGGCGATGTCTTGGGCGGACGTCATGATGTAGACAGGGCATCCAAGTTCCAAGCTTTTTTTGGCGATTCTGTAGATGGCACATCCTTGGCAAATATTTTGAGTTTCCCTCTTTTCAAGATAAAGGCATTCGTGGTTCGCCCGGCCAGAGGGGCATGACTGCCTGCTGTTTTCTGGATCATGGGGTTTGAGGCAGAATCCCAAGCCGAGCAAGGGGCCATTCTTTTGTTGTGCGATTTTATTTTGGAACGGCTTCTCATCCGGGATAGTTAAATATTTTTGGTACCGAGGAAAAAGGTTTCCCTGCGACTTGATGAAACGGCGATAGTCCTTCAGTCCTTTTGCCGTTTTGACAGGGTGTTTGAGCATGGCTTTGAGCAAAAAGAGACGGGCATATTCCTTAAAAAAGCTACGGTAGGCGAATTCCCAGATGTGGAAATGGAGGAACGCTTTCCTGTCGAGCTTATCGAAAAATTGACCTAGCCTAGCCATGAGGATTCAACTCAATCATTAAAATTTTGGTTAATCTTATTCTACATGAGAAATTTAGCGGTTGCTAATCGTTATTTAAAGTAGTTTTAAAAGGATAGGCGTCAAGCGTATAGTGCCTCACGGAGCCGGAGCCTCTTGCTCCGGCTCCACCTCATCAATCATGTCTCCATGCAGATTCGACTTCACATTTTCTAGATTATCAGGGATTATATTACCAATAAAATTGGTTATATAACCAATATGATTGGTAGATAGGACAATATCATTGAATGACTGGAATCCCTTTTTGGATTTCTTTCGCAGCCAGTTTGCTGCCGAAGGTTCTTCTGCAACGAATTGATGTAAGCTTATCTTTTGATTTTCAACCTTGCATTTCTGGCTGTATATCATTATGCTTAAATCAGATAATTTTCATTGGAATGGATAAATCGATGGCTTAGATCATGATTTTGAAAGATGCCGCAAAAAACAAGATCATCCGGGAACTGCGGAATCGTCTGTCTCAGGAAAAAAACATTGTTTTTGCCTACATTCACGGCTCTTTTCTGATGGGAAATGACTTCCATGACATCGATATTGCTATTTTCCTTGACCAAAAAACGGCAGAGCCAAATCCTGTCGATTTTGAGATATCCTCATCTTTGAAGCTCGAGAAATCTTTAGATGTTTCTGTAGATGTGAAAATCCTGAATTTTGCCCCTTTGAGTTTTCGCTACCATGCGTCAAAAGGCGAATTGATTCTTGATCGTGATATGGCTATCAGAGAAGATTTTCTTTGCCGCACATGGAGCGACTATTTTGATTTTAAACCCGTTGCTAAAATCTACTTGAGGGAGGCCGTAGGTGCCTGAGTTCAATGTCGACAGAATCCGGCAGCTCCTGGGCGAGATCAACTCATCTCTGCGCAAACTTGATGGCTATGCCCAATTGCCGGAAAAGGATTTTCTTTCGAATTCAGATAAAGTCGATAGTGCCAAATACAATCTAATCGTTGCCATTGAAGGAGCCATCGATGTGTGTAACCACATTGTTGCCAGAGCTGGAGGCAGGGCTCCACATGACCATTCCGATTGTTTCGAGGTTCTCAGAGAATTGAAGATGCTCTCTGATGATCTTGTCGAGCGGCTAAAAAGCATGGCCAAATTCAGAAATTTGCTTGTGCATCTATACTGGAAAGTGGATGACCAGAAAGTCTTTCGAATACTCAAGAAGGATATTCCAGACATAAAAGAATACATAAAGGAAATAAAAAAACTGATAGCCAAAGACTGAATTTATTAGGTGTCTTTTTTCGGCCAATCTATATCTATCATGGGGATTGCTCTGTTGTTTATAATCCGGGAGGATCTGTGGAGAAGGCGTCTTTGAGCAGCTTGCTCTTTCAGAAAATAACAAATGGAAAATGAAAACTTGGAAGGCACCGTCTATTTCTCACTATTTTTAATCGGCGATGTAGCCTGCTCTATGAAAAACCTTATAGTTTTTTCCTTTAACCTTGACTTCGATTCTCCTGAATTTCCCATCGGCTATGTACTCTTTGGGAGTGTAGTACAACAAATAGTAGTTTTCCGAAGCATTGACCGCTTTTTGGAATGATGACTCTGCGTTGGCCGAGCTGTCCACAATCCCTCCCGTGGCCACGGCGATATCTCTAAAAGCGTTATAAATTTGGGCAGACTGATCGATTTTGTCGATATCTCGGGCTGGCTCCATGCTCATGTCGAAAAGTTCTGGAGTTTTTGTTATAAAAATGAAATTGACTGAAATCGAACTGTCTGAAAAAGCTCTTTTAATTTTACCGGCATCGAACGTCACATCTTTTTGAAGATCCATGATTTCAAATGGATCGGCATCAGGCAGCGAGGGTATCACTTCTTTTTGATAGAATATGAAAACGTGTTTCTGGCCCTCCATCGTTTTGAGGTAATCAGAAAAATCAGAAAGTTTCTTCTCGCTCAAATAAATATGATCCCTGAGCTGTCTCAGGATTCCCTTCAGAGTCTCTTTATGTAAGTCTTGCTCAAATGGAACCTGCAAAAGGCTTTCATACTCTTTAAGAAGAGATTTGAATTTTCGGTTAGCGATGAGAGTATCTTTTCTCAGTTTGTTTTTCAATTGGGATGCTATTTCCTCTCTAGAATATCTTCCAAAGGACCGTTTGTTGAATGTGTAGCTTTTTGCGGGGGTGGTAACGAGCAGTGTATCACCGGATTCCATGACATTTTGGAAAAAATAATCGATAGCGTCTGCTGTTTTTGGAACGTATTCTGTGCTTTCAAAAACAAGGACAAAATTACGGCTCACTTTCGGGGCAAATGTCTTAATAGGCTTTTCATTTTCCATCAACTCATCTTGCTTTTGAATTTTTGTTTTCTTTATAAGATAGACGGCTTCGATTTTTTGCTCGATTCCCTCTTCCAGTACCTCGAAGTCATTAATGGTCAGGGTATCGATGAAGGTTTTCCCATCGAAAACCCTTACGGCCACTTCGATGTTAATAGCGATGGCTTCATGCTGGATCTCCTGGGCGGATAGGAAAAAAAACAAAATTCCGAGGAGGATGAGATGACCGGCAATTTTCTTCATTTTCCCCAAATTTCTCTGATGTCAACCTTTACAGCAAAACAATATCACTTTGCATTATTTTTGTCGAATCAAAAATTTATAACAGCTTTCTTCTTTAGCATACTTCATTCATTGAGCTGTTAGCTAATTTGTATATTTTGAAAAGGAGCAAATGCTTTGGGATTTTTTTCTCGAACTTCACAATATTCTTTTAAATTTGTCTCAATTGTATTAAGCTTCCTTTTGCATAAATCATTTCTTCGTTCTTCATTAAAATCCTCTCCTTTTCTGATAGAATTAAAGCATTTGGAACACAGCCGCAAAGCCCAGCAATACTTGCAATCCTTAAAGAATTTTTCATATTTTTTTAGGAATTGGTATATCTTTTTAAAATTAAATCCTTCTATGACATTTCCAATTTCATAATTCGAATTAACCCTTTCACACATAAAAAAATTCCCGTCTTCATTTACAAATAATTTTCTTTTCCCTGGAAAACACGTCCCTTGTGGGGGGTATGTTTGATCCAACATGCTCATTGGTCGAAAATTGATCCAATAAAAGTCTTGATCAAAAAATTTTTTTTCAATTGCCAAATTTTCGTATTTACTATCAACTAAAGCTTTTTTATATCTTTCTCTCAATATAGTAATTTTGTCAGTTATCTTTTTTTCTTCGTCATCCAGTTTGAAATCTTTAAAAAAAGTAGTCCCATAAGGATCAACAAAGGAAAAAGTTGATCGCTCGAACAAACCCGTAGTAATTGAACTCTTGAGAAAAAAATCTTCAACTAATTCAAAATCATATGGAGGTGCCAGAACAATTGAAAAAGCAATATTCTCATTGAAATATCTTGGATACTCTTTTTTTATTTTTTTTAGGTTTCCGATAATTAGATCAAAAGTATGTCCTCCATTAGGAAAAACCCTGTACCTATCGTGGATTTGTTTTGGGCCATCTAAACTTACAAGAATAGAAATTTTGATGTCATATGCGTTTAAATATCTGACTATGTCAGTACTTAACAAAGTTCCATTCGTCGTTATTGAATATCTGAATTCTTCAATTTTTCCAATGTCTTTGAGGTATTGGAATATTTGGTTCATTAGATCGAATCTTAATAAAGGCTCCCCACCGTAAAATCCTATACATGCTTCTCTACCTCCGTTACTTCTTTTAAGGAAATAATCAACAGCATTTTTCGCGGTTCCAAACGACATATTTCCTGTACCGTGCGTTCGTTTATAGGCATATCTCCCTGAAAAAGCGCAATATCTACATCTCATATTGCATCTTGTTGTCAAGTTTAAAGTCAATTGCTGAAGTTCCGAATTTAGTTGTTTTTTTACAAATTCTAATGAATCAATTTTTAAAGATATTATGGGTCGATGTGTAGAAAATAAACCATATCTAGTTTTTAGCTTTTTAATAAGTTTGTATTTGTCTTTCAGAATTGACGGATTGTATCTATTAGAAAACTTACTTAATATTGAGAATAAGTTGTTTTCATCGAAATGATCTATGATGTTGAAAACTACTTCATCTACTTCTACAATCTTATTGCTGTTTACATCATAAATATATGATTTGTTTTTGGTACTAAATTTTTTTATGAATAATACCCTTTTTTGTACTATATCCTCCTAATTATAGAAATAATTCTTAGTGATTCGAATTGTTAGTTGGAATTTTGCAGCCTATGGCCTAACATAGTGATCAAAATCAAAAGTTCCACTAAAATCCAATTCCCACTCGTGACCATGTGAGCCACACCAACAATAACATGGACAAGGACAGCCTCCTTCCAATGATGCGGAGTTATTTCGTGCTTTTTCGCCATCAAAAACGATTTTCATGCTAACCTCCTCTTCTGATGTTCAACTAGAATTATGCAAATTCTGTGCCTAATTTAATAGCTAGCAAATCTTTAGGGGAATGAAGCAAATATTGGAGAATCTGAGAGCTGTTTGTAGATAAACTTCATGTTACATCAGATGTGAATAACTCTATTAGAATCAGTGAATAATTTATGTCCACTATAACATATGTATCATATTATAATAAAGTGACAGAGAAATTGTAAACACAAGTGGAGAATATCTAACGAAAGCCTATCGGCTTATTCCTCTGAGAAGGCGTCTTTGAGCAGCTTGCTCTGCCGGTTAAAAGCCACCCTGGGGCTCCGTGTCTCATGCATCAACGAGATTTCCTGGGTGAGAAGGCGGGCAATATACATGACGTAGGTGGCGGCCTTTTTGGATTCCCTCTGAAACAGGGGGTGGTCACGGTTGACGTACACCACATTGCCCTCAGAGAAGCATTCGGGGCCTGACTCGCCAAAAAAGTCCAGGCAGACCGATACACTGCTTTCTCCCATCCTCATCCTTCTCACAATGGCGTTCGGTGTCATCTTCTTGACCAGCGGATGACGGCGTTTCTTTTTCTTGGGCGTGTGTTTGGCTGCTCCATCCGGCTTGACTTCGATCTCCCGGCTCTGGTTTTCCTCTCCCTTTTTTCCGGAAAATACCGCCCCGCTGCCCATGTCCTGGTCGTCGCCGTAAGATATAGGCCCGAACGGGGAAAGATCGGGATTGAGCGCCAGCGATCGGTGAATCCTATTCAATGCCTCCTTGACGGTCCGTCCGGCCCTCCTGTCCTCTCTACGGTCTGCTTCCCGGCCCAACGTCTTTTTAACCACAGCGATGATTTTTTCCATGATCTTCAGAAAGGCCCTGTATTCCGGGGTGTCGACCACGAAGTTGGACCTGTCGCTTGTTATGGGGAGAAAATCAGCGTTTATTTCGCCCCGGATTCGAGATATTATTTTTCCCCACGTCTCCATCCCGAAAAGCGCCTTCTTGACAGTTACTCCTTTGACCTTGACATCTATCCCCAACTCCTGCATGGATGCCATTGAGGCAGGCACGATGACGATCTCTCCGGAGACGGGGCCGAATTCGGTCCCTTCCAGCACCGGGATTCTTCTTCCTGAAAGACTCCGCGGATACAGGCGTCGGCGGTTAAGAATAACTTCAAAATGGGGAGCCTTGAGCGGGACTCCCTCGATCAATTTTTTCTCCACGTCTTCAAGGTCGAATGACTTAGACAGATGAGTGAGGATGACTGTGGTTCCATCCCCTCTTTCGGGATCGGGCTCCAGGATCTCAAGCGGCAGATGCCATGTGTCCCTGGAATCTTCCCAGCTTCGTTTGTCGAATACGACCCTGGCTGCAAATTCCTTGTTTTGGGTTATCACAGCAAACCTGGCGGCCGCAGCCAGCGATGCAAACTTCCCGATCCCGAACTGGCCGATCCGGGGACGGCCGAACCGGGGTGAGCGGGAGTGGACCACCTTCTCATCCGATCCGATTATGAAGTATTGTTTCAATCCTTCCAGGTCCATGCCTGTGCCGTTATCCTTAATTTCCACTTTGTCGGGGGAGATGTCGATAAAGACCCTGGTGGCGTCTGCATCATAGGCGTTGTTGGCCAGCTCCCGGAGGAGCTCGACACTTTCGGTATACAAGCGTTCGCCTAAGGTCACGATATGTCTTTTGTCGACTGTGACCTCAAGCTCTTTTTTCTCTTTGATTTCCATGTTTTTGACCGATATGTACCTCATGATAGGACTATTTCAGTCGGCTTTTCAAGATTTTCTTTTGATTTTCAGCCTAACATTTCTGGCTGTATATCATTGTTCATGAGTCAAATAAAAGGGAATCAAAAAAAACTAAGGTATCATCTGTTGCAATTATAAGCCATTTATGGCATATTATTGCCATGAAATGGGAAGAGATTCTTCAAATTGTGGGAAGAGAGCCGGTCTTTCATTCGAGTATCCTGATTACATCCGGTGGGGATCCAGCCGACCTGGGAAGACAATTATCTCGATGGGTTAACTCAGGCAACCTTATCCAGCTTCGGCGGGGTTTGTATGCTTTGTCTGAGCAGTACCAAAAAACAATACCCCATCCATTTCTTGTGGCTAACCGGCTCAAGCGGGCCTCTTATGTGAGTATGCAATCAGCTTTGGAATTTCATGGCCTCATCCTGGAGCATGTTCCTTCCGTAACCAGCGTAACCACAGGCCGTCCGGATGAACGTGATACTCATTTTGGTTCATTTATCTACAGGCACGTCAAAAAGGCGCTTTTTTTTGCCTATCGGACAATCGATCTCGGTGATAATCAGTCAGCCTTTATTGCCACTCCGGAAAAAGCGCTTTTGGACCTATTGTATCTTACACCAGGCTCGGACGATCCTGATTATTTGCGGGAGCTAAGGCTGCAGAACGTCCAGACATTAAATAAAAATGTCTTGACTGAACTGGCTGATAGAAGCGGCAGCCAAAAGCTTCTGCGAGCTGTCCTGAAAATTGAGGCTCTTGTGTCTGATTTAGAAGAGTCATGAAAGAACAAATCAAACAGATTATCTCCACAACAACCAACAAATTGTTGGCAAGGAGCATAGTGCGGGAATACTGCCAGGCGAGAATTCTCCAATTCCTCCAGGAAAGCGGCGTCTTCCGTTCCTGGATTTTTCATGGGGGAACTGCGTTGAGATTTCTGTATGGGCTACCTCGTTATTCTGAGGATCTTGATTTCGCCCTTTTGAGGACAAAGAAGGCCAGAGATTTCAGTGGAGTTATTGCCTCCATCGCTAGGTCTTTCGAGGCTGAGGCTTACTATATTGAGACGAAGATTAAAGACAGAACAGCCGTTAAATCTGCCTTTATCCGCTTCCCTGGATTGCTTCACGAACTGGGTCTCTCTCCATATAAGTCAGAAGTGTTCTCGGTTAAGGTTGAGGTTGACAGTAATTCTCCTCCTGGAGGAATAACCGAAACTTCTGTTATTCGCCGCTATGTGCTTCTGCACATGTTACACTATGACAAATCCTCTCTTTTAAGCGGCAAACTTCATGCCATACTCGCTCGTTCCTATGTCAAGGGCCGCGATCTCTATGACTTATTCTGGTATTTGTCCGATTCTTCATGGCCGGAGCCAAATTTTCACTTTCTGAACAAAGCCCTGATTCAGACAAATTGGAAGGGCCCGGAAATTACAGAATCCAACTGGACTCTGATCGTCATAAAACGGCTCAAAAACATCGATTGGAAAAAGGCTATTGAGGACACTCGGCCTTTCATCGAGAAGGCCTCGGATCTGAAGCTTTTGACCAAGGAAAATGTCATCAACCTTATGAAGAAAAGGCAGCCCCTCGCTTCCTGAACAGCCATCAGACCCGGGTTCGAATCCCGGTAGCGTTGCTACTCTTATCAAGCCGCTTTTCCCCTGAAAAATCGCTGATTTACGTTTTCTAGGTATTCAGCCGCCATACCTTATTTTCAGCGCTTTTCAACAATTTTTGTTACGTATTGCAACACGGGCAGAACTCTGAGTCTGTAGTAGAGCATCTGACTACGAATCAGAAGACCCCATGGGTTCGAATCCTGCCGGGCGTACAAGGGCTGGGAGAAGCTCAGAGATGAAGATATGGGATTGATGTGGGAACATTACGTCCTTAATGAATTGTGCGGGAGGCTGCAAAGCCGGAGGATCCAGTACTGGCGCGACAAACGCCATCACGAGGTCGATTTCGTATTGAAAAGACGGGGACAGGAAGTCATAGCGATCGAATGCAAATGGTCAGCCGACCACTTTGAACCCGCTGGAGTGAAGGCTTTTCGGCGGGCGTATCAGAGGGGGATGAATTATGTCGTGGCTAATGATGTCAAACGGGCGTTCCATCGAGAATACAACGGGGTGCGGATTGAATTCGTCGGCTTAGACCAGTTGATTGCCCATCTGTCGAAAGATTAGTTCCTTTTTCACCCAATCCGTCAACTTCCCGAGCAACATTTCAATCTTTGGACAATTATCCAATCCAAGTCTATCCTAAAAAGGTAAGCAAATTGGTGAACAGGGGGCCAATCATGATTGGAAAATTTTACTTGAATTTAGAGCTGTGAAGCAATAAAGATATGACAACAAGCGACATAATGTGACAACATATGACATTTGGGCTGTTTCCGTTGACATCTGCTCTGATGAAACTGATATTTTTATAGCAGCAAGAATTTTGTCCAAATTTTTGTACAATGAACACGGAACCAAAATTAATTGGGAAAAGCCCTCCAATCCAAAAACTTCGGCATTTTATTAAAAAAGCGGCCAAATCGGATGCCACTGTCTTGCTCCTGGGAGAGACCGGAGTCGGGAAAGAGGTTGCCGCCCGAATGATACATAGCTCCAGCGATAGAAAAGACAGTGCCTTTATCAAGATCAACTGTGCTAACCTGAGCGATACTTTGATCGAGAGCGAGCTATTTGGTCATAAAAAAGGCGCTTACACCGGTGCTGTCATCGATAAGCCAAGCCTTTTAGAAGAAGCCAATGGCGGAACTTTTTTCTTTGACGAAATTGCCGACATCACTCCCTATCTTCAGGCCAAGTTTCTTTCAGTCATCGAGGACAAGGAATTCCGAAGACTGGGTGAGAACAAAACCAGAAAAATAGATGTTAGATTTATTCTGGCCACCAACAAAGATCTCATTAAATTGGTGGAAAAAGGCAAATTCAGAAAAGATTTATATTTCAGAATAAACATTTTATCATTTCAAATTTCTCCCCTGCGGGAAAGGAAAGAAGATATTTCTCTTCTTATTGACTTTTTTATTGAAGGAAATTGCCAGAAACAATCAGAAAATTTTACGATATCACAAGAGGCTCTCAGGAAACTCTTGGCCCATTCCTTTCCCGGCAATGTCAGAGAACTGGAGAACATTTTGGAACGGGCCATTGTCTTTTCAGACAATAATGTTTTAGAGGAAAAAAATATTCTGATCTCTAAAGTTGCAAATAAAGCCAAAGTCAAATATAGGTCTCGTTATTCTTTTGAGAAAATACTCGATACTTTGGTAAAACATCGAGGGAACAAAACCAAGGCAGCTCAAGAACTGGGGATTAGGCGTGTCCATCTGTATAGACTCTTGGATGAACTAAGAAAATAGGAACATGAATCGCATCTTAAAAAACATTAAATCAGCATTTCTTGTAATCAAAACAAAAGATCCAAAAAGTCAGAAATTGCAGCTTTTTAAATTAAAATTCCTCCTTCCCTACCTGAAAAAACACTGGAAGAAGATGGCTTTTGCATCCATCCTCACCATTATCGTTTCTCTTATTGCCCTGCCTATTCCACTCCTGATGAAGTACATCATAGACACATTAATTCCTGATAAAAATTTTCGTCTGCTAAACCATGTGATCCTTCTTCTTGCTTCTATTCAGCTTGTAAAATTGCTCATTTCTTTCCTGACTAACTGAACCCCTCCCCATTGTCTGGACAGAAAATGCCCTTCTTTAAGGTGAAGTTTGAACCTGCTTTCAATGATTTCACAGTTCCTACCTCCATGTCAAAAAATCGAGGTTCTGAGAGCCGATATAAGCCACGATCTCAGTTTGATTCATATCAAATCCTTTGCCCAATTCCGGCGTCCCGGGCCGTTGAGACTCCATAATAGACTTCAAAAGGTGTTTTCCCGGCCAAGGAGGCATGGGGCCTTTCGGTGTTGTAGAAACCAAAATAATCCCCCAATCCCTTCCTGGTGTAAATGTCAAGTAGTTTTCCCATTGGTTCGGTAAGGAGATTTCCCATCAGCG
>CAZIDF010000048.1:0-20251 GCA_964538085.1 uncultured Eubacteriales bacterium | reverse complement strand
AGGATCATCGGTCATCTCAAGCTGACCTTTGAAGCCGAACGGCCTCCCCCGCCTCGTGTTGTTCAACAGGAGCCCCTGATGGCAGCCGAGGAGAGTGGGGAGCCTTTGACCTTGGCGTTTTGGATGTGATATCCTTAGTTCAGCATGCTAACGGGTGGGAATTGAGGAAAGGTGAAGTGTTTTTTCAATTGGCTCAGACAAAAATAGATCTGTTCCCGGGCTTTCTTTGCCATTTCAGGATCCAGATCCGCCGCCTTTTTGAAGTCCTCGATGGCCTCTAGATAGTCCTCTTTGCGGGCAAGCGCTATCCCCCGGTTGAAAAAGATCTTGGCATTTCCCGGATCCAGATCGATGGCTCGGGAGAAATCTTTCACAGCTCCGTCCAAGTCCATTGTTTTCACTTTGGCCAATCCACGGTTGTTGTAGGACAGGGCAGAATCCGGGGCCAGGTCGATGGCCTTGGAAAAATCTTCGATCGCACCTTGATAGTCTTCCAAACGGTACCTGGCGACCCCTCTGTTGTTGTAGGCCAGATAAAAATCAGGATTGGCAGCTATCTCCTCTGTCAGATCGGCGATTTCTTCCGGCAAGCCTTCCTGTTTCATTCTGGTTTTCACTCCGAATACATCGATATCATATTTGGAGGGGGAGGTATGGGAAACATAAAATTTTTTCACACCGTCGATTTCCCTGATCACAAAATCATGGGTTTCATAAACCTCCTGGGAATCCATCCAATAGGTGGCTGTGATTGTTCCCCCTTCATCCATTTCCGTGATCTCCAGGCGAGGAACATGGCTCAACATGTAGATTTTCTCTTCGAAATACCTGATGCCGACAATCACCTCCCTGTATCCCGCACGTCGGGCCTTATGGGCAATGCCCTCGCCCACTTTCTTCAGATTATAATTTTCCTTGGCCTCCATGATGGGGCTGTCGATCCTGTATTCGTCCAGAAGCTTCCCGCTGGCAGAATATTTGCGAACGACAGGAAAATAAGTGAAAGCGACATAAAGCTCCCCTTTTCCGTTCAATGCCAGGGATCGCGAATTCAGAACCTGCATGCTGTGACGAAAGAGGAGGGGCTTGCCGAAGGAAAGCATTTTTCCATCAGGATAATAAACTTTAACCAAAGGAGAATTTTCATCTTCCACATGATGGGCAACGTAAAGGCATTCATCCTCACCGAGCACAAAATCCGTAAAATCGGATATTTTCCGGCTTTTGACATAGTTGCCTTCAAAATCAAAGAATTCCAGCCGTTGCTTTTCTGTATCATGAACGATGAGATAGTCACTAGCCGTCGAGATATCGGCTGGAGCTGGAAGACTGCCTTTCCTTTTGCCTGGTTTGCCTATTTTGAGCTGCAGTTCTCCTGCGGCATCCATTTTGTACACGGCGCTGTTTCTTTTGGCAGAGGCATAGATGTTCCCTTCCGGATCTGTGGCCAATTGAATCGGAGACCGAAACTCTATGGATTCAATTGTGAACTCATGCTTCAATTCGATGGCGTTTTCCGGAAGAGGTATAAGTCCCTGTTCGGTCAGAAAGATATCATCATAGACTGTAACTTTGGTGGTGACTTCCTGGTGAGTGGATAAACGGGCAGGACAAAGAGCAAGAGCTAATAAAAATATGAAAATACCCTTCATTCTCTATTTATTATACAACGGACTGCGGGATTTATTCCTTCTATTTCTAAAATCACAATTTTGGAAACCAAATCGTATGCGGAACTTAGTGCGATAATCCGATTTCGCCAGCATGTTCGGATATCGACGCTAAAACCAAATAATGCGGGCCAAATCAGCCGAAACTTGCAAACCATCCAGCTTGAAATAGACTCCTTCCTTGAGTCAGCACAAAGAAGCCAAAAAAGCCTTCAAAAAATTTTTTGGGCTTTGCATGGTCTTTTTGACCGCCATGAGCAACTTCCGATTGTCCTTGACATCCTTTTTATCGTGATTTATATTTCCTGTAACAAAATAGAAGGGAGTATTTCTGGGTTGGCGAAAAAAATTCAGTGCGTATTTTTTATGATTTTGGCGATATTTTGCGGATACGCTCTTGCCGAAGGGCCGCTTACCCCGTCCTCACCTGATACTAAAATTTTAGAAAAACCCATTAGAGCTGAACTTGTATTAAAAATCGGCTCAGATAAGGAGAATGAAGATTTTTATAAGCTTCGCTCGTTTACAGTAGATAAAAATGGCAACATTTACATCTTGGATGCCGGGAATAGCAGGATTCAGTGCTTTTCCAAAGAAGGGAAATTTCTATTTAGCTTCGGAAGGCAAGGACAGGGCCCAGGCGAACTTTCGGATAATGCCTGTAAAATTAAAATCCTTTCTGACGGAAATATTTATGTCATTGATAATAGTCAACGGAGAATAAATGTCTATAACCTTGAGGGGAAATTTTTATTTTTAGGAAAAACGAAATTTAAATTTTCAGACAAAACGTCTTCTTCGTCGGCTTATTTTAGTGACATTGTTTTACTCAATAACGTTTATTATCTTTCAAGCCTTTTTCTTGAAGAAAACCATAAGCCCATTCATATTTCCCGTACATTGGGAAAAGTCGACAGCTCTTTCGGAATCTTTGTTGAGCCAGCAGTCAATCAATTACAACGAATTAGCCGGCTTCCTCCTCTTCCTTACCCTTGGCGTATGTATTATGCCGACAGTAGTACCACTAAATTAGTTGTAACAAACAAGAACGAAATAATATATTCGCAAGTTTTTCCGTACCGTCTCATCAAGTATGATGTCAAAGGACAGGTATTGAAAGACATCATGGGCGATGTCGAATTTGATACGCATCATCATGTTGAATATTTCCGTGAAAAAGGATGGGTTGGCGTGCGTTCTTACCCAAATCCGCCGACGGGGATAATATTGGATGTGAGTATTAATAGAGATAATCAAGTGGTTGTTCCCTATGTAAATCAAGATCAAGATTTCTTTTATATCGATATTTATGACTTGGATTTGAATCTGATCTCAAGATATAAAATGCCAAATATAATTTCGGATGTTAAAAAAGGAGAACACATTCGCATGGGCAATGTGATGATTGATAATGATAATTATTTATATGCCTCGGTGCAATCTAAAGAAGATTACCCCAAGGTTGTTAAATACAAACTTATTTTTGATTAAAGAAAGAAATAATAAGAATTTACTCGTAGTACTTCAATTCTTCTACAGCTCTTAAAAACTCGATCGCTAATAAATTGTTCCATTCCGTTTGCTCAACAAGCTTTCTTGTCACGACAAAAAAGACATACTGCTTCCAAGGTTCTTCCTCGGAACTAGGAACAAACACTCTAAAAGCGACTCTGTCGGGTGTTTTGAATTCTTCATAGAATTTCTGGATCTTCGGAGCCATATCCGTGCCGATTTCTTCATCAAATTTGCTCATGTCGGCAACATAAAGGTTGTAGTTGATTAAAATCTCTTCTTCACTCTGGGAAAGATCGGAAATACCTGATTGGGTTCCCGTCGATTCTCCAAATATCGGAATCAATTTTTCTACGGATAAGATTTCCATTGCACTCTTTTCTACTTTTTCTTCAGCGCCTTTTTCTTCCGCCTTTTCACTGGATTTGCATAGGCTAAAGAGCACAAGGATCAAAAACACCAATGTCCAGCACAAAAAATTTCCAATAATCTGTTTTCTTTTTAGATTTCTCATCTTTCCTCCTTTGAAAATTTCGAACAAAAAACAAAAATCTTCAGCTTTTTCTTCTATACTTTATATCATTGAACCTTAATTGTTGTGAAGAAGGTGTTTTGACCTCGGCGCACGAGCAATGCTGCAACATCGCCACTTTTTATGTCTCCAATTTCTTTTTCAAAATCCTGTACTGTCCGGACTTGCCTGCGGTTTACCTCTTTGATCAAATCTCCCCTTTGTAAACCTGCTTCTTCTGCCGGGCTTCCGGAGGAAACATCTGCCACGATGACTCCAGAGTCCTTTTGATAGCCGAGTTGCTCTGCAATATCCGGAGTCAGCGTCTGCACACTCAGACCGAGTTTCTGGCTTGTTTGTGCCTCTGCCTGCGGTTCCTGCGGAGCCTGCCCTCCCCCACTCGTTTTCGGCCTTTCTCCCAGGGTGACTGTTGCCTCCACTTTTTTCCCATCCCGCAGCAGCCCGATTTTAACAGGCGTACCAGGATTTGTTTGTGCAGCCATATTCCGGAGTTGAGTGCTGTTCTCTACTTTTTTCCCATCGAACTCGACAATGACGTCACCGCGCTTAATTCCTCCTTTATCGGCCGGCCCTCCTCTGTCCACATCCCCCACTAGGATGCCCTCCGTGCTTGAGAGCTTCAGAGCCTTGGCTAGATCATCGTTGATATCTTGAGGGACAAGACCGATGTAACCTCTGGTCACTTCTCCTTTTGACATCAGGTCTTCCATCACTTTTTTTGCCATGTTGATGGGAATCGCAAAGCCGATTCCCACATTGCCGCCCGAAGGGCTGGCAATGGCTGTGTTGATGCCGATGACATAGCCCCTCATATCAGCCAGTGCCCCTCCGCTGTTGCCGGGATTGATCGAGGCATCCGTCTGGAAAAAGTCTTCATAATCAGCCAGACCCACTGAGGACCGCCCTTTGGCGCTTATGATTCCATGCGTGACGGTATGAAAGAGCTGGAAGGGATTACCCACGGCAATCACCCACTGCCCCACCTTCACATCATCCGAATTGCCGAGTTTTGCTGCGGGCAAATTATTCGCATCAATTTTTATGACAGCCACGTCAGTCGGGGGGTCGGTACCGATGACTTTTGCTTGAAGGGTTTTGTTGTCTCCAATAACTACAGATAATTTATCAGCATTGGCAACCACATGGTTGTTGGTCAAAATATAACCATCTTGAGTTACAATCACGCCTGATCCTAAACTCCGAACTGTCCTTTTCTGCTCCTGGGAAGGAGGAGTTCCAAAAAAGCGTTTAAAAAAATCGTCTCCAAAAAAGTCTTTGAACGCATCATCTGGCATGCCAAACGGGCTTTGAGTTTGAACCGTTTGTTCAGCGAATATCGAAACAACCGATTCACTCACACTGGCTGCCGATTCTTCGAAGGCTTGGCTTATCTGGCTCAACAAATCATGAACTTGGGGATTATCTACTGAGACTTCGGCTACTTCGCTTTGTTCCTGGCTCGCAGTCCTAGGTGAAATCCCTAGAGGGGCTGCGAGAAGAATACCCGCGATAAATCCCACCACGAGGATTAGGATGATAAATATTAAATTTCTGTTTGTCTTAGACATGATAAAACCTCCTTTTTATTTTCAGTCTTCCAGGTCTACTTTTAGGGATAGAAATTCCAGCATATCTTTGAGGGCTATCACACCCAATAGATTGTCTCCTTCCACCACCATGAGGCGGCTGGACTTCGCTTTATTCATGATGGCCAAAGCTTTCATCGCATCTTCATCAGGGCCTACTGTATTTTCTTTTGTACAACTCTTGGCAAGGCTTCTGATAGGATGTTTATGCCTTTCTTCTCTGGGAATTTCTTTTACCTGATTCAAGGTAACACAGCCCAGGAGTTTTCCGTCTTCCACAACAGGAAACATTTTAAAATGATACTTGTAAATATAGTCTTCGACCAAATCGTCAACAGAGATAGACGGAGATACCGACACAGGATCCGAAACCATGAATCGTCTTACTTTTTCCCCCTCGAGAGACCTCCGGACGACAAGCTGTTGATAAGACATTTGGGATGCTCCTCTCATAAACATCCCGATCAAAACCCACCATACTCCCCCGATAAGATTTCCCAAAAAAACACTCAGCGCTCCGAAAAGAATAAGCGCTATACCGAATGCAGCACCTATGCTGGATGCGATTCGTGTAGCCCATCGAATATTATCCTTCAGCCCCCAAAGGACCGAACGAAGTACTCGTCCTCCGTCAAGAGGAAAAGCAGGCAATAGGTTAAATCCTGCTAAAATGAGATTGATAAAGGCTAGATAGCTGATGACGCCAAGGACAGGCTTCGACCAGCCTATCCCTTCTCCGAGAAACCGGACTCCGAACAATCCCAAACCAAGGATTATGCTAGAGATCGGACCCGCAATGGCCATAAAAAACTCAGCTCTCGGACTCGGCGGCTCTTCTGTCATTTCTGCCACCCCGCCAAAGATGAAAAGAGTGATCCCTTTCATCGGCAGTCCGAATTTCCGCGCAACAAGAGAATGAGAAAGTTCGTGAAATATGATCGCGATAAACAGACCCAGCGCACCTAAAATACCCATTATCCAGTAGGTCGAGTTGGTGAAACCCTTATAATAATGCGGGAACGATCCTTTAGCGAGTGTCCATGTGATCAGGAGAGCAATGACCAGCCAACTGATATCGATCTTGACTTCGAATCCAAAGAGCTTAAAAAGCTTGATGCTTTTCCCAAACATTTTTTATCCCCTCAATTTTGAATGCCTTATTTAGCTTCTTATAAACCAATCCACCATCAATCCTGAAGATCTAGTGCAAGATTATTTCGCAAAGAATGTAATCGTTCGTTTGATAAAAAAGGAGAACAAATCATTATCCGGCTTATTGATCCCGACAAAAACAAAATAATTTTAATTAAAATAAATTATAGAAGCAAGCAAAATGTATGAACAACGCACTCAGAAATTAATTTCTCGTTAAAGATTTCTTTCACGTTTGATATTTCATGCAAGTTTAGCAATTCTCATTGTGCTTGTATCGCTAGGTTTGGGTATCGTTGGATATCGCCAGACAGAAGGGCTATCCTGGATCGATTCGCTTCTAAACGCGGCAATGATACTTGGAGGTATGGGACCGGTCAACCAATTACCGACCACATCAGGGAAACTTTTCGCTTCTTTTTACGCGATTTTTTCAGGGATAATTTTTTTAGTTGCTGCGGGGATTATATTCGCTCCGGTTTACCATCGAATACTGCACTATTTCCATTTAGAAACGGAATCCAGGATATCAGAATCAAAAGACAATTGAACCAGATTTTCCGCAAGACTGTTATGGTACGCAGCCATGAACATCGAATCTCAAGAGTTTCGAAAGCGTCACACTTTTATTCCAACCATTTATCAATTCTCATTTCTTGATTTTCAGGCCCTTTGCCGTTCGGTCTTCGAACGGAGGAGCAGGGGTCATCTTGGGTGGATTGGCTTTCAAGAGCATCAATACTTCTTCCACAACTTTTTCTATCTGCGGATCACGGCCCTGAACTAGAATGTTGGGATCGTCCCACACTTCGATATCTGGAGACACACCCTCCCCTTCCCAGAACCAGTGCCCATCATTGTCGTAAAGCCGGGCGCCGGGAACTGTGATCCCTCCGCCATCGATCAGCATATGGCCGGTAGCAGGTCCGACCAGGATCCCCAAGGTGCGTTCTCCCACTATGGGCCCCGCTTTCAGCTCCTGAAAAGCCCAAGGCAAACCATCTCCTCCGGAACCGGCCCAGCCGTTGATCAACATTCCCATAGGTCCGGTATTGGTCTTGATGGGGTAAACATGATCTTTTCCATGCCGCCAATGAAGATTGTACACCACTGGCCGCTGCAACAATTCCAGAAAGCGATCAGCCAGCTGTCCGCCTCCGTTAAAACGTTCATCGATAATAAAGCCTTTTTTATCCAACTGTCCGTAAAACATCCGCACAAGCTCCAATTGTCCTTGACCGCCCGTATTGGACATGTACACATACCCCAGCTGACCATCTGAAAGCTTATCCACCATTTTCCGGTTGTTCTCGATCCATTCCAGATATCTCAAATTGTTCTCTTCACCCTGTGTCAAGCACTTGACGATATGATTTTTGCTTTTCTCTGCACTGCCTGACCGGCTGATGGTCAAGGAAACCGTTTTTCCAGATAGGCCTTCAAAGGCTGCATATGGATCTTTGTCAGCTTCCAGTTTCATACTATTGACGGCCAGGATATAATCCCCGGCTTCCACTTCAACGCCGGACTGATCGAACGGAGACCTTACTTCCGTATCCCATACAGCAGGAGTAATGATACGTTTGATCCTGTACAGATTGTCGTTCATTTCCCAATCGATGCCCAAAAATCCAGTTCTTAGACTCGGGACATTTTCGACATCGCCGCCAAAGGTGTAGGTGTGTCCGGCACTGAGTTCTGCAGCTAAATTGGACTGAATGAAACTGACATCCCAGCGTGTCCTGGCATCATCCAGCAGAGCGCCGTACCGGTCCCGCATTTCATCCCAATCGACCTGGTGCATCTCGGGGTCGTAGAAAAAATCCCTGTGCCTCCGCCACGTATCCATGAATATTTGACGCCACTCCTCACGTGGCACCAAGTCCATCATCAAACCCGTGGAAGGAATGGGTTTTTCGATCTTTTGATCGGGCGCCGGTTTGACGATACCGTATTTGCCCTGACTGGAAACCAACAGGGATTTGCCATCTGCCGTCGCTTTGACAAGGTTCACATCGGAAATGATGGTCTTTTCCTCTCTCTTTTCAAGATCATAAAAGATCAATGAAGAAGATCTTTTGCCCGATCCTGTGTTCGGCATTCTTAGATAGACTAATTTTCCTTCAAATGGCAACAGTTCTCCGATGTTTCCCGCGTCAGGCGGGAGAATGACCAGTCGGGCTTCGAGGTCGTCAAAGTCCACCTCGACAGAAACGGCAGCAGCCTCTTTTTCTGGTTTTTTATCCTTTGTTTCCCCTTTTTCTTCTTTATCTCCCTTTTCTTCCTGTTTTATTTCATCGTTTTTGGGATGAAGGAGTGAGGGTGCTTTTTTGGTCAAGCTCAATGAAGCGATCTGGGTGGAATTGGGATAGATCCAGGTCCCGTCACCCATGTCAGAATAGGTGGCTGTCAGACTGCGGTTGGTCAGATAGAACAGGTATTTACCGTCTGTGCTGAAGACCGGGTTCATATCTTCATAAAAACCGCTTGTTGCCTGGTGAGATTGGTGTTTCTCCAAATTATAGAGGAATATGGCATTATTGGCATTATCCAGGCCTTTCGTGAATGTTATCCACTTGGAATCAGGTGACCAGGCGATAGGATAGCCGAATCGGCCGCCATGGCCGATATTCCAATCTGTATTAGCGGCAACCGTCGCCTCCCCGCTCTGAATGTCTATAATCGTAATATCATTTGTTTCATCGATGAATGCCAGTTTTTTGCTGTCAGGTGACCAAAACAGGGCATATCCAAAACCTTTGTTGCGGTTTGTCAATTTTTTCGGTTTGAAATTCATATCGCTATCCTGCAGATAAATCTCGTATTCTCCAGAGTTGTCGCTCCAATAGGCGATGTGTTTGCCATCCGGTGACCAAGCAGGATTTTGGTCAAAGGCTCCGCTGCTTTGGGTTATGTTGATGACATATCCTTCAGAAGCAGGCACATTGAATAATTCGCCCCGGGCTTCAAACACAACACGCTTTCCTTCAGGAGCCGCCGTCATGTTGGCGATTCGAGTGCTGACATCTATGGATCTGGGTATTTCTGCCGAAAGATCACTGACGATGTTCACTGCGACTGGCACATATTCCTGGGTGCTCAAATCCATCAGATACATTTGACCACCTGCCTCGAAGACGATGTCCTGATTTCCCGCCGACATAAAGGAAATATCAAAATCATCGAACTCGGTGATTTGGGCAGACGTTTTGGTTTTTGTATCATAGGACCATATGTTGAGGCGCATATTTTCAGCCTGATCCGACAGAAAATAGACTTTGTCTCCCACCCAAGCGGGTTTTCCATCATTGGCATGATTGTTGGTGACATTTTCAGCCGTATCGTTTCGCAGATCATATAGTATGATATCCGAGGCCAACCCTCCTCTGTAGCGTTTGAAGGGAAAGTTCTCCGTGATCTTGGTGATATAGGCCAGATGATTGCCATCGGGAGAGTAGCTGGCAAGCTCTCCATACGGGATTTTCAGCTTTTCTGGGAAACCACCTTTTTTGCTGACCAAATAAAACTGTTGGATACGCTGAATACCGCTTTCACGGCCTGAGGCGAACAAGATGCGCTCTCCATCGGGATACCAGTCGACCATTCTGTCAGCATGCGACTGATAGGTGATCCGGGTTGGCACTCCCCCCAAGGTTGGCATCACGAACACATCCAAGTTTCCATTATAACTGGCCGTGTAGGCGATGGATTTGCCGTCGGGCGAAAAACGAGGCCACGACTCCTCGCCGGGTGAGTGGGTGACCTGAATGGCGGTGCCTCCGGTTTTGGGCATGACCCAGATATCGCCCCCATAAACAAAGGTGATCTGGGTGTCAGATACATCCATATAGCGCATCAGCTTGGCGCTGATCTGGCCATACATCGGATTGAATAGAAACAATGCGATACATACCAAAAAAAGTGTTTTTTTCATTTTCCCTCCTAAAAAGCTCAAGTCGAATTCCACAAAAAATAACATCTTATTTTATTTAAAAATGGGATTAATTGCACGAAACATACAAAAAGTCCCTCAAGGAAATTCATACGAGTCCGATATATAAAAAGTTCCAAAATGACTAAATGAGAAAATAATCAAGCCGGCAGGAAATCAGTGAGAATAAGAGGAAATAAGGGTGGCAGCGCTAGGGGAATTCGAACCCCCGCCTGATGGCTAAGGACCACTGATCCGCCTTTGGCAGAAACGGATTTCAAATTTGTAATAATGATAATTCTTCCGGTATTTCAATTGATCCTTTTTTGAACAGCAACTGGAATGGCATTCAATTTCGCTACAAACATGGCGGGGACGTTGTCGGTAGTGAGAGTCGTATTACTGAATTTGACGGTGTCGCGAAATACCCCGGTCATATAGGCATTTCCAGAGTTATCAACTCCGACACCGTGACCTTCCGTACGTTCTGCTCCAACAATATTTTGCGCCAATTGCACATCCCCTACTGCATTATATTTTACAATAAATATATTTCTGTCGGCATGGGTGTTGGTGGATAATGCAGCGCCGGCAAATACAGCGGAACCAGCATAATACCCGGTGATAAAGAAATTGCCGGAAGGATCTACACCGAGACTCTGGACATTACCATGAAACTTGTCCCCAGCTAGCCTGGCCCATATAAATTCTCCTGCGGAATTACACTTTGCCAGAAATATATTGGAACCCTGCGAGGCCGCTTTGAGGGTCGTCTCACCGAAGGAGGCAAACGCACTGTTCAGCGCTCCGCAGACGTAGACACTATTGGAAGCATCCAGACCTATCCCGGCGCCATGGTCGGTGGTTGTCCCTCCGGCTTGATGTATCCATTCCAATCCACCGGCTGGATTGTATTTAGCAATGAATATGTCATCGTTTCCTTTACTGACTAATTTGGTGTCTTCAAAATCGGCCGTTCCCTCGAATCCTCCTGTCACATAGGAATGGCCCGAAGCATCCACAGAGATAGCATTGGCGATATCGCTAGCTCTTCCTCCTGCTCTTCTCGCCCATTGAAATTCCCCGGATGAGTTATATTTAGCCACAAATATATCGCTGCCACCAGCGCTGACGAGAGAAGCATCACCAAAGTTTATAGTGCGCCTGAATGCGCCACAAACATAGGAATTTTCTGCAGCATCGACGCTGATACCCTTGCCAAAATCATTGTGTTGCAGCCCGCCGGTAGGTGAACCCGCTTGCACTGCCCATTGCCATGCTCCTGCAGAACTGATTTTGGCAACGAATACATTTTCTCCTTTTGTTCCGGTGAGAGTTGTTTTGCCAAAAGTTGTAGGTTTCCCAAAGGTAGAGAAAAGCCCCCGTGATATAAGCATCACCCGAAGCATCCACCGCAATTGCGTAGGCTTTATCACTACTAAGCCCATCAGCGGATTTAACCCAAATTAGATCTCTGCCGGGACTGTATTTGGCGACAAAAACATTGCCCTTGTTATCTGTAGCAGCGGCAAATCCTTCTGCCGGAGCCAAACCTTCTGTCTGCTGCGCCCATTCATATCCCTGACCATAAAGGCAGGTTGCCCATATGAAAAATAAGCAACTTAACAAGAAAACCCTGGTGGCACATTTAATCTGCATGATTCTCCCTCCTCACTAGTGTTGATATCTTCCGATCTCTTAGCATATTGCCCATTTTCCCATGCTTTGTGTATGTAGTCAATTAATTCGGGCACACGCCCTGATTATAAAAGTGATGGTTTTCGCTTTCATTACAATCCAAGTTTATGGGCCTGTTACGCTTTTCAAGTTTTGGGGATTTACCATCGATCTCTACTCGGAAGAGGAAGGAAAAAGGCTTTTTCCGATCATTATGTTCGGTGCTAATTTTGGTGGCTTTGTAGGTGCTTACACCTCAAAGCAGCTTATAGATCCAAAAACCGTTAATCCCATGATCGTTTATCAGCTGATCATCATTGCCGCAATATTGCTAGGATTCTGAATTTTAATGGCGAAATACATTCATAGAAGGGAAATATATCGTTCATTTTTTGTAAATGACTTGATAGGAGGCTTAAGTTAGGAGTAACATGAGGAGGCAAAATCGTCGCTTAAGGGTGTGTCCGAATCATTCGACGACATACACATGGAGGGTGATTCATGAAATGGACCAGGAGCAAAAAAGAGCCTAAAAGACCCGATACTCCTGGAATACTTCAGTGACAAGCCAGATATTTTTTTTAAAAAATGAAACAAATGTTGTCGATGGATGGTATATTTTGACAACTCGCCATGTCGGGTATTAACTATAATCCCAGCTCTTCGATGATGTGATGGGCTCCCGAGAATTTTTCGGTTACAAAAAGAACATACCGGATATCCACGCTGATGGACCGCTGCAGTTCCGGCACTTCATAATAGTCAGCCGTTACGCTTTCGTAGGTCATGTCGAAGATGATCCCGATCTGCTCTCCGCGGGCATTCAGGGTCGGAGAACCCGAGTTCCCTCCGGTCACACTGGTCGTATTCAGGAAACAGGTAGGGATATCATCGAGTTTTTTATCGGCATACCGTCCATAATCTTTCGCCGCATGTAGCTCTTTCAGTTTCCCGGGAACATGGAAGGGGAACTCTCCAGTGTCTTTTTCCACGACTCCGCTCAGCGTTGTCTGCGGTTCGTAATAGACAGCATCCTTCGGGCTGTAGCCTTCAATGAATCCATAGGTAAAACGTATGGTCGAATTGGCATCCGGCGCGATTCTTCCCTCGTGCTTCTCCATCAAGCCGGCCAGATAGACCTTTTTGAGATCCTGCCTCTCCTGCCTCAGGGCTTTGCTCTCTTCCCTGAGAATCTTCATCTCTTTTTCAAGCTCTGCGGCCAGCTCGATGAAGGGATCACCCGTTTCCATCAACTCTTTCAAATTTGTATCGATGAGCTCGAGCCTAACCTTCGGATCGGCGAGGACCGTGTTGTCATAAAGGTTATCCACGAACGCATCGATGGCCTCTCCTGATTTTTGAGCGATCAATTCCTTCAAAGCCACAGGTATCCGCTCCTCGGGATAGTCCGTGAGTTTTTTGAGCTGGTGCTTCAAGAAGGCCCGGTCCGTCTCCTTGTCATAACCCCGTTCCGCCAGCTGTATTCGCATTTTGATGAGGGGGATGTTTCTCTCCTGATAAGCGGGTTCTCTTTCCATGTCCGGTTTTCCCCTCTCCTCGACCGTGCGGTAGAGGTTGTACGCCTGAGAGAGGAGGGCCGATCCTGAATAAGAACTGGCCATCTGATTCAGAATGTTTTCTCTCTCGTAAAAGGCGGCAAACTTTTCCATGAAAATGGATATCTTATCCAGCAGCCCCCCATACTTTTTCTTGCGTTCCGGCCTTTCCTGGGCCCATTCCATGAACTCTTCCTCTTGCGATTTTTTTATTCCCAATAGGTCGATCTTTTCAAGCCCCTCCAGTTTGCCCTGGCGGTTTTTCAGACCGTTGTTCAGCCCCTTGATGATGCCGGCATATTTGATCTGGATTTCTCTGTTGTCCTTCCCCGCCTTTTCGAAGAAGGCGATCACATCCTGATACAGTTCCGTTTGTTTTTTCATGTTCTCGAAGTCGAAACGGAGTTCCTCCAGGGTATTATTCCTGTAGGTCCTTCCTGGATAGCCCATGACAAATGAAAATCCTCCCTCTGGAAATCCTTTTGTGGAAAGTTTGAGAATAGATTTAGGCTTGTAGGGAATGTTGTCGTTGCTGTGGTCCACTCCCACATTATCAGGGGAGACATAGGCCCTTAGGAAGCTAAAATCACAGGTATGCCGGGGCCACATCCAGTTGTCGATATCGCCACCGAAATTGCCCAGATCGCGGGGGGGAGCGTAAACGAGCCGTATGTCTTTTATTCGTTTGAACTGGAAAAGATAGTACTTATTCCCGCTGTACATGGAGGCCACAGTGGCCCGGATATCCTTTCCCCCTTTTTCGGCTCCGGCGATGAGTTCTTTTTCGGCTTTGTCGATGGCATCATACTTGTCCCTGAAACTCATTCCCGGTTCGATGGCCGCTTCGATCTTCTCTGTGACATCTTCATAGCCAAGAAGGACATCGGCGATATACCCTTGTGCCGGGATCTCCTCAGCTTTGCTCCAGGCAATGAAACCATCCTGGATGTAGTCCTTCTCTTTGGTGGCCGCTCTCTGGAGCGCACCGAAGGCCACATGGTGGTTGGTGAGGATCAGTCCGTCAGAACTGACGAGCTCGCCTGTGCCACCTCCCAGGTACACAATCGCACTCATCAGACCGGTTCCATCTTCCTTATAAAGATCATCGGGATTCATCTGTAATCCCTTGGTCTGAAGGTCGAGGTTCTTCATCTGATGAGGCATCCACATCCCCTCATCGGCCGAGATCAGGGATGCCAGACAAAGAATGATGATAATTAGAAATAGGTTATTTATGCGTCTCATGGCAAGCACACCTCCGTATTTGTACTTTTCATTATAGCTCTAAGATAACGAATGTCTACTATTTACGAATGGGATTTACTCAGTTTTTCTTATGGTCCCTCGATTGAATCGTACTGAAAATAAGGTATTGATGCTGAAAACACGAAAGGCGTAAAAAGTTGACTTTCAAAAGGAAACAGAGGAAATAAGAGTGGCAGCGCTACCGGGATTCGAACCCGGGTCTGATGGCTGAGAACCACCTGTCCTAGTCCCCTAGACGATAGCGCCACACTGGTTGGGGAACCGCCAGAATACCAGATGTACCCCTGGCAAGTCAAGGATGATGGAACACGACAAATAATTCTGCTAAGATGGGCTCTGGAGTTGGAAATGAAAAAGAACTTTCGTATTGCAGATAAGGGATCCGACAGGTATATAGTCGGGGAAGTGACCCAGTTCGACCAGAAGAACGAAATGTTCAAAAGGATACTTTGGGACCCAAAGCTGCTTGAACTGGGAAAAAAGTTCTACAACGGACCTGTTTCCCCCACAAAAAATGCCGGGTATCGGTTAGAGGATTTTGCCATGGTGAATGCATCATGGTACCTGGAAGACAATTTTGCTAAAGGCTGTAGGGGCGGGCAGGAGGATCTTTACACCTGGGAATGGGATGGCCAATTTTCTTACCCGAGTGTGCCTTCAGGTTTTAAAATCGATCTGGATGATTCACTCAAAATCACGTCAGGTATAAAAAAAGTCGGATCTTTTTTCGGCGCGGCCAAAGTCGGCATATGCGAACTGGACAGGAGATGGATCTACTCGAAAGGTTATACAAAAACCGGCGGAGGAAAATCCTATGAATTCGAAATCCCGGAGGAATACAAATACGCCATCGTTCTTGCCATCGAAATGGACTATGATGCCATCGCTCGTTCACCTGAAGGACCTGCTTCTGCCGCGACAGGATTCGGCTATTCACGAATGGCCCTTGTGGCAGGATTGCTCGCAACCTATATCCGAGGAATCGGATACAAGGCTATTCCCAGCGGAAATGACACAACCTGCAGCGTCCCTCTGGCCATCGATGCCGGTCTGGGCGAATTGGGGCGCAACTGCCTGCTGATAACGCCCGAATACGGCCCCAGGGTGCGGATCGCCAAAGTCCTGACAACCCTCCCTCTAATCCCCGATAAACCGATCGAATTCGGTGTCTGGGAATTTTGCAAAACCTGTAAAAAATGTGCCAAGCATTGTCCCAGCCAGGCTCTGTCTCTTGGAGACCCCACAGAAATCCCTATCGATAAATCCAATAGAGAAGGCGTCCTGAGCTGGCATATCGATGCGAAAAAATGCATGGCCTTTTGGGTAAAAAACGGAACAGACTGTTCGAATTGCATCCGCACTTGCCCGTTTAACAAAAAAAACGGGATCCTGCACGACATGGCTAGAGGGGTCATCCGCAGATCTCGAATATTCGACAGAGCGATGGTCAGACTGGATGATTTTTTCGGTTATGGCAAAAAGAAAAGCTCAGACAAATTCTGGTCAAGGAAAAAGTAACTTCAGGTCCTGTCTGATCTAAGGCTTTTTGATCGTCCAGGTGTATTCTTTTTCCTCCAGGACATTCAAGGTGGTGGATGCAACCAGTGTGTTATCGCTTGTTTTGGCAGCTTCCAATTCATGCTCTCCATAAGGGACATGGGTGAAAACCTGATTTTCCCCATCTCCTAATTCACCCTGAAGAGAGCCGTTCGTATATATATTCAGGGTTTCTCCATAATTATTGACTATATTGAGACTGGCAGCGCTTAAAATGGAAACCCAGTATTCTCCGCTGGCATTGACATTGACCGTTTCGGTCGCGATCTGTTCCGCGGTGTCTTTTTTCTTAGCCACGATTACATACGTCCCGCCTGAAACATTTTCGACGACTTCGTAGATCAAAAATTCGAGCGAAAACTTAAAGGCCCCATTCACGTAAACATCTATGGCTATACCACACTCATTGCTCACAAAAATATTGGCTTGTATATTTTCAGGGCTATTCGGACTTTTGCAGCTGATCATCAAGAACACAAAAATGAAGGACAAAATCAGGATGCAAGCCGTCCACATTTGTTTTCTATTTTTTATTTTCATGGTTTTGGCCTCACTATAAGGGTAGCTTAGTTAGACAATTAAAACTAGCCAATTCTTCCATCCAAGTGCAATAAATTTGCTCTTTGACATGCACTACTCAATGTCTTAATCTATGAGATAGAGGGGAATCGCAATGCAAAAAAAAATTTTATTTGGCGCATCATTGTTTTTTGTGTTTTTTTCTCTTGTGCTGTTCAGTGGAGCACAAAAAATGGAAACCAAAGATGGTGTGCGATTTATCCACAACGAAAAGATAGGAAAATGGGGAGCAAGCCCTGAAGTAACCCTGCAATTGGTCCGGACCATTGGGGGAATCGAGGTCGAAGATGAAAATATGTCGATAAATTCACCGCAAGATGTGGTTTTAGATTCAAGCGGCAACATCTACATCCTGGATTCCTCCGGCAACAGTATTAAAAAACTGAGTCCTGAAGGCGAGTTCATTGCCACTTTCGGACAATCTGGACAGGGGCCGGGCGACTTCAGTTTTCCCTATTCCATCGATATCGATGGAGCCGACAACCTCTATGTCCTGGACAGCGGCAATCGAAGAATCCAGATCCTCAGCCCCAAAGGGGAAATGTATAAGCTTATAAAGCTGGACAAATTCAGACAGAATGACATACGTGTGCTCAAAAACGGGCAAATTGCGTTGGGGGGAAGACTGGACGCCCGCTGGGGATGGGCGCCAGAAACCGGCAAAAAAGAAGAATTGCCCGCACTCATCGATCTTATGGACAAGGAGGGGAAAATCAACCAGTCCTTTGGCGAGATGAGGGATTATAACAATCGTCTTGTCAACTGGTATGCCAATGAGATCAAATTCGATGTCGATCAGAATGGCCATTATTACATCGCTTTCGTTTACCAAAACCGCATCGAAGAATACGATCCTGAAGGCAAATTGATATGGCAAGCGGACCGGATTCTTGCCTATGACACCAAAGTGCTGGGCAAGGGATTTATCAACAGGCCGGAAGATGGGGGGATCTCTGTTCAGCAGCCTCAAATGAATATTGTCTCGCGCAGCATCAGTAGAGACAGCAAGGGGCGCATTTGGGTCCTAACCATGAACCGGCAACTGGAACCGGAAGAAATAACGAAAGTGATAGGTGCCGGGGGAGCATCAAAGACAGTGCAGCAAGGAAAAATAAAGACGATGGATATTTTTAAACTGGAAATAATCGATACCGATGGTGTCTTACTCGGAGTAATTCTCCTCGATCATTCGGCTTACAGGATGCGGATACAAAAAAACTTCTTATTCATATCGGATGCGGAGAACGCCACGTACTATCAGTATAAGATTATCGAGAAATAGAGTGTTTGAATCTATGAAAAAGGGAATGTTTATGCATCGAATAACGTTTCTGATGATGTCTATTGTTTTGATTTTCCTAAGCTGCTCCACAAAAAAAGACAGTGTTGAAAGGATCATGGAAGATAGCGTGGAGGTCGTCCTCAATCATCGCGAGCCTTACAAGATAAAGGGAGAGCCAACCTCGCTACTCCTAGAAGAAAAAATGGTGATCGATCTGGAAGACAGTTATTTCGCTGAGTTAGGGCTCGGTGAAATAGAACTGTTCGATATCGATTCCACAGGCAACATATATTTCCTCACGGGATCGGATAAAGAAAAATGGATATTCAAATTCGACGGGCAGGGCATGTTTTTAAACGCATTTTGTAAGAAAGGTCAGGGCCCTGGAGAAATCCAATTCGTCATGTGGGGAGGCATCGACTCCAATGACAATATCGTGATTTCCGATCAGGTCAACCAAAAGGGATTCGTATTCGATAATGATGGGAACATCATAAAGGAGACGAGGAATCCCAAAGGTGAGTTTGCCATCTATCCTCTCGAAAACGGCAACTATATTTCATTCTGGCAATTTCGTGGCGAACTCGATCCCGATGCTGAATACTTTTCCCAGGGATTCAGTCTTTACGATCCCGCTTTGGAAGAGATAAAAGTATTGGATATCTTTAAGTACCCGAGTTCTAGAAAAAAAGGAATGAGCGGAACATACATAAATTCATTATTTATTTGGAGGAAGGAAGGGGATTTTATCTATATCGGGAACGAGGATCGCGGCTATGAATTCCTGGTGTATGACCTGGACGGAAATCTCCTGCGAAAGATACGAAAAGAGTATGATCCCGTGCTTTTCCCTGAAAGCCTCAAAAAGAAACGTCAGGAACGGTATGAATCCTTTGGCAGGAAGGTTTTTTTTGAAAAATATTGGCCCCCTTATCTCTCTTTTTTTGTGGATGATGAAGGCAGAATTTACGCACGAACATATGAGGATGGAAACGCTCCTGGAGAGTTCATGTACGACATTTTCAGTCCAGAAGGAGTCTTCATCATGAGAAAAAGCATGAACATCTACACCTGGGGAGAAATCGACCTGAGCGCCATCGCCAAAAAGAATCATCTCTACTGTCTGCAAGAAAAAGAGAGCGGATTTAAAGAATTGGTCGTCTATCGTATGAATTGGAGAGACTGATGAAAAAACGAGTCATTTTAATCATTTTTCTGTTTTTTGGTTTTTCACTTTTTATGTATTTGGTAGCACAGGAGATCGAAACCGTGGAGGGTGTGCGGGTCGTTCACAACGAAGAGGGAGGAAAATGGGGCAAAAATCTTCCGATCAAGATCGAACTGGTCCGGACCATCGGGGACATAAACACCATGGACGAGAATCTGGCTTTCAACAATCCCTCTGATCTTGTCCTGGATGACACCGGCAACATCTATATTCTGGATGCGGGAAACTGCCGGATCCAAAAGTTCGATCCGGAAGGAAAATTTTTGGACAGCTTCGGGAGGGAAGGACAGGGGCCTGGAGAATTCCAATCCCCTGCATCCCTCGATTTCGATGCCGAAGGGAACCTGATCATTGCGGACTGGAGAAGCAGGAAGATCCAGATTTTCTCTAAAGAGGGCAGCCTACTCAAGACAATCACGATGACGAAAAATCCCCTCAGCAGCGTGTATTCCCTGAATTCCGGCCTGCTGGCCACTATCGGCACACTGGGATATGATGTCGAGGGGAAAGACAAGGAACCGCTGCCTAAACTGATTCGCATGCTGAATAGGGAAGGAAATATCGAACGAGAATTCGGTGAGATGTTCGATTACAAACAGCGCATGCTGAACCAGAAGGGCAACAGCTTCCACTTTGTCGTAGATGATAACGACTTCATCTATTTGGCTTTTTCCTATCAGAACCGGATCGACAAATATTCTCCGGAAGGAAAGCTTTTATGGA
>CAZIDF010000047.1:0-20475 GCA_964538085.1 uncultured Eubacteriales bacterium | reverse complement strand
TTCAATGGTCGCTTCAACCATCCCCAAAAGCGCAATTTATCACGGGAATAAGGATGCATACTTGTCAAATAGGTAATTTGTCCTTCGCCGCCCGATTTGCTACTATAAAAATTCGGATATCTGCCTCTGTTGTCGCATTGACGGTGAAATAACGATAGTGTACTATATTACTAATTCCATAGGATTAGTATAATATCGAGGCTTGGTTATAAGTTGATTGCTGAGAATACACAAAGTGTCCTAGAATATGATTTAATCGAAAAGAGGATCAAGATGAAAAAAATCTTTGCGATGACCACATTGATGTTTTTTGGCTTGGGCATTTATATGGCCTATGGACAAGCAGAATCTCAATGGCGGGGGCCCAACAGGGATGGTGTTTATCCCGGCGAAAGCCTGATAAAAGCATGGCCGGAGGAGGGGCCCGAGGAGGTTTGGTCTGTAGAGGGTCTTGGCGATGGCTATTCTTCGGCAGCCGTAACAATGGACCGTGTTTATCTGACAGGGATGACAAAGGGAGAAGGTTTTCTGTATGCCTTTGATTTGGACGGCAAGCCTATCTGGAAAGCATCCTACGGCCCGGAATGGAATGGGAGTCGACCCGGTGCCCGGACGACTCCAACCGTTGTCGGCAACAGGATTTATCTGATGAGTGCCAGAGGACAAGCCGTCTGTTTGAGCACGGACGGGAAAAAGATTTGGTCGGTTGACCTGATGGCACAATTCGGAGCAAGAAATTTGCAGTGGGGGATGACGGAATCCCTGCTAGTGGACGGCGACCGCGTTTTTTGCACCCCTGGAGGGCGAGAAGTCTCCATCGTCGCTTTGGACAGGCATACAGGGAAAACGATGTGGAAGATCAAAACCGACGGTGAAACATCAGGATACTGTTCCCCCTGCCTTGTCGAACACGGCAAAAGACGTCTTCTCCTAACCATGACAGGAAAGTCCGTTGTCGGAATCGATGCAGATAATGGGGAATATTTATGGCACCATTCCCATGTCACGGACTATGATGTCAATGCGAACACTCCTCTTTATCATAATGGGTATGTCTATGCTTACAGCGGGTATGGCACCGGCGGTCAAATGTTCCAGCTATCCGAAGATGGAACGAGTGTCAAGCGGATCTGGTCTCAGGCAAAATTGGATAGCCAGATGGGAGCAGCCGTTTTGGTGGATGGTTTTATTTACGGTTCAGGCCATAACAGCGGAGGATGGCATTGCCTTGATTGGGAAAGCGGAAAAGTCCAGTTCACGGCTAGAAAAATCGGGAATAAAGGGGCCATTATTTATGCCGATGGAATGATGTATTGTTACAGTGAAAACGGGATTGTGGCTTTGGTCAAGCCAAATCCCCAGGAGTTTGAGGTGGTGAACTCGTTTCGTATAAAAAAAGGCTCGGGCGAGCATTGGGCCCACCCTGTTATCAGGGACGGGCGTCTTTACATCCGGCATGGTGATGCGCTAATGGTTTATCGAATCGGTGATGAATGAGAAGTTATTAAACCGTGTCACCCTAGTCGGGACAGCCTTTCTCGGGCTGGTTTTTCTGACTTGGTGGCTTCTGTACAATCCGGTCCAGGATTTTGCAGAGAGCCTGCCCGGTAGGGACAACCGACCTCCGGATTTTGTCAGCAAGAGCGATGCGGTTGAGATCGGGGCTTATTTCGAAAGTTTCGAAGGAATCCCTTCGCCAGTTCAAGGAAGTTGGCCGCGGTTTCGGGGAGCCGATTTCGACAATATCAGTAAAGAAAATATTCATCTTATCGATCAATGGGATGACTCCGGGCCGAGCATTCTCTGGTCGGTAGATTTGGGGGAGGGCCATGCCGGGCCGGTCGTTTCGAACGGGCGGGTTTTTCTTCTGGATTACGATGAGGAACAGAGAGCGGATATTTTGCGTTGTTTTTCTTTTGATGATGGTGCTGAGATTTGGCGCCGGGGTTACGACCTTACGGTGAAACGGAATCATGGTATGTCCCGTACCGTGCCGGCTGTGACGGATAAATATGTCGTGACCATCGGGCCCAAATGTCATGTCATGTGCGTGGATGCAGACACTGGGGATTTCAGGTGGGGAATCGACATGGAAAGAGAATACGGAACCGAAGTGCCGCTTTGGTACACAGGCCAGTGTCCTTTAATCGATAGCTCCCTTGCCGTGTTTGCCGTGGGCGGGAGCTCTCTGATCATCGCTGTCGATTGTGAAACCGGCGAGGTTGTTTGGCAGACGCCCAATCCCAATAACTGGAAAATGTCCCACTCTTCCATCATGCCCTTCGTGGTTCACGGCACAAGAATGTTCGTGTACTGCGCTATCGGAGGGATCGTGGGAGTTGCCGCTGATGGGGAGGAAGCCGGCAAGATCCTGTTTGAATCCCGCCTGTGGAACCACAATGTCATCGCGCCTTCCCCAGTCTATCTAGGGGACGGGAAGATTTTTCTGACGGCTGGATATGGTTCGGGAAGTTCGATGGTCGGGATCGGGAAAGAAGATGGCGAGTTTACAGTCGAAGAGCTTCAAACGATAAAGCCGGAGGAAGGGATGGCGTCCGAACAGCAAACCCCGTTGTTTTATGAAGGCCATCTTTTTTGCATTTTGCCCAAGGATGCCGGGCCTCTGCGCAATCAATTCGTCTGTTGTCATCCCGATGACATCGGTCGATTCGTCTGGTCCAGTGGAAAGACCAACCGGTTCGGGCTTGGCCCTTATTTGGTGGCAGATGATAAATTCTTTATACTGAGCGATGATGGGGTTCTAACTATAGCCAGAGCCAGCGCAGGGGAATATGTTCAATTGGCTCAGTCCAAGATTTTGGAGGGAGTGGATGCATGGGGGCCGATGGCTTTGGTCAACGGCCGGTTGCTGGCGAGGGATTCCCACCGGTTGGTCTGTATAGACCTTCGAGCCAACCCTTAACCAAATGAGTACGAAATGGGTGTTATAAATCTGAAAAAAGACAAAATATTTGCTGGCATAGTAATAGCAGTTTCGGTTGCCGGTATTCTTTACTTTGGTTACAGAGCTATCCGGGAGAATGCGGAAAACGCTCAACAGAATCCCTTTGCCTACGACATAAAAAACTATGAAAAAAGCGGGTCCGATTTGATTCATTACGCCGAGGTAGGTCGTATCTCCATCGATTTGCCGAGGGTGCAAGGGATTGCCATCGGACCAGACGATAGGATTTATGTGTCCGGGAGCGATTCCGTTTTTGTGTTCAATAAGGATGGCACAGAACGATCTTCTTTTAATTCGAGTGTGACTGCCCGCTGTCTTTCTGTGGATAAAAACAATGATCTGTATCTTGGAGCGGAAGATCATGTCGAAGTTTACAGCGCGGATGGCGTGAAAAAAGCGAGTTGGGGATCTCTGGGAGAACAAGCCATCGTCACCTCCATAACCGTTGCAGAAACGAATGTATTCGTCGCCGATGCGGGGAATAAAATCGTCTGGAAGTTCGATAAATCCGGATCCCGGCTTCAAAGGATCGGGGACAGAAATGAAGCCAAAGATATTCCTGGATTCATCATCCCCAGTCCCTATTTTGATGTGGCCATGGATCCGGACGGTTTTCTCTGGGCTGCTAACACCGGGCGTCATTCCCTAGAGAATTATACCCTCGATGGGGATTTTCGGTCCTCGTGGGGTGAATCCGGGATGGAAATCCAGGGATTCAGCGGATGCTGTAATCCTTCGCACTTTGTGATTTTGGAGGACGGTTCCTTCGTGACCAGCGAAAAAGGCCTCCCCAGAGTCAAGCTGTACAACCGGATAGGTGATCTCATTTCCGTCGTTGCCCCGACAGAGCGATTCCTCGAGGGCACGGTCGGTTTGGATCTGGCTGTCGACTCAGCACAGAAAATTTATGTTCTGGATCCCCTCCAAAAGCTTGTGCGGATCTTTGCAAAAAAAGAATCATGATGCAGGAGATTTTTGTGATGCAAAAAACACAAAAGGTGAAAACCAGGCGCGAGTTCATCAAGGATGGATTGCGGACGGTCGTACTGAGCGGGCTTGCCTTCGTGGGCTTGTCCGTCGGTGGGAGAAAGGCCTCCAGTTTTGGGATTGAAACGTCCTGTGCCATCGATTTACCCTGCAGGATTTGTTCCCGGCTTCCGGGATGTCGAAAACCCGAAGCAGAGGAAGCAAGGAAGATATCCAGGGATTCCCGGCAACAGCTTTCCTCCCAGAAAAGAGGGACAAAATGAAGGAAAAGTCGTCCAAGGACCGGATCAAGCGCCGGGATTTCGTTCGGAAAAGCCTCCACTCAATCGTAGGCCTGTCCATCGGAGGTTTGGCGGGTGTATTGTTCAGCCGGTCTTCCAAAGAAGAGATGGTCTGGCAACTGGATCCCAACATCTGTATCCAGTGTGAAAAATGCGCGGTCAACTGTGTTTTACCCCATTCGGCCGTGAAATGCGTCCATTCCTATTCTATGTGCGGGTATTGCGACCTGTGCAGCGGATATCTCCAACCCGGGGCAAAGCACAGAGACACAGGAGCGGAAAGCCAGCTCTGTCCCTCGGGTGCAATCAAGCGGACATACATCGAAGATCCCTATTTTGAATACACCATCGATGAGGAGCTGTGCGTCGGCTGCGGCAAATGCGTGAAAGGATGCAATTCTTTCGGGAACGGATCTTTGTACCTGCAGGCGCGGCATGATCGCTGTCTGAACTGCAACCAATGTTCGATCGCCAGGAGGTGTCCCTCCCAAGCCTGGAAGCGCGTGCCCGCCAGCCAGCCCTATATTCTCAGAGGAGATGAGAGCGGAAAATACCGGAAAGGGTGAAATTGAAAAAGCTGAAGATCTTTTTTGTGGCTCTGGCGCTCCTCTGCCCTGTTTTTGTGTATTCCCAGGTTCAGGAACGCTTCCCCAAACCTGATTTTGAATCGGGTTATGTTCGTCCCGACCTCCTCACTCCAGCACCCCGATCTGTCGTGTGGGAATACATGGATATACTCGTCCTTGTAGCGGCACTTTCTTTGGCGACATATTTTGCCCACAAGCTGCGCTCCCGTCGAAACATTTTTCTGTTGATGGTGTTTTCGCTCGTTTATTTTGGGTTTTATAGAAAGGGATGTGTCTGCTCGGTCGGAGCCGTGCAGAATGTCAGTTTCGCTTTGTTCAATCTAGCTTATGTCATCCCTCTATCCGTCATCCTCTTTTTTGCTCTTCCCCTTATTTTTACCCTGTTTTACGGACGGACGTTTTGTGCGGCTGTCTGTCCTCTCGGAGCCATTCAGGATGCTGTTGTCCTGAAACCCATCAGCGTGCCGGAATGGCTGGCCCGCCTGTTGAGTATGTTCCCGTATGTTTACCTTGGACTGGCTGTGTTGTTCGCCGCCACTGGCGCGGGTTTTATCATTTGCCAGTACGATCCCTTTGTGGGCTTTTTCCGTTTCGGGGCGGATTTCAACATGGTCATTTTGGGGATGTCCATGCTTTTGCTCGGGACGATCGTGGCGCGTCCCTACTGCCGTTATCTTTGCCCCTATGGCGTGCTTTTGAACTGGATGTCTCGTTTATCCAGACGACACGTCAGGATCACGCCCGATGAGTGCAATAAATGCCGGTTGTGTGAGGAATCCTGTCCGTTCGGGGCCATAAAAAAGGCGGACGAGGAAACACAGCCCATGAAAAAAGAGACAGATGTCAAACAGCTGGCGGTCCTCTTTATCCTTCTCCCTGTGATTGTCTTCGGTTTCGGTTGGGTCGGATCCCGGTTGGACATTTCTCTGTCCCGTCTGCATCCGACCGTGTCCTTAGCCGAAGAGGTCCTTCTGGAAAATGCAGGAAAAAGGACCGAGATGACCGATGCGACAAAAGCGTTCCGTGCGACGGGAAAGCCATTGGAAGAGTTGTTTGCCGAAGCGAGAGCCATCCAGACCCAGTTCCACAAGGGCGGCTGGATCTTAGGCGGTTTCATCGGATTAATTCTTTGCTTGAAGCTTATCAGCCTGTTTATCCGGAGGAGGCAATTGGAGTATGACGTGGACAAGGGGACTTGCCTTAGCTGCGGGCGTTGCTTTGCCTATTGTCCTTACGAGCAAGTCCGGTTGGGACAGATGACTCCGGAGGAATTGAAGGAATTGGATAGAAGGGACGTTTCGATCAAACAGTTCAGGGCCTAATATGATGGAAAAACAAAATAAAGAGCTTCATGTAAAAAATAGGACAGAGCTTTGGTACAATATTGCCAAAAATATAGCCATTGTTACTGCCGTGTTGGCCGGGATTCTCAGTGTCTTGATGATCGCCAATTTTATCCAGACAAAATCGGTGGATCCGCTCAACAGCCAGGCCATTTCTCAATTGATGACAAAGCTTCAAGAAAATCCTGAGGACACGGTTCTGATAGAGCAGATCCGGGCCCTCGATCTGCTGGCCAGAAAGGCCTATTTCACCCACCAGTGGCAGATCCGGACAGGAAGTTATCTTCTTTTCACGTTTGTGCTTATCCTTCTTCTGGCACTGAAATACATGAGCTCGCTCGCGCCCCGGTTTCCCGATCTGACCAAAGGCCCTGAAACGGAAAAGACTTGGGAGAGCAGGCTTCTATCCCGAAAATATATCCTTTATGGCGGGCTCGGGTTGGTATTGCTGGCCTTTGTTCTTGGGGTGCTTTCCCAGACAGAGCTTAAAAAAATAGGGATTTTTCAACCGCAAAAGAACCAGGCCACTTCTGGCTATGCCAGTCTTAAGGAGATAAGGGATAACTGGCCCGGATTTCGTGGCCCTGAGGGGATCGGGTGGGCCTATCACACAGATGTGCCTAAGGAATGGGACGGCCCTTCCGGTAAAAACATCCGATGGAAAATCGAGATTCCTTATCCCGGGTTTAATTCTCCTATTATCTGGGGGAAAAAGATATTTCTTTCCAGTGCGGACAGAAGAAGACAAGTTATGTACTGTATCGATGCCGACTCGGGTGAATTTCTCTGGCAGAGAGAATTGAATGACATACCCGGTTCTCCAGAAAGACGACCTCAAGTTACCGAGGATACGGGTTTTGCCGCTCCCACGATGACGACCGATGGAACCCGGGTTTTCGCCCTATTTGCCACGGGTGATATCGCTTGTCTCGATTTTGATGGGAATCGTGTCTGGGCCAAGAACCTGGGTGTGCCGGAAAATCATTACGGACATTCCTCTTCGTTGATCACCTATCAAGATCTGCTTTTGATCCAATATGACCAGAATACGGGAGGACGTTTGCTGGCCCTGAGTACCCTCTCTGGGGATATGGTTTACGACCAGCCGAGAGATGTGGAAATTTCGTGGGCATCGCCCGTCTTAGTGAATACGGGAAAAAGAGATGAACTCATCCTCAACTCCAATCCTTTCGTGATGTCTCACGATCCCCGGACCGGACAAGAATTATGGCGGGTGAGATGCATGCTGGGGGAAATCGCCCCTTCTCCTGCGTATGCCGATGGCATGGTGTATGTGGTCAACGATTATGCCCGGCTTGCCGGCATAAAATTGGGAGAAAGCGCGGAGATGGTGTGGGAATACATCGATGACCTCTCCGAAGTTTCCAGCCCCCTGGCCTCGAATGACTATTTGTTCATGTCTGCCAGCTACGGGACGGTGACATGTTTAGATAACAAGACCGGAGAGAGGTTGTGGCTCGAGGAGTTCGAGGAGGGGTTTTATTCTTCCCCCATTCTTGTCGGGGAGTTTGTGTATTTGATGGATATGTCGGGCGTTACGTATGTTTTTAAGGCGGATAAAGAATTCCAGTTGATAAGCCGGAACGAACTGGGCGAAAAAGCCATGAGCATCCCTGCCTTCATGCACGATCGGATCTACATCCGGGGAACGAAAAATTTGTACTGCATAGGGGAATAGGAAGAACATGATACAGGAGACGGACAGCATCCTAGCCTTTGTCGACAAGGTCGTAGAGGGGACGGGCACAAAAGCCGGCGATATCATCCCCATCCTTCATGCTATCCAAAAAAAATACAACTATCTTCCCGATGAGGCACTCCGGAGGGTTTGCGAGATCACCGAGATAACACCGGCCTCGATCACGGGTGTTTCGACCTTTTATTCCCAATTTCGCCACACTCCAATAGGGAAACACCTCATCCGGGTGTGCACCGGAACGGCCTGTCATGTCAAAGGATCCGGGCTGGTGTACGATGCCTTCTGCCGCGAATTGCACATCCGAGAGGGACAGGATACGGATCCTGAATTCCTTTTTACCGTGCAGAAAATCGCTTGTCTCGGTTGTTGCACTATCGCCCCAGTCGTTCAGATCGACGATGTGACATACGGACATGTGAAAACGGATGGCGTATCGCATATTCTCCAGGATTTTCTCCGGCACAAGACCGGAGGTGCCGAGGAACCGCGTGACCGAAAAATCCCAAATGAAAAAATCGGCGAGATCAAGATCGGATTGGGATCCTGTTGTGTGGCCAGCGGGAGCCACAAGGTTCAACAGGCATTGGAGAGATCTCTAGTCGAAACCGGGATCAACGCCCAGGTCAAGAGGGTCGGGTGCGTGGGAATGTGCCACCGGACACCGCTTCTGGAGGTAAATATTCCCGACAGAGAGCCTGTCCTTTATGACAGCGTGAGGCCGGAAGATGTGCGGCGCATCCTGCTCAGGCATTACAAGCCCCATACTTTGGCGCAACGGATCAAAAATGCGGCATATCATTTTATTGAAAATATTATGGAGGATCCAAATTCCAACGGATTCACGCGTCACCCCCTGCATATGCGGGACCCGAATATTCAGGCTTTCCTGGGAAGACAGAAACACATCGCCACCGAACATTCCGGCCAGATAGATCCTCTCGATCTCGAGGAGTACCGGTCAAGGGGAGGTTTTGGAGTCCTTGCCAACGGCCTTGGGGAGATGTCCCCTGAGGAGGTGATCGATCAGGTCAAGGCCAGCGGGCTTCGAGGGAGAGGCGGAGCCGGTTACCCGTCCGGACAGAAGTGGGAGGTGGTCCATCGATCCCGAGATGATACGAAATATATCATCTGTAACGGAGATGAAGGGGACCCAGGCGCATTCATGGACCGGATGATCCTGGAATCCTATCCGTTTCGGGTCATCGAGGGAATGATCTTGGCCGCCTATGCGGTTGGCGCTCATGAGGGGTATTTTTACATTCGTGCGGAGTATCCCCTCGCTGTCCAGCGGGTGAAGGATGCGCTCAAGCAATGCAAGGAATGCGGGCTTTTGGGGGAAAATATTTTGGGGAAAGGATATTCCCTGGACATGCATATCCTCGAAGGAGCCGGTGCTTTTGTCTGCGGGGAAGAAACAGCCTTGATCGCTTCTTTGGAAGGACAACGGGGGAATCCCCGTTACCGTCCGCCTTTTCCTGCCGAAAGCGGACTCTGGGGCCATCCGACCTTGATCAGCAATTGCGAGACGTTTGCCACGGTGCCCTGGATCATGCGGAATGGCGCAGAAGCCTTCGCCCAATTGGGAACGGACCATAGCAAGGGGACCAAGGTTTTTTCTTTGGCAGGCAAAATTGCCCGGGGCGGGCTTATCGAAGTTCCGATGGGCATAACGATTCAAGAGATTGTCTACGATATCGGCGGCGGCATCGAAAACGATAGGCCTTTCAAGGCTGTCCAGATCGGAGGGCCGTCCGGAGGATGCATCCCGGCTGAACTGGCCCACACCAGAGTGGATTACGAAGATTTGACCAAAGTGGGGGCCATGATGGGTTCGGGTGGTTTGTTGGTCATGGACGATTCCGACTGCATGGTGGACATCGCCCGGTATTTTTTGTCCTTCACGCAAAATCAGTCCTGCGGGAAATGCACGTTTTGCCGTATCGGCACACGGCATATGCTGCGGATTCTCGAAGGCTTGTGTGCAGGCAAGGGAAAACAGGACGATCTGGACAAACTGGAAGAAATTGCCCATAAAACCAAACGAGGCAGCCTTTGTGGATTGGGAAAAACCGCTCCCAATCCCGTTCTGACCACACTCGCTTATTTTAGAGAAGAATACGAGGCCCACATAAAAGGCCTCTGTCCTGCCAAACGCTGCAAAGAATTGATCACATATACCATCGATGAGACATGCATAGGTTGTACCGTCTGTGCCCAGAAATGTCCGGCCAGTGCGATCCCTATCGCCCCCTACCGACGGCACATGATAGATCAAACAAAGTGTGTCAAATGCGGGACATGCAAGCAGGTTTGCCCCACAGAATCGGTGAAGGTCCGATGAAAACGGTAAAACTGACCATCGACGATCAGGACCTAACGGTTCCTGCTGATTTCTCCATCCTGGACGCAGCTAAAAAACTGGGCATCGATATTCCTACGCTCTGTTATTTGAATGGGTTCGATCGGTTCACTTCCTGCATGATATGCGTTGTCTACGAGGAAAACTCAGATCGATTGATGCCGGCATGTTCGGCCATCGTTGCCGAGGGGCTGAGGATCACGACCGAAAATGACCTGGTTCGGGAAGCACGGAAGGATGCTCTTGATTTTCTGTTGAGTGAACACGTCGGAGATTGCGAGGCTCCGTGCCAACGAGCCTGTCCTGCCCACATGAATATCCCGCTTATGATAAGACAGATCGAGGGAAGGCGGCTGGAGGATGCGATCCAAACGGTCAAAGAAGATATAGCTCTTCCTGCGGTTCTGGGCCGCATTTGCCCTGCACCTTGTGAAAAGGGCTGCCATCGGGGTTCGTCTGACGATCCTGTTTCCATCTGTCTGCTGAAAAGGTATGTGGCGGATGTCGATTTGGCCAGGGAGTCTCCCTATCTGCCGGGTGTGGCTCCGAATTCTAGCAAAAAAGTGGCCATCATCGGCGCCGGGCCTGCAGGCTTGTCTGCGGCTTATTATATTCTCCGATTCGGGCATGCTTGTGATGTGTATGACAAAAATCCGCTGCCTGGCGGGATGCTCCGGTATGGTGTCTCCGATGAAGCTCTGCCCAAGATTATCCTCGATCGGGAAATCGAGCGCATATCCCAGTTGGGAGCCACTTTTTTGATGGGGCATTCTCTGGGGGAGGATTTGGGATGGAAGGAGTTGAATAGTGTTTATGATGCGGTTGTCTTGGCCGTAGGCAAGATAAAATCCGATGTGTTCAATGATACGGGAATAGAGCTCTCCCCTCAGGGCATAAAGATCGACAGAAAAAGCCATCTGACAAGTCTTCCGGGATATTTTGCCGGTGGCAATTCAGTTTCGGAGTCACAATTAGCCATCCGAGCGCTGGCTCATGGCAAAAATATGGCGTTTTCTGTTAACCAATTTTTAAATGGAGAGTCTGTCACAGGCCCTTCTTCCAGATTTCAATCCATCCTGGGAAAAACACAGGAGGATGAAGCCGGCGAATTCATGAAGGAAGCGGAAAATCGAGGCAGGATTTCTCCAGTAGAATCGGCTCAAGGATTCACAGAGGCAGAAGTTGTAAAGGAGTCAGGACGTTGCTTTGGCTGTGACTGCCGGAAACCCTATGCATGCAAGTTGCGGCAGTATGCCGAAAAATACCAGGCTAGCCAGCGGCGTTTTACTTTTGCAGATCGGAAAAAATTCCAGAAAAACGTCCAGCACGGAATGGTCGTTTATGAGCCGGGAAAATGCATCAAGTGTGGGTTGTGCGTGCAGATCACGAAAAAAGCTGGTGAAAAATTCGGCCTGGCATTTGTCGAACGCGGATTCGATGTCCGCGTCCAAACGTCTTTGGGCGTACCGCTAAGTCAAGGATTGGAAAAATCGGCCGCCCAATGTGTATCGTCCTGTCCGACAGGGGCGCTATCCTGGAAAGATCGGGATAAAAAAGGGGAGGCGCCCCGAGAGGGATAAATCATGCGAAAATTTATGTATTTCTTATTGTTATTGATCTTGCCCTTTCTTATCTTCTCTTGCGCAAAAGAAGAAACGGAAGAAAAGGCTGTGGATATAGAAAGCGTGAGTTGGCCCATCTTTCGCGGAGATCCCGCCTTGTCAGGAGTAGCGGAGGATGAACTTCCCGAGGAGTTGACTTTGCTGTGGTCCTTCCAGACCGATTCCTGGATTATCGGGTCACCGGTTTTAGGAGCGGGGCGTGTCTATTCCGGTTCATCCGACGGAAAGGTGTATGCGCTGAACCTGAGGGATGGAGAGAAAGTATGGGAATTCGACACCAAGGATGACATCGAAGCTTCACCCCTCCTGTTGGAGGGGGCCCTTTATGTGGGCAACCTGAGTGGAGAGTTTTTTTGTTTGGATGCTGATACAGGGCAGGTTAGATGGAAGTACAAGTGCAACAACTCCATTTATGGCTCAGCCAACTGGGCGACAAATCCATCAAATCAAAAATATATGATACTGGTGGGAAGCTATGATAACAAGATTTACTGTTTCGATGCAAAGACAGGAGAGTTGAACTGGTCGTACGAAACCGATAACTACATCAATGGGGCTCCATCCACCGATGGACAACAGGTTGTGTTCGGTGGTTGCGATGAATTGCTCCATATTCTGTCTGTTAGAGATGGAAAAAAAATCGGAGAGGTATGGGCCGGCTCATACATCCCCGGTTCTGCAGCCCTTATGGGAGACAAAGCCTATCTCGGCCAGTATGATAGCAAGCTGATCTGTATCGACAGAAAACAAGAAAAAATAGATTGGGAATACACCGACAAAGAAAATCCCGATGCCTTTTTTTCTTCCCCTGCCGTTGGAAAAGATCGGATTCTGATCGGGTCGCGGAATGATTTTCTGCACTGTGTGGACCGGATAACCGGCGAAAAGATATGGACCTTCCCGACGCGTGACGACATCGACAGTTCGCCTGTCATTGCAGGAGAAAAAGTTGTCGTCGGATCGTTGGATGGGAGACTTTATATCGTGGATTTAAAGAATGGTAAAGAACTCTGGTCTTATGAGATCGGAGCGCCTCTCTTCAGTTGTCCTGCTGTGGACGGGGGATATATCGTTATCGGCTCCGATGACGGTCGAATTTACACCTTTGGAGGGAAAAAATGAAAATCGCTTTTGTGACGCCTGGTCATGGTTTGCAATTCTACTGCCAGAATTGTTTTCGTGATAATGCGTTGCTCCAGTCCCTAGTATCTCTTGGACACGAAGTGACCAAAGTCCCGATGTATCTGCCCTCTGGAATGGAAACGGGTTCCGATATCGCTATTACCCCGGTTTTTTACGGAGCCGTCAACATATATCTCAAAGAAAAGTTGCCGTTTTACAGGAATGCTCCCCAGTGGATGGAGCATTTTTTCAATTCTCCTGCATTGTTACATTTGGCAGCCAAAAAAGCCGGCTCGACGCGCCCTTCCGGACTGGAGGAGATGACAATTTCTATGCTCGAAGGAGAAAAGGGACATCAAGCATCCGAGCTCGAACATCTCATCCAACACCTTCGGAAAGAGATCGATCCAGATATCGTTCATATCTCGAATGCCCTGCTTCTCGGATTAGCCCACCGGCTCAAGCATGACCTGGGAGCAGGAGTGGTGTGCTCCCTCCAGGATGAGAATGAATGGGTAGATATGATGGGCCAAGATTACCAGAACAAAATCTGGGATTTGATGGCAGAAAAAGCTGCGGATGTCGACTTTTTCGTGACAGCCAGCCATTATTATTCCGATAAATCCCAGAAGCAGATGAAATTGCCAGCGGAAAAGATAAAAGTGGTACACGGCGGGATCGATCTTGAAGGATATGAAAAATCATCGCTCCCTTCCGATCCGCCGGTCATCGGATATATGTGCCGGCTGTCGGAATATTTCGGATTGGACATACTGTTTGATGCCTTTTTGGAATTGAAAAAAGATGATCGATTCCGGGATTTAAAGCTTCACTTGACGGGCGGATATTCTAGTGATGACAAGCCTTTTCTGAACGGACAGATGAAAAAGTTCGAAGAATACGGTTTTAAGGATGATGTTACCCTATTCGATGATTTCTCCAAAAGCAGCAGGATCGCATTCCTCAAATCACTGACCCTGCTCTCTGTCCCGGTTCCCACAGGAGAAGCCTTCGGTGCTTATCAAGTCGAAGCTTTGGCTGCCGGAGTCCCGGTCGTTCAGCCTAAGGTGGGCTGCTATCCAGAATTTGTTGAAGAAACCCAAGGCGGCCTTATCTATGAACCGAATACAGGGAAAAAACTTGCCGAAGCCATGACCTCCCTCCTAATCGACCATGATAAAATCAGGAAAATGGGAGATCAGGGCAGGCGGGTTGTGCTGGCAAATTTTTCTATGGAACGAATGGCAAAAAATATTTCAGGGATTTATGCCGATGTTGCTTGAACTTAAAAACATAGCCAAAAAATACGAACTGCCGTCCGGTCAGGGATACACTACCGTGCTTAAAGACATATCGTTACAGGTCGACTCAGGTGAGTCGATAGCCATCGTAGGCCCATCGGGATCCGGGAAAAGCACTCTTTTGAACATAATGGGAACCCTTGATAAGCCCAGTTCTGGAGAGGTGATCCTGTTCGGAAAAAATCTTGCTGATCGCGATGATGATGAACTCTCGCGTATCCGGAGCCGGGAGATCGGCTTTGTTTTTCAACTCCATCACCTGCTCCCGCAGTGCACGGTTCTGGAAAACGTGTTGGTTCCGACGCTTCCTCTCGGATTGAAAAAAGGGAACGAGGAAGTTCAACAACGAGCTATTAATTTATTGGAACGAGTCGGCCTTGGGAAGCACATGGAGCATTTCCCAGCCCAGCTATCAGGAGGGGAGATGCAGCGTGTGGCTGTTGTCAGGGCCTTGATAAACGAACCGAAGCTCGTCCTGGCAGATGAACCGACCGGTTCGCTCGACAAGGACTCCTCCGATAATCTCGGCCGACTCATGGTGGATATGAATAAAGAACAGGGGACCACCTTGATAACGGTGACTCACTCCTCCGATTTTGCCCGGCTGATGGAAAAAGTGTTCAAACTCCAGAATGGAAATCTGAAAAGTTATGTGATTCGATGAACCCAAGACGATTTCTGCTCCGTAGTCTCTTTTATTATCGAAAAACGCATTTCTGGGTCGTCCTCGGAACCATGATGAGCACGGCCATACTGGTCGGCGCCCTTGTTATCGGTGACTCTGTGCGCCACAGCCTGCGGAAAATCGTATTTGACAGGCTCGGGACAACAGAATTTGCCCTTTCATCCGGAGACCGGTATTTCCAGGTCCGGATGGGAGACGATCTTGCCGAAACCCTGAATACAGCGGTTGCGCCTCTCCTGCAAACGAAAGGGATCGCCATCGCAGATGGTGGACAGCGCAGGATTAACGACATTCAGGTGGTCGGAGTGGATGCCCGTTTTGGGGAAATGGGTGGAGAATCAGAAATCTTCAGTCAACTTGGTCCGGGAGAGGCCGTCCTCAACCGTCCTCTGGCATCGCGTCTGGGCCTTCGGGAAAACGACGAGATTCTCCTGCGCATGGAGAAACTGGACATTATGCCCAAGGATGCCCCTCTTTCTATAGATTCCGATTCCTCTGTAGCCAGGCGGTTTCTCGTCAAAGGCATTGCTGGGGATTCTGCGCTCGGGAAGTTCAATCTCCGTGCTGACCAACTCACGCCGAGCACGGTGTTTGTTTCCCTGCCCTTTTTGTCACGGGAAATGGGTGTCGAGGACAAGGCCAATGTTTTGCTTGTCGCCGAGAGAGCTGAGCGTTCTCTCGATCTGCAAGAAATGAATGAGGCGCTCAAAGAGATCTGGAACCTGTCTGATACAGGCCTTGAATTGAGGGATATCCCCGGCAAAAACATCGTGGAACTCAGATCGGACCGAATCTTCCTCGACCCTCCAGTGGCCGATGCTGCACAGAAATACGAGGGTGGTGTCCAGCTCATATTGACTTATTTTGTCAATGAGCTGCGTTTTGGTGATCGAACCACACCCTATTCTTTCATCTCTGCTTCCGGACCTCCTCAAGTTCCCTCGGGCATGAAGAACGATGATATCGTCATCAATCAGTGGCTTGCCGAAGATCTGAACGCGGGCGTGGGAGATCAGATAGAGTTGAGCTATTTTGTCTTGGGTCTGAGGCGGGAATTGCAGGAAAAAAAATCGAAATTCCGGATCAATTCCGTCGTGCCTGTCAAGGGTATTTATGCAGACAGAGATCTGCTCCCCGATTTTCCCGGTTTGTCCGGAGAGGAAAACTGCCGGGATTGGGATCCTGGCCTTCCGATCGACTTGGAAAAAATCCGGGATAAAGATGAAGAATACTGGGATGCTTTCAGGGGAACGCCCAAAGCTTTTGTGACTTTGGATGCGGCCCGGGCCATGTGGGCCAACCGTTTCGGGGATCTAACGGCCATCCGTTTCCCGGATTCAAGCCGGCTCGAGGTGGAGAATTTTCTAATAAACGAACTGGATCCAAGCGATTTTGGATTTGTTTTTCAGGATGTCAAAAAAGATGGACTCCGTGCCAGTTCCCAATCGGTCAATTTTTCTCAGCTTTTCCTCGGGTTGAGTTTTTTCATCATCTTTGCCTCCCTTTTGCTGACCAGTTTGCTGTTCGTCTTTAACACAGAAAATCGGTCAAAAGAAAACGGGTTGTTGATGGCTTTGGGTTTTTCCAGGAAAGCTGTCAAAAGGGTAGTTCTACGGGAAGGGGCTGTGCTCATTTTGATCGGCAGCTTGTTGGGAGGTTTTGTTGGAGTCCTGTATAACGGGATCATCCTGAGCGCTTTAAAAACAGTCTGGCATGGAGCTGTGGGGACTTCGGCTCTTCACATTCATTTCCGGTTTTCAACCCTGCTGCTCGGCGTGTTGATCGGTATGGCTGTTGCCTTTTTCTCCATATGGCTTGTGATCAAAAGACAGATCAAACAGCCCATCACCGGCCTTCAGAGAGGCCTTGCCCAGGTGGATACGATCGGGAAAAAAAGGCCGCGCACGAGCTTGCTGATCGGATTTGCCTGTTGGATTGCTCTGTTGCCTATCCTGGTCGTGGCGGATTTCGGCAGGGGAGATCAAGCTTTTGTCTTTTTCTTTTTGGCCGGTTCTCTTTTTCTCATCGGGGGAATAGCTTTTGCCAACGTGGCGTTGTATAACCTGGCGAAAAGGACGGATAAAGTCCGGTTGACCAGTTTGAACATGGGCATCCGGAATAACGCGAGAAAACAAACGCGCAGTATCACGCTGATAGGATTATTGGCCTGCGGTTTGTTTATCGTGTTTACGGTAGGTGCCAATAGGCTTAATGCTCTCAAGGATTCCAACAGGAGGGATTCAGGGACAGGCGGATTCGCTCTTTATGGAGAGAGTTCCATTCCGATCCTGTACGACCTGAACAACCAGAAGGGAACCCAATTTTATGGACTGGATGCCGTTAAATCGGACGATGTGAAATATGTCCCGTTTCGTGTGAGAGAAGGGGATGATGCCAGCTGTTTGAACCTCAATCGCGTTACCCAACCTCAATTGATCGGTGTTATGCCCGAGGAGCTTGCCAAAAGAAGAGCTTTCACGTATGCCAAAGTAACAAATGAAGTCGATCCAGAAAATCCTTGGATGGTTTTAGAAAAAAAATTGCCCGATGGTTTGATCCCGGCTGTTGCCGATTTGTCCGTCATTGTGTGGGGATTGGGCAAATCTGTGGGAGATGTTTTGACGTACAGCGATGAAAGAGGAGAGCCCTTCCGACTCAAATTGGTGGGAGGTTTGGCCAATTCCATATTTCAGGGGAACATCATTATATCCGAAAAAATATTTCTCGAAAAATATCCTTCTATCAGCGGATACCGGCTCCTTCTTATCGATGCGCCGCCTGAAAAGGTGGCAGATGTTGCCGATCGATTATCTTGGGCCTTGCAGGATCAAGGCTTGGATTTGACTCTTGCATCCGCACGTCTCGCTGATTTCAACACGGTCCAGAACACATACTTGTCCATTTTCCTGATTCTGGGAAGTTTTGGACTGATGTTGGGGAGTGTGGGTCTGGGAGTTGTTGTCTGGCGCAATGTCAATGAACGGCGGGGGGAACTGGCTCTGCTTCGTGCTGTGGGCTACACCCGCAAGACCATTCTGATCATTCTCATTTCGGAACATTTGGCCTTGCTGGCAGTCGGGATCTTGTTGGGGATCTTGGCTGCCCTATTGGCCCTTCTGCCCTCTCTCTTGATACCGGGGGCGGAAATTCCTTATTCTACAATTCTTGTCCTCTTAGTAATCGTGAGTCTGAATGGGATCACATGGACCTTTTTCGCTGCTTCGCTGGCGACAAATCAAGACCTCATCCCGGCCTTGCGGAAGGAATGAGGATTTATTCAGTCTAAATATTTCAGTGCGAAAAATGGACAAGTCTAGATATGGAGGAACAGAATGAAAAGACAGGCCATCACCTTTGCCTTGTTATTAGCCTTATTATCCATCGCTGGTTTTGTGCAGGGAGATGATAACTGGCCGCATTGGCGGGGTCCCCATCACAACGGGATCACCGATGCCAAAAATCTCCCGATGAGTTGGAGCTCGACGGAAAACATCGTTTGGAAGACACCCTTGCCATCCTGGAGTGCTGCGACACCTATCATCTGGGGAGACCGGGTATTCATCACTTCCCCCTCCAAAGCCGAACCCAAATCCGCGGAGGAACAGAGTCAAACACAGAGAAGAAACCGAAGGGGCGCGCTCGATCCAGGAGGTCCGAAACTCTTGTTGTTTTGTATATCTAAAAAAGATGGCAAGATCCTGTGGGAGCATGAACTGGACGACAAAAACCAGATCCATCGCAAGCAAAATGACTCCACCCCTTCTCCTGTCACCGATGGCAAGCATGTCTGGGCTGTCACCGGGACGGGCAAGGTGGCTGCCTTCGATATGGACGGCAAGCCAATCTGGACGAAAGATTTTCAGAAGGATTATGGCCCGTTCGGTCACAATTGGGGCTATGGTTCTTCACCTCTTCTTCACGATGGGAGCCTGATCGTCGAAGTCCTGCACGGGATGAATACAGACGATCCCTCCTATATTGTTTCTTTGAATGCGGCTACAGGTGAAGTGCTGTGGCATCAGGAGCGGCCCACGGATGCAGAGATGGAATCTCCCGACGCTTACACGACGCCGGTCCTTCTTAAATACGGGGACACAACCCAGATCGTCATTTCCGGCGGAGATTATGTCACAGGGCATGACTTTAAAACAGGCAAGGAAATTTGGCGGGCAGCTGGGTTGAATCCTCTGAAGCGGAACAACTATCGCATCGTTCCCACACCCATCGTTGTGGATGGTATCATCTATGCGCCAACCCGGAAAAAGCCCCTCTTGGCCTTGAGGGTAGGAGGAACGGGGGATATTACGGAAAGCCATCTTGTGTGGAAATATGAGGACTCAGCAGCCCCGGATGTTCCTTCTCCGGTGAGCGACGGAAAATATTTTTACATGGTGGATGATCGAGGACTGGTGACATGCCTGGATGCCAAGACAGGAGCTCTGATCTGGGGACCGGAAACGACGACCGAGGGAATCGTGAGTGCCTCCCCGGTCTTGGCCGACGGCAAACTCTACATCATCAATGAGAATGCGGTGACTTCGATCGTTTCGGTGGTGCCGGAATTCAAGCTGCTGGCAACCAACGAGCTGGATGGCAGCTACACTCTGGCTTCTCCTGCTGTATCGGGTTCGCAGCTTTTCATCCGGACGTCCACTCACTTGTATTGCATCCAGCAGCAAGATTAGACATGACGAGAAGAATGAGCAAACGGAACATGATGAAAAAAGTGCGGTTTTTATTGGCAGTTTGATTGTCGTTGCCAGTTATGACAGATCTCTCGCCCGATGGGAATCCCCTCATCGAATGGAGCGAGACAAAAAATGTGAAGTGGAAGACAGCTCTTCTTGCGCGGATACAAGTATCTTTATTACAAAGAAGAAGAATAAAAAAGAATCAGATAATATCAAAAGCCCCGCTTTTCGCTAGCGGCCATAACAACCACTGCAATATTTTCATCTGTCGCCTGTGTTTTGCCTTTTTCCAAACCGAGATCTGTCACCCGCATATGATCGAATTCTGTAAATCCGGCCTCTTTCAAACTAAGTTTAACGCAGTCAAGAGCGCACCCATCGATGGCCAATATATGAGCCGCATTGTGCGTGGTCTGCAGAATCCCCGGGACCCGGCCTCCGATGCCGGCCAAACAGAACATTTTCCCTGTGCCTTCCTTGGTCATCTGTCTCGCTGCAAGATCCGAAATCTCTCCCACATCGGCAGCTCCTGAACAAGCGAAAATCAATGTGGGTCCCCCTGCACAAATATTTTCCTTCGCGTCGCTCATCATAACCTCCTGAAAAGACACCAGGTTGTCTTTATGTCCGGATTATTTTGTATCTTGCAGATTATCCGATTGACGGCTTTTTGTAAAGTTTCTTTATCCCTCTTCATCTTCCCTCACCTTTTGGGGTGAGAATTGAGCCGTAATTATCCCCCCGCATTTCACCCAGGAAGAGAATTGTTTTGGGGTAACCAGTCTGCCAAGATAATCATGTATAGGTAGAAA
>CAZIDF010000046.1:19307-22112 GCA_964538085.1 uncultured Eubacteriales bacterium | reverse complement strand
TCATGATCCCTGCCATAAATATGATGCCGAAATTAAAAATGCGAATGTGGATGACACACGATCTTCCCAAGGACTATGAAAAATCTTCGGAGATGGGTGAAATGTTCATGCAAAGCATTATAGGAACGCTGAACATCGATGAAGAATCCCAAAAAGAGATGGCAAAATTAGAAAACGTCGGGGGTTTCCAGGTCGCCGCAGACATTACCGTAGAGATATTCGGTTCTCGAATAGAAATCGAATCCCAAACCCTCGAAGTCACGGAAAAACCCGCCCCGGCAGGAATCTATTCAGTCCCTAAAGGTTACACAAAAAAAGACATCGACTTCATCAAAGAAAAGATCAGACAAATTCCGAAAGGAGACACAGCCAGCCCATCCCGTCCTTCCTATTTATGATTCGGGCTAGGTCTTTTTTTCATCCGAATGGCGGCCATACCCGGTTATCACAGCCAACAGCACCATCGCTAGTAACGCCCAGCTGATGAAATTATGAAGGCCTGCTTGGAGAGGGCTGACCGGAGGAATCCCATATTCCAAACCCGAAGAAGTTGTGTTGGCCATCAAGATGACCGGGATAAAGTAGGGCAGGATAAAGGGGAAAGTACAGACAACGAGGCTCAGCAGATTGGCCCTCCTGTAGCGGTGGAGGCCAACTCTTTCTCCGGTCTCCCGAGCGAACTCCCCCACAGTCAGAATGGCGACGATGCTGTGACAGGTCAAAAGCACAGCCACGCCCACAGCACCTGAGATCCAGGCTTCCGTGTGCCTCATGGTGCGACTCCGTTTGGCAGAATAGTCCACAAGACGGTCGAGCAAACCACTGGATTTCAAGGTAGCCACCAATCCCATAAGAAGTATCGTGAAAAAGCTGATTCCCACAGCCCGGTTGATCCCGTCGATGACAAAGCTTTGGGCAGAAAACTGTTCAAGATTCAGAGAGAAAAGCCTGCTCCAAGGCAAAAGATTCAAGCTCAAGCCTAAAATCACTCCCACCATGAGTCCCGCAAGCAGCCCATGCAAAAGATGTTTTCTTTTCAAAAGGAGCACGATGATCACGATCGGGACAATCAGCATGGGAAGACCTTTGGGACTTCCTGCCAATCCAGGGATATTGGCTTTTCCTGGGTCGCTTTTCAAAGCTGCGCTTAGCGCATAAAAGACAATGGCCACCAATGCGGCAGGTATGACATACTTCAACCGGCTCCGCACCGTTCCGATGATATCGGCATTTTGACTTGCAGCACTGGCAATCGTCGTGTCCGAGATAGGAGCGATACAGTCTCCGAAAGTGGCCCCTCCGAGGATCGCGCCGGCTAGAGTCGCCAGGTGCGCCCCCAATAATCCTCCGGCTGGAAAAAGAAGGGGCGCGCAGATCAATATCGTTCCGAAGCTGGAACCTGTGGACACCGAAACGATACAACAGATGAGGAAAGATGCGATGACAAAAGCAGTTCCTCCCAAATGCAGCTGGCTGGCTGTCCATGTAAGAGCTTCCACAAAACCTGTCTCGCTCATCAGCACCCCGATTATGGATGCCAGCATCCAGGCTGTGATCATGATCATGACGATGGGTTGGGACATGCCTTCTATCACTGAAACGCAATAGTCTCGGCGATCTCTTGCCAGGAAAAGGCCCAGACATAAGGAGAGTATCAGGACCGGCCAGAATCCTCGCTCATCAGGAGCGCCGGACAAGGCGATCGTCATAACTCCTGCCAGAAACACGATAAATGGAAAAAGGGCACCGGCTGCCCCACCATAAAAGCGAATAGATGGCGAATTTTGCGCTAGGGATAAATCTTTCATCGTGTATTGAGGTTATATTTCATGATCTTGCCATGTCGTCCGTCACGGACCCTCTCTAAACCGTATACCGGTCCAGAAGGGCCTTTAGACTGCCCTATCACATCATGGATATCTTGGATATCCTCATCGTCGAGGATGAGATGACGGAGGCTTTTAATTTTCTCCAGATGGTTCGTGTTACGAGCCCCAATGATGACTCCGGCCACTCGCGGTTTTTGAAGAATGAACTGCATGGCAACCTCTGCAATATTGACATCGTGTTTGCGGGCGATTTTTTCGAGAACATTCAAAACTTTCTGAAACAACTCCATACCGCCGAATTCTTCGATGATCAGCTTATACTTCACCAACGAGCGATTTTCCAATGGCTCCTCGAATTCTTCGATACCCAGGAAACGTTCGTCCAAAAAGCCCCCAGCCACTGTGCCGTAACAAAGCATGGAGATATCATGCTCCTGGGCTATACTTTCAAGATCTTTTTCTGGCCTCTGGTCGAGTATAGAGTACTGGACCTGATTGGAAACCACCGGGATCCCGGCATCCAACAATTCTCGGAGGTGAGAGCCATCGAAGTTCGTCACTCCGATATACCTTATTTTTCCTGCCTTTTGTAGATCGATCAAATGATGGGCTGCATCGATATACAGAGGAACGGAATAATCCCACCAATGAAATTGGACCAAGTCTAGCCTTTCGATCCCCAATCGCATCAGGGATCTGTCGATTATTTTTTCTGTGTACGTTTTGTCGATTCTCGGCAGCTCAACCAGGTCCGGGACATATTTGGTGTGAATCTGCACCAGTTTGCATTCTCTGGCGAATTTCCCGATGAGCTCTTCCACCCCGGTATAGATATCTGCACAATCGAAGGTGGTGATGCCGGTTTCCACAAAGGCCCACATATCCTTAATGGCCTGTTTTTCATCCACAGCACCATGGCCACCGGCGAGCTGCCAGCCCCCTTTGATAACCCGGGAAATGGAATAGTCCGGTTGCA
>CAZIDF010000046.1:8287-19207 GCA_964538085.1 uncultured Eubacteriales bacterium | reverse complement strand
GGGAATTCGTCGAGGGGGATCGGACCTGCACGCAACACCGTATCCATAAAATCGATGTTCCTGAAGCTATCTCCAAGTCTTTTTCTCTCGTTTTCATATAGCTCGGTGAACTTCTGAGTTCCCAGAAAATAAGATGTGATCTGCATCGGAGAGCTCAACAATCTACCCCACAGACTTTTGGCAAATTGAGGAGCGAGGAGAGAGGTTTTTACCGAAAACTCGTCGACCTGCTCCTTATCCCATCCATTGCAATGAACTTGAACGCTGGTGTAGGCCCGGTTGGCATTTTCTATCCTTTTTCTCAAATGGGCAAGATAGGTCAATTTATTGTGATTATCCCAACCCGCATCCAATGCCACTCGTTCACACAGGGTGGCCCACCCTTCGGAATAAAGGCCATAAGGAAAAAGAATGCGGACTGGGTGAGGATTTTCCCGGTTGATGCGGCTTTGAATGTAGTGCCCCGGAAATAATTCATGGATGATGATAAATGTGGTGAAATGATTATTGAAGGAGCGCCAAAAATCCTCCTTCTCCTTTTCCGGCTGAGAATCGGGAATGTTGGGAAGGTAAATGGTCGTCCAGGGATTGGGGTGAAAAGAAGGGGCAGGACTGACCCAGCCGATCCTGGCCATAGGACCGGAACTTTCTGGCGCTAAACGGATGCTAAGGGATTGATTTTCCGGCAGAGTCGCGATCTTCTCTTTTCTTATAAAATCTTCGGCTTTCTTGGCTAATCCTTCCCATAATCGAAGGTATTCCTGCTGCCCTGCGGGATGATTTTTTTCCATGTCACTCAGCGTTTTTTCCATCATTTCATTTAAATCTGTGGGAAGATTTTGTCCAGGATATGCCTCGTGTGTATAGGCTTTGCATACCTGGGCGATCAAGCCTCTTACTTTTTGAATTTCTTGGAAGGACCTTTCTGCCAGCTGTTCAGGTGTCAAGTCGCTATCTGTGTATAGCCTCAATCTCCTGGCGAATTCTTCACGACCCAGGGCCACGCTATCTTTCCTTGTCAGTTTGGGGATAAGACCGGTTTTCACATGAGATATCAACCATCTGATCCTCTCTGCCGTGTGCCTGCACTTTTCGGCAAATCCTTCAAGCTCCTCTGGTCCAACCCAAGTTTGCACCAATTCCGGGAGCTCGTTTTCATAATAGTCGACCGATGTTTCCAGGGCACGAAGGCTTCTTTCCACACTTCTCGGGCTTCCATCTTCAAGTTGATCGATCGCCGCAGCACACATAGTATCCACACCCTCGAGCCTGTTCAGAATGAGGCGGATTTTTTCCCCAGGCATGAGGAGTGGGGAGTCCACTACACTGTTGATAGCTCTTTCGATAGAGCTTGAATAGAGCGACAATGCATTTTTATGCGGGGCCTCTCTTTCCCATTTATCGAGCTCTGATTTGATCTGTGTTCTGAGTAACCTGGCATCTATCCGGTCTTCGGATACCAGCTCCGATTCATGGCTCGAAATTTCGCCAAGGATTTTCCTATTGATCTTGAGCCAATTTTCGATTTTCGATTCTTTAAAATCTTCGAAATAAAAGATGAAACCGAAAAAACCACTGGAAAAAGCCCGGGAAGGATAGAATCGTTTCCAGGCTTCGATATATTCATCGCTTAAACCTCTAATTCCTGAAAAGCTTGTGGCACAAAGATTGATCGACAAACAAAAAATCAAGAATAAAGAAAACAGTAACACATCTCTTTTTTTCACCTGATTCCTCCAAAATTTTTCTGTTCAGAGGTTCTTGAGCATTCTCTGAAATTTTTTCAGTTTCTGCTCAGGAGCTAGATCTTCAACCAATGGGATCATGTAATCCTTCATCTCTTTTTTCAACGTATTGTCCAGCAATTCGATCGCGTACGCCACAGAATTGGGGGTTCCTGTCTTGATATTTTGCCGGGCTTTGACGATGTCCTCGTGGGGATAATACAATCCCAGCAACCGGAAGATATCCCAAAAGTAGATCGTCAGTTTGTTTTCTGTATGTTTTTTTTGTTCAGTGTTTATAGCGCTGGGATCCAACCGGTAAAGATCGATGAAGCTTTGGCAGTATTTTTTAATAATCGAAAGAGTCGCTTTTTGGGTCAATGGTACAGGAAAATGGATATCCGTTTTTTCCGACCGGATGCGGTCCAATGCATCCACGATTTCTGTTTCCAACTCTTCGTTCGCACTTTCCAGTTCTCTCAACAAGACTCTGACCGCATCTTGCGATCCTATGTTCCCCAGGACTTTTATTACGGCTTTCCGTTTTTGGATACTTTTATTGCTGTCATCGAGTGATTCTTCCAGAGTGCTCATGGCCGACTGGCCGTAGGCTTTTAATGCACTTACAGCATCTTCATGGGTTTTGGGATTATCTAGCATTTGAATGATGGCTGGAAGATGTTCATCGTTTTTGAGTCTGGCTGCGCTTCTGATCGCATAACATGAGACATCAGGAGACTCGTCCAGTATAAGTGCCGATAGCCTTTTAACCATAGGCGCACCTGGCTCCATCAAACCGATGGCTTTGGCCATCTCCATTCTTTCTGTCTCTGATTTTTCGCCTTCTTTCATAACTTGTTCAGCATGCAACCCCATCACTTCCTGATAAGAATCCAATGATACGATCTCTCGGATATCTTTTATCAGGTTTCCTTGACTTTCATCATCATCAGCGTCAGGAAACCAGCTCGCCCCTTCGGCATTGAAAAGATCTCCAAGAGATGAGGATTTCACCTCGTCGGCTTTTTGTGTGATCATTTCTTTTATTTCTGGTGTGAGCTTATCCTTTTCCAGAAGATCATAGAGATGCATCGCGTAAAGGACAGAGCTTCGATCCTTGCTTTCGAATGTGTCGAAAACAAGCTTTGTGTAGTCGACATCCAATTTTTCTGCTACATCCTTATCTGCCCGGCCCCATTTGATTTGGATATTTTTCCTGATGGTCCCAAGATATTCATGGCCGATTTTAAGGCTAATAACTATCCATAACACCAGTAGGACAAGAATTCCCCAGATCAAATCTTTGGAAAAACCCGGGTCAAGAACCGGAGTCAATTGATCCACTTCCTTTTTTAATATAAGCGCGATGACCAAAAGAAGAATAGCGGCAAATACTTTTGCAAAACGGTTGATGAACATGTCGATGAAGGGTTTGACCTTGGCTTTCAAGTCTGAAGAAACAGGTATGTACAGGATTTCCCTGACAGATTGCTGGAGTGAAAAAGCCAGGCCCTCATCGCTGCCTTTTATAAAAATGGCGGGCAGCAATGTAAAAGGACCGAAAATGATCCCCAAAGAACACAAAATCAATATGGCAGGAGTGAGCAGAAGCGTAAACCGTATGCCGAAATTTCTGAGGATCTTGCTCGTCAGAAAGAAGTTCAGCAAAAAAGAAAAAGCGAGCAAGCCGGCAAAAAAGAGTCCAAAAAATGCCTGCATGGCCTCTTTTTGATCAACAAATCCAAAACTGAAATAATCATCAACGGCTGAACTGAATTGGAAATCGATGAATGTGGAAACAATGACCGTGATCACGACAAGGCCTGAAATAAGACGGAGATAGCTATTTTTCCGCACAGCATGAAAATTGTCTCGAAAACCGAATTTTGGAGCTATTTTTTGTTCTTGTTTGAGTGGTTTGGCTTCGGCATCTGGGAGTTTTTTTTTGCGGACTGTGTATATGCCTCTGACGACAAATATACAGGCAAAAAGCAACGCACACGCCAAAGGGAGCAATAAGTCGGCCAGATTGGCTTTGGTCAAAAATCTTGCCAGCAATCCCCCGATAATGCCTCCCAGGATCCCCCCACTGCCACAAAATCCGATCAGTCTTTTAGCCTCCCTCGGATTGAACACTTCATTGATAATCATCCAGAACTGGGTCATCAAGACAATGGTTAAAACGCTTGCCCAAACCCAATAAAAGTAGGACAGAAGAGCGCTTTCTTTCCCAAAATTTGATAACAAGACCATATGCAAAAGTATTCCTGTCACGATGAAAAAAACAAGGCTTGCCAAAATCATGTGATGGCCGGATACCTTCGCTTGAGCCCGTGTGTGGAAAATCACGACCAATCCTGTAACTATAGCGCCGGCGAGATAAGCATATGGGAGGCCTCCGGGGCCCATTTTATATAAAAGATCGGCATACCGGAGAGCTTTGATGATGGTATGAGGGCTGGTGATCAAGAAGAAGCAAAAAAAAAGCAAAAGAACCAGTTTTTCTTCGCCCGGCCTTAGATCGACGAATCGGGACAAAATCCTGAATAAACGATTTTTTCCCATTAGAAACAACTATGAAAATAGCCTATTCGATTTTTCCAAAATTCCCGCCAATTTATTCCAGCTATGATCTTTGGGCTAACTTATCACACAATAAGCAAAACAGTCAATTGTTGCGGGATATTCCTCTCTATGTTAGTATGCCTAGTCAAATCGCCTGAACATGGAGAAAAAGATGAAACGATTATTAATTTTAATGTTGTTGCCCATATTATTGCTCTTTGGCTGTTCTAAGGAACAAGACGAGGTAAAACTGGAAGAAGGAACAGCCGAGTTTCAATTGGCCAAAGATCTTTCCTCTATTTTGCCTGCGCTCGATCCCACTGCAAACACAGTGTTCATCAGCACGAACACTTTTGAGGTGACAACTGGCGAAATTATCCATTCTCTGGTATCCAATATGGGGAAAGGCACCGAACAGCTAAAAACATTCGGTGCAGAGCGTCTGAAAAGCATCATCGATGAAAACGCCACAAGACTTGCAGAGAGAAAACTGCTGTTGGCTGCGGCGAAAGAAGCCAAGAGTTCTGTCCCACAACAGGAAATAGACAATATTTTAAGTTTTCAATACCAGCGCTCCGGAGGAGAGGAAAAATTTCTCCAGATTCTTGAAGAGAACGGGATCGATTTTGCATTCGTGAAAGAGAATATCGAAAAAGATCTCCAGATCCAGAATTATCTAGATGGCGTTTTTAAAAGAGAGATCTCGGTCTCCGAGGAAGAAGTACAAAAGGTCTATAACGATGATAAGACCGCAACTGTCCGCCATATTCTTTTGCTCACGCAGGAAAAGAGCGAAGAGGAAAAAGCGGATATCCACAAAAAAATGGAAGGGATTCTTTCCCGTGCAAAAAGCGGCGAAGATTTTTCCGAGCTTGCAAAAACCTATTCTGAAGATTCCGGTTCAAAGGACAACGGAGGCCTGTACGAAAACTTTGGACGGGGACAGATGGTGGCGCCTTTCGAAGAGGCTGCATTTTCCGTTCCTGTCGGCGAAATCAGCGATATCGTCGAGACATCCTTCGGGTATCACATCATCAAAGTTGAGGACAGGAAAAAAGAAACACGATCTTTGGATGAAGTTAGAGCCGAGATAGAAGCGCAGCTCAGGCAGCCCAAACAAAATGATGCGTACCAAGAACTGATGAACCGATTGAAAGAAAAGGCATCTTACAAAATTATCGAAAATTAAAGTCTAGCTACATCGCTCCCAGGTTTAATAGCACACACAGATGGGGAACCTTTCTCTCAAGAATTTCGTATAAATTTGTAAATAAAGAATTCTCGGGAGAAGTGCATGTTAAAGAACTATATTAAAATTGCCCTTAGGAACCTCCGGCGCAACAAACTCTATTCGATGCTCAACATAACCGGATTGGCTATCGGCATTACCTGCTGTATTTTGATCATGTTGTATGTTCAGGACGAACTCAGTTTTGACAGATTTCATGAAAAAGCCGACAGGATCTACCGGGCCACAACACATTTTGTCCTCAAAGACAGGGTTATGGACTTTGCCTCGACGGCCCATGTCCAGGGACCGATGTTCAAAGAAGAATATCCCGAGGTGGAAAACTATGTGCGGTTCAACAGCTATGGATCCCGGCGTATGATCCGGTATGGAGACGTAACATATGCCGAGGAAAAATTCATTTGGGTTGACAACTCTGTGTTCGACATCTTTTCCTTTAGGCTGATAAAAGGCAATCCCAGAGAAGCCCTCACCAAACCCAACACCGTCGTTATCACAGAGGATATCGCCGAAAAGTATTTTGGCACAGAAGACCCGATCGGAAAAAACCTCAGGATACACAATGACGAATTGTATATGGTTACGGGTGTCGTGGAAAACATCCCGCGGAATTCGCACGTCCGGCCCGATTTTTTTGCCTCTTTCGTGACGCTCGACCTGCAACCCTCCGGTAATGCGGCAGCCGACCTGGTCAACAATGTCGATTATTACACCTACCTCCTTCTGAAGGAGGGGGCGGATTACAAAGCACTGGAACAAAAGTTCGTCGGGTTTGTCGAGAAATATCTCAGCCCTCTGATCAAGAGTGTCGGGGGTTCGGCAAGATATGATCTTCAACCTCTCACGAGCATTTACCTCCACTCAAACCTGGAGAACGAATTGGAGCGAACAGGTGATATGTCCTATGTTTGGCTATTCTCTGGAATCGGGCTTTTTATCCTGTTGCTTGCTTGTTTGAACTTCATGAACCTCTCCACTGCCCGTTCGGCAAACCGGGCGAAAGAGGTGGGATTGCGCAAAGTGGTCGGAGCGCAAAGGCCCCAGCTCATCAAGCAATTTATCGGTGAATCCATGATCCTGACACTCATAGCTATTCTTCTATCGCTGATTCTCGTTTTCCTCACACTGCCGATTTTTAACAGTATTTCCGGTAAGTACCTGGAGATGAGTTATCTTTCCAATCCCGTGCTTCTTTTTGGATTATTCGGATTTTTCGTCATCGTCAGCCTGATCGGAGGGAGCTACCCGGCCTTTTTCCTTTCAGCTTTCCGTCCGGTCGAGGTTTTACAGGGAAGACTCCGAAGGGGCGCGAAAAGTTCGATCTTGAGAATTGCCCTCGTGTCGCTTCAATTCACGGTATCCATCGTTCTCATAATCGGGACCCTTGTCGTATATAAACAGTTGAACTATGTTCGCAACATAAATTTGGGATATGATAAGGATCACGTCATCGCATTGAGGATAAGGAACGAGGAAACCCAGAAAAAACACGAGGCCATTAGAAACGCGTTGCTGACCAACCCCAATATCCTTAGCGTGTCTGCTTCCTCCAGCCTCCCATTGGGACAAAACAGCTTTAGCGCCCACCACATCGCCGGACAACCTCTTGATGAGATGATCATGCTCCACGTTCAGCTAGTCGATGAACACTTCATCGACACCTACAAAATGGAGATCGTCGAAGGAAGGAACTTTTCCAAGGACTATCCCACCGATCCCCAGGAAGCTATCATCATCAATGAAGCCACGGCGAAAAAGCTCGGATGGCAGGACGATCCTTTGGGCAAAGAGATCGAAGCCCTCATGTCTTTGACCGAGATGAAAAAATACAGGGTCGTCGGTGTCGTCAAAGATTACCATTTTCAATCGCTACACGAAGAGATTCAACCTCTCGTTTTGTACAACGCCAGCCCGTATGGAGGCAATTACTACAGGATGTCTTTGCGTGTCAGGCCTGAAAATATCCAGGAAACCATCGAATTTCTCGGGTCGACCTGGCGGGAATTCGATTCCCAGTTCCCGTTGGAATTCGTGTTTTTGGACGATCAATATGACGCCTTGTACCGCGCAGAGGAACGATTGGGCAGGCTTTTCGGTTATTTCACCGCCCTGGCTATTCTTATCGGATGTTTAGGCCTGTTCGGGTTGAGCGCCTACAGCGCCGAGCAGAGGACGAAAGAGATCGGCATCAGGAAAGTCCTGGGAGCCACGACTTCTAACGTTACCATGCTTCTGGTCAGAGAATTCACGAAATGGGTGCTTCTGGCCGTTCTGATCGCATGGCCGGTGGGATATTTCATCATGAACACATGGCTTCAGAATTTTGCTTACAGGATCGGCCTGGGTGCGGACATTTTTGTATTGTCAGCCTTGCTCGCTCTGGTGATCGCTTTGATGACCGTGGCTTATCAAGCTGTGAAAGCGGCCGTTGCCAATCCTATCGAATCCCTGAAGTATGAATGATGAGCACTCAGTTTTCGTACAGAGCATCCAACCGGGCTCTGTAGTTGTCCGTCACGACTTTCCGTTTGACTTTTAGAGAAGCGGTCATTTCACCGCTGTCGACACTGAATTCAATGGGAGCGATGATGACCTTTTTCAAAGTCTCGAAAGAGGAAAGAGCCTTGTTTTTTTCCTGGACTTCGTTTTCGATGAGTTCGACAACTTTTGGATGTTTGTAGAGTTCTTCTCGTTCGCTGAACTGGATGCCGTGTCTTGTGGCCCACTCTTCGATCTGATCCAGATCGAGAGAGATAACACCTGTCAGGTATTTTTTCTTATCGCCATAAACGACGACCTCATCGATGTAGCGGGATGTCCGCATGATTTTTTCGATTCTCTGGGGTGCGACATTCTTGCCGCCCGATGTCACGATGATGGCCTTTTTTCGGTCGGTTATGCGCAAAAATCCATTTTCATCGATCTCGCCGATATCTCCGGTATGCAACCAACCATCCTTGTCGATCGTTTCCGCAGTCTCTTCAGGATCTTTGTAATAGCCGAGCATGACATTTTTCCCCCTGAAAAGAACTTCCCCGTCCGGTGCGATTTTCTGTTCGATCTCTGGACCGGGAGGGCCTACCGTGCCGAATTTGTTGTTGTCGAACCTATTGACATTGGTGAAAGAGGTATTTTCTGTCATGCCGATGCCTTCCAAAACCAGAATTCCGCAGGCATGGAAAAATTCAGCGATGGCTTTATTCAGCGGGGCAGCTCCTGAAACCGCGAACACAAGATTGCCTCCTAAAAGAGTTTGGATTTTGGAGAATACAAGTTTATTGGCGAGCTTATGTTTGATGCCAAGTGCAGCGGGAATCGGCTTGTTCTGCTGCTGTAATTTGCTCACCGCATAGCCTACGCCCAGTGCCCATCTGAACATCTTGTGCTTGATCCCTCCGGCATCTAAAGCCTTGGATGTGATCCCGATGTAGGCTTTTTCATACAGTCGCGGAGCCGTGGCAAAAAAGTGTGGTTTGACCTCTTGCATATTCTCGAGGATCTTTTCTCTGCCTTCACCGATGTTGACCGTGAGTGCAGCCCGCAAACAAAAATACACGACAATCCGTGCAAACACATGCGAAAGAGGAAGATACAGAAAATTTTCGTAATGGGGTTCTATGGTGAGCGATTCAAGCGCCGACCAGGATGTGAAGACGAGGTTTTCGTGAGTCAGCATCGCTCCTTTTGGGACGCCGGTCGTTCCGGATGTGTAAACGAGTGAGGCCACATCTCCGGGTTTGAGATCTGATGCACGTGCAAGGAATTCCTCATCGGTGATATTCCCTCCCTTAGCTATGAAATCCTGCCAGGTGATTACACCCTCCACGCCGGAGGGCGCCCCATCGATCATTACGATGTGCTTCAGATTTGGCAAATCGTTGCGGATCTCGGCAATCTTTTCCAACTGTCTCTGATTTTCGACAAAAAGAACGACGGCATCGCTATGGTTGATGATATAGGCACAATCATCTGCCAGGTTAGAGGCATATATCCCCACGATGACGGTTCCGATGCTCACGGTGGCCATATCGATCTGTATCCATTCCAACCGGGGAGAACATAGAATGTTTACCTTGTCATCCTTCTTCACGCCAAGCGCCATCAACCCTTTAGAAATATTCTTGCAAGTCTCCTGGTTCTCTTTCCATGTTACCGGTTTCCACTCGCCTCCGACCTTGTGCCGATATGAGACCTTGTCCGGATTTTTTTCGCAGACATTCTTGAACAATTCATAAATGGATTTTTCCAGCATTATGCTCCTCCGATTATATCCCCTCAGATAAATTCTTTGCACTCAACACCGAGAAGATTACCAGAAGGAAAAATCGTTGTCAATTATCGGGGACGTCCGCTAAAACCAGCAAAATTACGTATATTAATAGGAGAAAGGATAATAATCCTATTGACTGAATAGACCGGACAGGGTATTCGTATACATCATGGAGTATAAATATGAATGTTGTCGAAATCGAAAACGTGACCAAAACCTTCGGTTCTGTCACAGCCGTGGATGATCTAACCCTCAATGTTCCGCAGGGATGTATTTACGGTTTTATAGGACCAAACGGCTCCGGAAAAACCACCACGTTGCGGATGATCATGAACATCTTTTATCCAGATTCGGGAACCATCCGCACATTCGGGGAGAAAATGAAGGGAACCAGCACGAATCGCATCGGGTATCTCCCAGAAGAACGGGGCATGTACAAAAAGATGAAAGTCCGGGATCTCCTTCAATTTTACGGAGAGCTCAAGAGCGGCCGCAAAGTGAACAAGGAGGTGGACTATTGGCTCGACAGGCTAGAACTCAGCAGTTGGGGCAACAAAAAGATCGAGACCCTGAGCAAAGGGATGGGCCAGAAGGTCCAGTTCATCTCGACAATTGTCGCCAAACCCGAGCTGATCATCCTGGACGAGCCCTTTACTGGGTTGGATCCGGTCAATGTGGAGGTCATAAAAGATGCCATTCTCGATCTGCGGACTAATGGATCGACAGTGATCTTCAGCACGCATGATATGAATGTCGCTGAAAAAATGTGTGACTTCATATTCATGATATTCAAAGGACAAAAAGTCCTCGACGGGACACTGGTGTCCATCCAGGACAAATACGGGAGCGATACGCTCCGTATCCGGACCGAAAAAGGCAGACCCAGTCTCGAAAACCTGGAGGGAGTGGATAAAATCACGGACTTTGGAAAACTCCAAGAACTGCGTATCCACCCAGGATCCAACCATCAAAAAATTCTTACGGAGATCATGTCCCGGACAGAAATCTACAGTTTTGAACTGGCTAAACCCACCCTGTACGATATATTCCTGAGAATTGCCGGGCCAGAAGCCCAGGAGAAAGCCGATGCATAAAATTCTAAGATTCGTTAA
>CAZIDF010000046.1:0-8187 GCA_964538085.1 uncultured Eubacteriales bacterium | reverse complement strand
TCAGAAGCGGGAGTGGATGAGTCCAAGGCCGATGAGATCATGGCTTGGCTTCAGGTGGAGGCAATGGGATTGGTATCCGTGGATGAAGCAACCGGCGAAATCATAGAAGCCCGGAAAACCGGCGAAGCAGAGGCCATCCTCGTGCCTGCCGTTCTTTTTTTCCTGATGTTCATGCTGGTGATGATGGGCGCCATGCCCCTTCTCCAGAGCACCATGGAGGAAAAAACGCAGCGGATTGCAGAAGTCCTGCTGGGCAGCCTGCAGCCCCATCAGTTTATGGCAGGCAAGGTTTTTGGAGGGCTTTTGGTTTCGCTGACAGGCGCATCGGTTTATGTGGCCGGCGGTGTATTTTTCATGCGGAGATTCGGATTAGCGGAATTTATTCCATTTCATGTGATCCCCTGGTTTTTCGCTTTTCTCATTCTCGAGATCGTCATGGTCGGCTCGATCTTGGCTGCTTTGGGAGCGGCATGCAATGATCCCAAGGATGCACAGAACCTGACCTTTCCGGCCATGTTCCCGGTTTTTTTCCCGATGTTTATCTTCATGCCGGTCCTTCAGGAGCCGACCAGCGCTTTTGCCACATGGCTGTCCATGTTCCCGCTTTTCACACCGATGCTGATGCTGATCAGGAAAGCAGCCCCGGTGGGGATACCGGCATGGCAGCCTTGGGTTGGACTTATCGGAGTTGTGCTGTTCACGGTATTTATCGTGTGGGTCGGCGGCCGGATTTTCCGCGTCGGGATCTTGATGCAAGGTGGCGCACCCAAGCTTTCCAACATCCTCAAGTGGGCCTTCCGCGGCTAAAATTGGGGACAGGATACGCTGTCCCCATTTTATGCTTGACATCAACATACGTTTCTATTATATTAATTACGTAATATGTATTATTTGACTAATATCGTAATTATTATCAATAATAGTCCAATTTCATGATTAATTATGAGCAATAACAAAGTACCAGTCAAAACCAAAAAATATCAGCTGATTATAGAAAGCGCTCGCAAGTTGTTCATGCGTTATGGAATCAAAAGAGTTACGGTAGAAGAGATCTGTGAAACGGCCGGCGTCAGCAAGATGACCTTCTACAAACACTTCAAAAACAAACTCGATCTCGCCCTCTTTATCATCAATAATATCTTTGAAGAGGGAATCAATCGCTACAAAAGGATCATGGATCGAGATGTCCCCTTTTCCGAAAAGGCAAAAGAAATCGTCAAATTGAAGTTAGAATCCACCGAGGATATAAGCAAGGAGATGTTGAAGGACTTTTATGACAACTCTATTCCCGAAGTAAGTGAAATGATGCAGAAAATAGCCCAGGCAAACTTCAAGCTTTTACTCGATGATATGACCGACGCTCAGAAAAAAGGAGAAATTCGACAGGATATCAACCTTCATTTTATTATTCACATGCTTGGCCAAATGCAGGAAATGGCCATGGATGAGAAATTATTGAACATGTACGGATCAACACAGGCTTTGGCATCAGAATTTATTAATTTTTTCTTTTACGGTATTCTATCGAGGGAAAAGGAATGAAGTGTAAGGGATTCAAAATCATGGTAGTATTTATGTGCTGAAAAAAAGTGAGGTTATTATGGACAATTCCTATCTGATTGAAACCGACGAACTGGTCAAGATCTTTCCGATGGGCGAAACCTCGGTCATCGCCCTCAACCATGTCAATCTCATGTTCGAGAAAGCCGAATTCGCCGGCCTTGTCGGCCCCAGCGGATCGGGAAAGACCACGCTCCTCAACATCATAGGCTCTCTAGATTCCCCCACCGAAGGAAGCGCGACTGTCATGGGCCAGAAAATCGAGGATTTGAATCACAAACAGGGGGCCGATTTGCGGAACAAGCACATCGGTTTCATCTTCCAGACATTCAATCTGCTTCCTGTGTATACCGTATACGAAAATGTCGAATTTCCCCTGCTGCTTCTCGGTATGTCCCCCCAGGAGAGAAAGGAAAAAGTCATGAAAGCGCTGGAGTGGGTTCATTTATCCGACAGGGCCAAATCCAAACCGGCCCAGCTTTCAGGGGGGGAAAGCCAGAGGGTTGCCATCGCGCGGGCCGTCGTCAAAGAACCGAAAATCATTCTTGCTGACGAACCCACGGCCAATCTCGACGCAGAAAACTCCCACAACATCCTCCAGACGATGGAAAAAATCAACCGTGACCTGGAAACGACCTTCATCTTTGCCACTCACGATGAAAAGGTGATCCAGTACCTGCGGCGGAAAATCACTCTGATCGACGGAAAGGTTGCCATGGATGAGGTCTATGATAAGCCCACCGGTCATGGAGAGGAACAATGATCATTCCACGTTTAGCAATAAGAAATCTGCTGGGCGCTGGACTCAGAACATGGCTCAACGTTGTCGTTCTGTCATTTTCTTTTGTGGTTATCATCTGGCTCCAAGGCCTCTACAAAGGGATGGGAGACCAAGCCAGAGTGGCCCAGACCAACGCCGAATTCGGCGGTGGTCAGTACTGGCAGGAAAATTACGATCCCTTCGATCCTCTCACTCTGCAAGATGTACACGCCGACATTCCCAAGTCTATGCAAACACTGATAGACAACGGACAGGCTACTCCGATTCTCATCTCACAAGCTACCATCTACCCTGAAGGCCGGCTTCGCACCATCCTGATGAAAGGCATCGATCCTGCCCAAAACATCGTGAATCTTCCAACCCAGTTCCTGGATCAAGAGGGCGAGGACCTCCCCGCTTTGATCGGCACGCGGATGGCCAAAAACACAGGACTTAAAATTGGAGATTCGGTCACCGTCCGCTGGCGGGATGTGCAGGGAACATTCGATGCCCGGGATGCCAAGATCGTACAGATCATGAAAACCAGCGTTCCTACCGTCGACCAAGCCCAGATATGGGTTCCTCTGGACAAAATGCAAGCGTTGACCCGGATGGAAAACGAAGCCAGCTTGGTTATTCTCGCCCAGGGCACCAAAGAATTCCCTCAAATTAGCGGATGGGTGCACAAAGACATGGACTTCTTGCTCAAAGATATAAACTTGATGGTCAAGAGTAAGCAAACCGGCGGATCCATCGTTTATATTATCCTGCTGTCCCTGGCCATGCTGGCCATTTTCAACACCCAGGTCCTCTCCATCTTCAGACGGAGAAAAGAAATGGGGACGTTGATGTCCATGGGCATGACAAGAGGCAAAATCATTCAGCTTTTCACTCTTGAAGGGGCTATGCATTCCATTCTAGCCGCCGTGGTGGCCGCCATTTACGGGATACCTCTGCTTCTATGGTCGGCAAAATCGGGATGGGCGATGCCTGAAGCAGTCGATGACTTCGGAATGGCTCTCGGCGAGGCGCTCTTTCCCGTCTACAGCACGGGTTTGGTGATCGGCACAACGATATTGATCCTCGTTGTGACGACAATCGTCAGCTTCCTGCCTACACGAAAAATCGCCAAATTGAAACCGACAGACGCGTTGAGGGGGAAAATGACATGATCAGATTCATCATCAAAGGTATTCTTCGTGACCGTTCCAGGAGTTTGATCCCCATCCTTGTCGTCGTCATCGGCGTTTTCCTCACCGTTTTGTTTTACTGTTACATGGGCGGGGCGGTCAGCAACTTTATCGACACCGGTGCCAAATTCGATTCCGGTCATGTCAAGATTATGTCCCGCGCCTACGCCGAAAATTCCGACCAGATGCCAAATGATCTGGCCTACATCGGTGTCGGTAAGCTTATCGATGAACTCAAACAAGAATTTCCTGGCTTTAAGTGGACACCAAGAATCCGCTTCGGAGGACTGCTGGATGTTCCGGACGAAGAGGGAGAAACCCGTTCACAAGGCCCGGTGGCCGGCCTGGCCTTAGACCTTTTCTCAAAAAACAGCATAGAATGGGAGCTTTTAGGAATCGAGGATTCCATCGTCCGAGGAAGCGCTCCTGAGAAACCGGGCGAGATCCTCATCAGCGACGAATTCGCCTCCCGCCTGGGGATTTCCCCAGGAGAGACGGCCACCCTCATCGGCTCGACCATGTACGGCAGCATGGCAGCAGCCAATTTCACTGTAGTCGGGACCATTCGTTTCGGAATATCGGCCCTTGACCGCGGGGCCATAGTAGCCGATTTAAAAGATATCCAGACGGCTTTGGATATGGAGGATGCGGCGGGCGAAATCCTCGGCTTTTTCGATGACTTTGTCTACAGGGAAGAAGAAGCCGCTATGGTCAGCCTCGAATTCAACGCCAAATATGAGGAAAATGAAGATGAGTTTGCACCTGTGATGTTGTCGCTTAATCAACAGGGAGGGATGATTGATATGATGGGTATGATCAATAAGTATATACCTGTCTTGGTCTCTGTCTTTGTCATAGTCATGTCCATTGTCCTCTGGAACGCGGGTCTTATCGGTAGCCTCAGACGCTATGGTGAGATCGGAGTCCGCCTGGCTATGGGAGAAAGCAAAGGTCATCTCTACCGCTCGATGATCATCGAATCCCTGATACTTGGCTGTATCGGGACAGTCATAGGCACTGCATTGGCGCTGGTTATTGCTTACTGGATTCAGAATATAGGGATCAATTTTTCGCAACTCATGCAGAACTCGACTCTCCTAATAAATGATGTCATAAGAACCAAAGTCACACCACTATCATTTGTCATCGGTTTTATCCCCGGTCTTCTGGCCAATGTTCTCGGTTCGTCCATTGCCGGCATCGGCATTTACAGGCGCAAGACCGCCCAATTGATGAAGGAGCTGGAAGTATGAAAAAAGCCATCACGATCGTTTTCATTTTGACCCTGATGACAGGTCCATTATTGACGCAAACTCCTCCATCTGGCGAGGAGATTCTCAGGCGCGTCGATGCCAACATCGGCTCGGACAACAAAATCGCCACTGCCGAAATGATCATCAACGGCCGCCGTGGTAGCCGGTCCATCAAATCAAAATCATGGATATACGGCGAGGAAAAATCCTACACCGAATACCTGGCGCCGGCACGGGAAGCGGGCACCAAGATGTTGAAACTGGAGGACCAGCTGTGGACTTACATCCCATCGACCGACCGGACAATTAAAATCTCGGGTCACATGCTGAGGCAGTCTGTTATGGGATCGGACCTTTCTTACGAAGACATGATGGAAGATCCCGAACTTCTCAATCTCTACGATGCCAATGTTATCGAAGAAGAGACCTATCTCGACCGTCCCTGCTGGGTGCTGGAACTGACCGCTAAAGTCGAAGACATCTCCTACTACTCCCGGAAAATCTGGGTGGACAAGGAAAGGTATGTCTCTTTGAAAGAAGAGCGTTTCGCCCGCAGCGGCAAGCTGCTGAAGATATTCGAAGTCAAGGAGGTCCGGAGCATCCAGAACAGATGGGTACCCGTTCACATGGTCTTCAAAGACGCCCTGAAAAGCGGAAAGGGAACGGAATATTTTATCGAATCCATCGAGTTCAATGCCGATATCCCCGAGGCTCTCTTCACCAAAGCCTCCTTACGTTAAACAGTCAGCTAATAATTATAGACTATCATTAATTGGATGCCCTTCCCGCTGAACAGACTATTGTCCTGCCCTGCCTGATAGATGGCAAAACGAAAAGGATTCCAGAAGGCCATCACATGAAAGCTCCACTGGTCCAAAGTCCTCTGCCACCTGACAAAGCTATAAAGGTCACTATTCTTCCAATCATAGTAAAAAATGCCAGCCACACTATCCAGAAGTCCCAGAGGATAATTCAAAGCCACCGCCGTAAATTCAACCGATTCTCCCGAGCTCCAAACCTTCGGGCTAGCGGTCATCACATAATGCTCGCCGATCACGTTCAAGCCATTCCCCAGGCCGAAGGTGTAGTCCAAACCGACATTCAAAGCCCGCTGCCAAGGATACGGAAGGGAATGGGTTTCCTGATGGACCAAAACCGCTTCGAACCATATCCCGACACCGATGTCCCACTTGCCATCCAAGGCATACTTGTTTTCCGAAAAAGAGTTCGTTCCCGGCTCGAATGGCTGAAGAATCCCCGTAGTATCGATCTTCCGGTGATGGAATGTGGCGGCGGTTTCCCCGTTTCCCAAGGGAACCTGGACCCGTCCACCAAACTCGGGAGCTTTTTTTGATGAGGCCAGGACTTCCCATCCTCTGGGTTTATCATTTCCCAAAAGGCCCCAGACCCAGATGTTGGTATTATTGAGGAAGTAATAACGCAACAAAAGTCCGTACACCCCATCGGACAGTTGGAGGGGATCCCTGGGATCGATGCTGTCGAACCACATCAACGGCCGCAACAGAGTGGCTGAACCAAAATTGATCTTCTGCAAACCGATCCGGGCTTCGAACCGAGAAGTGGCATAACGACCCCATAACCGGTAGGGTTGTATGTCCCCTGAGAAACCATTCCCTTGCATGGTTCCGTATGCATTGAGCGAAAGCTCGAAATCAAGGCTATGTTCATTTTCAAATGTTTTTCCCAAGGAAAAAGTCGGTATATAACGAAGTCCGGCCTGAGGTTTGATCGTTTTTTTTGCATTCGCGGTCAACCATACGATCACCTGACCCTTTATTTGAAAAGTAAAGGAAAAAGCAGCACTGTGCAACAGCAGAATCAGAAAGGGCAAAAGCGCATGTCTCGGTTTCATGTTTTATCCTGTATGCCATTTGAGATTACCATTTTTTTCAACGGCAATCGAGTTTTCAACAGCATTTGAGCGCTTTTATCTTACCGACTGCAACCAGACGGTCATCTCTCCGACCCCACGATGGGACCAGGCATAATAAGGGATGGCTGTGAGATCCTTGAGATTCCCATTCTGGAGGACTTTACCTTTGATGACCACTAGGCCCTTGAGCAAGTCAGGATCGAATTCCGCATAGACTTCAGGATCTTCAGGCAATACCAGGTCCAGGGCTTTTCCATCGTGGTCGATTCCTTCTACACAATAGACCAAAGGGCCTCGTTCAAGGGCAACTTTGCCGATGTTTTCTGCAACATTAGGGTGACTCAAAACGGCGCGCACCGGCATGGGCAAATCGAGAAGAATCACATCACCCTCTTTCCATGTGCGATGAATCAGAGCGTATCCTTTGACCAGATCTATAGGCATGGACTTGCCATTTACAGCCAGCTTGGGTTTGTCCTCGTATTCCTCTCCATATCGGTAAAGATCGCCTGGCACAGGCCGGTTTTGAGCCCAACAGGGAACCCGGACAAACAGGCTGAATTCCGTCTCCTGGGAAGGAGAAACAGTAATTTGGATCTTTCCTTCCCATGGGTAGTCCGTTTTCTGTTCGATCCGGACAGTGTTCTGATGGAGAGGGACATCGGCCTGGCTCGTCACGAAGAGATTGGTGTAGATCGCATCCCCTGTGGCTGCATAGATGTAACCTGGCATGGATGGAATGAAACGGGCGAGGTTCCCGGGACAGCAGGCTGTCCCGAACCAGGGCTGGCGGCAAGCTGCCCCCTTGTTGAATCTGTATTTCCCGTCAGAAGCAAGCGGATTGGGGTAAAAGAAAGTGTCACCCTCTAGAGAGACTCCCACCACAACGGCATTGTAGAGCGTACGCTCTAGGATATCGATGTATTTGGCATCCCTGTGAAGGAGAAAAAGGCGGTGGTTCCACATCACGCTTCCGATGGCCGCGCAGGTCTCGTTGTAAGAGGTCAGGTTGGGGAGCTCGTAGTTTTCACCGAATCGTTCTCTGTCATGACGAGCCCCGAGACCACCTGTAACAGCCATCTTTTTGTTGACAACGTTCTCCCAGAGCCGGTCTATGGCATGAATGTATTCTTCTGACCCTGTGAGAGCCGCTACATCGGCCATCCCGGCGTACATGTACATGGCACGCACGGCATGTCCGACAGCCTCCTCCTGTTCGAGCACAGGTTTGTGAGCTTGGATCTGTGTGGGTTCGTTGTAGATGGAAAACCGGTGACCTTCGGGATATATCTTGAGGTTGAGATCCTTTCCCCTCTGGTCGAGAAAATATTTGGCCAGTTTCAGGTAATCCTCGTTTCCCGTGATCCTATAGAGTTTAACCAGCCCGATCTCTACCTCTTGATGGCCTGAAGTGGCTCTCAACTTATCAGGGCCGAATGTCCGGACCAGAAGGTCGGCATTTTTGATGGCAATTTCCAAAAAATTCCGTTTGCCTGTGGCCAAAAAGTGGGCCACGGCTGCCTCATACAT
>CAZIDF010000045.1:10338-22457 GCA_964538085.1 uncultured Eubacteriales bacterium | reverse complement strand
GGATAATATTGTGTCGCATAAGGTATATTATGTAAACTTTTATAAGATGCTAAGAATTAACTAACTAAAATCTTCTATTTTTAATTTTTGTATTAATTTCTTCAATATCTCGATTATGTCTTTTTTAGTAACATTTTCTTGCTTAAACTCGATTCTAAGCTTGTACGAATCGTCTTCTTTAGGCTTAAAATTATACACGAAGTATTTATGTTTTCTTTGAATTCCCTTTAAGTCTTTTGAAAGATCTCGAGTGTCTTCTCGGGTAAGCTCCCGGTTTTTTATCATCGATACAAGCCGTTTCATGTTTTCAACATTTTTTTGTTTAGCAATTTCTATCAATGTACTGCGGCTGACGATATTATTTTTTACACAAAAGTCTCTTATTTCTCTTGGAATTTTACAAATATTTAATATCTCTGTGATCGTAGATCTAGCTTTTCCAATTTTTTTACCTATTTCTTCGTGATTATATCCATAAACATCAGCCAAGGCTTTCAAACCATCGGCTTCTTCGAATACATCCAGGTCCTTTCTCTGCAAATTTTCAATCAAAGCGATTTCCATCGCCTCGTTATCTTCAACTATCATCTCGATGCAAGGCATTACCTCTAATCCAGCTTGTTTAGACGCCACATACCGTCTTTCACCGGCAATTATTTCATATCTACCTGCTTTTGGTCTTACAAGGATAGGTTCCAAAACCCCTTTTTCCCTTATGGATAGCTTTAATTCATCTATATTTCCCAATTCACTTCTGGCTTGTCTTGGATTAGGATCTATTGATTCAATAGAAATCATTCTAACCCTAGGCCCAGTGGGCCGAGAGGTTATCAACTCTACAAAATGAGTGTCATGTCTCATCTTAACCGACTCAGGAAGTCCGGTCTTTTTTGTTTTTTGCACGATTAATTATCTCCTCGGCAAGTTTTTTGTATTGCTGTGCACCCACAGAATATGGCGCAAATGTGAAAATCGATTCTTTATATGCGGGACTTTCCTCAAGCTTTACACTCTTGGATATAATAGTCCGAAAAACTTTCTTTCCAAAGACCTTTTTTATTCTATCCACTGCATCTTTAGAAATGTTCGTCCTCCTGTCATGCATAGTGATAGCCACTCCAATTATTTCCAGGCTGGGATTCGTCACTTTTTTGACTTTTTCTATCGTTTCCAGAAGATCATCCGTCCCTTCTAGAGAAAGATATGATGCCTGAATAGGTATTAATATTTTATCGGCTGCAACCAACGAATTCAGCGTGATCAACCCTAATGTTGGAGGCGTATCTATTATTAAAAAATCGTACTTATTTTTTATTTTTTCCAAAGTATCTTTGAGCCGATAGTGACCATCTATCTCCCCCAACAAAGAAGGCTCTAATTTGGCCATAGATATTTTAGAAATGGCAACATCAAGACCAGGGATGGTCGATTTCAAAATGACATGTTCAATTTTTTCTTCACTATTCACCAGCACATCATATAGTGATTTTGTAATAGAATGTGGATCCATAACACAAGATATTGTGCTATGCCCCTGAGGATCCATATCAACAAGAAGTGTGCTTTTCCCCATAAAAGCGAGAGCTGCAGAAAGGTTCAATGACGTCGTTGTTTTTCCAACCCCTCCTTTTTGATTTGTTATAGCAATTATCAAGTATTAACTCCGGTGTTTTCGCTTTTTGTAACATATAAGAATTAAGAAAAAATGGCAAGTAAAATATTTAAAAATGTCGGCATGCCGACAATTTGCTATAAATAACTGATAATAAAATAAATATGTATTATATAAGTGCCAATATAAGCTGAAATCCTATATTCAGCGCAAATATATCTTATCAGGATCAAGATCTTCTCTGATAATCCGCAGTTCTTTTTTAGAAGGAGCCGTTGTCGTTGATAAATTATCGTTTATCTTCACTTCCCAGCCTGTGTTTTCCTTGATTGAACTGAGTGGAACACCAGGGTGTATCTCTGTCAAAACCATTTCGTGGGTATGCTTGGAAAATGTGTAAACACCCAGGTCCGTGATCACCAAAACAGGTCCTCTGCCAGGCATCTCATATTCTATTCGAGGATTGTTTTCATCGATATACCCGGGACTGGTTATAAAATCAATTTTGTCCGGTAAGGTTTTTTTATTCTGTTTCAAGATAATGATAATTTTTTTTGAATGTATAGAAATCTCGCAAGCCCCTCCGCTTCCGGGAAGACGAACCTTCGGCTTTTCATATTTGCCGATTACTGTTGAGTTTATGTTGCCGAATCTATCGACCTGGGCGCCTCCCAGAAATCCCACATCGATCATTCCTCCCTGAAGATAATAGTAAAAAGCTTCCACCATGGAACAAACGGAGATGGAGTCTGTGACAAGACATGGATCACCGATTGACAGTGGAAGTCTGCTAGGAACAGCCCCGACCGCTCCAGATTCATAAATGAGAACCAGATCAGGGGCCTGAAGCCTCCTGGCTAAATTGCAGGCCAGATTCGGCAACCCAATGCCCACAAATACCACTTCACCGTTTTTCAATTCCTTTGCTGCCCGTGTAACCATTATTTCTCCGGGGGTAACCGAATTCATTTTAATCTCCTGTCCCATCTTTTCTGAGGTTTCAATAGCCATAATTGACTGGAGCGGCAAGTCTCCGATCGGCTTTCAACTCGGAGAGTTTTTTTTTGCCCATTTTTTTTATGTACTCATTCCTTCCGGAAATACCGTGAATCCAGTCTGTGATATATGTTTCCATGCCCTTCAATTCTTTGGAAATCTTGTACCAATCCACATAAAATTGATTGTCCCGGTCATAATATCCTTGAGCATAGCTGGGGTGAGCTGCAAAAGGCTCGATAACGACCGCTTCGACTTTCATACCTGGGATGAGAGTTCTGTTGGGATCGGAGCGTATGACAGAGCTGTCCACCAGCTCCTCTGCCACGATGATCACTTTTTTCGACGCAAACGCGGCTTCTCTCTGGACACCCATGAGTCCCCATATTTGTGCGTTGCCCTCTTTATCCACGCGTTGAACATGAATAATGGCCACATCCGGATTCAATGCAGGAACTGTCGCGAAAGCCTTACCCGTATAGGGACATTTTACTTTTTTTATATTTTTATTCTTTTGAGGAAGCGAACTTCCTGAAAATGTATTAAGGTGCATAAAAGGCAGTTTTGCAGCACCCGCCACAAACCTGGCAACCATCCCGAAGTGAGTGTATTCCTCTATTTCGATTGGCCTGGGTATCCCCTGCTCTACCGCCCTTCTTAAACCATAGAGAGGGCCCACTCCCGGATTTCCAGCCCAGCTGAAAACGACTTTTCTCACACAGCCTGCAGCGATCATCTGGTCATAGATGAGATCCGGCGTAAGTCGGAAGACCACAAGATCCTGAATATTTTGACGGATAATTTCATGCCCTGCTGCAAAACATATGAGATGAGTGAATCCTTCGATGACGAGTGTATCTCCATCATGGACATGTGTTCTGACAGCCTCTTTCATGGTCATGACTTTGTTTTTCATGTTAGGCGACACTCCTTCTCGTATTCAGAGAGAATCTCGGAAAAAATATCCATCGCTACATCTACCTGGGAGGACTGGATGACCAAAGGAGGGGAAAACCGTATCACACTTTCGCCACAGGGAAGCATCAGCAGGCCTCTCTTGAATGCTCTTTGAACAATTTCGTGAGCTGCCTCAGCAAAGGGCTCTTTATTTTTCTTATCCTTGACCAGCTCGACTCCTATCATAAGCCCTGCCCCGCGCACATCTCCGATCAGTGGATTCGTTCTTTTTAGCTCTTTTAGCATTTTAAGGAGCTTAGAGCCCATTTTTGAAGCGTTGGCAGCCAATCCCCCTTGTATAAGGTCAAGCGTCGCAAGAGCAGCCTCACAAGAAATGGGATTACCTCCAAAAGTACTGCCATGGGTGCCGGCTTTCCAATCCATATATTTTTTTCGAGCGATCACAGCTCCCAAAGGAAGCCCTGAAGCGATCCCTTTGGCCAAAAGCACCACATCCGGTTCAACCGAAAAATTCTCGATAGCTAAAAATTTTCCCGTTCGTCCCATGCCAGATTGGATCTCATCCGCCACAAGAAGGATACCATGCTTGGCCGTAAATTCTCGGATTTTTTGATGGAATTCAATAGGGGGAACGATATAGCCCCCTTCCCCCAGGATAGGTTCCACAAAAACAGCGGCAATTTCATCAGGAGAGATGAGATGCTTGCACAGGATGTCTTCGATAACGTCTGCACAATGGATGTGGCATGAATCATATTTCAGTCGATAAGGACACCGGTAGCAATGGCCATATGGGATATGATAAACACCGGGCATCATAGGTCCAAAAAAACTCCTCTGTTTAGCTTTGCTAGCCGTCAGGCTCAAAGCGCCCATCGTCCTCCCATGAAAAGCCCCGAAAAAGGCGATGAAATAAGGTCTTCTTGTGTGGTACCGTGCAAGCTTTATGGCTGTCTCGACAGCTTCTGCTCCAGAATTGGTAAGAAAAACACTCTTCTCTCCGGAAATGGGAGTCATTTTGGAGAGCCTCTCCACCAGATGGGCAAAAGATGGGTAATAAAAATCTGTCGAGCAGATGTGGAAGAATTTTTTGCTCTGATTACTCACGGCTGCAACAACTTGGGGATGACTGTAGCCGGTGATATTGACGGCGATTCCAGCCATAAGATCCAGGAAGCGATTTCCATCCACATCTTCCACCACTGCCCCCTCTCCCCTTTCCACAACCAAAGGATATTCTTTAATGTAAGATCTTGATGCAAATCGCTTATCTTTGGCGATAATCGTTCTTGATTTAGGCCCGGGAATTTCAGTTTTAATACGAGGAAATAAATCGTTCATCATTCACCTTCCAAAATGGAATCTTTAGTTTAGCCTCTTTACTAGGAGGGACATTCCTTGCCCTCCGCTCACGCACAATGTTGCAAGACCCAATTCTTTGTTTTCTTGGCCGAGGCTGTGCAATAGGGTTACCGTGATTTTAGCACCAGTACACCCGATAGGATGCCCGAGAGCGATGGCTCCCCCCCTTATGTTCCTTATATCTGTATCCCAGTTTAGCTTTTTCTCCACAGCAAGGACTTGAGCCGCAAAGGCCTCATTGATCTCGACAAGATCGATGTCGCTTAGGCTCATCTTCTTTATTTTCAACAGTTTATATGTTGAAGGGACTGGACCCATCCCCATTTCTCTGGGATCTACCCCTCCCGCAGCAATTCCCAATATTGCGGCTATTGGACTTAAACCCATGTCTTTGGCCCATTTTGCTGTCGTCAAAACGAGGGCTGCTGCTCCGTCCGTCAATCCAGAAGAATTCCCAGCCGTAACTGTCCCCCCCTTTTTAAATACTGGCGGCAGCTTGGCCAGTTTTTCCAAAGTCGTATCGGGCCGTGGATGTTCGTCTTCGGCCACAAGGACCTCCTTCCCTTTGCTGTCTTTGACCGTTACCGGTACAATCTCATCAACGAATCTCCCTTCCTCCATCGCTTTTTTTGCTTTCTTTTGACTCTCTATTGCGTATTCATCCTGTTCCTCTCGGCTGATATGGAACTTTTCGGCCAAAATTTCGGCCGTTTCTCCCATGATCATCTCAGCTAGGGGACAGAACAAGCCATCCCTGTACATCCCATCGATGAGCACTCCGTTTCCTAGCCTATATCCCCATCGAGCCTTGTCCAGCAAAAAAGGGATCTGAGACATGTTTTCGATTCCGCCGACCAGAACAGCCTTGTTTTCTCCCAAAAGCAGCGACTGGTATCCAAGGCCAATAGCTTTGAGCCCTGAAGCGCAGGCCTTGTTGACAGTGAAGGCTGTTTTTTCCTGGGAAATCCCTGACCTGTAGAGGATCTGACGGGCAGGATTGGGGCCATTTCCCGCTTGACGGGCCTGGCCAAATATCACTTCATCGATGTGATCTGTCTCGATGCCGGCCCTTTTCACAGCTTCTACAGCAGCTACTGTGCCGAGCGAGACCGCATTCGTATCTTTGAAGCTTCCTCCGAATCTTCCTACAGGGGTCCTTACCGCGCTTAAAATAACGATACTTTCTTTGTCCGGATTCATTAAATCTTTTCTCCCTTGAAGTGATAAATCAAGTCATTTCATGACCGTACGGCTCTGCTCCCTCATAAACTGCTGGACATAGTAAGGTCCACAGCCCCCTTTACCTGTTGATCCTGAATTTTTCCATCCGCAGAATGGCTGGACTCCCGGCCAAGCTCCCGTCGTGGCGCCGGTACGCTTGTTTGCATACAAAACCCCTGTCTCTATCTCTTTGAAGAAATAGTCGATCTCATCTTCGTCCTTAGAAAAAATGCCTGCTGTCAAGCCATAATCCGCTTTGTTGCATTCTTTTATCGCTTCCTCTAGAGAATCAACGGATGCCTCGGTCAATAACGGGAGGAAGAGCTCCTCAACGAATATCCTGTGATCCTTGGGCATTCCAGTGACCAATGTGGGTTCGACGAAAAATCCTTTTCCAAAATCTCCATCGGTGAGAATATTCCCCCCGATAAGAATTTTCCCTTCATTTTTGCAAATTTCCGACCATAATCTGAATTTATCCAACGCTTTTTGATTGATCATAGGCCCGAGATATACATCTCTTTTTGTGGGATCTCCGATTTTGATCTGCTTGATTTTGCCCACAAGTTTATCCAAGAATTCCTTTTCGACTTTTTTATGGACATAAACTCTGGAACAGGCGCTGCATTTTTGGCCTCCCAGGCCATAAGACGATTTCATCACCCCTTCTGCCGCCATATCCAAATCAGCGCTTTCGGTGACAATAGCCGGATTTTTCCCACCCATTTCCAGAATACAGGGACGCACGATTTGCTGACTGAATCCATTGAAAATTTTCATCCCCACTTCTGAAGACCCGGTGAATACCAATCCGGCTATCTTTTTATTCCGGAATATGGCATCTTCGAAGTTGCGTCCAAATCCCGTGATAAAATGGAACACTCCTTCTGGAACTCCGGCTTCCCTGTATATTTCGTACAGTTTAAGGCCAGTAAGAGGCGTATCTGAGGAAGGCTTGAACACAGCCGTATTTCCAGCGATGAGAGCCCCGGAGCTCATCCCCGCGGCTAGGGCTAGAGGAAAGTTAAAGGGGGAAATAACGATCCACACGCCATATGGCCTCAACAGACCAGTGGCTTCCTCGTTTGGGCTCAATCGGCCCATGGGCTGCAAGAATCCGTGGGCATCTTCGATCTGGGAACAGTAGTAGCGAATCAGGTCAGCCGACTCTTCGACATCCCCCATGGATTCCAGACGGCTTTTTCCGGCCTCATAGCTCATGATTGCCGCCAGTTCATATTTTTTCTCACCGATGATCTCTGCAGCTTTTCTCATGATTTTGCAGCGCGCTTCAAATCCCATATCACGCCAAGATCTAAAGGTCTGGGAAGCCGCATCTACGGCCTTGTCAAGTTCAACGTGTGTTCCGATCTGGAACTTTCCTATTATCCTATCTCTATCTGTCGGACTTATATCCACAAATTCATTCCTCGTTTTTATCTCCTGGCCTGAAATGAAGATCGGATACGTCTGATAGAACAGTCGTGTCGCATCCTGCACCGCCTGATCATAGAGCTGATGAAAAACCTCCATCTCCTTTGAGTCCGAAGTGGAATAGGTCACCTTGAATTTGGTCTCTTTTTGCATTTCCCTCCTCCTTAAGTATTATTTTTCATACCCTCAAGGGTTTTCCCTAAAAGGTCCACAATTTGCATGATTTCATCTTGGCTGATGATAAAGGGTGGAGCCACGAGAACGAGATCTCCATTTTCCCCATCGGCATGGCCTATATTGGGCCAAACAACGAGTCCATTTTTTAGCGCTTTCCGGACGAAATTTTCTGCATATTTCTTGTCTCGGGGAAAGGGCTTTTTTGTGTCTTTTTCCTGGACAAACTCTATGCCGATCAGCAACCCTTCTCCTCTGATGTCTCCCACATGAGGATGGTCCAGCAATGGCAAAAGGCTCTTGTGCAGCAAGCTTCCCATCTCGGAGCATCTGCTCAGCAGATTATGTTTTTTGATATGGTCTAATGTCACCATCCCTGCTGCACATCCCACAGGGTGGTGAGCAAAGGTTTGAAAATGGAGGAAGCTTTTTCCTCTCTCGAATAGCGAATCGACGATTTCCTTTTTAGCTGCCAATGCGCTCATAGGAAAATAGCCGCTGGTCAGACCTTTCCCCATGACGATGATGTCCGGAACAAAATCGAAGTGATGGCTGGCCAGCCACTTTCCCGTCCGGCCGATGCCAGTCATGACCTCATCGACGATCAGTAGAATTCCGTAATCATCACAGATCTTTCGAATGATCGGGAAATACTCGGGTGGTGGAACTGCCGCCCCGATGGAGCCGCCTCCTATGGCCTCAGTCAGGAAGGCCGACACATTTTCTTCCCCCAATTCTTGTATGGCCTTTTCTAGCTCCCAAGCACATTTAATCTGACAAGACGGATAGGATTCTTTCCGGTAGCACCTGTAGCAGTATGGAGCCGGGATCATGCGGGATTCAGTAAGCATGGGCTGAAATGTTTCTCTGTAGCGTTCTCTTGCCGAAAGAGAGAGGGCGGCCAACGTGTTTCCATGATAGCTGGGCTTGCGGGATATGACGCGGAATCTGGATAGCTGGTCTTGTTCCACCCAATATTGCCGGGCCAGTTTGATGGATGCTTCGATGGCTTCTGATCCGCTGGTGAGAAAATAGGTTTTTCCTTCGGGAAATGGAAGAAACTTTGAAATTTGCTTGGCTAAAGTTTCGACAGGAGCATGTGTAAACTGCATTCCATTCAAATAGCCTGTCTTTTTTGCCTGGTCATAGATAGCCTCCGCCATTTCTTTAAGCCCATGGCCCAAGCTCACCACAGCAGCTCCGCCACTTGCATCCAGGTAATTTTTACCTTCCTCATCATAAAGATAGGCTCCGCGGCCATGGGTTATCAAAGGATAAGAATGGTGCAGGTTGCGATAAAAAACCCAGCCTTCAGGATAGCTATGATCCATCGATCGTTTCCTGTTCAAGCCCGGAATCCAAGAGCTAAGGAGATGGCCTGGGTTGTCTGTCTCAGCGGCAAAATCATCTCCTTTTTTAATATTTCGAGAGAATACCGGCTCGAACTCACGGCAATATTGACAGCAGCGACTACCTGCCCCTCATTATTTCTAACGGGCGAAGCCACAGAGAGGAGTCCTGGTGTCAGCTCTTGATTATTGATAGCTAAATCTTTTTTCCTTACCTCAGCGAGGATTTTTACTAATTTTTCCCCTTTGTTATTCAAATAGGGCTCTGCTTCAGGAATTTTTTTCAAGTATTTCAAATACTGTCTAAACCATTCTTCGCTCTGAAAAGCAGATAAAACTCGTCCCATGGCTGTATTGAATAATTCCAAACGCGAGCCGACATGAAGATTGATGTTAACAATCTGATGCGTTTTGATCCTTTCTACATACACCAGATTCCAATCATCCAAAACAGCTAGATTCACTGTCTCTTTGACAAGACGAGAAAGCCTGAGCAAATAAGGCTGGGCGATCTCTCTCATATCCAGGCTGGAAAGAACAGCAAATCCCAAATTTAACACCTTCGGTCCGAGCGAATATTTGTGGCCTTGCCCATCAGAAATGATATACCCCAAGGACCGGAGCGTGTAAACTAAGCGGTATATCGTACTTTTGGATAGGCCGGTTATACTTGCCAGATCTGCAATTCCCAATCTCGGATGCGACTGGTCAAAGGCTTCCAGAACTGAAAGGCCACGAGCCAGGGATGATGTAAATTTTTTGTCTTTTTGTTTATTAATGCTTGCCAATCAATAATTCCGCATTGTAAAATGATGTTCCGTATGTCGAAATTATCAATCGTCTGTCTTTTTTTGTCAAGGGCATTTCCCAGGAAGCTAATACCTTTATTATTGTTAACTGCGTGTACCATTCCGTTATCTCTAACTTTCTGCTCTAAATCCCAGAACCTGAGCCCTGTAGATGTCTCTTCTTACAAAAAATCCGTGGACGCGGTGATTACAGCTGAAAAAATCGATAATACTCTGAAATATCTGACATCCATCCCCCATGTAGCCGCCTCACCCAGGAATAATGAACTGGCTGAGTTCGTGCGCGATGAATGGAAAAAATTCGGGGTGGAAGATGCCCACCTCGTTCCCTATGATGTGCTGCTTTCTTTTCCGGAAGACATCCATATCGAGCTCCTTTCCCCCAAAAAATATACGTTGAACCTTCGAGAAAAAAGCTACAACGAAGATCCGGACACAAAAAGAACCGATGTCGGTATCCCTTATAATGCCTATTCCCGATCGGGCGATGTCACAGCTTCTCTTGTGTACGCCAACTCCGGCAATCCCCAGGACTATGATTATCTGGAAAGTCAAGGCATAGATATCAAGGGAAAAATCGCCCTCGTCAGATATTCAGCGCCTTACAGCTATCGAGGATTCAAAGCCTACACCGCAGAAAAAAGAGGGCTTGCCGCACTGCTAATTTTTTCGGACCCGAAGGAGGATGGATACACAAGGGGTCCGGTTTTTCCGGAGGGTCCGTGGGGTCCCTCAAGCCATATCCAGAGAGGCGGGATTCCCTATGACTTTATCTATCCGGGAGATCCTTTGACCCCCGAATGGGCTTCCACACCCGGGTGCCGCAGGATTTCCCTCGAAGAATCGCCGATCATTCCCAAAATCATCAGCGTCCCCATCTCAGCCGAAGACGCCCTTCCTCTTCTCGAGTCCATGGACGGTGAAGAAGCTCCGGAATCATGGAGGGGCGCACTCCCTGTGAAATATCGTCTTCAGGGCAGCGAGAACAAAGTCCATATGACGGTGAATATGCGTGATCCCATTGAGAGAATCTACGATGTTCTGGGTTCGATCGAAGGATCGGAAAATCCGGATGAGGTCATCGTGGTGGGCAATCATAGGGATGCCTGGGTTTTCGGAGGGCATGATCCCTCGAGTGGAACGGCTTGTATCGTGGAACTGGTGCGGGCCTTTGCCGAAGCTCAAAAAGCGGGATGGCAGCCTAAACGGACGATCATATTTGGCAACTGGGATGCCGAAGAATTTACCCTTACCGGTTCGACCGAGTGGGGAGAGGATAACCGGGATTGGCTCGAGAAAAATCTTGTGGCCTACATCAATGTTGATAGTTCGGCCTGCGGGAAAAATTTCAGCGTCCAGGCCGTTCCCTGTCTTTCCCCCTTGATCATCCGGACGATGAAGGAAGTCAACGACCCGGCTACCAACCTGACTGTCTACGATTGCTGGCTGAAGGGGCCCTCAGAGCCAGGTACGATCGGCATAGCTTCCGGAAGCGGCAAGGTTGATCCCATAGGGAGCGGAACAGATCATGCTGTTTTCTTGAACCACATCGGAGCCCCTGCCCTGAATATGACCTTTTCTGGCGATTACGGAGTCTATCATTCCATGTACGATAATTACTATTGGATGAGCCATTTCGGCGATCCGGGAATGCTTTACACGGCTGCGATGGCTAAAATATGGGCCCATATGATCATCGAGCTGGCCTGCAATCCCCTCCTCCCTTTAGATTATGAATTCCACGCCCAGGAGCTGAGGAATTATCTTGCGGAATGGGCAAAGCTCTACGATCCTCACCAGGAAAGATCCCATACGTTGGATGAGCTGCTTCGTGAAATGGAAAAAACGGCTTCGCTCCTGACCCCTTACTTATCAGGCGAAAAAGAGCTTGCCGGAAATATCTCAGAAGAAAATAGGCATAAGGCCAATCAGTTGTTGATCCAAATAGAAAGAGATTTCACCGCTCCTGAAGGAATCCCCAAAAGAAAATGGTATAAACATCTCGTTTTTGGCGCCCGTTTCACCTATGACGACCTTCTTTTCCCCGCCTTGACCGAAGCCGCTGAGGAGGGAAATACAGAAGGGATACAGCAAGCATTGCTCCTCCTTGAAAATTCCGTGAAAAAAGCGACCTCAAAACTCGAACAAATCGCCGAAACCTTAAATTTGCGCTGAATCCCACCTCTCATAATATTTGTTAGCATCTTTTTCCCCTCGATAAATAGGTTTTTAGGAACGGTTTTG
>CAZIDF010000045.1:0-10238 GCA_964538085.1 uncultured Eubacteriales bacterium | reverse complement strand
GTTTTGTGTCCTATCTTCTTCGTGAGGAATAGACTATAATTTTCCTCAAATATGAATTTCTAATATTATGCCCAATGTAGACGACATGAAGCGATCTTTATCGATCGCCCGGTTTCGGGAAGGTTTCCACAAGGAGTTCTACCATGAAAAGACGCGATTTCGTCAAAAGCACATTGATCGGTGTTCCCCTGCTATCAGGAGAGTCTCTTCTCTCCGGAGCTAAAAACAAAAGCCAGGAGGCCGGTCTATCCGCCGACAACCGCAGATGCAGGCTGCGCGATTTAGGGATAAAGATCGGGAACTTGGATCCCGGTCCTGCCAATGCCATAACTGACATCCAGGGAGTGAAGGTCGGGCACACAACGATCATCAATGGCAAGGGCCCAAAGGCTGTGAGGACAGGTGTCACCGTTATCCTTCCCCACGAGGAAAGCATCTGTGAGGAAAATCTATTTGCTGCCTTTTTCAACCTGAACGGATGGGGAGAAATGACAGGGATTTCAAGCTTGGCAAAAACAGGAAGACTCAAAACTCCTGTTTTCCTCACCGGGACTTACAATGTAGGTATTGTCTACAGCGCGGCCCTCAAATATCTCACGGAGCTTAATCCCCGGATGGGAAATGCGGCTCCTCTGGTTTCTCCTGTCGTTGCGGAATGTTTTGACGACTTCCTGAGCGACACAATGAGCCGGCAGATCTCCGAGGAAGATGTTTTCGAAGCCATCCGGCAAGCCAAAAGCGGCCCGGTCGAGGAAGGAGCTGTAGGCGGAGGCACGGGAATGACCTCTTTTGGATTTAAGGGAGGCATCGGAACTTCTTCCCGCAAGGTCCTGGGTGATTTTTGTGTGGGCGTCCTCGTGATGGCCAATACCGGAAGCAGGGATCATCTGCGGATGGACGGCGTTCCTGTGGGGAAAGAGATTAAAGGATACAGTTACAGAACCGAAAAGACAAAATCCATCATTCTGGTGGCCGCCACCGATGCCCCGCTTCTCCCCTACCAGCTTAAAAAGCTCGCCAAACGAGTGGGGATGGGTTTAGCGCAAACCGGCTCCTACTCCAACACAGAAAGCGGTGATATCATTCTCGCGTTTTCCACCGGCAATAAAATTGACATGTGCGAATCCCGTCCTTTTTCTCCTATTCGGGCCTGCGATGATTTTGCCTTGGGCCCCATATACCAGGCAACTGTCGAAGCGACCCAAGAAGCTATATTGAATGCCCTGACCTCAGCAGAGACAATGATCGGACGCGACGGGAATACGGCTTTTGGCATTCCTCTTGATCAAGTCCAGGAGATCATGAAAAAATACGGCAGAATAGGAGACAGAATCCATGAATAGGGAAAAAAATGCCATCACCGACCTCGAGGGAATCAAGGTCGCACATCTCACGGTTAGCCAGGACATTTTGAATTCGACTGGAGACAAAGCCAGCATTCGGACTGGATTGACCGCCATCCTCCCCTACCCGATGGAAAAGGAGTTGAGGCTATTCATGGAGTGCTTCAATCTCCGAGGAAAAAATGAATCGACGGGATATGAGGTAGTTGACGATTTCTGTTACCTGAATTCTCCGATCGTACTTACAAACCCCTTCAATGTCGGTGTGGCTTACAACGCGGTTCTCTCCTACGGCTTTTCACTTGACAGGGTGGAAATTTGGCCCCCTCTTATTGTCGGTATCGACGATTCTTTCCTGAACGATATAACGGTGAGCCATCTGGATGAGAAGGATATCCTGGATACATTCTATAAAGCATCACAGGGACCTGTCGAACAGGGATCGGCAGGGATAGGATTCGGATTGAGGGCCTACGGATACAAGGGGGGAATCGGGACAGCATCCAGGGTGATCGAACTGGACGGCCGGAATTTCACGTGCGGTGTTCTTATCGCTTCGAATCATTGCAATCCACTAGAACCTAGTGGAGGATCGTTTACGCTCGTGGTGGGTGTGGATATGCCGCTGGTTCCCTTTCAAATAAGGGCGATCGTTAAAAGTTTAATGTTTAAGCTCTCCTCTATTTTTTTTCCTGAAAATCCCTCAGATGACATCACATGCATCTTCTTCACCACAGCCAATTCGATGACCATGGGAGGAGAGGGGCCTTTAATTTATGATTTTCAAATGATAAAGGATTCACACAGAGAGGAAATAGTTCAGGCCGCAAAGGAAGCTGTGATCGAAGCGCTGGTGAATTCCTTGCTTAAGGCCACTCCAGTTCAAGGGAGAGAAGGAAGAAAATGCGCAACGATTCCGGAGGGGGATCTCGCGACCCTGATTAAAACCATTGTATAACGACCTGGGAAACAGGTAGAATGGTGCGAAGAGAAATTCGTCCATGGGACAGACAAGCGTAGAACAAGAGAAAAACAGCAAACCGCATCTTCTTCGGAAGATGAACCTCCTCGATTCCACCTTCCTGGTTATCGGGTCTATCGTGGGGTCGGGAATATTCATGACGACCGGCTTCATAGCCGAGTATCTTCCCTCACCCGGTCTCATCCTTCTCGTATGGCTGCTCGGCGGCTTTATCGCTTTGAGCGGAGCATTATCCTTTGCAGAATTAGGGGCCATGTATCCCCAATCCGGAGGTCAATATATCTATCTGAGAAAAGCCTATGGCACTTGGGCTGGATTTTTGTACGGATGGGGATTCTTCTGGGTCATCGAGTGTGGAGGGATAGCCACCTTGGCCGTCGGTTTTGCCGAGTATTTCGGGTACTTCGTGCCCCAGCTTTCGACCCAAACATACCTCTTGCAGCTCGATTTTTTGGGCTCCACCTATTCATTGTCTGCAGGACAACTGGTTGCCGTTTTTTCCATCGTGCTCCTTTCAGCGGTCAACTATTTCGGGATAAAAAGCGGCATCACAGTCCAAAATGTATTTACCTTCCTGAGGATCGGCGCTGTCGCGGGATTGGTCATCTTCGGATTGGCCATAGGGAAAAAATCAGGGATCGGCCATCCCGTAGAATTATTCCCATCAGGAGGAGTCTTCGATTTCAGACTCTTTGGATTGGCCCTTATCGCTGTCATGTGGACCTATGACGGTTGGTATGGAGTCAACTGCACCGCAGAGGAGGTCAAAAATCCGGAGCGGAATATCCCTCTAGGCCTGATCCTGGGGACTCTATCCGTGACTCTTATCTACATGCTGATGAATCTCGTGTATGTTCTCGCCTTACCAGTTGACAAGATGAAAGGAGTGGCTCGCATCGGAGAACTCGCCTCGACCCAACTTTTCGGTTCCACTGCCACTCTGATCATATCCGGCACGATCATGATTTCCATCTTTGGCTGCCTGAGCGCTACCATCATTTACGGTCCGAGGGTATTCTTCGCCATGGCTGAGGATAAAGCCTTTTTCAAGAGCATGGCTTATGTTCATCCCCGCTTCAAAGTGCCCACCAAAGCCATCATTTGGCAGGCCGTCTGGGCTTCCATCCTCTGCTTTACAGGCACTTATCAAGCGCTCTTCGAGTACGTGGTGTTTGCATTGGTGATATTTTTCGCCGCCACTGGCCTAGCAGTCATGGTTCTCCGCTGGAAGGCCCCCGACGTCACTCGGCCTTATAAGGCTTGGGGATACCCTGTTCTTCCCCTTCTGTTCGTGCTTATCAATCTGGCCGTATTCGTCAATACAGTCATAGCGCAGCCGCTGAAATCAGGTGTGGGACTGCTCATTCTTATAGCTGGAATCCCGGCCTTCCTCTACTGGCACAAAAAATCAAAAAAACATCCCATCTCCACTTAATCTTCCCGTTTTCCTCCATGTGTGCATATAACCAAAGATCTAAAAGATGCCTCACGCAGCCAAACCTATGGCGAAATGTCACATTCAAATTGGGTAAAGCTTCCTCCTAATACAAAGCGGCGGTGTACTGTCCGTGAGAAAATCCAGGAATGAGACTCATTAGGAGAATCGCAGACATCGGATCTGGAGTCCGTTGCTCTTTTTTAAAAATATTTCATCCCAAGTGACAATACGTGACAAATTCTGTTAATTACCGCTGAAGCTATGGTAACACGGTTGAAAGACAAAAATGGAAATTTCCAGGGAAATACGGAGAAATCAGAGTGGCTTGGAAGCAGGGATTCGAACCCCGATTCCATGATCCAGAGTCATGTGTCCTTATAGACTCTTCCCCATGTGCCACTGGTGTGACAAAAAATGCTGAAAATTGCTGAAATTAAGGTATTAGGATTGAAAGGAGGATTAAAGATAAGTCGCTGATAATATTGATATTTTTGGCAATATAAATGACTTAAGAATCTCATGAATCATAGACTTGCGAACGCAGCGCTCTCCCAACTGAGCTAACCGCCCACTTTGTTTAAAATCAATGAGTTACAAGCCTTTCAAGTTTGTCGTCATCTTCCATCCTTGGCGTCATGACCCATCATTTGCTATATTCTTGCCGAAGCAAGTGAAGCGCACCCCTGACCTGACCCAAAAATATCGGCTCTTGGATATCTTTGCTGAATCCTTAAACGCGATTTCAGACCTGTAGAATTCTCATTTAAGGGCAATTTTGGAGTCAAAATTTAAGCGAATTTCATTGAAATATGCGAATTGCTTTAGACCGTCCCTTCTCAGACGTTGAGGTGAAAATTCTTAACCTTATTGATCAAATTCGATGGTTATTCTCTTCTCCAGCATATTATTCTGAAAGTTACTATCTCTGTATTGCTCCCAATCGTCAACAAAAGCTCGAATGATATAATCCCCTCCTGGCAAAGAGTTGCTGCCATCTAAGGAAAAAGAAAAAGTGCGTGATTTGTCCGGTTCTATTTCAATCAGGCCCCTACGAATATTTTTGAATATCATCCACTCTGTATCTCCTTGTCTTTTATACATGAGACCAAGCCTTATATTAACCTCAGGAATATTAGGCCTAATCATTTCTGGGGATGCATCACCATAATTCCTCACGATAAGGTCAATAGTCTGTTTCTTTCCCTCGACTAACGGAAACTGAGGCTGAATACTTTCTATTCCTAAATCTGCATCATATATAGAAGTGTTTCCAAATCTGACTCTATTTGAATAGCGATTATGGAAATTGACGGAAATCTCGCCCCAGTTTTCAATGGTAATGGGGATATGCAATTGAGCTTGTTCTCTGGTTGGAGTACCTACAATTTCTATCGGCATTGATCCACTTCCTCCACCAGAAGGAAAATAAATAAGACTAGCACCTGTGATTACATCCAAATCTTCCCCTTTAATAGTAACAATGGTTCCCTTCGGACCTAGTTGAGGAGAAATGGAGTTTATAGTAGGACCGATGATCACTCTAAAATCTTCTTCGCTCAAAGCAATCCCTTCATCGGTGCGTATCTCAATCTTACCTGTAGATGCACCCTCAGGAACAACAACCTCCAAAGTGTTGCCAGAGATTTTTTTTATTTCTGTCTCAACACCATTGAATTTAACTCGAGGATTTCTTTCTAAGTCAATACTTGTCCCGCTGATCAAAGCCTGCATTCCTGCATAACCAGATTTAGGACTGAAACCGGTAATCCTTGGAAGAACTTGGAAAGATGTTTCACTGGTTGTGCTAAATTGTATGCTTCCAACAATAGTTTTTACACTCAGAGGACCGCTCATGGCTTCATCCGGGACTTTTACCCGGATCTCATTTTCACTGATCCAAGTCACATCCACCAGTTTTTCACCACTTTCTGATCTATCAGTTGTAAAAGCCACTGTTGTACGTTCTTCTACCGAAAAATTGGCAAAATAGGTTCCCTCGATAGTTATTGTACTTTTAACCGGTGCCGCTTGAGGAGAAATCTTAGTGATTGCAGGAGGGCCGAAGATGATAATATTATCTTTACTCCGTCCGGTTACACCATAGCCGGAGACTGAAATCGGACCAGTGGTTGCTCCTTCAGGCACAACTACTGACAGGGTATATTCCCTCCAATTCTTTTTTCCTATATTATCAATAGCCCCTTCCATTTCATTGAACTTAAGACTTAAGGAAACGGGATGTTCTGGATCCTTAAGGTCTTTTCCTGTTTCAATTTCCAGCAGGATTTTCTGCCCCCAAGCAGCCCGTTCAGGGAAACTCTTCAGCAAGATAGGTGAAGGTTCAATTGAGATTTCTTTTTCCATTCTATTATTCTGGACATCTTTATCATTAAGCTGGGCGTGTTCATCGACGATACCACGAATCAGGTAATCGCCTGATGGTAAAGAGCTACTGGCATCTTTTTGAAAAGAATAGGTCTGGGTCTTTCCCGGTTCTATATCTATCATTCCTGTATGGGGAAATTGGAACTGCTTCCAGTCACTGTCTCCTGGTCTTTTGTACCAGAGTCCGACCCTTATGGATATTGGCATGACATCAGGAATGACCTTTTCCGGAGACGCATCCCCAGAATTTCTCACCACCATGGAGAAAGATTGCTTTTCTCCTTCGACCAATGGATATTGGTAACTGATACTCTCTATCTCTAAATCCGCAGTTGGACTATAAGAATAAACGGTGATTGTAACCTCAGAACCATGAGGTACGTTTGTTCCGGCTTCAGGTGACTGGAATACCACCTTGTCTTCCTGACCTTGATACTCCTTATTATAAGATGTCTCGAATTCCACTCTGGGCAGATAACCACTCTCTTCAACAATCTCTTCAGCCTCTATCTGGGTTTTGCCTACAACACTCGGGACCAAAGTCGGAGGGTTATAAACTGTAATAGTAATACTTGTGCCTTGATAGTCTTCTCTATCAGCCTCGGGTCTCTGCAATACCACCTTTCCTTCCTGTCCTTGATACTTCTCCAAATAAGATGAAAAGTATTTCACCTCGGGCAGATATCCGGTCTCATTAATAATCTCCTCAGCCTCTATCTGGGATTTGCCGATCACATTTGGAATTGAAGGGGGGCTATAAACCGTAATGATGACCTCTGAACCATGAGGTGCTTGTGTTCCGGCTTCAGGTGACTGGAGTACCACCTTGTCTTCCTGACCTTGATACTCTTTATTATAAGTTGAATAGATTTGCACTTTAGGCAGAAAACCTCTTTTTTCAATATCGTATTCAGCCTTTTGCTGAGAGAGGCCGACAACCCCGGGGATGGAAGGGTGATAAACCGTAATGGTAATACTTGAACCTTGATATCTTTCTGATCCAGCTGCTGGCCTCTGTGATACCACCACCTTGCCTTCCTGACCCTGATACTTTTCCAAAAAACCTGTAAAGTATTCAACCTCGGGCAGATAACCGGTCTTTTTAATAATCTCCTCAGCCTTTTGCTGGGATTTACCGATCACATTTGGAACTGGAGGGTGGATATAAACTGTAATGATGACCTCTGATCCTTTAGGAGATTGTTTTCCTGCCTCTGGTGACTGACTTACTACCCTACCCTCTTGTCCTTGATACTCCCTTTTATAAGAAGTGTGTGATGCCACTTTATTAACAAAACCATGCTTCGAAATAATTTCTTCAGCTTCACTCACGTCCATACCGATGACATTCGGCACAAAAGGCATTAGCGTATACACAGGAAGGACAATAACATGAATTTCTGTTTTGACATGCTTCACATCTGCTACTTCCTGAGCTGCTTCTTTTAAGTTTTTAATGATTATTTCTTCATCCTGTTGACTTTTTATCTGACCGGATAGAGTGACATCACTCTTATCAGCAAGGATTTTTATCGTACTATTCTCTGAAATATTCGATTGAATCGTTTTTTCATCTATCAGATTCTTCTCAATTATCCTGCGAATAAGATGATCTTTTATCTCATAAGCGAGTTTAAAATCCTTGCGTTTAGTTGCGAGGCTGATTTTTATCAATTTAGAGAGGAGATCATATTTCTGCTGTTTATCAACCTCGCTCTCTTCTATAAGAACTTCCCCTTCTCCTCTCTCAATCACCATAGCACTGACGTTGGTAACTTGTACCTGTCCCTCTGCTCCTGTGAACCTCACGGCAACAGTTCCAGGGAGAGGTTGGTTGTACGTGAAGCGAATGGACTTCTTTAACCCTTTCGGCACCAGAGAATGGCCTATAACCTGTCCGTTGTAGATCCAATCTGCCTCTAAGTCAGAACGAATCATATTGTATCTGACTGTGACTTCTTTTATAGACGATCCTTTTCCAAAAGAATTGAAGGCTAACACTTCACTGACATTTAATACAGCGCCGCTGCGGTAAAATCTCACATGGTCTTGCTCAATATTTTTTGCCTGTGCGTCACTTATGGCTGGTAGTATCAACAATCCTAGCAGCACAAAAATTGATATCCGAAAGAAACGGCGACCTTTGATATCTGGCTGATACATGTGTCCCTCCTCCTGAGTCTTGTGTCTTAAGATAAAAGACTTGCAATTAATTTATCATCAAAAATGATGACCGTCAATGAAGTGTGGGACTGAACAAGATCGTTTAGACACGAAGATGTACTTTCTCTCTAAATCTTTCATATGGTGTTTTGCCACCTAAGGCTCTGCATGAGGTCTACTAAAGTTGTAAAAATCTTCCCACTCTATCAGCTTCTCATTAAACAAGTTTGTATCATAAATCACAACACCATTCAACATTCTGTAAAATTCTTCTTCATCTATTCTATAGCTTCGTTCAACTTTTCCATTCAACCTTGGCTTCCTTGGCTTTATATATACATGATTCATCCCTTTATCCAAAACATGCCAATGGAACTGTCCTTGGAATTCAGATCCGTTAATTGGTAAAGATGGGATTGGTAGCGGGGGCTGGATTTGAACCAGCGACCTCCGGCTTATGAGCCCGACGAGCTACCATCCAATCCATGCGCACCAAATCGGTGATGTTTTGTGACGAAAATTGCCTATAATCGCCAACATTTTCATAACAATGATGATGTAAGTGGGACTAAAATTTTGCTTTGTTCCCTGGCGTTGAGCAAATCATTCGAGTGGCTGGGAAGCAGGGATTCGAACTTGTGGCCTTCTGATTCGTAGTCAGACGCTCTGTTTTTGAAATATACTTATCCCCATGTGCCACATGTGTGACAAAAAATGCTGAAAATTGCTGAAATTAAGGTATAAGAGCCAACCGCCCACTTTGTTCCTTTCAGAGAAAATCAACTGACAAATGTACCACTTTTAAGCTCTTTTTAAATGAAGGCGGAACGCTACTGAAAATAACCGAAATCGAGGAAACTTATAATGATCGGAGCTAAGCTTCTCAGACACAGCCATTATGTTATTCTCCAAATGGCAGAGGTCGTCATAAGTAAGTCTTCCAGGATCTCTGGCTCTTGTGGAGGTGTGAAATAAAATTTGTGGATATTACTCCCGGGAAGGATAAATCTTTCCAGCTCAGCTCTTCCTCTCAATTCCTTTGAGATTTTCGGTCTTGTTTCCTCTCTAAGAAACTCAAGTAATGCCTCTTCTGGTTTTATTGTTCTCTCTTTAGTTTTTATTTGTATTAACATATCAATCCAAGATGAGAGTCAAGGAACTCATATGGGGAAAGATATTTTCCCGACATCTGTGGTTGTCAAAATATACTTTCTTTCGTCAACATCTAATTACGTCATTACAAAAATAGCCTGACTTTTCACTGAAGCATGCCAGGAGTATCGGGTGTTTAAGGCTATTTTCTGCTCTTTGGCTCATTTCATGAATAAACTCCCCTGCCATGGCAGTCGAGCGGTTCCTTCGAGAATATGAAGATCGTTTCGAGAAGGATTACGGCTTCCTTCGGCCAGTCATCAAGGATGTTGTCGAGAAGTATCTGGACTGCGGCAATCCGATGTGTGGCTTTGCCCGCATCAGGTGTCCCGACTGTGGGGAAGAGCGCCTGTTGATGTTTTTCTGCAAGACACGCGGATTCTGTCCATCGTGTCACTACTTTGCCCTACATGTGGAGGCCGGATGTCGATTATCTCTTTTATAGAGGAGCCGAAGACAATCGACAGGATCATCCATCATCTCGAGCTGACATTTGAGGCCGAACGGCCACCGCCGCCTCATCATGTCCAACAGGAGCTCCTGATGGCAGCCGAGGAGAAAGGAGAATATTTCTGAGGGCCTCTGTGGCTGCTTTTTGTCGATTCGAGGACGGAGTCTAGCTAAAACTTGGTGGTTTGAAGATTTGAGGGAATTTATCCCGCTTTTTGAGTCATTGACCTCGCCGGTTTCGGTGTGATACTCTCTTTCTAGGATGTCAGTTGGTGGAAATCGGGAAAAATTACGAGAGATTTGTCACAAGCACAAAAACGAAATT
>CAZIDF010000044.1:0-22487 GCA_964538085.1 uncultured Eubacteriales bacterium | reverse complement strand
GAGCCCACTCACGCCACAGGCTTTCGACATTGCGCTCGAGTACTACGAGCTGGCGTTGAAGAAAGACCCGAATTACGCCGCCGCCCATTTGGCTGTGGCCACTACCTGGCTGTTTCGCAACCAGTTGGGGTACACGGCGCCGCGCGAGGCGGGTCCGAAGGCAAAGACGGCCGTTCTGAAGGCCTTGGAGTTGGATAGCACACTCGCGGAGGGGCACTCGTTGTTGGCTTGGGTTAACTTCCTTTATGAATGGGACTGGGCTGGCGCCGAAGCAGAGTGGAAAAGGGCCATCGAGCTCAATCCCAACCATGGGGACTCAGTTTACTCGCATTTCCTTTGGGTCATGAAACGCCCAGAGGAAGCGATGGCGCAGATGGAGCGAGCCCTGCAATTAGACCCGCTCAACGAGGTGGTCCAGCTCCATTATGCATTTATTTTGCAGTCGGCAGGCCGGGATGATGAGGCCATCGTACAGGTGCGCAAGCTGCTCAGAACATCTCCACAGCATCCGATGCTGCACCAGATGCTCTCAGTATTGCTCTTGCGTAAGGCCATGTATGAAGAGTCTCTGGCAGAAATGAAAGCGAGCTACTCCTCCATCGGGGACCGTGAGGTCGAAGAGGCCTTGACGCAGGGGTATGCGCAATCGGGCTATCGGGGTGCCATGAGGAGCGCGGCGGATCTACTGGCAGCGCGCGCTCGCAAGAACTATGTGTCCTCTATTGACCCTGCGATGCTGTATACAATAGCCGGGGAAAATGACCAAGCCTTCGAATGGCTTGAAAAATGTTTGGAGGAGCGCAGTCCGCACATGCCCTATCTCGATGCATATATGGAGCTCGCGCCCTTGCGCGACGACCCGCGCTTCCAGGACCTGCTGCGCAAGATGAACCTCCCGGTGGATGAGAAGGAATAGGAAGGACGCTGATCCTGGGATAGCTGAAGTGGAAGATGCCAGGAAGAGGCTGGCTGGGTTGAGATAATTAAACAGATCAGAATGGACAATTGGGAGTAATTTTCCTCGTCATAAAGTCGTCATATTACATAAATTGACCAAAATCGAAATCTATGTAATCTATTTAATATCATATAGTTACACGATATATTCATCAAGCAGAGCGTCTGACTACGAATCAGAAGGCCCCATGGGTTCGAATCCGCTGGGGCATACTTTATTATTACTAGCCATCATAACCATTCTGAACTCCGCCCTAATTGTATATGGAGCTAAAAGTATATGTTCCAGATCCGATTTCGCAGACGGCATAGGCTTCGCCTGATTTCCAGACCCATTTCCCAAGAAGGGCCGTTTGATGCTTTCCTTTTTCCCTGATGCTTTCGGCATTGGAAGTGGGTATGAAGACATTGGCTCGTGTGTTGGGAGGGATGGTGATCTTCAGCTCAAACTCAGTATCGTCCCGCTTCCAGGATACGCGGATCGGTCCCCTTGCTGACTTGTATTCGGCTTCGACCCAAGTTATCCCCGCCACCGGCTGTGGCCGGATGCTGCACCTGTCGAATCCTTCCGCCTGGGGGTGGGGCTGGATCCCAGCTAACCATTGGAAGAACCAGGCGCTTATCGATCCGAACATTGGGTGGTTGTGAGAAAATGTATTGTCGCTGAATTCCCAGTACTCCCAGAGTGTGGTAGCCCCTCTTTCCAGCATATAGCCCCAGCCAGGGAATGTTGTCTTCCTCACCATTGAGGCGGCAAGGTCGGCATTTCCTGTCCTGGAGAGGACCTCCAAAAGATACCGGGTCCCAAAAATCCCGGTGGAAAGATGGCCATCATGCTCTTCCTGGATTTTGTTGATCAAAACATGAAGCGCTCTTTCTCGCTCTTCCGGCGGAAGAAGGTCTAAACCCAGGGCCATTGCCTGGCCCGCCTGAGTGTGAGGATGCGCCTGGCCGGTCCCAGGCTCAAGGAAACGGTCCAAATATGTTTGCTGGATATCCAGAAAGAGCTTTTGATATCTGGTCACATCCTCCTTTAGTTCAAGAATATCGGCCAACCGGCTGAGGATACGTGCCGATTCAGCATACAGAGGTGTCACCATCGACGGTGCGGGCGCTGGCTCCAGCCCCTCATGATCGCTCAGGCCTTCAGTCACGATGTGATCAGGGTATTGTAAATTGACAAGATCAAGCCAGCGGCGGGAAGTGGGGTACTGCTCCTCAATAAGCCGCCTGCTGCCGTAAAAGCGGAAAAGCTGAGCTTGCAACAGGGGATGAACCATGGCCCAGGCCACACCGCAGTACTGGATTCCAACATAGGGAGCTGTATCTGTCAGCATCCCATCGGCCAAGGCCGCTTCCTGCCAGTCCTGGACCGCTTTGGCATAAAAGGCGGCCATGTCAAAATTCATCATGAAGGCCTCGCAAGTCGCGGCGATGTCGCCGCCATAGCCGAAACGTTCTCGGTGGGGACAGTCCGACTGAACGCTGAAAAGATTGCTGAGAAATGTCCGCTGTGTCATATCCTGGATGCTGTTGAAGAGGGGATCGGAGCAGGCAAAGCTCCCCACCGTTTCCACATCTGCATGCAGCCGGAGGCCTGTAACGGCCTCTGGTCCAGGCAGGCCCGGGAAGCCTGTGACTTCTACATACCGGAAGGCATGGAAAGTGAATGTTGGGACAAAAACTTCTTTCCGTTCTCCTTTACAGATATAGATGTCCTGCTGGACCGCGACTTCTGGGGCTCCTGGCCCCCCGATAGGACTGCCGTCGTGGCGCAGCCCCTTGATCTGCCCGCACACACTGGTCATCGGGTTAAGGGTCCCATCGGGGTAGAGGAGTTCTCCGTAGCGCAGCCGTATCTTGGTCCCCCGCGGTGCCCTCACCCTCACCCTGGCCCAGCCGGCGAAATTCTCGCCGAAGTCAACGATAAAAAAACCTGGAAGGGGCTCTGAAATACCGACGGGGCGGATCTCCTCTGCGACTCTTATGGGCGGCTGTGACTGAGCTTCCAGGCGGCCTCCCGGCTCAGGAGCGGACACCGCTTGGCTCCAGGCCGAATCGTCAAAACTCGCAGTGTCCCAGCCGGGGATCTCACGGCAGGCATCATACACCTCTCCGAGGTATATGTTGTTTCGAAGGAGGGGACCTTCGTGCACTTTCCAGGACTTGTCGGAGGCAACCGTGAGGGAGCTGCCGTCTGCAAAAAGGATCTCCAATTGAGCGATCAAGCAAGGGCGGCCCACAGCCAAATGCTCGCGCAGATTGAGTCTTCCCCACATGCGCAGTGGCAGAGGGTTGTACCATCCGTTTCCCAATACCGCTCCAAGGCAGTTTGCGCCTTTTCGGAGCAGGGTAGTCACGTCATAGGTGCTGTAGAGGATCCGGTCGGCGTAGTCCGTCCATCCCGGGTCTAGAACCCGGTTGCCCACCCGGAGGCCGTTTAGGCGGGCCTCATAGTATCCCAAACCTGAGATGTAGAGCCTAGCCTTTACGGGCCTCTGGTCCAGGACAAAGTCCTTGCGGAAAAGGGGGGCAGGATCTTCTCTGTAAAAATCGGCATCCTCTTCAGGTGTGGGTTTGCCATCGCATATCCAATGGGCCTTCCAGTCGTCGGAACTGAGAAGCGCGGTTTCCCAGAATGATGGGGCGCTCCAGTCCGAAGCTTGTCCGGTTCCGTCCCAGATGCGGACCTTCCAGAAACACTTCTGTCCCGAGCCCAGCGGGATTCCGCCATAAGGAATGTTGAGGGTTTTGTTCGATTCCACCCTGCCGCTATCCCACAAGCTGCCCAGCTCTTTGGCCAGAAGTTTTTCGCTCTCCGCAACAAGAATCCGGTAAGCGATTTGGGTACAATTGCGGGCATCAGACTGAAGGGTCCAGCTCAACTGGGGCTCGGCTGTGCCGATTCCTAGAGGATTCACCATGTATTGCGTTCGGAGATCGGTCACACGAAGCCCTCCGTTTTGGTTGCAGCCTATGAGCACCACAGCAATCAAAACAATTATGCCGTAATGCAGCGCGTTCCTTCTGGGCTTCCTTTGCCTCGATGGTGTGCTGCGGATGCCTGCTTGATTCATTTTTCTCCTCCGCGATGGCGGGCTGATTCAGCCAGCTCCGTGCACCTTTGGCGCAGACTCTTCAATCGAAAGGACTGTGCCGGATCAGAGGCGAGATTTCGGCTCTCATTGGGATCGTCAGTCAGGTTGTAAAGCTCCTCGTACTCGGGATGCTTCAGGTAACGGATGTATTTCCATCCGCCGGTGCGGAGAGCCTCTGTTTGGGGGATCTGGGGATGGTCCCAGAGATGCTCACAAAAGACCTCGGTTCGGGAGGGCTGGTTTTGGCCTCTCATTAAGGGCGCGAAACTACACCCCTGCATCTCTTCAGGAATAGGATGCTTGGCCAGGTCCAACAAGGTTGGAGCCAGGTCCAGATTGAGAACGGGTTCGGTGATGACGCGTCCCGCAAGCGCCCGCGGAAGCCTTGGGTCATAGATGATCAGGGGAATGCGGATGGATGGCTCGTGCATCAGCCACTTGCCGGCAAATCCCCTCTCTCCCAGGAAGTAGCCGTTGTCGCTGATAAACATGATGACGGTATCCTGGTCAATGCCCTGACGGACAAGCTCTTCCCCCAACTGTCCGATGACCCTGTCGATACCGCTTATCATACGGTAGTAACCTTTGACCATCGCCTGATATTTCTCAGGTGTGTCGAAGCGCCAGAACCAACGAACCCGGGTAAGGGAATCCTTTAGGAAATCGGGAAGGGTTTCGAAGAACTCCGGTTCGGATAGGGGAGGTGGCGGTATGATCGTATCCTGGTAAAGTTCTCCGCATGCATCAGGCCAGAAATACTGCTGGATGGAGCCATCGTCCGCATGAGGCGCCCAGAAACTGAGCGACAGGCAAAAAGGCCGGTCGTTTGGCCGCTCGCGAAGGAAAGCTATGGCCAGGTCGCCGTGGATATCGGTCAAATGACGCTTTTGGCCGTCCACCTCTTTGAAGTAGGGGTAGGCTGTGGAGTGAAACCTGTCGAACATGGTAGAGATAACACCTTCCTCCACCTCGATACCGAACTTGCCCACAAAGCCAGTGTGGTAGCCAGATTGGCGCAAGAGGGCTGGATAGCTGCTGTCCATGAGTGTGGAGGAAAGCGGAGGTTTGGTAAAGGTATAGCCGTGTGCGCGCTCATAAAGGCCGGTGAAGATCGATGCACGGCTGGCGGCACAGATGGGCGTGGTGACGAAGGCCTGTTCGAACCGGATGCCGCTGGCCGCCAGATCGTCCATTTCTGGCGTGTAAATGATCGAGTTGCCCGCGCAGCCTAGGGCATCGTGGCGCTGGTCATCCGTCACTATGAGAATAATATTCGGGGGAGAGGGCTCAGGTGTGTCCTTCTTCCTTGCGCATCCCGGTGCGGCCAGGGCCGCTACGCATCCCCCCAGAGTTTTAACGAACTCCCGTCTCTTCATGATCTGATATTTAACAATGCCTCGGTTGAAATTATCATATTTTTGTGCAAATGTCATTTAGAATGCAGCAATCCTATCCTGCAATCATTCTGACAAAAGGTGAGAATTTCCCGGAAAAATGTAGTCAAAATATGGTCAAAAGGGCAAAATAAAAAGAGCGTATCTTTCGGCTTCAACTATGCTTCTTTGAGTTGCAGGGCATGAAAAACAGCCTTGGCGATCTGAATATCCTGGACTGCCACCCCGGTCAGGTCTGCGATGGTGATCTGTTCCTCGGAGATCCGGCGAAGTTCAGGTTTTGCGATCACGTTCCCCAGTTCCACGATTCGCTCTTTTTCCAATACCCCGGCTTTGAGGGCCTGATGGATTTCGCCCCGTAAAAGGCACTGACTGATACTGTCGGCCACAACGATATCCGCTTTTTGGAGAATTCTCGGATCCAACTCATTTTTCTCCGGGGTGTCGGATCCCATCGCCGTGATATGCGTTCCTTTGCGGACTTTATCGGCGAACAATAAGGGAGATTTCGAAGGAGTCGCGGTGATGATAAGATTGCAGCTGTCGGCAATATCTTCGGTGTTCAAGGTCGTCTGGATACGGTATCCCAAAGGTTCCATGTCCTTTGTGTAATCATCCAGTTCATTCTGATTAAGGCCCCACACCATGATATCCTTGCAGTCGATGACAGGGGACAGGTATTCGACCTGCATCCGGCCCTGTGTGCCTGCACCCAGGATACCGATACAGTCGATATTTTTCGGTGCCAGATATTTGGCGCTCACGGCGCCTGCGGCCGCTGTGCGAACATTGGTGAGATGGCACTCGTCCAGAAGAGCGCAGGCCAGCTCGCCTGTTCCTTTTTTGAAGAGCAGAATAAGCCCGTCGCTGGTATACCTGCTCGAAGATGGACTCTCGAAAAATCCGGAAGCGATTTTGATGACGTAGTAATCATCATCTAAGAGATAGCCGTATTTTATGTGGACATCGCCTGGAGGCTCTATGAATACCATCTCCCCAACTGGAGGGATCACTGCTTTGCCTTCGGAATAGGCCACAAAGCCTGCTTCGATCTCCTCGATGGGTTGGAGTGATTTCAATACGTCTATGATTTGAGGGAGGTTATAAATTTTGCTCATTTCATGCTCCTTGCGTGATGCGCTAATCTGCCGTCCCTCCTCCATCGACAATCAGATTGGATCCTGTCATGAAGGAAGAATCATCCGATGCAAGAAAGAGGGCAGCCTTGGCGATCTCTTCGGAAGTGCCCATCCGGCCCATCGGACGTTTGACGATTGCCTGCGCGTGATAGTCTTCCCAGGTCAGCCCATGCGTTCTGGCATCCTCATCGAGCATGGGCGTTCTCACATCGCCGGGACAGAGGCAGTTTACGCGGATACCCTGGCGTGCGTGGTCGATGGCCATGGCCTTGGTCAACAGAACGACACCGCCTTTGGAAGCGCAGTAAGACACCGCTTTATTCCCGCCCACGATTCCCCATCCCGAACCGTTGTTGATTATCACGCCGCTCCCTTGCCCGATCATCGAAGGCAAGACGAACTTGGACATCAGAAAAGTTCCTTTGAGATTGATATCGATGGTGAGATCCCACGCCTCTTCCGGGCAGTCGACGGCATTGTCCGGAAAATAGACACCGGCATTATTGAACAGGATGTCCACCTTGCCGAATGCCTCGAGGGTGGCCTCCACCGTTTTCCGGCATTCATTGGGAAACCGGACATCAGCCATAACGAAGATGGCCTGTCCGCCGGTTTTATTTATCCCAGCCACGACTTCCTGACATCTTTTTTCATTCCGGCCTGTGATACATACCTTGGCCCCTTCCCTGGCAAAAAGTTCGGCAGTCGCTTTTCCTATCCCAGAGTTACCCCCGGTTATTATCGCCACTTTATCGGCCAGTTTCATTTTTTCCTCCCTGCATTGTCTCATGCTTCATGATCTCGTGAACGATGACAATGATATTATCCGTTCTTTTCGATTTTTTCAAATGACTTGCATATTTTTAATGCACATTTTCGAACAGAACTGTATCAATAATGAACAATAGAGCAATAATTTTGTCCGAAATGAATACAAAAAAAATCTCTCCCCTTATATGGCCATAAAAACTGACGCTGAATTCTCGGGGAAAAAATATTTTATCATTTTCAAATGTGAAAAATGACATTCCTTAAAATTTAAGGCATGAATTTTGCATACCGATTGTTTGGAGATAAACATGAAAAGAATACTCACGAGGTCAGAGGAATTTTTACTCTTAGCGGTCGTCAGGCTTGGTGACTTGGCTTATCCCGTTTCCATTTTCGATGAGATCGTGAAAGCTACGGGATCGTCCTTGACACTCGGCGCCATTTACTTTCCTCTCCAGAGGCTTGAAGAAAGAGGCTTTCTAACATCTTATCTGGGAGATCCTACAACAGATAGGAGTGGAAAAAGTAAGAGATATTACCTGGCCACCAAGGAAGGGCTCCAGGCGTTGGCTATAACCAGAAAAGCCCAAGAGAGAATGTGGGAAGGCATCGAATGCTTCAAAAAAAATTAAGGAATTCAAGGCCTCCGCGTATGGGCCGATGGATCCTCTACAAGATCCTACCTATACAACTTAAGCACACAGCTTACGGAGATTTTGAAGAGATTTACAGACGGATCCTAAGGGAGAGTGGAGAGAGGGAAGCAAAAACCTGGTATTGGAAGCACATTTTTCTGTCTGCCATCCCTTTTTTTTGTGCAAATATCCATTGGAGGTTCATAATGATCAAGGAATATTTAAAGCTTACATTACGGCACATCAGGCATCGAAAAGGGACCGCTTTTGTCAATATTGTGGGGTTGGCTGTGGGCTTTGCATGCTGTATTCTGGTCTTCTATTTTATACGTGATGAACTGTCATTTGACCGTTTTCATACACACATCGACTCTATATACGAAGTCAAATCCAAGGTCACGTATAATGGCGGTTCTGAGGTTTATAAGGAGACCGAGGGACCGGTTGCACCTACTCTTGCAGCGGATTTCGTAGAAGTGGAAGCTGCAACTCGATTGGCAAAAGTCGATTTGATCGTTAAAGCAGGCGAGAATATTTTCAGGCAAAAAGGGATCGGTGTCGATCCTTCTTTTTTTGATGTTTTCAGCTTTCCTTTGGCTCAGGGTAATTCCTCATCTGCCCTCAGCGAACCTCTATCGGTTGTTTTGAGCGCAAAATCAGCACGCCTTCTCTTTGGGACTTCGGATCCATTGGGACGTATTATTTCTATAAAAATAGCGGATGAAACCTCAGATTGCAGAGTGACTGGAATCACAAAGGATATTCCTGCCAACTCGAGCCTGAAATACGACCTGCTCCTGCCTATTCTTCTTGTAAAAGGATTAGAGATTAATCAGTGGAACACAGGTCTGGATGCAGCCAGCTTCATCCGCCTAAGGAAAGATACGGATCCGAACGCACTCGAGGCAAAGTTCCAGAGCACAATCGATAAGCAGCTCGACAAAGGAGCAAGCAAAGGAAGCCATTATCTTTTTCCCTTTGCCGATTATCACAAAGGAGCCCGGACCTATTCATTTTCATCTATTCTTGAGCCACGAAGTTCCCCTTCCCACTCCATTATCTTGGCGGGTATAGCCTTTCTCGTGTTGATCGTTGCTGGATTAAACTTTTTGAATCTGAGCATCGCTGTGGCGGCTGCCAAGCGAATAAAGGAGATCGGGATACGAAAGTTGCTGGGCGCAGGAAAGAAACAATTATTTCATCAATTCCGCTTTGAAGGGATAGTTATGAGCCTGGCTGCGTTGGTAGTAGGATTTTTAATAGCTCAAATTGTGCTCCCAGTTTTTAATCAATTTGCTGGGAAGGCAGTCCGTCTAGATCTTCTGGGTCCCGGTTTTCCAGTGTTGGCCCTTATTTTCTTTGCTGTCTTCCTGGGGGCACTGGCTGGGAGTTATCCAGGCTGGTTTCTTTTGCGAGTTCGGCCTGTGGACCTATTCAAGGGGAAATTTCTGCTCGGTCGAAAAAAGAGTTTCAACCGTGTATTCCTTCTCTTCCAGTTCGGCATTTCCATCTTCTTGGTCATAACAGCAGGATTCCTCTTCAGACAACACCGACATTTGCTGCGGGCAGATCTCGGATACAGGCCTGAACGGGTCGTTGTCCTCGACATCGAGCAACTTACATCTCAGTTCCAGAAGAGCTCTCAATTCCTTCCTGTGCTGAAAGCGAATCTCCTCCAATATCCTGAGATCAAATCAGTGAGTGGTTCTTACAGTGGAATGTCTTCCTGGTCTGCCATGATTGCTAAGACCGAGGGGGAACAGAGCCCGGTGATTGTCCGGTTCAATGGAGTCGACCATGACTTCATTGAAACCTTGGACATAGAAATGGTTGAGGGACGATGGTTTTCTGCAGAATATCCTTCGGATAAAACTGATGGCGTCATTGTAAACGAAGCGTTCGTCAACAAATTTAATATAAAAAAACCTACTGAGAGAATCCTTTCCGAATTTATCAAATTTAGGGGTCCTGGCAAGATAATCGGTGTCATCCGTGATTTTCATTTCGATTCTCTTCTACAGCCGATTCAACCCGCAATGCTCAACTTGGAAGGAGAGAGATTCAAGAGAGTGTTCATCCGGCTTGAGGGAGATAACCCTGGCAGAGCAATCGATATCATCAAGAAGGAATTTTCAGTCGCCGCTCCTGATTATCCCTTTCTTTTTTCGTTCCTAGATGACGAGGTGGCCAGCCAGTATGATGGGGAGAGACGCTGGAGTCTCATGGTTACTGTAGTCTGTATTTTTGCGATACTTATTGCCTGCGCAGGAGTTTTCGCCTTGGCGATGATTGCCGCTACACGGAGGACCAAGGAAATAGGTGTCCGCAAAGTTTTAGGAGCTTCGATTGTCCGGATTGTGGGTCTTTTAACAGGTGAATTCATGTGGATAGCTGGAGTAGCTGTTGTGCTTACATGGCCGGCGGCATTTTTGACTATGCATAAAATTTTGGCGGATTATCCCTACAGGACACCTCTGAGTTTTTGGGTGTTTGTGGCTGGCGGTATGGTAGTTCTTGTGCCTATATTAGCTACTGTCGGTCTGCAGGCGGTTCGTGCAGCCATCCGGAACCCAGTCGAAAGCCTTCGCTATGAATAAGAATGAGGTGACGTTGTTAAGCTCATGAGGAAACCTTTTGCGCGATTAGAGAATAGTGATTTGTATTGTCCACATGCAAATCAAGTATAGAGTATTCGTTAAAAAGACCAGGAATTTCGTCTTTAGAAAAATAATGATGCGGTAGCCCCTTTTCCAGTCCATCGAAAGGGACAAAAGTGCCGGGCTCCACTTCTTTCTGTCGTTTGCTCGGTTCGTTTTTTGATACCGGAATAGTGATCCATATTAAACCATTGCCTACCAATACTCTTGTTATTTCGTTTATTGTTTTTATGGCACCTGAAATCATATTATGATGAATCACTTGAATACTAATAATTGCATCAAAATAGTGGTCATCGTATGGTAGCTTTTTCATGTCGCTTAGTGTCAAATGGGCGACTAGATTTTCATCGGCTAAACAGCTAAGCGTATATGCCAAACCCGTTGGTGAGGAATCCAATCCATAAACATCAAAGCCCTTTCTTGCCAAATAAATAAGATGCCTACCTCCGCCACTGCCTAAATCCAATATGCGATTTGCTTTATTTGATCTGAAAATTTTTATGATATTTTCTATTTCATCATGGGGCTCTCCTTTTAGTAACTTTCCCCCTTCATATATTTTCTCCCATGTTGATTCCATGGCTTAGCCTCCTTTAATCGTCAAAAAAGCCATTTCCCTCTCCTTTCGTCCAGCTAAATAAGACTCAAGTGCTGAATCGATTTGAGGGAGGCAGGTCAGTTTATCACTCGGCTCGCTTCCTCGCCTGGACGATCAGCGTCAACCCTGCCGTCGTTGACTCCAGCGCCCCGCCTCGGAAAGCGGATATAGCTTTGTATGCGGCGTTCAGGACTATATATCCCAGAAACCGCAGGGGGATGAGCGCCGGCGGAAGGTCGTCGAGCTGCCAGGAAAGGCGGACGAGCTTCAGGGCCATGGGGGTAGAGAGGACGTAGCATGTTTCTTCGATATCGAAGCCGGCGCGGGAGAGCTTCCCCCTCACGAGGTCTTCCGTGTATAACGTCTTCACCGCGTAGCGGCGCCGGTGGCGCCCCCTCTCTCCCGATGTGATCTCGGGATTCGACAGGCTGTCGGCGGAGAACACAAAACACCCGCCGGGCTTCATGGCCCGGGAGACGTTCCGCATGACTAGCTCATCGTTCCTCAGGTGCTCCATGACGCAAAGGCTCAAGGCTTTGTCGAAAGAGCCAGCGGGGAAATCCGCCCGTTCCGCGTCCATGTAGAGGAACTCCGTTCGCTCGTCCCCGTAGCGGCGGCGGGCGGAGGCCAGCCGCTTCTCGTGGACGTCGATCCCGGTGACGCGCGCTCCCAGCCGGCTTATATGCCAGTCGTAATAGCCGTCGCCGCAGCCAACATCGAGGATGCATTCCCCTGCAACGGGATTCAGCCAGCGTAGGGCGGCGACGCATTCGTCGGCACGGCGGAAATTGAAACGGCTGAAACAATGACCCAAACGGGCTAGAGAAAGACGATCTTTCTTTCGTGTCATGGAGTGGCCATCCTTCTATCGCTCGAGCTTAGGAGCCATTATAGAATAGGAAAGCTGGGCCGGCAAGCTGTCCGATTACATTTTTTTGTTTTCTGCTGATAATTTCCACGGCTTTGGTTCACGAATCCATCAAAGTGTTGACATTGCATCGGAGGTAATCACATTATAATTCGGACCTGCCTTCAGTCCACTGCAGCGCCTTGTTAGGTTTTGTTATTATGTTCCACAGCTATGACGACATTTCCCTTTTTATGTCATTTTTCGACATACCTGTGAGCCTCGACGATTTGTTCCAACAGATAGCGTCTATCTATGACCGTTTTTATCTTTCCCGCCTCAATAAGCTCGTTAACCTCTTTGAGAAATTTTAGACGCTCTTGAACTGGTAGAAGGCCCGTGGCTGAAAACTTTGCTTTTTTACTGCCAATCTTTGAAATCCATAACATTTGAAAAAGAATTGTCAGCCCAGGTAAAGCTGAAAAATAGACACCGTTTTGTGTTAGCAAGCCTTTACAACGTAAAAACGAACTCTTGCTTACTGCGTCGAAAATAATATCATAGGTTTCACCACTTTTTGTAAAATCCTCTTTAGTGTAATCAATTACCTTATCGGCTCCCAAAGATTTGATCAATTCTAAATTCGTTGTACTGCATACCCCGGTAACTTCTGCCCAAAGTGCTTGACTAGCTGCACTGCAAAGGTCCCGACACTTCCTGAAGCACCATAGATCAGAACTTTTTGTCCTTCCTGAATATTGGCCTTTCTCAGAGTGTACAATGCAGTCAATCCCCCATTAGGAACAGCGGCGGCTTCCTCAAAGGTTATATTGACAGGCTTTACTGCTACCAATCCTTTTTTTGGATTCGCCCCATCATCAAGCAGGCATTTGTATTCGGCATATGCACCAAAACTAAGACCTCAGGACGCAAAAACTTGGTCACCCTTCTTGAATCGCTTCACGTCTTTGCCTATGGCTTCGATTTCCCCGGCGAGTTCCATCCCGAGTATTGCCCACTTTGGTTTTGTAAGACCTAAGAATAATCGCGCAAAGATCCTTCCAGGGACCTTGAAACCTCGAATTCTGGTATCTCCTACGTGTGCTGTCGTTGCATATATCTTTATCAGTACCTCATTATTCTTGGGGGTAGGTTTTTTAACCTCTTTGATCTGAAGAACGTCCGGCAGTCCATATTTTTTATAAACAATCGCTTTCATGAGTATTCCTCCAAGATCACTTTGATCTGGTCATTTCTCGTGTAGTTCACGACAGTCTATCATTCAAGTTTAATAAACCTTATCAATATCCTTGTTTTATCTCAAGCCGTTTATCTGACAACTTAGATATCCTGATAAAAATCAATTTTCTATACTGACTTTATATAAGAAAAATGTTATAATACACCCAATCAAGGAAGGCTCTCCATGTGATGGAGGGCCGGTTTCTTTCTGTAGGAAAATCCCCTTGTTAAAGTGGCAACCTCCAGTCTGGGACATTGATAATTCTATAAAAGGAGTATGTCACTATGATTAGTGGAACTGTTAAATGGTTCAATAGCGAAAAAGGCTATGGCTTCATTGAGCAGGAAGATGGTCCAGATGTATTTGTCCATCATTCAGCGATCAATGCAACCGGTTTCAAGTCTCTCAATGAAAGCGATAAAGTAACTTTTGACATCGAGCAGGGACCTAAGGGACCCACGGCAAAAAAAGTCACAGTAATTTAGCTTTTTATCTCTGAGCAATAAAAGGGCACTCTCTCAATCTTGAGGCAGTGCCCTTTTTCTTTATTCAATTTTTTTGATCCGTCTTGTTTTCAACATCTGTCGACACCATTTTGGAAAGACGTCGATCCAATAGTTTTGTTTCCCGAAATTGAAAAAGGAAAGCAAAACTGGTTTAATGTATCATAGGGTAGACGACTAAAGTGGAAGTAAAATGATATTATCATTGAAGGGAAAAAATAATCATAGTCCATGAGCTCAATATAAAATAAAGTGTGAGGATAAAAGGAGGTCACAGTGAAAGAACTGGTTGAATTGATTGCCAAAGCATTAGTGGACAATTCGGATAAGGTTCAGGTTTCCCAAATAGACGGGGAACAGAGCTCCATCATTGAATTAAAGGTTGCTCCTGAAGATGTAGGCAAGATCATTGGAAAACAGGGAGGAAATGTTCAAGCGATACGAGTTATTCTCGGTGCTGCCGGAATGAAGCTGAAAAAGAGATTTATTCTGGAGTTGATCGAAAAAAAGTAATATGATATTCGGAAATTGTAGCTTGTGAAATCTGCAAAATAGGATGATACCGATTGATGACAAACATTCGGTGTTATATTCTGGCGTAAGTTATTTTCAAACAAGGAGAAACAGATATGGGTGATAAGGGAAAAAAGGATAAAGGCAGGAGGGAACAACAGAAAAAAGCCCAGCATACTCCGAAAGAAAAACGAAGGTTAAAAAGAGAAAAAAAAAATAAATAAATCCCCAGTGTGTGGAGGCTTTGATCTACTTTTGTCAGGTAAACTTCTTGACAGTAGCCAATAGGTCTGTGGGATTAACCGGTTTCTCGAGAAAAGCCTCGGGAGTAATATCGAGATCCACTCCCAAAACTTCCTTTTTTCTTTCTTTGAAAGGCTGTTCCTCCAAGTAATGTTTCATATCGACACCAGTCACTTGTCTGGTTCCTGATACAACGACGATCGGAACTCCCTTGAGTCGTTCGTCGATCTTTATCTCGTTGAGGAACTTGATTCCGCTTTTTTTCGGCATCATAAGGTCCAGCAGAATTAAATGGGGGGGATTCTCTTGCACCTTATTCAATCCCTCTTCACCGTTAGAAGCGGTTATGGTTTCATAGCCTTCTTCATCCAGAATAGCCTTCAGGTATGCTCTTGCATCTGGCTCATCGTCTATGATGAGTATTCTCTTTGTTTCAGACATTCAGCCTCCTTTAGCGCTCCCATTATACAGGAGAAAATTTTCACTTTCAAGCTAGCTTGAAAGAGGTCCTTTTAGGGGAAGCGTCACCGCAAATGTCGTGCCGGTTCCGACCTTAGAGTCCACCTGAATGTGGCCTTTGTGCTCTTCGATCACTTTGTATGTTACAGAAAGCCCAAGACCCGTTCCTTCCGCACCCTTTGTGCTAAAAAACGCCCTCCCCAGTTTTGCAAGATTCTCTTCACTGATACCTTGCCCGTTATCCTGAACGACGACCTGGAACTGGTCGCTATCAGGAAGAAGAAGTGTCTTAACCTCCACCCTTCCGCCCTCTGGAGGGCAAGCATCCAGGGCATTGGTGATCAGATTCAGTAATCCTCTGTATATCGCTTTTCCATCGAGCATTACCTTTCCCAGTTGATCATCTGGTGTAAATTGAAGGTTCACCCCTTTTGACTTGGCCTTTTCGCGGAGGAGTTCGACCACCTCTTTCGGAATGTTATTTCCGTTGATTTCTGCATAGATAGGCTCTCGAGGTTTGGAATAGGCAAGCATGTCAAGCATAAGATCCTTGAGCCTTGAGCTGTTTCGCTTGAGAATGTCCCATCCCTCACGAATCGAATCATCGGCTCCCTTGTCCAGACCTCTTTGCAGTATAAAAGATCCTCCCTCCATCCCGTTCAAAATATTCTTGATACAGTGACCAAGACCTGCAATAGCTTGACCAACCGCTGCAAGCCTTTCGGATTTGATTTTATCCTCGTAAAGCCTGACATTTTCCACGGCAACGCCCATCTCTGCACCCACAGCCGTTAAGAGTTTCAGATCGCTGACCGAGAATTTGTGCGAGGATAACCCGGAGTGCACGTAAATCGCGCCCAGTATCTCTGTTCGTCCCTTCAACGGAACGCAAATAGCACCCCTGATCCTTTGGTTTCTGACACTCTCTGCAGTGCCGAATCGCTCATCTCTCCCTGCATCGAGCGTCAGGACTGCTTTGCCCTGTTTGATAGCATGATCGAGAATAGTGGTGCTCAAATGTGATCCGCTTTGTGGCTGTTTGCCTTCGCTCTCCCTGAACTTCTGAGCTTTCACTACCATCTCACCGGTCTCAGGATCGACAAGGAGCACAAATCCTCTTGTAGCTGGGATGATTTGGAAAGTGAGATCCAGAATGCCCCGAACAATATCTTCCGATTTGAAGGCATCTTCCAGGATTTTGCCTGCCTTCTGGAAGAAAGCCAGAACTGAACCTGTGGAAGCTCCCAGTCCGCCTTCTCCCTCCCTTTTTGCCTCTGCCTCGAGTTCTTCAGGAGAAATCAATTGGGTGGAAAGGTCCCACTCTTCGCGGGCAATGTCAGCTTTCTGCTCTCCTATCTTGACAGTCAGTTCATAGGTTTTACCAAGACGGATTAAATCATCGGTTGATAGGGGAGATGATGTGATTTTTTGATTGTTGACGTATGTTCCATTATGAGAGCCAAGGTCTTTGATAAAAAGCTTATCCTCTTTCAGGAAGATCTCTGAATGCAGCCTGGATACAGATTTGTCGCTCAAGGCGATATCGTTATCGGCCTCCCTGCCCAGGGTCACCGGAAGTTTTTGGACTTTGAAGGTAACGGAATTCCCGTCTTTTCCCTGATGCACAAGGCTAATTTTCACATCCGCCTCCGTCTTAGCCATTATTTAGGGAAATTGGCTTTTTTGCTGTCTTCCCTCTCGAGAGAATGTATTATACTCGAAAAGATAGTTCAATCAAGTCGAAATATTGACAAAATAAGCCCTGCCTTATCCACTTACGTTATGGACTCCTTCCATTGTTGACCTTTTTATTTTTGTCGTGATACCCTTGCTTCATGACTTCAGTGAGTGGAAAACCAGGAGGATACTGGATGAAAACGAAAAGTGGATTCTTGTTGCTTATTCTATTGCCCATTGTTTTGATCCTATTGTGCACATACTGCGCAAAGAATGAAGAAACAGAGATGGCCGTTAAATACGATGTGCCACCGGGTTCGGAGAATTGGCCCTCTTTTAGAGGAATGAATGCTTCGGGATTGACTGAAAATCAAAACTTGCCTCTAGAATGGGATATACAGAGCGGGAAAAATATAAAATGGTCCTATAAAACACAAGGATTGGGACTTTCTTCTCCGGTAATCTGGGGAAATAGAGTATTTATCACCACGGCCATCGATCAGGTAGCCGATGATTCATCTTTAAAAGTAGGGCTCTATGGTGATGTGGTCTCCGTAGAGAATGAAAATCCCCATACTTGGGAAGTCATCTGTTTGGATCGGGATACCGGTAAAGAAATTTGGAAAAAAGAGGCTTTTAAGGGAGTTCCCAAGATAAAAAGACATCCCAAATCCTCTCATGCAAGCTCGACAGCGGCGACCGATGGAGAACATGTCGTTGCCTTTTTTGGAAGCGAGGGCCTGTATTGTTACGACTTCGATGGCAACCTTCTGTGGAAGAGGGATTTTGGTGTGCTCGATTCAAGCTGGTACACCATGCCGGAGGCCCAATGGGAGTTTGGCAGTTCTCCGGTTATTCACCAGGGAGCGGTTATCATCCAGGTCGATGTCCAAAAAAACTCGTTTATCGCTGCATTGGATATCGAGAATGGCAAAACCATTTGGAAAACGGACAGAGATGAAATCCCGACTTGGAGTTCTCCTACCGTATACGTAGGGGGTGACCGGACTCAGATCATCGTCAACGGGTATAAACATATCGGAAGCTATGATTTTTTAACCGGTGAACCAATCTGGTGGTTAAAAGGAGGAGGCGATATCCCAGTGCCTACTCCTGTTATCGGTTTTGATAATGTTTATATCACCAGCTCTCACGGCAGAATGCGCCCCATATACGCCATAAAACTCGATGCCGCAGGGGATATAACTCCTGCGGGTGAGAAGGATTTCAATGAACATATCTCATGGTTTTATGAACGAAAGGGAGCCTATATGCCTACTCCTATTATCTATGGAGACTACTTTTATGTTTGCCGTATCAATGGCATCTTGCTTTGTTATGATGCCAAGACCGGTGAAGAGAAATACAAACAAAGGGTGGGAAGCATGCAAGGGGCCTTCACGGCCTCACCCGTTGCCGCAGACGGTAAGCTGTACCTGGCTGACGAGTATGGAGATGTCCATATCGTGGAAGCCGGCCCGGAGTATAAACTCTTGGCTAGCAATAAGCTCTATGAATCCTGTCTGGCATCGCCTGCCATTTCAGGAAACATGCTGTTTGTGAGAACCATCGGTCATCTTTTTGCCATCGGCAAGCGAGGAGAAACCAAAGGGATTCAGACTCGAGTGGAGAAGGAAAAACCTGAAGAAAAGATAGATTTTTCAGCAGTCAAAACGGATGGCTCCATTCAAGATCCCCAAGAGCTCATAAAAATCGTTTGGGCAAAATTTCGCACGATAACCTCAGTGGAGTATGATACCGAAGTGAGAGGCGCGGAATCCGAAGAAGCGACCTTTGGAACGATCACGTCGAAGGCGAAGCTCTGGGGATATGCCAGCGGGCTTCCTGAGTACTTTTACATAGAAGCTTCTCAAGAAGATGCAAAAAAAGAGAGCATCAGCACGTTTATCTCCGGCTCGGATGGGAACGAATATTACTACATAGACAAAGACAAAAACACCATTAAAAAGGGTGTCGAGCTCAGCGATGCAGGACCCGATTTTCAAAAGGCGCAGTTTATACTCGTAACGGAATTCGTTTCGGATGATCCCCTTTCCTTGGAGAAATCAGATGCAAAAATGGAGATAAACGGGATCAAAAAGATCGATGGAGAGGACTGTTATGAATTGTTCTGTGCATTTCCTCAATATGGAAACTATGAGATTATCTGGTATGTTTCTGTCAAAGATTTTCTCCCTTATGGTCGAACCATAAAATATACCAGGCAGGACGGCAAAAGAGCGGGATTTATTCAGACCTTATCGAATATCAAAATAAACCAATGCTCCGATCCAGAAATTTTCAAGATCAAAGATTTAAATAACTAGCGGATATTATAAAAACTGGTTTCAGCCTTTTACATGGCCCACTCCGGTGCGGATAAGATTGCGGCGGTCGTCGTACCAGTCACCATAGGCGGTGCCGGGCAGGAAGTCGTCGTGGGCTTCAGCTAGGAAGTCCTTCAGCCGGCTGCGCATGCGTTTGAGGATGGGCAGTTCCGCCGCTCCTTCCCCCACAGCCAGGTTGTTCATCTGGAAAGGATCATCTATGTTGTCATACAGCTCTTCCTCTCCGGTGAGCCACTTGCAGTAGGTGTGAGTTTTTGTCTTGATTCCACGCCACTCGGGCCACAAGGTACCAGTCTGGAAGAAATCCCAGTGGGATGTGTAGCTCCCAATCAGGACCTCTTCCCGGCTGTCCTTTTCTTTTCCTAGGACCACCCGGCTCAAGTCTTTGCCGTCGACTTCGCCAGGGAAACTTATTCCTGTGAGACCGCACAAAGTAGGGAGATGGTCCATGGGGACCTGAAGCGGATCGATCCGCGATCCCTCTTCGATCCGGCCCGGCCAACGGATGATTAGCGGAATGTTCATGGCTTCGGCATAGGGAACCATCTTGTTGAGGCGTCCGTGGCTGCCGTGCATATCGCCGTGATCGGACGTGAATACGAAGATCGTATCTTTTGCCAGCCCCGAATATTCCAGATAATCCATCAAGCGGCCGATGTTGTCGTCTACATTCTTTGACATGGCCAGGTAGTACCGCATTTCCATCAATTTCCGGGGATTGTCCTCAGGGACATTGGGCGACCAATGGATGTCTTTCGGTACTTTTTCCAAACAACCTCCAGGAATATATTCGGGCTCGAAGGGCGGGTGCGGGGGATGGGGGGCGACGCAGAGAAAAAACGGTTTGCCTGAATCATTGTGTTTTTCCATGTAGCCTATGGCCTGATCGATCTGTGTGTCGGTCTCATACCGGTTGGAGTATATCCTTTTCGGTTCATCCTCATAAAAATAGTAATCATTGAACGCTGTGTGAAAATTGAATGCCTGCCAGTGTCTGTACCCCAATCGGCCCGGACCCGGGGCCACATACTCGGTTTCGGGATTTTTTTCTCTGTAGGTCTGGACAGCTTCTTGATTCCGTTCGTACAGGCCCTCCTCCCGCCGCCATCCAGAGGAGAGATGCCATTTTCCGATGAATCCTGTGTCATATCCTGCTTCGCCGAACACATTCGCCATACAGTGGGGATTCTGGGCCTGGTTGGCCTCCACAAAGTTCATGATGATACCGGAGTGAGTGGGATAACGCCCTGTCTGAAGCATTCCTCGATAGGGTGTGCATAGGGGACAGCTGGAAATCGAATTGGTAAAAGTGACTCCCTGGCTTGCCAGACGGTCGATATGGGGGGTCGTGATATTCCTGCCTCCGTACACGCCGCACACATCGGCGCGAAGCTGATCGTCGAAAACGAAGAGGATATTGGGTTTCTTGACGGGTGCGGATTGTTTACAACCCGGAATCGTCAGGGCCGCGGTTCCTACGGCCGCCATTTTAATAAAAGTCCGGCGATCCATTCCTTTGTCGTTCATCGCCAACTCCCAGATTTCAAGATATGTCGAATACAGGCTTACTTTTTTGCTACTTTTTCGCTTTCACTCCATTGACGGACTTTGTGTATTCCGATCTCTCCGTCGAAAGCACCAGAAATCCGTCTTTCTCGCTGAGCCATACTTCGGCCAGCACATATTCTGTGACGTATTCTGTGTATGATGGCTCGAAATTCCCCACCATGTCGAAGATAATCTGAGGCTCCGTTATCGGAGGATCTGGTTGCTCCAAGTTCTTGATGATAGAAATCAATACTTCCTCATCTCCTGTATCCTCCCGAAGAGAGATCTTCCCCTCTTCTGTCTTTTGGATCCAGTAATTGCCCGGAGCGTACGATTTGCCTTCACTTTTAAATTTGAACGGGATTTTGAATGTGGCCTGGCTATAAGCGACGCCGCTTCCAAAAATGAGTTTGAATGCGAGGCCTAAAGCTACCAATAAGATAAGACGCTTCATTTAATTCCTCCCCATCAAACCAAATAGGCGCCATCCTCAACTCTACTACGTGAAGAAGGCGATGAGGTGGGAACGCCGTTTTTGATCGCATCTTCCATGGCCATCGTAAATGTGTCGAGCTCCTCGAGTGTCGTGTAGACATTCGGTGACACCCGGATCGCTTGATAATCGAAGACCGAGTTGGGTGGCACTCCTCCTATGAGCGGAACCACGATGATCCTGTATTTATCCATCAAAAATCGCGCGAGATCCCTGACATCGATGCCGTCGATATAGACCGCAGCCACTCCCCACATTTGAGGAGGCTCGCTGATGTTAGATAAGACCTTGAACTCCGGATACTGTTTAAGAGCGTTGATATACCGCATGGTAAGATAACGCATCCGTGCCGCTTTGTTTTCGGCCCCGATGGCCTGATGAAAAGCCAATGCCTCTCCCAGTGCAGCCCTGATGGCCCAAGGGTGTGTGCCTATGGACTCGAACTTGCGAATATCGTTTGCCTGCAAGGCCGGGGCTGCCTGCATTGGCCAGAATTTAGGGATGCTTTCCTTGCGCACGTAGAGGCAACCGTTGCCGATCGGTGCCAGCAGCCATTTGTGCAGGCTAACGCCATAAGCGTCACATTCCAGATCCCGCAGCTTGAAAGGGAAATGACCCAATGCGTGCGCCCCATCGACGATCGTGACGATGCCCTTCGAGCGTGCCAGCCTGGCCAATCGCTGCACCGGGAACATCTGGGCTGTCAAGTTGGTGATATGGCAGAAATGGAACACCTTTGTCCGTGGTGAGATGGCATTCTCGAACCGTTGATACAGATCGTCACCTGTTGTCGGCACAGGAAACTGGAGGCGAGTCACTTTGATTCCATCACGCCGCCTGCGCTGATCCCATGTTGTCAGCATGCGAGGGTAGTCCTGCTCGGTCGTGATCACTTCGTCTCCAGGTTCCAGGTCCAGTCCATTCTGTGCGATCTGCAGAGACTCGCTCGCACCACGCGTCAATGCCAGTTCTTCGGGATCGCAGCCGAACTCCGCCGCCATACGCCGGCGGACAGTCTGGATGTTCTGCTGAACCATACGCTGGTAGTGAACGGGCAACATGTTGATCATCTCCATGTAGCGCCAGACCGACTCCAGAACGACCCGGGGTGTGGGGCAGGTAAATCCGTTGTTGAGGTTTATCAACCCGCGGTCCAGCTTGAAGCCCAATTGGATTTCCCTCCAGAAGAACTCGTTCTTTGCGACCTCCTCAGGTGACCGGCCCGCAACAGACTGTGCGGCGGCCTTGATGCCTTCGAGGCCTCTGGCCTTCGCGGCGTAAGCTGTCATGCCGAGAGCGGCACCACTGCGCAGAAAAGCGCGTCGACTCAAAGTTTTAGATTTCATAATTGACCTCGCCTA
>CAZIDF010000043.1:12900-22523 GCA_964538085.1 uncultured Eubacteriales bacterium | reverse complement strand
CCACTAAAAAATTATCAGTTTAAAACATTTATTTTCATTGAATTTAATCTTAACTTATTTGCTATAAATGTGTTATGGCAGCCAAGCAACGAAAATAGTATAATGAGGGCATGAATTTTACATTATTCGGGTATCCGAAATCAGGAAAAACCACCCTATTCAATCTCCTCACAGGTGCCAAGATCGACACTTCCGCTTTTGACTGTGGGAAAAAAGAGCCGAATCTCAGAACTTGTGCAGTCCCGGACAGCCGCTTGGATAAAATTCACGTTTATTATCCCGATAAGAAAAAAATCTCAGCATCTATCGATTACATCGACCTGGCCGGAATTTCCTACGGAGAAGTCAAAAATGAAGCCTATCTCAGCCATCTGAGGAAAGCCGACGGTCTGACTCATATCGTCAGAGGTTTTATGGATGACCGAATCCCATCGCCCAGAGGAAAAATAGATCCGAGAGAGGATATCCTTTCAATGGAGGACGAATTGATCCTGGCCGATCTGGTGTCGGCAGAGTCCAGAATAGAAAAATTGGAAAAAGACCTAAAACGAGAAAAAAGTCCCGAAGGTGAAAGGGAGAAGGATCTCATGGAACGCATCCGCCTTCACTTGGAAAAAGGGAAAGGATTGAGAGAACTGGAACTAACGGAGAGGGAAGACAAACTTTTACGCAGCTTTGCCTTTTTGAGCCAAAAACCCCTTTTACACATGATCAACCTGGACGAAAAAGATATCCCCGCAGTCGATACGCCAGAAAAATTCTTCCCATCCCCGAACAAAGGTACAGCAGTTTTAGCATTTTGCGGCAAGATCGAAGCAGAAATCCTCGATCTTGAAGAGGAAGAAAAGGGAGTGTTTCTCGAGGAATATGGCCTCGATCAACTCAGTTCGCCTAAATACCTCAAATCCTCCTATGATCTTCTCGGTGTCATCACTTTCTTCACGATCGGAAAACAGGAGGTGAAAGCATGGACCATAAAAAACGATTCCACTGCCTCGACCGCTGCAGGAACGATCCATACGGATATGGAAAAAGGATTCATCCGGGCTGAGGTCATCTCCTGGTCTCAACTGCTGGAATTTACATCTCTCCAGGAGGCAAAAGAACACGGGGCTGTCCGGCTGGAGGGGAAGGATTATATCGTCCAGGATGGTGATGTCATTTATTTCCGCTTCTCTTCCTAACACATAAATGAAAAAGACATTTGAGATCACGGCAACAGATCCTGAATCTTCAGCGCGGACGGGTATCATTCACACCGAACATGGCTCGATCCAAACCCCGGCCTTTGCTCCAGTGGCAAGCCAGGGAACGGTCAAGGCTCTCTCCCACAGCATGGTCCAAAACCTCAAAGCCCAGCTCATCTTGGTCAATGCATACCATCTTTATCTTCGTCCAGGCATAGAGGTCATCGAAAAAATGGGAGGTCTTCATTCCTTTGTTTCCTGGCCGGGCCCTATCCTCTCCGATAGCGGAGGATTCCAGATCTACAGCTTAACGCCCTTAGTCAAGGTGAAAGACGATGGTGTAGAATTTTCTTCCCATTTGGATGGGACGAGAATTTTTCTCACTCCGGAAAATGTGATCGATATTCAGATGGCTCTCGGAACAGACATCATGATGCTTCTGGACTATTTCTGTCCCTTTCCTTCCTCGAAAAAAGATACCAAACAAGCAGCCAAAATCACAACGGAGTGGGCCAAACGTTCCAAATCACACTTGCAAAAAAAGAGATTTACCCGACAACTTTGGGGCATCTGCCAAGGGGGAATTCACTGGGAAATTCGCAAACAGAGCATCCAAGAACTAATGGCCATCGATTTCGATGGGTATGCCCTGGGGGGACTGGGGATCGGAGAATCCAAAACCCAGTTTCTGGATATGGTCGAGCAGTCGGACAGCATTCTTCCCAAGGAAAAGCCCCGTTACCTCATGGGTATCGGCTATATGAAAGATATCCTTCAAGCCGTAGAAAAGGGTATAGATTTTTTCGATTGTGTGCTCCCAACGCGGAATGCCAGGAACGGGACACTCTTTACCCACACCGGAAGGCTGGTGATAAAGAACAAAAAATACGAGCGGGATGAGAGGCCCATAGATGAAGAGTGCACTTGCTACACTTGCAAAAATTTCTCCAGAGCCTATTTGAGACATCTCTACGAGAGACAGGAGATCAGTTCATCCATCCTCAACACCTTGCACAACCTTCACTTTTATCTTGACATCTTCCGAAAAATTAGGCACGCTATTCAATCAAATTCGTTTCGCCAATTGAAGTATAGTATATTGAATAAAATTGAAGAGGGTGAACAGGTATGATTATTACAAGCCTATTTTCGTTTCTCCAACAGGGAGGGCAAGCTGCCGCTCCGCAAACGAGCATCGTAACGGCATTACTTCCGTTCGTACTCGTTTTTGTCATCTTTTATCTTCTGATCATCATGCCACAGCGGAAAAGGCAGAAAAAACACCAGGAGATGGTCGGTCAGCTCAAACCCGGTGATAAGATCGTAACGACTGGGGGAATCTACGGGACCGTGATGGGTGTGCAGCAGGATAAGATCGAGCTCAAGATCGCAGCCAACGTGAAGATCGATATAACCAGAAACTCGGTTGCCGCTTTTTTGTCTGATAAGAAGGAAAATTGATCAAGGAATACTTACGGTATTCTTCAGGTTTTTTAGCCTGAAATCTATTTTTAAAAGAAAGATAAAGATGAAAAAAAACCTACAGTGGAAAATCATCCTTGTCCTTGCCGTCATCGCTCTTTCGGTATTCCTCGCTTATCCTCCTGGCAAAAAAATCCAATTAGGATTAGATCTCCAAGGAGGGATGCATCTCGTTTTGCAGGTCGTAACAGATGATGCGATCAACACAGAGACAGACCAAGAGATCATACGACTGCAAGAACAGATGAAAAAGAGCGATCTCACTTACGATTCAGTCATCAAAAGTGATGAACGCTTGGGCCGTATCGTGCTTCAAGGATTCGATGCGACGAAAGAAAGAGAGGTCCGGGATCTGTTGGACGAATATTTCAAAGAATGGGATAACTCCGTCACTGGATCCAACGCCACGCTGACCATGAAAGCCACAGCCATGACATATTTTCGTGATCAGGCTGTTCGTCAATCGATCGAGACCATCCGAAACCGTATCGATGAACTCGGGCTCTCGGAAATCCCGATTCAACGGCAAGGAGGACCCACAGGAGATAGGATCATCGTCGAACTTCCAGGCATCGAAGATCCGGACCGTGTGAAAAATATCCTCAAAACCACAGCTCAACTGGAATGGCGTTTGGTGTATGGGGGGCCTGCACAGGACCAGGAAACGTTGCTCCTCGAGCACGATGGAAAACTTCCTCTCGAAATGGAAATCCTGCCCGGAGATCCACGAAGAAACCTCGGTGGGAACTATTATCTCGTGAGCCGGGTTGCCACGGTTTCCGGGAAAGACCTGCGCGATGCTCGTCGCTCTTATGACGAATGGAATAATCCAGCTGTTTCTTTCCGGCTTTCCCCAGAAGCCGGCAGAAGATTCTATAAATTCACTTCGGATAATCTGCAAAAACCCCTCTGTGTTATTTTAGACAAAAAAATCATCAATGTAGCGACGATCGAAGACAGGATCAGCGATTCAGGAATTATCCGTGGATTTTCCGATCCTGATGTTGTCGATGACCTCACGATCGCCCTTCGAGCAGGAGCTCTTCCGGCAACGATCAAATATCTAGAAGAACGCACGATCGGGCCTTCTCTGGGCGCGGATTCCATCCGCAAAGGTCTGACCTCCATCGTCATCGCCCTCATATTAATCCTCGCGTTCATGGTTTTTTATTACAAGCTCGCCGGAGTGAACGCAATCTCGGCCCTTGTCTTGAATGTTTTAATCCTGGCAGGAGCCCTGGCTTACTTCAAAGCCCATCTAACATTGCCAGGGATCGCGGGGATCATTTTGACCATCGGGATGGCCGTGGACGCCAACGTTTTGGTTTTCGAAAGGATCAGGGAGGAGTTGATCCAAGGGAAAAGCGTGTTGAGCGCCGTTTCCTCTGGTTTCTCTCGAGCTTTCAGGACGATCCTGGACGCCAATGTCACTACGATCATCGCAGCCATTTTCCTATTCCAGTTCGGGACCGGACCTATCAGAGGTTTCGCCATCACCTTGATCATCGGAATCACGGCCAGCATGTTCACCGCCGTTTTTGTTTCGCGTTTGATCTTCGATGTGTCGTTATCCAGGAAAAGAAAAAGAACAAAGTTGAGTATTTAAAATGCAGATATTTAAAAATCCCAACTTCAAATTCATGAAATACAAGTTCGTCGCCCTTGGCATATCAGTCATTGTCATCGTGATCGGTTGGGCCAACATCTTAGGCGGAAAAGGGCTGAACACAGGAGTGGATTTCGCGGGAGGAACGCTGATCCAGATCCGTTTCAAAACGACTTTCCCCATCGAGGAGCTCAGACAGGCCTTAGGCGATGCAAGCTTAGGTTCGAGCAAGATCCAAGAGGTCGAAAAAGGGGAAAGGGAATATATCATCCGAACCATGCTTCCCGAAGATGCTCTCGACCAGGAATTGGAGGCCCACGTTTTGATGGGGAACAGGGTTGTCGAGGCTTTAAAAACCCAGGATGACCGAACAGCCGCAGACTCAGGTTTGCTGGACCTCAATATCATCGAAAGAGACGCTTTGAGGAACCTTATCGCTGCTTCATTCCCTGAACAGGCAGATGCAATGGCCGACGCTATCATTAATTTACGCCAGTCGGTAGAACTGAAGGGGATCTTTGAAAATTTCGATCAACTCCAGTCTGCAGGGATCGACCCCCAACTTTTGGAGACATTGAAAGCTGAAACTTTCCTGGGAAGCATGACCATCGAAAGGAGGGAAACGGTCGGCCCTCAAGTCGGACAGGAGCTTCGGCGGAAAGCGACCCAAGCCACTGTGTGGGCATTGATCGGCATGCTCATCTATATCGGGATCCGTTTTAAATTTGCCTACGGGGTGGCGGCTATATTGACTCTTGCCCATGACGTTCTCGTGACCATCGGCATCTTCTCTCTCACGAACCGGGAGATCAACCTTCCAGTGATAGCCGCCATCATGACCATCGTGGGATACTCGCTAAATGACACGATCGTCATTTTCGACAGAGTCCGGGATAATTTAAAGATTCTCCGGAAACTGGATTTCCCCAGTCTCTTGGACACAAGCATCAACCAAACACTCAGCCGAACGATCATCACATCGAGCACAACGCTTTTAACCGTTGTGGCGCTATTTATCTTTGGAGGAGAGGTCATCAACGACTTCGCTTTCACCATGATTATTGGTGTGATTACAGGTACTTATTCATCTATTTATATGTCCTGTTCCTTGTTGACATTTTGGAAAAAAATATTTAAACCTAAGAAGGGATTAGGGAAGTAAATAATGCTTGTCAAAAGGATAATTTTGCTTTATACTTTGACTTATCCTTTCGCTAAATAACCTACTAAGAGGTAAAAAGATGGCTGATAAGATTAAGCCAAAAAAAAAGGAAGAAATTCCTGAGATCTTTGAGGATTCATTCATTACAGGCGAAAAAGGAAGCTTCCGAAAAGCTTTTGCATTTCCGATTGCTCTTTTGCTCCACGTGTCCCTCATCACAGCCGCTCTAGTCATGCCCCTGCTCCACACAGGAAACTTGCCTTCGGTCGAAGTGTACAGTGCATTCCTCGCTCCTCCTCCACCACCTCCTCCTCCCCCTCCTCCCCCGGCTAAGAAAAAATCCAGCTCCAAAGCCAGAACGCGCATCAAACCCGTCAAAGCCCAGACCAACATCCAACCCGGCCAATTGGTCGCTCCGGTGGACATCCCGGATGAGATCGTCGAAGAAGAACTCATGGATATGGGTATCGAGGGTGGCGTGGAAGGCGGCGTCGAGGGTGGCGTGGTCGGCGGCGTGCTCGGTGGCGTGGTCGGCGGCGTGCTCGGCGGTGTGGTCGGCGAAGTGGAAGCGCCTGTACGGGCTATCGGCGAGATCAAACCGCCTAAGCTGATCAAAAAGGTCGAGCCGCTCTATCCTGAGATCGCACGTCAGGCAAGGGTGGAAGGAGTCGTGATCATCGAAGCCACCACCGATATTTACGGAAGGGTCCAGCAGGTCAATATCCTCCGCTCAATCCCCCTTCTTGACCAAGCTGCCGTCGATGCGGTCCGCCAGTGGGTCTACGAACCCATGGTTATCAACGGCCGGCCAAGAGGCGTTATCTTCACGGTTACCGTTACTTTTAAACTGAAATAGATTATATATATCACAAGAAAAGCTTATAAATGGCTTTCGACATTTAAAAGGAGGTTCTCAAAATGATGCAAATGGGTCTCATGGATATGTGGGCGGAAATGGGAACTATTGCTAGAGCAGTTGCTCTTATCCTGTTGTTTCTTTCCGTTATATCAATCTATCTATTTATCGAAAGACAAATCGTATTTTTCCGGGCCAGAAAAAAATCAAAGGCTGTGGCTCCAAAACTTGCTGATCTGCTGAAGAAAGGACAAATTAAAGATGCTCTTACTCTTTCCTCAAAGAAAGAAAACAAGGGAAGCCATTTAGCTCGAGTCACCGCTGCGGGGATCAAAGAATTCCTTGAAGGACAGGAAGCACATCTCACTCTGGAAGAACAGATTGAGACGTCTCAGAGAGGTTGCGAAAGAGCTTCGACCATCTTCACACAGGAGATGAAAAGAGGATTAAACACCCTGGCTACGATCGCGACATCTGCTCCCTTTATCGGTCTATTTGGAACGATCTTCGGGATCATCAATGCTTTCCGTGGCATGGCTGTTACTGGTTCAGGTGGAATCGGTGCTGTATCCCAGGGAATCGCTGAAGCGTTGATCACGACAGCCGTCGGCATCGGTGTGGCTATCATCGCTCTCTGGTGCTACAATTTCTTGGCTTCCAGAATCGATGTCTACAATGCTGAAATGTCTAACACCAGCTCTGAGATCGTCGATTTCTTCATCCGAAAATCTGAAGAAAAAGTCTAAAACAAATCATCTGAGATATAATTAAGAGGTATAGTATGAGCATGAAAGTCGGCACCGGAAAGGACAAAAATGTCCAATCCGAACCTAATGTCGTCCCTTTATGTGATGTTCTTCTCGTCCTTTTGATCATCTTCATGGTGATGACTCCTTTGATCCAGAAGGGCGTCGATGTCGAGCTTCCAACAGCGATCAACACGATCGATCAACCGGAAAATGTCGATGCTGTTCTCTACATAAAGAGAGATGGCTCGCTCTACGTCAATGAACAACCTGCGACTCAAGAAACCCTGCAAATGATGTTGGAAGAAGCCCTCATCACCGCTCAAGAAAGAAAGCTCTACTTGAGGGCAGACCAGGAAGTAGAATACGGAATAATTCTGGATCTCATTCCTTTCATAAGAGAAGCTGATATCGAGATAATGGGGATCATTGCTGAGAAAAAGACAGGAAGTGGCGAAAGGGAATAATCAAAAATCGTTTTCGTTTGCACCAAGGCGTAAGGTAAGAAGTTTTTCGACTTCTTTCTTACTCCTTGGTGCTTTTTTTTGCACTTCCAGCCAAATGTCTTTGCTTTCCATACAAAAATAAACAGGGATCTCCCCTGCTCCAGCTTTTTTGAGATCATGAACGAGCCGCTGGTAGAGCCGCTGTCGAAGGGGCTTGGGATATCTCATTTTGCCATCCTTCCCGCTGATGAACTCTTCATAAATTGTTTTTGTGTTGGGAAACCTCTTCTGGATCACCTGTTTGAGTGCAGGAGGAAACCTTAGGCTGCCCAGGCTTATCCACGCTATTTTTTTTCTGTCGATTTGGCCCATCAATGTTTCAATAACTTCACCATATCCATCTGCCCATCCCTCATGATAGATGATGGGATCGAAGTGAAAACCCACTTTGTATCCTGCCTGAGATACGAGGCGGGCAGCCAGGATCCTCTCGAGCACAGGAGGAGCTCCGAATTCTTCTTCACCGGAAATCTTGTCGGAATTGAGAGACCAAGCGATCACGATGTTATTCGGCGGTTTGTGTTCCAGGATTTTATCGATGTTCGCTGTTTTTGTCTTCAATTCGAAAAAGACATTCGGATGCCGGGCAAAATAGGAAATAAGTTCTGAGGAGCGGCCGGTGAGATGATCCAGAGCAAGGGAATCCCCCAATTCTCCAGTCCCGATGCGCAGAGCACGATCTCGGTTTTTGTGGAGAAAGTCATCCAGCTGCCGGTACAGGACAGATGTGTTCGCATGAACGGTGATCAGAGGATTATTCAGATAAAGTTGCAGGATGCAATAGGAACAATCGAGAGGACAGTTAAGATCCGCGTTGATGATGAAATAGTTACATCCAATATATTGAGGCGTGCAGGGACAGGGTTTTACGTACCCGCCCCTTTGATGTGTAACCAGTAGTAATTTTTTTCCCTCCCCCACAGGATCCCGAGAAACAAGAACATCCGCGATCAGCTCCCTCGAGTCTGTGATGAATTCGACAGGAAGGTGGTGTGTGTTGTTCAGAATTCTTTTGGTGATGGGAAAGCTTTCGCAATCTTTAGTGACGAATACTTTTTCAGGAAAGTAACGATTATCATTCATCCACAAAACCTTCGAACAATGAAAAAAGGCTCTCATCGGCGCCCAGTTCCTCAAGCTTGACAATCCTCTTTTGAAAAGCCTCTTTGTCATGCAGACTGAAAGTCACGGAAAATTGTCCGTCCTCGTAAAAAGAAGGGGAATCAAAGTCCACCTCTTTTGAAAGCTGAGCCTTTTTTATGGACGTTTCGAAAGATTTTTTCCAGGAGGAAAGGGTGGGATATCTTTTTGTTCGGACCAAGGAACGGATCTTCTCGGATTTTTGCAGGGATGACAGGTTGTCCGATCGGGACACAGAAAGTATCTCCGGTGTGGACAGAATAGCCTTTAGCGATTCCCCCGTCTTTTTAGAAAGCTCATGCAGGTCTTCGATAAATTGTTTAAGTTTATTCATATTCAAAGGCAAAATCAGCGGGAGAAGTCGTTCCCTGTCATCGCGATTGAATTCGGTCAAGAACTGAGCCAAGTGCAAAGGCATCTTTTTTTGAAAAATGACTTTTTTCCAAGAGGGATCCAAATGGGCTATTTTGAGAAAGATATCGAAATAGGATAAATTGGCGGGTATATCCAAAAGAGGAAAAAACTCCCTGACTATTTTTCTTTCATCTTTCATAAGACCGTTCAGTTTGAGCAATATTTCTGCCTTTTCGAGGATGTTGAAATCACGGGAAGCCCAATTTTCATAAAGGCTGAGGAAGAATGCCCGACTATCGTCTTCTTCCTCGATCAAAAAAGCAGAGATGCTCACTTGGGACAATTCCAGACAGGCAAAAATCCTTTTCCAGCCGGAAAGGACAACATAGGGGAGGCCCTTTCGCTTCACAACCAAAACCGGACTTGTGAGACCTATTTTTTTTATGGAGATAAGAAGTTTCTTAAGATCGAAATGATAGGAAAAACGAAATCGTTCATCCGCAAGATTTAGGTCATCTATCAAAATATCGAGGAGCTTCATGTTCCATATTCTAAAGAATGCAGCCAAACGTGTCTAGCTGGAA
>CAZIDF010000043.1:4670-12800 GCA_964538085.1 uncultured Eubacteriales bacterium | reverse complement strand
AAACGAGGTGGTCGGGGCGTTGACCGGTGAGGCCTTGGACCAAATTCTTGGCTGCCATAGTGGCCATCCGGATCCTTGTTTCGAAAGTGGCACTTCCGATATGAGGGAGAAGAACGACGTTATCCAAGGAAAACAACCGATCTTCGATCTCCGGCTCCCGTTCATACACATCCAGGCCCGCAGCCCAGATGTGCCTTTTCTCTAACGCTTCGGCCAGAGCTCTCTCGTCCACGACAGGGCCCCGGGAAACATTCACGAGAATCGCCTCTTTTTTCATCAACCGCAGTTTATCTTTCGATATGAGGTGAGTCGTCTCCGGAGTCAAAGATGTGTGGAGGGTGACGATATCCGCAGTACGCAGCAATTCCTCCAAAGAGGTCCAAGAGGCTTGATATCGTGCTTCCTCCTCCTCATCAAGCGGATGAGGATCGTTGTACACCACTTTCATCCTGAACGCCCGGGCTTTCGAGGCGACAGATTTTCCTATCCGTCCCATGCCGATAATCCCCAAACATTTTCCTGTTACTTCTCTTCCAAGATAGAGGTCGAGTTCCCACCCTTTGTACATTTTCGCTCGGGTAAAAAAATCGGCCTGAGGAATCCGCCTGGCGACTGACAGGATGAGCGCCCAGGTCAAATCCGCTGTTGTCTCGGTCAAAACTCCCGGGGTGTTGGTGACAAGGACCCCTTTATCCCGCGCATAGTCAACGTCTATATTGTCATAGCCGACTGCACAGTTTGCGATAATTTTGAGTTGGGGTGCTGCATCGATGACATCCCTGTCGATGCTATCCACAAGCAGAGAAAGAATCCCCTGTTTATTCTTCACCTTTATCAAAAGGTCCTGTTTAGTCAGCTCCCTTTCTAGAGTACCGATTTCATATTCGACATGATCTTCAAGATAATCGAGCGCCTCTTTAAAAATTTTCCGGGTGACCAAGACCTTTGGTTTCATCGTTTTTCTCCATCACATAATCCGATGCCTAACTTTCGATCAGAAAAAGGGGGAAAAATATTTTTTAATCTTTGTGTTCAATCGAGGATATTTGAATACATTTTTCCACTTATCTCCAGCAAGTTCATCGCTGACGATCAGCAAAGCGGCTGTTTGAATTTTATGGTACTCCCCAAGAGCGAATACCGCCGATGCCTCCATATCCACAACGTCGATTCCCTTCTTTTGCTTGTCCAGCAGCCAATCCCGGGTTTCCCTGTAGGGTGCATCTGTGGATACCGTGGCCCCCTCTAAAAAGGGCAAATTCCTCACAGCCAGCTCTTTTTCGATCTTTTGCCTCAATTGACCTGACGAATGAAATATTCTTTTTCGTTCAATATAATGTTTGGACGTCCCTTCATCACTGTGGGCCCTGTTTATGCTGACCACATCCAGGCACGATAAATCAGGATTCAACGATCCACAGAATCCGAGGATCAAAATTTCCTCAGCTCTGGATGCGATCAGACGCTCCAGACCCATTGCAGCTAAAGGAGCTCCGAGGCATCCGTAAAGCACGCAAGCGTTATCCAATAAAAAGTAGTGGCCAAAGGGAGTCTCCTTCATCCGCAAAGCTTTTTTTTTCAACACATTCCAAAAGACCCGGGAAGGAGGATCGACAGGGATGTAAATGGCTTTCCTACGGGAAAAACCCTTCAACGGTTTTGCTTTGATTATCAGCTCCCCGGAGGCTCTCATCGGAATTGATTATCCTGTTTTTTTTGATCCGGGCGATGCTTTGTCCAGGATGGGTTCATTCATGCTTCCGGTTCGATATCCGGCAAGATCGAGAGTGACATACTGATACCCGATCTTTTTCAGTTTCTCCACGATATCCTCCCTGGTTTCTTTTTCCATTATCGCAGAAAAATCACTCGGTTCTATCTCGATCCTGGCCACCTGACCATGGTGCCTAACACGGAGTTGAGATAGTCCTTTTTTCCTCAGATATTCTTCTGCCGCGTCTATTCGGCGCAAGCTTTCGTTATCGATGGAAGTGAAATAGGGAAACCGGGAAGAAAGACAAGCCATGGCAGGTTTATCCCAAGTAGACAATCCCAGTTTCTTCGAAAGCATACGGATTTCCCTCTTTCCAAACCCAGCCTCCTTCAGCGGCGAGCGCACATCCAGTTCTTGTGCGGCCTTGGAACCAGGTCGGAAATCGAGCGTGTCTTCAAAATTGGAACCGTCACACACATGAGGAATATTCTCTTCGGCAGCTATTTCTTTAAGACGAGAAAACAGCTCTTTTTTGCAAAAATAGCATCTTTCCGGTGGATTGTCTCTGAAATTGGGATCATCCAACTCCTTTGTGTGAATGACCTTGTGTTTCACCTTCATATCTTTGGCCAAACGAAGGGCTTCTTGTTGTTCGCTTGCCGGGTATGTAGCAGAACTTGCAATCACTGCCAGGACATCGCTGCCGAGAACTCCCTGGGCTACCTTCAACAAAAAAGTGCTGTCCACGCCTCCGGAAAAAGCCACCAGCACCTTCTTCAAGTTTTTTAATATGTCTTTAAGGTTTTCATACTTTTGATTCGTTTCATCGGGAATTTTATTGTTCAACATTTTTTTTATCCTTCTCGTGCGCTCCTGCAAGGATACGAACTTCTTCGACAAACTCGGCGACGATCTTATCCTCATCGACACGGCGATAAAGTTTTCCTTTTTTAAAGATCACCCCCACACCCCTGCCGCAAGCCAAGCCAATGTCTGCCTCCTTGGCTTCTCCCGGTCCGTTTACCATACAACCCATGATCGCCACATCCAGAGACCTCTCGACAGATGACAGCTCTTTTTCAATCCGAGACGCTATCTTGAAAAGGTCCACCTCGCACCGCCCACATATCGGGCAGGTGATCACATTGGGACCCCGACTCCTTATCCCTAAACTGGAGAGAATATGATACCCCACTTTCACCTCTTCCTCCGGTGGAGCGGTCAAGGAGACGCGAATGGTATCGGCCAACCCCTCGCGGAGCAGCAATCCCAATCCCACCGCAGACTTAACCGTTCCTCGGATTAAACTCCCGGCTTCGGTTATGCCGGCATGGAAGGGATAATCCACTTGTTTTGCAAGAATCTGGTAGGACCGAACCGTCCTGAGCACATCGGAAGCTTTGAGCGAAATCTTGATCTGTGAAAAATCCAGATCCTCAAGAATTCTCACATGCCGCAGCGCACTCTCTACCATCGCTTCTGCCGTCGCATGGCCATGTTTTTTCAACAAATCTTTTTCCAGGGAACCGGAATTCACTCCGATCCGGATCGGCACTTCGCGATCTTTTGCCATATTGGCGATCTGCCGGACTTTGGTTTTCGAACCGATATTCCCCGGATTTATCCTCAATCCATCGGCCCCTTTTTTAAGGCATTCGAGGGCAAGTCTGTGATCAAAATGGATATCGGCGATCAGCGGGATCTTCACCTTTTTTCTTATCTCACCGAAAGCCACAGCGGCCTCTTCATCCGGGATCGCCAGCCGGACGATCTCACAACCGATTTTTTCCAATCTCCTGATTTGACGCAGAGTCGCCTGTATGTCTCGAGTGTCCGTCTTCGTCATGGACTGAACCACGATCGGAGCTCCTCCTCCTATTGCCACGTTTCCCACTTTTATCTGTATCGTTTTCCGGCGAACGAGCGGATAACAGACTACATCCGGACCTTTATTCTTTTTCTTTTTTTCCTTCATAGTTCGTGATTTCTTTTCAGTCATGCCGCCGAATCCATCAAATATCATGTAAGCGAAATACGCAGGAATATCCGTAGCGCCCTTGAAGATTTAGCCTTCCCGATTCATTCTTTAAGGGAATCCGATGAAATCGGACTCGAGGACTGTTTGAGCATGGGGAAAATCTATCGATAGGAGTTGAGGACAGCGGATGTAGGGGGGAGAGAAAAGATTGGTGAAGGAATGGCGTTAAAAATCTGAACGAAGCGAGGAAATTATTGTGTATCTTACTCATTGAACATTAGAAAGGGATGAGGCTGTCCCATCCATGCGGCAGCCTCTTCGCCACATCGTTCAGAATAATGAACACAAAAAGCATGATAACCAGGACAAATCCGATCTGCATTATGACCTGTTTGACCTTCACGCTGAAATCCCTCCGGAAAAGACCCTCGAGACCGAGAACCATAATGTGCCCCCCATCGAACATCGGGATAGGAAACAGGTTGATGATCCCCAGTTGGAGGCTTATGAAGGAGATCCACCATAGCAAGGTCAAGAATCCCATCTTGAATGCCTCGTAGGAGATGTTCGCAATTGCGATGGGACCGCCCAACTGCCTCGTGGATGCCTCTCCTGTCAATAGGTCTTTGATAAATTTGATCACATTCCCGGCCATCCGGGCATTTTCCTTCACACTCTGGGCAATCGCACCGAAGAATCCGACCTGTTTTTTTATGAACTCCACGGTAGAGCTCACACCGATAACACCCACATCCCCTTCCCTTTTGGGCGTGACCTTCAAATGGATCCATTCCCCATCCCTGATGATGCCAAAATCGATCTCTTGCTCTGGATATTTCTGGATGGTCTCTGTGAATTCGAAATAATGAATGGATTTGCCGGCGATCTCGCGGATCACATCCCCGGCTTTTATTCCTGCTTTATCCGCCGCTGAGCCGGGTGTAACCATCAACACCTGAGGCCAGATTTTTGCCATAATTCCGGCATATCCCATCTCGATTCTCTCTCTGCTCTCCCGAGTGAGCTTAACGGACCTGCTTTCTGTCAGCAGCGGGATAACCAGGACTTTATCCCCCCTCTTGATCTCGATATCTAACGTCTTGTCCGGTTTGGATCCCAAAGCCATCTCAACATCGCTCCAGGTGTCGATTTTTCTGTTATTGATTCTCAAAATCTCATCATCGACCTGTAGCTTTGCCTTTTCCGCCGGTGATCCTGACTCGATCCATCCAATGACAGGTTTGTCGTCCATGTATTTGCTAACGGACACACCCGCCATGTTGATTATGGACAAAAGGATGACAGCCAGTAATAAATTCATTAGGGATCCCATCGCGAGGACCAAGAACCGCTCCCATCGCGATTTTGCCATGAAATCCCGAGAATCCATCTCTCTTTTTTCGTCCAGCACTTCTTCACCGGAAAACTTGACGAACCCCCCCAAAGGAATCATGCTGATTCGGTAATCGGTTTCACCTTTTTTTATCCCGACCAGTCTTTTTCCGTATCCCCAGGAAAAAACTTCTACTCTGATTCCCACCAGTTTAGCCATGAAAAAATGACCGAATTCATGAACAAACACAAGAATGCCGAACACGAATGCAAATACCAAGATCGTCCCGATGATTACGCTCATTTTACTGCCTTTGTTCGATAAGATTCCGGGTTCTTTTCTTCGTTTCCCGGTCGATGTCGAATATTCCCTCGATGCCTTCTATTTTTCTTTTCGCGTGGTCTTCCATGGTTGCCATCACAATCTCTGCGATATCGGAAAATGGGATTTCCCCTTCGATAAACGCTCTGACAGCGACTTCATTGGCAGTGTTTAACGCCACTGGCACGCTGTCTCCTTCCTCTAACGCAACTCGGGCCAGCCTAACGAGGGGAAATTTTTGTTCGTCTATTTCATAAAACTCCAGAGTTCTCACCTGGCTCAAATCCAGGGAAGGGACAAGGGATTCCTCCCGCTCCGGATAGGTGAGAGCATACTGGATCGGAATTTTCATGTCCGTTGGGCTCAACTGGGCCAACACAGACCCATCCCTCATCTCCACAAGAGAATGCACGATGCTCTGCGGATGGATCAGCATGTCCAGCTGATCGGGTTGCAACCCAAAAAGCCAGCGGGCCTCTATGAGCTCCAAGCCTTTATTCATCAAGGTGGCCGAATCGATGGTCACCTTTTTTCCCATTTTCCACCGGGGGTGATTCAACGCTTCATCTACAGACTTGTTCTTCATCTCTTCTGCTGGAAGGCGAAAAAACGGACCTCCCGAGGCAGTGAGAATCACCTTTTTCACATGATTCCGTTCTTCCTTGGCCAGGCATTGGAAAACGCCGCTGTGTTCGCTATCCACCGGAATAATTTGGGAACCTGTTCGTTCAGCGGCTTCCAGAATGAGCGGGCCGGCGACAACCAGGGATTCTTTATTTGCAAGAGCCACTCGTTTCCCCGATTGTACGGCCCCCATCGTGGGCCTCAATCCGTCTATTCCCGTTATTGCCGAAAGGACGATGTCGTTTTTCTCATAACGGGCGACCATTTCAGCTCCCTGCTGTCCATGGTATATCTTGGATGAATAATGGGGGTATTCTCTGAGGAATTCTTCGGCATCTTCCTCTCTTTCGAGCGAGATGATTTCGGGATTGAATTCCGACACCTGTTTTTTGAAAAGTGCCTTATTTCGCCCAGCCGCCATCCCCACGACATCCCAGTTATTTTTCGATCTCGATACCACTTCCAGTGCGTTCCGGCCGATCGATCCCGTGGATCCCAGAATGGAAATTCGCTTCATCGTCATGTCATTCCGATATATTTTAGCAGATAGTAATACAATGGGGCAGCCAGTATCATGCTGTCGATCCTGTCTAAAAATCCTCCATGGCCTGGCAATATGTTCGACGAGTCTTTAACTCCGGCCGCTCTTTTAAAAAGAGATTCCAGCGGATCGCTGAATTGAGCCGCAACGTGCAGGACAAAAGCAAAAACAACGGCCTTCCAAAGGGTGGCTTCAGGGAGAAAAATCTGTTGGGCAGCGATCCCTCCCAAGCAAGCGAACAGGAGGCCTCCAACACTGCCTTCCCAAGTTTTGTGAGGGCTGGCCAGCGGTGCAAGTTTGTGGCGTCCTAAAGATTTTCCGATAAGATAGGCCCCTGTATCTCCGACGAAAATCACGGTCAACAAAAAATAGATCCAGCTCGATCCATATTCTTGCCTTAAATAGATAAAATGATTCAGCGTAAAACTCAAGATCAAGGCTCCAAAAAATGTCAGCGCGATAGAAGGTGGAAAGCTCGTCAGTTTTTCCAGCTTGTTCATGGCCAAAACATAATAGATCCCGGTCAAAAGAAGGGCGGCGAACAGGGCCAATTCCAAGGGAAAAGCTTCAAAAAAAAAGGAAAAAGCGATCATCAAAGCCACAGAAAATCCAAGAATTCTTCGAGGATCACGCTCTCTCTTGATTGCCAGATTGTAAAATTCCCAAAGGGAAGCCAGAATCAAGGCTTGAATGACGATGAAAAAAATAACTTCTGAAGAATACTGAATGCAGACAAAGACAAGGGCCAGCAAAACAACAGCGGTCGAAGTTCTTTTACGAAGGCTCATCTGGGGTGAATGTCTCCAAATCTCCTTTCTCTTTTTTGGAAGTCCACGAGTGCTTGGAGCAGGTTTTTTTTACGAAAATCAGGCCATAATTCCTGAGTTATCCAAATCTCTGAATAGGCAATCTGCCACAGGAGGAAATTTGAGACCCGCATTTCGCCACTCGTCCTAATGAGAAGATCAGGATCAGGGATATCGGAAGTGAACAGATATTGAGCAAATTTTTCCTCGTCGATGGCCTCTATATTGGAGCTATTCTCCCTGCAAAGTTTTTTTATCGCTTCGATGATCTCTGCCCTTCCCCCATAGTTCAGAGCAAGGACTATCGTCATTCGCTTGAAATCTTTGGTGAGATCCTCCACACGTTGAAGCTCCCTTTGAACCGTGGAAGGAAGATCGTCTTTTTGACCGATGACTTTTAATCGAAGTTGATTTTTTATCAAAACCTTATGTTCTTCTCTAAGATAGTTTTCAAGAAGCTTCCAGAGCATTGAGATCTCGCTTTTTGGCCTCTTCCAATTTTCTTTTGAGAATGCATACAGGGTCAAATATTCGATCCCGAGCCGCGCACAGGTCTCCACGACCTCTTGCACAGATTTGGCGCCTGCCTTATGTCCTTCCATCCGGGGAAGGTTACGGGACTTGGCCCATCGGCCGTTCCCATCCATGATCACAGCGATATGGCGTGGTAATTTGGCAAAATTCAGCCTGTCGAGAAGCTCTTCTTCTTCACTTCCTGTATCGATAAAATCCTTGAGATCCTCACGCATACGCCAATTATAGGGGGAAGGTTTTCAATTGTCAAAACCGCAGCAATGGAACAGTGAGGCAAGC
>CAZIDF010000043.1:0-4570 GCA_964538085.1 uncultured Eubacteriales bacterium | reverse complement strand
CTGAAGAAAACCTAGACGAAAAGATGTGGATTTGGTAATCTATCTAGTTATAAGCGAGGTAATACAATGTGTTTAGGAATACCGGCGAAAGTCGTTCAAATCGATGATTCTCAAATTGGAAAAGTCGATTATCTGGGTACAAAAGTCAAAACGAATTTTTCTCTTTTGGAAAATGTCCGCACAGGGGACTGGGTTATCGTTCACGCAGGTTTTGCCATCTCGAAATTGAACGAAGAGGAAGCACAAGAAACATTCAAACTTCTCCGAGAATACACTCTATTAGGGGAAATCCAAGAATAAGAATTTTCTTTCCCGATAAATCCATGGATGAATTAAGAGACGAAAGGATCATCAGGGGCCTGCTTTCGGAGATCAAAAAAAAGGCCCGGAACATGGTCGAATCCGTAAAAATCATGGAAGTTTGCGGGACCCATACCATGACCATTCACAAGTTCGGTTTAAAAAAACTGCTGGAGGAAGCCGGAGTCGAAATGCTTTCCGGCCCGGGTTGCCCCGTTTGTATCACACCGAATGAAATCCATCAAGCAGCCATAAATCTGATAACAAAAAAAGAAAATTACATTCTGACGACATTCGGCGACATGACGAGAGTTCCCACTCAGGAGGGATCCCTCCAAACAGTGGTCCCTGCAAGCGGATCCATGGTCAAAATCGTCTACTCCCCCGCAGAATCCTTGGAGATCGCCGAACAAAACCCAGACAAAGATGTCATATTTTTCGGTGTGGGCTTCGAAACGACCATCCCTGCCATCCTGCTCACAGCCAAATCTGCCCAAGCGGAACGGATCCACAACTACTCGATTCTCTCTGCATTATGGTTAATCCCTCCCCCTCTCCGAGCCATACTGGAATCCAAGGATACAGAGATCCAAGGCTTTTTGTATCCTGGCCATGTCTCCGCCATTATCGGCGAAAAACCTTACCGTTTCGTTGCCGATGAATTCGGGATCCCCGGATGCATAGCCGGTTTCGAACCCAGCGACATCCTGCTTGCCATCCTGTCCATCCTCGATCAGATAAACGAGGGGAAACCCAGGGTTGCAAACGAATACGCGCGCGTAGTCCGTCCTGCGGGTAACGAAAAAGCCCTGGCTCTGATGGATGATATCGCTGATACAAAGGATGCTCATTGGCGGGGCCTCGGGCTCATCGCGCAAAGCGGACTTAAATTGAAGCATAAATTTTCCCGGTTCGATGCAGAGGTGAAATACGGATTGAACATCGTGTATGGGGCTGGCGACCTCCTCGGGTGCCGATGCGGCGATATCCTGAAGGGGAAAATTTCGCCGCCGGAATGTGGTCTATTCGGAAAAAAATGCAATCCGGACTCCCCATACGGTCCTTGCATGGTCTCTTTTGAGGGAGCTTGTCTTGCATACTACAGATACGACAGATGAAGAAAGAAATAACGAATGGGAGATAAATCGGTGAAGAAGAAAGTCAGTCTGGAATTGGGCAGCGGGGGCAAGATGATGAGAGATTTCATCGACCGGCACATCGTAAAATCTTTCAAAAATCCCATCCTGGATGAATTGACCGATTCAGCTCTTCTCCCCAACCAGATGGCGTTCACCACAGACAGCTATGTTGTCGACCCGATCTTTTTTCCGGGAGGTGATATCGGCACCTTGTGTGTCAACGGGACAGTCAATGACCTGGTGGTCGCTGGAGCCAAGCCGGAATATCTATCTCTGTCGTTCATTCTCGAAGAGGGGCTTCTGTGGGAGGACCTGGAAAAGATATTGAAATCCATCGCGCTTTCTGCCAGAAAAGCGGAGGTAAAAATCGCCACCGGAGACACAAAGGTCGTAAGGCGCGGCCAGGGAGACAAGATCTTTATCAACACATCGGGAGTGGGATCCTCGATCGTTCGGCCCAGCCTCAAAAATATTCAGGTGGGAGACAAAATCATCGTGACAGGAACCTTAGGGGAACATAGCCTGGCTGTCATGTTGGCCAGGGGAGATTTCGGCTTGGAGGCTCGAACAAAGAGCGATTGCGCCCCCTTGAACTTTCTCCTCCCCTTCTGGAAAAAAGGAGTCCGGTGGATGAGAGACATCACACGAGGAGGATTGGCCTCCGTTCTCTCTGAATTGGCAGAAAATCTCCCCTACTCGGTTGTCATCCAAGAAAAAAACGTGCCGGTTTCGCGCGCTGTCAAAGGAGCAACAGAGCTTCTAGGTATAGACCCGCTTTATCTCGCTTGCGAAGGGAGGGCCATTCTGGTCGTACCCGCAAAATCTACCTCCCGCATTCTTAGTAAATTAAAAGAGAACAAGCTGGGTAAAAATGCAGCCGTGATTGGGGAAGTCACGGATAAAAGCGGCAAGCCCGGCGAGCTGCTCCTCAAGACCGTTGCGGGGGGCTTGCGGCTGTTGGAGCCCTTGACATCAGAGCTCCTCCCCCGGATATGCTGATGAATTTCGCCAAAAAGGCCCGTTGGATTTTTTATCCGCTCCTCATCGGTGCCATCATTTATTTGGTACTCACCCAACAACAAGATAGCAGGACGCCCTCAAAAAGTGATTACAGCAGCTGGATTGAACCAGAAAGAAGAGCCCTTACTGCCCAGATAGGCGATCGCATTCCCTTCCGCCTCCAAATAAAAAACAGAGGAAAAAAAGCCTGGAGGTCTGTGGGTGAATACCCCTGTTTTCTCTCCTATCATCTTTATTTAAGAGACAACTACAGAACGGTCCGTTTCGACAACCGCCGCTTCCCTCTTCCCCATATCGTCGAACCTGGAGAAACCATAAATATGGAAATCACCCTGCGGGCTCCGATAGACGCGACAAGATATATCATCGTGTTCGATATGGTAAGAGAAGGGCAGGCCTGGTTTCGCGACTATGGCTCCCGGCTGGGTGTGATCCGGTTGGATGTCACAGAAAAAGAATGGCCGGAGGATAAAACCACGTTTCATTCCAGCCAACAGGAGATCGATAAAATCCTGAAGATCATCCGCCTCACTCTTCACCAAAATGAAGTCAGTTTTGTCGGAAAGACAGGAAAAATATCCGGTTTTGCCCCAGGCGTAGATTATCCCCAGATCTGGTTACGCGATGCCAACACGATTCTCTCTGCCTCACGCTACTTTTACGGTCAGGCCTTCCTTTCTTCCTGGCTTGAAGAACACTTGGCTTTTCAAAAAGAAAACGGTTCTCTGGAAGATTGGATCGATTCGCAGGGAAAATCGGACAAAAACACGACAGAAACCGACCAAGAGACCAGCGCGGTTCAGGCTGCCTTCCAGATATTCAATCTATTGGGACCCCGATGGCTTGAGAGACCGGTTGAAGGAACAAGAATGATCGATCGGCTGGACAGGGCCCTTGAGTTTGTGTGGGATTCCAGAAGGAACGAAAGATTCGGCCTGCTAATAGGCGCCCACACTGCGGACTGGGGTGATGTGGATATGGTCGACAGCGATCAGAAGGCCATCTACGTGGATGACCGGACCCGCTGGACAGCCGATATCTATGACCAAAGCATGTTCTACGAAGCTAGTCTGAACCTGGTAGAGATGTGGGATGCTCTCGGCGAGAAACACAGAATGGCTTTCTGGAAAGAAAAAGCCCGGTCGATTAAGGACAACACAAACGAATGGTTGTGGCAGGAGAATAAAGGATTTTACAAGGTCCACATGCATCTGGATTCTCTCCTCCACGATTTTGATGAAGAGGATATGTTCGCCATGGGAGGAAATACCGTTGCCATTCTCTCCGGCCTTGCGGATGAGGAGCAAAGCCGCAGAATAATCCTTGAAGCGATAAAAAGACAGGAAGCCCTCGAAATCTCCACCATCAGCGGAACACTCCTCCCCCCTTACCCAAAAAACTTTTTCAAGCATCCGCTCATGGACGATCCCTATGAGTACCAAAACGGGGCCCAGTGGGACTGGTTCGGCGCCAGGTTGATATTCGCCATGTTCCAACAAGGATTCAGCCAAAAAGCCATAGAAAAATGTCTCGAGATCATCCAAAAAAACGTGAACAACCGAGGATTTTTCGAGTGGGACAACAAAGAAGGAATTGGCTTGGGCAGCGACTTCTTTGCTGGCACGGCCGGAAGCATGGGGAAGGCTCTGATCGAAGGTTACTTTGGGATCAAGCTCGATTGGAACGCTTTGAGCATAGAACCAAAGCTGGGTAAGGAATCTGGCCATGTCTACATATACCAGCCGGCTAATGATCTCTACGTGGAATACGACTATGGGTTCGACGAAAAAACAGAGTCGATCACCTTGTCGTTCAACAGCAATTTCCCTTCCCAGGGAACATTGAAAATTCTCAATCCTTGGTTTTCTGCGGACGAAAAAAATAGCCCCCCTAGCCAGTTGGAAGTTTTCCTGGATGGAAAAGCAGTTCGGTATGATACAGAACAAAAATGCCAAGATGAGCTCATTTTGATCTCAACGGACTTTCGACATCATATCATCGAGGTCACACGCAAAAAATCAAACTAAAATTCCACCCATCCTTCAAGAAAGAGAGAGGAGAAAATATCACCCCTCTTTTTCATTGACAATAGGCAAGAGTTTTGGTAAATA
>CAZIDF010000042.1:0-23173 GCA_964538085.1 uncultured Eubacteriales bacterium | reverse complement strand
GCCTTGGCGAAGACGGGGTCTGGGAAGTTACTCTAGGTCCTTTCGAGCCGGAGCTCTACAGCTACAATTTCGTAGTAGACGGGGTGGCTGCTGTCGATCCCTTGAATCCGAATATCAAAATTGGCATCCACACCACCCACAGCCTCCTGGATGTCCCCGGCGATCCACCCCTCTTTTTCGAGGAACATCCGGTGCCGCGTGGGACGGTCCACCTTCACCGCTTGGAATCCAAAACACTGGGGGTTACCCGGGGGCTGAATGTCTACGCCCCTCCGGGATATGAAACTGATCCCAAGGCCGTTTACCCTGTCTTCTATCTCCTGCACGGCGCCGGCGACAACGAGCGCGGCTGGAGCACAATCGGCCGTGCCAACGTGATTTTGGACAACCTGATCGCTGAGGAGAAGGCTGTCCCCATGATCATCGTCATGCCCGACGGCCACGCCCCAACGTCCGAGGGTGTGGACAATCCCTTCCAAAAAGACCTGATCGAGGAGATTATCCCCTATGTCGAAGCCAGGTACAGGATAAAAACAGGATCAGAGAACAGGGCCCTGGCGGGATTGAGCATGGGCGGTTTCCAGACGCTCGATATCGGGATAAGCCGCCAGGATCTTTTTGGCTGGATCGGTGTTTTCAGCGGCGGCATCAGGGATTCCTACGAGCAAACCCACGGCCCGCTTCTCGACAGCGCCAACAAGAAGCTCAAGCTTTTCTGGATCGGTATCGGGAAGACCGATTTCCTGTGGGAAAGGAATGAAAACCTGCTGAAACTGCTCAGGAAGAAAAATGTCGATCACACCTTTCGTCTCTCCGAAGGAGGACATACCTGGAAAAACTGGCGTCACTATCTCCATCAGTTCTTGCAGTTGATTTTCAAATGATTATCCCCGTCTGGAAGGAGCTGAACGATATGGAATTGCAATGGGCCGTATGCTCGTTCAGATAGATTAGTGACACATGGATTGATTTTACTTATTATATGTATTGAGGGAGGAAATGATGCCGAAAGACTGGAAAAAGCCGGACAGATTTTGGAAAAAAACCAAGGATGAGGAGAAAAAAGAAGAAAAACCTCCTGCAGAAAAAAAGAAGCGGAAATCAAAGCTGAAGCTGAGCATTCCATCAAAGAAAAAACATACTCATCCGCACTGAAAAGTCTTACCCCAAGGGTCATTTCACTGAATTCGGCTACGTTATCACACCGCCCAGAACCTGGGGTGGGGGACAGGTTATTTTTGCGCTTGCACTGGCTTTGTATAGACGACCTCTCCCCCTATAATTGTCATTTCCGGCTCGATCTTCCAGATTTCCTCGGCCGGGATGGTCATGTAATCGACAGGGATGACCACAAAATCAGCCAGTTTGTCTACCTCGATCGATCCCAGGATGTCTTCTGCGAACATAACAAAGGCACCGCCCATGGTTGCAGCCCGCAAAGCCTCTTCTCTTGTCATGGCCTGCTCCGGGATCCATCCACCGGGAGGATTGTTATCCCGGTCCTGCCTGGTTACAGCAGCGTGCAGGGTGTAAAAAGGGTTGTAGGGAGAGACCGGATAATCTGTCCCCGTTGCGACCACGACACCCAGATCCAATAAATCACTCCAAATGTAGGCATACTTCAAACGTTCAGGCCCCATCCTTGCTTCAGCAAAGTGCATATCCTCGGTAGCATGCAGCGGCTGCATGGAAGCGACGATTCCCAGCTTGGCAAGCCTAGGGACGTCTTCAGCAGTGAGTACCTGGCAATGCTCGAGAGCGAACCTGGCCTTTTTTCCTTCTATCCCGGTCGCCTTCAGAGCCCTTTCGTAGGCATTGATGGCGATCCGATTGGCAGCATCGCCGATGCAATGGATCCTCATATTGAAACCGATTTTCAGCAATTCTGTCGCAGATTTAGCTATTTCGTCCTCGCTTTGCCTGGGTTCCCCATAAAAACCCGGATAGTCGCTGTATTCTTGGAGAAAAAGCGCACCCCTCGATCCTAAGGCTCCATCTGCAAAAGCCTTGACTGACCGGATGAAGTATTTGTTGTTGAAGTTTAACGGTTTGCCCAGCTTTTTCGCCGCGTCCTCCCTGACCATCTCGTTGATCCTTATCCTGAGCAAACCCACCTCGTATAGTTTTATTCGTCTTTGAACCTCTTCATAACCTGTCATGCTGGCTCCATGGATGGTCGTGAGTCCGCTGGCCACGGCCAATTGAGTCCCTTCTACAAGGTTGCGACTTATTTCGTAATCGGTCATCGGAGGCATGGATGGAATAAGCTTTGTTAATTGTTCAGGTGCCCTTTCTACGAATTCTCCAGTGGGCTCCCCATTTTTGTCCTTTTTGATATGCCCACCCAGGGGATCGGGGGTGTCGCCTGTAATGCCGGCAAGTTCCAGGGCTTTGCTGTTGGCACCGCTGCCATGTGTGTACCGGCTGATAAAAACAGGATTATCAGGGGCGACGGCATCGATCAACTCCTTACGGAATTCTGGCGGATCCCAAACATCTGACATCCAGCCACTCAATACCAACCACCTTGGCTCAGGCCCTGGCCGCATTCCTTCCCCGGTTGCCAAGCATCGCTTTATCACTTCCTGCATACGCTCAACAGAAGCCCACTCACCGATGGCTGGCCTGATGTCTGGTGTTCGTGGATACAATTCTCTTTCTCCGTATCTGATATGTACATGAGCATCATGCAGACCAGGGATGACTGTTTTGCCCTCCAGGTCGAAAACAAAGGTAAGAGGACCGATGTGGGCTTTTACTCCAGTGTCATCGCCCACGTAGAGGAACTTACCGTCTTTTATTGCAATAGCAGTTGCAGTGCTGAATTCTTCATCGACAGTGTAGATGTTACCATTTACATAAACTGTGTCAGCTTCTTGAGCGTCACCAGCCACTATCGGGACTAGGTTGGACAACGCAAGCAGAATAAAGATTGATAAGATACTGGAAAATCTTTTAATAATATTCATTTTATCTGCTCCTTTCCCCCACACGTTCTTATAACTCGAAAAAGTCTAGCTTTCCTGGAGGACTACGAGTATATCTTTATCATACCTTAAAGAATTCTTTCAACTTATTATCCTAAAAGTCCATGTCGAAAATTTTTGGTCACTGGTTGGTCACAGTTGCATAGTGAAGTCTAAGCTTTTCATGACGTTTTTTTAAGAATCTATTAAGTTGCCTTCTACCCGAAGCTGTTTGATAATAAAAAAAATGGAAAAAACAATGAACAATAAAAGGAGTCAAAAGAAGTTGAGAAAAATAAGTTTTGTGTTATTAATCATTTTTTTTGTCACCTCAATTGGCAGCCTTAGTAATGCATATTTAAGGTATTTCCCACATTCCATCCAGATCGATCCTGATAACACCAAGGGAATAAGAATGCTGAAAGAGAAATATTCTGTAAAGGAGCTGCAGGAGGATTTCCTTCAATTTCGCAGACACATTGAAGAGACCTTTCCCTGTCCTTATGAGTTTACCAGTAAGGAATCATTCAATAGATCATTCCAAGGCCAATATGAAAAAATCAACAAGCCGATGTCTTTACGTGAGTTTTACTGTTTGTTGGCTCCCCTTAAAGGAAATATCGGGTGCGGGCATGCCCATCTGGATTATCCAGAAGAATACAGAAGAACTGTACAGATACATAAATTCCCACTGATTTTGACGTTTCTCAAAAACAGATGTTACGTTAGAAGAGACCTGCATGAGAATTCCTCTTTTCCTCTCTTCAGTGAAATACTGTCAATCAACGAGATTGGAATCGAAAGCATAACGGATACATTAAGATCGGAAATTTCTGCTGATGGGAACAACAGTTTTTTTAAAACATCCGCCTTGGAGAACTGCTTTCAGTACTATTACGCCAATCATTTCGGTGTGCCGAAAGAATTCAAAATCGAATACAGAACAAATGAAAACGGAGATATCTATGAAAATGTGATTCCAGCTATCCCTTGTTCAGGCATTAATTATTCCAATAAAGAGCCGCAGGATTTGGATATTCAAGTTTTTTCCAAAAAGAATACAGCCGTTTTGACAATAGACAGCTTTAGTTACTACGATGAAAAGAATAAAATATTTTTTGAATTTGTAGACAAGGCTTTTTCCAGGATAATAGAAGAAAATATTGAAAATGTCATAATAGATTTACGGGGAAATGGGGGAGGGGACCCATTTTGTGCAAGTTATTTATGGGCCTATATCGAAAGGGAACCATATCCCTATTTCTCCGAGCCCTATGGAAAATACGCTGAATTATCAAAACCTATTAAACAGGCGGACAATCACTTTACGGGAGAACTCTTTATCTTGATAGACGGCAGCAATTTTTCGACGACAGGACACTTTTGCTCGTTAGTCAAATATCATGAGCAGGGCACTTTCATCGGGACTGAGACCGGAAGCACATACACCTGCAATGCAGCTGTCAGAGTGTTCCCGCTTAAAAATACAGGAATCGGCCTCAAAATCGCCACCGGAAGTTTTGCTGCCGCAGTTAATGGATTCCCCAAAGAAAGAGGGATAATTCCTCATCATATTGTCGAAACTAAATTAGAAGATTTAAAAAACGGCAAAGACACCGTTTTGGATTATGCTCTAAGTCTTATTGAAAGCGAGAATTAACCAAGATATTGGTCGTTTCTCTTTATGCAGTCAGCAAATGACAACTATTCCAAGAGTGTAGATTTAGCCCCGTGACTTCTCCCGTGTGTAAAAGGCACAAATTATGGTCACAGCTAGGTCACAGTTGCATGATAGAGAATTATCGATTACAGGATTTTAGAATAGGTTATTATGTAAAGACCTCGCTGGGCTCAAAATCCAGTTGTGTACTAGCTGCTGGAGTGGGTTGAAAGGATCAACACCTCTGGCTCTGTCCAGGCAATGACTGCTGCCGGCAAAGTGTTAACCAATTAGTACAGAATTAGCTTTATGTTGTGAAATTACATTAAACAAAAGAAATCTATCAGAATTGCGATTAAATATTGTGTTTCAAATTATTGATTCTTGAGCTCGGGAGTGATACATATATTAGCTCAGCATTCATAATCAATAATAATGGAAAGGGAAAAGAAAACATGGATTTGACCGAACGACAGAGACGTGACTTGATTGCCCAATGGGCGTTCGACACCCGGCCGATACTGGGACGGATGCATCTCTGGCTGGAAGATGTCGAAGTGAAGTGGCTCAGGGGAAAACCGGCTCCGGAATTCACCCAGAAAATTTCCTTCATGGGTGGCCGTATGGACCGGCTGATGGCTATGACCGTGGCCGTCACCGCTCTAGGCACCCGCCTTTTCGGCCGGTTCGGTGAAGGCAAGGATAAAGACAAGAAGGAACTCAACCGGATTAAAAAGGATGCCGATGCCATATCTGCCTACGCTATGAGCGAAAGCCTCTGGTATGCCACGAGGCAATTGCCGGAAAATCACGCCATTCTGGTCTGCATGGGCGAGGGGCTGATGCCCAAGGTGGGCGAAACCAAGGAAATGGGTTCCAATCCGCAGTTGGGTTTCGGACGGGTCTATGCCCGGCCTCAGGTGGCTAAATGGCTGGATGCCCGGGTTACCCGCCTCCTGAATGATGCAGACTACGGATGGACGGAATTCTGGAATGAAATAAAAGAGTCTGGGATAACGGTTTGGGGGGCGGCCATCGACACTCTGGAAAACACCTCCCGTTTCGCCAAGGGAAAGACCACCGGACCTCTCACCGTGCTCCATCTCTTTAATCAGCCGCTTCATATCGTGAAGCCATATGAGGGCTATATGGGCAATCTGTTTCTTCCTCAAGAGGTCGTTCGCAAAGCGGAGGGAAACTCAATCCTTCTGGATTTTATGACGCCGCGGGCCAAGGTTGTCGAAGCGATCGAAGCCACATACCCCGGCATCCAGCGCAAACACATTCATATCTGGACATTGGGAGGAGCGCACCGTTTTACGAGGCTGGGCTGGTTGTGGGCACAGTGGGAAGAGATGGGCGTTCACCTGGTGGAGGATGGATGGGATCTCCCGACTGGCATGAAGGCCTTCACCGATTCCGGCACATATGCCCCAACCTATATGGTTGGGACATGGGAGGACAAAGAAAGCCAAACTCACATCTTTCTTGTGGACGGCTATGCAGCCTCGGCAGAAGCTATGCAGGCAGTCAGTCTGGCGCCTATGCTGGAACTGGACGGAACCCTGGTCACGTTCACCTCAAAATTCGAGCTTCCGATCGAAAAGGAACAGCACGTCATGCGGCTGGATCCCGGCAACCCTGAATTCCAACAAGACCTGGAAGCGCTGTTTGAGAAATCTTTGGAAAAAGACGTGGTCGACCAATACCGGGAAATGGTCAACGAAGCTCCGGAGGCCGGCATGCCGTCATTTGACCGGGTCATTCGGGCTTCCGACTTTTTCCCCGAAAAGAATTGGAAAGTTGTCGCCCTGTCCGGATATATGAACGACGATCCCTATTCTGGTGCACGCGGAGTCGAAAAAATAAAAAAGAATCTCTACCGGGTTACTACCCGCATCTCAACGGCCAGCGCCGACAAACTCATCACGTTCACACTCCGTATGCTGGAAAAACCTGAAGAGCAAAAGCTGGTCTTCAATCCTCTTCTGTCTCGATTTTTCTACGGTGAGGATTTTCAAAACCGGCCCGTAAAAATTTCTGACTCGGGCCGCATCCGGAACGAGCTGCAAACCTTGTGCTCGGAGGCTCTTGAGTACAAAGCCAACGGCAAAATTCGGATCCATTTGGACCGCATCGTCCCCGAAGTCATCTCCCCGGATGACCAGAAGATCCTGCACGAAGTGCTCGAATGGTACAAAAAACACCATCCCATCTGGTTCTCCTGGCTCGAGATAGGGTAATGGAGCCGGGAAACCAGCACGAAATACTTTTGAGTGCTACTTATCTGCAATAGATAACACTCTTAATGTTCTTCTCTTCTACCTGGTTATTATCAAGCAAAATATGGTTCATCTGAGATTGAGATGTGGCTAGGGGAAAAATCTCTAGAAAACCCATTCGATGGATTTAGTCAAGGGATTGATGAATATCACGAATCGATCAAAAAGGCTAAATTTTGAGGAATATGCGATTTGTGGTAATGAAGGAAGATAAATTCTTTTCAAGAATATTATATGATATACAGGAATGAAGGAGGATACGATGTTAAAAACGAGGAGACCAAAGCTGGACATGCTGTCCGAATCGTTCATTGACCAGATTGTTTGCGAAGCATTGGATGTTCTGGGAAAAACGGGCGTGCTCGTGGAGAACGATGAAGCGTTACGGCTTCTGGCAGATGCAGGATGTGACTGTAGAGGGCAAACGGTGTCCTTCAAGGAAAAACTTGTCGAAGAGGCCCTGAAAACCACGCCTCATTCCATTAAAGTCTATGACCGCAGCGGCGATCTGGCGATAAATCTGGAAGGTGATGCGATTCATTTTAATCCGGGCTCCGGGGCTTTGACGATTTTGGATCCGGTTACATTGGAAGAAAGGGATCCTATAACCAGGGATCTTATCCGTTTTACGACATTGACCGATGCCCTACCCAACATTGCGGCACAGAGTACAGAGATGATTTCCACCGATGTCCCTGAAGCCATGCAGGACAGGTATCGGTTATACATCGGACTGCAGTTCAGCAAGAAACCGGTAGTGACGGGAACTTTTGCTTTGGAAAGTTTTGAGACCATGAAAGATATGCTGGTGGCAGTCCGGGGGAGTGAAGGAGCGCTTAGAGAGAAGCCTCTGGCAATTTTTGATTGTTGCCCCTCGCCCCCTTTGAAATGGAGCAACTTGACTTGCCAGAATCTCATCGATGCATCCAAGGCGGGGATTCCGGCCGAACTGATATCCATGCCATTGACAGGAGCCACGGCTCCTGTAACATTGGCTGGCGCACTGGTCCAATTGACTGCCGAAAACCTGAGCGGTATTGTCATTCACCAATTGGCCCATCCGGGATCGCCCATCATTTTTGGGGGTTCTCCTGCGGCGTTTGATATGCGGAAAGGAACGACACCCATGGGAGCCGTGGAGAGTATGATGATCGCTGCCGCTTATGTTCAGATCGGGAAACATCTGGGGCTTCCCACTCATGCCTACATGGGACTTTCAGACGCCAAAATCGTCGACGGACAGGCAGGGTTGGAGACAGGAATGGGAGCGCTCTCTGCGGCTCTGGCGGGTGCGAACGTCATCTCTGGTCCGGGTATGCTGAATTTCGAGAGCTGTCAGAGTCTGGAAAAGCTCGTTCTGGATAACGAGATCTGCGGTATGGCTCTCCGAATGGTCAGGGGTATCGAAGCCCGGGGAGATAGATTGGGTGGCGATCTGTACGGGGATATTTACGATGGTCAACATTTTTTGGCCTCGGAAGAAACGCTTCGATGGTTTCGTAAAGAAATAGATCAGCCCGGTCCGGTGATCGACCGCGATACATATGATGTCTGGAAGAGTCATGGGAAAAAGAGCGCCTGGGATCGGGCTTGCGGGGAAGTCGAGAGGATCTTGAGTTCCCACACAGTGGAACCGCTGCCGGACCATTCGCTCAAAGTACTAAAAAGCATCATGAAGGACGATGCCCAGCGGATGGGCATCGACTTGCCTCCTTTGGATTGAAAGTGTGGGGATGAAAAGTCTCAAGACTAATCGATACAGACTTTACTCACACGCTTGGCTAGAGCGATAATAGTTAGAATCGGCGGGCTGCCCAAAGAATGAGGAAGTATAGTGGCATCAGCGACATAGAGATTTTGGGGGAGCCTGGGATGGTGCAGGCTCTTGGCTTCTTGTTTCCCGAGCGGTAGCATCCCCGCCGGATGCCCGGCATTCAGCGTTCCCAGAAAAATATTTTCTTTTTTTATTCCCAGATGCTGCAGGATATCTTTACAGAGAGCTATAGCCTTTCCCATTCTGAACCTATCTTGTTCAGTGAGAGACTTTTCTACTTTTTTCCCAACGAGGTTTCCGGTGTTGTCATCGGCCAGTTTTATCATCATGCTTATGATATTTTTGGCGGGATACTTCCACTGTTTATTGAAGTAATAGCTTAAATAATCAAAATAGGGAGACAGAATAAAATGTTCTTTTTTGGCCACAAAAGGCATGGAAATTTCCCTGCTCTGGCAGCTCCCTTCCCATTCTGCAGCCACACACAGCACGGGGTCCAGTGAAAGGCGCGGTTCACACTCAAATCCTGAATTTTGTAAGATCACTGGCGTTCCAAATCCTCCCGCGGAAAGGATAACCAGGTCTGCGGGAAAAAAATGTTTCCGCCCTCTGAACTTGGCATAAACTCCCTTTGCTTCGTTCCCCTCCACAACCACTTTTTCGACCCTGCATCCTTTTATCAACCGGGACCCATTATCCAGGGCAATCGACAAAAACCTCCGGCTATCCCACTTCGCTCCGGCTGGACATCCCAACACACATCTCCCACAACTTCGACAGCGGTCATAATTTCCCATCTTTGGGGTAGGCTGGGGGTCCAGATCCATTTCTCGGCATATTTCAAATAATTTATTGGTTGTTGCACGCCAGAGATGGCGATGGTTCGAAGTCACAGGAATCTCTTGATATATTTCCTCGAACTCTTCGTCTAGATCGATCCCGATTTTCCTAAGATCGCCATCTTTTCTTATGGCATTCCCAGTGCAAATAGTCGTTGTTCCTCCTATGGCGCTGCCATGGACCAGGATCATCCGGTCTTCAGTTTCCCGGATCCTCATAGTCGGGAACCAGAGCTGTATCAACTTTTCATCAAAAAGCAGTCCGGTCTTTTTAAATTTTTCCAGCATCCTAAGGTTCAAGGAAAAAGGACGAAATTCTTTCCCAGCTTCCATGACGGTCACCTCATAATGACCTTGAAGCTCCTTTGCGGCCGTAGCTCCTCCCGCCCCGCTTCCGACCACAATGGCCTTTTTCATACCTCCTCCTCTGGCATAATTAATCCTGCTTCACAGCAATCTTTATCTTCGGTGATTCTTTGATAGAAAATCAGCTTGCCCCCGCCTGACAATCCGGCCGCCATCCCTTCATCTAGTGAAGATATGAATCGGCAGACCTGAGGGGTGTAATATTCGCTGAAGAAACACTTTTTTATGGTCACTTCACCACTCAACTCCCCCCTGAAATCAATCTCCAGAATTCGATACAGAATTCGGCTCATCTCCATGACGTCTTTTGCCCCTCGAATCCTGAAATCCTTTCTAATCTTCTGACCCAGACGGCGAGCATTCTCGAAGAGCTTTTTTTTAATAACCTCCATATCATGTCCCTCTTGAATCTGCTTTTCTGCCTCGTTCGATGTGTACATGGCAAAGGCTTTCAATCCCTCTTTATAAGAGAGCCCTTTTAATGCAGGCATCTCCTTTCCGAGAGAGTCTGTCACAAGGGCGAACAATTCCTCCAGTTTCTTTTTTTTAATGAAAGTGGGGAGATAGATTTTGAGGACCGATAATCTGGGATTCATCGGCCGATTCTCTTCAATTTCTTGTAGAACACCCAGGCGATTATCCCTATCAGTCCATCCACCACAAAATTGACCAGGAAGATCAGATAGGGCTGATAGGCGGCAAACAAAAGAAGGGAAAGAAATGAGCTGGCTGTCTTTCCATTGGCCAGCAATAGAGGGAAATGAGGATTTTCCGGATGCCTGAACATGAGAAAAGATATCAAACTCACCAGATACATATAAGCCACTGCCAGGGCAAGATAGAGATTAATGCCTTCAACCGGAGAAAGGGCCATACCCACATAACGTGACAAAGTGTTGAAAAATATCAGAACTTTTCCAGGGAAAAGGAGAAAAATAAGGCCTACGACAAGAAAAATTATACAGAACGCAACGCTGAGAGTTTTGTAAAATCTCAAAAAGTTCTCCTTAGGTTGCATAATGTCTAATGCTAATTAATTATTGTCAATCGCCTTCCATTTTTTTTTAATAGTTTTTTGCTTGTTACTTGTAGTATAGATGAAAAAATCTCGACCGCGGACCGAAACAGGCTTCTTCCATTACTTTCAGCGATTCCTGAATCGCTAGGGGAGAGGTCCCATTGAAATATTTCTGGATGAGCTTGTAGTTTTTGTTGATGAAACAGCTATCATCTGAAGGAAAATATCGTTTCATCTCTTTAAAAATAGTCTTAATGGATTCTTCCCAAACACTCCCGAAACCCATCGGGATGAAGACACAGGGGCTGACCTCACCGAAGGGATCAACATACACCATCTTGTGGCCAGCATTGCATCCGAAGTGTTCCTTTCCTTCAAAATGAGCCAGGTAGTTGACCGTTATTTTTCCTTCTCTGTTATAGCGGTCTTGGAGATCCACCAGTTTAAGCCTTTCCTTTTCAGTGATGACCTGATCATCAGTCCAGAAGTCTTCCACCGAGGGTTTACATTCGCTCAGCCAAGCTTCATGAATGTCCAGGCCGATGAGAAATTCAAGAAACTCATCGACTTTGTCCATGCGGATCATATCCTTAGATAATACGGCCGACACCCCCACATCCACATCACCCAGATTCTTGAAGGTGTCGATGGCATGGAGGGCCGTCCGAAAAGCTCCTTCGTACCTTCGCACTTTGTCATGCTCCTCCGGTTTCCAGTGATCCAGGCTGACAGATACCGAGAAAAGGCCTGCATTCCTCAGGTCTTCGGCAAGCTGTCGGGTGAGGGTGCATCCTGTGGTGAATAGTTTGACGGCGCACTCGTCGCCGACGCTCTCTGTGATCTCAACAATGTCCTTTTGCAACAAGGGTTCTCCGCCTGTGAATCCCAGCCAAAAGACTCCCATATCTTTGAGGCCACGAATGACATCCTTTATGAGAGCGGTGTCCATCACTTTGCCTTTTCTGTTCTTGTTATAGCAGTACTCGCAGTTCTGAGGGCAGGCATTTGTCACCGCTATCTGGGCATGGGAAGGGCCTTGGCTTTTTGCCAGTAGGTGTTCGTTGATGAAGCGGGTGTAGGCTTTGCTGTTTACAGGAGGCAAATGGGAGTGGAGGATAAGATTGGGGCCCACTTTTCTCGGCCGGAACTTCCGCATATATCGAAGGAGAAACCAGTTGATAGATGCCTTGGATTTGAGGATCTGAGGATTGGCTATCAATGCTTTAGTTAGCTCTATCTTGTTATGGGGATTTCCCATTATTTTCCTCCCTGCACTATCTGCCATTTGTCCATGATATTTGCCCACTATAGCACACCGACAGAGACTTCCCAAATATATTGAGGCCGCTTTTCTTCCCTATAATTTTGGGGCTCCCGAGGTTTCGCAAGTTATTGAAAAGAATATGGTGGGCGATACAGGATTTGAACCTGTGACTTCTACCGTGTGTAAAAAGTACAAATTTTGGGCACAGTTTGGGCACAGTTTAATCAAATATGTCGTGAAATGATTAATTTCGCGACATATTGTTCAATGGCTCTTTAACCCAATCAGCCTCTTTTTTGCATCTTCAACTTTAGAGATGTCGGGATCGGTATCTTTCCGGAGATCGATGGACACAAGAGTTAGGCTTTGTTATTATGATTCACTGTTATGACTACATTTCCCTTTCTGAGCCCTTCCTCGATATACCTGTGAGCCTCGGCAGTCTGTTCTAACGGATAGCGTTTATCTATAATCTCTTTGATTATCCCCGCCTCAACGAGCTCTCTTATGAGTACCAAATCCTCTTGCTTATCGGCTGCTATCCCACATATCACTTTCTTGCTTCTGCCCAATTTGGTCCTTAGCATTGAAAGAATATGTCCCATTTTGAAGCTGGAAAGCAGATAGCGTCCATTTTCAGTCAACGAGTTTTTGCATCGTGAGAACGAACTCTTGCCAAGTATGTCGAAAATTAGATCATATTTCTCACCGCTTTGGGTGAAATCCTCTCTGGTGTAGTCGATTACCTTATCAGCTCCCAGGGATCTCACTAATTCCAATCTCGGGGTACTGCATACACCTGTAACTTCTGCTCCATAATGCTTGGCAAGCTGGACCGCGTGTGAACCTATACCTCCAGAGGCTCCATTGATGAGGACCTTATGTCCGCTCTTGATATTGACTTTCCTAAGGAGAGTCGATGCCATTAGTGCCCCATAAGGAACTGAGGCGGCTTCCTCAAAGGTCATATTTGTCGGTTTCGTTGTCACTGTCCCATCTTCAGGCATGCATAGATACTCGGCATAAGCACCCATGCTCTGACCGGTGTATCCATAAACCTGGTCACCTTCTTTGTATAATGTCACATCTTTGCCAACTGCTTTAATTTCTCCGGCAAACTCATTGCCTAGAATCTGCCTCTTTGGTCTTTTTAAACCAAACGATATGCGCGTGGGTAACAAGAAGATGAGAGGCATATGTAACTCGCGAGAAGGGATATTCTTGAAATTTCGAGTTACAATATCCCCGTAATTCACTTGCACCGCATACACCCTTATTTGTATTTCATTGTCGTTGGGAGAAGGTTTTTCTACCTCTTTGAGCTGAAGAACATCGGGGGGGCCATATTTTGTGTATACAATCGCTTTCATGAGTTTCCTCCTACCGCTTTTTAGAAGCAGAATATTTATGAATGAGGGAAATGTCAAACACCATAACATTTGTAATAATATTTAGATTTGAGAGTTAAGCCAGGAAAATGTCGCTAAATGTATATATTTAGCGCCATTTTACTTTTAGCAATAATAAATGATTTTGATCTCGATATTTGTATGGAAAAAGAAGGAGAATAAGCAAGTAATGAAAGGAATATGGTGGGCGATACAGGATTTGAACCTGTGACTTCTACCGTGTGACTGAATAATCTAAGAATGCAGGGCCTCAAGCACGGCTTTGGGATTCTTGGTTGCTACTTTCAGAAGGGCATTTGCAGGTCCTTCTGGCTTTCGGCGCCCCTGTTCCCAATTTTGTAGAGTCCGTGTACTGACTCCTATCATCGTTGCGAATTCTCTCTGGGTTACCTGTAGTTTCTCGCGTACCATTTTGATATCTGGTGGCGTAACCTCGTATTTACGACTAGGCTTTTTTCGACCTGCCTTGATTTCTCCTGCCTCTTCTATACTGGCAACAAGTTTTGAAAAATGTTCTTTCTTCATTCAAGCCTCTCTTTTACCAAGGAACGCAGTCTTTTTAACTGTGACGATGATAAATCATCAGTTTTCGTTTTTTTGTAAGGCAAAAGCATAAAGATTGTGTTTTTCCTATCCCAGTAATAGATCACTCTCAGGCTTCCACGTTTTCTTTTATGAGGGAGGTTCCAACGGATCTTCCGTAATCCTCCGGTTCCATGAATGAGATCTCCGGCATCAGGCCTCAACATCAAAGCTGTCTGCAATTGCTTGTAATCATCATCAGGCAGTAAGCGTTTTATCTCCTTGGTGAATATACTCGTTTCGATAAATACCACATTTCTATTATACGCCAATGGCGTATATTGTCAAGAAGGATTTTTTGGCTAGGAACGAAATTGTACTTGTTCTGGATTGTCTTAACAGCTTTCCACTTTTTGGAGTTTGGCTTTACTGGTTTCCATTCCGGCTGAGGTTCATCGAAGCGCCACTCGACAGGAGTGGGAATATCTTCAGGCACCTCCGATCCTTCAATTCTAGCGTCATCCAGGTGCTCTTCCAAATAAAGAGGAGCCTCAGCTTCAAGTAAAGGCTGATCCGATGCTGGGCCGGAACAACTCTGGGCCATAACCATTATAATCAGAGTGAAAAACACTGTTTTTTCTGGCTTTAGTAACATCTTTCCTCCTGCTGCTGTATGAAAGTAGCATATTTATTATCTGTAAGAGTGTCAAACAGATAATATTTAGATTGAGACTTGGGCAAAAAAGCGTCGTGAATTGTAATATTTAGCGACATTTCATCTTGTGAAGAATATTGTTGATCTGAAGCGGTGATGATTTTGAGATAGAGATTTATTAGTGAAGTGGAGGCTTGGCAAACAAATCTCGGCCTGCAATAACTTGACAATTACACTATTAAGGAATATATTCCTAAATAGTATTACTATTATGGAGAAATATCTTGATATGAAGAAAGTCAAGCGAATACTAAATATGGATATTCCTCTAGGAAAATCAGCATTTCTCTGGGGACCGAGAAAAATCGGGAAATCATCTTTTCTCAAAGATACTTTTTCGAACAGCTTAATGTTTGATTTTCTAAAGACTGATCTAGCCCTGGAATTAAGCAAGAGGCCTTCATTATTAAGAGAGCAAATCCTGGCTAAGGAAGAGGCAGTTCTCAAGTTTCCAATCATTTTAGATGAAGTCCAAAAGGTCCCCCAGATATTGGATGAGGTGCATTGGCTGATTGAAAATAAAGGGCTGAGTTTTATACTTTGTGGATCGAGCGCAAGGAAACTGAAAAGAGGAAAGGCGAATCTCTTGGGAGGCCGTGCCTGGAGATACGAGATGTTCCCTTTGGTCTCGAGTGAACTAGAAGATGTGGATCTGCTGAGAGCCCTAAATCAGGGCATGATTCCTGACCATTATTTAAGGAATAGCTATAAAAAATCATTGTATGCTTATGTGCGTGACTATTTAACGGAAGAGGTCTTTGATGAGGGACTCACACGCAACATTCCGGCTTTTGCTAGGTTTTTTGATGCTGTGGGATATTCGCATGGGGAATTAACGAATTTTTCGAATATCGCGCGAGACTGCGGGGTTGATGCCAAAACGGTAAAAGAATATTACCAGATACTTGTTGATACATTGCTGGGACGGATGGTGGAGCCTTTTAAAAAGAGGCAATCCCGCCAAGTCATTACGAAAGCACCAAAATTCTATCTGTTTGATGTCGGCGTCGCAGGGAGTATGGTGAAACGATTCATCCCGGAAGAAAGAGGGCAGTTGTTCGGGAAGGCTTTCGAGCATTTTATATTCACTGAGATAGCGGCTCATTGTTCATATAGTGAATTAGATTATGAAATAAATTTTTGGAGGACCAAGTCAGGCTATGAGGTCGATTTCATTTTAGGTAATGGAATGATCGCTGTCGAAGTAAAGGGAACCAGCTACGTCGAGAATAGAGAGATGCGGGCACTCACTGCATTTATTGGTGAATTCGCTCCACAGAAAGCTTTTATTGTTTGTAACGAAAAAACGGAACGTGTACATGGAAAACTCAAGATTCTCCCATGGCGAAAATTCCTCGAAGATCTTTGGGGGGGAAGGATCATTGGATGAGGAATAGGGTTTTGAATCTGGTATGAAATTGGTGGGCGATACAGGATTTGAACCTGTGACTTCTACCGCGTGTAAGAAGCACAAAAAGAGGGGGAAGGGGAAAAAATAAGGGATTTCCTCAATAGACTGTCGAGAATCAGGCCTTTGGAATCTCGAGGCTTTTCGATATTTTTACGTATTTTTCTATATTCTTGACAAATTGTGGTCACAGTTGATACCAATTTACTCACGCTTTTAACAATTTTTTTGCACGGATTTGGCACGAGGGAAAAAGTGTGTATGATATATTTTCAGCACTTTTAATGTGCTATATTTAAAGCTAATTGATTTGGGAGGAGAATATGACGGATGACCTTTATACATCATTTAGGAAATTGAATCCAAAGGTGACAGGCAGCTTGGTCAGAATGCGTGAAGAAACATTTAAAGATGTCTCAGTTCCAGCCAAATACAAAATATTGGCTGCTCTTGTGGCAGTGGTTGTCACTAAATGTGAGCCTTGTTTACGAGCTTACACAAAGATGGCTTTTCAAGCGGGTGCAACTCTAGACGAGTTGGTTGAATTTCTTAATGTTGCCATCACAGAGGGAGGATGTCCTGGAGAGACATGGGCATTAAAAGCCTTTGAAACGTATAAAAACCTACAAGCGGGTCAAGAAGTCAAAGAAGAGCTGTGCTGCAAATCAGAAGATAATTAATAGGGATATCCCTCTTAAACTCTAGGCCTTTAATTTATTCCTTAGCTAGACTCCATTTTCAAGGATAACAGATCACCTAAAGACAAAACGATTGCTACAATAACAGCAATTATTAATGCAGCATCGAATATCGTGTAGCTTATCCGTTTCAAGAAATCTATCCATGGCAGTTTTATCAGGATAAGAACTCCTGCTGCCGTTGCAATAGCTAAGGTGCATATTATCAGGTAGAAATTCCTGCGATTCTGCTGTAGAGCATAAATGAAGGCGATCACAAGAATTGCAGCTGCTATGATAAAGTGATTCGCATCCAGCCAAAATCGAGAGGGCAGCGCATATCGCATTGTCTTAGGTTGTAGCAGAATGATCAGCACACCGACAAATGCGGCTGCTGAAACTAGGAGGGGTGCAAAACGACCAGCAAAAATAGCGGGTAGAGGATCTTTTCGGCTCACTGCCAGCTTTTTATAAATATATCCGATGAAAATACAGCACAGCATCAGCAAAAGAATGTAGAGAGTTGGTTTGAAATATGTTTCGCGTACAGCTCCTAGGGTCATCATGACACCATTTAAATCCATTATACGATGTTGTTTCATATAAATGGGGCTGCCTGAATCATCAAATGGATATTGAACTACGTTTGCGAAGAAGAAATTGGAGTTGAGACTGTGGCAGTCGGTGCAGCCATTAATGCCCAGGGCGGTCTTTGCCGGATAGACATCATGATTGTATTTGTGGACGTTTCCATAGGCTGAGGCTTCCCACGGCTCTATCTCCAAAGTGCGAAATTCTGTTCCAGAAGTGTACACCCGATCATCCATTGCCCAGACGACATGCTTGCCCTCCATCGGATATTTTGTCTCCTTCAGCATGCTTGTCACTGCTGCAATCAGTGCATCGATCTCCTCGGCGCGGTTCACTTCAATGACTCCATCGTCGTTATCGTCTTGTATTTTTGAGAGATCCGGATATTTTGATGGATCTTCAAAGTGTGTGGTCCACATCTTGTAGATATCTCCCATTTTGGGTTGCATCAAACCTGGCCTATCCTGGATTTCAATGGCAGGCCATGCGCTGTGCACACGATTAACTGGATAAATCTTGCCCTTGTAACGAGCAAAGACCGGATCAAAAGGATCGGTGGGCTTGTCATCATAACCCATCATTTCCAGATCACCATAGTGATTCCAGTACTTCATATCCGGCCCGTAAAACGTCCACAAATGTTTTCCCTTGGTAGGAATTTTTGTCCCGGGATTGAACACATCGCCCGCCTGAACTTGAGCTGATTTCACGGCCCGCTCTGGAATGTGGCATGTTTGACACGCTATATTGTCCAAATGCAAGGGCGGCAGCCATTTATGTTTAGCGATTGTCGCTCCCAGATAGCCGGTGTCATGACAGTCTACGCAGTCACGCCCTGTGTTATCGAGATCATCCCGCACGTGACCACCCGGATCGTCGCCCTTGCCGAACTGGTGCATCTCTTTTTCATTGATGCGCTCATCCACCGCTTTTGAACCAGCAGGGTGGCAATCCACACACTTCAAACCTGCTCGAATATGAACATCCGTGCGGCTGCGGAAATTGGCGCCACGTTTTTTCCATCCTGGTTTGGCATGACAGGTAAGACAAGCATTGTCCCGTGGCTCCCTCACTATATGAGGCGATATTTTGCCATCGGGATCAAATACAGTTTTGTCGTACTTGACCGAGATAGGCCCATTGTCCTGGATCGAACCGGTCACAATTGCCCATCCAGCAGCAGCGGTGGGTGCCCAACGGAAATTGAAAAAGGTTAGTTGTTTTTTACGTTCTGGAAAGCTATATCCCGGGTAATGACACAACATGCAATCGGCTTCAAGCACGCCTGACTCATCCCAGCGTGCCTGATAGTAATCACCATCAAAATTGTTATCGCCTCCGGAAATCATGCCATTATTTTTGTCCTGCATATACTTATCATAGCGAATGCCATTGCGATCAAATTCCGCAGAGCCTCCACCAGCGTGACAAGGGCCGCATCCCGCAGTGATGAAGCTGAAGGAAGTCATGTCCATTGTGCGGGAAGATGTGTTTTGCTTAGATGATAAATATCGGTAAAGAGGTGCTGGCGAGCACCAGGTCCCGCCGTAATTGCCTGGTGTGGATGCCCACTGGCATCGTTCCGCCTGGCTCAAGGTTGGTTTTTCTCCAGCTCCCTGTGTAAAGTGATAGCCTTCCGTGATTTTCTCGTAATCATGACAGGCCCCGCAGGTTTTGCGTGGGGAATAGGGTTTGTCGGCGTTTTCCCCTGTGATTGGATTGATAATTTGCCCTTTTTCATCGAGGAGATTGAAAGGCGGACAGACACCGGCCGTAGAAATTTGTTCATTCCTTTGAGTTGGATTTGTCTGCGAGGCGGCCGACCAAGTTGCAGTATGCAGAAATCCAAGTAAAATCAAAAATACTCCTGTTATCAACGAGACAGTTCGTGTTTTAAAGTGATTTCTGTAATTTATTGATTTCATCTTTACCCTCCCATTCCTAAAATTTTTATGTCCAAAAATATAGAACGACAAAAATTCATCTCCTGAATAAAAAATATTGCAGCTGAATGATAAAGATATGGCTGGAAGATTTGTTTTCCTTCTTGGTTTTATTAATATAGTTGAGCATCAATCTTCCATCTTGGTGGTTGAAATAATAGTTGATGCCTAAAGTAAGAAGCGATACATCATGAGCTGTATTGATTTTATTATTTGGATTAAAAGTCTCATATTTCATGATTGTCTGAAGTTTTGGATGAAAGAAATGGGAAAGCTGGCATGACAATCCATTGGCATCCAAATCAGCCATTGATTGTTCCTTTGGAATAAATCGGGCATGGATATACTCGACTGCGAAGTGTGAGGTTCCATGCTCAAGATTTATAGCTGCATTTATTCTCTGGTCTTTTCCCCGATAGTGCTGAAGAGAATCCTCTTCTTCACCCGGGAGCTGCTTTGTAAAATTGATATCTTGGTCTTTACGATAGGAGTAGGCCAGTTGAGCAAGTAATCGCAAAGGTTTATTGACTCCTGGATTCGAAAACGTCTTTTTCAGATTTAACCTGCCTGCTATCAACGGGCCATTATTTAAAGTCAAATCCCTGTTTGCACCATTGCCGGTTGTTACCGCAAACTCATAGGATAAGAGGGATTTTTTTAGATCACCAAAAAACTCGATTCCATAATCACGAGCAAAAGAGGGTGCGATCGAACCTATGGGTATTAGCCGATCGATGACCAATGATCGTTCTACACCAATAATTTTAAAGTCAGTAACAAATCGTTCCCATCCAAAAGGAGGTTTGAACTGCCCCAGTCTGAAGTTGAGCGCGGAGGAAATATTGACATCCAGGTAGCAGTGCTGAAGGTAAATGTGGTCATCGGTGGACATCTTGTTGTTGTGCTGGTAAATGAAACGCCAGGATAAGGTGGTGTTCTTCAACAAGTCTGATTTTCCGAACAGAATAAAACGCCTGATGCTGAAATAATTTTCTTCATTATGTATCGCGGAATAGCGCAGGTGAAAATAACTGGCAAAATAACTGTTGCCGAACATTGCACTGCTAGTTAACATAAGTATAGCCAAGTAGATTAAACCCTTTCTAATAATTTTCATTAAAATGCAATACCATTGACAATGTAGTGAGGCTAAGTTTTCTCATTGCAACTGCTCTTGTTAAGAATCATATTCAAAAGCAAGCTGATAACGATGATACTGGGAATTGTTAAGGCCAACCGTAGTACTGCAAAATCAAGCCCCAGGAATTTGATTTCAAAGAGGATCATCGGAATTTTAATTGAGGCCCAAACACAAAGGAATATGGAAGCATTGAGCAGGCTGGCACCTTTTTTCAACAGAGATACAACTATAGGAAAAGCCACGTATAAAGGTCCCATAGTGGATGTCCCAACAAGAAAAGAAACAAGTATTCCCTTTATCCCGGATGCCTGGCCCATTGCTTTCTCAATCACTCTTTTTGGCACCCAGACTTCAAAAAGGCCGATTAAAATGAGAATCGGTGGCAGAATAGAAAGCATTTCCAGGAGGTAATTTTTTGAAATTAGAACAATTGAGAGCCCTTTTTCCGGATCCGAAAAATAGACACATATATTTGTCAAGAATAGTGTGAAAAGAAGAACGGGAAAGAAAGGATTTTTTTTCATCTGAGAAATGCTCCCATGATGGAAGCGATGATTAAAGCAAAAACAAAGCTGAGGGCATTTCTCCAGAAGGCGAACTTTCTCCCTAACAACTTAATCTCCAAAGGTATGGTTGCCACTCCGACCATTACTAGAGTGGTTACAAAAGCAGCGATGGCGCTAATATTAGCTCCCTGTCGTAGAAGAGACCCGGCAAGTGGGAAGGCAATGAAAGCCTGAATCAAGACAATCGAACCGAATAAAGCGGCCAGAATTACACCATTAAAGCCAGCCTCTTTCCCCACGGTGTTGGAAAGTATTTCTGGAGGAAGAAAAGCCAAAAGAAAACCTATGATCCATATGGTAATCAGAATAAGGAGCGTCATTGACCGGAAGAATTTAAAGGCGATTTTTAAAGAATTTGTTGTGTTATCTTTATTTTTGCTCCACGAGATGATAAGAAAGAGCGCAGCCAAAATCCAAAGGATCAGACTGAACATAGATCTTTCACCTGATTTGAATAGCCAAAACAGCCATTCTTGTTTTAGCTTTTAAGGAACGTAACTCGTTTTCTTTGGGGACAAAAATCCATGAGGTTTTTTCCAGGATTTCTTCTTTTTTATCTACAATGATTTTTCCTTTCCCTTCCATCACAAAAAAGATGACATCAGAATCCATCTGGCAGGGAGGGATCTGCTGGCCCACTTCCAAACAAACCACCTGAGCTTTTAATTTATCTGATTCAAAAAATACATATTTTGTATGTGCTTCTTGTGAGAATTTTAATAATGCCTCTAATACATGAACGTCCATTTTAGCCTCCTCAATTACCAAATTCTTCCGTGATCCAATACTTTATCTTATCTCTGATTCGTCTGAATTCAGATAATGTATCTGCTTTATTCCCTTCGAAAGAAGCCGGGTCTTCAAAGCTTTGGTGCAAACGTTTCATACCTCCCGGGAAAAACGGACATGTCTCATTAGCGTGGTCACAGACTGTTATCACATAGTCAAATTTATGTTCCATGAACTCATTTATGCTTTTAGATCGGTGCATGGATATTTCAATTCCGATTTCGGACATGACTTGGACGGCGTGCGTATTGACAGCAGAAGGTTTGGTTCCTGCGCTGTAGGCTTGATATTTATTCCCATAAAGTGAATTCAACAGACCCTCAGCCATTTGAGAGCGAGCCGAATTATAAGTACAAACAAACAACACCGTTCTTTTATCAGATTTATGCATCAAGTCCTCCTCACAGTGTCTGCCCTTAGGAGAAGTCAGGCTTCTTAGGACGCGTTTGCCAAACGAAGTGCGGCTTCAGCAACACGGATCCCCAGCTTTTTAGCGCTATCCATACCGAATTCGTCTTTGGTTATATCGTCTTTGTAGGCATTCCACAGTGTGGCTCCCTGATGAGCTCCGGGTTTTCCACCAACGATCATGACTTCGTGGCATAGCATGGCGGTTTGAATCTGTTGAATGACGAGTTCCTGCCCTCCGTTACGATAGGCTCCCACGGAGAGAACTCCGACTGGTTTATCTGCCAGGATCAATGTTGGACTTCTCAGAGCAGACAGCCGCTCGATAAAAGCGTTGCATAATGAACTCATGATGCGGAAATATACAGGAGAACCAATGATTATTCCCCCTAGATTAGGTGAGCGAAGAGTAGGAAGAATTTTCACAAAATCATCCATTGCTTCAGTCTCTCCACGATGTTGAAATAGACCTGAAATACTCATGCCCCCAAGGTCAAACAATTCGGCGGCAATTTGTGAGCTCACACCCTTAGCTGCATCTAGGGCTGCCTCTACAGCTGTGGCTGTGGTTTTTCCTTTGCGTGGGCTGCATGAGACGCCGACAATCAGAGTTCTCTCACTACCTGCAAATACGGAGTTTGAAGTAAGTCCAACTACGGCTGCTGCGCCTGCTTTTTGGATAAATTTTCGACGACTTACTGACTTAGACATAATTTTGCCTCCTTAATTTCAATTCTTATTCACCCTGTTTTGCTTGTCTTAAACCATCTCTGTGTTCTAAGACAGATCCTGACAAGCATTAACATAACCGGGACTTCGATAAGTACCCCAACTA
>CAZIDF010000041.1:0-24154 GCA_964538085.1 uncultured Eubacteriales bacterium | reverse complement strand
GACTCGGGATAGTCTTCACCGCTCCGCTTACGATATTGTTTCCCTTTTTCAAATTTGTTGAAAAGCTCTTCGCTCATTTTCATTTTTCTTTTTTGGCCTTCACTCGTCCTGAATATGACAACATGCATGTGCTTTTTTAGGGAAAAATCCCCCTCTATTCTTTTCTCTTCGACAACCCCGTACCATTCCTCCTTTTTTCTTTTTTTTCTCTTGAAATGAGGGAAGATGGCATAAACTAGAAATTCTAAAAGAAAGTCTAACATTTTCCTATTCCCCTTATTGAAAAGGATTATCGGGCAAGACAAGGAGAGGCTGCAAATTCCTTTCATGCTCTTCCAAACGGAGCAGCCACAATCCAATGCCCGCAGCTCCCTGCATCAGGTTCGTCTGAGCTTGAAGAAAATCGGGCCGTGATCGATGTTCAGCATGAATCCACCACATCCCGCTTTCATTCCGCTTGGCTTTGTTCATGATCTGCTCAGTAAGCTCTTTAGCAAAATCCAGGTATTCCGGCTTATCAGTAACATAGAACAGGCTCAAGAAAAAATCGGCCACCCCAGCCGATCCACAACACATGCCGACGTTGTTCCAAAAGCCAGGGACTTCCTTATCTGGGATTCCGCTATCCAGGATACTTCTGGCTCCTTTTTCCACCCAAACCATCCAATCTCTATCATCCGTGACCTGGAAAAGCCTATAGAATAGCCGGGCTGTACCCACAGGACCATGGCACCAGCCCAAATAAAACAGATCTTCCCCTTCAGGTTCATGGTGGAAAATCAAACAGCCATCATCTTCTGTATAGGCCACAGATTTCAGGTATGAAGCGCCGGCCAAAGCTCCGTCCAGATATTTTTGTTCCCCAGTTTTTCGATAGAGGGAGGCAAAAAAATAGGCGATCCCTGCCGTTCCATGAGAAAAGTTAGGCATCAAGCGCGGATATTGGGGATCCATGGCCCATTTTGTTCCCGTATCGGCAGGAATACCGACAGCCAACATCCGATCTCCCACCTGCCTGGCCATTCCCTTCACAGAGTCGTCCTTCCATTCCTCGGCAAGATACAGAAGGAAAAGCCCTGTGCCAGCATTGCCGCTGATGATATCCGTGGTTTCACCCCACTGGATCCCTCCATCTTTTTCTTCAGCCCACTGTTGGATAAGGCCCAAACACCGAATAACTCCTTGCCGGTACTTTTCCTCTTTTGTGGCCTTGTAGGTTTCTTCAAGGCAATATCCGATCCCCGACAGGCCGACATACAAACCTGCCGCCTTCTCATTTCCCAGGGTAGCGAGCAAATAATCCGCGCCGACCCGCACATCCTCCAAATAGTCCTGGTCGCCGGTAGCATGAAAGGCTTCCAAAAAAAACAAGACAACTCCCGGCGTCCCGCTGTACAGGGTGTTGTTTATCGATTCATTGTCACCAGGCACAGCCGGCCACGTCGTTCCATCCTCGGTCTGAGCGGCAGAAGCCCTGATCCATCGGGCGACCTCTTCGATTTCATCCAAGAGAGAGTCCTTCCCTCCACAAGATCCAAAAAAGACGGTAACACAAAGCATAAGGCACACCCATTTTAACGCTTTCATGATTGTTCCTCCCAATCACTCATTCGCAGCCTATGGGATAATACATCGGTCCCTTATACATTACAAATTCTCGTTCATTCAATCAAGGTAATTCAGATTGCTCTTGCCTTGCTATTCCCATTTTTATTAAAATCCAGGACGTTTATTTCGTAAGGAGCGTCCCCAAGGAGGCAAATGATTGAAAATCTCGAGAACGATTCTTATCGGATTAATATGTGTGATTTTTCTGGGATCCCCATCGATGGGTGAAAAAATGGATGGTGGGAAAACATCCGGTTTCTCATCTGGGGTCCATCCTCCAAACTTCTCTCCGAAGATAAAGACTTGCAGCAGGAGCTTCAGAAGATGAAAGAGATGGGGATCGAACTCCTCGCCTGCAAAGCCTGTGCTGACCGGTATGGTGTGTCCGAAGCTCTACAAGGAATGGGAATCGAAGTCAAATATATGGGCGTGGGCCTCACAGAAATGCTCAAGGGTGGCTGGACGACCCTAACGTTCTAGCTGTCAAACCATCGTAAGGGTCTGGTGAACCCAAAGTAGAAGCCCCTGTACCGGAACGCCATAAGGACAGGCTTTCTCGCAATGTCCTTCGCACCCGGAACAGGAATCGGCCTTGTTTGTCGGAAGTGAAGCGTACTCGAGCATTGCCGCCTTTTCTTTCCCCTGGGCCACAAAATAATGATTATACCGCATGATAGTGTTCACCGGAACATTGTAGGGACATTGAGGCTCACACTGGCCGCAGGCATGACGGCAATATAATTCACCATAAATGGCTTCGTATGCGGCTAACATGTTCTGGGCTTTTAGGTCGAATTTACTGCCGGACAATGAAACATAAGATTCCAGGTCGCTGTAGTTCAGGATGGTCGGGCAGGCTGAATTTACATCGGGATTGTTCAAGACAAACTTGATCGCCGCATCCCGAACTTCATTGAAATTCGTCAAGCTGTATTTATTCTTGACACTCCTCTTTACATAAACGTCCATGCTACGGTTTTTCTTTCAACCCTGTCAAGACCCTCCACCCCACTCGACAATATTGGCCAGCCCGAAGGGTAAAAAATGCCGCTGCTTTTACTTTTCTGAAGCTTCTGGAGTCACTTTTTCTTTGAGCAGTTCTCCGATTCCTGCAACGCTCCCCAAAATGCCAGAAGCCTCGAACGGCAGAAAGATCTTTGTGGCTCTTCCGTCGGCAATCTTCTGGAGGGCTTCCAGGTACTTTATGGCGATCAGGTCATTTGTCGGACGGCCATTGTGGATGGCATTGTAAACCGTTTCCACAGCTTCGGCTTCCCCTTTGGCAACTGTAAGCTTTTCGTATTTGTTAGCGTCGGCCACTTTTTTGATGGCTTCGGCTTCTCCCTCTGCCTTCAGGATCGCAGATCTTTTCGAACCCTCGGCTTCTAAGATCATAGCACGTCTTTCCCGCTCGGCCTTCATCTGGCGGTGCATGGCCTCGGTAACGTCCACAGGAGGCTCGATCCTCTGAAGCTCCACCCTTGTCACCTTGGTGCCCCACTTGTCAGTGGCATCGTCCAGGATCTGACGCAGCTTGGTGTTGATCACTTCTCGAGATGTCAGCGACTCATCGAGCGCCAGGTCTCCGACCAGATTCCTTAGGTTGGTCTGAGCCAGCTTAGTGGCGGCTGCGTAAAAATTGGCCACATTATAAGTCACTTTCACAGGATCCGTCACCTCGTAATAAACCACAGCGTCCACCTCGACGACAACGTTATCCTTGGTGATCACACTCTGCGGGGGAACATCCACAACCTGTTCTCTCATGTCGATCTTTGTCAGTCTTTCCATGAAAGGAATAATCAGGGTCAAACCAGCATCGGCTGTCCGTTGGTATTTCCCCAATCTTTCGACCAATCCCTTTTGCCAGGGGCGGATGATCTTCAGGCCCGTGGCCGCGATGATAAATATCACAAAAGCGATGATGACTAAGACAACTTCCATCTTATTCCTCCTCCTTTTTTATTTTGACAACCAAATGGGTCCCATCCAAACGAGCCACGACGATCCGCTTCCCTTCCGGGATCGGTTCGCCATTTTCACTGTCGGCCCTCCACTCATCTTTTTGCACGCGGACACGACCCGTGTTTTTCACATTATCGATCTCTTCTAACACGACCCCTTCCAATCCGATGAACCGATCGGCCCCGATTCCCGGAGGCTGCTTTTTGCTCATCTTTTCAGCTATCCGTCTCGATGCCATAAACAACGTCCCAGAAACGACGACAAATGCACCCAATTGCCAACCCACACCCAGACCGAGAATGGCAAGAACGCCTGCAACAGCCGCCCCGATCCCGAACCAGAAAAGGAAAAATCCTTGGGTGAAAATCTCGCCAACAATAAACAAGGCGGCAATCACCATCCAAATCCACCATATTTCAAATTTCATGGTCCCTCCTTCTCTTCAGATTTACGTCTCTTTCGGCATTGTATTCACGATTTCTCTCAATTTCAACTCAAAGGATTCAATCAGTTCTGGCAGCTCCCTTTCATCTTAAAATACAGAAATCTCATCGAGTTTATTCAAAAATTGGTTCTCTTCCATCAGGTATGTCGGCAGTGCCATTGAGGATCTAGCCTTCACGATTCGGTCTTCGAGGGAATCCGACGAAGTCGGACCCGAGGACTGTTTGAGCACTGGGACAGCTTTGAAATGAAACTGAGTAATGGCCCGAATGCACGAGTGTTGGAAGTGTAAAGTAGCGCAGTTCCACAGGGCCGAGAAGGGCGATGAGAGAATGGCGTTAAAGATCCGAACTAGAGCGGAGGACATGCCTGATGGAAGAGAACCTTTTATTTTAAAAAAAAAGAGGAGAACGCCTCGTTCTCCTCTTGAGGGTGAAATTTATCGAGAGCTATTTCTTCTTAAGAATGATATTCCCGCTGAATGTTTTCAGTTTCATATCGGCGCCACCGCCGTTCACACTACCGCTGATCTTCTTCTTGCTCAGCTTGCCAGACATCATAATCTCAAATTCGGTTTTGATCGTTCCACTGAATGTAGAGGCTGTCAGATCGAATGCAGAACCGGACGGAATCGTTATCTCGACATTTCCGCTGTGGGCTTCTAGATCGTATCTTCCGGTAGAACTGATATCCCCATGATAAATGGTATTTCCACTCATGGTTTTTCCCTTGACGACATCGGCATCGGAAATCCCCATCAATCTGACACTTCCGCTTACCGTATCCGCTTCCACAGATCCTCTGATATTCTCGGCTGTAACATCTCCAGACACACAAGCAAGATCTGCATTTCCTGTTATGTCTTTTGCATCGATATTTCCGCTGGCCGTTTTGCAGTAGACACCATTTTGAACATCCGCGACATCGACATCTCCGCTCACCGTTTCGGCATTAGCTCCGTTTTCAGCCCCCATGACTGTAACATTCCCGCTTGTTGTGTCAGCGGTGGCCTTTCCACCGATTTTTTCCAGCGACACATCCCCGCTAACAGACTTTGCATTGATCGTTGCCTGCGAAGGAATTATGACTTTGTAATCGACTGAAACGTTCAAATTCTTGATCGATGGCTTGGGATAAATCGTTCCGATTTTCAGGACCCCGTTTTCTCGTGTCACCTCGATCTTGACTTTCGCGGCGTTCTCCTTTGCCGTCTCCATCGAGGAGGCTCGGGATGTTTTTATCGCATCGATTTTCACTTCGTCACGGTCCCAGGTCTTGACCTCGACATCCCCTGAAATATTCCGGATCTCGACTTTTCCATCCCTGGCGAGAGATTCGGTTTTTGCGAATGTCTCCTCATGCTTCACCTTGCCCTGGGCAGAAGCCTCTAGAGGATTCAATCCCAAGAAAAACACGGCCACAGCTAATACAACAAATAAAACAACTAATTTTTTTGACATTATCTGTCCTCCCTCTTTAAATGATCGTTTGCGATCCTTTTGTTTGTGGCACAGTTGAAGAGACCTCTATCATGCTATCCAACAACTCCGCCTTCTTTTTATAAACAGCCAAAAGATAATACTGGGATTCCAAATCACTGGGGTCGCTTTTGACAGCTCTTTTACAATCAGCTATGGATGCGTCGATGAGCTCCAAATTGATCCGGAATGTCTCCGCGACTTTGGGATCCAAATTTTCCTGTTGGGCTTGGACTGCTTCCCAAAGTGCCTTGATGGCCAATTTGTAATGCTGTTCGGCTTCCTGGATCTTTACCAGCGCCAGTTTTTGGCCGTTGTTCCCATTAACGGCTCCCTCCCGATTCCAAATCCGCGAGCCGATGATCACGGCCCCCACAACGATGAGCAACAACAACGTCGTGCGCGCAGCAAAGCGAAGCTGTGCGGGGAAATACAAAAACCGAACTCGAGGTTCCGGTATCGGAGCTTGCATTTTTTCTTTTAAGCGTGCCTGGATCCGAAACCACGCCTGGCCGGAAGGCTCTGCTTTGGCCAAACCCTTCGCCTTTTGTTTGATCTGTTGAAAATCCTTCAGCAGTTCCCGGCAATCCGGGCAGGCATCCAGGTGTTTCTCGAGAGAAGAGGCCTTAGTTGCATCCAGGTCGCCGTCTATGTATTTGCTAATGAATTTGTTTGCCTTCGCACACTTCATCTTTTTTCTCCCTTTACATCCATTGTTTCTGTTCAAGGAGCTTTTTTATTTTTTTCCTCGCTTTGAAAAGCTGGGATTTCGAGGTCCCTACAGAGCATCCCAGGATATGGGCTATTTCCTGATGTTTGAATCCTTGCACATCATGAAGCAGAAAAACACTCTTCAATTTTGGGGAAAGATTCTGGATGGTCTCTTCGAGGATCTTATTTTCGACTCTCTGTGTCGCGGTGGTCTCTCCATCGGCTATGATGCCTTGCACGTCCTCCAGCGGTATGGTTTTCTGCCTGAGTTTTTTGTGACTGCGCAAGTAGCTGAGGCACGTGTTCACGGCGATTCGGTAGAGCCAACCGACAAAAGCTTTATCGTTGTCCAGGGTGTGCAGATTGGTGAAAACTTTCACAAAAACATCCTGGATCACATCCTCGGCTGCAGCATAATTGTAGGTATACCGGAGAGCCAGGCTGAAAAGGGATGCTTTGAAATGTTCGTAAAGGTTCCCCATAGCTTGGAGATCGCCATTGCGGCTCTTTTGGATCAAGTCCTTCAATTCTCGATCGGAAAGCTCTTTCATCCACATGAGGGGATAGTTTAAACCAATTCGAGAATAACTGCCAGGTTCAAAGCTTGGGGCGATCGGCATCTGCATCGTGGCTGTTAATAACATTTGTTTGTCTTTTCCATCTCCTTACTAATAACGATGCATCATCAAGGCATAAGGTTGCCATCCTTTTTAATTTTTTATATTAATTCTATTGATTTATTTTCACTTAAATATAAATTATTTTAATTTATATCTTGACTTTATTAATATTTTACCCTATATTATATAAGAAAACTTAATTCGAGGTAAAAAATGAGCAAAGATTGGCAGGAACTGACAAAAATCACACGAGGAGCCTCTCTTATAGTGGAACGGGTCAAACTGAAAGAAGACGACATCGTTTTGGAAGGGAGCTTCGAGCTTCCTCCCCTTGCACGTTTGACCATGGAGGATCAAATTTTTGTGACAGCCTTCATCCGCAGCCACGGCTCCATCAAGGATATGGAACAGCTTTTCGGCATCAGTTACCCGACCGTGAAAAACCGTCTGAACCGGCTCTCCCAGATGCTGGAATTCGTGGACATCGACCCCCCGGCCTCCCATGCCGAAATTCTGGAAGAATTGGACAAAGGAGATATTTCGGTCGAAGATGCTCTGGAAAAACTGAGAGGTAAAAAATGATTCCGATGATCATGCGAATTGGTTTTGCTGGCTGTTCTGATTTTATGGCCCTCAGGGTATGGAAAAACCCGACAGTAGAGTGCTCATTTGGCTTAAATAGCCAACCCACCCCGCCCCTACTATAAAGGTTGGTGAGAAAGGAGGATGGGTAATGATCTCAGGCAATAAAAAAAAGGAGAAAAGAATATGAGTGAAGAAAGAAAAAAAATACTGGAAATGCTTGCCAACGGCAAAATAAGCGTGGAGGAAGCGGAAAGATTGCTTTCTGCTATGGCCGAATCTGAAGGGGAATCCACCCCTGGAACAAAGAAAGAAACGTCAAGGCTGAAGTACCTCCGGGTCGTTGTGGAACCGGGCCCGGGAAGCAAAAAGGACGAAAGGGTAAACATCCGTGTTCCGATCAAACTCATCCGTTCCGGAATAAAACTGGCCTCCCTCCTCCCTAACGATGTTCAGGGCAAAGTGGACGATGCCCTTAAAGAAAAGGGAATCAGTCTGGATTTCTCCCAGATCAACGAAGAAAACCTGGAGGAGATCGTCGAAAGCCTGAGGGATCTGACCGTCGACGTAGAAGGCAAGGAGCGGGTCAAGATTTATTGTGAGTGACCTGTTATTTTGTCCAGGCGTATCCCAGTTTCACATAAAAGGTCCGGTTGGTCTGGGTGACGTCGATGTTGGTCATGCCCAGATAATTATCCGAATAACCGATAAAGAGCACGGTTTGGGGATTGAGCTTGTACGAGAAAAGGAACTGGGTAAAAACGGTCTGTGTCTTGTCCATGATTGGGAAAGAATATTGGGCGAGATTCCTTTCCACATCCAGGTACTGCACGATCACCCGGACAAACATCCGGACGTTGAAATTGTAGATGAGTTTCACCTGGGACAGGTTTGCCGTGAAAATTTCAGCTCCTCCACGGGACAGCCGCTGGAAAGCATGCTGAAGATTGACATTGATGTGGCAACCCAGGCCAAATTCTAATGACGGAAGGAGATTCAATCCGGTCGCCTGCCGGGCATTCAAGTAATCGATTGCATCTCCATACTGCAGGATCGCATTGAGCCGGAGGCCACCGATAGGTTTCAGTTCCGTTACAAGAACAACTTGATCCAAGTCATAAAACTCTCCCAAATAAAATTCCCGGGATCTTTCAAACTGCGTCACAAATGTCGATTGCAACGGTCCCTGATACTGTGCCGAAATGTTCACACCCCTGTCGGTGAGATTTCCTTCATGATCGTAAACCAAATTGCCGTGGAGCATGATTCTGATCTGGTTGAACCAATCGTCCTGTTTTCCCCAAAACGTGTACCCGACCACTCCTGTACCACTCCGCATATCCACCCGGGGAATATACCCGTAATCCGCCCGAAAATCTGGGCTGAAGTCCTGATAATTTAATAAGTAAAGCCAGTTCCTGCCAAAGTGCATGAATTCGACATGCAGGGCATCGCCCCCGATGGCACCTGTTTTTTGTCCGAAGTCAGCAGCTATCTCATCCGCGTATTTTGTCTCGGAATGGAGATACTGGATGCGGAATTGTTTAGTCCGGCTGATCTGGAAAAAACCATCCACTCCGGCGACATGGTTGTAATAATCGTCGGATACCCGGCCCGTGTACAGCACCCCGATGTTGGAAGTCCGTCCGATGTCGCGGCGGTACCGGAAAACGCCGCTTCCCACGCCTTGGTCCACGGCTGTGGAGAGGGAACCTTGGTTAGATGGAAACAGGAGATTGTTCACCCTGTCATAGGCCCCGAAGATCCCGAAGGCATTTTTCCCCATTTTCCCCGTGAATTTCAGGCCACCGTCCGGGTCGGCCACAGTCCGGGTGAAAACGGCTTCCAACGGTGTGAGAAAAAAGTCGGCCCCTTCCAGAAAAAAAGGTCTTTTTTCCGGATACCGGATGGCAAACCGGGTGTTGACCTCCAGCTCTCTCACATCGGCCTCGACTTGGGAAAAATCGGGATTCACAGTGGCGTTCATGATCAAATTGGGCGTAATGCCCCATCTGGCACTAATGCCTGGATCAGGATCGATCTTGCCGTTTTTCATCGGCGCATCAGGATCCATCGGAAAATCTTCCCTGGTGTCTGTCCGGATGGTCGTCAGGGTCGGATCCAGCTCCACATTCAAGCCGGGAGAAATTCCCTGGATACCGGTGATTTTGTCGAATTGGCACTGGATACAGGTCAGGTCCCTGTCTCTCCGGTGGGAAGTCATGCGGTGGCGGACGGTACGAGGATAGGACCGCCCCACGCTGATTCCCCAGGTCTGAACCTCAGCAGTGCGGGGAAATCTCAACTGGTTGAAGGGAATAGCAATTTCGACCGTATACCCCCACTCTGTGATATTTCCCTTCGAAGCCCAGATAGCATCCCAGGAAAAATCCTCGTAACCTTCCGATTCGCTGAAGTTGGCATCGGCCTGGACCCCTAGAGGATTGGCGCGGAACTGAAAAGCTCTACGCTCATCATTGAAGGTGTCGAGCATGAAATCGACATGATCATCCTGGATGAAGGTGTCTATGGCGTCCCGGTCCATCAAATGGGCACGTATTTTCGATGGCTCCGGATCATAACTGCGGAATGCGATATAAAAATAATTCCTATCGAATGTCACCAGACAATCGGTATCCACCGGAGCAGGGATATTATCCCCTGGCAACCATTCGTAGAGTATCTTGATCACAGTCGCATCCTCCCAGGCCTTTTCGCTCAATTTTCCGTCCACTTTGATCGGGGAAGTGGCCGCCGAAACGGTATAGTTCTTTGGTTTGGGCCGCTCCTTTTGGTTTTCCTCTTGAGCCATATTTTCCAAAGCAAATCCTGTATTAATCACAATATTAATAGATATGAGGGCAATAAATCCGATCCGCAAAAGCACGTTCTTCATCACAATTTTTTCTCCTCAAAAACTTAAAATTTTTTTCGTTTTATCGACATCACTACAATTGTACGGAAAAACGACCCATCCGGTTGCCCAATTTTACGTTAAACTTCAAATTATTTGGCTTTTGACATAAATTTTCTAAATACGCCTCTTTTTTCTTCCGAAAAAAAATGCTATACCTCTCCCATGGCCTAATCCAAATGACCATAAGGGAGTCCATGATGACCATAAAAAAAAATAAGGCAGCTCGGTTTTTTTCCCTTTCTTTTATTTCTCTCGTCATTTTCCTCCTTTTTATCGGTCTTTCCTGCCGCACGAAGCTTTCCGCCCCAACAGAAATTCTGGAAATAAAAGGAATTTCTCAAACCGTGGAGATCATAAAGGACAGTTGGGGGATCTCCCACATCTACGCACAGAATCAGGCGGACCTTTTTTTTGCCCAGGGATTCAATGTGGCCCAGGATCGATTGTTCCAACTGGAGATCTGGCGGCGCCAGGCAACAGGAACCCTGGCTGAGATACTGGGACGCAGAGCGCTGGAAAAAGACATAGGTTCCCGACTGCTAAAAGCCCGGGTCGACATGGAAAAAGAACTCCGTCATTACCATCCGCAGGGAGAGGAGATCATCGGTTCTTTTGTTCGCGGGATAAACGCCTACATCGATCTCGCAAAAGCCGAACCCTCCCTCATCCCCCCAGAATTTAAGCTCTTGGGTCTCGAACCAGGATACTGGACCCCTGAAACAGTGATATCCCGCCACAATGGCCTTTTCCGTAATGCCAGAACAGAGGTTTCCATCGCACGATCTGTCCAACGCTTAGGAAAAGAAAAAACCCGGGAACTCCTGAACCTCGAGCCTGGAAATCCTGACTTGGTGCCGGATGAAAGCATCGATCTATCCCTCATTTCATCTGAAATTTTGAAGCTTTACTCCTCCTCGCGCTCATCGGTCCAGTTCGAGCCTGAAGATATCTATGATTTGAATTCAGGAATGCTCCAGGGAAGCAATAACTGGGTGGTGCGAGGCAGGCTCACAGAAACAGGATATCCCTTCATGGCCAACGACCCTCACAGAAGCCTGCAGGTCCCCTCCCTCCGGTACTGGGTGCATTTGAACGCTCCCGGCTGGCATGTCATCGGCGGCGGCGAACCGGCCCTTCCGGGCGTTTCCATCGGACACAACGATCACGGCGCATGGGGGCTGACGATCTTTGCCATCGACCAGGAAGACCTTTATGTGTACGACACAAATCCCCAAAATCCGCACCAGTACGAATACCAGGGAAATTGGGAGGAAATGACCATTTTCCAGGAGACAATCCCAATAAAAGGCGAAGATTCCGTTACAGTCGACCTAAAATACACCCGGCATGGCCCGGTCCTGCAAGAAGACCGCGAGCACCACAAGGCTTACGCCCTGAGGGCAGCCTGGCTTGAGGTGGGTGGAGCCCCGTATCTCGCCAGCCTGCGGATGGACCAGGCTACAAACTGGGAAGAATTCCGGGAAGCGTGCAGATATTCTCACACGCCATCGGAAAACATGGTGTGGGCCGACAGAGAAAATAACATCGGATGGCAGGCTGTGGGCATCACCCCCATCCGGAATAACTGGAAAGGACTCCTCCCTGTCTCAGGCAACGGACGGTACGAATGGGAGGGTTATCTTCCGATCGAAGAACTTCCTCACGTTTTTAATCCGCCGGAAGGTTTTTGGGCAACAGCCAACCAGAACAATGTTCCCGATGGATACGCTTACGCCTTGGGCTTCCTGTGGAGTGAACCTTACCGTTTCATGCGGATCGAGGAGGTCTTGAAATCGAGCGGGAAATTTTCTCTCGAGAATATGGAAAAACTCCAACAGGACTATCTTTCCATTCCTGCCAGGAACCTCGTACCCTATCTCAAGGACCTCCACTCGAGCGATGCGATGGCTGAAAAAGCGATTCAGATGCTGCTGGCCTGGGATTTCGTCCTTGATGAAAACTCCGTAGAGGCAACGATTTATATGGCCTGGTTCCGCCGCCTGAGGGACAACGTGTGGGACCTTCTGGTATCTGAGGCAAAAAGGCAATTGCTCCCGGGCCGGCCGCTGAATATAATGATGGAATCTTTAGCCCGCCCAGACGAGAGGTTGGGGGTGGGCCTTGAAGGAAAAGATGCGGTTTTGATCAAAAGTATGGAGCAAGGAATCGAGGACCTTGAGGAACGCTTAGGAAGCGATATGTCTCTCTGGCAGTATGGACAAGAAAATTTCCACCACATCACGCTTCGCCACATGCTCAGCAAAGCTCTGAGTGACGATCTTCGAGAACGATTTGACATCGGGCCCTTTCCCAGGGGAGGAAGCGGATACACTGTCAATATGACCGGAAGCGGATACAACCAGAGTTCAGGCGCCTCTTTTCGCATCATTGCAGATTGTAGCGACTGGAACAACACCGTGGGAACGAACTGCCCGGGCCAATCGGGAAATCCAGAAAGTCTTCATTACAAAGACCTGTTCGAACCGTGGGGCAAGGGCCAATATTTCCCGGTGTATTTCTCTCGAAAAAAAGTCAAATCCGCTGCAGAAAGCATACTTCAACTCGATCCAGTGAAATGATAATTCCTGAGGAGAACTGGCATGAATAACGCTGATGATATCATTCGTCAATGCAATACCCACAACTGGAATCCAGAGGAAGGCCGGATGGCGGTGCTCTTGATCGACCTCCAAGAATATTTCCGCGGGATCATCCACCCCATACTGGATAATGTGGTGCGTCTCGTCTCTGTCATAAGAGAAAAAAACATTCCCCTGCTTTTCACCCAACACGGGCACGACTCTGAGGTTGACCAGGGAATGCTCGGGAGATGGTGGCCTGACCTGATCATCAAAGGTAGCAAAGAGGCCAACCTTCTTCCGGAGCTAAAAGTCAGAAAAGAGGATCGCGTTATCCACAAAAACACTTACAGTGCTTTTCATGGAACAGGGCTTGAGAAAGAGTTAAAAGGACTGGATGTCACAGATTTGGTCATCGGAGGAGTGATGACCAATCTATGCTGCGAGACGACAGCCAGGGATGCCTTTGTCAGGAATTTTCGTATCTTTTTCCTGGCCGACGGAACTTCCACGGTCGACGAAGAATTCCATTTATCGACCCTTAAGAATCTGGGTTATGGATTCGCCACTCTTTTAAGCTGTCAAACATTCAAAAATATCGTGCGCAGCTGGCGCTAATCCGCTTGAGGTTTGAATAGCTGGACGGTTTCATCTTTGACGAGGATGACGAAGGAATAGATCGCCAAGGCCGTTCCCAAGGGAAAATTTAAAATGCTCAGGAAAGCCACGATCAAGGTCATGATCCTCCCCCATTCCTTCCTTTTCATCAATCCGATGCCCGCAATGATCTTGGGGATGGACAGAAGAAAAAGAAAAATGGCCACCCCGATTCCCACAGTTCTGAGAATCACAGGTGCTTCATAGCCCATATCCGGAATGAACGATATCCCAAAAAGGATGAAAAAAGCGATGAATCCTCCAAAAAAGGTCAAGGCGCCGAGCGCTATCCAAAGTATACCGAGGAGATTGACGTGTTTTTCCATGTTATCCTCCACACTTATTTTATACGGTACCATTTTACACTTGTTTCAAGGTTTTTTCTTCAATATTTCCTGGAGCTGGACTTCCATATCTTTGAAGTGAGTTCCCTGCCAGAACACACGGCCGCAGTTCGGACAGAGGACGAAGGAATCGGCTTTTTCAAAAACAAAGGTGGAGACGAGATTTTCCGCATTCTTTTTGGGCAGATGTTTCAACAGCACATTGCAATCGATACAACGGGTGTGGGGGGCTACGTTCTCCCTGAGATGGAAATGGTCCAGGACCTGTTGGACTTGGTTCTGCCACTCATCGCTATCAAGAAAAAGGGTTTCGACATCCTGGGCTCGTTGGATCAATGCAGTGTCTTTGGTCAGGAGAATCCGGCCTTCATCCTTGGCAATAGTCAGTAGTTCATCGTCCTCGATCTTGCTGAAAAACTGGGCATCGAATCCGAGGATCTTAAGCCATTTGGCCAGTTTCCCCAGCATGCAGTCAACGATAAATCTCATAGGATCCCCAGAGGGATTTAAACCTCACAAACCCAGGAATTGAACACTCATGCCCGAGATAAAGATCATAGCCCCGGCGATGGCGTGGACATATCTTTCCAAAAAGCCCAGTCGGATAAAACGAACACCCCAGGAAGCAGCAGCGATAATAGCCAACATGGTTAAGATCGTCGTCGTTCCGAAGGCAATCGTTACAAAGACAACACCCCCGATGTTGTGTTTGGCTGCGGGATACATCAAGAGAGGGATGAGGGGTTCGCAGGGTCCAAACACGAAGATGGTAAACAGGATCCATGGCGTAAGGGTCGATTTGATCTTTTCGTCGTGAACATGGGAGTGGGCCACCTTCTGATGGGTATGGTCATGCTCGTGTTTTACGCCGTCGACATGGAGATGAAGATGTTTGTGGGGCTTATTTTTAATGGCACGATGAAGACCCCAAATGAAATAGGCAAGTCCAAACCCGATCAGAAGCCATGCAGCTAAACTCCCGCGAAAGGACTCGATCCCCTCGATCCGGAAAATTGCCATGCCCAAAGCTATTCCCACAAGGCCGATGACCACCGAGCTCAGCACATGGCCCAACCCACAAAGGAAGGAGATAAAAAGCGTCTTGACAAGTGACCAACTTCGGGCTCGTCCGATCACGATAAAAGGCAGGTAATGGTCAGGGCCCAGCAGAGTGTGGATAAATCCGATCGAAGCGGCTGTTCCGGCCAACACCAGCAACTCATTATTCATGGCATCTATCCTTTAAAAAAATGGTGGACGGTATGGGGCTCGAACCCACGACCTCGGCATTGCGAACGCCGCGCTCTCCCAACTGAGCTAACCGCCCACCTAGTTTTTATCCGCAAAAATCAACTCTCAAATTTACCACTTTTTATGAGTTTTTTCCACTGTTGCGAAAATCCAGTCTAAATTATTCTTAGGAATAAAACGAAACTTGGTTTTGGGAAAGATATCAGCCTATTCTTCACCACAACGGCCACTTGGAACGGGAGATCTAGACAAAACCAAACTGGAAAGTTATGCGTTGCCATAACAGAGGAATACACTATATTGACTTTAATTTTTCACTATGGTATTGGAATAAAGGAATCTCAGCAAGAAAAGATGCATAAGGTGAAAACTGCGGGGCACACGAAGGTGCCCACGTTAAAATGTAAGTTGAATTGTTAGTTAAATAAAATTAATTCAAGGGGGGAAATATGAAAAGATCCATTTTTATAATTTTTGTGCTATTGTTTTTTTTGACATTTCCCGCTGGTGCAGAAAACATTACGGTAGGTCCAGCTGAGTTTGTGGAAAGTAACGGGGATGCCAATTCTTTTACTATAGGGAACCGTGGGGAATATCTCTATAAGATCAATAACACGAAATATCTTTATGCTGCGGTACATCTACCAGATGAAGTCACCATCAAAGCCGTCACGTTAATCTGTTTTGATTATGATGGTTTTTATAACATCGAATGTCGTCTAGTGCGTGTGAACAACTACAATAGGGACTATGACGTATTATTTACCTGTTCCTCTTCAGGGGTCAGTGTCAACAATCAAAGAATTGTTGATAGCAGTTGTTCTCCAATGGCATCCTATCGAAAAGTGAACAACGGAGTTTGTAATTATTTCATTGAACTAAAATTCGAGACCACCGAAGCATCGTTACAGGTCTATGGAATCACTGTTACGTATATGTAATAACTTGAATATCCCCAAATGCCTCAGCACCTTTGTCGGTTAGAGCGAATTGGGAAAACTGAGCTCAAAGAGGACGAATGGATTTCTTAAGGCCGGTCGCTGCAATATTTCATGTATTCCCACTTTCATCGCATATGATCTGTTGCTCTGGTTAGAGACTACCCCCATATGCCACTTGTGTAACAAAAAATACTGAAAATTGCTGAAATTATGGTAGAAGTGCTAACCGCCCACTCATATGAGAAACGTGTGAAATGAACCTAATGAATGTACCCTTTTTAAGGGATTTTTTCCATAGACATATCTAAAGGATTTTCCGTTAAATTCAAAAACAAAAGCCTATCCCAACTCCTGCTTCTATTCCTCCAATATTTATTTTGAAATCAGCTGGTTTTATCTTGCAGCAGGAATAATTTATATAAAAATCGATCAAAAATCCTCCCGTGACTTTTAGATAACTCCCTATTTTGCCTATATAACCTAATCCACCCTTACTCACAAGCCCTAAAGGATTTGACTCTTTATACTGGTAATAATTCAAACCTGCTCCTGCATACAGATCAAATATCCCTGTTGATAACTTGTATTTCAATCCGCCTCCTATAGGATATATTTCGAGCTTCGTCTCCTCTTTGGTGAACGTTAATACCCCTGTTTTAGAAAAATAACTTCCTCCAAACCACACCTCAAGTCCTCTCCAAACACCAATGCTTACCTCGCCTCCAACCATCATCCCCCCGCCATAAATATCTCTAAATGCTTTCTCAGAGGGATGAAAATAATGTGCTTTCATTTCAATAATGATGTCGGTAGCATTTGCTAATCCTGATAAGAAGACCACGGTTACAATGGTTATGATTGATTTTTTCATAGCGAAAGCTCCTTTTTTATTGAACCGTTATAAGCGCTGAGTCTCCTTCTCTATCTTCATCATTCACTGCACAGATTGCAAAATGGTATTGTTTGTCCTTCTCAACTCTTCGATGCCAATAATGATCTGTGTCTGCGTTTAGCTCAACCAATACATTCCTGCTCTCTCCTTCAACCAGATAAATTCTGTATTTCGTTATATTCACATTGTTTGGATCAGGCTGCCAGGATAAGACGTTGATATATTCAGCCTGTGAAAGAGAACGGTTCAACACCTTTTGCCCGGTGAAGTTTACAGGCGGATAAATATTCCGGATAAAGTTCGCTTTTATAGATATATCCGAACTCATGGTTACGGTTATCGGATTAACCGAACTCGAGACAGATCCGCTCCAATGGCTGAATCTGAAATGATTATCGGGTATGGCCGTTATGGAAACCTCTGTTCCCTGTGCACAAAGATGTTCTCCGGCTGCAGGACTTGTGCTCCCCCCATAGGACGACAGGAGGGTTAGAGTTTGCAGAGGAACGCCGATAAACTCATCCGCTCCAATGTCAACGACAGCTGTGTCATCATCGTTACCGTCAAATATCCTGGGTTCGCCATCATAATCGTCTGATGGCAACCTGGGTGCCGAGTTGGTCCCCGCATCGATGCAAGGAGACGTGGATTTCAGATGGAAATCATTGTTTCCTGGATCTTGAAACCTGGGATTGGAGTGGATATTGCCTCCCCAATCTGACCAGATTCCATCGAGAGCGGTATAGTCGTTGTTGAATCCGTTGGATTCGAGCCCGTATAAATCATCAGGATCCATCTTCATAAAGATATCCCCCCCGGCAGGGGCTGAGTTTCCCCAGACGATGTTGTTGTATAGGTTCAACACGCTGCTGGTATGATACTCTATAAAAACTCCTCCGCCGAATTCAGAACTAAGGTTCCCAGAAATGGAGTTGTTGATCAGAGAAAGATCGCCGGCATCTTCCATTCCATCGGCCCTTGAGTATACACCACCCCCTTCAATAGAAGAATTCTCGGTGATGATGTTATTTACAAAAGTTATATCACCTCCCCCAAATTCAGCATAGCTAGACGAATAGACACCGCCTCCTCTCTCAAGCGAGGTGTTTCCGGAGATGATGTTGCCATTAATTTCCGTGCTTCCTCCCCAGGTGGATGTCCTGATTCCTGTTCCTGAATTCCCTGTAATGGTGTTGCCAGCGATAGAGATGGAACCGGCTATCAGGTCTGCATTGGTGGATGCAACTATCCCCTCACCATTATTGTTCTCGACTCTATTGTTGATGATAACGATATCGCCTGCAACGTTTTGCCGTTCCCGAATTCGTCGAGGAATGCTACCCAGAAATTTCTTCTTGCTGATTGTCACATCCATCTCATCCGCAAGGAGAGGCCCGAAGTCTTCGTCATCCGTATAGGCACATATCCCGCCCCCGGTTGAAGCCGAGTTCTTTTTGATAATATTGTCTTCGATGGTAATACGGCCGGGAGTGCCCATCACACAGGATGCGGCATAGATGCCACCCGCCATTTCGGCCGTACTCCCGTTTTGTATCGTAAATCCCTCTAAATGGATATCCCCTCCCCGAAATTGTCCTGGATTATTAATATACAAAACCCGGCCGGTATGATTGCCGTCGAGAATCGTGTTCGAGGATTCGGGCGTCCGGGTATCACAACCGGGATCGAATCCTCCGAGCAGTGTGAGGTTTTTTCCTTCGTAGGAATCGAAGACGAAGTTCCCTATATAGGTTCCTTGATCTACCCTGATGATGTCATCTTCTCCGTTAGTTGCCGCTTCTGTCAAAGCATTCTGGAGTTGTGTGGCGTTGCTCACACAGAACTCTTCACCCCAAGTGAGTCCTCCCAAAAAATTAAGAACAACCAACACAACAATGAAAATGCTCCATCTTGGGATCATAGCTTTCCCCTTATCGTTCAGATATTGGCCATCTGGTCATTATGTTCATGCTAATGTCGAAAGAAATATTCGCCTCTTTGCATGCCGAACTCGGTCCCCTTAATTTCAGCTTGTGATATCAATATATAAAATCAGAGCATGAGAATCAAGATGGATCTCGGAAAATATCATTGAAACGGGCCTTTTAATGCTTGAAAGGGGAGGCAATTTTTAAGGGATTTTCTTTTTAATCACATGTTCAGGCTGGCCAAAGCACAATTGGATGGAATAGAATAGGACGCGATCAAAAAAAGAAAAAGAGGAGAAGGGAATGAACAGCAAAAAAATCATGACATCTACCGGGAGAATAATACTTTTAATGGCACTGGCATATCTAACCTTTGCCTATCCGACGATCTTCCCGACCGGAACCACCATCTACAGACCGGATGAATGCTACAACAGTTATATCCTGATCGCCGATCATGCGTCCCTTGGCAATCACCCATCTGCCAAAGTTCGCGCAAAAAGCGAGATCACTGGGGATGTCCGACTTATCGACATGAACGGCACTGTAGTCCACACATGGAAGGTCGCTCCTCATTTCAATAAACGATGCCGGCTGTTGCCTAACGGGCATCTGCTGTACGTTGGTCCGAATGAAACACTTTTCGAATATGACTGGGATGGCAACATCGTTTGGAAACATGAGGGGATCGATTCTATGAATGATATGCGCTGGCTCCCCAACAATAACAGGTTGCTCCTTGCCCATGAACCGTTGCCTGAGGAATATCAGAAACAGGTCAAAGATGTGGAAATTTCTCCCTGGTGGCCCCTCCGGAAAAGAGGAAGCGAAGAGAAACAATTGGGGGGTGACATCTATGAGGTTACCCCTGACCATGAAATCGTGTGGGAATGGCATGCTTATAATCATCTGGACCTGAACAGATATTCCCCGGTCACTCCGGAAGGAGACTGGCTTCACATGAACACTATATACCCAATTCCAGAGAACAAATGGTACGATGCCGGGGACAAAAGGTTCAAACCAGGCAACATTCTGATCAATCCAAGAAACATCGATACCCTTTACATCGTGGATAAAGATACGAAAGAAATCGTATGGGAGTGGACCCATGACTACAAAGGAGGATTGGCCCATTGTCATGAACCGGAAATGATAGAGAAGGGTCTACCAGGAGAAGGGAATATCATCCTGTTCGACAACTCGCTTTTTCCCCGTCACAGAACCCACTGCGGACAAACATTCATCATCGAATTCAACCCGGTTTCCAAAGAGATCGTCTGGAAGTACGAGACAGAGGGGTATGCCAACATCAAATTTTTCAGCAAGACGATGGGCACACAGAAAAGGCTTCCCAATGGAAACACCTTTATCGCTGAGGACAATACCGGGAGGCTATTCCAGGTAAAACCGGATGGCGAGATCGTGTGGGAGTATGTGAACAGAGGAGGAACATGCCGCCCCTTCCCGGTAGCCTATGATCACTGCCCCCAAATAAAAGCATTGCCCAAGCCCCCTGAGCTTGCCGTAACACCGCCGAACAACCTGGAATGGCACATCCAACCGGATGTTTTGCGGAATAAAACGAACTGAAGAGACCTGTTTTTTCATGTCAGGGAATGAAAAAACGTGTTGAAAAATTCCTAATTCCTTAAAGTGCCGGTTTCGGTATTAAAATGGATATTGTAAGGCTCTAGAAAGGGGTGAATTATTTGACAATTACTTTAATATCAACTAGTTATGACAGCCAAGCAACAATAAATCAATAAATTGACAGGATGGAGGGGGTGTGATATAAGCGATTTCTGATGAAATCGATCAGCGACTTCTATCAGCGGCACATCATTCTTTTCAATCTCCTTTTTTTGCTGTTTTTTCTGTATTTGTTCCTGTTCAGCCTGGAATTGATGGGGGCTTCCCTCAAGATGTTCGGGAAAGGTCTCGCTGAATCCCTGATCGCCACCACCACCAATCCTTTGGTGGGTTTGTTTATCGGAGTTCTTGCTACCTCGATTATTCAGTCTTCTTCGACGACGACATCTATTGTCGTTGGGCTGGTGGCTGGCGGCGCGCTAAATGTGGCCAATGCCATCCCGATCGTCATGGGTGCCAACATCGGCACGTCCGTAACGAATCTCCTTGTCTCTCTGGCACAGATTAGGCGTGCGACAGAATTCAGGCGGGCCCTTTCTGCCGCTATCGTGCATGATTTCTTCAATGTCCTGGCCGTTCTGGTGTTGTTTCCGCTCCAGTATTTCACCAACTTTCTGGGACTTGCAGCTGGATTCTTGGGAGAAAAATTCCAGACCATCGGCGGGCTGAAATTTTTGAGTCCGGTCAAGACTCTGACAAAACCCCTAGTTGAAGTTCTGAAAGGCTTTCTTGGTAATTATCCATGGCTCCTTTTAGTTCTATCTCTTATTCTCCTGATTCTCGCTCTTACCGGGATGGTGAAATCTTTGAAGATCTTGGTTGTCAAAAAAGCCGAAGCCTGGTTCGACCGGTACTTGTTCAAGACAGCCTTCAGGGCTATGCTGGTGGGCTTGCTGCTGACTGCCTTAGTCCAAAGCAGTTCGATCACGACATCTCTGGCCGTCCCGATGGCAGGAGCGGGTTTGTTGACACTAACGCAGATCTTCCCCTATACTTTAGGAGCGAACATAGGGACCACGGTAACGGCGATCTTGGCTGCGCTCGTAACGGGAAACTTGTCCGCAATCATCGTCGCCTTCTCCCACCTTCTGTTCAACATTTCCGGGATGATCATCTGGTGGCCGTTCAAGATCGTCCCTATCACACTGGCCAAGAAGTTTGCAGGGATCGCTGTGAAACACAAAATCGTAGCTATTCTCTATATCGTCGTCGTCTTTTTTGTGATTCCGATAACCCTGATATCGATTCTAAGATGAGGAGAGATATCCATGTTTAAAAAATGGTTGGCAATATTCCAAAAGGATACATTGATGGACCGGGCATACAAGAGATCCTTCGATATGCTGGCTATCGTTCAGGCGATGTGTTTGGAAGCCAAGATCGATCTAAGACAGAGGGAAGACAGCGAGATCAACGTCTCGATGAAGGAGAAGGATAAAGAAGTCAACAAATACGAAAGGGAGGTCCGGCGCATGGTGTTCAATCACCTGGCTGTTCAAGGTACAGCTGACTTACCCTCAGGTTTGGCGTTGATCAGCATCATCATCGACATCGAGCGACTGGGAGACTATGCCAAAAACATGTTGGAGCTCGCCCTCGATCATCCCGGAAAGCTGCACGGAGGAAAATACGAGGAGGAATTGGCACGCATTGAGATGGCTGTAGAAGACAATTTTATCCAGACCAAAAGGTGCTTTGAAGAAGGAAAAGCGGATTCAGCACTTGCGTTATTGGATCAATACGCTTGGGTAAACGATAGTTGCGATGAAATAGTCAAAGCGGTCGTTCAAGAGAGGGATACGAATATCTGCCCGGGCGATGCAGCTGCGCTTGGCCTCTATGTCCGCTGGCTAAAACGGATCAACTCCCATCTGCGTAACATAACGACCAGTGTGGTCAATCCCTTCGACCGAATCGGTTTTCAGCCAAAAAATAAGTAATTTGACCATGCATTCCTGTTGTGCTACAAGCATGTTGAATCATTCAGAGAGGAGTCAACCGATGAAAAAGTGGATCTTGACACTTTTTGTATGTCTTGTTTTGTTTTTGCTGGCCGTCCAGGGACCGGCCGTTCAATCTGAAGGGATTGTCAACGATGATGTCGAACCTGCGATCGAATCCTGCACCAGCATATTGGTCGGAAAATTAGCCTCTGTCGATGGTTCGACAATGACCTCACACTCCTGCGACAGCACCTCAGACAGGACGTGGATCAACATCGTGCCGCACATAAAACACGAACCAGGGGACATGGCCCCAATTTATCTCCAACCCAAAAGGACCAAGGGCCCGAAGGACCGCCCTCTCAAGAAAGGAGAGATCCCTCAAGTGGCGGAAACCTTCGCTTACATCAACACCGCCTACCCCTGCATGAACGAACACCAGCTGGCTATCGGGGAAACGACATTTGGCGGAAAAAGGGAGCTCCGGAGCAAGGAAGGGATCATCGATTGCCCCGAGCTTTACCGGCTTGTCCTTGAAAGAGCACGGACAGCTCGCGAGGCTATCCGGATCGCTGATGAATTGACCAAAACCTACGGATACAATGATTATGGAGAATGTTTCACCTTCGCGGATCCTGAAGAAACATGGCACTTCGAGATCTTGGGTCCTGGGGAGGGCAACTTGGGTGCGGTTTGGGCTGCGGTTCGCATCCCGGACGATCATGTGGGTGTCTCAGCCAACGCCAGCCGGATCCGGCAGATCGACCTCAACGACCAGGAAAATTATATGGCTTCCGACAATGTCTTCTCACTCGCCCAGGAATTGGGATGGTGGGATCCCGATAGCGGTAAAGCCTTCGAGTTTTGCTATGCCTATGCTTCACGCCGCAGCATGGGCTGCCGGCGCCGGGAATGGCGGGTATTGAGCCGTGTCGCACCTTCTCTGAACCTGGACCCAAACGGAGAGAATTTCCCGATGTCGGTCAAAGCCGAGAAAAAACTATCGGTCCAGGACGTGCTGGAGATATTCCGCGACACATACCAGGACACACCCTATGACATGACCCAAACCCTGACCACAGTCGACCGGGAGGGAAAAACGGTTAAAAGTCCTGTAGCCAGCCCGTTCATGAACGGAGATTTGATGAGTCTCCTCAAGGTTCCGGGCGAAAGGACGATCTGCTGCAAAAGAGCGACCTATCTTCAGGTTACACAAAGCCGGAGCTGGCTTCCCGACGCCATCGGTGGCGTGGTCTGGCTCGGATACGACAATCCTGCCACCACACCCCATACTCCCTTCTACTGCGGTATTACCAGGATGCCGGATTCCTACATGGTGGACGGCCGGGGAGGATTTCGCATGGACTGTGCCTGGTGGGCCTTCCGGAGGGTAAGTCAACTGGCACTCTTCCGCTGGCAGCCGATGAGCGAGGGAATCGCAGAAATCTGGACAAAGATCGAAAATAAGGCCTTTGCCGACCAGGCTAAAATAGAAGAAGAAGCCCTTCGCCTGCACAAACAAGATCCAGAAAAGGCGAAACTGTATTTGACCGACTACAGCGTAAAGATGGCAGAGGACACAGTCGCGGCATACTGGAAATTGGGTGATGACCTCTGGGGCAGTTTCACCCGTTATTTTTA
>CAZIDF010000040.1:4870-27588 GCA_964538085.1 uncultured Eubacteriales bacterium | reverse complement strand
GAGTCCTGCTTGCTGGCAGGCCAGGAGTGTGTCGCGGCGCTGGTTCAGTTGGAATGAGGCAGGGACAGTGACGGCGATGCGGGCATAATCTGTTTTGGTTGATTTTTCTGCGCTTTCTTTAAGGAAGGCGAGGATGTGGCCTGCGATTTTGGAGGCGTGGTTAAAGTGGGTGGGGGCTCTGTAGTAGGTCTTGCGGATGCCCATCTCGTTTTTGGTCTCGTAGAATAGGTTTTTCTCGTGCTGGAGATTTGACTCTTGGGAAAAGGCGCGGAGGCGTTTGGCCCCTTCTCCTATCCAGACTTTTTTATCCTGAAGGATGGCAACCACTGAGGGGATAAGTGGGCTTGTGAATAGTCCTTCCCGGGTTGGCTGGTCAATCTCTATTGTTCGGCATGTTGGAGGGCTGTTGGGTTTTAGGATCACTTCTGCGACTGTTGAATTTGTTGTGCCGAGGTCTATCCCAAGAACCCGGATGTCTTTTGTAATTTTGGCGTTGCGTTGAGAGAGAAGATTTTCTATGAAGTTCATTTTTATGATGCCCCCAAAAATTTTAGGCTATAATTTGACTCCAGTTTTCCGAAAAAGTCAAATCGTGGATTGTAGGAAAAGCTGTGGCGGAAGTTTCTATCTCTAGATGAGAAGAATAACGTTTAATCTGCGTTTATTAAATGGGATAAGAAAGTTTAGCGGAATGAATATTCCTAGATTGAGAAAAAAGTTGACACAACCTTCAATGTGGTATATATTTACCACGTGGTAAATAATTACTACATGGAGGAATAAAAATGATTACTTTTGGTGAATTCATTAAAAATCTGAGAATAGAGAAAAAAGTGACGTTGAGAGAGTTTTGTCGATCAGCAAAACTCGATCCGAGCAACTGGAGCAGAATAGAGAGAGGCCTTGCACCTCCACCCAAAAGCAAAGTTGTTCTTAAAGGAATCGCAGAACTGTTAAATGTTGAAGAAGGATCAGAAGAATACATTACGCTCTTTGATCTTGCAGCTATAGGTCATATTCCCACTGGTCTTTTGTCTGATGAACAAGTTTTGGATAAATTACCCATATTTTTCCGGACAATTCGGGGACAAAAGCCAAGCCGTAAGGAACTGGAAGAACTTATCAGGATCATGAGAGAGGAGTAATTGCCGAGGCCAAGAAAGGGGCGGATTTTTCTAGAACCTCCAAGACTAAAATGGGATTTTATTCGTCTGAAAGCTGAGGCATTCAGGAGAGATTATGTCAATCCTATCGATTTGGTTCCTGTGCCGATTATCGAGATCGTTGAATTTGATCTTGGCATTTTACCAATTCCGAAAGCCGACCTTAAAAGAAGCATAGATATCGATGGCTTTTTAACTCGTGATTTGAAAAACATTTGCATAGATTTAGATGTTTATGAGGATGAAAGACAAATCAAGAGATTAGACAATGTGACTTCCGCACATCTGAAAATTGGATTCATTTTCATGAAGATTTTCTCGAGGATGATTTAAACTGGTTTGAACAACATGCTTATGAATTTGCAGGTCGCTTGTTGGTTCCAAAAGACAAACTTATTGAAGAAATTCAAAAGCATAAGAATAAAATAGATGAATACAAATCCTTATTTGGAGAAGGAGAAGAGGAACTCCTTGAGGCCATATCGAGATTGATATGTGATAGATTCCAGGTGTCTCCGATTGTTGTTCAGAAGAGAATCAGAAAAGAAAAAATAAGGATCTAGATTATTGCCTGTCGGTTTATCTATACGTGCCTCACTCCGCCTGCTCCCTTTCCCCACATGCCGGGTTTAAGACACAAATTCTATAGACAGCAAATGGATGGCTACCTCACCTTTATGAAGAAATACATCTGATTGAGAAAAAGGGTTTGTTTCTTTCGTTAATATGTTGAGATTGGTAGAGGCCAATTGACAAACATTAGTTGAAGGATTATAAAAAATGTTAGAAAGACGGTTTCGAAGTATGAAAACATCAGTGACTTTCCACGCATCTTTGCCCATAAAAATCACAAAGAAAAACAAGTATTACATCTCATGCTGTCATGTATTGGATGTGTGGTCCCAGGGCGAAACAAAAACAAAAGCAACAGAAAACCTGCGAGAAGCACTCCAGTTGTTTCTTATCGACTGTTTTGAGCGAGGAACACTGGATAAAGTTCTGAAAAAAAGCGGATTTACAGCAGCGAGGACTCTTCCGAAAAAAACAACATCCAGGTTGAGTCAGAAAATAGATGTTCCCCTTCCTTTCATAATCGATGATCGTCAAACGAAATGCCAAGGCTAGTCCCTCAACATTATCGGGTTCTCATAAAAATCTTTGAAAAAGCAGGATTTGTCGTCAAACGAACTCGTGGTAGTCACATCATCATGAATAAATCTGGTCTAGATAGACCCATTGTCATCCCTAAATATGATGAGGTAGATGTTGACATCATAAAAGCCAATCTGAGGACTGCACAGTTGAGCAGAGAGGAATATTTTAAGCTGCTTGAAGGCTGAATCAACCATATCCATTCCACAATCTTCCTCTTGACAATGGAGTCGCATGATGAAGGATTGTGGGAACTCAATCCACTGATGTGGAATGATCCACATTTGAATTGACAATCGCTGTCGAGTTAAGTTAAATAATCCTATCAAAAGCAAGGAGGGAATGATGAAAAAACGCATGGCTTTTTTATTGGTTTTGGTGCTTCTGTTTTTAGGCGTGTATGCTCAGGCTCAAGCGCCTGCGCCCAGCCCCGAGCACAAGAAGCTCGGATTTTGGATCGGCACATGGAAAATCGAAGGAGAGGGAAAGGAAACCCCCTTGTGGCCGGCAGGAAAATACAATGCCACCATGACCGCCAAATGGTTCAAGGGAGAGTTTCATGTGATTTGCCGGTACAAATGGACCGGTGCGATGGGCACTTATAGTGAACTGAACATCATAGGCTATGATTCGGAGACTGGTGAATATTACTGTTATGGCATCGATGGGTATGGATCCGGGTATGTCTACAAGGGGATGGAAAAAGATAATGTCTGGACGTACCTAGGTGACATGAAAATGGAGGGGAAGGCAATAAAATTTCGATGGACCGTTGATAACGAATCTCCCGGTTTGATCACCTGGAAGACTGAATTATCGATCGACGGAGGCCCTTGGATATTGGGAGGGGAGGCAAAAGCCGTCCGGGAATGACCTGAGTTTAAATTTATAATCACTGTCAAGTTAAGTTAAATATTATTATATGGTTTGACCAGTATTTGGATAGACACTGAGTGTCAACTCAAGTCGTTGTTGAACGTCCTAACTTGATCGCCACTCCAATGAACAGAATCCCAGCAATCAGGTTTGCTACAATACATATTGACAGCAAATTCGCCACATCATAAAACCCGTATTCATCTAAATAAAAAACGGCACCTGTAAACATCATGAAGCTCAACACAATAACCACGATTCCAGATATAATCAGGATCACCCCGATCTTCCTTAAGTCATGCCGGATTAGAATGACAAATGCTAGTAAAACAGCCGCCACAATCAGTTGGACAATAACAAAATCCGAATAAGAGCGGACAGAACCATGCCCAACTACCTCTGGATGCATAGCCATCCGGGGTATGGTCACAAAGGCCGAGAATGCGGCTTCTGCAATGACTAACCCGATTCCAACATACACTATGCGTCTTAAAACAGTTTCTTTGGCCATTGAAAATCCTCCCCTTTCATCGGAATCACTATATACTACTAAAATAGACTCATTCTTTGTCAAGGAAATTCTAGACGTACTTTGAGGTTTTTGACCACCGTGATGCCCCCAGGGTGCGATATATTTTATCCGAGAGCAAAAGTGTAAATTTTTTCATCATGCCCCCTTTTTGATATTTATTAATTTATAATAGACTTAATGAACAGTTCATTAGACATTAATGATTAAGTTGGGATCATGAAGGAACACATTGACTCTTTTCGCATTCCTTGTTATTCTTTTGTCACTTAACTTCAGGGGTAAACAGTGGTTATCAAATGCCTTAAATGTGATACTGACAATCCTTCCGATTCCAAGTATTGCAAAGAGTGCGCCGCTCCGCTTCCTCCCCATGAGGTCTCTGTCACCAAGACTCTCGAAACACCCACCGAAGAATTCACCAGAGGAAGCACTTTTGCCGGCAGATATGAAATAATCGAAAAATTGGGCAAAGGGGGCATGGGAAGAGTCTACAGGGTTGAGGACACAAAGTTAAAACAGGAAGTGGCGCTTAAGCTGATCAAACCTGAAATTGCTAGAGATAAGAAGACAATCGAAAGATTCAGGAATGAGCTGAAGATTGCCAGAAATATCCGTCATAAGAATGTTTGTGGGATGTATGACTTGGGTGAGACAGAGGGGACACATTTTATCACGATGGAATATGTGCGTGGCGAAGATTTAAAAAGTTTCATACACAGATCAGGAAAACTGGCGGTCGGGACAGCGGTGAGAATTGCCGAGCAGGTTTGTGAAGGACTATCAGAAGCTCACAAGTTAGGAGTGGTGCATCGTGACTTGAAGCCTGCCAACATCATGATAGACAGAGAGGGCAATGTCCGGATCATGGATTTTGGCATAGCCCGATCCCTAAAAGAAGAGGGAATGACGGCTGCAGGACTCATGATCGGGACACTTGGGTACATGAGCTCAGAACAATTGGCGGGGAAGGAAGTCGATCAGAGGTCAGACCTATATTCATTGGGAATTATCATGTATGAAATGGTCACAGGAAGGGTGCCGATCGAGGGAGATAAGCCTTTTGCTATCGGAGTGAAACATAAAGATCTCGACAATATCATTTTGAAATGTTTAGAGAAAGACAAAGAGAAAAGATATCAGAATGTGAGAGAAATACTAACTGAAATTAAAAATATCGAAATCGATAAACATAAATCCGTGAAGATTCCTGAATGGAAAAATTCGATCGCGGTCCTTCCTTTTAAAAATATGAGTGCTGACCCTGAGCAGGAATATTTCTGCGAAGGAATGGCAGAAGAAATTATAAATGCCTTAGCTCATATAAAGGATTTGCGGGTTGTTGCAAGGACATCTGCGTTTTCTTTTAAGGGAAGGGACGAAGATATTCGAGAAATAGGAAGGAAGTTAAGCGTAGATTCAGTGCTTGAAGGAAGCGTGAGAAAAGCAGGCAATCGGTTGCGCATTACAGCCCAGTTGATCAATGTCGAGGACGGGTACCATCTCTGGTCGGAAAAATACGACCGGGACCTAGAAGACATCTTCGCTATCCAGGACGAAATCTCGCTGGCCATCGTCGAGAACTTGAAACTGAAACTCCTGGACTGGGAGAAAACGACCCTCCTGAAACGTCCTACGGACGACCCAGAGGCTTATAATCTTTATCTCAAGGGACTCTATTTCGCCTTCAAGCCGAACCTGGAAGCCCTTCAGAAGGCCCTGGATTATTTTCGGGAGGCGCTGGACAAGGATCCGGCCTTTGCTTCTGCCCACGCCGGCATCGCTGTGGTCTACGGGGCCATGAGCAGCCTCGACCTGGCTTCGCCGAAAGAGATGATGCCCAAATCCAAGGCGGCCCTCCAGAAAGCCCTGCAATTGGACGAGAATCTTGCCGAAGCCCATGCTTTGGAGGCCATGATCGCCTACTATTACGAGTGGGACTGGAACGCGGCGGAAAAGAGTTTCAAACGCACATTTGCTCTCAACCCTGGGCATTCCTGGGCTCACGCCTGGAAAGGCTGGTTCTGCGTTGCCATGAAACGGTTCGATGAGGCGATCAGGGAGATCGAGCTGGCCCAGAAGATGGACCCGCTCATGTCCCTCTTCACCGCTTTTTCCGTGGGCATCCACGTCGCTGCCGGAAAATACGATGAAGCGATCGAAGAATTCCGAAAAGCCACGGAACTTGAACCGAATATCGGGCTGGCCTACTTCCATGTGGGATGGGTGTATCTACATAAAGGGGAGTTGGACACAGCGGTCTCGATGTTTCAAAAGAGCAAAGAATTGGGGGTGTCTCCCGGCTGGGCGGAGGGGATGATCGCCATCATCCACATCAAGAGAGGCGAAAAAGAGAAAGCTGTTGAAATCCTCGCAGAGCTGGTCGAACTGAGGAAACAGTCGTATGCTTCATCCTGGTGCATGGCCTTTGTATGTTCCGCCCTGGACGACTTCGATAGGGCATTTGAATATTTCGATAAGGCCTATGAGGAGCGGGAGACCTTGATGCCATTTACCCCGATTTATATTGATGCAGTGAATCCGTCCATCAAAAGTGACCCTCGATTCAAAGAGTTATTGACACGGATGAAGCTCGGCAACTCACGCACAAGGACGAACTTGACCTGACCATGTAAGTCAAGTAAAGTTCAATAACCTCATCAAAATTAAGGAAAGATAAATGAAAAATCCATTTTTGGTCAGTGCCCTGGTCATTCTTCTTTGCTTTGCGTTTGGCTGCCAGAACAAGGCTGAAAAAGCAGAGCTTGAGAAGTTCAGAACCCAGGCGAAGCTTGAGGAAGAGAATATGGCATCAGCTCTACGCCTTGTGGACGCATGGGTAAAGGGAGATATTGAAGCTCTTAAGGAAATCTTTTCTCCCGACTATGTTTACCACAACGAAACAGGACAGACCGCATCCCTTGAGAACTTGATAGAACAACTTAAAAAGGAAGGTGAAATGTTTCCTGATAGGACCATTAGCAATGAAGAATTGATCGCAAAAGGAGACAGGGTAGTGCATAGATATATTGCTAGGGGCACTCATACAGGGGAGGTCGACGGTTTAGCGCCCACAGGAAATAAATTAGAACTAGGTGGCATTGAAATATTACGATTTGAAAATGGAAAAATAGTTGAAAGTTGGGAGGCCCTAAATTATCTGAGTCTCTTCATGGCACTCGGCTTTGAACTGAAGCCGAAGGAAGTTAGGAAATAGGGTTTTTCATCGAATGTGCATAATTTGACACTCGTTGTCTGATTAAATATTGGTCAGACCAACTTAAGGATCATAGAACAAATAATCTGGAAGGACATTCAGCGACGGATTATTCCCTTGCAAACTCCTCGATAAGAGTATGATGTAGGATCTGGTGTTAATCCCATATCATCTGGTATACAACTAGTTCTTTATAGCCGCTATCTTTTTGCTTGAGGCAATAGACACGATCCCCTTTGAATTTTACTTGATAACCCTCAAGCTCAGTTCTGCCTGCGAATTCTCCGTTTGTGTCAAAAATATCATACTTAGAACTTCCCTCATTCGGTTCATCATAGGTTTGTATAAAAAGCCAATTGCCACCCAAGGCGACGATGTCTCTAAACGGAGGGAAAGCATCAGGAATGAAAAAACTCTCCTTTATTTCAGGGGGATATTTTTGTAAGCGCTTTTCATATTCCTCTCTATCTTTATCAGACAATAAAACAGATTCGTATTCTTTTTTGATACTTCTTACCAATTTGCCGTCAAAATCGAACACCCGAATTTCATATTTCTCCGTATTCCCGGTGAAAATATGGTTATCCGACTTCTCCCAATACACGAGAGTGGGAATGATATTGACTTTGACTGCCTTTTTAAAGCTCTCGATTTTTGAACTATCCAGAGTTTTTAATTCTCCCGGGCCCTGTCCTATGCTTCCGAATACTGATACTAAGCTGCCATCTTTATTTAATATGAATATATAATTTTCTTTCGCTTTCAAATTGGCAATGAATATTTTCCCTTCTGAGTCGATATCAAAATAGCTGATATCGGTCAGCCCCATCTCAGCTATTTTATTGTTTTCTGTATCTAGAGTCAGGACTTTTTCAAGGGAAAATAGCTTTGCTTCCACATCATCTTGTTTTGGGCCGCAGCAGATCAGGAGACAAAACATCAATATAAAGCCTGCTGATTTACAGCATCCGTTCATTCTGATCATTATGACCTCCAATCAACGACAGATGTCATTTATAATGTGAACGACAGGTGTCGTCATGTCAAGCTAAGTTTAATACCACTATCAATAGCAAGGAGGCGAATTGAAAAAACTTCAACTCGGCATGGAGCTTAAGCCTCGGGATCTTCACATCCTCGTGGTTGAATTTGTAGCGGTCGTGGTAGCTATCAATATTCACCTGGTTGCGATGAACGGATTGAATCTCAACGGTTTCCGGCAGTGAAGACACTCTGAGTTCAGCTTTTTTTCTTCCCAGGCTTCCTCGGGCAGATCGATACACGGTATGCTCTTTGGAGTAAGACCTGCATTATTTGCGATTCCGGATATGGCATCGAGAATTCTTGCGTCCACGGTGAAACGAGTACCGCACCATGGGCATAAAGCAGTGGATTCATCCTGCCATCTTCCCTGGGAGTCACCTTCTCCAAAGATCCAGAGCCGCATCGCCGTCGTGACTGGAGCATCCATCGGAAAGTTCTGCGGAGCGATAAGAACGATATCGCCCGATTTTGTGCCATAGGCAAAAGTGCTGTCTGGTCGAACACAGGAGAGCGACGGTACCGTATCCCCTGCCTGATGAACGGCAAGACACTCGCCGGTCCGGATATCCCAGACTCGAACGGATTTATCCTCGCTCGATGTGAGCATCCGATTGCCGTCGGGAGATATCTTCAGATCGGAAATTTTATCCTCATGCCCCTCGAACATGACCACGTATTCCCCGCTCGCGATATCCACGACACCGCACGAATACTTCAGCTTGGCGGCAGCCAGTCTTCCCTGAGGGGTACTGTACAGTCGCTCTGGAAAAGGCTCTGTATTTTTTTCTGAAAAGGAAGATTCCCCATTTTCCGGATTCCACCGCCAGATCCAGCCGCTTGCACGAACCAGTGCTGTTTCATCAGGCATTACGGCATCACACCACGGGTCTTTGAAATCCTCTCTTTCGACTTTTCCGAGGAATCTGCCTGTTTCGAGGTCGGTTAGCCCCAGCGTTTTGTCCCAGCTGCTGGAAATGACATACCGGCCGTCATGGGTCAGGATTAAATTCTCGATTCCTTTGTCGTGAGCTTCGACTTTTTTCACACATTCGAAATGTACCAGATCCCAGATAAGAATAATCCCTTTGCTGTCCGATGTGACGGCCCGTCTGCCATCGGCCGTGACCTTCACATCGTAGATCCCATCCTTGTGCTCCCAGCGCCTGTCCACGCTTTTCCCTGATTCGAGATCCCACATGTATACCATCTGATCGTAGCTTACCGACACAGCAGACTTATTGTCGGGAGTGAGGGTCACAGAGGTGACAGCCTGTTTGTGACCCTTGAGAGCATGGAGCGGCTCGCCGGTCTTGAAATCCCAGGTCCTCAACACATATTTCCATGGAGTGTACTGTCCGCTGAGGTCTGTGCTTCTCGATACGGCCTGTTTGCCATCCGGTGTGACGGCTATGTCCACTACGCTGTCGAGGTGGATCTCACCGGCTCCGACACTTATGCCGCGCTCGATATCCCAGACGCGTACCGTGTTGTCCTTACCTCCGGATACGGCTCTCGAACCATCTGCCGAAATGCTCACGCTCCAGATATCCTGTGTGTGGCCGCTCAATGTTCTCAGGCACTCACCGGTTTCCAGATCCCAGACCTGAATCGTCTGTTCATTGCTTCCGGATACGGCTATCCTGAAGTCATGAACGGCGACAACGCACTCGAAACGGTGCCCTTTCAGCGATTTGAGGTTTTCTCCGGTTTCCAGATCCCACAACATCAGGTTGGAGAACACGTCACCGATAAGGGCTGTTTTACCATCGGGCGATATGGTCAATCCGTTGATGCTGGACTTTGTTTTGTATTTGGTGAAACCATCGATATTTTCCACATCGATGATCCTCTGGCATTTGCCGTTGGTAACATCCCAAACGCGGATGGTGCCGTCCCAGCCAGCAGAAACGACACTCCTGCCGTCGGCGGTGATCCCGACACCCTTGACCTCTCGCTCATGTCCTTCGAAGGTGTGGAGGCATTTCCCTCTTTCGAGGTCCCAAACTCTGACGCTTTTGTCTCTGCTTCCTGAAGCAGCCAGTCTTCCATCCGGTGTTATGCTGACGCTTAGAACCTCGTCCTTGTGGCCGTCGGGAGCTGCTGCAGCTTCGCTATCTTTTTTCTGGCGCCTTCTCCCGTACATATCATAGGGGTGAGTACCGACGGCAGAAAATCCCGAAATCGGGCTGTAGCTCAGCCTCGGTTCATTTTTGTCCCTGCCTCCTTTAAAAGTCCTCAGGCATTCACCCGTCTCGATGTCCCAGAACCGGACGCTGTATTCATAATTTCCCTCCCCTGAGACAGCGAACCTTCCGTCCGGAGTTATACTCAGGCTGTGAACCGGACAGGCAGCTCCCTCGAGAGTCTTGAGGCATTTGCCGGTTCCCAGATCCCAAACCCTTATGGTCTTGTCATAGCTTCCCGAAATGGCCCGTCTTCCATCCGGTGTCATGCATACGCCCCCGATCCACCCTGTATGCCCCTCGAGTACAGCGAGTTGTGCAGGATTGGGCGTGTAGTCTGGTCGTTGCTGGGAAAGCTTGAGAAGCAGGGGACCTTTCCTGTAAGTGCCGACCGCTTCCTCTGCTTCTTTGGTGATGGGCCCTAATTTGGCGGTGTTATAGGCGTGCTGCAGAATAAACCCAGGATTCGATGAGTATTTAACGAGAGCATGCACATCGGATCTGACGAAAAGGGAAAAGGCTTTTATCCTGTCCAGGCGGGCCGGGCTGTGAAGGATCCTTTCGCTGTTTTCCAGAATTTCTTTCTCGCTCCATGGCTTGGACGAGGACATTATGTCGAGTCGGTCGATGTTTCCTTTTGCATAAGCGATCAAGTCGGCAGAATACTTTTTTATCTTCTCGTTTCTCTCCTTTCCGTGCTGTTTGTCCTCGCTGGATTCTGGGAGGGAGGCCAGAGCGAAAGCGTAATCGTCAATCAAGTTATACGTCATCCCAACGGCACATTTTGTGCCTATAAAATCCAGGTCGCACAATATTTTTTCCAACGCAGCCCAGTCATTTGCTCCGGTCATATGGTACGGAAGCTCCGAAGTCCTGCGCCGGCTTTCCTCCGGAAGGTTTAAAAAATAGTCTGCAAGGATTTTATGCCATGCCTGGGAGGGTCGTTCCGGATGCCTGTCCTCCTCAGAGGTATATTTCTGCAGCGCTGCGTTTTTGAAGCTCTCGTAGAAAAAATCGTATCTCCCTTCGCGCCGGGCAAGAAAAGGACGCAACTGCCTGAGGAAGAAATGAACTGTATCCGAGGCATCCCTCCGGAAATCTTTTGTGTCCTGCTTTCCGGTCGATAGCAGGAGGAGGCCTATCAGTTCACCGGCTGATAATCCGTGCCGGGCATGAGCCAGTAGGCCGAAAAGGAGAGGGACCGCTCGTTCCGGAGGGATGGGAGTATAGGCCGGATCTTTCTCCAGACGGCCAAGAACTCCTGTGAACGCGGAGAGAGGTGTGCCGCCAAAATCGCTCCTTAGCTTTTCCTGGAGGCTGGCAAAGGCACCGAACACGCGAAGCTCTGAGAGCACGACCTTGAGGTAGAGGGGATTTTTTGCCGCCTCGGATTCGATAAGGGCCTGTATATGCCGTTCATCCAGCTCCTTGAGGTACTGGGAGAGATAAGCCTCGATGAGTTTTCTCCGGTCCTGGCGGTCGACGAACGGCCTTACCTCTGACAGTTGTACCCTTTCATCCCTGGCCATCTGTCTGTACAACTCTTCGGCTGCCTCTTCGCCCCTCTTGAAACTCACGATCAGCTTGATATTCGGTGGAAGCGGCTTCGGGAGCCATGATAGGTCGGACAGGCCGCTTTCCAGCTGGTTGAGCGCATCCACCACGATGACAGTCTTTCCCTTCTGAGAGATCTCTGTGAGCAGCTCTGGAAGGGCGTTCCGGATTTCCTGCGGGCTATCCGGTATCTTTGCATCGAGCTTGCCTCCCACATCCTTGATTTCCCTGAGGAGCAGGCGCAGCAGGGAATGGACTGTAGTGGAGCCATCGCTGGCGCCGATGAACCGGAAGTGGGCCGATTCTCCCTGTCTTTCTGCGATCTTGGTCCTGTACCTGTCGATCCAGTTAGAGAGAAGCATAGACTTTCCCATACCGGCTTCGGCAGTGAGAACGAAAAGTCGGTTCGAATTTCCTTCAGCGTAAGCGTCGAGCTCGTCGAAATCGCCAGATCTTCGGATGAATCCCTCGCTGTTGACGAATACGAACTGCTCCTGCTGGTCGATTTCTTTCTGCAGGTCATCCTCTTCTTCGACTTCCCCGTGGTCCGGAAACCGGTCTTGGATGGCTCCTTTAAGTTCCTCGAGAATGACATCACCGAGCCTGGATCCCTGGCAGGTGAAATCCGACAGCCTCCCTGCAGTCAGCTTCCTGTTAAATTCAAGGGCTTTGTGGGACTCGGTTTCCACTTCCCCGGCGTCCAGGCCTGAAATCCGGACTTTGGCCTGCTCCAGCCATTCCTTCCGCCAGAGGGCCTGATTCTCCTCGATCGTTGCGGGGCACTGGAACGGCAGTGCGATCTCGGGAGTATTGAGCTCTTTCAACCAGCGTCCCGCATACGTGTGAGTGGGACGCCTGGTGTCCTCGATTTTCTTAAGCAATTCAAGACGTGCTCCTACAAGGAGCGTGCGCTTTTTTTCGTCGGCTTCCTCGAGATCGGAGTAGATGCGTTTCCGGTATGCCGGCTCAGGGGGGATATCGTCGAGATAAGCTTCATCCCGCAGGTAGAAAAAGGCGTATTTGGAAGGATGATAGTCCTTCTCCTCCTTTATCGTTTGGGCATGAAAAGGGGAAACAAGGGCGTGCAGCACCTCGAGCTCTGTAACAGAGGCACCGTTGTTCAGGGCTTCCTCGAGGCCGGGAAATAGGTCGAATGTCTCCCCCGAGACATCCTTGCGCTCGGGTACCCAGCCGTACCGCTGGCCGAGGAGGCAGAGGAAAAAAGGCCGGCACTCGTCGATGCGTTTCAGACAGACGTTCACGACATTGCGGTTTTGTGTGGCATCGGCTTCAGTGACACCCCATCTGAGGTCTATGTCAAGCATGCGGAGCTTGCGCTTCTCACACCACTCGCTGAGTTTGGGAAAAACCTGCTTTACCAGGTAATCCCGCTCGGCATGCATATCGTTGAAAGTGCTGCTCACGAAAATGTGGACTTTTTCCCACTTGACGGGTTTTCGATTGTCTTCCATTTCACCCTACATTTATACAGTTGCTTTTGCTATGTCAAGATTATGAGGAAGAGATTCGCGTCCCTCAAAAGCATGTAGCCAAGGGTGTTGATCTCTTGTTCGCTGACGTCATAGCGGTAGATCTTCCTGAACTGGGTTTTCATTTTGTAAAACCTTTCGACTGCTTTTTCGACTCCCTGGCGTTCGACTACCCTGAACAGTTCTTCCGATGCAGGGATCGTCCTCTCTCTGTCGAATACATAAGCCATATGTGTTTTTACTGAAAAGAAAAAAGGAATGTCATAGGTCTTTCTTCTTTTTTTCAGTTCCTCTTCCAGATTGAACACGACGACTTCTTCGAAATTGTGGAAGTTGTACAGATAAAGTATCCCGTTTTTTAAATCGCAGATGTTCGAATAGACTATCGGGTACTGACCTTCCTGATGGGTGGCCGACAGCACGGCTATGAAAAAAATGACGTTAGGATGCTTCCCCGCAATCACATTGAGCAAAGAACTTGTATTGCCGTGATGTGCGAGTTTTATATTTAAGGATTCTCTTTCGGAAGTATGATAATTTCCACTCTGCGATTCATTGCCCGGCCCTCTTCGGTGTCATTAGTTGCTATAGGGCGTGACTCACCAAAACCACTGCTTTCTATTTCATATATCTCCATTCCTTCTTTAGAAATGAAATAATCCTTTACAGCAGCCGCGCGTCTCATGGACAGATCACGATTATATGCATCGGTTCCAATGTTATCGGTGTGTCCTTCAATGATGATCCGGACATTCGAGAATTCTTTTATTTTTAAAGCTGCATTGTGCAATTCTTCTGTCGCTTCAGGCTTTAGAGTCGATTTGTCAAAATCGAAAAGAACCGAGCTTTTCAATGATATCCGGATTGCCGATCCGATCGCACCGACCGCATCGATATCCGCTCCGGGCCAGGCCCCGCCGCAATCGGTTTTGAGATCTGTCAGCCGGACATAATGAAATGTATCACCGGGATTGACAAATGGGGAGATATCTATATCAGCTCTCCCTCCTGAAATTTTTCCGATTTCGATCCATTCCTGGCCATCCTTGGATATGGCAAGGTTAGTCGGTTCAATGGCCGGCCCAATCTCGAATACATAGAGATCTGGCCCTTCGATATCGACAAGAACATTGTCAATGAACTGAAGCGTCAAAACTCCACCGCAGCCGAGCGTGGTATAATTATCGGCCGTTGCCCTATCATAATCAGGAATTCCCAAGGTCTCTTCCGGTTGGGAGTCATTATCCCCGGCGCCCGGATTTCCCTTTTTGAAAGCAACCACCTCATCGGCAAATGAAATGTCCCCCGAAGGAAAGTAAACAGAACCTCCATGGCCATCAGGATAACTTTTTCCTGATTCGTACACATCCTGGGAAAACGAGAACTGGAACAAGAGATACCCGAGGATAACGATGGTTATGAGGATTCTCTCGAACTTTATCATCATGAATCGATCCAGGTATCGTAGATCTTCCAGTATATTCCAAGAAGGTCTCTTACCCTGTCGCCCAAGGCTATGCCGCTCATTCTTTCTACTGTCTTTATATACAGTTCTCGTCTGACTCTCTTGATGCTGTCGTTAATGACTTCCTGGAGAAACTTCACCAGACATTCTGCATTCGTCTGATACAGAGGGCCGCCTCCCAGTATGCCCTGGAGAAGACAGGCGACATATTTGAGGCATTTCTCGGTCAATGGGATGGAAATGTCGCTCAAAACGGTCATCTTCTCCGCAACTGCCTGCCCTCTGCCCCATTGGGTGACTCCGATGATATGAGAGGTTTTCGGATCCACCCGCCACCAGGCCAGAACTTTCTTTCCCTCGAGGGAAACATCTTTTTCGGGGGTGATGACAACATACCCTTCATCGAGCTCATCCTGCAGGCGAGACAAGGCTGTCGGGTTGATCTCCATCGAGTCCAGGATTTCTCTTTCCCCGGGCAAGATCACCTTAAAGCCGATATTTTGGCTCTTCGCTATCCCCATGACGGCATGGGTGCTGAAGGGCTCCATCCTCCCGCACGAGGGTTCGATCATCTCCACCTCGATGTTCGAGAGCAGTATTCCATGCTTGAGAAGGCTGGCCGATATATCGCGCCCTCTTGCTTCCGGAGAAACGACCCGCAGCCTGTTCGAGATCAGGTCATACCCGCAGCGCTGGATGATCCCCTCTCCGTCGGTAAAGTCCAGTGATTCTTCGTAAGCATAAAGATTGGGCTCTGGATAATAATAATGTCTCGTGGATTCCGGAATAAACTCAGGAAGAAATCCCATCCCCATCCGGGCGATGGCCATGATATGGGTGGGAAAAAAATCCGCTTCCCGGCTGAGGTCAGAAAACGCGCCATCATATTGTCCGTGCCTCAATCGAAGGCCGATGCGCAGTAATTCCCTTTTGTCGAAGAGGATCTCGAAATATTTACTGAGGGCAAAATCCGCATCGAAGCGCGAACAAACAGGAAGCATCGTGTAAGAACGGATCAGGGCCAGTTTGACCCTCCTCGTATCCTGCCAGTCACTGGAAAGGGAAAGATTTCCAGCCGTCCTGTGTTCGATTCCTATTCTGTCGACAAGCTCCCTCTTAAAAACCGTCTTTTCTCCTCCCGGAGAATACAAAGCAATTTCAAGCCATAAGGCAGAAAGATGATCATCCGCTTTTTTCCGATCCCTGAAGAGACGCCTGCCCAGGGCGGAATAACCTTCTTCAGAGGCCTTCTGAAAACTTCCGGCCTGAAAAATATAGGTGTTTCCCTCCAGGTCGAAGGGCCGGCCGTATTCTCTTACCCGGCCAAAATCGATGACAGGCTGGTATCTGGAAAAGGAATCGATTTTTTCGAGAAGGGCTTCTTTCGTCGCCCCCGACCTCAGAAGAGCGTCGATATCCAGGGCCTCGGGAATAAACCCGACCATCACGCTTTTGCCCTGAAGATCGGCTGCAGATCTCCTGTTTTGATAGACGAGTCGTTTCGTCGTTTTGCCTGCGCTCAGCTTCTCGATATAAACGCTGACACCGATGCTGTGGAAGAGTTCTTCATCGAGTCTTTCCAGAGTCTGTTCCGGCTCACAGGATCTGGATCCTGGCAGGGAATCAGGAAAGCAAGGGTCCATATCGACCCATTCCTCTCCTTTTTTCACCTGGATCCAGTAGTGTTTTCGAGCACTTTCCAGGAGCCCCTCGATCGTATCGGACTTATCCACATCTAACTTTATCGATCTATCAGAGAGTTTTTGGGTCACAAATTCATAATCCTCCTCGACTCCCTTTTTAAGGTCTTTTGTGAACTCTTGAGCCTCGAGACCAATCTCTTGTTCCTGTCTTTCGAGTTCCTTCGCTGAAAGTCCCAATATTTTATGCGTCTCGTCTGGATTGTAGGATCCATCAGCAGCCAGCCCAGGTCGCATGTCCTCTTTGAGCATTCCGGCGATCAATTCTTGGGTTTGAGAAGAACTCAGTGTTCCTTGTACGAATCGATACGAGAAAGTCTCCCCGGTCTCCTGGAGCAACCGGAGGAGAAGAAGGGATCGATCGATAGAATTCCCGGCTCCCTCGAGAAGGATTCCCTGGGCTCCGCGAAGCACTCCGTCATAAGCCTGATACCCGATTCGATCACGAACGAAATCGAAGATTTTCCTCTGGTCGTGGCCGAGCTTTCGGCTGAGGGCATCGATATCGAAGGCAGAGCGGTCGATAAGCTCTTCGATCGAATCCAGTTTGCTCAAGTAATCATCGAGTGCCTCAAGCTCTTTCGTCAAGGTCTCTTCCGGTTCACTTATCCCTGGTCTTAGAAAGCTAGTTTTGGGAGTAACTAGAATTAGGATAACGAAGAGAACCAAAATTTTTCTTTTCATGAAAAATCCTAACATGAAAAACTTCCCTTAAAAAATTTTATGCTTTATTTGACTAAATCTTACACCTTGATGCCACACTGGTCAATAACCCGTCCTGTATCTTTTGAACCACATACCGGGCTTGAAGCATAAGATCTATAAACAGCAAATGAATGGCTACCTCGCGATCTTGTGACATTCCGATATAAAACAGACATTTCCTGCGTCAATATAATTCGCACACTTGTTTCCATTCTTGACCTCCTCGGTTAGCGGGGCTATGATTGCTCAAGAGGAGCTTCGCCAGTATTCACCCAAGTTTCGGATATACATCGGACGGGGAAGGAGTGGATCCAGCCTCCTCGAACTGGCAGACCCTCATGGAAAAACACGCCTTCGGCTCGAAGTAGATCCGTCCGGCGCAGCCCGAATAGACTTCCTGGATGAAAATGGACAGGTGACGTTCTCTCTTCCGGATTCTGTGAAAGAGAAGTAACTTCAAGATCTCGGATCCGGCAACGGCTCGACCAGAATCTTTATTCCCTCGATGATCTCTTCAGTCTTTTTAGAAGATAAAGAACCGATTTTTTCTTTTAAATCTGACTTGTCGACCGTCAAGACCTGGGAAATGTTGACCACACTTTTTTTTGCAAGATTGGCCTCTCCTTTGTTTAAAGTGACATTTCCCGGAGCTCGGGCACGTTTTAGATTTGTCGTCAGAGAACAGACAACCACAGTGTCGATGCGGCTCGCATTAAAAACGTCATTTTGTATCACCATATGGGGATGACGGTAGCCGGGCGCTGAGCCCTTGGGAGAGCCCAAGTTTACCCAAAAAATATCGCCTTGTCGGATTATCAATTTCTATTCTTTTCGAGAACCTTGCGTTCATAATATTCTATGGTTTTTGCACGGAGAAGCTTTTCCTCAGGAGTTTCTTCATCTGCATAGACTGAATTTAAAGTATCAAGCATTTTATGAGCTTTTATTTTTTTTAAATATTCCTCGACGGCAGCACGAAAAATCTGACTTCTTGACGTTTTGTTTTCCCGGGCAAGTTTGTTCACTTCTTCGAAGATATGATCCGGAATGGAAATTGCGGTTTTCATATGATTAGTATGACTATTATTTATACCATTGTCAATACTCTTGTTCATTATTTTGATTCCTCTTCTGTATGACATAACGCTCGATCCATTCTTTTATTCTCAAACGTGAGGTTAATAACAGCGCCCGCGGATTCGCTTTTGAGTTTGATAAAAGAACCATCTATGTATAGAATTTAAAAAAGATAGACAAATGGGAAATATTGCATCAGGGAAACGAACCAAAGAACTGAAGGCTTTCGAGCTCATTGCCATCGGTGTCGGTGGAATGATCGGTGGAGGGATTTTTTCTGTTCTCGGCCTCGCTGTCGGTATCAGCGGCCACGCAGCCCCTCTGGCATTTGCCGTGGGAAGTCTGATTGCCATCTCTGCTGGCTATTCCTATATTCGTTTGACACTTACCTATCGCAAGGATGGGGCAAGCTTTACCTATCTTGAACGTGCATTCCCAAAAAAGCTCTTTATAGCTGGAATAGGAGGCTGGATTGTCGTTGTTGGCTACATCGGCACCCTTGCGCTATATGCATTCACTTTTGGCGCATATGCCTCCCATCTCTTCGGAGTTGAAAATTCGCATTTAGCTCGCACTCTGCTTTCTATTCTCATTCTCGGGATTTTCATGGGTATCAACATCCTGGGTACAAAATGGATGGGCCGTGCTGAGGACATTATCGTTTACATCAAGATACTCATTTTGGCCCTTCTTGGAGGGGTAGGTTTCTTTACCCTGGATACCGCACGTTTTTCACCTCTATTTAACAATGGCGTTCATTCGGTTTTCATGGGAGGAGCTTTGATCTTTGTGGCATTCGAAGGCTTTCAGCTGATTACCAATGCCGTTGAAGAAACTCGGGATCCAGATCGGAATATTCCAATCGCTTTGTATGGTTCGATCGCCATAACCTCGGTTATATACATTGCCATAGCCATAGTTGCTGTTGGCAATTTAGACCAAAGCGCTTTGCTTGGAGCCAAGGAATATGTGTTGGCAGTTGCCGCTAAACCAGTATTGGGAAAAGTAGGTGTATTGCTAGTGGATATCGCTGCACTATTTGCGACCTCATCCGCCATCAACGGAACTTTGTTCGGATCTTCTCGTCTTGCTAGCGAGATGGCAACCGACTCGCTGGCCCCCAGGGCCTTTGCGTTTCATAACCGCACCGATATCCCTGAGGTCGGAATTATTATCATAGCCTTCCTTTCCTCGATCTTAACGGTATTTGGCGGGCTCGAGTTTATTGCCTCATTTTCGAGCATGACCTTCCTATTTGTCTCCATTGCAGTCAGTATAGCCAATATACGGCTAAACAAGGCCACGAAAAGCAAAATGTTTCCCGTCATTCTCGGGTTGGTGCTCATGGGCATCACAGTCATTCTGCTAATAATCTTTATGGCCCATAATATTCCCTGGACCTTGCTCATAATCGGCTGTATTTATGCGACAACCGGATTAGCTCATATGTTATTCGAACGCCTTAGAACTCAAAAAAAGGTCAGATAAGATTAGGGAATAGCGAGTTATCAGAAGGTAGGGGCGAAATCATGTCCAAACTTCACAGATTTTCGAATATCACGCTTACAATTTGCTCGAGATTTTTACTCTCGATACAATTTGCATCGGTATCCGTCAACTGCACCAAATATTGATTGGAAACTTTGATATCGTGGTAGTTTTCTAATAGATAAGAATACATAGACAACTGCAGCGAATACTGATCGAACCGGCAATCTGTCAGCTCAGCACATGCTTGGGTTATGGCTTGTTTCCTTCCGTTACGATCGATTTTCCTCGATGTCTTCCAGTCGAATATGTGGCATTCGTCATTGTTCGAATTATACACAAGCAGATCCACCGTGCCGGCTATTTCCAATTCTTCACTGAACACGATCACTTCCGGGAAAACTTTGTCTCCATAGAGCCCGATTTCTTGATCATACCAGTTCATTCCTGTTATGGCTTTCGGTAGTTCGGGGATTTTGCCAGAGAGAATGTAATCCTCCAGTTCTTTGTGGACGGCTGAGCCGCTGTCCTTGATATCGTCCCACTCTTGCAGAAGTTCTTCCTCGGTGTAATCACAATATTTGTTCGAATTGTTCACAAGCCATCCTGCGATTTTTTCTCTTTCAAAAGGAGGAAATTGGCCTCGGACTAATTGGGTCACATTATAAAAACCAATCGATGGCTTGCTTTCCAAAATGTATGTGTGGTCGGATTCTCTGAGCTTTATATCCGCATTTATCAAGTTTTCGATGTTATCGAGCTGCAAAACATTTCTCCTTTTTCAGAACTGACGCGATGGTCATTATATCATCATTTGAAATTTTCAGCATATTGCAGATTCAATAGGTGAGGTAATTGGCTGAGAAAAAATCCCGCTCTTCGATAGAAATCCACAACAAATATATAATGTTGAGGAGAAAAAAAAGAAATACAGAAGAAAAAAACAAAAAAAATAGTTGCTCTGTTATTCCCGCTTTTTCTTTGGCCTCGAATAATGAAGACAGATCTCGGCATCTGTTATTTTATCCACATCCTGGATGTCTTCTCCCCCGATCTCCGCAATGACTTCCATCAGGGCTTTGAATCGTTTCTCGTTGTCCTTGATGTCGTTTTTGTCGAAAACGAGGACTTTCGCCTCGGGATTTACTGGAGTGCTTAAGTAGTACTGTTTGGTTTTGTTGTCTCTCATTTTCCAACCCACAAAACCTGTTTGCTCCAGGGCGTTTAGATGATGGTACAGGTTGTAGCGGGCTTCACCGGTTATGGATTCCAGTTCGACAGTCGACTTGTCGCTTGCCTTCAATGCTTTGAGGATCTGGGCGCGGACAGGGTGGGTGGCTGCCTTCGTTTCAGCTCTTATGTATGAGCGGGACGATCTACTTTTTTTCTTTTTCATTTTTTATCTTCTCTATCTTCTTTATCTGCATTCTTTTGTCGAACATGATCTTACTCATCATGGCTGATGATGTAAAGGCGCTTTCCACATCTCCCAGGCTGGCATCCTTTAGACCCAATTCCTCGTATTTAGGCATTACAGAAAGCTGGAGTTCTTTTTCGAAGAAGTATTTTTCCCCAGAAAGCTTTTGCCGCTTGGTTCTGGTCTCCGACCTCTGGAGGTAAAAGTGGCTGATCATGTGATAGACCTTGCCCTCTCCATAATCGAACGTGATAAAAACAGGAGCTTCGCCGTATTTCTTTTCGATCTCCTTCGACCTGACGAGGACTTTGACTTTTTCTTTGTCCAGTATCTGAATGGGGTAGCTGCTTCCCTCGAGCCACCACTGGGGATCGTCTTTGGGGCCTAGCAGGGACTTCAGGAAGGGGTCGTCGGTGTCCAATATTTCGACTCTGACGACTTCATCTTTGGTGGTTTTTTCGTTGTAGCGGACATATCCTGGGAAGGCCTCCTCCAGGACATGTTTCAGTGCCCAGTCTGTCGTAAACAGAAATCCTCCCGAGGAGACGAAAGTTTTGATCTTGCGTAATCCGGCGGGGGAGAGATTTCCTGGGCAGTTGATGAATATGACTTGATCGGGGCGGAGTTGAGCTCCTTCTAGATCTGCAGGATTGATAAGTATGTGTGGTGTCTTGGCCATGGACAAGACATTTTCGATGTGATCGTAGCTTCCTCCGATGACGATAACGTCCGCTTCTTTGATGTCCTGCAATTCCCGGTATGCCTCAGGATTGACTTCCTTGAGCCTGTCTTTGAGGAGCTCCTGAGCGATGCGATAAGCGTTTTTCATTGATGGTGCCTCCCTTTGTTTAGTAAGTACTTACTTATAATAAGCGGTGGGAGGCAGTTTGTCAAGTTATTCCCACATCATTTCATGTTTTTCTTTAATCGGAAGTGAAAAATTGCTAATTGACTTACGCATATTCATTTGATATTGATATTAGTGGGCAGGCAAAGGGCATGGAATATAAAACACGTGAGATAAAAAATGTCGTCATTTATGACCTCAAATGGGAATTCAAAATAATTGAAGATGTGCCCGTCGCGCTTCACCAAGACGTGAAAAGTCAGCTAAACAAAGAAAAAAGACATTTTCTCTTCAATCTTGAGGACGTCACATATCTGGAAAGCCTTGGGCTTGGGGAGATAGTCGGATGCTTGATATCCATATCCAATCGTGGAGGAAAGCTCAAACTCACGAATTTAAGACCCAAGATCAGCTTCATGTTAAAGACCACAGGACTGATAAATATATTCGAGATTGTGGGTGATGAGGAAACTGCGATCGGGGAATTTTCTAAATAATGTCATCTTCATCAGGTTCCCAGAGATAGCGCTCCAGATCGATCCGGTTCCGTTCATCTAAAACGACTCCTTCTTTTTTGAGCATTGCCAATTGTTTTTCATAGCCTTTTCCGGGTTTTAAGGAAATTGTACCTTTGCTATTCACCACGCGATGCCAGGGCAGCCCTTCCTTTTCCGAACAGGAATGGAGAATCCAGACAACCTGGCGGACCGAAGGATAGAGACCCGTCAAGTAGGCGATCTGACCATAAGTGGCCACTTTCCCCTTCGGGATGGATTTGATCAACCTGATTGCTTCTGAGGTAAAATCTCCA
>CAZIDF010000040.1:0-4770 GCA_964538085.1 uncultured Eubacteriales bacterium | reverse complement strand
AAATGGTCTTTTGCATCTATATACCAGCCTTTGGATAATCTTGTCCGGAAAAAATATCTCAAGAGAATTAAGGGCGATCCAACTTCCCGGCGGGGAGGGAAAAGCAAATTTTATTACGGAGTCACCTGGGAAGGCCTTCGGGAACTTCAGAAACTTAAAAAAGCCCACGAACAGGTTTGGACAGGCATCCCAGAGATTTCCCTGGAGAATGGGAAGTGAGAAGGGATTATTTTCACGAGAGGTCCGGTGATCTGAAAGAGGCCTATGCCGACCTCCTGGAAGAGTCCGGTCCTTTCCGGGCAAGAGCGTGGCTGTTAATTCAGATCATTCTCTTGTGTTTTGGGGTCTTCCGAGTGAATATCGTTTGGAGATTAATCATGTTTAAAAATTATATGAAAATCGCTTTCCGCAATATGAAAAGACACAAGGGATATGCGTTCATCAGGGTTTTGGGATTGGCCGTGGGCATGGCCTGCTGCATCCTGATCCTGCTCTATGTGCGGTACGAACTTAGCTATGACCGCTATCATCCTCACGCCGATCACACATACAGGATTCTTCTCAGCGGCGAAGGATTCATCGACCGGCCTTTTGCCGGCTCGCCTCCGCGCCTGGCGTCTGCCTTGAAAGACAGTTGTCCGGAAGTCATCCAAGCCACCCGTGTAAAAAACGAGGTCACTTCTGTCAGGTATAAAACCCGATTCTTCAGGGAAAACCGGTTCTATTTTGTAGATCCAGACTTCCTCGAGATCTTCGACTTTCCTCTCCTGAGTGGAAACAAACAGACAGCACTGGACGAGCCTCAATCCATCTTGTTCACAAGCGACATGTCCCAAAAGTACTTCGGGGATGAAAATCCGGTCGGACTGGTCGTAAGCTGCAACACCTACGGCCAGCCCGTCGATTACCATGTCACCGGCGTTCTGGACAATGTCCCTGACAATTCCCATTTCCATTTCGACTTTCTCACTCCGATGTCTTCCCTTGGTGCGCTCAGAGGAGAAGCCTATATAAGCTCCTGGGACAATAATGCCTTCAAAACATATCTCCGCATTGCGGAGGACAGCTCTCCAGAAGTATTGGAAGAAAAAGTGGAGGCCCTATTAGCGGACAAGATTTCCTGGAAACCGGACATCGCCCTGGAGAATATCAGGGACATTCACCTTTTTTCGAAGGCGAATCCTGACATGGAATTGGAGACCAACAGCGATATCCGCTACCTCTATTTTTTCTCCGCCATCGCCCTTTTCATCATGTTGATCGCCTGTTTCAACTACATCAACCTGGCAACGGCCTACTCTGCCCGCAGGGCCATGGAAATCGGGATAAGAAAGGTGGTCGGTGCCAAAAAAGGCCAGATCACACAGCAGTTCTTCAGCGAAGCGCTTCTCCTGTCCATGATGGGACTCTTGCTGGCGGCCCTGCTGGCAGGCCTTTTTTTGCCCACTTTCCGCTCGCTCATCGGTTCGGAATTGAATACCCCTTGGACCGACCTGGCCGTTGTGGCCGGAGTCCTGGGAATCATGTTCTTTACAGGGATCGTCTCCGGTGTCTATCCGGCCCTTTATCTTGCCTCATTCCGGCCGATTGTGGTGTTAAAGACACGGTTCCGTGCCGGGGGGAAAAACAGGTCCTTTTTCCGAAACACACTGGTCGTATTTCAGTTCGTGATCTCCGCTGCCCTGATCGTCTCGACCGTCACCATTTCCAAGCAGCTCCACTACATCCAGAACCGGAAAATGGGATTCAATAAGGATTATGTTTTGACCGCTCTAATCGGGGATCAAAGCCTCAGAGAGAATAACGGCCCCCTAAAAACGGAATTGCTGAAACATCATGATGTTTTGGCCGTGTCTACGTCGTCGGGTCTTCTGACGGATATCGGCTGGGGCGTGGGTCCCGATTGGGAAGGGAAACCTCAGGATCAGAATCCCATGTTCTTCAAGCTCGGGGTGGATTTCAACTACCTGGATCTCTACGGGATGGATGTTGTTGCCGGCAGAAAATTCTCCAGAGAATACGCCACCGACGAGAAGGAAGCCGTGCTGCTCAATGAAACAGCACTCAGGATAACCGGCTGGGAGGACCCCATCGGAAGGCGTTTCGATGACGGGACGGTTGTCGGCATCGTCAAAGATTTTCATTTCGAACCGCTGAGAGAGGCGATCAAACCGATTTTTTTCAGAGTCATGACAGATGACAACACCAGTTTTTTCCTTTCGGTCAAGATCAAATCCGAAGATATCCCGGCCACTCTGGCTTATATCGATAAAATCTGGAAGAAATTTTCGCCGGATTACCCCTTTTCCTACACCTTTGTCGACAGTGCCATTGAAAATCTCTACCGAAGCGAACAGAGAATTGGAAACGCTTTCAAGTATTTCTCCCTGATCGCCATTTTTATCGCCTGTCTGGGGCTGTTCGGTTTGACTTCTTTCACAATCGAGCAGCGGACCAAGGAGATCGGGATACGAAAAATAATGGGAGCATCGGTTCTTAAAATCATGATGATGCTCACTTTCGATTTTGCAAAACTCGTTCTTTTCGCCAATATTTTGGCTTGGCCTGCAGCCTATTTCTTTGTGAACCGCTGGCTGGAAGGGTTCGCCTACCGGACGGCTCTCGGTCCCTGGATATTTCTTCTCACCGGAATCGTGACCCTGATTATCGCCATGATGACGATCGGGATCCAATCGGTCAAAGCGGCCACCGCCAACCCGGTCGACTCACTCCGGTACGAATGAAGAAGCCCTTGATTTCATCGAGAATGCCCTCGACCGGCCTCTCTCGTTCAATTATTTGAATTTGATAAACCATCCTCTGAATATCCTTTTTTCATTATTTTTGCAATAGTTAATTAACTAAATCTAACTATATTTATCTTTTAATATTTTTAGCTTGTTTTTGTTTAATTTTTATGTTAGTTTTTTATTGATATGTCTAAAACAACATTAGCCGTCAAGGTTGATTACAAAACCGCAACTAAGGTAAAAAAATTCTGTAGGGAACGGGGAATCAAGTATGGTTTTTTTGTAGAAAAAGCCCTTGAAGAGCGTCTCGAGAGAGAAGAACTGAAAGAAGATTTATTGGATTTAAAAACTATGCGTTCTATGGAAAAAGAAGCCATTTCTATAGAAGATTATCTCAAAAAAAGGCGTGTATAAAATATTCCTGCTTCCCCCGGCTCAAAAAGACCTGGATGAATTTAAAGGAAAAGCATTCGATATTCTAGTAAGGAAGATTACTTCCCTGGAAGAAAATCCTAGGCCTCATGGATGTATAAAGTTAACAGCAGAACAAGGCTATCGTATTCGATCAGGAAACTATCGGATAATATATAGAATCGATGACAAAAAAAAAGAAATCTTTGTTTACCGGATTAAACACAGAAAAGAAGCTTATTGAAGCAGCAGCTTACATGAGGTTTTTCACGACCACTGTTTGAATTCTGTCTCTGTCTCGCAGATTGAAAGTTTAAAAATTTTCTGGAAAGTGAATCTTGATTCCTAGGGAAAGAATTTCTACTACACCTGCTGTTTCAACCAATCGGTTTTGTGTAGACGTTATGTTATTTGTGCGCATCGATTTTTGACTTTTTTATTGGTTTTCTTATTATTTTCCCACGGGCAGGTTCATCCGCTGGAGCAGGTCCTGGTACCGCGGGTCGTCGTCCAGGAGATCAAAAGTAAATCCACTAATATAAGGCATCATGGGATCTTTCATCTCATATCCTTTCTCAAGCCATTCAATCGTTTTCTCTTTATCCCCGGCAAAAGCATACATCATGGCAATGTAATAGGGAGAAAGATATGTCTGCTTCGAAAACGCGACCATGATCTCAGCCGCGGACGTCATTGCCCCACTGTAGCCATCTTCCTCATATCCCTGCGCCATGGCTTCCGCGATCTCAGGCAGGCCCAGCCCCGTAAATAATGCCTTGGCTGCTTTCAGAGATTCCTCATACATTCCCTTCATATAGTAGCTTCCCCAGAGCGAATTATACGCTACGGGATCATTGGGTGATGTTCTGAGTGCGTTTTGGGCCCGCTCTATGACGTCATCAAAACGGCGCAGGTATTCAAGGACGGATCCAGAAATAGTCAGGATTATTGAATTGAGCGGGTCCAATTGCACGGCTTGCTCAGCCTTTGCCAGCGCTTCATCCAGACGACCCATATAACACAACAGGTTCGAGTAGTACACGAGCGCATCCGGATAGTTGGGTCTGAGTTCGAGGGCCCGTTTGAATGCTTGTTCTCCCTCCTCCCAGTCCCAGTCGTTCCATGTTTTGATGGCGGCCCACGTGTAATGGACCTCTGGTAGTGTGTCATCCAATTCGAGGGCTCTCTTTGCTGCATCCTTCGCTTTTGGCGTCGCCTCGCTGGGGATGACTAATCCCATCTGTTGGCGTCCGGTCCAGACGAAAGCAATTCCTGTATAGGCCAGAGCATAGTTAGGATCTGTCTCCAGAGCTTGTTCAAAGTAGTGCAGCGCGGCATCGAGTTCCGGTGGAGTCAGTTTGTAAAGGTGATACATGCCCTTGAGATAGGCCTCATAGGCCTGGGGATTGATCTGGAGGGCATTCGCAAGGCGTGTCTCTTCCTTCGGCGTAAGTGTGATCTGGACCTCGTTCACTATGGCCCGTGCCACTTCGTTGTACATTGCCAATACTTGGGTCCCGGCCCTCTCATACGTGTGAGCCCACAGGTTACGCTCCTCAGGGAAAGCATCGATCAACTGAACCCGAATCCGCACGCTTTCGCCGACCTG
>CAZIDF010000039.1:18048-29297 GCA_964538085.1 uncultured Eubacteriales bacterium | reverse complement strand
TTTTCCTATCAGAACCGGATCGACAAATATTCTCCGGAAGGAAAGCTTTTATGGAAGGCAGATAGAGTTTTGAACTACACCACAAAACCCCTGGACAAAGGGAAAATCGAAAGAACAGCGACCAGCAAATCCTTCTATTCCCCCCGCATGAATTCAGTCTCAGAAGCATTGGCCATTGACAGCAAGGGCCGGACCTGGGTGGTGACCTTCAAGAGGCAGATCAAAGAAGAAGAGCAGGTCTATACGATAACGAGATCATCCCAGGCAGGAACGACCACAGAAACCAAAGGCAACACCGACCTCCAGAAAACGGATATGTACGCTCTGGAAATTTTCGATGCAGACGGAGCGCTTCTGGGTGAGATTCCGCTCGACATATTTGTGGATGAAATTTACATCGCCAATGACCACCTCTTTTTGCTGGATCAAATGCGGGGCGTGAAATACTACCAGTACAAGATCGTCGAAAACGACTGAATGGGACTAATCGGATACTTTCCTGCAGGTATGTCTGTAGCGCCATTGAGGATATAGCCTTCACGAGTCGTTCTTCGAGGGCATCTGATGGAGTCAGACGGCGATGTTGTATTGAGCACGACTTTGTTAAGGAGTTAGAGCTGCTGGCAAGCGCGGGAACAAAGATTAGCATAGAGGAGATTAGGAGTTAATGTGCGCAGTTCGGAGCCGCCGAGAAGAGCGATGAGGGAATGGCGTTAAAGATCCTCACTAGAGCTGTGGACATACCTGCAGGAAAAAAGTTCCTTGCTAAACGTTTGGGGGATGCTTATCCGTATTATTGCTGAAAGGAGCCAAACAATGAGAAAACTAATCGTATTATCCATCACTGTCATCCTTGCGGTTTTCCTCTCAGCCCAGGAACTCCAGCATGAGGCTATTGCCATAAATGTGGAGGTGCCGGTTCGGGTTTTTAGGGGGAGTGTTTTCATCGACGATTTGACCATCGACGATTTCGAACTTTATGAGGAGGGAGTAAAGCAGAGAATAGATGCCGTTTACCTGATCAAAAAGACAACGATCGAACGGGAGGAGTCCGAGCTGGCGACAGATGAGGCGTTGATAAAATTTGCCCCTAAACCCACCCTGCGCCAATTTGTCTTAGTTTTCGAGGTTATCGATTATTCGCGGCGTCTGGATGAAGTCATCGACTATTTTTTCGATAACGTGTTCGCACCGGAGGATAACCTCGCTATCGTAACTCCTGTGAATACTTATCATTTGAACAGCGATCTTTTCGCACAAAAGCCTATACAGGAAGTGTCGGACGAGCTGAAGAGGAAATTGAAAAAAGACATCCGGACAGGGAACGCGGAATACAAGAGCATCATGAGGAGCATTATCAGTGGAGATGCGACATACATAGATTATTTCAGGCTGAAAAACATGAGGCGTCTCGAGCAAAAAAAAGTTTTGGATTTCGCAGAAACATTAAAAAAAATCGAGGGACAAAAAAACGTCTTTTTCCTGTACCAGAGGGACGCTATTCCCGGTTCGAATGCCGCGATCGGAAACTTGACCACAGCGGACTATCTTTATTCCACCGACGAATTGGAACGAGATATCGCCTTCGATGTCGACAAAGTCAAACAGGCCTTTTCCGACTCCCTGATATCGGCCCATTTCATTTATATCACCAACACAGAACAGTACCAGCAAAGCGTGCTCAACTTGGAACCGAGCGGTGACATAACCAAAGACTGGTCCATGCATACTTTTGGTGCGCTTTTTGAGGTCGCAAAGGCGACGGGAGGTGTGACGGACAGCTCCGCCAATCCTGCGGCCTCTTTTCAAAAAGCAGCGGATGCATCAGAAAACTATTATCTTCTTTATTACACACCTTCAGATTACAAAGCCGATGGCAAATTCCGCAATATAAAGGTAAGAGTAAAAGGCAAAAACTACAAAGTCACTCACCGGGCCGGATACTTCGCCGACTAGGACCTAAACCTTCATCATTGCCAATAACATGCGCATAATTGTTTTTTACGAAATATAATTTCGTATTCAGCTCCATATATACGAAATAATATTTCATTATTATAGCTTGAAATATGAAATTATATTTCGTATAATTATTATATGAAAAAATATTTTTTTACCGAACAAATTAGCAAAAAATTTAAATCAATCGAGAATTTACCAGAATGGCTATCTGACTATCCTGAATTAAAAGACCAAATCAAACTCCTAAGGGAAACGCTGGGAATGACCCAAGAACAGTTGGGAAAAATGGTCAATCGATCTCAAAGATCTATCCAGCAAATAGAAAGCGGTGATGCAGCGCCTAGAATCTCGACTCTTCATAAAATAGCAGAGGCTCTAAATGCTGAACTTAAAATAGCAGTTATTCCTCGCCAGAATATCGCAGATTTTCTAGAAAGAAAAGCATCAAAAAAAGCAGAGCAATTGGTGAAGATCAATAAAAAAAGCTCATCACTTGAAATACAAACCCCATCTAGCGAAGAAACAAAGATTCAGGTTGAGGGCCTTAAAAGAGAAATTCTTGAAAAAAAAAGAGATAGTTTATGGAATCAGAATCAGATAAAAAAATAAATCGCGGACTCCCCAAAGGCGCAACTCCATTAACCCCTGAAGATTTAGAAGGTTTATTGCCCAAATACATAACCACTAGAAGAGAATTAAATGATGCAGAATTCAAAAACATTACTGAGGCTACGAAAAAATACTATTTATCTAGAAGAAAATTTCCGTTTACGATCGGTGTTCTTTTCAGAATTCACAAAGAAATGTTTGGGAAAGTTTGGAACTGGGCTGGAAAAAAAAGAAAAACAAATAAAAATATTGGCGTCGACAAAGCTCAGATAGAGGTGGAGCTGAAAAAATTGATCGATGATTTTGAATTCTGGAAAAAGCAAAATATGGGAACTCTTGAAATGTCTGCTCGACTCCATCATAGACTTGTATACATTCACCCCTTTAATAACGGTAATGGTAGATGGGCAAGATTTATTGTGAATATTTTTCTCATAGAACACATGAATTCTTATCTTGATTTCCCCGAAGATGAACTCATTTTAACCACAGAAATAAGGAAAACCTACATTCAAGCACTTCAAAAGGCCGATAATTTAGACTATGAGCCTTTGATCAATTTTCATAAAAAATACCTGTCGGATTTCGCCGAGTCTTAACGTCTCCAACATAATTAGAGTATAATATTAGAGACGATGTTCAGAGGGGGAATCTTATGAAAAAAGCCACATATCTTTTGTTCATCATTCTATTAATCTGTTTGCTCGTGCCGTATAGGATGACTGCAGCGACAAATCAATCACCAGAAAATGAAGAAACAATCAGGATCCCATTAACCCGAAACGACGACTACCTCAGCGCCATCTTTCAATCTCTGACATTTGACGAGGAACAAGTTAAAGAGATGCTCGAAAAGCACAAGGTAAAATTGCCTGAGGAGCTTCCTAAAGGTGCCCGAATCGGTTTTGCCTCTTCGGATGAAACGGTGGCTATTCTCCAAAAGATGCCGGATAAAGATGCGGTTCTTTTGACCGTGGACGCCAACCGCAATGACGACCTGACCGATGATGAGGCAGTGGAAGTTCCCAGGAGAATCGAACGTGATGATGGCGTGATCATCAACATCAAACGGACATATGAGGGTCCTCCAGCCAAAGATGTCTGGTTGCCTTATCGATTCATCTATGACACTTATCAGAATCGCCAGGGGGAATCCGAAGACGCACTCCTTCAGTTGGCCAACTACCGGATGGAAGGGGAATTCCAGGTCAACGGAAAAGACTATTATTTCTACTTGCATGATTTTAACACCAGGGGGATTTTCGATCGGAGCAATCTTTCCAGGGGGACGGTCGTGCGGGCGGGACCGGTTTCTGAGGGCGAAAAAATGGATGACCACTATTGGGGGTATGAGCTGATACCTGTGGAGAATGATTTTTATGAGATATCCGATTTTGCCTTGGACGGGAGCTGGATCGAACTCAAAAAATCCCAACTCCCCAGGGCCTCTCTTGGCAAAACCGCTCCTGATTTTCATTTGATTGACACCGAGGGCCTGGCCATCCGCTTGAGCGATTTTAAAGGCAGAGTGCTTCTCCTGGATTTCTGGGCCAGTTGGTGCAAGCCCTGTATCGCAAAATTCCCTGATATCAAAAAAATGATCGAACAGTACCCTTCGGATGAGCTGACGGTGATCGGGATCAATGTGGATACGTCCAGCAGGATCGAACAAGCTAAAAAAGTCGTCGCCGATAACGAGCTCCCCTGGCAGCAAATCATGGAAGGAAAAGGATATTTTCTTCCTCTCTACCAGGTCTTCGGCCTCCTTCCGGAGCGCAAAATGACTTTTCCGGTCTACATTGTGATCGATTCCGCAGGCATCGTCCGTTACGCCACCAATGATTACACCAATGCCGAGCGCAGCCTCGACAGGCTTTTGAATCGCAAGGGAGCTCCCTCGGACATTCTGCTCCCGATGAAAAAGGAGAACAGGGAAAGAGCTTACATGGGTCACGGGGTAATGTTCACACCGGAAAGTGTGCAAAAGGCGATCGAAGAGAACCAAGTAAAGCTGCCTGAAAATCTCGGCCCCGATGCCCGGATCGGCATGATGCGCGACAAAACGATCGTGATCGTGAAAAATACAGAGTCCCCTGACAACCTCTCGATAATCGTCGACTCTGACCGGGACAACGATCTGACCAATGATGAGGAAAAAGAGATTAAAATTCCGAAAGACCGAGAAGATCCTGAGCAAACCCGTATATATCTCAAGGCAACCTACTCAGACGGGGCATGGGAGTATCATCCCCTGTTCTTTTTTGCTCCTCCTGTTCGCGATCTTTCGGCCCCGCCCGTTATTTATTATGGTCTGGGATATGCATACCAGACCACGTTTTTTCAGGATGGAAAGGAATACCGGATTACTATCCAGGATCCGGCCATGGATGGCATATTCGAATCCTCGGAATTCGAAGATCAGAATTTTCTCAGTCTGGCAGTGAAAAAAGGAGATAAATGGGAATATATCCATAACGGTTATGAGTTGATCCCGATCGGGAAAGAAGTTTATAGGGCTCATACTGTGGCAGAAAACGGAAGCTGGATCGAGTTGAAAAAGAGCGCTCTCCAGCCCGCTGCCATCGGCAAGCCGGCCCCGGACTTCCAGATGGTCGACACTGAGGGGGAAGCCTTCAGCATAAGCGATCTCAAGGGCACCGTGGTTCTTCTGGATTTCTGGCCAAGCTGGTGTCAACCCTGTATTGCAAAATTTCCAGACATCAAAAAACTCATCCAGCAGTACTCGGAAGAAAAATTGAAGGTGATCGGGATCAACCTAGATGATCTCAAACGCGTCGAACTTGCCAAGAAAGTGATCGCTGAATACCAGCTCCCCTGGCGCCAGGTGGTGGAGGGAAAAGGCTACAGCAATCCTGCCTATCAGGTTTACGGCAGGTTGCCGGAACACATGATGGTTTTTCCCGTCTACATCGTGATCGATTCTGAAGGCATCGTGCGTTATGCCACGAATGATTACCAAAAAGTGGAGCGGATTTTAAACAAACTGTTGATCGCCTCCTCCGAAGGAAAAGATACGCTTCTTGTTCCCCTTTCGAGAAGTTATGCAGTTGAGGAAAAACTGAATCCCCCCGTGCCCATCGATTTCTCGCCGGGCAAATTGAAAAAATTGATGGAATCCCAAGAAGTCAAACTGCCGGAGAATCTCGATCAAGATTCCCGAATCGGGACGATGCCGAACGGAACCATAGTCATCGCCCAGTCGGCTGCCGATCCGGAAAAAATCCTCCTCACTGTCGATTCAAACCGGGATTATGACCTGACCAATGACCAAGTCGAAGAAATACCGGTCGTTGAAGAGTGGAAAAGCGAGGATGATCCCTGCACAGAAATTGGCATGACAATCGACCGCACCAGTGGAGGAAAATCTTTCTACACCTTTCGATTTTTCGCTCGAAAACAGGATATTTATTACTACGTCAGGAGCATGCGCTACAGAGGAACATTTTTTCAGGGAGACCAGGAGTACGCTATCACTCTCACGGATCCCACATCCGACGGAATCATCACAACCGAGGATCTCAAGAATCCCGAGATCCTGGAATTGGAAGTCAAAAAAGGCGAAGAATGGGTGCCGGTATATGCGGAAATGGACAAACTCCCTATCGGAAAATTTCACTTTCGGGTGACTGATGTCTGCCCGGACGCCGACTGGGTGGAACTTGTGAAAATCGAAAAATAAGAGCTATTTCTCTTGGTCCTCGATTCTGTATTTTCTTATGGAGTAAGTCTCGTCTTCATTCCGGACCGTTCTGACGAGAAATCCGTTTGAAATGGTCATGGGACTGTAACCAATTGCGACGGGGTCGGATTCACCTGGAATTTTCAAGCAAAAATTATCGACATACCGACCATCAAAATCGAAAACATCGACCACAACGCCTTTTCCCTTCTCGACGGTGGACGTTATCACCCACAAGAGGTCTTCGCATGAAAACAGCCTGGAGATATCGTTGTAATATTCTCTAGGTGCGCTGTAAGTTTTTCCTCCGGCGCCAATGGTCCCTCCCACCCGGCGGTCTTTGGGAACCTTGACTCTTTTGTATTTTCTCCGGAACGAGCGGACGATCTTTCCCGATTCCAGGTCCAGGATCTTCAACAGATAGTCCTGGGTATGGCAGACGCAAAGATTTCCTTTGAAGGGTGCAGAAACCAGCTCGGCAATCGAAGCCATGGCTCCGCTCCCTCCCCCACTGATAGCAAAGCTTTCGACCGGAAAAGATATGACTTGCTCGATCCTTTTTCCCTCTTCCGATGCAGCGATCAAATCATAGGGCACTTCGATAAGCTCGGGTTTGCCTTCTGTGGAAGGAATATTGTTGCCGATGAAATAATACGTGCTATTCTGAAAAAGATGAAGCCTGGCAAAAACCGGCAGCTCATGGATTTTGAATTCCTCGATCAATTTTCCCTCAAAATCGAACCAGAGAATTTTCTGGAGCCGTCTGTCATGCACAATGAGGCCATTATCCGCAAAAAAGTAATCAGCGATCTCCTGCATTTCTCCCGGCCCTTGTCCCTTTTTGAAATAGTTGTGGACAAAAGCCCCGTTCTGGTCGAACTGGAGGAGCTGCTCATGGTCTTGGACAAAAAGGGAGCCATCAGGAGAAACCTTGGGATTCCTTGGATACTTGAAATAAAAATCCCCACCGACATCGTCGATCCGCATCAACTCTACTAATTCAACAATCCGCCCGGCATTCTCGCTTGAAGGTTTCTTCGGATTTTCGATAATGGTTTGGGCGTATAGGATAGAGCAAAAAATAAGGACACAATATATTGCTGATAACATTTTTTTCATGACGGGCTCCCCAATAAATAATACCAATTTTGGAGGAAAATGGACAGCATCAATTTCGTCCTTTTCTAGGTTTGGGTGTGTCTTCTATGATATAATTTTTTGAATAAGGGGAAAGATCCATGAAGCCAGCTATCAAATTGATTTGTCACATTTTAGCTATAGGGGCCCTTCTCTATGCTACCGCATATGAGAATCCTCACTTGAAACACTCCTAGATATCATATATCCTCCAGTTCCCCTAGAGCCCAATTTCAATGGAATAATATCCCCGCTCGGTTGTAGATATAAGGGAGGAGTCTGAAAGAGAATAAATGAGGAGAATATGCTTGAACTGAACGGAATAACCAAAAAATACAATGTATATCCCGCTGTCGACTGTGTGAGCTTCCGCATCGAACCGGGGGAAATTCTAGGCTATTTGGGTCCAAATGGCGCCGGGAAAACGACAACCATCAAAATGCTGACAGGGCTTCTCGAACCGACCTTTGGAGAGATCTATTATCAGGGGAAAAAGATAAAAAAAGATATGGTCGAATACAAAAAAAAGATCGGTTATGTCCCTGAGGAGTCGGAAATTTATCCACACCTGAGCGCCTATGATTATTTATTGATGGTCGGCAGGTTGCGTCAAATCCCAGAGAAGGAGCTAAAGACCAAGATCGAACGGTTTATGGAGCTTTTCAAATTATCATTGGAAATGCAATCTTCCATTTCCTCCTACTCGAAAGGAATGGTCCAGAAGGTCCTTATCACCGCTGCTCTTCTCCATGATCCAGACATCCTCCTGCTGGACGAGCCCCTCTCCGGTCTGGATGTTGAAACATCCTTGATCATCAAAGATCTGGTCAAGCAGTTGAGTCAAGAAGGCAAGATCGTTTTTTATTGTTCCCACATTCTAGAAGTCGTCGAAAAAATATGCTCCCGAGTCATTATCATCCACTTGGGGCGAATCCTGAAGGATGATTCGGTCGAGAATCTAAGGAATATGATGAAAGTCCCATCTCTCGAGGAAATATTCAGTCAATTAGTCATCCGACAAGATACAGAAAAAATATCCAGAGAAATAATCGATGTCATGAAGTTTCAATCCCGATAATCGTAATGGAAATTTTTGAAAAAGTACTCGTTCACGCAAAGGGAGAAACCAGACAATTTATCATCCTCACTCGGCATTATTTTCTTCGTTTGTTCATCAATGATGTTGTGTACCTGGAAGAATCGATGCAGCACAAGATCATCGCGCTTATCGCCATATTGGCGGTTTTTTCAGGCCATTTTTCGACTGTTCTCCTCACCAAATATTTGTGGATTCAGGATGACAACACTTCCTGGGTTGAAAAATGTTATTTCATATCATTCGGGATGTTGATCATAAGTTTTATCTCGGTCCTCGAATGGGATATTATTTTCCCCGATACCAGAGATTATTCTAATCTTAGACCGTTGCCTTTAAAGTTGAGGACCTTATTTGTTTCCAAATTTGCCAGCTATTTACTTTTTATTTGTCTTTTTGCACTGGGCATAACTTCTTTATCGACAATCGTTTTTTGGATGTATCTTCCCCAATGGCAATCACCAAGCATTGTTTACAGCCTGCGTTTTGTTTTCACACATGTTGTCACTTTATTCGCCGCATGTTTATCCATCTCTTTCATCTTTGCCTTTATTATCGGGATTCTCATGACTGTACTGGGTCATGATATTTTCAAACGCGTCTCCGTGTACATTCGCAGTTTGATGATGATGCTTCTTGTTTTCCTGTCGAGCTTTTTCCTGTTTCGAATAATAGGAATTCCCAGATTATTCCCATCCCTTCTGGCTCTGAAACAGAACAACGTACAATCCCTTTATCTTTTTCCATCGATGTGGTTTGTGGGATTATACGAAACCATGTTGGGTAATAAAGACCCCCTGTTTCAAGCTCTGGCAAAATTGTCATTTCTCGCCGTCATTCTACCGCTCCTAGCATTTTTTTTGATATCTGCCATCGGGTACCGAAAATATTTAACGAAAATGAGAGAACACAAAAGAGCAAAAAAGCATCTCAAAAGATTACGACAGGGATTGGAGGGAAGTATCAACGCAATATTCCTTATAAATCCGATCCAAAGGGCGGTGTTTTATTTTTTCAGAAATACCATAAAAAAAAGCAATCTTCACAGAATGCGCTTGGCATCCTACTTGATGGTAGCTGGGGGCATCGTTTTAATATTGTTGGCATCTAGAAGAACACCTTTGGGGTACTCTGAGGGATTTGACAAAACCGTTCTGTCGATTCCCTTCATAATATCCTTTTTCTTAGTTTTGGGAATAAGAGCGATATCCCAAATTCCGATCGCCATCGAAGCAAACTGGATTTTCAGGCTGAGAGAAACATCGGGAAAAAAACATTATTTGATCGGTTTTAAAAAAGGGATTCTAATAGTTCTGATAGCACCTCTGTTCGTCGTTCTCTTCTTTTTATACTCCTTTCTCTGGGGATGGATGACCGGTTTGCTTTTCTGTCTTTATGGCTTTGTCATATCGCTCCTGCTTGTAGAAATTGTTTTTTTGGGCTATAGAAAAATTCCATTTGCCTGCTCTTATCTTCCGGGAAAAGGGAAAATGCACATCTTCTGGATTGTGTATCTGTTTGCCCTGTTCGCTTTTGTTACTATCGTGACTTCTCTGGCATACGGGCTGCTGCTGAATCCCTTGAATTTCACATATTTCTATGCGATTGTTTTTTTTCTTTTTGTTTCAATCAGAATCGTCCAAAACCGCATATTCCTGCAAAACGCCGAAATCATCTATGAAGAAGAGCCTGAGCCGGTTCTAGTGACATTGGTGCCCGAAAATTGAATGAAGAAAAAATTGTGATCGATGCCAGATTAGATTATGATTGTATGGAAAGGGAGGGTGTTATGTGGCATAAAAGCCGTTCAGTTAAGATCATTATGATATTCCTATGGCCGGCCTTTTGGATGCTATCTCCCTGCTTTGCGCAGGAACTCAAGATTGAAAAAAAGGACGGTGTCACAGTCGTCCATAATCCGAAGGAGCCTGTGAAAAAAGCAGGGGCTCCTTCATCCCTAGCGTTAATCCAGGATCTCTGCATCGGGGATAGCTCTGACGATGAAAATTACATGTTTTCGACCATCGGAGGCGTGATGGTGGATGTCGAGGAGGATATCATCGTCATCGACGAGAAAGAGGTCGTGATCAAGGTTTATGACAAGACAGGAAAACATCTCCGGACGTTCGGAAAACGTGGAGGAGGACCAGGGGAATTCAATACTGCGCGCCGGATCGTGCTCAAAGGCGGGAAGGATATCGTCGTAATGGACAGGGGAAATAACAGGCTGTCCTACTACTCCAAGGAAGGGCAGTGCCTCCAAGAGATAAGTTTAGGAAAATATTCATCCATCTCTCGAACTAAAGTAGATTCCAGAGGATATATCTACGCAGACACCATGACTGTCGATGGGGACACAGGAATATACGAGATCGTGAAATTCGATCCGGAGCTCAATGTTCTCGATACTCTCGCGAAAGAAGAACAGGTAAGAAAATTTCCCGAGGTGAATCCAGTCCCGGAATGGTTTATGTATATGGTTTTGGAGGATGACCGCTTTATCTGGGGATGGAATGCAAAATACGAACTCACCATTCATGATCCGGACGGGACGCCTATAAAAAAGATCATCAAGGAATATGAACCCGTGAGAATAACCAAAAAGGAGCAGGAAAAGATAATGGAGGAGAGTTTTGGCGACATGGAGATTCCCGATATGATCAGGATCGTTTTTCCCAAAAGTTACCCTCCATTCTATTATTTTATCTGCGATGACATCGGCCGGATTTATGTGCGGACCCAAAG
>CAZIDF010000039.1:15274-17948 GCA_964538085.1 uncultured Eubacteriales bacterium | reverse complement strand
AATAACTTTGGGAACTAACATCACTTATGCTGTAAACTAGGCAAATGAAATCAAACACACTGAGCAGGAATGTTGATTTGGGGCAGATGGGTTGAATATAAATAGCATAAAAATCCGACTGATCATTCTAGTTTCCCTAATAATCGTTATCCCATTTGCATCCGTAATCTTGGCTTCAGACTTGAATCCAATATATTACCTGCTCATGCTTGTTTCGCTTCCCTTTATTTATCTCGGTTTTCAACAATACCACAGACTCAATAAAGCAAGGCTTATTTTACACTTAAGGGAAAAATGGGGTGTTGCAGAATCAAGGCCAAGGAATTTCTCCGAACTTCATGACCGGTTCAAAAAAACGCAAGCTGGGATCGATAATAAATATGTACTCGACGACAGGACATGGAATGACCTGGACCTGGATTCGATCTATGCCCGAATGGACGGGACACTCACAATCCCAGGCGAACTTACCCTTTATTCCATCCTCAGAAACCCTCTCATCGATGCAGAGGAACTGCAAAAAAGATCTCGATTGATCGGCCTGTTCTCTCAGGACCGAAATATCAGAGAAAAATTCCAAGTTTCCCTATCAAAATCGGGAAAAATGGAAGACGTTTATCATTTAGATATCCTTTGGGAGGACCGGCCGTCCCGTAATAAATATGCATTTCTCTACAACTTTTTATTGTTATTGATCCCGATTTTTATCATTTTGGGCATCTTAAATTTGAGCTGGGCTTGGCTTGGGCTAGGAGCAACCATATTATGCAATATGGTCATACATTACCGGACCAAGGAGAAAATATACGCACATCTCTCATCCTTTAGGTATTTAGGAAAGCTCATCAGATGTGCAATAAGATTGTCTGAAATCAGACACCCGGTGTTGGAGGACTATCGCAAAGGAATCGAACAGGCATTAAAAGATGTATCGCACATCAAGAATAAAACCGGCTTGATGGGGAGAGAAGCGGATTACATCTCTGAATACCTGAATATCATCTTTCTGATCGAAGTTCGCGCATTTTACTCTCTCCTGGATGCTATAGAAAAGTATGAGCAGCAGCTGAAACTAATTGTCACAACCATTGGTTTTCTGGATGCTATGATTTCTGTGGCCTCTTATCGAGCACAGTTGGGGAGTTTTGTCGAGCCGGCATTTCTGACTTCAGGGCCTTTTTTAAAGATCGAAGAAGCGAGGCATCCGTTGTTGAATGAGCCGGTCGCAAATTCTATTTCTGTCGAATCAGGCGGTGTTCTGATAACTGGCTCGAATATGTCCGGAAAAACGACTTTTTTAAAGATATTAGGCATAAATACAATCTTGGCCCAGACCATCAATACATGCCTGGCAAAGGGATACAGGGCAAGCTTCTTTCATGTTAAAACCTTGATAGGCAGAAAAGACAATGTCATCGAGGGAAAAAGCTACTATCTGGATGAAATCAATGCTCTGCTCAGAATTATCAATGCACTGGATAAGGATACCCCCTGTCTTTGCCTGCTGGATGAAATCTTCCGGGGTACCAACTCCATCGAGAGAATTTCAGCTTCGGCTGAAGTTCTTCTCTATTTGGGGAGGAGCAATTGCCTGGTATTCGCAGCAACTCACGACCTGGAGCTCACAGAACTCGTCAAAAGCTCTTACAGCAATTTTCACTTCCTCGAGACAATAACAGAAGAAGGGATCTCATTTAACTATAAATTGCTGGAGGGGCCATCGACGACACGTAATGCCATTAAGCTACTGAGGCATGTGGGTTATCCAGAAGAAATTACAGATGCAGCCGATACAAGAGTACAGAAATTAAAAAGTAAATAATGGAATAATTTTGTTTTGGTTTTGTATATAGGGTGAGGGGAAAACTATGAAAAACAACAACTTCATTTTTCCGACTATGGTGTTCCTTTGGATAATTTTTATGTTTGCATCGCCAGTGCAACAAAAGGCAAAGTGGAAAGGAACAATAGAGAAAATCGATGGAGTCACGGTTGTCAAAAATCCGAAAGAACCGATGTATGGTCGTGATGTTTTTCATCTAGAAGAGGAGTTGTCCATCGGGGGAGAAGGAAAAGGAGACGAGTACATATTCTCAGAGATAAGAGACATTGCGATCGATTCCGAAGATAGGATTTATGTTCTCGATCAAAGGGAATGCCATGTAAAATTATTTGAAAAAAGCGGCAAATATGTAAAGACAATCGGAAATAAAGGACAGGGCCCAGGCGAGATGAGCAGCCCTTCCACCCTTCAAATCACTGCACAGAATGAAATTGCGGTTAATGATTCATCAGCACGGAAGATTCATTTTTTTGCGCCTGACGGAAAATTTCTTCAGTCCCTTTCCCAGGGGAATATGGGTTTCTTTGCCGATCCAAAAATCGATACCGATGGAAACATCACGGCAAGTTACATGATTATGGATAATGAGGTCACCTATGTGCTGAAAAAATTCAACCATCAACTCAAAGAATTACTGCCGATATTCTCGACAATAATCCTCAAATATCCCAATCTCAATCCATTTTTTCCGCAATGTTACTGGGATATCGTTGAAGAGAATAAAATCATTTGGGGATTTGCCGACAAATATGAATTATTCATCATAGATACTGAGGGAAAAACTGTCAAAAAAATTACCCGGGAGTATGAACCCGTCAAAATAACGGATGA
>CAZIDF010000039.1:5026-15174 GCA_964538085.1 uncultured Eubacteriales bacterium | reverse complement strand
GGATTACCTGGAAAATTTAAGCATTTCTTTTCCATTTTGTGGGTTCATTCTACGGAAAAAGCCATCAGGTTTGTCCGCAGCGCCATTGAGGATCTAGACATTACCACCGTTCTTCGAGGGAATCTGACGAAGTCAGACGGCGATGTTGTATTGAGCACAACTTTTCCTTGGGATCAGAGATCCGGCCGAGCACGGGAACTGAGGCCTGAGGGGGAAGGAATCGGAGTAATCGTGCGCAGTTCAGTGCCGCCTAGAAGGGCGGTGAGGGAATGGCGTTAAAGATCCTCACTAGAGCGAGGACATGCCTGATGGCAAAAATAACCTTGAAAGTCAATTCCACACAAAATGGAAGATCGTCATTCACGCTAGTTTGAGAAGATGGCTCGGTTATTCGGAACGAAGCGAATCGACCGGATTCGCCATGGCCGCTCGAGTCGCATGAGAGCCTACCGTGATCAGGGCGATAAGCAAGACGGCAACCCCACTTAAAAGAAACGGTAAAGGCGTAAGCCTAACCCTATAGGCAAAGTTGCCCAGCCACTTGTCGATCAAAAAGTAGGCGATCGGCCAGGCCACAATATTGGAGACGATTACCCACTTCGCGAACTCTTTCGAATAGAGTGTGGCGATGCTCCGGACCGAGGCGCCCAACACTTTCCTGATCCCGATCTCCTTGACCTTTCTGTTCGTCATAAAGGCCGCCAAACCGAATAGCCCCAGACAGGAAATAAAAAGGGCCAGCATGGTAAAGACAGATATCAGTTTGCCGGTTTTTTCTTCCGCATCATAAAAACTGTAGTAAGCATCTTTCATGTATCTGTAATTGAATTCCGACTCACCCAATACCGTCTTCCAAATTTCTCCCATGTATGCCAGGGTCGTTTCGGAATCTTCCGGTTTGATCTTCGTCGCTGTCAAAAGAAAAAATTTCGGGTCGATATAGATCAGCATAGGACTGATCTTGTCGTGCAGAGATTTCACATGGAAATCTTTGACCACTCCTATAACCGACACATCCCTTTTCCCGAAAAGCACCAATTTTTCGCCTACCGGGTTTTCATATCCCAACATTTTGACGGCAGCTTCATTGAGGATGATGCTCTCTTGGCTGTCCAGCGAAAAGTCTTCGGAAAAATTCCGTCCCGATACGATTTCCAGCCCCAGGGACTTCACAAAACCAAAATCTGCAGGCAGTGCCTGGATCGAAACACTATCCTCCTCTTCCCCGCCCTTTTTTCTGATGGTCGTGTTGTATTGGCTGTTTATGCCCGGGACCGTGTACACTCCGGTGACCTCCACAACATTTTGATGCTTTAAAAATTCATTCTTCAAGACAGGATATTTTTCTTTGGCCTCGGGATTCGTAAAGGGGAAATAGGCCAGAACAACATCCTCCTTATCGAATCCTAAATCGGTATTTTTCATGAAATCGATCTGCTGATAGATGATGATCGTCCCAACGATCAATATGATGGATATGGCGAATTGAAGAACCACCAGAACATTTCTGAAGGACACGCCGGATGTGCCTTTAACAGCCCTCTTGTTCATGATTTCGGCAGGATGGAATCTGGACATGAACCACGCCGGATAACTCCCGGCCAATAATCCGACTATCAAAACCATCATAACCACGATGGCATACAGATTCAGGAAGTGGGAAAAGCCAAATCCAAAAGGGGCGCCCAAATACGAGTAGAGGTACGAATACAGAACATTGAAGAAAATAACGCCAAAAGCCATGGAAACGATGGTCACCAAAAGAGACTCCGTTAAAAACTGCCGGATCAATTGTTTTCTGTTGGCCCCTACGACTTTTCTGACACCGATCTCCTTCATCCTGTCCAGGTATCTCGACGTGGATAAATTCATGAAATTGAAACAGGCGATGGCGAGCACGAGTATAGCCGCCGACAAAAACAAATACACATACACGATGTTTCCTTTTGCACCGACATCTCCCCTGTATTCTGTTTCCCAATGAATTTTTGACAAAGGCTGCAATACAAGCTCCATTTTCTTCGTGAACCACTCCCCGGTATTCTGATCTAGCAAGACAGATACCTTATCCGCAATACTGTCCAAGGAAGAATTTTCTCTCAGCACAAAATACGTCAGATCATCCCCCCACTGGGTCCAGGGTTCTGAGGGATATTCACCCAGAGAGTGGATCGTCGCATAGGAGATCAATATTTCACAGTCCAGATGGGTGTTAGGTGGAAAATCCTCGAGGAGTCCTGTTACTTTGTAGAGATTATTGTCGATGTTTAGTGTTTTCCCGATCGGATCGATGTTGTTGAAATACTTTTTGGATATTTTCTGCGTGATGACAACAGAAAATGGCTCTGCCAGAACAGAGGATGGGTCTCCTTCGATGAGGTTCCAGCTAAATATGTCGAACACTTCGGGATCCGCATGGAATATCTGGGACTGCTTGAACTTTTCGTTTTGCGCACCGAGAATGATCATTTCGCTGTCGTACCTGATCCTCGCGGCAACTTCTATCTCTGGGATTTCGGCATTCAAGGCCGGGGCAAATGCCGGCATGGACCCGGCAAATTTCATCTTGCTGCCCTCCGTGCCCCAATCGCAGGTCAGGCGGTAAATCCTTTCGCCTTTTTTATGGTAATTATCATAGCTTGTCTCATTGACCACATACATCAACATCAGAAGACAGACTGTCATCCCGACGGCTAACCCAAAGATATTGATAAAGGAATATACCAGGTGTCTTTTGATGTTCCGGAAAGCTATTTTTATGTAATTTTTGAACATGGATACGCCTCCACAAACAGCCTCCATAAAAAGAGGCAGGATGATTATGACAAACTGAAAGATCCGGCTGAATTCTGCTCTAACTCGCCCTCTTTGCTTCAGGTCCTGAGAAAATCTGTACTCCAGGTCTTCGATGACAGAAAAGCACATGATCTCGTCTGTGATCAGAGAGAGAACTCCCCTGGCGATCCTGGAAAACATATTTATTTCACCTCAGGGACGTCGGCCCACATGATCCTGTTCAACATCTGGATGGCCTGGAGCTTTTCTTTTCCTACCGGGGTGAGAGTGTAATAAATGCGCGGTCTTCCCCTCTGATCGGCAGAGTTGTCACCGATGGCTGTTTTGACATACCCATTTTTCCTCAGACGGCTCAAAGGCCCGTAGATCGCACCCGACAGCCATTTCACTCCGGTGTCTTCTTCTACCTGTTCTCTTATGGCGATCCCATAGGCATCATTACCCAACTTCCAGATGGCCAAAAGCAAGATCTCTTCGATCCTCGATAAAAATTGCATCAGATTTCCTCTCTATTTACTTATTACTTATATAATTCATGTTAATATACGTTCCATAGTATATTTATAATAGTATAATTTACTTAGCATGTCAAGGGGCAAATGCCATAAACAGATTTATTTACCGGGACGTAACACACTATGATAATGTTATGAACTAAAACGAGAAAAATATGAAGCAAAAAACGATCACCCAATCCGTATTTATCATTTTTGTTATTGCTGCTTTGCTACACTCTTGTGCTCAACAGGGACAAGACAAAGGCTGGCAAGCAGTGACAAAAAAGGAAGGGAGAGTGACGACTGTCACGAATCCCAAAGACCCGAAATATGGCGAAGTCCAGATGGACATCGTCGAAGATTTGAGTATCGGAAACGACGATGATACAAACTATCAGTTTTATCGCGTTAACGGCATCCTTCTGGATGAGGAGGAAAATATCTATGCCCTCGACAGCGGAAATTGCCGGGTCCAAATGTTCGACAAAAATGGAAAATATCTTCAGACAATGGGAAGAAAAGGCCAGGGGCCTGGGGAGTTTGCTAATCCTTCAGCCTTTTACATCGACAGAGAAGGCACCCTGTATGTTTCCGATCAGATGAAGATCGAGGTCTTCGATGCCACCGGTGAGTACAAAAGAAGCATCCCTCTGGAAACCCGCATCTATGAATTCATCGTAACTCCGGAAGGACAGATCATCACCCATACGATCTTGAGCACTGACGGGGAGAACAAAAAGGCCATCATAAAACTCGATCCCGAAGGTAAAATTGTCGCAACAATGGTTGAATTTACCGATGTTAGGGCCGTTCAGTCGGACACCAGAGAAGGAGGCGCCATAGCATTCAAGGCCTATCATCAATACAATTACTGGCCTTATTTGTATCCCTCAGGCAAAGATGGATTCGTGTATGCCTATCCTTCTGAATATAAAATATTCCACACGAATTCAGACGGGGGGCTCAGTCTGGTCATAGAAAAGGATATCGCCCCATATCTGATCAGCGGCGAGGAAAAAAATTTCATCAAAAACAACATCAGGGAACTGACCGAAAAAAGGGGCATTCAAATAACAGACGATGTTCTGGAAGCCGCATGTCAGTTTCCACCCCACAGGCCTTTTTTCAATCGCATCCTTTTGGATGATGTTGGAAGAACCTACGTCAGAAATGCCGGATCGGTCCTCGACCGGATTGTCGAAATTCAAATGGATATCTTCAGCAGGAAGGGCTTTTATCTGTACCGCACTTCATTCCCCTTTGCTCCCGACCTGATTCACAGGGGTTTTGTGTATGATGTTTTCACCTCTGATGAAACAGGAGCGGTCGAAATCAAGAGGTATCGAGTCAAAAATTGGGACCAACTGGAGAAGTGAACGCTATCGATGGCTAACAGCAGTCTGCTGCTCTAACATCCACCACCTTAGTAATTACTTCGTAATCAGGATTATTCCCTGCTCTGTGCATTTCCTTTGCAATAGGGTAAGCAATCAGATTGAAACCTACGAAGGAAATCAAGATGGCTGCCAACAAGATTACTAATTTATTTCTTAGTTTCATTTTAATCTCCTCAAATTAATCTTCATATATATATAGACGCAAAAAGGGGCAAAATAGTTTACTTTTCCTATAAACATTCCAGAAATACATCGAGAACAGAAAACGATCGATATCGTCGTTTAGAGTGTGATAGGTATTGATTAAGAGGAAAGGGAGTCTATTTTTATTCGTGGGGCTCGCAATGAATCAAAACATTGACGGGTTTTGTCAATTCTTTTTCGATCCTTTTCTCTACCCTTTCACAAATCACATGACTGTCTCTTACGGAAATTCCCGGGTCCACGAGCAGGTGCAGGTCGACAAACAGTTCTCCCCCCACCTTTCTTGTTCGCAAGGCATGCCAATCTGAAACATCCGGTTCTGCAGAGAGGATTTTGTTGATTTTTTCGATGGATTCTTTATCCGCGGAATGCTCGGTAATCTCGATAAGTCCCTCATACAAAATCTTCGCCGCAACTCCAATAATCATCACCCCGACCACTATCGTAGCCACTTGATCGGCAAGACCCCAACCCAGAAGACTGGCCACACCACCGATCAGAACAGCCAGCGATGAAAGAGAGTCCGAGCGGTGATGCCAGGCATTCGCATATAGTGCTGTGCTGTGGGTTTCCCTCGAGATTTTTCTTGTCAAATTGAATAGGATTTCTTTCGCCACGACAGAAATGGCGGCCACGACCAAAACGATGGCACCGGGAAAATTTTTCTCTCCCCGAAAGACTGCAGAGCTGGCTCTCCAAATAAATGCAAACCCAGCGGCCAAAAGGATGAAACCGACCACTTGAGTCGATAGAGTCTCGAATCTTTTGTGCCCGTAGGGATGAGCTTCATCTGGCGGCCTGCTGGATATGCGGACCCCTGCCAAAACCACAAAATCTGTGGCCAGGTCAGAAAGAGAATGAAATCCGTCGGCGATCAGGGCCGAAGATTTGATCAAAACCCCTGAAAACACTTTGATGGCTATCAAGAATAAATTGACAAGAATCCCCCATAGCGTTATCGAACGGATCTTCATCTCTTGTTCTCTAAGCATGTCTTTATTCGCTTGTTTCATTTGAAAAAAAGAAATTCTTTATTTGAATCGATATTATTATAAAGGAAATATCGCCGTCTGGCTAATCATGAGAATTCCAAGACAAGCAGCCCTATGAAAAAAATATCTGTTTTGGTATGATGGGCTCAGTTTTGATTTTGATTAGGAATAGGCCGTGACTTTTCTTAAATCTTCTTTCTTTAAAAAATATCTTTTACCTGGTTTTGTCTTTCAATCGGTCACCATTGCTGGCGGATACGGCACCGGGCGGGAACTGGTAGAGTTTTTTCTCAACTACGGACCGCTGGGCGGACTTTTGGGGATGTTTTTGGTCACGACAGTTATGTGGTCTGTCATCCTGGCTGTGTCTTTTGAATTCAGCCGAAAGTTCAAAGCCTACGACTACCGGACATTCTTCAAAAAGTTGCTCGGGCCTTTCTGGTTTCTGTTCGAGATCATTTATGCCGTTCAGATCTTTCTTGTGCTGGCCGTCATCGGATCGGCCGCGGGCATCATCCTGAGGGATAATTTCGGACTGCCCTACATGGTCGGCGTCATCACCATGCTGGCTGCTGTGGGTTTTTTAACCTTCAAAGGAAAAGGTCTCATCGAAAACGTTCTTTCTGTGTGGTCCATTTTCCTTTATCTCGTTTACGCCGCCTTCTTTGTGGTCGCTCTCTTAAAATTCGGCCCCATGATTCAAAAAAGCCTCGCGTCCGGTATCATTCTCCCCAAATGGGCTTTGGGAGGATTCAAGTATGCTCTGTACAATCTGGGGACTGTTCCGGCTGTGCTTTTTTGCCTGAATCATATCGAATCCCGGAAAGAAGCCGTCACTGCAGGCATTTTGGGAGGGTTCATAGGAATTATCCCAGGAGCCCTATTTTTTGTTTCCGTTGTCGGTCATTATCCGGGAGTCCTTCCAGAAGAGATCCCGGCTGTCTTTTTGTTGCAGAAGGCAGGTGTTCCTTCTTTATTGATCCTTTTTCAGCTCATGCTTTTCGGGACATTAATCGAAACAGGGACAGGTTTTATCCACTCTGTAAACGAACGGATCCAAGCCACTCTCCAAGCAAAAGGGAAAGAATTGTTAAGATGGCAGAGGCCACTCGTTGCATTGATCATGCTGTCGATAGCCATTGGCATCGCAACATTCGGTTTGGTGAATCTTATAGCAAAAGGTTACGGAAGTGCTTCATGGGGATTTTTGATTGCTTTCATCATCCCAATTATGACAATAGGGATATACAAGCTGGCTAAGTCATCGCAAGTAAAGGATTGACGACGCGATCTGTGTGGATCGTTTCGGCCCCTTGGGGGCCTCGCAATGACAGGTCAGATATATTCGATCGTGGCTGGCGGCTTTGGGGTGATCTCGTAGGCCACTCTAACCACATTCGGCAGTTCAGCCGTTATTCTCCGCGAAATGGTCATCAAGGTTTCCCAAGGAATGGGCGTCGGTTCCGCTGTCAGGGCATCCCTGCTCTCAACAGATCGCACGATGATGATATCTCCGAACAGTCTCTTTCCCTCATCGATTCCGGTGCCTTTATCGCTTAAAAGAACGGCAAAAGCCTGAAAGGGTTTAAGCCCGGTGATCTCTTGTTCCACGATAACCGTAGCTTTCCGCACCACATCCACTCGCTCCGGAGTTACTTCACCCACGACACGTGTAGCCAATCCAGGGCCAGGAAAGGGCATTCTCTGGTGAATAGTCTCTGGGAGGCCAAGCTCCTTAGCCACCTCTCTCACCTGGTGTTTGAACAAATCCCGCAAAGGCTCGACGAGCTTGTACCCATATCGATCTTCAGCGGAAATCCCGATCTGATCGAGTATATTGTGCTGAGTTTTGACCCCTCCCTTTGTCTCGATGATATCAGCAGCGATGGTTCCTTGAATCAAAAACCGGGCGCCGCTATCTAGCACGGCCTTTTTGAACACGGTGTAAAAAGCATTCCGGAATGCTTTCCTTTTCTCTTCAGGATCGATCATTCCTTTCAGAGCCGCAAAAAATTCATCCTTGGCATCGATGATATTTACCTTGATACCTAATTCTGCAAAGATGTTTTTCACCTCTTCTGGCTCACCCTCTCTCATCAGGCCGTCATCGATGAATATCACTTTCATTTTATCTGCGATAGCCCAATGAGCCAGAACTGTGCACGCAGAACTGTCTACTCCACCGGATAAGGCCGAGATGGCCATCTCCGATCCGATGGTTGATTTAATCTCTTCGACTCTCTGATCGATGAACTTTTTTACTTCCACTGTTTTTCTCCCTCAACAATTTTAATAAATAATACAACATATCCGGAAAAATGGTAAACAAATAAATCAAAATGCTGTCACCTTTAGAGGTGACAATGGTGAAATAAATATCATCCCATCAACTACCCCGAAAGGCGATTGACCCATATGGGAGGCTATGCGATTATTTCTGTGAAAAGAATGACAAAACCTATAGAGAAAAAAATGAGAGGAGGGCCACATCCAAGGCGTAGCGAAAGCTACAAAGGGAGTAGGAAGTACGGGGATTCCTCTCTCGGCCCTCCTCCCCTAATAACTTCTATCCAAAAAACTCCTTAAACCTTCCTGCGTGGTTTCCCAATAAATTGAACTAACCACAATATATTGTTGTTTTCTGTAAAGAAAATACGATATATAGATTTGATTGTCAAGTATTAATTTAAAAAAAATTGCCTACTTCAGTGCCGGATTCCTTTTCTTGATGGAAAAAAACCATAAATTGCTATAAAATCTCATCGCACTGCTTGAATCGGTGTAATTTCCCATTAATGCAAGAAGAGGAGAAACTGGAGTGAGCGATACTGTCAGCATAAAAAAAGCAACGGGAAAACTCGGTATTCTGATGCCCGGCTTGGGGGCTGTGGCCACGACTTTCATTGCCGGCGTGATGGCTATCAGAAAAGGGATGGCAAGACCTTACGGGTCGTTGACACAAATGGGGACCATCCGGTTGGGGAAAAGAACGGATAAAAGAGTTCCGTTGATCAAAGATTTTGTGGAATTGACCGATTTGAACGATATGGTTTTTGGTGGCTGGGATATTTTCGATGACAATGTGTATAACGCTGCATTGAACGCGGGTGTGTTGAACAAAGATTTATTGGACGAAGTGAAACAAGAGATAGAACCCATTAATCCTATGAAGGCTGTATTCGAGCAGAAGTATGTGAAGAAATTGCATGGGGAACATGTCAAAAAAGCGGAGACAAAGTATGAGTATGCACAAATGCTCATAGAGGATATCCAGAAATTCAAGATGGAAAACAATTGCGATAGGATCGTGATGATTTGGTGCGCAAGCACAGAAGTTTTTATGGAGCCCGGCCCTGAGCATCAAACCATAGAATCCTTCGAAAAAGCCATGAAGGAAAACCATCCTGCCATAGCTCCCAGCATGATATATGCATACGCATCGATAGCAGCGGGTGTGCCTTTTGGCAACGGAGCACCGAATTTGACAGTGGATATTCCTGCTATGGTCGAGTTTGCAAGAGAAAAAGGGGTGCCGATCGCCGGGAAGGATTTCAAAACAGGACAGACATTGATGAAAACCATCTTGGCTCCCGGACTAAAAGCAAGATTGATCGGATTAAACGGCTGGTTTTCGACAAACATACTCGGGAATCGGGACGGAGAAGTCCTGGACGATCCGGAATCATTCAAGACCAAGGAAGAGAGCAAGTTAGGAGTGCTGGAATATATTCTTCAGCCGGATGTTTATCCCGATCTTTACAAAAACCTGTACCACAAGGTCCGGATAAACTACTATCCTCCAAGGGGTGACAACAAAGAAGGATGGGACAATATCGACATATTCGGTTGGCTCGGATATCCCATGCAGATCAAGATCGATTTTCTCTGCCGGGATAGCATACTGGCTGCCCCTATCGTACTGGATCTAGCTTTGTTTTTGGATCTGGCGAATCGTTGCGGGATGAAAGGAATTCAAGAATGGCTCTCTTTTTATTTCAAAAGTCCGATGTGTGCTCCGGAACTCTATCCCGAACACGATTTGTTCATCCAACTGATGAAGCTGAAAAACACGCTGCGATTTATTAAAGGAGAAGACCTGATCACCCATTTGGGGCTTGAATATTACGATTGAATAAATTGGGGACAGGAATAAATTGGGGACAGGATACCCTGTCACCAATTAAATAATGTCATAACTCTAGAACGAAGTAACATTATCTCAATTTTAAATTGGTGACAGGGTATCCTGTCCCCAATTTATT
>CAZIDF010000039.1:0-4926 GCA_964538085.1 uncultured Eubacteriales bacterium | reverse complement strand
GGATTAGTCATCAACAAACAATGGAAGAACACATAGCGATTAATCTCAACACGGCCATTCATCAGAAAGCCAGGCTGGGAATTATGTCTATCTTGATGGCCTCAAATGAAGTCGAGTTCAACTACCTCAAAGACAGCCTTAAGCTGACAGATGGAAATCTCAGTTCCCACCTAAGTCTTTTAGAAAAGGAAAAATTCATCAAAATCAAGAAAAAATTCATCAAAAAAAAGCCCAAAACCTTATGTCGGATGACCGATAAAGGCCGCCAGGCATTTGAAGAATACCTGGAAAACCTGGAAAAAATCATCCGCAGCATGTCTTAAAATCAATTAGGAGACTAAAATGAGAAAAATATTTATTTGGTTATTGTTCGCTTCGCTTTTTATGATTCCTTTAAAAGGAGCGGAAAACAACACAGATTTCATCTATCTTATAGGTGGCAATCTTCTCGATGTGTCAAGGGGGGAGATCATTCCGGATTCCCTCGTGATAATCAACGAAAACACCATCGAATATGCCGGCAAAAATAAAACATTCGAAAAATCTCCAGGCATAACCGTGATCGACTGTTCGGGAAAAACCATTCTCCCTGGCCTTTTCGATGCCCACATTCATCTGGGAGGAGCATCCACCCTAGGATATATCTACATCGAAGATGCGAGAAAACTCGATGCATTTCTGTATGCAGGTGTTACGTCCGTTTTCGACCTCGGTGGCGTACAAGATTTGATTTTTTCTCTTCGTGAAGCTGAAAAGAAAAATGAGATCATGTCACCGAGAATCTTCGCCGTTGGCCCCGTATTCACTTCTCCAAAAGGTCATGGAACCGAATATGGGGTCCCGATGTCCGAGACGCCGACGACAGAAGAAGAAGCCAGAGAGGCTGTCCGAAAACTGATAAAGGATAAACCGGATCACATAAAGATTATCTACGAAAAAGGCTCCGAACGTTTCACTTCCCTCAGCTATGAATTGATGGAAGCCATAATCGATGAAGCTCACAAGCATAACATTCCCGTCGTCACCCATATCATGACCTTCGAGCATGCCAAAGATGCCCTCAAAGCCGGGACAGATGGCTTGGCCCACATGGTCACAGATCAGGAGGTCAGCGAAGAATTTTTAGATGCAATGAAACAAAAGGACGTGTATTGCATCCCGACTTTGGCCGTCTTTGAATCTTTCTCTGGGGGCATGCTGGCCAAAACAGAGGACCGAGACAATTCACTGTTAGAACAGGGGGTCAGCCGAGAAATTCTCGCGGACCTGGATAAAAAAAGAGAGATGTCTGGGATGAAAGAGAGCTTTATTTCGTGGGAAAAGACACTCCACTTTGCCAAGATAAACGCAAAAAAAATGTCTGACCACGGCATAAAATTGGCTGTCGGGACAGATGCCGGGAATCCGGCTGTGTTCTTCGGACCTTCGGTACATCGTGAGATGGAGCTCATGGCGGAAGCAGGAATATCCCCCACTGAAATCATCAAAGCAGCGACTGTAAATGCAGCAGAAATTCTAGGAAAAAGCGACAAACTGGGCACGATTTCCGCTGGAAAGTTGGCCGATATTCTGGTTGTGGAGGGAAATCCTCTGGATAAAATCCAGAATACCCAGAATATCTTTATGGTCATCAAGAATGGAAAAATCCTGGACAGGGAAAAGCTGGCTCTCGCCATCAATCCTCCAGCAGATGTTTCGGTCCAACAAGAAATCAAACCAGAAACATCCAAAAAAGAAAAGGTTTTGCCTTCTATGGATATGGATTCAAACGCGATAGAGCAGATCGTCGAGGCAAAAGAGCTCCTAAAAAAGGGAATGAACGCCTGGGATCCAGAACCTATGAAAAAGGCACGAGATCGACTTCTGGGACTTGTTGCAAGGGGAAGCAGCGAAAGTTTTTATCCGGTGTATTACATCGCGCTCTGCGACTACAGGTTGGCCACTTATTATCTTACCCTGATGCAGATGGATAAGGCAGAACCCTATATCAAGGAGGGCCAAAATTACCTGAAAAAAGCCATGGAGTTGGAACCCGATCTCGGAGAATTGGATGCTTTTTATGCCTATATGCTGGGCTTTGAGATCGCCCTCAATCCAGAAAAAGCCATGTCCCTGGGATTCGAGACCTATCAATATTTTGGCAAGGCCTTCGAAAAAAGCCCGGAAAATCCAAGGGTTCACTACCTCAAAGGAGTGTCGGACCTTTACACGCCAGAGCAGTACGGCGGTGGAGCGGACGCGGCTATTAAAACACTCGAAAAAAGTGTAGCACTTTTTGAGAAAGAAAAGATCGATGATCCTATAAAACCCTCATGGGGAAAGGACGAGGCCTATACATTTCTGGGCATAGCTTTCAGCCAGAAGGGCGACAAAGATAAAGCCGTTGAATTTTTCACGAAGGCTCTGGAAGTCAATCCTGAATACGGAATGGCCAAGGACGAGTTGGAAAAGATCAAAAAATAAAATAATCGTTGCTGATAACACCCATATTTTGGTAAAAAGTATGTTTATGTTAAAAAAATCAGGTTTATTTTGTCTTTTCGTCCTGCTGGTCTCTGTCCATCTTGTTTCGCAATCGCCTCGGATCATTCGAGGAAAAGTCATCGATAAAGACACCAAACAACCGCTTCCGGCCTATATATCCATCAAAGGCACCGACTTTGGAAGTTCGGCAGATTACGATGGGACTTTTAAATTAATTTTAGAATCTCCCGGCTTCCAAGGACCGACAATCCTCGAAATTTTTCAACTGGGCTACAAAAAACAAGAAGTAGAAGCCCGTATAGGCGAAGAATTACTGGTGGAGTTGGAACTTGAGCCTCTCCCCTCCTACGATGTTTTGGTGACAGCGGACAGTTTGGTCGCAGAAAAAACAATTCCTGCGACAGTGTCCCTCAGAAAAATGGACATCTACACACTTCCCGGGACTGCGGCAGATCCGATTTACACCGCTCAGATCCTTCCTGGTGTCAATTCTCAGCCCGATTCATCAAGTATGCTCATACGGGGTGGATCACCCGATGAGGTCGCTTATTATTTCGACGGGATCGAGATCGCCAATCCATTTCTCACCAGTTCCCTGCACGAGGCCTATTTCAGCATATTCGACAACCAAGTTATCGATGGATTCAGTGTATCAACTTCTGGTTTTTCCACCAAATTCGGGGATGCTCTGTCCGGCGTTATGAACATTTCTGCAAAGGATTCCCTTTCCACAGGAGAAGGAGGATTCGGGCTGTCGATCATGGGTCTGAACAGCTACTTCGGACTGCCCATCAAAAAGATAGGGAGTTTTGTCGTTAGCTACAACAGGGGCCATTCAGGCTTGATGACAAGGATCAACAACAGAGGAGAAAGTGAATTCGAGACCGAACATGCCTTTGTCAAATTGAATATCGACGTAAACAAGAGAACAAGTCTCAGAATACTGGGCCTGAGAGACAACTACAATTTCGCCCAAGACAGCGGGTTCGAGACAAGATCTCGAAACCTTATCGCCGGCTTTTCCCTTACCTCTATTCTTTCTAAAAATATTGTCTCCTCATTCACCCTGTCGAGAGTAAGCCATCAAGCTGTTTACGATATTCCCGACACTTTCAAAAAAGAATATAATGACAATGCACTGCAAGCGAGATGGGACACCTCACTTGACATGGAAAAACACTACTTCGAATTCGGTGCGGATATCCAGAGGAGAAATCTCGATTTTTTCTTCATCGAAGACGGACTTTACGAGGATTCCGACGCAAAAGGGACACGTTACGGTTTCTACTTCAGCGATAAATTCCGCATCATCGATCAGGTATATCTCACTCTTGGAGGAAGGGTAAACGCTTTATCCATCGGGGATACAAAAATGAGCTTTGTTCCCCGATTTTCCCTCGCTTACTTCATAACCCCGCGAGACATTCTAAGATTCTCCGGAGGATTTCACAGCCAGTACGGCGATTACTTCACTCTCCAACAGAACGATCTTCAGATAAAAAAGGCAGGCCATCTTTCCTTGACCTATGATAGGATCACCGATGATCTTGATCTGCGGGTAACTTTATACAACAAGGAATACTGGAACCTTTTCTTGTATCAAGGAGATCAAATCAATAACAAGGGGCTGGGTTTTGCCCGCGGAGCAGAGCTGTATATCAAACGGAAACATCCTAAATATGATGCATTCTTCGTCTACAATTATTTGAGCTCGAAAAGAAGAGAAAATGAGGTTCTGATCCTGACGACATCTCCCTATGAAATCAGTCATTCTTTCACTGGAATTTTCCAATATAAGTTCAGCTCAGGAACCTTAGGCATCCGGTTTTCCTATGCCGTGGGATTGCCTTACACACCTCTGGTAGAAAGAGAATGGGATGAGGCTAACAATGCCTACATCCCGATCTGGGGTGATCCCTACAGCAAAAGATACCCCTCCTACCAAAGACTGGATATCAACGGCAGCAAAAACTTCAACTTCCACAACAGGCTTGTCGTGTTGTATTTTGGGATCACGAACCTGCTCAACAGGAAAAATATTCTCCGGTATGAATACAGCGACGATTATTCTGTGAGAAACAATAGCTATTCCATCTTCGGCCGGACCATCTTTGTCGGGATCTACATTCCTTTTTTTTAGAGGCGCTAAATTAACCAAAAGGGAATAATACAAAAGGATCTCTATTTTAATATCACAGGGCTGACCTTAGGCATATACTGTTGTATACTTATGTGTATCAGGAATAAAATTTTGTATCAGTTTTAATACCAGAGGAAGGCTAGCATGAGAAACACGGCAATTTTTTTATTTCTTGCAGTTCTCGCTTTGAGTGGTTGGGCAATGGCCCAGGAGGAAGATTTCACGGTAAAGGGAATTATCCCTTTTGAACTCAAGGAACACCTCATCGTTATCAAAGTGAAAATCAATGGTTCCCAGAAGCA
>CAZIDF010000038.1:4125-31321 GCA_964538085.1 uncultured Eubacteriales bacterium | reverse complement strand
AGTACGAGCTTCCCAAGCTCGGGGTCGCGGGTTCAAATCCCGTTGCCCGCTTTTTCTTTTTTTTTCTAGAATCCCATGAAAAAAAACTGGCATCTCATCATCGACAGAACGCCCCGTAAGGGATCCTGGAACATGGCTGTGGATGACTTTATGTTTCAGTCCCTGGGAGAGGAGGCCACGACCTATCTCCGGTTTTACAGGTGGGAAAATCCTACCGTCTCCATCGGCCGCTCGCAAAATGCCGAAAAAGTGGTGAACCTGGATTATTGCCGCCAGCATGGTATCGATGTAGTCAGGCGAATAACCGGGGGAAAACTTGTGCTGCACCATAAGGAAGTCACCTATTCCGTCTGTTCTTCGGATACGGAAATTTTCTCCAATAAACTGATGGATTCCTACAAGTTGATCTCTGAGGCCTTGAATGTTTCCCTGCAGCGCATGGGTATCGAATCCCATCTTGCAAAAGACACCCCTTCGGAATATGCCCGGGGAACCATGCCTTGTTTTGCTCAACCCGCCCGGGATGAGGTCGAAATGGATGGCAAAAAGATAATCGGGAGTGCTCAGAAACGAACGGGAAAAAAATTCCTCCAACATGGTTCCATCCCTCTCGAAAAGGAGGATGATCTACTGATATCCGTATCTCACTCGGCAGCAAAGGAGACCGTTGTCAAGATGACCTCTCTATCGGAAGCACTAGACAAAAAAGTGGATTTCGATTGGGCTGTGGAGCACTTTATATCTGGGATGTCCGATTACTTCAAGGTTAATCTCGCTCCCAAGGAGTTCTCGACAAACGAATTAGAGTCCACCCAAAAGATCCAAAAAGAACGATATGAGAATCCCGATTGGACCTATGGCAGGTTGATTTTTTTGATTTGAAGTGATAATATTCCACCCTCGTTAAGGGAATTTCAGAAATGAATGAAGTCGAAGAACTTTCTAAGCTCGATATCAAAAATCTGCCCTCGTTGAAAACCATCCTGCTCGATGATCTCCACCAGAGTGTCCTCAGCCATCTTTACTTCGAACTTGGGATAGGCGCGGTCCTGTATCTTCTTTCTCCATCCTATTCGGTGATCAACCCCACTCCTAACGAGAGCATCAATGACTTTATTCAGAAGAAAGAGAATATCCTGAACTACCTGAAGGAATATATTATCCAGAATCTCACGGTCTATTCTGTCTTGCTCGATGTTAATTCTTATTTCATCGAGCAGAACAACTTCTTGGTCCTTGCAAGATTGAGGGAGAGGGATTCGGATGGGAGGCGGTATGAGATCAAATTCTATACCCACTCACCCAGAGAGTTGATGACAAATTATCAAGACAAGATCTACATCGGAAGGGATTTTATCGACCTGTTTCAATTCAAAAGGAAATATCTGGGGGTAAAAGATATTTTACTCTCGTGTAAAGAACAGTATGATACACTTTTGGATAAGGCGGAAGAAAAACTCAAAAAACCCCTAGTGTACAAATCTTTTTTCCAGGAGATAAAAGAATACGTGAACGAGCTATCCACCGAGAGCCTGGAAATCCTTCAATCCTTGCCACCCTACCTTGATTTTGGCAAACTAAGAGGGGAGGATTTGATCGACATCAATTCCCAATACCGCACGATCAACCATTACATGATCGAATTGCGGGATGAGGTCGCCGAGTTTGAAAACCTTCTCAGATTCAAAAAAGAAATGGATTTTGTCCGCTATGTGACCAAGTACAAAAAAGATCTGGCAAACGACATCTCCTACTTCAACATCAAAATCAACGGGTTTCTCCAGAGTAAGATCTACAACTGGAAAAACAAGACCTAGTATTCTTCGATCTTTATCGATCCATAAGTCGTGCTTAGCGAGATTGAGGGCTTATCGGTTTCTGTCTCGAATGCTTTGAAGACTTTGTATCCGTTTTCTTCTTCGAAACTCTGACTCAATCCTTCGGAAACGTTCCAATCGATATCGCCTCCTTTGACTCTGGCCTCGATGGGGTATCTCCAGCCGGATTGCCAGTAAAATTTGATATCCGTGTACCGGCCTTGGACTTCGATCGGGAAGGTGAGGGATAGAGGTTCGAGACCTACGTCTCCGTTGGAATGCGTGATCTCTGTTTTCCCTTGAAAATCGGTTAGCTCCACTTTTCTATAGGATGTTGAAATGAATATCGTCTCTCCGATGATGGAGTGCCCGTAAACCTCGAGGTTTTTTCCATCTATCCTGAGATTTCCTTCGATGTCGAACAGTTCGAGCTTCCCGTATTTATTTTCTATGTCCACAGAATCCTTTGCCCCCTTTATCTCGATCCGGCTGTTATTGGCTCTTATTTGAACCGGGCCGACATCCGAGAGATCGATTTCCCTGTAAGAGGTGCGAATGTCGAACAATCCTTTGACATTCTGTCCGTAAACTTCTGCGTACGATCCGTCCACGGTCACAGACTGGCCGATGTTTTCGAGGCGGATCTTCCCATACCTGTGATCGATATGTGCGTTTCCCTCAATATCGGTGGCCGTCACGGTCGAATTGTTGCTTTCGATCCGGCAGTCTGCAGAGATATTTCCGACCTGGACTTCATTATAACTGTTTTTGATGCTTAGATTTCCTGTGATGTTTTCAGCAAATACCCTTCCATTCGGATTCCGGATCTCGGTTTCTCCTGCTTGGGATACCCTGACCTCTCCGTAAGAGTTTTTCACGTAAACGGCCATTTCCTTCGGGATCACGACCCTAAAATTGGTCCGGAACCGCCGTTTCCGGAAATCTTCTCTGTTTGAGGAAATCTGAATGTTGTTGTCCGCTTTATCGACGGTCATCCTCAAATCTTCGGCCACTTCATCTGCCTGGCTTTGTTGCCGGCGAAAGATCTTCTTCTCGAATAAGACTGATATGGTGTCCTGGTCTGTACCTTCCACCTCGATATTCCCATGGGCATTGATGATGTGTAGGCTCGAAGGAAAAGGAGGCGCGATCTCCTCGGTTTCTTCGTACACGAACTCTTCCTGTCCGAAATAGATGCCGTCATCCCAATCCCAGTCGATCCAGATCTTTCCAGTCTGCGCGTGGTAAAAAATGATGCCCCCCGTCACGATCAGGATGAGCAGGATGATTTCTTTGGCTTTCATTTTTTTATTCCTGAACTTTTTCCAGCTCTTCCCGGCGTTCTTTCAATCCATAGTACAGCTTCCACGCTCCCCAGATGATCAGGATGATCGGCCAGAGCCGGGCGATAAAATCCCATACATACACATTCATGTTGCTCAGGAATATGATCACAGCTAGTGCGATCAGGATCAATCCCCAAGCCAATTTGCTGCCATTTGCACGTTTTGCCATTTTTTTCTCCTCTACTCTTCCTCTCTGGACTTGGTGTAATGATCCACCACAAGCTTCACGCCGACAACAAGAATGCTAAAAGGGATCAGGAACTCGAACACGGTGTCATAGCTCAATAGGTCGAAGTTGGCAAAAATGAGAACGACTCCGAGGGCTATGAGTACGATACCCCAAAAAATTGATCCGGTTTTGACGAATTCGGGGACTTCTTCTATTTCCACAATATCCTCTTCTCCTTGAAGGGCTCTTCGATTGATGTTCTTGGCTGTCTGGACTGCATCAAATAGTTGATAGAAATAAAATCCACCAAGAAAGATTCCCAGAAAAGGAGCGGAACCTACTTCATATGAGAGGGTTGTGATTACAACTGCAAAGATTGCTAAGTAAAAGAAGAATTTTTTTGGCTGGCCGTTGTATAGAGCTCCTGTTGAAGGGAAAAAGAGAGCAAGAATCCCGGCAAGAAATGGGGATTTCGGTGGTCTTCTCACGATAACTTTTTCTTCCATGTTATTCCTCCAGTTTATGTTTTCGGTTGTTCATCCTCGTCTCCTCTGAAAGGTTTGAAATTTTTAATTGAAACGAGAACGTTATCTTTGTATTCGCCTAAAGTGTGGGTTATGGATTCAGCCTCGGCGTAAAGTTTTTCGACTTTGCTGAAGCCGATCTGGAACTGACGTTCGATCGACCGGTTTATCGCGGTTCTATCCGGATTGAACGCGTAAAAGGATAAGCATACGAGCAAAACCGTAACCGCAGTCATGATGGGTTGGAGCGAGGGGCGGAGCAGAAAATCCGTGACGAAGCGGAATTTTTTTCTTTTTTGGGGGAGTTCGTACAGTTTTTCGACCAGGATTTCACTCACTTCGACTTCAGGAAAGGAAGCCAGAGACTCTCTGGCCTGTTTCATCAGGGATAATAGTTCTGTGCAACTGGCGCAGGTGCGGATGTGGGTATCGACGATTTGCTTCTCCTCCAGGGTGAGATCATCCTCGAGATAAGGAGACAGGAGCTCTTCGAATCGTTCACAATCCATTTTTTTCCTCCTTTTTTTCCTTGAGGATTTTTGCCAGCTGCAGTCTGCCTCTGTTGACACGGGACTTTACCGTGCCCAAAGGAAGATCCATGATCTCTGCGATCTCCTCGTATTTTTTCCCTTGAATGTCGCGGAGAATGATCGCCATCCGGATCTCCGAGGAAAGGTGGTTGAATGCTTCCCAGACGATTTTTTTGCTCTCCTGGATCATCACTCCTTCCTCTGGGCATGATCTGCTGTCTGCTGAAAGGAGATGCTCGTTGAACTCATCGCGTGATTTCTTTTCCCATTTGGTCTTCCGGTACTGATCGATCAAGTGATTGCGTGCCAGTGTGAGGAGCCAGGCAGTGAAATTTTTTTCAAAGTCGTATTTTTCGATCGAGCTGTGCAGCTTGAAAAAAATGTCCTGGGTCATGTCTTCGGCCTCTTCATAGCTACCGGCAAATTGGTAGGCGAGGTTGAAAACTTTTTTGGAATAAGCATTAACAAGCATTTTCCAGGCTCCTTCGTTGCCTTGTACACATTCTTTTATAATCCTTTCTAATTGCACTTAGCACATCCTGGTAGACGAGAAATATCCCAAAAAAGTTCCGTCTCTCATTCTATAATAAATGGGGACGTTCCTCTAGGTGCCACCCTATATCATTTCTAAGATTTTTTTTACACAAGACAAAAAAATAGGGTTGTACCTAATGGCATGTCCCCTTTTTCTCTTGACTAAAAAAGGATTATATGACACGATACTTTGTCAAAATCTAAGGAAATATTTCTTATTTAATGTTCATATTATCTCAGTATTCTTTATCATTTTCTCAAGGGAGGATCTAAATGCAAGGTATTGTCGGTTATGGCGCCTACATTCCCCGCAATCGCATCAAAGTTGAAGAGATCGCCAAGGTGTGGGGAGCAGATGCGCCCAGTTACAAAAGAGGCTTGATGCTGGAAGAAAAATCCGTGCCTTCTCCTGACCAGGACACGATCACCATGTCCGTAGAAGCGTCCAAGAATGCGCTGAAGAGAGCGAAAATCGATCCAGCTGAGATAGGGGCGGTCTATGTCGGTTCTGAATCCCATCCGTACGCTGTCAAGCCCAGCGGAACCGTTCTCGCCGAAGCCCTCGGAGCGACTCCGGAGGCCCACACGGCTGATCTCGAGTTCGCTTGTAAAGCAGGAACCGAGGGCATGTATGTGGCTTTAAGCCTGGTAAAGGCCGAGGAGGTCAAATACGGGCTGGCCGTGGGTGCAGACACATCCCAGGGTGCACCGGGAGATGCTCTGGAATATTCTGCAGCAGCCGGGGCGGCAGCTTTTATCTTTGGCAAAGAAAATATCGTGGCCAAATCCATCAAGACCTATGCCTTTATGACGGACACGCCTGACTTCTGGCGTCGAGAGTACCAGTACTATCCGCAACATGGCGGGCGTTTCACCGGGGATCCGGCCTACTTCAGACATATCACAGGAGCTGCCAATGGAATTATGGATAAGGCCGGGATGAAGCCTGCCGATTTCGATTATGTCATTTTCCACCAGCCCAACGGCAAATTTCCCCTCCGTGCGGGAAAGATGTTGGGATTCCAAAGGGAACAGATCGAGCCCGGATGGCTGGTGAATCTTTTGGGGAACACCTATTCTGGATCTTCCCCCCTCGGATTGACGTCGACGTTGGATATTTCCAAGCCCGGAGACATAATCCTGCTCGTTTCTTACGGTTCCGGAGCCGGATCGGATGCATTCATCTTCGAGGTGACCGACAGGATCGACGAAGTGAGGGAATTGGCCCCCAAGACTAGGGATCTTTTAGTGAAAAACAGGAACTATCTCGAGTACGGCGAGTATGCCAAATTCCGCCATAAAATCAGGAAGGCCGAGTAGGAGGATAACATGAGAGAAGTAGCCGTTATCGGAACAGGAATGACAAAATGGGGAGAGTTGTGGGAAAAATCCCTTAGGACGATTTTTGTGGAAACAGCTCTATTGGCCTTGAAAGACGCCGGGGTGGACAAGATCGACTCCATGTATGTCGGCTCGATGTCGTCGGGATTGTTTGTCGGGCAGGAACATATCGCTTCCTTGTTGGCTGATTATTTGGGCCAGACGCCCGTGCCCTCTGCCCGGGTGGAAACCGCCTGTGCTTCGGGAGGGCTGGCCTTCAAGCTTGGTTTCATGGAGGTCGCTTCGGGAATGAGCGATGTGGTGCTTGTTTCTGGGATCGAAAAAATGACCGATGTGAACGGGCATGAGGCGACATTTGCTCTGGGTACAGCTGCTGACCAGGAATACGAAGGTTATCATGGGATCACATTCCCGGGCCTTTATGCGCTGATAGCCATGGCCCATATGGAAAAATACGGGACCACACGCGAGCAGTTGGCTATGGTAGCCGTAAAAAATCATAAAAACGGAGCTAAAAATCCTTTGGCACAGTTTCCGTTCGAGATCACGGTCGATATGGTCTTGAATTCGGTGATGGTGGCCGATCCGTTGAGGATCCTGGATTGCTCGCCGATCACAGATGGAGCGGCCGCCGTGATGCTATGCCCTGTGGAGATGGCCCGCAAGATGGGAAAACCGGTTGTCAAGGTAGTGGGAATGGGCCATGCGACCGATACTATCGCCCTCAGTTCGAGAAAAGACATCACATGGCTCGAAGCCACTTACCAGGCAGGTAAAAGAGCTTATGAAATGGCTGGAAAAAAGCCTGAAGACATCGATGTTATCGAGGTACATGATTGTTTCACCATCGCTGAGATATGCGTGATGGAAGCTCTGGGCATCGTGGAGAAAGGGAAAGGAGGCAAAGCCGTCGAAGAGGGATTGACAGCCCTGGAAGGAAAAATCCCTGTCAATGCAAGTGGCGGACTGAAATCCAAGGGTCATCCGGTGGGTGCTACAGGCGTGGCACAGATCATCGAGATCACCAAGCAGTTGCGTGGGGAATCAGGGGAAAGACAAGTCGAGAATGCCAAGGTAGGAATGACCCAAAACATGGGCGGAAGCGGTGGAAGCGCCGTGGTTCACATTTTCGAAAAAGAATAAGGAAGGAGGAGAAAATGCCAACACCATCAAGATATTGGAGAGAGATCCCTCAAAGGTACCGTTTCGAAACCAACCAGTGCACAAAATGTAAAGTGAAATTTTTTCCTCCCCGTCTGATCTGTCCGGAGTGCAAGAATCAAGATTTACAGAAAGCCAAGATCGAGGAAAAGGGAAAGCTTCTCACTTACACTATCATCCGGGTTCCGCCGCATCAGTATGTCGATCAAGCGCCTTATGCCGTGGGGATCGTTGAATTGGACGATGGCGTGAAATTGACCGGACAGGTTGTGGATTGTGATTTCGATGACATCAAGATCGGGATGCGGCTGAAGTTGGAGTTTCGCAAGATCTACCAGGAAGGAGATTCCGGCATCCTTTGCTATGGGTACAAATTCGTTCCGGAATAAGTCATTCAAGACCAGACCGGAGGGAATTTACTCCAAGTTATATAATTGGCGAAAAAGGCCTGAATATTTACTACAGGTAAATTTGGTATAATTTGGGTCAAACTCAAAGTTATGAGGGAGCGAGACCATGTACAGAATCGAGAGCAAGGTCGATACCGAGAGCAAGGAATTTAAGGATAATCATAAAAGCCTGAAAAAAGAAGTCGAGCTCTACAAAAAAAGGCTTGCCAAGATCAAGGAAGGCGGGCCCAAGAAATACCGCGACCTCCATAAATCCCGGGAAAAACTCTTTGTGAGAGAGCGATTGGACAAACTTTTCGATAAAAACACCCCGTTTCTCGAACTGAGCGCACTCGGTGCTTACGACTTGTACGACAACGAGGCTCCGAGCGCTGGCGTTGTGACCGGGATCGGAGTGGTCCACGGGAGGGAAGTTTTGGTCGTAGCCAACGATGCCACGGTCAAAGGTGGAACTTATTTCCCGATGACCATCAAGAAACATATCCGGGCTCAACAAGTCGCTCTGGAAAACCGGTTGCCCTGCATCTATCTTGTCGACTCCGGGGGGATTTTTCTCCCCCTCCAGGCCGGAACCTTTCCGGATAAAGAGCATTTTGGGCGCATATTTTACAATCAGGCCAGGCTTTCGGCTCTTGGAATCCCTCAGATTTCTGTCGTGATGGGCTCTTGCACAGCCGGAGGGGCTTATGTGCCGGCCATGAGCGATGAGACCGTGATCGTCCGGGAGCAGGGAACCATCTTTATCGGCGGGCCTCCCCTTGTCAAGGCGGCCACGGGTGTGGACGTATCGGATGAGGATTTGGGCGGAGCGGACGTGCACTGCCGGATCTCGGGCGTGTCCGATTATTACGCCCAAAACGATTCCCACGCCCTAGATATAGCCCGGAATATCGTCGAAACTTTGGATCCGCGCAAGAGGTTCGAGCTGGACATGGCTGAACCGGAAGATCCTTATTACGATCCCGATGAGCTTTATGGGATCATTCCAAAAGATACACGCAAACCTTACGATTTCAGGGAAATCATCGCGCGTCTCGTGGATGGGAGCCGTTTTCAGGAATTCAAGGAACATTACGGCCAGACGATCGTGTGCGGATTTGCCCGCATCATGGGTTATCCTGTCGGTATCTTGGCTAACAAAGGTGTGCTTTTTTCCGAAAGTTCGGTCAAAGGGGCTCATTTTGTGACCCTGTGTTCTATGCGGAAGATTCCCTTGATATTTTTCCAGAACATCACAGGATTCATCGTCGGTCAGCAGTACGAGCACGGAGGGATCGCAAAGGATGGCGCCAAATTGGTGCATGCTGTAGCCAACGCCGATGTCCCGAAATTCACCGTCATCGTCGGCGCTTCCAACGGGGCCGGGAATTATGCCATGTGCGGACGGGCTTACGCACCACGGATACTCTGGATGTGGCCGAATGCCCGGATCAGCGTGATGGGAGGGGAGCAGGCTGCGGATGTGCTGGTCACCGTGAAGGTGAAAAGGTTGGCAGCCCAGGGGAAAGAGATGACCGAGGAGGAGATCGCAAAAATGCGAGAGCCCATCCTCAAAAAATACGAACACGAGGCCAGCCCCTATTTCAGCACGGCCCGACTTTGGGATGACGGCATTCTCGATCCGTTGGAGACGAGAGAGGCTCTTGGCTTGGGGATTTCCATGAGCCTGAACGCCCCCATTCCCGATTTCAAAGTCGGCATTTTCAGGATGTAAAATGAACGAAAACATGTTTCGCACCATCCGGCTAGCCACAGAGGGCGAAGTGGCCCGCCTTACATTTGCTAGGCCCAAGGTTCATAACGCATTCAACGCCGAGATGATCGGCGAACTCGCCCAGGCTTTTGACCTGGTGAAAACAGATGCGTCTGTACGAGTGGTTGTACTCACCGGAGAAGGGAAGTCCTTTTGTGCCGGAGCCGATATCAACTGGATGCGGGAGATCGTCAATTATTCTTACGAGCAGAACCTGTCAGAATCTCTTCAGTTGGCAGAAGCCCTTCACAAACTCTATTCCCTTCCCAAGCCCACAGTGGCCATGGTAAACGGCACGGCCATCGGCGGGGGAAACGGATTCCTGTCAGCCTGCGATATCGCCGTGGCCTCGGATGAGGCCCAGTTCGGGCTGAGTGAGGTGAAAATCGGGCTTGTCCCAGCAGCCATCTCACCATTTGTGATCCGGAAGATAGGGGAGAGCAAAGCCCGGGAGTATTTTCTTACCGGGAAAAGGATCACGGCGCAAAAAGCATATGAGATCGGTCTGGTCAATCAAGTCGTTCCTCCTTTTTATTTGAGGGATACCGTCGATGAGTTGGTACGTCTGCTCTTAACCTCAGGCCCGGAGGCTTTGGCCAGTTGCAAGGAGCTGATATTCCAGGTGCCGCAGATGAGTCTTGAAGAGGTCAAGGAATTCACTGCCAGGATGATAGCCAATTTGAGGGTTAGCGAGGAAGGACAGGAAGGCATGGCCTCTTTTTTGGAAAAAAGAAAACCCAAATGGATCAAATAAATCAATAATGATTTTATGTAAATTTCTCAGCTCAGTTAAGATTTTTTACGCCATTCTCTCATCGTCCTTCTCTGCGGCTGCGGAACTCCGCAAGTCTATTCAGACCCCTCTGAGACAATGTCCTGTGTTTTATCAATATCCCACATGTTTTCCAATAGCGTGCTCAATACATCCTCGCCGTCTGACTGTGTCAGATTCCTTCGAAGGACGAATCGAGAAGGCTAAATCTTCAATGTCGCTGCATAAATTCACATAAAATCATTATTAAAGGAAAAAAGAGATACATGTTCAAAAAGATTCTGATAGCTAACAGGGGTGAGATTGCGGTTCGGATCATAAAGGCCTGTCGGGAGATGGGGATTTCCACTGTGGCGGTTTTTTCCGATGCCGACCGTCTCAGCCTTCACGTCCAGATCGCCGATGAGGCCATCGGGATCGGTCCGCCTCCTGCTGCAGACAGCTATCTCGACATGGACAGGATCATCCAAGCGGCCCAGAAGACGGGGGCAGAGGCCATTCATCCCGGATATGGATTTTTATCCGAAAATTCCTCATTCGCAAGGCGCTGTGAGAAGGAAAAGATCGTATTTATCGGACCGAATTCCGATGCTTTGGAACTGGTTGGGGATAAGGTGCGATCTCGCCAGACTATGGAAAAGGCCGATATCCCTATCATTCCTGGAATGAAAGGTATCGTGAAGGACACATCCGCCATCAAAGCGGAAGCCCAGAAGATTGGCTATCCGGTGATGATCAAAGCATCGGCCGGTGGAGGCGGAAAAGGAATGCGGGTCGTCTTCGACGAAAAGGATCTGACGCTGGCTATGGAGGCCGGCATGAGAGAGGCCAAGTCTGCTTTCGGAGATGAATCCGTCTATCTGGAGAAATACATCGAAGATCCCCGGCATGTTGAGTTTCAGGTCCTTGCCGACAACCACGGCCATGTGGTGCACCTATTCGAGAGGGAATGTTCCATCCAGAGAAGGCATCAGAAGATCGTGGAAGAGACTCCATCCCAGGCTCTCGATCCCGATCTCCGGGCCCGGATGGGAGAAACGGCGAGGAAAGTCATGCAGGTCTCCGGCTACAACAATGCCGGAACGGTCGAATTTCTTTTGGACAAGGATAAAAATTTCTATTTTCTGGAAGTCAATGCCCGGTTGCAGGTGGAACATCCGGTCACTGAACTGACGACCGGAACGGATCTGGTTCACCACCAGATTAAGATCGCTGCCGGAGAAAAACTTCCTTTTAAACAAGAAGATCTTGAACAGAAAGGCCACGCCATAGAGTGTCGGATCTATGCTGAAGATCCGCACAGCAATTTTTTGCCCTCATCGGGCAAAATCCTGTATTTCAAAGAACCTCAAGGTCCGGGCATCCGCCATGACTGTGGGATCTACAGCGGGTGGAATGTTCCGATCTACTATGATCCGATCCTGGCCAAGCTTATCGTTTGGGCAGAAGATCGCGAATCCGCATGCCAGAGGATGATCAAGGCGTTGGATGATTATGTCATTTTGGGAGTGAAGACGAGTATAAGATTTTTGAGAGATTTAATCAGCCATCCTCAGTTCCGCAACGGAGAAACGACCACAAGTTTTATTCAAGATCACTTTGCGGATTGGACAGGAGATAAGGATTCGCAGGAAAGGCAGATGCTGGCCCTGTTGGCAGCGGCCTTCGATTCTTTGCATGGGTCAACTGCGCGAAAAGATATCCATGGGGCAAAAAAAGAGATTTATTCTCCTTGGCTTTCGCTCGGGAAATGGCGTTTAGGAGGGAAGTAGCGTGGAATATGAATTCCTTTTGAACGAAGTATTGCAAAAAGTATCTATCGAAAAAAAAGAAGACACATATGTTTTTTCTGACGGTGAAAAAACCTACTTGGCCGATATTCATCAAATTTCTCCCTTCCAAATCTCAGTTTTGATCGAGGGGGTCTCCTTTCGCATATTCACTGCAAAGGATAAGGATAGCCGGTATTTCATGATCGACGGCCAGCAGTTTGTGGTCAAAGAGCCGACCGAACAGGTGGAAGCTTTCCGTAAAGGAGAAGAAATAACGGCGGAGGGAACGATTTTAGTAAAAGCGCCCATGCCGGGAAAGGTTATCAAGATCTGTGTTTCCAAAGAGGATGAAGTACGGAAAAACCAGACCTTGGCCATTGTGGAAGCCATGAAGATGGAGAACGAGATCAAAGCTTCTGTGGATGGCACGATCAAAGAGATCCATGTTTCGGCAGGCGATCTGGTAGATTCTGAGAAACCTCTGATCGAACTCGAACCCTAGGGGATGCTCCTCTAGGTCCCACCCCATTCAAAAGCGGAGGATCCCATTTTTGCTTTCGTAAATTCCCAAGGTTTGATCCCGTAGCAATTGACAGCGATAAGGGGTAAAATGAACATGGGGTAAGTATTTGTGAGACATATAGTTAAGGTTGAACAATCGATTATCGATATAGCGCAATAAAGGGCCGCTTAAACACAACGAAAAATGCAACGAAATCAGGAAACGGACAGTTTTAGGAAGGTGAGAATGGAAGAGCAAGAGTTGATGCGCCAGGTCCAGTCCGGAGATGAAATGGCTTTTTCAGAAATAGTGAGAAGATACAAAGACAAAATCGTCAATTTCCTGTGGCATATCACTGGGAATTATCAAGTGGCTGTGGAGTTGTCACAGGAAACATTCATGAGAGTCTATTTCAAAGCGGACAAATACAAACCTGTGGCGCCTTTGTCATCGTGGATTTATACGATCGCTTCCAATTTGGCGAAAACAGAGATGAAAAGATCCCATCGAGTCATGATGGTATCGCTGGATGATGAAAATTATCGGTATGCCGAAACGACTGCAGCAGAGGGAAATCCTCAGGTTTCCGGCTTGTCGGAAAAATTGAGACATGCTTTGGATTCCCTCCATCCACGATACAGAATCCCTGTTATTTTGAAAGATCTCGAAGGTTTTTCTCAGGAAGAAATCGCTCAGATATTGAAGAAACCTTTGGGGACCATCAAGGCTCGAATCAGCCGGGGCAGGAATCATCTAAAAAATGAATTGGAAAACGGAAAAACCGAAACAAAATTAAGAGGGGATAAGGAGATTGGCAATGCAAGAATATAACATATTCGAAAATATACAGAGGGTGAAAGCACCTGAGAGTTTTGAGCGGGACGTTCTGCAGCTTCTTTATGAAAGAAAGACAAAACGTGGAAGAAGCAGAACCTTCCGTTTATCATTGGCGTGGGCTTTCAGCGCCGTGGTAGCGGTTTTTGCCGTGATCAATTTTGTCGTCATTCCCCAGCGAGAGCCGTCTAGATTTGCCGATCTCGAGGGAGAGATCCCTGCCTATCTCGAGAGGAGCGTGCCTGCCAGGGGCATGGAGACCATTCCGATTATCGAAAGAGTGGATTATTCGGGGGAGCTGCGATCGAGCAGACAGGAACCCCCGACAATATATTTATTGGAGCAGTGCTCTGATAAAACAAACAGAACGATCAAATACTAAGGAGGTCAGACTATAATGAATAGACAAATGAAATCGATCTTCAGCCTGACAATATTTTTGTTCGCGATCCCGCTGTTCGTGGGAGCAAAAGCTCCATCGCTCAGCGAACCACAGATCGAAGATGTGACACAAAAAGTATTTCCTTGTGTGGTCAAAGTCGAGGCCAGAAACATGATGCGGAAAGTTGCAACAGGAGTTGTGATCGACACCGATGGTCACATCGTCACCACAGCCCTGATTACCCCTCGAGATGAGAAAATTTTTATCACCACATCCGGAGGGGAGAGGGTCGAGGCTGAATTTTTGGGAATGGATTCAGAGACTAATCTGGCCGTGATTCAAGCCAAAGAGATAAAGCTCGTCCCAATTACCATGGCTAAGTCCGAAAAACTTTCGCCTGGGATGTGGATCGGTGTTGTCAGCATCTCACCCGAGAACACACCGCAGGTCACCCAAGGGATCGTCTCCTCGGTTGCCGATGAGAGAGTCCGACTGAATGTGTGGGTGGGGCAAGGGATGAGCGGAAGCCCGGTCGTGAACAAACAGGGACAAATGGTCGGTCTTCTCAGAGGCGTTTATGTGGATGAGCAGCCGATCGCTTTTTCGTTCCAGGAAAAAGAAGTCGTCGGAACAGGATACGTGTTCAGCAAAGCCGAAGCTCCGGCATCGGGCATGGCTGTGGCCACTCCCGTAGATATTGTGGAGTTTGTGGCGACAGAGATCATAGAAAAAGGAAAAGTGGCGCGAGGTTGGCTGGGAGTAAGGATCTGGACAAACGAGGAAGACCGTGTGGAGATTATCGAAGTGGATAAAGATTCTCCGGCAGAGATCGCCGATCTGAAAGAAGGGGATGTCGTCATCGAGTTCGATGGAGAAGAAGTAGTCGACACTGAGCTGCTGGCGAAAATGATCCGGATGAAAAAGCCCGGCGATACCGTCAAAGTCAAGATCGAGCGCAAAGGCAAATCCCAAGATGTCGAGGTCAAACTGGGCGAGATGACTGAAGAAGGCGTTTGGAGTGATTTCGAACAAAAATTTCCCTCGTTGTTCGTGCCAAAAGAAAGGGGTGAAGCATGGAGTAGACCAGAGTTTGCAAGGCCGGAGGTACTCCGGTTAGGATTTGGACAGCGAAAGTTCATCGGAGTCGGCGTCCAAGAACTCAATCCTGAGCTGTCCGAGTATTTCGGCATCGAGAAAGGCACCGGGATCCTTATCTCCAGTGTCGAAAAGGATGGTCCTGCTGACAAGGCCGGCTTAAAAGTGGGCGATGTCGTTATCGCAGCAGACGGGGAGAAGATGGAACGCTCGCAGGATTTGGTCAATCTTATCCAAGATAAGGAAAAAGGAGACAAAATCAAGATCGAATACCTCAGGAATAAAAAGAAGGGAACGGTCGAAGTGGAAATCGAAGAGGAAGAGCAAAGCGAATCATGGCCGGTGCTCGGCTCTGCAGGCGAGAATCTTGATTTCTGGAGAGATTATCAGGACACTTACCAACAGCAATCCAAAAAGTTGGCCGAGACTTACAAAAAAATGGGAGAGGACCAATACAAGCAGTTCATGAACAACCAGAAAAAGATGAACGAGCAATGGCAGAAGCAGTGGGATAAGCAGCAAAAGGATGCCGAGAGATATTACACGGATGCATTCAGGACCTTGAGGTATACTACGAAAAAATCCAAAGGGATAAGGGTGTAATCGCTCTTGTTTCCATCTCACAGGGAAGGCAGGGAGTAATCCCTGACCTTCCTTTTTTTTTAATTGGGGACAGGATACTCTTTCACTTATTTCCGATTAGCTAAGAGATTTTGTAATCAGATTTGAGATAATGAAATAAGTGAAAGAGTATCCTGTCCCCAATTTTATAATTTGAGCCAGGTTTTTAGGAAAGATTTGAATTCTTCGGGGGAGAGTCTTTTTTCTTTATAATAATTCTTTTCCATCCGTTGTTTCATGGCTTCATACAGGATAATACCGACGGAGACAGAAAGGTTGAGGCTCTGGGCCATCCCGGTCATCGGGATTTCAATGATATAATCTGCCATGTTTCGTGCTTCCTCAGATATCCCTTCCGATTCATTACCGAAGACCACAGCTAACGGCTTCGCGTAGTCTATGGCTGTGTAGGGGATAGAATCGCCTCCCAAAAAAGTGGCTGCAATTTTAAATCCTTTTTGTTTTAGCTGTTTCAAGCATTCCTCTGTCGATCGATAGTTGGAGAAATGCAGCCATTTTTCTGCTCGGGTAGATATGGCTTCGTTAACCGGAAAGGCTTCACCCGTGGCTGAAATGATATCCAAATAGAGGACTCCTGCCGCATCACAAGTCCGGACCACAGCGCTGGCATTGTGGGTGTTGGTGACTTCTTCCAAAACGACACGAAGATCCGGCTGACGCAGGGAAAGCACGCGCTTTACCTTTTCGATTCTTTCTTTTGTCGGCACGAAATGACTATATCAAATAATTTATCAGAATTCGAGCCCAGTGTTTTCACATTAGAAGATGAGTTTGGCGGTGAGGATGAGCCAGAAAATAGCGGAACCGATGATAGCCCTGGATTCTCGATTGTTTTTAAAAAACGATCCTTTGAACTGCAGTTTCTGACGAGGAAAAGTCGAGAAATAGGAGGGAAAAAATAGGGGAACATGCCTCTTGTATTGGGCATACTCCTCCGGGAAAAGTTCTTCCATTTTCTTCTTTTCCGCCAGGATTATCGCAGGATAAAAAATCCCGAAGACCACAAAGGCACAACCCAAAATCCACCACGATTGACATCCTATCACTATGCCTAATCCGATCAACAAATTGCCGAAGTACAATGGATTTCGCATATATCGGTAGGGACCCGAAGTGGTCAATTTTTTTTCCTTTTCAAGATGGCCAGAAGCCCAAGTCCGAAAAAGCAATCCAATAACCGTTAGTCCCACACCTGCCAAGATGGTCCAGAGCTTGGGTTCTGCCAGCACAACCGCCAAGATCACGAAAATCAGCGTGACCCTGACTCTCCATCTGTAAATGGTTCTCAGCAGTCCGTGCTCAGGCATTGTTTCCCATCTCCAGTATTTCCAGACATGCATCAGCCACTTCCTCGGATGTGATGGCATCCATACACCTAGCATGCGGGCACTTTCTTTTGTAACAGTGGCCGCATTCCAGTTCATGAAAAATCACACGATCATGCTCCCGGAATGGCCCGTTTCGACTCGGGGTAGTCGGGCCGAACAAACCCACAACAGGTGTTCCGAATGCTCCTGCTGCCTGTAGCGCGAAGGTGTCTCCGCTCACCAATAAAGCAGCCTTCGGGATCAAGGCCATAACCTCTTTTAAGGATAACCTCGGCACTAAAGGAACACCGGATGCTCGACCGATTTTTTCGGCCAATTCTTTTTCCACCTCGCTGCCCCAAAGCAGAACAGGAAAAATCCGATCACTCTTGATCTTTTCGATCATCTGAATCCATCGATCCGCATACCATCTCTTGGTTTCCCATGCAGCCCCGACATTCAATACCACCAATTTTTTTTGTGAGTCATGCCCCAAAATTTTCAAGATTATCTGGATATCCTGAGATAATTCTTCAGGAATCTGCAGAGGAAACTCATAGTCGCCACCCTCGATCCCCACAAGCGAGAGGAGTTTCAGGTTTTTGCCGATCACATGATCCTTCTCCGATACTTCTGCCAAGCTTTCCGTATAGAATAAAGAAGCCAGCCTCTCTTTCAGATTCATCCGGTGGAAACCGATCCGCTTCCTCGCTCCTGAAATGTATGCCATCAGTCCTGATTTGATAAGTCCTTGGAAATCGATCGCCACCTGATCCTTATTCCGGATCTCCTTCTTCAGTTTTCCAAACTCTTTCCAGAACCTTCGCGAACCCAGCTTCCACCTTTTTAGCCCTACGGGCACTATCCGGTCCAATCCTGGAACAAGGTCGAGGATCTCTTTCCCGGTTTCCTCAACGATCCATGAGATCTTTGCATCCGCGTATTTTTTCCTCAATGCCGAAAAAGCAGGGAGTGTGTGAACCACATCCCCGAGAGAACTCAACCGGATAATCAAAAAATGGTCCATGGCGTCAGGACTCTTTTTCGTTCTTGAATTTTGTAGCGATATTTTGGATGACCTCGGAAGTGGATTTGACCTTGGGCCCTCCTGTTATGACGATCTCCCCCCCGTATTTTTTTACCGTTTCTCGTTCCGGGACCGTGTCCACTGAGTAATCCGAACCCTTGGCATGCACATGCGGTTTCAATGCCAAAAGCACCCTCTCTACTTTATCCTCATCGAAAAAGGTTACATAGTCCACAAAGTAAAAAGAAGCGATGATCTCCCCTCGTTCCTTCTCTAATAGAATCGGCCGCGCCTTGCCTTTGAGTTTACGAACCGATGAGTCGCTGTTCAACGCCACGACAAGAACATCCCCTCTCTTCTTGCTCTCCTTCAAGTAACGGATATGTCCGACATGGATCAGGTCGAAGCACCCGTTGGCAAGAATGACCCGGTCTCCACCCTGTTTATGTTTTTCGATTATTTCAGTCAGTTTGTCTAGAGAATATATTTTATTCAATGTTCCGAAAGGATGGCCTCCTTGAGTTCTCGAGGAGAAACAGTGGCCGTGCCCTTTTTCATAACGACAATACCTCCGGCGTAGTTGGCCAACAGAGCGGCCTCTTTAAACGAGGCTCCACATGCCAGCGCTAGAGTCAAGACACTGATCACGGTATCGCCTGCACCGGTCACATCCACGATGTCGCTCGATCCGTAGATCGGTATCGGAAAAGCCGGTTTATTTCTTTCGAAAAGCACCATCCCTTTCCCGCCCCTGGTGATCAAAACGGCCTCGGCTTCTGCTTTTTCGAGGATCTGGCGGCCCGCTTTTTTGATGATATCCCCTTCATTCTCCAGTTCGATTTGAAGCGCATGCTCCACCTCAGGTTCGTTCGGTGTCAGTACGGTCACTCCTTTGAAATTCAACAAACGGAAACGGGAATCCAGGGCTACGGGCTTATTCGTCCGTCTAAGTTTTGGGAGGATTTTTTTTAAGATGTCTTCCTGAACGGTGAAATAATTGTAATCGGAAATAAGAAGTGCGACTGTCTGGCCAGCTACCTTTCCCAGCGTTGTTTCAAGTTTTTTCTTCAGCTCTTTGTTTTCAGGAACTTTCTCTTCGTGATCTATGCGCAGGATCTGTTGTTTTCGTGTGGAATGCTCCCCAGCCAGTATCCTCGTTTTGATCGGAGTTCGGTAGTTTTTTTCCTTGATCAGGAACTCGGAAGGAATTTTATTCTTTTTGAGTATCTCTAGGATGCGTTTCGCTGCATCATCCTGCCCCACAATCCCCACAGGAACAGGTCTTGCTCCCAGCGCGCACAAGTTAAGTAGGGCATTTCCGCCTCCCCCTAATGAAAGCTCTTTGTCCTGGTAGCTCAAGATGAGCACCGGGGCTTCCCTCGAGATCCGCCGTGTCGTGCCGTATATATATTCATCCAGGATCAAATCGCCCCAGACCGCGATTTTTTTTCGTGCAAAACGGTCGATGATGGCGATAAGGTTCTTGTTGTCTTTTTTCACCGGACTTTTGTCACAGATTTTTACCAGATTCGGACTAAAAGGTCAATGCCCCCCGGAATAATACTGTAATCCGGTTGTATTTATGAATAGAGAGAAACCGATAGGCAACATAATCCGTATTTTTGAAGTATAGAGTATTAAGAGTGAATGTGAATGACTGCTCAATGAGGAAGGAAAAAGTGCGAAAAATATTTTTATCCTTGCTGTTGGGATTTTGTCTTGTCTTCGTTCTGTCTGCAAGATTCTCATTTCCCCAGGAAAAATCCTCAGATATCGAAGAGATGAAAAAAACAGCGCCAAAAGTATTTATCGATTGCGGCATTTGCGATATCGACCACATCCGGACCGAGATCACTTTTGTCAACTATGTTCGAGACCGGAAAGAAGCGGATGTCCATGTGTTGGTCACATCCCTCCGCACAGGTGCGCAAGGGAGAGAATACACCCTCGCATTTATCGGACAAAACAGGTTCGAAGGCATCGACGATACCCACAAGTATTTTACCGAGAGCACGGACACAGAGGATGAGATCAGGGAGGGCATGGCCAAAGCCCTTAAGGTGGGGCTGATGAGCTATGTCGCCAAAACTCCGATTGCCAGCCGGATCCGCCTCTCCTACAGCGATGTGGTGGAGGAAACGGCATCTGAGGACAAATGGAATTATTGGGTGTTCACAATAAGCGGAGATGGTCAATTGAGTGGGGAGGAATCTTACAAATCGAAATCTCTCAGTGGTTCTTTCAATGCCAGCCGGGTAACGCCGGACCTAAAAATTTCCCTCTCTTTATACGGGAGTCATTACCAAGAAAATTTCGACTATGACTCCACATCTCTTGAGAGTACGCAGGATAGCCTAAGCTTAGGGGGCCTTGTCGTTAAAAGTATCAGTGACCATTGGTCTTATGGTGCCTATTTCGACTCCGGTTCTTCCACATTCGAAAACATAAAATTCGGTCTTACTTTTCAGCCGGCTTTAGAGTATAACCTTTTTCCGTATTCACAGTCGACACGAAGGCAGCTCCGGTTTCTGTACAAGATCGGTTTTGATTCCGTCAGATACCGGGAGGAAACCATCTATTACAAAATGAAAGAAACCCTGTGGGAACAATCTCTGTCCATCACATTCGATATCAAAGAGAAGTGGGGCAGTATCAGCACCACGCTTTCTGGTTCCCATTATTTCCATGATGTTTCATTTTATCGGCTGACTCTGTTTAACATTCTCAACATTCAGGTGGTCAAAGGACTGAATTTTTTTGCTTTTGGCGGCGGGTCCAGGATCCATGACCAGTTTTCCCTTGTCAAGGGAGATATCTCGCTGGATGAAGTTCTTTTAAAGCGTACCCAGCTGGCAACAGGCTATGATTATTTTGGCGCGGTTGGACTTAGCTTTACTTTTGGATCGATCTTTACCAATGTCGTGAACCCCCGTTTTGGATCCCATGGATACGGCGGGATGCAGATCATCATCGATTGAGCAAAAGATGTATAAGAGGAACATGATGAAAAAAAATTTACTATGTGGAGTATTAACCTTCATTTGCTTATTTCTACCTGCCTATGCTCAAACACCTTCTAAGGGAAGTGCGATCCAAAATGGCAAACCGATCGTTTTTTTCGATTGGGAAGGGGCCGACTTCGATTTGCTCAAAAACACGATCAATTTTGTCGATTATGCGGAGAGAGCGGACGAGGCTCAAATCAACATCCAGGTCACAACGAGAGAGGCAGAATCTGGAAATACAGAATATACAGTGTCGTTCATTGGCCAAGGAGACTATGAAGGGGATAACGACGAGTTGAAATATTCGGCTGCCGAAGACAAACCGGAGATCGAGAAGCAGAAGGAATTGGCCGGCTTGATTAAAATGAGCTTGATGCGCTATGTGGGCAAAACGCCCATCTCCGACCGTGTTTCGATCACTTTCTTGGATAAGGTCGAGCCGACTGATGTGGAGGACAAGTGGAATTTTTGGGTGTTCAGTCTCAGCGCCGATACTTTTTTTAGCGGAGAGGAGAGCTATAAAAGCGGAATGCTGAACGGTTCGCTTTCTGCCAACCGTGTAACTCCGGAATTGAAAATCCGGATGTCATTTTCTGCCTATATTGATGACAGCAGGTTTAAATTCGAGGATCAAGTTATCAAGAGCGATTCCGACAGCCAGACTCTCAGCGGGTTGGTCGTCAAGAGCATCAGCGAGCACTGGTCGGTCGGCGGCTTTTTTTCTGCCACTTCTTCTACCTACAGCAATGTCAAGCTTGCCTTAAATCCCGCGCCGGCAATCGAATACAATGCTTTCCCTTACTCTGAATCCACGACCCATCAGCTACGTTTCCTGTACAGATTGAACTACAAGTCTGTCCGCTACAGGGAAGAGACGATATACGAGAAAACCTATGAGAATTTGTGGCAGCAGTCCTTGGAAATAGCCTTCGAGGTGAAGAAAAAATGGGGGACAGCCAGCGCATCGCTAGATGGATCCCATTACTTCCACAATTTCGGGAAAAATAGGATTCGAATTAGCGGGGAATTATCACTCAGGCTCTTTAAGGGTCTTGACCTCAACATATACGGACGATATTCCCGGATTAGGGATCAGCTTTCTTTGCCTCGGGAAGGACTGTCTGTTGAAGAAGTTCTTTTGCGCCAAAAGCAACTGGCGACAAGCTACCAATACAGCATGTCTGTCGGATTGAGCTACACGTTCGGTTCTTTGAAAAGCAAGGTCGTGAATCCCCGTTTCGGGACCGGTGGCAGAAGTATCAGCATAACCATGTAAATTTTTTCCTTCCAGTTCCGACAAAACAATAGGATGAGGGTGTTGTGGCCGGTGAACTGTGTTTGATTGTCAAAGGAGAACTGGATGAAGAAACAGTACCTGTCGTTCCTGCTGATAGCGAGTTTTTTATTTTTGACTTCAGTGCAGTCAATTTTTGCGGATACCGACCAGATCTCCGATGATGCACTTAAACAGATAGCTCCCCGCATCTATTTGGATTGCAGCCGTTGCGACAGAGATTACGTCCGGACCGAGATCGATTGGATCAACTATGTGAGAGACCGTCAGGAAGCCGATGTCCACATTCTGGGCACTGTCCAGAGGACGGGGAGCGGTGGCTGGGAATACACCTTCGAGTTTATCGGACACAACAAGTTTTCCGATATAATCCACACCCTGAAATATGTATCGAGCAGCACAGACACCGGGGATGAGGTCCGCAAGGGATATGTGGATGTTCTCAAACGCGGGCTCCTGCCATATATTCTGCGAACTCCTTTATACGAACACATCACGTTCGGATTCAAGCACATGTTCAAACCCAACTCCGTAAAAGACAAATGGAATTTTTGGGTGTTCAATGTCGGGGTCAGTGGCAACGTCAGCGGGGAAAAAAGGCAAAACTTTCAATCCATCCGTGGCAACCTTTCTGCCAACAGGGTGACACCGGAGCTTAAAGTGAGATTTGGTATGTCCGGCAATTTTAATGAAAGCCATTTTGAAATCAACGGAGACTCCATCACCAGCACATCTGAGAGGAAAGACATCGGGGGGATGGTGGTCAAAAGCATCGGCGATCACTGGGCAGTCGGCGGCTGGGTGAATTTACGGTCGTCTACCTACAATAATTTGAAAGCGGAATTCATCACCGCTCCAGCTGTCGAATACAACTTTTTCCCCTACGCAGAATCGACCAGGCGGCAGTTGCGATGTTTATACAGGATCGGGTACAACTTTTCGCGCTACATCGAAGAGACCATATACGAAAAAACTCAAGAGAATCTCTTAGAGCAAGCGTTAAGCGTTTCATTCGAGCTGAAAGAGCCCTGGGGAGTCGCTTCCACTTTTATAGAGGGTTCCCATTACTTCCATAATCTTGCGAAAAACAAATTGGAGTTGGGCGGACACCTGTCCCTCCGGTTGATCAAGGGTTTGTCCCTTAATGTTTCCGGCAGATATGCCCGGATCCATGACCAGCTATCTTTACCAAAAAGTGGGGCGTCATTGGACGAGATTTTACTTCAGAGAAAAGAATTGGAAACGGACTACGGATATCACATTTCATTAGGATTTAACTATACATTCGGTTCGGTCTACAGCAATGTGGTCAACCCGCGTTTCGGCCACTAGTTTTGGTGTTTGGGGACACATCACTTAAATGCTATTTTGAGCACCTCTTGGGACCTCCTCATCTTGTTGACTGAGAAACGATGTGGTATAATTCTCGTCGCTTTCCCGCATGCCGGAGTGGCGAAATTGGCAGACGCGCTGGACTCAAAATCCAGTTCACTTCACCGTGAGTGTGGGTTCGACTCCCTCCTCCGGCACTCCTGATACTCTAGGAAAATCCAAGAAAAAGCTAAGCAAAGGTCTTTTGTCAAATTGAGTTGATAAACTAAGGATTTAGTTATACAATAGTTTTTCAGATCTATCTGAGATTAACTATGTTTAAGAATTACTTAAAGTATGCATTCCGGCGCCTGTTGAAAGGCTGGAGTTATTCTGCGGTCACCATGTTCGGCCTAGCGATGGGGATAACAACTTGCTTCTTGATCTTCTTTTATGTCCATTTTGAAACGACCTATGACAAGTCTATTCCGGAGCAGAAAGATAAATATCGAGTTGCCCTGAGAATAAGCGGCAAAGAAACCACATGGGATTTTGCGCAAATCTCCGCTCCGGCCGCTGTCGCTTTCAAGAATCAGTTCCCTCAGGTCGAACAAACCGTGCGGTTCGTTTCATTGTCCGGGATAAAGGTAACCTATCAGGATCAAGTGCATCAAGAAGATCAGATTCTGTTCAGCGACCCAACATTTATCCCGTTTTTCAATCTCAAATTGCTGCAAGGAAATCCAGAAACAGCCCTTACCCAGCCGGGCAATCTCCTGATCACGGAGACGATGGATCAAAAATATTTTGGCGATCAGAATCCCATAGGAAAGAGTTTGATGATCGATGATAGATATTATGACATTACGGGGATAATCCCGGATGCGCCGACCAATTCTCATATTCATTACCGCTTCATTGTCTCCTTCGACAGATTCGAGCAGGATCAAGAGGATACCAAATCGAACTGGACAAAACGCATTTTTTATACCTATGTGAAGTTGACAGAAGGGAGTGATCCCCAGGTTTTTGAAGAACAGTTTCAATCGCGTGCGAACCAGCTGGATTCTCCCGGATGGGATTACCAGTATTTTCTTCAAAAAATATCGGGTATCCATCTGCATTCGAACTTGGATGGAGAACTCGAACCACCGGGCGATCCCACGAATTTGCTTATCTTTTCTATTATCGGTAGCTTTGTCTTTTTCATTGCCTGTTTCAATTTTGTCAACCTGTCCACGGCACGGTCCATCAAGCGGGCCACAGAGGTCGGGATCCGCAAAGTTGTGGGCGCAACCCGGATACAGCTTGTGCTGCAATTTACCGCAGAGTCTGTTCTGGTCATCTTGGTCGCTTTGATAGTGGCGATCGGCATAACGATTTTGGTCTTCCCTACATACAGGAATTTGGTCGGTATCCCGTTTCAGGTCCGGGATATCCTGAAGCCGGTCTATTTTTATTTCCTGGGAGCGCTCGCCCTGATTGCCGGGCTGGGTGCTGGCTCATATCCTGCGTTTTTCATGGCCCGGTTCGATCCGGAGAAAATTATCAGAGGCATCATTCCCTCGGGTGCAAAAGGGTTCGTTTTGCGCAAGGCTCTTATCACTCTTCAGTTTGTCATCGCGATCCTGCTGATGATTTGTGCGTTGCTGATAAATAAGCAGATCTCGTTTATGAAGGATCAGGAGAATTTCGGATTCGAAACAGAAAAGCGCATGGTGCTCCGGATCGGCGCCACGAAGTTCAACTCTCTCTCAGGAGAAAGAGCGCTGGCATTGAAAGATGAGTTTTCGAAACATTCCTCCATTGAACAGGTTTCCGTTTCGACGACGATCCCTGGAAGAGGCATGGTGAAGCAGTCCATGCGGAAACAGGACGAAGATTGGAGCCATAAACGCCAAATCAATTTTCTGGGTGTGGATTACGAGTTTCTTCCCCAGTATCGAATCGAGCTGGCTGCCGGCAGATTGCTGGACAAGACCATGCCGTCCGATGGTTCCGGTGCTTTTCTCATCAATGAAACTGCTGCCAAAGATCTGGGATGGGCTTCGCCAGAAGACGCTTTGAACAAGGAGATTGTTGTGGGAGGCGACCAGAACGTTCACCGCATCGTTGGTGTGGTCAAGGATTTTCATTATATGGGATTACAAAGCCCTATCGAACCCCTAATATTGCAGCATTTTATTGCTAATAACGCACCCATCGGTTACTTCACCCTTACTGTGAAGACTGTCGGTTTGAATGAAACGGTCCAGTTTGTGAGTGACACTTGGGCCGATCTTTTTCCTGAATATCCCTTCGAATATTTTTTTCTGGATGAGGATTTCAAGCGACTGTACGCAAAAGAAGAGCGTCTCAGCCAGATGATCAGTTTTTTGACCTACCTAGGTATATTCATCACCTGCCTCGGCCTTTGGGGATTGTCTTCATTGAGCACTGAACAGAGGATCAAGGAAATCGGAATACGCAAGATTCTAGGTGCCTCAGTCTCTGGTGTCATCCTTCTCCTGTCCAAAGAGTTCACGAAGTGGGTGCTGGCTGCCAATATTATTGCCTGGCCTATCGGTTATTTTGTGATGCAAAACTGGCTGCAAAATTTTGCCTACCGGACCCCAGTCACCCCCTATATTTTCATATTGTCGGCGCTGTTCGCTTTGGCCATCGCTTTGATGACGGTAAGTTTGCAAACGATGAAGGCAGCACAGGCCAACCCGGTGGAATCGCTGCGGTATGAGTGATGCGGATTTGACAATTCCATTATAGAATACTATATTTAGTACTACTTGCTGTAGTATCTCCAGCAGAAGAGGGGTTGATGACGTATTCTCTCTAGCTATGTTTCTCATATAATCTATAAAGCTCCTTTAAAATTTCATTGTAAAGTCCAGGTATTTTTTCTATTATTTGAAAGAGGGGATAACGATGAGAAAAAATTTTTATTTTCTTGCTATTTTTTTCCTAACAAGCTTAATTTGCCAAGGGTGGCCTCAGCTAACTCAAGAACAGGTGGCTGAAAGAGCCAAATGGGAGGAATTCCTCTTGACTGCCGAGATCGTCGGGTATGACCAGCCTTTGAATCCACGCGATGCCGTCACTGAACCCTGGAGGCTGACTCTAAAGAAAGATGGTGTCACAATGTATGTCTGGTGGAAGAATGTCGAGGGGCGGCCAAAAGGCTATCTAGACAGCTGGAAGTGGGAAATTGCGGCTTATCTTCTAGATAAACAGCTGGGATTGAATATGATTCCACCCATCGTGGTGAAGCGATTTCGTGAAGACAAAGGCTGCTGTTCGCTGGATTATGGGAATACCATAACCTTGAGGCAAAAGATTGAGCAGGATCTCAAGCCTTCTTCGGGCGCTCAGATGGCATCATTGAACCGAGCAACTTACCTCCAACGTGCTTTCGACAATTTGATCGCGAATGCTGATCGGAATCAGGGAGATGTGCTTTATACGAATGATTGGCGGATGCTGTTGATCGACCATTCTCGGGCTTTTTACACATCTAAAAAATACACCAATAAACTGCTTTTCGATGAAAACTCCAAACCGACTCCCAAACCGATGCGCAGTTTGCCACGATCGTTTGTCGAAAAACTCAAGTCTTTGAATTTCGAAACAATCAAAGAAACTGTTGGAGAATACCTGACAGATAAAGAGATCGA
>CAZIDF010000038.1:0-4025 GCA_964538085.1 uncultured Eubacteriales bacterium | reverse complement strand
GATTCGATACATGAAGAGGGAAGAAAGGTTTTTTATCAGACAATAAATGAAGAAATCGATGCTCATCCCAAAAAATCTGAGCTCACAGAAATTGAAATCACCAAGATCGTGGAAGCGGAATCCAGATATGACAAATTGTATGATCTCCTGATCAATATTTTCTATCAAAAAGAGGAACCGACTTTTTCAGAGTTGATCGAGAATGGACAAAAACAATCAAAATCTCGGTTTCAAGAGATGTATTTAGACCTTGTGCAGTTTTCTGCCCATATGTTCGTAGAGAGTTTTTTCGAAACGAACCCATCGACAAAGATCATCCGTGAGATGATGCCTGCTTATAAAGAGTTGGATGCTGTTGACCTTGTCATAAGATCCATCGGCTATCAAGCCAAACTGGACATTCCAATAAAACCAGAAGAGTCAAGGCCTTTGAGTCCTGAATTCGACAAACAAGGCGCCCTGGATGGAGCCAAATTCAGAGAAGCGCATAAAATCACGAAGGGCAAGGGAGCAAAGATCGCCGTGCTGGATACAGGGATAGATGAGAGCCACCCGATATTTGAAACTACCGATTTTGGGAAACATTTTAGCCTGGTGGGGCGGACGGGGAAACCATGGTCCACGGATACCCCTGCCGTTGATTGGGGCATACATGGGACAGCCATCTCATCGATCGTCGCGCGCTATGCCCCTGCGGCCCAAATAACTGTGTACAAATTTGGGGATGGAGAGACACAAAACGATCCTCCATACCAGCTCCTTACACAATGCATCGTTGCTGCTTCAATCTACAGGGCGGTCCATGACGGCAATGATATTATCAGCATCAGCGCGTCCGGATCAGCTCTGGATATAGACTATCTAAGGGATGCATGCCGGTATGCTTATGAAAACAACAGAGTCGTTGTTTGCGGCAATCTTTATTCCCGTTGGTATAAAATGGGCAATGTCTTGAATTTTCCCAGCCAGTATGAAACCGTTGTCTCTGTAACTGCGGCAGAACCTAAAGGAGATGGGACCTACGGCTATTGGGACGTCTGTGCTCCCGATGAGACAACTTTTGTGGCTGCTCCCAATGATATTTTCGCAGCCACACCAACATATATGCAAGAGAATGATATGTACATTCCGAGCATATCTGCGGCCATCCCCGTTGTGTCAGCTCTGTTTGCCTTGACGATTTCCGAATATCCGCGCCAGGGCACAGAGGGACCAGGGGAGTATGTGGATTCCGTCATGAATTTAGTTAAGGACAATGCCAATCCGTACGCCGTCGGTTTTGATGGTTTTTCCCCAGAGTGTGGATATGGATTGATCGATGCAGAAAAAACAGTAAAAAGTGCACAGAAATTAAAAAGCTTACGCAAAAGATCGAATTAAGTGATTGAGTATCCTGTCCCCAAATTATTAAAATAGGGAAGATGCGATACAAAAAATTCGGAAATACAGAAAAAAAGGTTTCAGTGCTGGGATTCGGCGGGATGCGGTTCGACCCCAAGGATGAGAAGACGGCCATTCAGGCTGTCCAGCGGGCGGCGGAACGGGGGATCAACTATTTTGACACGGCACCCGGTTATTGCGAGGACACGTCAGAGACTTTTATCGGGAAGGCCCTTTCTGCTCTTCCAAAAAAGAAGCAGAAAGATATCCATATCTCCACGAAGTCACACATCGGAGCCGATCCCAAAGCTGACGATGTGAGGCGGCGGATCGAAGACCAGCTCAAAAAGTTCAAACGAGAGAAGATCCAGTTCTATAACATGTGGTGCATCATGGATCTGGATCATTTCGATAAAATCATGGCCAAGGGAGGGCCCTACGAGGGGGCTCTCGCAGCAAAAAAAGAGGGATTGATCGAACATATCTGTGCCTCCACACATGCATCCGGGGAAGACATCGCCACTATCGTCAAGGCCGGTGTTTTCGAGGGCATTACTCTGGGCTACAATATCCTGAATCATGAATTTCGGAAGGAGGGCATGGAGGCTGCGGCAGAGGCGGATTGTGCCGTTGTGACGATGAATCCTTTGGGGGGCGGCATGCTGACCAGAGATGAGGAAATGTTGAGTGTATTCAAGGAGGACGAAGCTGATTCTTTCGTAGCAGCAGCCTTGCGGTTCAATTTTTCCCACCCCGTGATCACGGTCGTCCTTGCAGGGATGAAGGATGCGGCCGAGGTGGAATTCAACGTGAAGGTGGCAGAATCCATTCAAAAGCCGGATCCTGAGGTTGTCCAACGCATGATCCAGAAATTTGAATCACTGGGCGAAGCCTTTTGCACAGGTTGCCGGTATTGTCTCGAACACTGCCCCGAGGATATACAGATCCATCTTTATGCGGGATTGTGGGACCGGGTGCGGATGAAACTGCCCGAGGATGCCCACCGGGTATACAAAGTGTACCTGGCTGGAGAAGATCACTGGCTCAAGGGAAAGAGAGCTTCCGACTGCACCCAATGCGGCGAGTGCGAACAGGCATGCACCCAAAAACTCCCGATCCGGGAATACATGGAAAACATCGCCAAGTTCCTGGAAGAAAAGTAGGAGATCGCCTTCCCAAAAAAATGCGCATCCGAAATCCAATACAATAAAAACTTCTTGCCCTTCTAATAGATTTCTGTTTTTCGATTGTAATTTCAGCCCATTTTTTATATTTTAGATTCTTCATTTTAAAACAATGGCGAATTATTATCACAGCAATAAGGAGGTTCCCATGATTATCAAAAAAACTTCGATTATTCCTAAGTTTCTGATGATATCTATTGTAATGCTTATGGCTTTTTTCATGGTCCCGGATCAGGTCTTTGCACAAAAGACCGATCCAGAGGTGTTCAAGAGCCTCCGGTACCGGCACATCGGCCCGGTTGGGAACAGAGTGACATCGGTTGTGGGTGTTCCCGGGGATCCGCATGTATTTTTTGCAGGCGCAGCCTCTGGGGGGATATGGAAAACGGAGGATGGGGGAATCCGCTGGCGGCCCATCTTCGACAAGCAGGATGTGCAGTCGATCGGTTCTTTGGCCGTGGCCTCCTCCGACCACAATGTCGTCTGGGCCGGAACCGGAGAAGCCTTTATCCGGAGCAACATCTCGATCGGCGCCGGCATCTATAAATCCACTGACGGTGGCAAAAACTGGAAACTGATGGGATTGGAAAATACGGGCCGTATAGGCAGGGTCGTGATCGATCCCAACAACCCGGATATCGTGTTGGCTGCAGCCTTGGGGCACAGCTACGGCCCTCAGGAAGACCGCGGCGTTTTCCGCACCATGGATGGTGGCGAGACATGGGAAAAGGTTCTGTTCGTGGATGAGAACACCGGTTGTGGGGATATGGCCATGGACCCCAACAATCCCAGGATCTTGTTTGCCGGGATGTGGCAGTTGGAAATTCACACCTGGGGCAGGGAAAGCGGGGGCCCAGGAAGTGGCTTGTACAAGTCCATAGATGGGGGAACCACCTGGAAGAAACTGGAAGGGAGTGGATTGCCCAAAGGGCCGCTCGGGAAAATCGCCCTGGCCATAGCGCCCAGCGATTCAAGCCGGGTCTATGCCTTGATCGAGACAGGAGACGGAGTTCCCTGGAAAGGTCAGCAGACATCGACCGGTGTGCTCTGGCGTTCGGACGACGGCGGAGATTCCTGGAAACTGATGAGCCATGACCACGACCTGACCCAGCGTCCCCATTATTACTCGCGATGTGCCGTATCATCGGACGATCCCGATGAGGTCTACTTTTGTGCGGTCCGTTTCCAAAAAACGAAAAACGGGGGAGAGTCCTTGCAACCGGCGGCCATGGTGGGCGGGGACAACCATGATATCTGGATCGATCCCATAAATGCCGACCGGATGGCTGTCGGGAACGACCAGTACATCTCGATATCTACCAATCGGGGGAAGAGTTGGCGGGGCCATGGGCTGCCGATCGCCCAGATGTATCATGTGGCTGTGGACAACCAGATCCCGTATTATGTGTACGGGAACCGGCAGGATGGACCTTCTGCCCGGGGTCCGAGCAACAGCTTGTA
>CAZIDF010000037.1:0-33252 GCA_964538085.1 uncultured Eubacteriales bacterium | reverse complement strand
GAGAAGGAGGCCGCACAGTGGGTGCCGGCTCTGTCACCGATATCATCGAATAAACCAGGAGAGTCAAACAGGAGTTTGAGCATAGATTATCGAGGAGAACGGAGTACTGGAAATGGAAAAAATTAGGATTAGGCTACAGTCATTTGATCATCGTCTGTTGGATCAGTCTGTGAAAGATATCGTTGTCAAAGCCAAGAGAACGGGTGCGAATCTCTCTGGACCGATTCCCCTGCCTACACGAATTCATCGGTTTTGTGTTTTGCGTTCTCCTCATGTGGATAAAAAATCCAGAGAACATTTTGAAATGAGAATCCATAAGCGACTGATCGATATCAGCGATTACAACAACGAGACGATCGAGGAACTGCAGAAGCTGGATCTTCCTGCAGGGATCGATGTGGAGATTCAGGCCTTTGGAGCCGGAGGAGAATAGAGATGGTTGAGGGCTTGATCGGAAAAAAAATAGGTATTACTCAGAATTTTGATGATGAGGGAAACGTCTTTCCAGTGACGGTTATCCAGGCAGGCCCATGCACTGTCTTCCAGAAAAAAACCGAAAAAAATGATGGGTATTCTTCCATTCAATTGGGTTTCGTGGAAGAACGAAGCCGAAAAAACCCCAACAAGCCGCTATCCGGCCATGCTGAAAAGGCTGGAATCCCTGTGCCGAAAATATTACTTGAATTCCGATTCAGCGAGAAGGCAGAGGTAAAGGTGGGAGATCAATTTCTTGTGGATATTTTTGAAAAAGGAGAAAAAGTCCATGTCACTGCCCGCAGCAAGGGCAAGGGTTTTGCAGGTGTTGTCAAGCGGTGGGGCTTCCATGGCGGAAAAGACACCCATGGATCCATGTTTCATCGGAGAGCTGGGTCCATCGGCGCATCGGCTTATCCCTCTCGTGTAACCAAAGGGAAAAAAATGCCAGGGCATTTAGGGGATAAAAGAGTGACGGTAAGGAATCTGATGGTTATCCATGCAGATAAGGAGAATAATCTGCTTGTGGTTAAAGGTTCTATCCCCGGAGCTAACGGGGCCTATCTCTTGATAAAAAAGGCGCATTTTCAGCCCTCTGCCATTCCAGAAATGCCCAAAGCTTCAGAAGAGAAAACACCCGAGAATAAAAATACAGAAGAAAAAAAATAAGAGAAAACAATGGCAAAAGTACAGGTTTTAGACCAAACCGGGGAAAAAACAAAAGAGATAAATGCGCCAGAAGAAGTCCTGGCCTATCCACTGAAGGAGCATTTGATCTACGAAGCTGTCGTCAATTACCGAGCCAACCAGAGGCGAGGGACAGCATCGACAAAAACAAGGGGCGAGGTGAGAGGAGGAGGACGAAAGCCTTGGAGACAAAAAGGGACAGGAAGAGCTAGAGCAGGAAGCAGCCGTTCTCCACTCTGGAGATCCGGCGGAGTAACGTTCGGTCCGAAACCCAGGGATTATGCGTATAAATTGCCGAGAAAAGCCAAACGGAATGCTCTGAAATCGGTTTTGGCTATGAAGTTTGCCGAAAAAGAAATTATGGTTTTGGACAGCCTGGAATTCAAAGAACCCAAGACAAAGGATGGGGCAGATTTCTTGAAAAAACTTAAACTTGATTCTGTGCTCGTTATCGACAATAAAGAAAATAAAAACCTGTTCTTGTCCTTACGCAACATCCCCAAAGTGAAAGCTGTCGACTCTAGCCAAATCAACATTTACGATGTATTGAATCATAAATCGCTCGTGTTCACTCAAAAAGCTTTCGAATCACTGATGGAGAGATTGAAGTGAAAAAGGACCCATACAAAATCATTTTGAAGCCTGTTATAACGGAGAAGAGCTCCTCGCTGAAGGTAATGAATCGAGAGGTTTGCTTTGAAGTGGACCCTAGGGCAAATAAGATCGAGATCAAAGAAGCCATCGAGAAACTGTTCAAAGTCAAAGTAGAAAGAGTCCACATCGTGAAGAAGAAGGGGAAGAAAAAAAGAGTAGGAAGGAACGAGGGGTGGACGAAAGATTGGAAAAAAGCGTACGTAAAGCTCAAACAGGGCGAAAAAATGATCGAATACTTCGAGGCTGTTTAAAATGGGCATAAAAACATATAGACCTACCACATCGAGTATGCGTCAGAAGACGGGACTCACCTTCGAGGAACTCACCACTACGGTCCCGCACAAACCTCTTGTGCAATCTATGAAAAAATCTGGAGGACGGAATTCCCGCGGAAGGGTTTCTATCCGCCATCGTGGAGGGGGACATAAAAGGCTTTACCGAATCATAGATTTTAAACGTGATAAGATCGATGTTTCCGGAGTTGTGGAGACCATAGAATATGATCCCAACCGTTCCGCTTTCATCTCGCTGATCAAATACAGAGATGGTGAGCGGCGATACATTTTGTCGCCCGAGGATCTTAAGGTCGGGCAGGCCATTATCTCTGCAGACAAACAGATGGACGTCCTCCCTGGAAATGCCATGCCACTGAGGTATATTCCTTTAGGGACGATCATCCATAACATCGAGATGAGGAAAGCGAAGGGAGGACAGATGGCCAAAGCGGCAGGCTCTGGAGCACAGATCCTTGCCAAGGAAGGCGATTACGCACAGATTCGCCTGCCTTCATCGGAAATACGGACAATACACCTCGATTGTCGGGCGACAGTCGGGCAGGTTGGGAATGTCCAACATCAAAATATTTCTATCGGAAAGGCTGGGAGAAACCGATGGAAAGGGAAAAGGCCTCATGTGCGGGGAACCGCTATGAATCCGATCGACCACCCCCATGGCGGAGGGGAAGGAAAGGCCAAGGGTGGCCGTGATCCCGTCTCACCTTGGGGTCAGCCCACAAAGGGATACAAGACGAGAAGAAACAAAAGAACAGATAAATATATTGTTCGCAGAAGGAGTAAGTAGTCATGGGCAGATCTCTGAAGAAGGGTCCGTTTATCGAAGATAAGTTGCTGATAAGGGTCAATGAGTCGTCAACTCAAAGAGGAAAGAGGCAGGTCATTAAGACTTGGTCCCGTCGATCGACGGTCATTCCGGAAATGGTAGGATTGACAATTGCCGTGTACAACGGAAAGAGGTTTATACCTGTTTTTATCACAGAAAATATGGTTGGACATAAATTGGGGGAATTTTCCCCAACCCGGACTTTTAAAGGACATACATCAAAAACAGCAAGAACTATCAGGATGAAGAAATAAATGAACGAAAAAAATATCGTTGCCCAAGCTGTCTCGAAATATACGAGGATATCGCCCCAAAAATGCCGGCTGGTGTCTGACCTCATCAGGGAAAGATTTGTGGGCGAAGCTCTCACCATCCTCCATTTTTCGAAAAAGAAAAAAGCGAGTACCATCGTCGAAAAAACTCTGCGCTCAGCAATTGCGAATGCCCAGCAAAAAAGCCCCAATATTGATGTGGATGATCTATTCATATCCGAGATCTTTGTCAATCCTGGGCCTCTCTGGAAGAGATGGAAAGCAGCTCCGATGGGAAGGGCAGCGAGAATCTTGAAACGGACAAGTCATGTCCATGTATATTTAGAAAAAAAGAGAGGAAATTAAAGTGGGCCAGAAAACACACCCTTACGGATTTCGATTGGGCTTTAACAAGTCATGGAGTTCCCGCTGGTTTGCCAAAGGACCCGAATATCGCCGGCTGATTCATGAAGACCTGAAGATGAAAAAAATCATAAAAAAGAGATATTATCATGCCGGAATCTCGGAGGTCGATGTCGAACGCGTAGGTCCGAAGATCAGAGTGATTGTTCATACAGCACGTCCCGGAATCGTGATCGGTCGTGGTGGGAAGGAAATCGAAAGTCTCAAAACTTATCTTCAGGGGATCGCTGAAAAAGAAGTGTACATCGATATCCGGGAGGTGGACAAGCCCGAGCATGATGCCCTTCTTGTAGCCGAAGGAATCGCCATTCAATTAGAAAAAAGGATTGCTTACCGAAGAGCTATGAGGAGAGCGGTGGAGTTGGCCATGAAAATGGGGGCCAAGGGAATAAAAGTTATGTGTTCAGGCCGCTTAGGCGGTGTGGAAATCGCCCGCTCCGAGTGGTACCTTAGGGGACAGTTGCCTCTGCAGACCCTGAGAGCTAACATAGATTATGGTTTCACCGAAGCATTCACGACCTACGGCCAGATAGGAATCAAAGTCTGGATTTACACAGGAGATATGGAAAAGGAAAAGATGACATCTCAGACAGGAGAAGTTGAGGAGATTTAACCATGCTTATGCCAAAAAAGGTTAAATACAGAAAACAACAACGAGGCCGAATGAGAGGCAAGGCCCAGCGCGGGTCGAGTTTGACCTTTGGAGAATATGGACTGCAGGCTATAGAACCATGTTGGATCACAGCCAGGCAGATCGAAGCAGGCAGGATTGCCATCACGCGTCACGCGAAGAGGAAGGGAAAGTTATGGATTAGAGTTTTCCCTTGGAAACCCGTGACGAAAAAACCCACGGAGGTCCGGATGGGAAAGGGAAAGGGCGATCCCGAGTTCTGGGTAGATGTAATCAAACCCGGGCGCATTATATATGAAGTGGAGGGTATTCCCGAAGACATAGCGAAAGAAGCCATGCGATTGGCTTCCAATAAGCTTCCGATCAAAACACGATTTATTTCAAGAGAAAGCAGGGAGTGGAGATGAAACCTTCAGAATTGAGAGAACTATCTGATGATGAACTGATGCAAAAGCATGATGAATTGAAGGATCAGCACTTTAAGTTGAAGTTCCAACATGCTTTGGGTCAATTGGAAAATGCCATAAAGCTGAAAAGCATCAAGCGGGACAGAGCAAGAATTTTGACCATAATGAAGGAAAGGAAGCAAGGGAAAGAAGAAGAATGAACAATCAAACGAGTCGAACAGCCAAAGTCGGTGTGGTCATCGGTAACAACATGAAAAAAACTGTGACCGTTCTCATCGAGCGCCAGGTGAGACATCCTTTTTACAAAAAAATCGTGAAACGGAGGAAAAAATTCCTTGCTCACGATGAGTATGAAAAATGTAAGGTGGGTGATCTGGTAAAGATCGTGGAAACCAGACCCCTGAGTAAGAGGAAGAGGTGGAGGGTACAAGAGATTTTGGGATTATCTTCTGCCGAAACAGAAAAAGAATTCGAGGTCAATAAAGAATGATTCAATCAGAAACGATGCTCAAGGTGGCCGATAATTCTGGCGCCAAGAAAATTTTGTGCATTACTCCTCTTGGAGGAGGAGTGGGCAAGACTGCCGCTATCGGGGACATCATTTCAGCCTCGGTAAAGGAAGCGGAGCCGGAAAGCAAAATACCCAAAGGAAAGGTGGTTCGAGCTGTCATCGTGCGGACGAAGAAAGAAGTCAGGAGAAGAGATGGATCTTACATCCGTTTCGATGATAATGCAGCGGTTATCATAAATCCGCAGGGTGAACCTCTCGGCACGCGAGTGTTTGGACCTGTTGGGAGAGAATTGCGGGAGAAGAAGTTCATGAAAATCGTTTCCCTCGCTCCGGAGGTTCTATGATGAATAAAGTGATGTTCAAAAAAAATGATACGGTCGTCGTGATCAGTGGAAAAGACAAGGGGAAAACGGGCAAGATCCTGAAGGTCTTTCCTGAGAAAAATAAGGTTGTCGTCGAGAAGGTCAACTTTATCAAAGAATTTATCCGTCGAGATCAGAGCAAAAACGTTCAGGGAGGCGTGATGGAGAAGGAAGCGCCGATCCATGTATCGAATTTACTGCTCTACTGCACAGAATGCGGCCGCGGGATCAGGATAAGAAAAAAAAGACTGGAAGATGGAAGCAAAATTCGGACGTGTAATATTTGTGAATCGACTATTGATTAGGAAATGTGAGGTATAAGGAATGAGTCGTCTTCAGGAAAAGTACCAAAATGAAATAATTCCTGAGCTAAAAGAGGAGTTGTCCATAAAAAACAGGATGGCAGTTCCGAGGCTTGAGAAAATCGTTATCAACGTGGGAGTCGGTGATTCTCTCCAGAATATCAAATTATTGGACACCGCAAAAACAGAATTAAGTCTGATAACAGGACAAGCGCCGGCCATTGGAAGAGCAAAAAAGTCTATCTCGTCCTTTAAGCTCCGGCAAGGGCAGCCCATTGCCTGTTATGTGACTCTCCGGGGAAAAAGAATGTATGAGTTCATGGATCGCTTAGTCAACATCGTTCTTCCCCGTGTGCGGGATTTCCGGGGTGTTTCGCCTCGGGCATTCGATGGGAAGGGCAATTATACCTTGGGTATGAGGGATCAACTGGTTTTCCCCGAAATAGACTACACAAAGGTGGAAAGACCAAGGGGAATGAATATAACGATCGTGACCTATTCTGAAAGCAATGAGCAGGCGCTTGCCTTGTTAAAAAAACTCGGCATGCCTTTCAGCGAAGGAATATAAGGAAAAAGAAATGGCAAGAAAAGCAATGGTGGCGAAATATCAAAGAGAACCCAAGTTTCCGATCAGGAAGAAGTTCAGGTGTCGAATATGTGGACGCTCCAGAGGATATTACAGAAAATTCGATATGTGCCGCTTGTGTTTTCGTGAGCTTGCTTTGAAGGGAGAGATCCCCGGAATAACAAAGGCATCATGGTAATTTGAGGGAGAAGATATGAGTTTAACAGATCCAATTGCGGACATGCTGACAAGGATACGCAATGCCGTGCTTGTCAAGAAAAAAGAAGTGGATATGCCCTCTTCTCGTTTAAAGGTGGAAATCGCAAAAATTTTAAAAGAAGAGGGGTATATAAAAAATTTCAAGGTCATGGACAATAACAAACGGGGAAGCCTGATCGTAACTTTGAAATATACAGATGACAACTGTAGCGTTATCACGGGGCTCCAAAGGATAAGCAAGCCAGGATGCCGCATCTATTGCAAAAAAGATTCAATACCCAAGGTTTTGGATGGCCTTGGGGTAGCCATCGTTTCCACATCCCTTGGGATCCTTTCAGGAAAGAAGTGTGAAGAAAAAGACGTTGGCGGCGAGATTTTGTGCTATATCTGGTAACGAAAAAGATGAGAGGGGAAGCAAGATGTCAAGAGTAGGAAAACAGTCGGTGCCGATACCGGAAGGAACGAAGGTCAATATCCTTTCTGATCGTATCGAGGTGGAAGGGCCAAAAGGGAAGCTGACTTCCCCCCTGTTCTCAGGGATCCATCTCGAGATCAAAGACAATCTGATGGTTTTCACCCGGGCAACCGATTCCCCCGAACACAGATCCTTGCATGGTTTGTGCCGGACATTGGCCCATAACGCCGTGGTGGGTGTTTCCGTAGGATTTACCAAAGAATTGGAACTGGTCGGAGTCGGGTACAGGGCTAAACTTGAAAAAGATAGACTTGAGCTCAGCCTCGGCTACTCCAAGCCGGTCATCTATGAAATTCCGGATGATATCGAGATCGATCTGCAAAAACCTACTTTGATAAGTGTAAAAGGGATCGATAAGCAAAGAGTAGGACAGGAAGCGCACAAGATCCGGAGTTTTCGGAAACCGGATCCTTACAAGCTTAAAGGGGTCCGTTATGTCGGAGAACATTTGATTAAAAAAGAACGCAAGGCAGGAGTTTCAGGTGTATAACAAAAAGACCTTATTGAAAACGGAAGCTAGGATAAGAATACGCAAGCGCATTCGGAAGAAGATCAGAGGAACGGCAGAACGACCCCGAGTTTTTGTCTTTAAATCCAATCGTTATCTCTACTCACAGGCCATAGATGATGATGCAGGAAGTGTTTTGGCTGCAGCTTCGAGCGTGGAGAAAGAATACCGAGAGAAAAAGAAAAAAACAAAAAATATAGAAGCTTCGAAGGCCGTGGGTGAAATGATCGCAAAAAGATTGAAAAAGAAAAAAATCGAACAGATCGTTTTCGACAGGGGGATCTATCCCTATCATGGCCGTATCAAAGCATTGGCAGAAGCGATGAGGAAAGAAGGCCTTACTTTTTAGGTATTGCATAAGGAGGAAAAAGAGTGGCAGAGGAAGAAAAAAAAGGAGAAACCAAGCCGGGACCAGATCCTGAAACTCCAGATAAAAAAACTCAAGAGACAGAGAAAAAAGGAAAATCTTTCAGACACGCTAGGCCCGGAAGATTCGGCAAAAGATTCGAGGAAGAGGAAGAAGACGAATTCAAAGATCAGGTGATCTCTATACGCAGAGTGACCAAAGTGGTTAAAGGGGGAAAAAACCTAAGTTTTTCTGCTTTGGTAGCGGTGGGAAACGAAAAGGGTAAGGTCGGTATTGGCAAAGGTAAAGCGCGGGAGGTCCCCGTCGCTATTTCCAAGGCCGCACAAGATGCCAAAAAGAAGCTGATCGACGTCCCGATTATAGATACGACGATTCCTCACTTCATAAAGGGAATACACGGTGGGGGAGAAGTCGTTCTTCGCCCAGCTTCAAAGGGAACGGGAGTTATTGCTGGTGGAGCCGTCCGGGTTATCATGCAGTTGGCAGGTATAAAGGATATCTTGACCAAGTCCATTCGCAGCAACAATCCCATCAGTGTCGCTCACGCCACGATGAACGCTCTGACCAGACTGAAAAGTCCTGGCGCCGTCTCGAAAACCAGAGGAAAAGAAGAGGAAATGATATGGCAGTAAAAGAAAAAGCCCCCAAACAGACGACGGAGATGAAAGAGTTGAAAATTCAGCTTGTTCGCAGCGTGATAGGTCGGCCAAAAAAACAAAGAGAGGTTGTGAAGGGGCTTGGTCTGAGAAAAATAGATACCGTGGTGATCCGCAAGGATTGTCCTGAAATTAGGGGAATGATCAACAAGATATCCCACTTAGTGACTGTCGAAGTTTTGGAGAAAAAATGAATTTGAGCAATGTCCATCCCGCAAAAAGGTCTCGCAAGAATAAAAAGCGTGTTGGCCGGGGACCGGGTTCAGGCAGAGGGAAAACGGCTGGACGGGGAATGAAAGGCCAAAAATCCATCTCCGGGTACTCTCGAAAGCGTGGTTTTGAAGGGGGCCAGATGCCTCTCAACAGGAGAGTTCCCAAAAGAGGATTCACGAATATTTTCAAAAAAGAGTACAGTGAGATCAATCTTGATCGCCTCGAGCGAATCGGCAAGGACAAAATAGAACTAAAGGATCTCATCGATGCAGGACTCCTCAAAAAGAAATCGCAACCCGTAAAGATTTTAGGAAGGGGAGAAATTTCCTCTGCAAAAGAGATCCATGCTCATAAGTTTACTCAATCCGCTGAAGAAAAGATTCAAAAAGCGGGCGGAAAAGCAATTCTGATTGGAAGGAAATGATGTTAGACAGCATAAGGAACATCTTCAGCATTCCCGATCTGAGGAGAAGGGTCTTTTTCACATTGGTCCTGCTGGCGGTTTATCGCATCGGAGCCCAAATCCCCAGCCCCGGCATAAGCGCGCCTGCTCTCGAAGAGTTCTGGCAGATGCAGAGAGGAACGATCCTGGGATTCGTAGATCTTTTCACGGGGAGAAGTATGTCCAGAATGACAATTTTTGCGCTGGGCATCATGCCTTACATCAGCGCGTCCATTATCCTCCAGCTTCTTCAAGTGGTTTGGCCATACCTTGAGAGGTTGTCGAAAGAAGGAGAAATGGGGCGCAAAAAAATCACGCAGTATACCCGTTACGGTACTATCGGGATCTGTCTGATCCAATCCTTTGGCATTAGCATTTTTTTAGAAAGCCTGAGAAGCCCGACGAGCAATCTTCCCATCGTTCCGAATCCGGGTTGGGGATTCAGGTTTTTGACGATCCTCACGATGTCAACCGGAACAGTCTTTATCATGTGGCTGGGAGAACAGATCTCTGACAGAGGGATCGGAAACGGCATTTCTCTTATCATCTTTGCAGGGATTGTCGTCAGTCTTCCCAGCGGCATTCATAGTATATTATCGGGAATTCGTTCGGGTGATATGACTCCCCTGAGGATGCTTTTCCTCTTGGCCTTGATGCTGGCGGTCATCGTTGCTATTGTGTTTGTGGAGCGAGGGCAGAGGAGAATACCTGTTTCCTATGCCAAGAGAGTGGTCGGCCGGAAAATCTATGGAGGCCAGAGCACGCATCTGCCATTGAGAGTGAATACGGGGGGTGTTATTCCGATCATATTCGCTGCTTCCATCGTGACGATCCCCTCCACGATCGCCCAAATGGTCAAGGTGCCTTTCATCCAAAACATAGCCATGCAATTCGGAATGGGCATGCCCCTTTACAACTTGCTCTACATCGCCGCCATCATTTTCTTCACCTATTTTTATGTGTCGATTATTTTTAATCCTTCCGATGTCGCAGACAATTTGAGAAAGTACGGAGGATTCATACCCGGAATAAGACCGGGGAAAAACACGTCCGACTTCATTGATAGTGTGCTCTCTCGCATCACACTGGTGGGTGCGATCTATCTTGCTGCTGTGGCTGTGCTCCCAGAATTTATGATCACAGGATTCAAGGTCAGCGCTCTTCCGTTCATTGGAGATTTCTTGGATGCCAATTTGCCCCGCTGGTTTACCCAAGGATTGAATGTGAATTTTTATTTCGGTGGTACGTCCATCCTCATCGTTGTCGGTGTGGCCATGGATACCATGCAACAGATCGAGGCTCAACTCGTCATGCGCCATTATGATGGCTTCATGCGGCGAGGGCGGTTAAAAGGACGGAGAGGATGAGAATTATTTTGCTCGGTCCCCCTGGAAGCGGAAAAGGGACTCAAGGGGATCTGATCGAGCAAAAATATGGCGTCCCCAAAATTTCTACCGGTGACCTGTTGCGCGAGGCGGCTCAGAAAAAAAACCGGCTAGGGCAACTGGTTGAAGCGGTCATGAACAAAGGAGACTTGGTGAGCGATGAGCTTGTGATGGATATGCTGACAGAGAGACTTTCCAGAGAGGATTGCAAGAAAGGGTATGTGTTGGATGGTTTTCCAAGAAATCTTAGACAAGCTCACATGCTGGAAGGAATGAAGAGCCAGCGTTCTGAGGTTGTTTTGGATATCCGATTGAAAGAGGAAAAATTGATAGAAAGGCTGTCTTCCAGAAGAATCTGTCCTCAGTGCGGGATTATTTTCAATCTTCTTGTGAAGGCTCCGCATCGGGACGATATATGTGATGCATGCAATGCTGGATTAATGCAGCGGAAGGATGATAAACCAGAAGTAATCAAAGAGCGCTTGAGGGTGTATGACGAAGAGACCAAACCGATGGTCCAGTATTATCAAAAAAAGAAAAACTATCACAAAATCGAGGGAGATAAACATATTGAAATGGTTTTCAGGGACATCCAGACAGTATTAAGGGATGAGATGGCAAAATTTGACCATGCAGAGGCCGCCCGATGATCGTGTTCAAGAGTGAGAAAGAGGTTGCTGCCATTCAAAAAAGCAGCCGTATGGTGGCTCGGGTTCTGGCAGATCTGCGCCGCCTGATTGAGCCTGGCGTAATGACGAAAGAATTGGACACTTTTGCCGAAAAAAGAGCCAAGGAGATGGGAGCCATCCCCGCTTTCAAAGGCTATCGGGGTTACCCGTCCTCTCTCTGCACCTCCATCAATGATGAGATCATTCATGGGATTCCCTCCTCACGCAAGTTGAGGGAAGGAGATATCATCAGTTTAGATTTTGGCGTCATCTATGATGGTTATTACGGCGATGCGGCCGTTACATATCCTGTTGGACAAGTTAGCCTCGAAGCTCAAAGACTCATCGATGCGGCTGAAACGGCCTTTTTTAGAGGTTTCGAAAAATTACAGGATGGAAATCGCATTTCGGATATTTCTCATGCCATCCAGACTTCTGTCGAATCTCAGGGATTTTCCGTCATCCGAGCTTTTGTGGGGCACGGCATCGGCATATCTCTGCATGAAGAACCCCAGATCCCCAATTTTGGGATTCCCGGCCGGGGCCCCAAAATAAAAAAGGGATTGGTTTTGGCCATTGAACCTATGATTGCGGCAGGAAACTGGAATGTCGAGATCAAGGATGATAATTGGACGGCTATCACCAAAGACAGTAGCCTTTCTGCTCATTTTGAGCACACCGTTGCCTTTACTCAGCAGGGTGCCAAAATATTAAGCTTGCTAGATGAAGGAAATTTGCCTTATGCCAAGGAGTCACCCTATGCCTAAGCAGGATGTTTTTGAAACAGAAGGTACTGTTATCGAGACGCTACCGAATGCGATGTTTCGGGTGGAGTTGGCCAACAAACACGTCATCCTTGCTCATATTTCAGGCAGAATGCGCAAACATTTTATCCGTATCCTGCCAGGAGATAAAGTTCTTTTGGAACTCTCTCCCTACGATTTGACTAAGGGAAGAATAACTTATCGATTCAAATAGAGGAAAAAAACGATGAAAGTCAGGGCATCCGTAAAAAAAATGTGCAGAAATTGTCGAATAGTCAAAAGGAATGGCATTCTTCGAGTCATCTGTACGAATCCTAAACATAAACAAAAACAAGGATAAATGAGGTAAAAATGGCAAGAATAGCTGGAATCACACTCCCTCCAGATAAAAGGGTCGAAGTCGGTTTAACATATATCTTTGGGATAGGTCGCTCGAAAGCCAATGAAATACTCAAGGCTGCCAAGATAGACAGGGACAAAAAAGTCAAAGAATTGACCGAGGATGAAGTCAACTCAATCAGGAAAATCATCGAGACTCAAGAAAAGATCGAAGGCGACCTGAGAAAAGAAATAACCCTTGATGTCAAAAGGCTGATGGATATAGGTTCGTACAGGGGATTGAGGCACAGACGAAGGCTACCGGTTAGGGGACAAAGGACAAAAACCAATGCACGCACACGCAAGGGGCCTCGCGGACACACCATAAAGAAGAAGTAGGAGGCGTATTAAAATGGCAAGACCGAGAAGAAAAACCAAGAAGAAAAAAGTAAGAAAGGAAATTGGATTTGGAATCGCGTATATCCAATCCACTTTTAATAACACCATCATCACGATAACCGACCAACAGGGCAATTCCCTTTGCTGGGCCAGTTCAGGCACAGCTGGTTTTAAAGGGGCGCGAAAAGGCACTCCCTTTGCCGCACAACTGGCAGCTAAGGAGGTTTCGGCGAGAGCGCGGGAATTTGGAGTTCGTTATATGGATGTCAAGGTCAAGGGCCCCGGGGCAGGTCGGGAATCTGCTATCAGAGCCTTACAGGCAGATGGAATTGAGATCAAGTCTATTAAAGATGTTACCCCGATTCCTCACAATGGCTGCCGGGTTAGAAAGAGACGAAGGGTATAGGATTGGAACAGCAAGGAGAAGAGGATGTCAAGATATAGAGAACCAGTTTGTCATCAATGTCGGGCAGAGCGCGGGAAGCTTTTTTTGAAGGGCAACAAGTGCTTGACTGAAAAATGTCCGGTCGAGCGGAGGCCCTACCCCCCGGGTGAACATGGAAGAGCCAGGAGAAGAATTCTGGGCTATGGCATTCAGCTAAGAGAAAAACAAAAGCTCAAACGTTATTACAGCATGTCCGAAAGACAGTTCCGCTTGTATTTCCAGAGGGCTGAAAGGAAAAAAGGAATCACTGGGGAAAACCTATTGCAAATGCTGGAGAGAAGATTGGATAACATCGTTTTCCTTTCAGGATTCGCCCATTCAAGGGCACATGCCCGTCAACTCATCACCCATGGTCACTACCGGATCAACGGCAAAAAGGCCAGTGTGCCATCTCAATTGGCTCAAGTGGGAGATGTTCTCTCCTTTCGGGATAAATCGAAAAAACATGAGGAATTGAAGGCGATCGTCGATTTCCATAAAAGCAAAGCCATTCCGAGCTGGCTTGATGTGGATAGGGACAACATGGAAGTGAAAATCCTGGCGTTTCCTGAACGAGAGGAAATCCCGATCCCTGTGGAAGAACATCTGGTTATCGAGCTCTATTCAAAGTAACCTTGATCGACAGATAACGAGGACACAAAAAAGGAGGAAGCATGATAGAAACAGGTTTTCAGAGACCCAAGTACTTGGAATGCGATTATGAAACACTCACAGAAACCTACGGCAAATTTTCTGCGCAGCCTTTTGAGAGAGGTTATGGAATCACCATCGGAAACGCACTCCGTCGAATTCTTCTCTCCTCTATTACGGGTGCTGCCATCACAAATGTCCGAATTCAAGGCGTTCTCCATGAATTTTCCACACTTCCGGGTGTGGTTGAAGACGTAACCGATATCGTTCTCAACGTCAAAAGTATCCCGTTGAAGATGAAAGGAAAAGAACCCAGAACTCTGACGATTAAAAAGGAAGGCCCTAATGAAGCTACGGCTTCAGACATCGTTGGCGATGCCGACATCGAAATCCTCGATAAGGGTGTTCATATCGCATCCCTCGACAAAGACGGGAAACTTGATATGGAAATGATCGTTCAGAACAATAGAGGGTATATTTCCGCTGATCGAAATTTCGATGAAGAACTAAGTGTGGATTTTATCCCGGTGGATTCTTCCCATTCACCGGTCCAGAAGGTTAATTACAAAGTGGGCCCGGCAAGGGTAGGAAAACGAGTCGATTACGAAAACCTCACATTGGAAATCTGGACCACCGGAGCGATCTCTCCTCAGGATGCCTTGAGTCAGGCGGCAAAAATTCTCAGGGACCATCTTGTCATTTTTCTCAACATCGTTGATGAACCTCTTGTTAGAGAACAACTTCCTGAACAGAGAGAGATCCCCCATTTTTCTCAAAAAGAAATCCTTTCCAAATTTATCGATCATCTGGAACTCTCCGTCAGATCGAACAATTGTCTCCGGTCCGCTGGAATAGAAAAAATCTACGAACTTGTGCAGAAAACTGAAGAAGGTCTCCTGAAAACGAAAAACTTCGGGCGCAAATCTTTGACAGAAATAAAAGAAACCCTTCAAGAATTAGGGTTGGGTCTAAACTTGGACCTTCATCCAACTCTTTTAGAGCAGATCGAAGGAGATAGCGAAAAAGAAGAAGAAGAGGAAGAAGAATGAGGCACCGGGTCAAAGGAAAAAAACTCAGCAGAGATTCTGCTCAAAGGAAAGCACTTATGCGGAATCTCGTCACATCTTTTCTGGAAAAAGAAAGGATCACAACGACTCTTGCCAAAGCCAAGGCGACAAGACCTATCGCGGAAAAAATCATCACTCTGGGCAAAAATAATTCTCTTCACTCCCGTCGTCTCGCTCTTAGATTCATCTACAAAAAAGATGTGGTGAAAAAACTCTTCGATGAGATCGGGCCGCGGTTTAGCGAAAGGCCTGGAGGGTACACCCGGATAGTCAAAATCGGGCCGCGAGCTGGAGATGGAGCTGATATGGCCATACTCGAGCTTCTTGGTTCGGAATTCAAGAAAAAATCGAAGAAAAAGAGTGTTGCAGAAAAAGCCAAGGATGCAGCAAAGTCAAAAAAATAGAATTTTAACGTTGCTTTCCGTTATCATTGATTGGTTACCCAAAGCTGTTGCCCTGGGTAAATCTTCGATCGTGTGCTGAGACCGTTCAGGGCGAGCAAATAGCTAAGATTCATTCCGTATTTCTTCGCGATCTTATAGGGAGTATCCCCGGATTTAACCGTATAGGGGATGGCTCCTGCTGGCGTTCCCGACTGGATGACAAGTTTTTGTCCGACACTAAGTATGTTGCTCTGAAGACTATTTTGTTCTGTTATCTGTTGGACGGTCGTGTTGAAAGTTTTTGCGATAATATAAAGACTGTCCCCCTTTTTCACGCTATAAACCAGTTTTTCTCCCTCTTTCGTGAGAGACCGCGGTTGGGATGATGTGTAGCTGATACCCCGCCCGGGTATTCTGAGTCTCTGTCCGACTCGAATGAGATATCCTCGTCCGAGATTATTCGCTCGCGCAATGGCAGAAATAGAAGTACCGTAACGCATGGCGATGACAGAAACGGTTTCCCCTCTGCGGACATAATGGTTCGTGTATGTCGCTTCGGGTGGGACATATCGAGGAATGGATTCTAAAGACGCCAGTGCCTTACCTCCGTATCCCACAGGAACTCGGAGGGGATAATCGTTGTCTGGCGTGGATTTATTCCTCAGTTCAGGGTTGAGCAGCGTCAAAGCTTCTTGGTCGAGTCCTAGAGAACTGGAGAGCGATGTGAGTTTGACGGGGTGATTGATATGGACTGTATCGTAGCGTAAAGGAAGTTCAGATTGAGGAAGGCTGAATCCATATTTGTCCGGATTCTGGATGATAAGGAGCGTTGCGATAAATCGTGGGACAAAGCGTGATGTTTCCCGAGGAAGCATCAGATAAAGGTCCCAAAAATTGTCCATGTATTCCAATCTTTGAGAGCGGATGACTCTTTGAACCCTGAATTCTCCGCAATTGTAGGCTGCCAGGGCTGTGGTCCAATCCCCGAACATAGCATGAAGCTCCTCCAGGTATTTGATGGCTGCATCTGTCGCCTTCTCGAAATCCATCCGTTCGTCGATCCATCGGTCTCTTTTAAGGCCAAATCGGACTCCTGTGGAGGAGATAAATTGCCATAAACCTAAAGCGCGGGCGCGGGAATAAGCTGTGACTTTGAACCAGCTTTCAATCATCGGCATCCAGGAGAGCGCCTCGGGGAGTCCTGCTTCCTGCATTTTATCCCGGATCATTCCGATGTATAGGCCAGAGCGATTATAGGCTTGTTCGAATTCCTTCCTTTCCACTGTCTGGAAACTCTTGATTTCTTTTAGGACGTGTTGGTTCTCCACGAGAGGAATGGTGCCGTTGTTCCCGCTTATCGCTGTGAAACGCGATGCATGTATTTCTTGGATTCTTCGCGCGATTAGAAGACGGAGGTCGTTCTTTTCCTGGATCAAGGGTGAATCCAACGGGAGATCGAGTTTGAGAAGGAGGCTGTAGGCTTCGTCAAGAGCGACAAGTGCAGTTTCCAGGTCCCCTTTATCCCACGCCAATCGGGCATCTTGGTAGGCGTCGAATGCTTCCTCAAGAAGCTGGGAAGGACTGGCCTGTTCTTCGGGGGGAAAGGATTCTTCCGCTAAAGATGGCTCTTCCACCAACTGTTCCTGTGTGGATTCTTCCATCACCGCTTGCTCGTCAATAGGAGTCTCCTCAGGAGTTTCGGCCTCGGCTATCGTCAGTTCCTCAACGGTTTCTTGAACGGGCAAATTTGGGGTCTCTATCCTGGGTTTTCGATTGCTGGAACAATTCCACAGCGTGATCATCAGGAAAATCGCCAGTATAATACAGACGTTATTTTTTTGTTTTTTCACTTTTTTGTTCCTAAAAGGTTTGATTTATACCATTTATGCATATGCCGAGTCAAATCCTTCGTTGGGGCGGGGCGAGTCAATCTCACCACATCAACTTCGTTGCAACCCAGTTGCAGTAGTTCACTCCCGACCCAACCTAACCACGCTTCATGGGCTGCTTCCTTGCCTCCGTTAATGCTAGGGTGGGGTGGAGGGTCTTGGCTCGTGAATGATCCAAAAAAAACGTCAATCATGATAACTGCCGCATACGATATTTCGTTACGAACAGAAGACAACATTGTATCCTTCCAAGAAACTCGAGCTAGCCAATTTATCTGCAAATATCAAAAAGGACATAATTTAGTCGAAGAAATTCTTTGAAAATTGCGGAGGATTTGCCTTGCAGGAGTCTATTTGGGCATGGATTGTTTTTTGTGCCAATTCCAGGCTGTTTCTATGATGGTATTCAAGTCGGAATACATCAGGTCCCAGTCGAGGAGTTGTTTTGCCTTTTTCCGTGATGCCAGGAGCACATCCACATCCCCTTTTCTTTTGGGTTTGGCAAAATAGGGAATCTTTTGACCTGTAACAGCTTCCGCCGCTTTGATCACTTCCAAAACGGAGAATCCTTTATTGGAACCCAGATTGATGAATTCACTTTTCTTCAGCGCAGGGAGTTTTTTGAGTGCCAGAACATGAGCCTTTGCCAGATCGGTGACATGGATGTAATCTCGAATGGCCGTACCGTCTGGAGTGGAGAAATCTGTCCCAAAAAGGTCGAATCCCTTTTTTTCTCCCAAAAGAAACAATAAAATATTGGGAATCAGGTGAGTTTCAGGTTCGTGCATTTCTCCAAGTCGGCCTTCAGGATCCGCCCCTGCTGCATTGAAATACCGCAATGATATGAACTTTAGTCCATAGGCTCTTTCATAATCCTGAAGGATTTTTTCGACGAAAAACTTCGTAAATCCGTAAGGATTAGAAGGATTTAATGGATGGGTCTCTGTGATGGGGATCTGTTCTGGGGTCCCATAAACCGCCGCGCTTGAGGAAAATATGAAATGCTTTACGTTTGCTAGGAGCATCGCTTGGAGAAGATTCAGGCTGGAGAATAGATTGTGCCGGTAGTACTTCTGCGGATCGATGTATGATTCACCGACTTGAATAAGTGAGGCAAAATGGAGGACTCCATTGAAGTTGTGTAAACGAAATACTTTTTCGAGGTCAGATTGATTGTGCAAATCCCCTTCAAAAACCGTCCCTCCTGGAACGAGTTCCCGTTTTCCCGTGGAAAAATTATCGAAGATGACAACCTCGATTCCTTCTTCGATCAGTTCCAGGACGGTATGGGATCCTATGTATCCGGCTCCTCCAGCGACAAGGATTTTCATGAGAGTCCCTTTTTTATCAATTCTTTGGCTTTGATCAGCCCGTCTTTTTTTGTCTCAAAATCGTTGTCCAGCTGCATATGATACAGTTTCTTCAGATATTTTCCCATCTGGGGACCAGGAGAAACACCCAAATCGATCAAATTCCGTCCCATAATTAAGGGTTGAATGGTTTCTTTAGAGACATTCAATTCCTCGAATTTTTCGAGCAACCAATGTCCCTCACGATCCAAACCTTGAATGGGTCTCTTTTTTCTGCCCGCACGATCCGCAGCGTCGAGATAAACGAGAAGCTCGATCTCTCCGTCCACGTCGGCAGCGAGACGGTTAAATGCTTTTTTGGTAACGATCCCCCGATTTTGCCAGAGTTCTGAAGCTCGATGGTGACACTTGATCAAGGAGGGGACCATTTTTTTCAAGTCATAATTGTTCAGAGAAAAGATTTTCAGCCGGCTGAGTATTTTTTTTGTAATTTTTGCGCTGATAACATCATGGCCATTGCTCGTGATCATCATTCTTCCTCTCTTGAACTCCCAATGGGTCGTATCGGGTTTCCCCACATCATGGAAGAGAGCAGCCAAAAGTAGAGTGAGGGATTTTTGTTCGTCCAAACGAAACTGGCTAGACAGTCTCTTTGCTTGGTCAATAGTGAGCAATGTGTGAGCCCAAACTGTGTGGTGGCCGTGGATGTCTTTTTCAGGATGAAACTGAGAATCCTGGATGCAGAGTGTTAGCCTGTAGAGTTCGGGGAGAAGCTGGCGCAAGGCGCCGAGCTTGAACAATTCGTTCAATCCCACAGAGGGTCGGCGGGAGTGGAGCATTATTTTAAATAGTTCTTCCTTAATCCTTTCCACACTTATTCCGCTGAGATCGACATCCTTTGCGATGGTGTAGATCTGGGGCTCCACAGTAAACTCCAGTATTGATGCGAAACGGGCAGCTCGAAGAACGCGGAGAGGATCATCGGGAAATGCCTGGGGGTTTGTCAGTTTGATGACTTTTTCCTCGATGTCTTTCTGTCCATCATGGGGATCGAATATTTTTCCATCGCTCAGCCGAACAGCAATGCTATTGCTCCGAAAGTCCCTGCGTTCCAAATCTTTTTCGAGAGGCATATTCGGGTCAGCAGAGATGATAAAATCCTTGTGTTTGCGGACTTTTGCTTGTTTAGGCCTGTCCTTTCTCGGCAGAGCGATATCGTATGTTTTTTTGTCGATAGTGAATTTGATAACTCCGAAGCTTTTCCCGACAACATCGACTTTGCCGTTAGGGGCCAGTTTTTTTATGATTTGGTCGACCGTGTGATGTGCGATTAATATATCGACATCTTCCGATGGGTCTTCCCGCATGTGATCCCTCACAAAACCACCCACAGCGTAGATATCCTGGCTAAAAATGTCGACAAAAAATTTTTTGTGAGGGAAGTCCAATTCAAGTTTTTTCATGGGATAGGCTTTCATAACTTTCATAATTCCCGTTTTTTCTTTTTTCCAGGTTCTCATCATTTTACAAGAATTATGAAACTTATGAAAGCCTTGCCCCCTATTGAGCTCTTGGCTGCAATATTGTATCCTAAAGCATCGTGGCGTAATGGAGTCAAATAATGAGATTTAAAGCGATAGTTCTCGTCGTTCTTCTTGTGACGATGGCGCATTTTTCCTTTTCCAACGTATCCAAAGACTTAAAAATGGAATTGAAAGAAAAAGGGATCCGGGATTTCAGCCTGGACGGCCTCACCGTCGTCTTTTATATCAATATCGCGAATTCCTCTTCAAAAGATTATTTTCTCTCTGGCTACGAATATAGATTCACTGTCGATCAAAAGGATTATCTTCAGCTTCAAACGGAGTTGGAGGATGGCCTCAGGATCGAAGCAAAAGGTGAAACCCTCGTGGCGTTTCCTGTCAAGATCACTTATAAGAATCTTTTCAGAACCATTCCAGAGATGGAAGATGCGCTTCATGCCACATGCAATCTCGTGGGTTGGGCGACGTTTTCAGATGGGAGACGGGAAAGAGGAAAACTTGCCCTAGCTTACACAGGAGAATTTCCTGTTTTTTGGCCACCAGAGCTGGAGCTTATCCAGCTTCGGGTGAATACGCTCACTGTGGGAGGTGCAGATTTGAACTTCGAGGTGAAGTTCAAAAACAAAAACAGATTCGACTTGATGGTAGACAAGATAGAATTCACCTTGACCCTTGCTGGTTATAAGATCGACCAGGGGACCATTCCTGGGGATAAAAACATCGACAAGCAGGGTGAAAAGATTTTCTCTTTGCCGTTGCTTTTAAATTTTTTCGATGTTGGGAAGGAGGTATATGATGTCCTCGACAAACCCTCCACACAATGTGCATTTTCGGGAGAAGTGGAGGTCCAGACCGTATGGGGACGGTTGACCATTCCGTTCGATGAGCATACGTTGCTAACCATATCTCACATCCCCTGATTTTTCTGGATTATTTGTAATAAATGCACTTCATCTCGTGACCCATCCATGATCAGCGTTATCATTCCGACCTACAATAGGGCTCCGATATTGGCGGAAGCTATCCAATCCGTACTCGACCAGGAATATTTTCATCATAACGCGGAAGATCCTTGTTTCGAATTCTTGGTGATCGATGACGGCTCGTCCGATGAGACAGAGCAGGTCGTCCGGTCCTTCGGAGAAAAAGTAAAATATTTTTGTCAACCGCATCAGGGGGTCAGTGCGGCAAGAAATCAGGGGCTTCATCTTTCATCCGGAAATTTCATTGCGTTTTTGGACTCGGATGATCTGTGGATGCCCAATAAAATGAGAGCGCAAATGAGCTTCGTGAAGGCCTTCCCCAAGGCCATGGTCTGTTATACAGAAGAAGTCTGGATTCGAAATGGTGTGTTGGTCAATCCTAAACAAAAGCACCGAAAATATTCCGGCTGGATTTTTGATAAGGTTTTGTCTCTTTGTTTATTGAGTCTCTCATCCGCCCTCTTCAGAAAGGAAGTGTTCGAAATCATCGGTGAATTCGATGAGAGTATGCCTGCATGTGAGGACTATGACCTGGGCATCCGGTTGGCCCATCGGTTTCCGATCCATTTGATCGATTCCCCCTTGATCATCAAACGAGGAGGACATGAAGACCAACTCTCCCGGCAGTTTTGGGGGATGGATCGGTTTCGTGTTCACGCTTTAGAAAAAGCTTTAAAATCGGATTTGACCCCAGAGCAGGAAACGTTGGTCAGAAGCGAGCTTGTGAATAAATGCCAGGTATTGATCCAGGGTTTTCGGAAAAGAAAAAAAAATCAAGAAGAACAGAGATATCTTGCTCTCGCACAGAAATATCAACAAAAAAAGGAGAAGAAATGAGCATATTGGAAATCATCAAGGAGAGGCGCAGTGTGCGCAGGTACAAGCCCGATCCGATACCTGAGGAGGCTCTCAAGCGGGTGCTGGATGCTGCTCGGTTTTCTCCTTCCGGAAAAAATCTTCAGCCCTGGAAATTCATCATTGTGAATGATGGATCTTTGAAAAAGCGTCTTGTTACAGCTTCCGTCGGCCAAAATTTTATTGCCGAGGCCCCGCTCGTAGTTGTGGCTTGTGCATTTCCCGATAAGTGTTATTCAAGAATGGGCAACTATATGAAATCGTGGCCAGTGGATGTTGCCATCGCTGTCGAACATCTGATGCTCCAGGCGCATGAGGAAGGATTGGGAACTTGCTGGATCGGTGCTTTTGAAGAAAAAGAAGTCAAATCCATATTGGACATTCCTGATAGAGTGAGGGTTCTGGCCCTGACTCCCCTGGGTTATCCAGATGAAAATCCGGCGTCGAGAGGACGAAAAAGTCTGGAAGAAATCGTTTCTTATAATTCTTATTAAAACCAGTAGTTCATGCCGATCGAAATCTGATATCCGCTGAGATCGAACCGCTCGAATCCTTCGAAAGCCTCTGTGAAATCGGCCATCGCGAAGTTGTATTTGAATTCTGCTTCCAGGCTAATCCTGTTCGCCAGAGGAACCATGATACCGGCAAATCCCTGAAAGCCTATTTTGAGTTTGTTCTCCTCCCTTGCATCCCACTGCCTGATGGGGTAAATAACGACTTCATAATCAGAGTCCCACCATTCATCGCTGAAATCCACCACATCCCCATAAAGTCTTACGCTCCAGAGATAGACCCCCACGCCACCTCCGATGTAGGGGACGATCTTTTGACTCCTTCCCAAAGGAGCGATTTTTACCGAAAGCTGGAATGGGGTGATCGACACGCTGAAAGTATGAGAGGGGATCCAATCACCATAGAATTCATCTATAGGATACGCCCAGACTCCATCGATGTCCTCTATGGCCACATAGTCGAGGTATTGTCCCAATTTATTCTTGGAATAACCATCCACATTCAGAACCAGGCTCAGATTGTTGGAAAAGAAATATTCGTAGCCGAATCCAAAGTTCGTGGTTTGGTAATTGGATTTAGAAAAAGACATCTGATCGAATTCGATCCACCAGAGGTTATCCGCTCGAACCTCATACTGCGCTCGGGGAATGAAATACCCCACCTTGAATGTAACGAGATCGGAAAAGACAAAACCAGGTATCGTCAGAATCAAAGCTGTCAGAAGAATCAGTGTTTTTTTCATTTTTCTCACCTCTGTTTTTCAAATATGCAAAATCTATGCCAAGATTAGACCTCCCCTTTCCAGGGGAATTTTCCGGTCCTGGTGTTTCCAATTAAGGTCAATTGTCCACTTAATACCATAAATTCTCACCGATTCTTGTTTATAGAATAGATTCCCTGATGAGTCAAGCCCTTTACAAAACCATCATAGGTCTTTTAATATAGTTTAAGGCCTTTTCATGAAGACGAAAGTTATCAAGATCTCCCCGGATGCCATCGAGGTCGAGAAAATCGACGAGATTGTCGAGGTCTTGCAGAGTGACGGCATCATCGTGTATCCGACTGAGACATTTTATGGGTTGGGTGCGAATGGGTTCTCTGCAAAGGCCATCCAGGCGGTGTATCGTATAAAAAAAAGGGAAGCTTTAAAACCCCTCTCAATCATGATTTCTGATATTTCCATGCTGGATCTGGTTGTGTCCGAAATTCCTCCCTCATTTCGGCCGCTGATTTCAGAATATTGGCCGGGCCCGCTGACTGTTATTCTCAAGGCATCCCCAAATGTGCCATCTGAGTTACAAAGAGACGGAACAATCGGCGTGCGCCTTTCCGGCCATAAATGGGTTCGGGCTTTGGTGAGCCGGGCCCATTTCCCGATCACGGCGACTAGTGCCAATATCTCAGGAGAAAAGGAGGTCTCAAGGCCTCATGAAGCGAAAAAATTGTACGGAGGCAAAGTCGATCTCATCGTGGATGGAGGGATAACCAAAGGTAAAGTTCCCTCGACGGTTGTGGATATGTCGGGGGAAGAGCCCGTATTGATTCGAGAGGGAGCAATTTCCTCTAACCAGCTTAAAATATTTTTGCCTACCTTGTCCGATCCTCGGTCATAACAAAAATTCCATTCCCTCCTCAGCCAGATCGAATCCAGCCCTTTTCATGGCATTTCGTGCAGAGCCCTCGGGAGCCAGGGCGAGATTGGAATGGTTCAGGTGCGTGAAATAGATCTGTTTTTTTCTGTCTTGAACGATTTTCCCTAAGAGTTTCATGGAATCGGAGATGAAGGGATGCCCTATAGAGGATAAGTCACGAGAGGGCAATTCCTCAGGAGAATAAAAGGTTCCGTCGAGCAAAGCAATGTCCACCTTTTGGATTTCTTCTACGATCGAACGATCCCATACCTTCCAATTCTGAATATCGGGGATGTACAGGAGGGATCTTTTCGGACCCATGATTTTAAATCCAAGCGTATCGGTGTATTCGTCTCGATGGGGAACCTGGAAGGCCGAGATGGAAATGTGTGATGTGATCGGCAGAAGATTTTCCGGTAGGATGGTTTTTGTGACGATGTTCTTTCGATCGACGAGCTGACTCCAGGGGCCATTCTCTGAAAGGAAGCTCTTCATCCGCTCTGAACAGTAAACAGGAAGCCGGTCGGAAGATTGGGCTTCGTATCCATAAAACATCAGTCCCGTGTAATGACCTATATGGGCATGGGTCAACAGGATCCCGTCAGGCAAAAATCTTTTTTTCCTTTTTTTTGGGCTCATGCCCTCCCAAACCAACTTCGTTTGTGCGCGTATGTCAGGGGTGGCGTCGACAAAAAAGGTTTTGTTTTCGATGAGATCGAAAAGAGCGAGTGAAGAGATGAGCCTGGCGAATTGAGGTTCTTCCCATGCCCGCTGGCAGTTCGAACAAAAACATCCCATATGGGGGATGCCCCCATCCTGAGCGGTCCCGATCACCTTTGCCCAAACATCTTTATTCGTCCCAGATTTATCCACTCCACGGGTGGAGAATCCATGGGTTCTGGCTAAAAGATAGCGGGCATTCAAGCCTGCAACAGCCCCAAAACAGGACTGAAAAAAGGATCTTCGTCTCATGCTCTACCGGACTTTCGCTCCGGCTGGAACGTCTTCTGTAAAAACGGGAATGATGGCTTTTCCTCCCACCTCTGCCGCGAGCAACATTCCTTGGGATTCGATCCCCCGTATCACAGCCGGTTTCAGGTTAACGATGACGATGACCTTTTTTCCTTCCAACTCCTCCGGCGTGTAAGTATCTGCAATTCCGCCGATCATCTGCCGTGTTTCCGCTCCGATGTTGACTTTCATCTTCACGAGCTTTTCTGTCCCCTCTACCCGTTCGGCTTTCATGATCTCTCCGACTCTAAAATCCATTCTTTTGAATTCATCAAAAGTGATGATGTCCATGTTTTCCTCCTCTATGGAGAATGCCTTTTGGCCTTCCTCCTCTTTCAAGAAATCTTTTAAATCGACCCTTGGAAATAGGGGTTCGGGTTTTTGAGTTTTTTGGCCCTGTTCGAAGTTGAAAAATGCCAATTCTGAATAAAATTCTTTCTCGATAGCATTCTTTTCGCCAAGAAATTGCCATATCTTCTGGGATGATTCGGGCAGAACTGGATACACAAAATAACTGATGCCACGCAATGCACAGGTTGCTTGATACAATATGCGCCCCAACCTTGGCCGTTGAGCCTCATCTTTCGCCAATTTCCAGGGTTCATGGTCAGCCAGGTATTTGTTCACAAGGCTGACGTAAACCCAGATCTCTTCCAAAGCTTTGTTGATGGCATAATCTTCGAAGGACAGGCTCACTTTTTCTTTTGTGCTCTCGAATTCTTGGCGAAGATTTTTGTCTGCATCTGTTTCCTCCGCCATAGCCATTATCTGTCCGCCAAAATAGTTGTGGATCATTGTCAGAAGGCGCTGTACAAGATTCCCTAGATCATTTGCCAAGTCAGAATTCACGCGGTGGATAAAAGCCTCGTGTGAAAAGTTGCCATCGAGCCCTATCGGGATCTCCCGCAGCAGGAAATAACGCAACGGATCCGGTCCGAAGGCACTCAATATGGTCCACGGATCGAGGACATTTCCCTTGGATTTTGACATTTTTGTCTCATCCTTGAGCCACCATCCATGGGCATATACATTTTCTGGTAGAGCAAATCCGGCGGCCATAAGGAATGCTGGCCAGAAGACGGCATGATGCCTGAGGATATCTTTTCCGATAAGATGAATGTCCGCAGGCCAATACTTGTCAAAGAGCTGGGTGTCCTCATCGTACCCAATACCGGTGAGGTAGTTATGGAGAGCATCGAACCAGACATAGATCGTGTGGGCTTCATCGTCGAGAAGAGAGATCCCCCATTTGACCGTCGTGCGGGTTATGCTCAGATCTTTCAGCCCTTGTTTGACAAAGCTGACCACTTCATTCATCCGGCTTTGTGGCCGGACAAAAAAGGGATTTTTCCGATAATATGCCATCAATTGATCTTGATAAGCCGATAATTTGAAAAAGTAGCATTCTTCAGAGACCATGTGGGCTTTCTTACCGCAATCGGGACATATCTTGTGTCCTCCCTCCTCCAATGGCACATCTTCAGAGAGAAAGGTTTCGTCAGAAACACAGTACCAACCTTTGTACAGACCCTTGTAGATATCTCCCTTGTCCTTCAGTTTTTGAAAAATTTTTTGGACGCCCTGTTCGTGGGATGGCTGGGTGGTGCGGATAAAATTATCATATGAGATATGCAAGGCCTCCCAGAGTTTTTTAAACCTGACAACAACTTTGTCGGCCAGCTGGATGGGGGTCATCCCCTTTTCTGCGGCGGCTTTTTCTACCTTTTGGCCGTGCTCGTCGGTTCCTGTGAGAAAAAAGACATCTTTACCTGTGAGTTTCTGGTACCGGCTGATAGCATCCGCGATGATGGTCGTGTAAGCATGCCCTATGTGGGGGACATCATTCACATAATAGATGGGTGTTGTGATATAAAAAGATTTCCTACAGTTCTCGTCCACCGGACAATCCTCCTCTGATCAGGGTCATGGCTTCTGTGCGGGTTGCGTTGCTGGTCCGGAAAGATCCTCTGACGGCCGATGTGACAGTCAGAGATTTGGGCTTTTTAGCTCCCCTCATGGACATGCACATGTGTTCAGCCTCGATGACGACCATCACTCCGAGAGGTTTGAGATGGACATCGATCAGGTCGGCGATCTGCTTGGTGAGACGTTCTTGGACCTGAAGCCGGCGCGAGAGAACGTCCACGACTCGGGCGATTTTACTCAGGCCGACGATTCTACCTGCTTTGGGGATGTAAGCCACGTGTGCCACCCCTGCAAAGGGGAGAAGATGGTGCTCGCACATGGAGTAGAGAGGGATGTTTTTGATCAAGACCATCTCATCATGTTTATCTCCCAGAGTTACCTTCAGGTGTTTGGCAGGATCCTCTCTGTTTCCTCCCAATATTTCCGAAAACATCGCAGCCACACGGACGGGTGTTTGTTTAAGCCCGGGCCGAAGGGGGTCTTCTCCTATCCCTTCCAGGATGGCTTTGACTCCATGTTCGATTTTTTTTAGATCAGCTTTTTTTTCTTTGGACTTTTCCGACATTTATCTCCATGGACTCCTTGTTCAATTTTTGGTTTTTTCATACTCTTTTAAAGCAAGATGTATAATCTCTCGTAACGGCCGGTCGGCTTTTTTGGCCGCCTTCTGACAAGCGGAAAATTCGGGTTGAATATTGATCTCATTTTCACCAAGCCGAGCCACCTTCAGCGGAATTTCTGTTCCGAGGACGTGGACTTTCTGAATCTTTCTCTCCAACACTCTCCGGCAGACAGGATAATATCTGACTCCGATGGTGCTGGTTTCCAGGAAAACTGTCCGGATGAGAGCATCTATTTTACCAAGCTCTGCCAGGATGGTCAATTTTGTCGCAGGCCGGTTCTTTTTCATGAAAACCGGAGTAAAAAAAACATCCAAAGCACCCTTTTTCATGGCTAAATCCAGGAAATGGCCCAATACTTGGGGATTCTCATCATCGATATTGGTCTCGATCATAAAAATTTTTCTTTCGGGTTTCATATCTCCTTCTTCCCCGAAAAAAATGCGCAGGATATTCGGAAAATCGGGGAAATTTTTTGTTCCGGCTCCGTATCCGATCTTCTGATAACAAAGCTCGGGAAAGGGGAGGAATTTTGTAACCAGAGTAGAGATAATAGCCGCTCCGGTCGGGGTGACAAGCTCTTTGTCGACGTGTGCAGAGTAGACCGGAATATTTTTGAGTAGTTCACCGACGGCAGGAGGCGGAACGGGAAGAATGCCGTGGGATGTTTTTGTCCATCCTCGTCCGAGATTCAGAGGAGAGGCATAAAAGTTTTGTATGCCCAATTCCTCTACTAGCCAGCAACTGCCGGCGATGTCGATGATCGCGTCGTCGGCGCCGGCTTCATGGAGATGGGTTTCGTCGAATTTCCGGCCATGGACATGGGCTTCGGCTTGGAACAACCTTTTGAAGATATCCATTGCCCGGTTTTTGATATCCGCAGACATGAGGCTTTTTTGAAGGATATTTTGGATATCAGACCACTTACGGGTGATTTTTTTCTTTGATTTGACCTGGACATCGACTTTTAAGCCGCGCAGGGATACTCTTTTGACTTGTTTGACCGTAATTTCCACAGGCAGCTTCAGCTCGGCCATTTTCTTTTGAAAGGCCTGAGGCGCAATCCCGAGATCCAAAAGTGCACCCAGGATCATATCTCCGCTCACACCGGAGGATGCATCGATATAGATATATTTCATGTGTTTTGGTCCTTTTTCATATTGATCCGGCTTTTGAGTTCTTCGTTCAGGACAGGAAGGAATTCTCCGGATTTTGCCCGGAATGAAAAGTCGGCAGTGCCTGTGAGAGGAGTTGGATCCGGGTTTATCTCGATCACTTTTGCTCCCGCTTGTGCCGCACTCAGCGGAAGGGATGCTGCAGGTTGTACAACCGCCGAAGTCCCGATCGAAAACATCACATCGCAGCTCGAGCTCAACTGGAAGGATTTGTGAAGGATGGAACCGTCGAGCGATTCCCCGAACCAAACCACATGCGGCCTCAGGAGGGCGCCGCATTTTTCGCAGTGTGGGGGGATCTTTTTGAGCGGGAAATCATGATTTTCTATGATGGTGTTTTCATCGATGCACCTGTGTTTCCAGATGTTTCCATGAAGCTCTATGACATTGTGAGAGCCAGCCCGCTGATGGAGCCCATCGATGTTTTGTGTGATCAATGTGAAATCGGAGAAAAGCTCTTCCCATTCGGCAAGCACCAAGTGCCCGGCATTCGGATCTTTTGAAGCGATGATCCCTCTCCGCCAGTCATACCATTCCCATACCAATTTGGGATCTTGGATGAACGCCATGGGTGTGGCGAGCTGTTCGGCTCTGTATGTTTTCCACAGGCCTTCTTTGCCCCTGAACGTTGGGATTCCCGATTCTGCAGAAATCCCCGCCCCCGTGAGCAAACAGACGCTTTTTGCAGCCAGCAAGATGTCGCAAACAGGGCCTAGATCTGAAAGGACGTCCATCTTTCTTTTTACCTCTGGTCATTAGGATACCGGAATCCCTCCCAAAACTCAAATGCTTACCTGCTTAGCTTGACTTGACTATGGATAAATTATATATCATATCTCGAATTCATCGAAGCTCCGGGCAGCTTAACAGGATTCGGTCGTGATAGAACTGGCGAGGAGGTGCAATGACAACAGAAAACAGTGAGAAAATTCTTCAGGCAGAAATCGGTATTCTTGGAGGAACCGGGCTGTACGAGATCGATGGAATCGAGGATCTGGAGGAACGAGCCATCGATACTCCTTTCGGAAAACCCTCGGATTCTTATGTGATCGGAAATCTCGAGGGAAAGAGGATCGCTTTCCTCTCGCGGCACAGCCGAGGGCACCGTCTTCTTCCCATGGAGATCAACTATCGAGCCAACATCTATGGATTCAAGATGCTGGGTGTGACGAGAGTCATTTCTGTGAATTCGGTCGGTTCCTTGAAGCCAGAGATCAAACCGAGAGATATCGTTTTTTCAGACCAATTTTTTGATAGGACCAAGAGAAAAAACACGTTTTTTGGAGAGGGGATAGCCGTCCATGTCGGATTCGCTCATCCTGTTTGCCCGGAAATGTCCCAACTCCTTTTCCAGGTGGGAGAAAGCCTAGGGATGAGGGTTCATCCGAAAGGCACCTACATCTGCATCGAGGGACCGGCTTTTTCCACCAAAGCGGAATCTCGAATCTACCGTTCCTGGGATTGCGATGTCATCGGAATGACCAGTGTTACAGAGGCCAGGCTGTGTCGTGAGGCCGAAATTTGTTATGCCACCATGAGTCTTGTCACAGACTACGATGTCTGGCATGAGGAAGAGGAGTCCGTCTCTGTGGAATTGATCCTCGAAAACATGCGCCACAATATCCATAATGCCAAGGGCATCATCAAAGGGGCCCTGGCAAGATTCCCTGTCGATAGGGGAGAAGCCTGTGACTGTTCCAGAGCGCTCAAAGACTGCATCGTCACCTCCCCTGAACTTATCCCTCGAGAGATAAAACAGAAACTGCGACACCTAATCGGAGATTATATCTCATGAGCCTCGTGATCGTCGGGTCCCTGGCTTTCGATACAATTGAAACCCCAGAGGTTCGGAAAGAAAAGATCGTCGGCGGGTCATGTACGTATTGTTCCCTTGCGGCCAGTTATTTCACCTCCCCAAAAATTGTCGGAGTCGTGGGCGAGGATTTTCCCCGGGAAACCATCGAGCTTTTCAAAAAAAGAAAGATCGATATTCAGGGACTGGAGTTTGCCAAGGGAAAGACATTTCACTGGGAAGGACTCTACGGCCATGATCCCAACCAAAGAACGACCATGAAGCTGGAACTGAATGTTTTCGCCAACTTCAAGCCTCAGCTCCCTCCTTCTTTTCTGGAGTCAGAATTCGTCTTTTTGGCCAATATTCACCCTGAATTGCAGGAAGATATCCGCGTTCAGTTCAAAAATCCACAGTGGATGGCCATGGACACGATCACGCACTGGATCGAGAACAACAGAGCCACTCTTTTGCGCGTGCTCAAAAAATGCCATCTTTTCTTCTGTAATGACGAAGAGCTCAAACTCCTTACCGGAGAAATTAACCTCTTTAAAGCCGGGAAAAAGATACAGGAGATGGGGCCTTCCTATGTCGTTATAAAAAAAGGCGAGCACGGAGCATTGATGTTGGGGCAGGACTCTGTTTTTGGTGTTTTGGCCCATCCCTGCGAAAAGGTCGTCGACCCCACAGGAGCCGGAGACAGTTTTGCTGGGGGATTTTTGGGTTATTTGGACTCTGTGAAAAAAGTGAATAATCAGGAGCTGAGAAAAGCCGCAGTCTATGGGAGCGTAATGGCCTCCTTTGCCATCGAAGACTTCGGGATCGAGCGCTTCAAGTCTTTGACTTTCCCCCAGGTAAGGAAACGGCTTTCAGAGTTCAGAAAATTCGTGACTTTTTAAGCCACTATTCCCTTAACCTCTTCAGTTTTTCGATAAGAGCGGGCAAAACTTCCCTGTAGTCCCCGACAATCCCGAAGTCTGCCATGTCGAAGATGGGGGCTTCTGGGTCCTTGTTTATGGCGACAATCGTTTTTGAATTGGAACATCCGGCCAGATGTTGGGGTGCTCCGGAGATACCCACAGCGATGTACAGGTTTGGGCTCACCATATGACCTGTTTGACCGATCTCCAGACTTTTGGGCATCCAATTTTCATCCGAGGGTACCCGAGTGGTGCCAACCGCTGCGCCAAGCGCATCTGCCAGCTCTTGGATCAAGCCGAAACCTTCGCTCCCGCCGACCCCTCCTCCTCCGGCCACGATGATCTTCGCTTCATCGAGGTTTATTCCTTTGTCCCGTTCATGGACTGTCTCCCTCAGTTGGCTCCTGATCTGCCCCTCGTCGATTTCGATCGGGATAGACTGGATATTTCCTTTTTTTGAGGGCTCTGGCTCTGCCGGTTTTTCCGATCGGGGACGCATCGTCACGACATGGGGTCGATCATCTGCTGTATTCCACTGAGCTAAGGCGTTTCCTCCATAGACGGGTTTGGCTTGGATAAGTTCTTTTTTTTCTTGGTTATATGCAAGGTAAACACAGTCCGCACAAACACTCGCTTCCAACTTTGCGGCCAATCGAGGAGCGACGTCGCGTCCCATATCTGTCTGACCGAAGAGGATGATTTTCGGATCGGTTTTTTCACAAACTTGGTTGAGGATGGAAACCAAACGCTCCGGGTGCAACTCCGCATGAGCCTGACCTTGGACCTTCAAGACTCTGTCCACTCCAAAGTTGGCGATCCTTTCTGCAGCCTTTTCGAGGTTCTCTCCGATGAGCACAAGCTCGAGAGGCTGATCAAGTGTCCGGCTGAGCTTCTTTCCCGTGGCAATCAGCTCTAGGGTGACAGATGTGACTTGCCCATCCTTTAGTTCGCCAAAGATCAAGATCCCTTTCATAGGACCCCTGCCCTCCTCAATTTCTCTGCTAACAGACTTGCAGCCGTTTCAGGTTTTTCCCCTTCTATTTTTTCACATTTTCTTTTTCTTTGAGGGATAGATAAACTGTCTAGTTTTTTCCACGAGGCATCCGCTCCGGTTTGGGTTGTGTCGGCCTCGACAAATTTGGCATTCCAGACAGGAATTTCTTTTTTTGATGCTGTTATGATTCCCCATCCTGAAGGCAATCGGGGTGGGCCCAATTCATGGCTCACGGTGAGAACAGCGGGTGGAGGAACGGCAAAAACCTGGTAACCGTCGAGGATCACACGTTTCACATGCCATCGGCCTTCGATGAGATCGACAGATTCTACCAGTGTGATCAGAGGTAAGCCAAGGTTTTCGGCCAGAATCGAACCTACCAGTCCCTCATCCCAATCAGCGGCTTGTCTTCCACACAACACAAGATCGAATTCCTCTATTTTTTGAATCGCTCGACTCAGGATATAGGCTGTCCCAAAACTGTCTGAGCCCTCGAAAGCCGGATCTTTCAGAAGAATACCCTTATCAGCTCCCATGGCCAGAGCATGTTTCACCACAGAGGATGTACTGTCATCTCCGATTGCCAAGATGGTGATTTGCCCCCCGTGCTGTTCCTTGATCCTGATAGCCAGTTCCACCGCCTGTTCATCATAGGGGTTTATCACTGGCGGTATTCCCTCCGGTGGGACGACTTTTTTACCCTCTGCATCCAATCTAAACTTAATAGCTGGGATCTCGGGATCTTGGATTTGTTTGACACAGAC
>CAZIDF010000036.1:0-33285 GCA_964538085.1 uncultured Eubacteriales bacterium | reverse complement strand
TAAGGTTTTGGGGTCAAAAACGCTAGTCTAAGATAGATCTTGTGTGGGTGCAATACTCAGTCTAACCCCGTAATGTTGACTTGACATGAGTGGGGTGCTATAAAAGGAATACCCTCAAGGATAGGGTGAAAGTCATGTCTGGAATAACCTATAAAAAAGCTGGAGTCGATATCGATGAAGCGGATGCATTCCTTGCAAAAATAAAACCTCTTCTAAAAAAAACCATCCGTCCGGAAGTATTGGGGGATATCGGGGGATTTAGCGGATTATTCAAGCCCCGGATCAAAACGATGAAAGACCCGGTCTTAGTCTCATCCACGGATGGAGTCGGCACAAAATTATTGATCGCAGATATGATGGGCAAATACGATACCCTAGGCCTCGATCTTGTAGCCATGTGTGTGGACGATGTGGTTGTCGTAGGAGCTGAACCTCTGTTTTTTCTGGATTATATCGCCTGCGGGAAATTGGACAAGGAAAAACTCTATAACTTGATGTTGGGCATTACCGAAGGCTGCCAAATTGCCGGCTGTGCTTTGATTGGTGGGGAGACGGCAGAGCTTCCTGGAATGTATGCCAAGGATAAATTCGACCTGGCCGGGTTTTGTGTCGGCTTGGTAAACCGTGAGAAAATCATCGATGGGCGCCGATGCCGGGTTGGAGACCGATTGATAGGATTGGCTTCGAGCGGGCTCCATTCCAACGGGTATTCGCTGGTTCGGAAGCTTTTCCCTCCCGAGGAGATCAAAGGAGAACTGGGAAAAGAATTGATCAGACCGACAAGGATATACGCAAAGACTATCCTTTCTCTTCTGAAAAAGGTGAATATCAAGTCCATGTCCCATATCACGGGTGGTGGTTTCTATGATAACATCCCGAGAGCGCTTCCCGAAGGAATAAAAGCCCGAATAGTCAAGGATTCATGGCCCATTCCCCCGGTTTTCAAGAAAATCCAACGACGCGGCAACATAGAGGAGACCGAGATGTTCCGTGCGTTTAACATGGGGGTGGGCATGGTGCTGGTCCTCAGTCCCAAAAGTGTTGGCCGAACCTTAACCTTGTTGTCCGGGCTCGGACAGAAGGCGTGGGAAATCGGTGAATTAGTCGAGGGAACCCACACAGTCGAGATTATCTGAATAATTTAAATAGTCTTTCTTCGAAGAATTTAATTCTGGTTTTTCAGGAAGTTTTCCCACTGGAATAAGTCTTTTTTCCATTCATACTTCTGAAGAGCTTCGCCTGTCTGTGGGGAAAGCGGTTTGAGGAATGATCCTAGAGACTCCACCTTCTCTTTTCCGATTTCGACCAAAGACACTATCCGGACCGAAACATCCGTTTTGCTGAATCGATCCTGATATTGAGGGCGAAACAAAAAATCATTCATCCTGGGATTGGGATTCAGAAATTCTACAGGCTCTCGGCCGAGGCTACGAAAGGCATTTTTCCAGAGATCTAGGGAAAACCCATAATGTGTGCAATTGAGGCTCACGAGCAAATTGGCGCTGCGGTCTTTGATTTTCTGGAGGGCTTCATCCACATAGGCAAAAATCAGCATTTCAGTCTCGTCTCCCTTGTAGTTCGTCTCGATGAGTTGTGCCAGTTCTGGGCAGGCTTGATACACGATCCTCTCGGGGAGAAATCCCTTTTTTTGAAGTTGATCCCTATGCGTGTTTTGGGCGACGGTCGTTTGAGTAGCAAACATGATGATTCTAGAATCCGGATGGGCCCTGAGCGCTTCGGAGGCCAAATTCACTCCTGTTTCGATAATTCCCTTCACAGGTGTTTTTGTCAGTTTTGAAAAATTTGTATCCTCATAGATAGCAGAGAGGGTATTGCACCCGACGAGGATCAAATCTGGAGAGAAGGAGGCTTCCAGACTCTTCAAGGCACTATCGAATATTAACACCTTTTCTCGATGGCTTCCAAGCGTGTTGTAACCGCCTTGGTTCGAAAATAATGCGTTGTAATAGATAAAATTTATTTTCTTGAAACTTTTCCAATTTGTCGATCTTTCCACGGCATCGGCCAGGATAGAAAGCCCACCTAAGCCAGAATCTGTGATAGCTATCGTGACTTCATTTTTGCTGAAAAAGCTTTGGAGGCTGTTTTCCCGGGCGAACGTCGGATTCTCTGCACAGGAAACAGAGAGCAGGATTATCAGGGAAAAAGAGAGAGGGATTTGGAGACCGTTCTTCATTTGAGCCCGCTTATCTTAACCTTGTTTTTTGACGTAGATGAATCAGGAATATAGCACTCCTCCCCCTTTTAGTCAATTTTTTTTGAGGACCTCCCCCCCCCTATAATTTTGACAATTGGGAGGGGCTCTGGTAATCTTAAAATGCCACAGGAGTTTATATGTCAAAAAAAGCAGTTGTAAATCTATATAAAGAACAACGGGTTGGAGTGTTTGTGGATGTTCAAAATTTGTACTACTCAGCCCGAAATGTCTACAAATCTAAAGTCGACTTCCGGGCTATTCTCAAGGAAGCCATTAAAGGGAGAAACCTCATTCGGGCTATTGCCTATGTTATTCGGGCCGATGTCAAGGATGAAGTGAATTTTTTCGATGCATTAAAAAACTTGGGATATGAAGTCAAACAAAAGGACCTGCAGATTTTTTATGGAGGAGCAAAAAAGGGAGACTGGGACATCGGGATCGCCATGGATCTGATCGAGTTGGCCCCCAAGCTCGATACCGTCGTTTTGGTAAGCGGAGATGGAGATTTTATCCCTCTTGTCAGGCATTTGAAACATGCTCTCGGTTGTTATGTGGAGGTGATGGCCTTCGGGAAATCCAGCTCCCAAAAGCTAATAGAAGATGCGGACAATTATTTAGATCTTGATTCGGACCCACAAAAGTTTTTGATGCAAACCGGGAAATAGCGGTTTTCCCCCGATCAATCCTGAAGATATTGCTTATCATTTGCCTCATTTTGCTTTAAAATAAGAAGGTAAGACGATGAAAACCCCATGCTTGTTCGTTTGTATCCTATTGCTTAGTTTTTCTGTATTTTCTCAAGAAATCCAAGAAGAATCCTTTGTCGTAAACATAGAGGTTCCTGTCAGGGTTTTTAAAGGAGATACATTCGTTGGAGATCTCAACATCGATGATTTTGAAGTTCTTGAGGACGGAATCCCTCAAAAGATCGAAGCCGTCTATCTGATTAATAAAAGAAACGTCGAGCGGAGTGAAGAGAAGAGGAGATTTACACCTGAAACCCGCCGGAATTTTTATCTTTTTTTCGAGATCACAGAATTCGATCCAAGGATTGAGCAAGCCATAGATTATTTTATTCAAAACGTTATTGTTCCCAGTGACAATCTGGTGATCGTGACGCCGATGAAAACCTACAGGATGAAGAGCAAGACTTTCGAGATCATGCCAAAAAACAAAGTGATCAAGCAACTTGTCGAAATCATCCGGAAAGATACCTTGGTAGGCAGTTCAGAGTACAAATCGATCATCGATGATATTGCCGCCGTTGCAAGTTCCTTATCTGCTGCCCTCAATCCCACAACAGGTGGGGAATCAGAAATTACGGCTCTCGATGATTCTGGAAGTGACATAACCAGGGGATTGTCATTGGAGGAGCAAATAGAAATGTACTCGGTCCTTCTTTCCAAACTCGATTCCATTAGAACAGTTGACCAAAAAAAGCTCTTGAGCTTTACTGAATATCTTAAAGACAGCGTTGGACAGAAGTATGTCTTTATGTTCTACCAGAAAGAATTCATTCCCCAGATCGAGCCCAGAATACTGGATCAAACGATATCAATACTAAATGACCGGCCTGACATCGTCCATAAACTGACCGAAATTATGAGTTTTTACAGAAGAGAAGTGACTTTCGATGTGGCTAAAGTCGAACAAGCCTATGCGGACTCATCCATCGCCATCCATTTTTTGTACCTTACAAATCCTCCCAGGGAAAAATATGGAGTCCATTTTGAAGAACACTCCGAAGATATTTTTTCTGCATTCAGACAAATGTCCAATGCGACTGGTGGATTCTCTGAAAGTTCCATGAACCCTGACTTTTTGATGCGCAAAGCTGTGGAGGCATCTGAAAACTATTACCTTCTCTATTATTCTCCTTCTGAATACAAATCGGATGGGAAATTCAAGCAAATCGAAGTCCGAGTGAAAAGGGCTGGGCATCAGGTTTCTTATCGAGCCGGCTATTTTGCCAACTAACCCATCCCTTTCCCCATGCAACGATAGCTTCCTTTTCTCAGTTTAAATATCGGATGTGAAACACTGGGGAGGTCAGGTATCATGACTGAAGGAAAGCGCAAAACTTGCTTGATGACAGCTTTGGTAATTATGATTCTTCAAAATCCCCTATCCGTTCCGCTGGAGATCTCAGAGTTTTATGAAGATTACAATTTTGTGACTTCGTTCAGCACTCCCTCGGAAAGAGACACTCTTATAGATTGTTTTTCTCAAGAAGCCTTGCCGGAAGATATCCGGACCGATCGGATGAATCGGGTTTTCCGTCTTATGAAAAAGCTGTATTCCCAGATCGCAAGAATAGATCCCAGAATGGTGCAACATCTCGGCTCCCGGAAGCCTTACATCAAGTATTTTTTCAATGCAGAGCTCCTGGATATCAAAAAGATCGACAGGTCGAATAAAAAAGCTGTGGTAGAAATCTTGGCTTATTCGATTGAACCCGAGTTTGTCAACAAATACATCGGGCAGTACGAAACAAATCAGGACGATGAAGAAAGAGTCCCCTCGGATGAAGAACGGATTGCATCAATGAAAAACCGGATCATTCCCAGAACCGAATTCCATATATGGCTCTATCAGAATGGAGGCTGGATGAGAGCCGAACACAAAAACGTTTATATCAAACAATAAACGTTATTACTTCCCTCCGACGGCCAATTCCGACACTTTGAAAGACGGGCTGTTCAGATTCCCCCGCATATCCAAATCGTCCGCAACCAGTACGATATTTTTCAGGATTTCCGCCGTGTTTCCGCCGAGAGTGACGCCATCCACGGGAAAGGCGATTTCGCCGTTCTTGATCCAGAATCCCGAAGCGCCGACAGAGTAGTTTCCGGTAGGGATGTCTGTTCCGATCCCTCTCAGGCCTGTGACGTAAAACCCATCTACGATTCCTTCTATGATTTTTTCACGGCTGATGTTCCCGTTTTTGACAATGACGTTCAAAAAGTTTCCGAAGGGAGAGCTTTTGTATCCCCCTCGCTGAGTGATGGTGTTGACATTAACCCCGGCTTTACGTGCGGTGATCGAATCATAAATGAACATTTTGAGGATGCCGTTTGCAACGAGCGTGTTTTCTTTTGTTATCTTCCCTTCTCCGTCGAACGGTACGGATCCCATATGGCGTGGAATGGTAGGATTATCTGCGATGGTGATCAGTTCTGAGGCCACCGGTTTGCCGAGATAATCGGTAAGAAATGTCGTTTTTTTGAACACGCTGTCCCCATCCATGGCAAACAGGAGTCCATACCAGAATGCACCCGCTGCATAACGGTCGACAACGACAGGCACTTTTGTTGTTGCGACCGGCTTTGCTCCCAGTTTTTCCACTGTCCGTCTTCCTGCCTTTTTTGCTACAGACTCGATGTTTTCAAGATCTTTGAAGTGCCTTTTGGTACTGCTCCACCCACTCGATTGCATGTTATTGCCTTCCCCTGCGATCACCGACACCCCGAATCCCACAGAAGTCGTTTTACAGCTTCGGGAAATTCCTTTTGAGTTGACGATGATGGTTTCGGATTCCCCGTCGCTGAAACTGGCTCCGTACGATTTGGTAATCCTTTTATCATAGGCCAAGGCACTCTTTTCCACCTTTTTAGCAGTATCGATTTTTTTGCTGTTTTCGATTTCAAAGATGGAAGGATCCCACAGATCCATGTCCCACTGTTTTTCTTCCTGTCCGTAATCGGGCAGCCCATTCCATGATTTGGGATCGGCCACCTCCGCAAGTTGGATCGTTCTTTTGGTGAACTCCCTTAAAGATTCAGAAGACAGGTCGGATGTGTAGGAGAAACCGAATTTATTGTCTTTATAAACCGTGAGACCGATCCCCTTTGTTGCGGATTGTTTAACGGTTTCCACATCCCCATTTCGGACCTCGAGATTGAATTCGCGGCTGCTTTCTAGATAGGCTTCCGCTTCATCCACACCCAATGTCAAGGCTTCCTTGACAACCTTTTCGGCGATGTCTTTATGACTCATTCTTTTCTCCTATTATCCTTGGACTTTTGCCCCACCGATGGTGATTTTGGCAACCTTCAAAGTGGGATTTCCATCCGAGACGGGTTTTCCCTGCCCGTCCTTCCCACATGTTCCACCACCCCAAATTTCGAGATCCGGGGCAACCATGGTGATGTTCATCAGGACGTCCGGCCCGTTCCCCATCAACTGGATACCTTTGAGAGGGGTGGTGATTTTGCCGCTATCGATCATGTAGCCCTCTGGGACGCTGAAAACGAACCTTCCTGTGGTCGGGGATACATTTCCTCCCCCGATTTTTGCGATATAAATACCTTTTTTGACAGATCTGAGGATGTCTTCAGGATCGTCCTTGCCTGCCATCAGATAGGTGTTAGTCATGCGGGGAATGGGATAATGCTGGTAAGATTCCCGGCGTCCGTTACCTGTGGATTGCGTACCCATCAGCTTGGCGTTGAGATTGTCATAGAGAAAACCCGTGCAAAGGCCATTTTCGATCAAGATGTTTTTCTGCCCGGGTGTTCCCTCATCGTCCACATTGATGCTTCCTCGGGCACCGGGAACGGTCCCGTCATCGGCAAGAGAAACCATCTTGGTGGCGATCGTTTTTCCTTTTTTGTCCCAGAAACAGGTGGTCTTCTTCCGGGCGCCGTCTCCTTCCAGGCTGTGTCCGATTGCCTCGTGGAAAAAGGTTCCACAATCTCCCTTAGCTAGAACGATGGGGTACTCGCCAGCCGGTGCATCTTCAGCGGGGAGCATGGCCATGGTAACCCGTCCCGCTTCTTTGGCAATCTCTTCTGCGATTTGGAGGTCGTAGTGTTCGTAACCCAGAGTTCCGCCTTTGTAGGCATATCCTCTGCTTCTTCTCCCGTTTTCCAGAGCGCTTGCGCTTACGCTCAATCGAGAAATCGTTTGATGATCGGTGACAAAAATGCCTTCACTGTTAGCGATGATGATTTTTTTATTGATATCGCCGAAACCGACGCCCACTTGGTTGATCCTCTTGTCATATTCCCGGGCGACTGAATTGGCTTTCCAGAGAAGTTTGGCCTTATCCTGGGGGATAATGCTATCCGGTGAAGTTTTGACAAGGTAATAATTAGGGATGTCTCTTTCTTTTAGGCTGATGGATTGCTCCTTCCTATTTCCTGATGCGATAAGGCCTGCAATCCGTGCTGTTTCCTCAAGTTTTTCCGGACTCAGGTCATCCGTATGAGCATAGCCCGTTTTTTCTCCCTGCAGAACGCGGATACCCACTCCCATATCGACACCGCGTGTGGCAGCTCGGATTTTGTTCTCATCCAAACCGATGCTGTTAGAGACATTGTATTCCACATAGACCTCGGCGAATTCTCCTCCGTTTTGCAAAGCGATGGCGAGGAGTTTGTCAAGAGTTTCTTTATCCAGATCGATCGGCAGATTCGAAGTTAGATCAGGGGGAGGAAGGGAATAGGAGAATAGCTTCCAGAGCGGAACCGTAGCAAGAAAGGTTCCCCCTGCCATGCTTTTTTTGATAAATTCCCTGCGTTTGATAGGTCTAAAATAGGCTTTCATCACACCTCCTTTTTTTGTGGTGATGGGAATATCTGCTGATACCTCAACCATTATAAAAAATAAAAACGGCTTTGTCACTCTATGACATCATTAACCATTTTGGCCCTGTATTAGCAGATTCCATATAAACAGCATCATGAGTTTATTCGGGTTTTTATTGTTTTGCATGACATAAAAAAAAGGCAAAAAAGAAAAGCTGTGGGTATTTTTCATTTGAAGGTTCGAGCTCTTTTTGCTGCTTGATTCGCATTTATCAGCCCGAATCCGGATTCAGGATTGGGCTTAGTGTATCCCAATTTCTTGTTGGATGATGTCTCCCTGAGGATGCTGCGGATAGCTTCGACAATAGATCTTCTCACCCCTGTGTAAGTTTTTTTTACAAGGTTGATTCTTTCATTTTTTCTTGTCGCGTACTATAATTCTTTTTAGACTGAAAAAAGACAAGAGGCAGAAATGAAAATTAGGATCAAATTTGTAAACAAAGCAAAAACTCTTCTCTTCGGATTCGTATCTATCATTTTATTGATGCAGCCAGCCCTTGCCGAAAAATACCAGGTGTCCCTATTCGTGGGAATGAACCATGTTCTCCAGTATGGCTCTGAAGGAGACTATATCCTCGGCGAAAATGATTTTCCGGTGACCCCTGCTCATACTCCCCCCAATTTTGGCGCCGCATTTGCGATCTATTTGAAAGATAATATCGCCCTGGAGCTCGGTTGGCGATACACCCTCTCATCCAAGGTAACGCTTGTGGATCCATCTGATCAAGATGAGGTCGAGATCGATTCCTCCAAACATCATACAATCACTCTTAATTTTATCTATCGATTCCTCAAAGGTAACGTCAAACCTTATCTCATCTTGGGTGGAGGACTGGACAAGATCCTTGCAAAAGACGAATTCTACACCACGAAATATGGATTCGAAGTGGATTTTTTGGCGCCTGAGAAATCCATCGACCCCCTTGCCAATATAGGGGCGGGAATTCAACTTTTGGCCAGCCCTAATTTCGGGATTAGACTTGACCTCAGATACGTGATGATTTTTGCAGAGCCGGATTCTATAAGCAGTCTGAATGGAGTTATCGGAATCACCTATTCCTTCTAGCACAAGCCCCTGCATAATCTTCAGCGACGTTATGTTATTTACCGCTTACAGGCAACTCCTATCCAAAATCGTACGTCATATAATGTAAGCGATTTGTTGAAGGTCGTGACCAGAAATGTGCGATTTTCGTTTTTAATTATGGAGTTAAAGAGTTATACTTGAATGACAAAAAATCCGATCCGATGAAATGTTCTCAATGCGATTTTGACAACACCCAGGCGAGTCGGTTCTGCAGCAACTGCGGAACATCGCTTACTCCCAGTTCTCCTGACCAAGAATCCCCGACAAAAACTCTCCATTCCCCGAGGAAAAGACTGAAAAGAGGACGTGTTTTTGGGGAAAGGTATGAAGTAATCGAGGAACTCGGGGAGGGAGGGATGGGCATTGTGTACAAAGTCTTCGACCGAAAGATCGGTGAAAAAGTGGCCTTGAAAGTGCTCGCACCCGAGATCGCAGGGGATGAAAAAACGATCGAGCGATTCAGGAATGAACTGAAATTAGCTCGAACAGTATCTCATCGGAACGTTTGCCGGATGTATGATCTGAGTGAAGAGGAAAAAACGCCATTCATAACCATGGAATTCGTCCCGGGCGAAAATTTGAAAAGCTTGATAAAACGCGTTGGCCAACTTTCAAAAACCAAAGCCATATCCATTGCCAAGCAGGTTTGCGAAGGCTTGGTTGAAGCCCATAGACTCGGTGTAATCCACAGAGATCTCAAACCCCAGAATATCATGGTAGACAGCGATGGAAATGCGAGGATCATGGATTTCGGCATAGCCCGATCCATCCGCACCAAAAGCATTACAGAAACAGGGATGATCATCGGAACACCCGAATACATGTCTCCAGAACAGGTGGAAGGTGTCGATGTTGACCATCGGTCCGATATATACTCTCTGGGTGTTATCCTTTTCGAGATGCTTACAGGAAGAGTCCCCTTTCAGGGCGAAACTCCTTTGAGCGTGATTTTGAAACATAGGACCGAACAGCCTCCGAATCCGAGGAAAATCGACGATCAAATTCCAATCGAAATTAGCCAGATGATCCTCAAGTGCATGGAGAAGGATAAAAACAAGAGATATCCAACGGCTGAGGCACTCCTTGCAACTATTGTCGATATCGAGAAGAGCTTTACTACGACCAGAACCCTTAGAATCGGGAGAAAAAAAGAAGGGGCTGGAAAATTCAAGGGTAACAAGATTCCTCTGATCGCGATTTTGGCTTTTTTGGTGGTTGCCCTGGTGATCATTGGGCTGTTTTATTATCCTGGTCTGTTCAAAGGGGGACAACAAAGACTGGATTCCATTGCTGTCCTTCCTCTGAAAAATTTATCCGGAATTTCGACTCAGGAATACCTGTCCGATGGAATGACAGAGGCCTTGATTTCAAACCTGGCTCAGATAGAGGCATTGGAGCGAGTGATCTCGAGCACTTCGGTCATGCAATACAAAGAGACGACAAAATCTTTGCCGGTGATTGCCAGAGAACTGGGTGTCGATGCGGTCGTGGAGGGTTCGGTCATGGTTTCTGGGCAAAGAGTCCGAGTGAATGTGCAGCTGATAGAAGCGAGGACGGACCGCAATATTTGGTCCAATAGCTACGATAGGGACCTCCGAGACATCCTTGCGTTACAGAGTGAGCTTGCGCGGGCTATTGCTCGTGAGATCAAGATCATCGTGACTCCGGCCGAACAGGCCCGTCTGTCTCTAACACGCCCGGTCAATCCGGAGGCTTATCAGCTTGTTTTAAGAGCCCGTTCTTTGTGGAACAAGAGATCGGAAGAGGACCTGATGAGGGCAAAAGAACTTTTTGAGCAGGCCATCGAAACGGATCCGACCTATGCTCTGGCCCATTCAGGATTGGCCGATGCTTACAATATGCTGGCAAGTTATTATTTTATCCAGCCCTCAGAAGCATATCCCAAGGCCCGGGAAGAAGCCCTCCTGGCCCTAGAATTGGATGAGAACCTTGCCGAAGCTTACGCATCCGGTGCCTGGGTGAAATATAGATTCGAAGGTGATTGGTTCGGGGCGGAGACCGATTACAATTGGGCGATCGGTCTCAATCCCAGTTATGCTACAGCCCATCACTGGTATGGATCTTTGTTGAGAGATATGGGGCGTTTCGATGAAGCGCTGAACGAACTGAATAAAGCGCGAGAACTGAATCCCTTTTCCCCGCCCGTGACCACTAGCATCGGTTATTTGTTTTATTTTGCCCGTCAGTATGATCTTGCCATTGCAGAAGGAAAAAAAGCTCTGCAATTGGATCCAGATTTCCATTGGGCTCATGATGTCATCGCTCTGGCTTATCTTCAAAAAGGAGAATTCAAGGAGGCTATTGCGTCGTTCCAAAAGGCGGTTGCCCTTTCTGAATTCAGCGTCGATTACAAATGTCACTTGGCTCAAGCCTATGCCCTGGCGGGTATGACTGAGGACGCCCAGAATATGCTCGAGGGGTTGCTTCAAGAACAGGAAACGAATCATGTGCCCTTGCACGAGATCTCGATGTTGTTCTATGCCCTGGGCCAGAAAGATCAAGCCCTTGAGTTCCTCGATCGGGCTTCGGATGAACAATCCTTTATCGTCAATCCTTCTATTAAAGATCCTCGCTGGGACGGCTTCCGTATGGATCCTTTGTACACAGAGTCATTAGAAAAGATCGGTTTGGAAGATTAGCTTCAATCATGCTGAGCAGTATCCTTTTTTTGATTGCCTCTTTCGGGGCTGCTGTCGCAGCCACGATTGCCGGATTCGGGAGCTCGATCCTGTTGATCCCGGTGGCCATCCTTTTTATGGATATCAAGACAGCCGTTTTTGTGGTCGCGGTGTTCCATCTTTTCAACAATCTGTTCAAAATCCGGCTGTTCTGGAAAAGCATAGATTTCAAGATTTTTTTGCTCTTCGGGATCCCGAGTATTCTGATGGCCTTCACAGGGGCTATGCTTATATCCCGCATTCCCCTGGATGTCATCAAGAACATTTTGGCTGCTTTTTTGATCATTTATGCCATCTATTCCTTCATCAAACCGGAATTTGGTCTGAAAAAATCCAAGCCCACAGCAATTATCGGAGGCACCCTTTCTGGATTCCTTGCAGGATTGATCGGATTGGGAGGGGCCATCAGGGGGGCCTTTTTGACAGCTTTCAACTTGCCCAAGGAGATCTATGTGGCGACTTCTGCCATGATCGCGGTCGTGATCGACACAACCAGAGTTCCCACATATTTGATCACCAAGACCGTCCAGGACAATTCTTACTATGTTCTTTTGCCATTTCTCTGTGTGACGGCCTATTTCGGCGTCAGAACCGGCAAGGTTTTCTTGCAGAGAATAAAACAGGATACATTCCGGAGGATCGTAAGCCTTGCCCTTTTCGCTGCCGGTGTTGAGATCCTTTTTTAAAGAAGATGAATACGGATAAGAAAAAAATCTCCAAGGAGCGGTTGGCAAACCTGCGCGCTTTGGCCAATCAGATGAACAAGCAAAATTCCAGTTCCATTCCGGTGACCCGGGCATTGTTGGATTGCTTCGATGTCGTGATCACGCCAGAAGAGAATGAGTTTCTGCTGAAAATAGGCAGAAACCCGTTGAATTATCAACAAGTATCGGCTTTCTCCAAACTTCCTGAGGAATCCTTCCGTCCCTTCCTGAGGACACTGTGCGAAAAAGGCCTGATCTGGACGCAATACGCCGAAGAAGAGGAAGAGCTCTTTGTTTTATCTCCGATCCTGCTGGGATGGTTCGAGATTTTCCTTTCCGATGGGAGGGATACACCCCAAAAAAGAGAATTCGCCCATCGTGTGGACGATCTTTTCAATTCATGGGGGAAATTCAATGTTTTTCCCTTCCGGAGTCTGTGGAATTACCAAACTCAGAAAAAATCACGATCCCACAGAAGGGTGGTCATACCTCAGGAGACATCAGACAAGGTCGAGACGGTCCAGGTCGATGTGCACCAACAGATAATAATTCCTGAAACCAAGATTTATCCGACCCAAAGCGTATATGAACTCATCGAAAATTACGGGGACAAAAACCAGATCGCTGTTGTGCACTGTTTTTGCCGGCAGTGGCGGAAATTTTTGGGGGAGTCCTGCCGTTTCAAGCACAACGACGAATCTTGTATCGTTCTCGGAACGCTCACAAAGTACGTGGTCAATTATGGGATCGCCCGTTATATCAGCAAGGAAGAGGCCTTGGATATCATCGACGATGTCCAGAAGAAAGGTGCCATTCACCAGGTCTACCATGAACGGGAGGACCTCGATCTTCCGGAGATTGCCATATGCAATTGCTGTTGGGACTGCTGCGGGGTCATCGGTTCTTACAGCCGAGGATTGATTCCGATGCGTGTCCGATCTTATTATGTGGCACAAATCGCGGATGGATCCTTGTGCACGGGTTGTGGCACATGTATCAAATATTGTCCGGTCAGAGCCATGTCTGTCGTGAATAAAAAATCCCGTATCGATGAGACAAAGTGTATCGGTTGCGGGCAGTGCGAGCTTCAATGTCCTGAAGGTGTGATAACGCTGGCCTATAAAGAACGAGATGTGGTCATTCCTTTAGAGAAAAAGTCCGAAGCCCGCATCAAAACGTAGCGCTATTCGAAAGCTTTAACGGCATTGACGAGAAAAGTCCTTAGCGGCTCGGCACTGGCCGAATGTCCGGCCCTCTCCACGATGATGAGTTTGGACTTGGGCAATTTTTTGTGCAGTTTAAAGGCTGTGATCGGGGGGCAGATCACATCATACCGGCCGTTGACGATCGTCATGGGGATATCTTTCAGTTTATCGGCATTGTTCAGCAACTGCCCTTCTTCCAGAAAACAATCGTTCGCCATATAGTAGTTTTCGAGAACGGCAAAATCGTAAGGATTCCATTCTCTGAAGATGTCATCAACTGAATTATCTGGAATCTGAAGGAATGCCATTTTGATCTCGTATTTGCCCCATGCCAAGGCGTATTTCTCTCTTGTGGCGGGATCTGAACTTCGGATTTTTTCCAACAGCTGTGCCGGGTAATTCTTCTTTTCGGGATTATCGATGTGTTCGAGGAGCATTTCATAATTTTCCGGGAAATATTGAGCCGTGTCCCCGTGATAGAAATGATCGATTTCCGCTTTAGTAGCAGTGAACACGCCTCGCAAGACAATCCCGGATACATTTTGGGGATATGTTTCCGCGTAGGCGAGTGCCAGTGTGGATCCCCAGGATCCGCCAAACAAGAGCACCTTGCCGAGACCGAGGTGAGTCCGTAGTTTTTCGATGTCTTCGACCAAATGCTGAATCGTATTTTCTTCGATCTCTGCATAGGGTTTACTCTGGCCGGCGCCTCTCTGGTCATGGAGCACGATATGAAATTTATCGGGATTAAAAAAGCGGAACATATCCGGAGAACATCCTCCACCCGGTCCACCATGGAGCACCATTGCAGGCTTTCCTTTTGGATTTCCTCCCAATTGATAAAAGATTTTATGAAGCGGTGAAACTTGGAGGTAATCGGTTTTGTATGGTTTCAGAGGAGGCCAGAATTTCGCCCCAGACTCACAGTAGGGGCCACTCAAGAGACAGACAAGGGGGATAATGATTATCAAAAATTTTTTTCTTCCCATGTTTTCCCTCCATAACATATGATATCTTATTGTTCGTCATTTTTACAATTAATCTATAGGGACAGTAAGCATCCTAATCCCGTGATAAAGTGCGCTTTTGGGGATGGTCAAACATCAATTACAGTAGAAAATATTGTAAGACTTCTTTCACATCTTAAAGACTCTGGGAATTTTGTTAGGGTTGGGAAACTTTTAGCTAGCTGCTAGCTGACGCTCAAAAAGGGGAATAGGAACTATTTCTATGATTTCAATTTTTTTCTTTTTAATCATTATTTGCCTTGTGATATAAGTCAGAATATAGTTAGCGAAAGGTTCATCAAATGGAAAATAAACATCTATGTCATTTATTGCCGACGAAGGAGGGCAGTTGGAGGCCACAGATACCTTGAAAACTAGCGAGAGTTCCCAAACCGATGCCTTTGTTTTCCATATGTTCGATAAAAATGGCGAATTTTTGGGAAAAATCCCTCTCACCCATTTTGCAGACAAAGTGAAAATAGCCGGCGACCGGCTCTACATCCTCGAAAAAGACAACGAGATGTGCGTGTACGAATACCGCATTGTAGAAGTCAGACTGAATTAATCCCAAGAGAATCAATTCCGCTGGTTCTCAAAACGATCCTCCGAAAGTTGAGACCAGTTCAGCTTGAAAAAGACACCAAGATTTTGTTATAGTATATAAACTTTTAAATTTTACTATTATTATAGGAATTCTAATTTTTAATGATTTAAACGACTAGCCATAATGAACTCATTCGCACTTACTATTTCGAGATGAACAAAAAGAAAGCGAGATCAATATTTCAGCATTTTTTGTGGATTTTTCCCGTTTGCTTAATGTCCTTATCTTTGATAGCACAGCAGGAATTCGATATTTCCGATTCCCCAGGGGATTTGAGCGCCGCTCACCAAGCTTCCCCGGGAATAAAAAATTGCAGCAAGTGCCATAATGAAGACCTGGAGGCTGAGCCTTCGAGATGTCTCGCTTGTCACAGCGAGATAGCCCTGCGCATATCTGAGGAGCGAGGATATCACAGGGACAAGAGCGAAGACTGCGCGGTCTGCCATGCAGAACATCAAGGAGTTGATGTCCCGCTCGTTCCTCTCGATCCAGAAGATTTCGATCATGAGGAGACCGGCGCTGTTCTCAAGGGGATCCATCTGGAAGTGAAAGACTGCCACCAATGCCATCGAAGGGACAACACACTCCCGAGGACAAAAACAAGTTCTTATCTTTTCAAAGATACCGGTTGCCTTGTCTGCCACACCTCTCCCCATCCCGGCCATCAAGAAAAATGCCTCTCTTGCCACAGCCAGAAAAACTGGGAAGTGGATATTTGGATTCCTGGAGAAATTCGTTGAAAGGCCGCCGAGGACTGGGGCTTATATTCCTTTTTATAATTCTCATTGCTCCCCTCTTTGCCGATGAACCTGAAAAGGAGTTTTATTTCCGTGGAGGATTTTATCTGGACTGGTATGGGGCAGCCTACCCAGACAGCGATTTTTACCATCAACTCAGTTCTCGTCTCAAGGTCGAGCTTTTCAACCGCCGTGGCCAGGGATGGAATCTCCTGATCGACACGCGCAACCGCACCCGCTTGAGCGAGGAAGCCAGCAATCATCTTATCCTTTATGACGCCCGCATAAATTTCGAAAGATCGAATAGTCCCTGGTATCTTTCTTTGGGGCAGATGAACCTGTACGACACAGCGGGGATCGGTCAACTATTGGGAGGTTTGGTCGGATTCAAACCAAAGCCCGGACTTTTGTTGGGTGGTTACGCCGGCCTTGAATCCAGTGTTTATATCAGCAGGACAGATGGAGACTACAAGAAATTCGGCGTTTTCGCCCGTTATCTCGGGAATCGGGGGAAACGATTCTCTCTCAGCTACAATCTGGTCCGGTATGCTGGAGAAACAGAACGGAAATATGCTCACTTCGGGAGTCTCTTTCCTGTAAATAAGCAGCTTGTTTTTTACGGAAACATGGAATATGAGCTGGCGTCCAATGTGCAAGCAGGGGATCGCCTATCGCGGATCTTTCTGAACGTTCGTTATGAACCTATCCAGCTGATCGATGTGACGGCCCATTACAGTTCAGGAAGAGGATTGGACTATCACGGTTTTGTGATCGAAGCCTCGAAAAATCCCACCTTGAATGACAGTACGCTGGAACATTATTATTACACACGGCAGTACGGGCTCCGGTTCAGTTTAAATCCGATTCAAGGAATTCGGTTGTTTGTTGCCCGTCAGGAAAGCGAGCAAAAAGACGAAAACATCCTTAACCACACGTGGCGTTTCGGATTTTCGGCGCTGAACATAGCCAAAACGGGTTTCACAGTATACGGAAACTATTCGGTCAATCGGGGAGAGATATCCGAGTCTGATTCTTATTATATTTCTTTTGCCAAAGATTTTGGGAGGATTTCCTGGAGTGTGAGCTTTTCCAACACGTTTAACGGCATACGATTTTCACCCGGTATCGAGGTGCCCCAAATTATCCATATGGATGATTACAAAACTATCGCTTCAGATTTTTTTATTCCGTTCAGCCGCGCGATTGCCCTATCGCTGCAATACGAGTATTTTATCCAGGAAAAGTCAAACCAGCATCTCTTTTTTATCAGGTTAATACTACGAAAATGAAAAGCCAAAAAATATTGTTTGCGATCGTTGCTCTTGCCGTTTTGTGGGTTTTCGGACAGTTATATGGGATCAGTAAAAAACAGGAAGATCCCCAGCAGTGGACCGTGGAAAGCCACGACAATAGCAACTTCCCGCTTGTCGGGAAACACCGGGTGACTTCCTGCCGGGAATGCCATCTGGGTCTAATTTTCGAAGGAACGCCAAGAGAATGCGAGGCCTGCCACTGGGAACGCCGCCAGGATGACCGCCATCAGTTGAGACTGGGAATCCATTGCGGCGATTGCCACACTCCTTATTCCTGGAAGAATGTATCTCCTAACAAGTGGAATCATCTTTCGGCTACAGGTTATTCGCTGGAAGGTGTCCACAGGACTTTGGATTGTGTGGATTGCCATGGAGAAGACAGCTTTGATCGTTCGAGGTTGAGCTGTTTTGATTGCCATGAAGAAGATTTCAAAGAAGCCGAAGAGCCTGATCATCAGGCCGCCGGATTTCCCCCTCAGTGTCAGCTTTGCCACTTCAATCAAAATAGTTGGGAAGGAGCTGTTTTTAGCCATGACCGCTTCATATTAAGAGGCGTTCACAAAACGACCGACTGCTCCGACTGTCACGGTAGCGGCATATACGCCGGATTGCCATCAGATTGTGCTTCCTGCCACTTAGATGATTACAACAGTGCCGATGATCCCGATCACAAGGCCTCGAGTTTTCCGACGGACTGTGAAATCTGCCATGGGACGAGTGCCAGCACATGGGAGGACGGCAAATTCTCCCACACGGCGTTTCCGCTGGTGGGACAGCACAAGATTGCCCAGTGTTCCGACTGCCATCCGGACGGTAAATATGCGGGCACATCTTCGGATTGTGTATCCTGCCATCTGGACGATTACAACAACACCGTGGATCCCGATCACCAAACCCTGAATTTTCCGACAGATTGCGTGGCCTGTCACGGCTCGAGCGCCAGTACCTGGGAAGGAGCCAGCTATGTGCACACATCCTATCAACTGGCAGGCCAGCATCTTGTAGCCAAATGTTCCGACTGCCATCCGGACGGCAACTATGCGGGGACGTCCACGGCTTGTATATCCTGCCATCTGGACGATTACAACAACACTGTGGATCCCGACCACCAGGCGTTAAACTTTTCCACTGTCTGCGACACTTGCCATGGGACGAGATTTCTCAGTTGGCAAACCGTTACTTTTGACCACAGCACTTACTGGCCTCTACAGGGAGCACATTCCACTCTGAATTGTTCCAGTTGTCACGCACAGGGTTACGATCTTCCCCAGAACTGTTATGGCTGTCATGCGCAGGATTATAATGATACAACCGATCCCGATCACAGCATAGCGGGCTTCCCCACAGATTGTGAACTTTGTCATTATCCCACCCATTTTTTATGGTCCCAGGCTGTTTTCGATCACCAATTCCCGATAGATTCTGGGAGACATTCAAATGCCAGTTGCACCGAATGTCATGTGACGAGCAACTATAGAGAATTTTCTTGTTTAGATTGTCATCAACACAATAAGAACCGGATGGATAATAAACACGAAGATGTGGTTGGTTACGTGTACGAAAGCCTGGCTTGTTATGCCTGTCATCCTCAGGGGAGAGGGTAGAAAAGGTAAAGGCGAGCAAGGAATTAGTCAGGTCGATTTGGATGTCAGACTATAATTCTTCATTTTGTAGCCCAACATCCGTTCGGTGATACCCAATGCACGGGCGGCCCGGCTTTTGACTCCGTTATTCTCCCTTAGTGCACGTTTTATTTCCATCATCTCCAGTTTTTGAACTTTACTTGTCAGGTTAAGATCGGATTCCATCAGTTCCTCTTCTTTTATTTCTTTCAAAAAAACAGGAAGGTCCTTTGATGTTATCGTGCCTGTTTCACAGAAAACCACCGCCCTTTCTATTATATTTTCCAATTCTCTGATATTCCCGGGGAAATTATACTGGACAAGAAAATTCATTGCTTCAGAGGAAATCCCCTCGATTTTCTTCTTCTCCTTTTCGCCATATTTCTGGATGAAATGGTCGACCAGGGGAGGAATATCTTGTTTTCTTTTCCTTAAAGGCGGAACATGGATGGGAATCACGTTCAGCCGGTAATAGAGGTCGGCTCGGAATTTTTCCTCTTTCATCATTTTTTCCAAATCCCTGTTGGTAGCAGCAACGATCCGCACGTCGGTCTTAATGGGTTGGGATGAACCAAGTCGATAAAATTCTCTTTCCTGCAAAAAACGGAGCAGCTTGACCTGGAGTTGAGGGGGGAGGTCGCCGATTTCATCCAAATACAGAGTTCCTCCCGCAGCTGCTTCGAATTTTCCGATTTTCCTTTCATGAGCACCTGTAAATGCTCCTTTTTCAGAGCCAAAAAGCTCGCTTTCCACCAATGTTTCCGGTAGGGAGGGGATGTTAACGGCGAGATAGGGACCTGCTTTTCTCTTTGAGGAGAAATGAATGGTTTTTGCCACCAGATCCTTCCCTGTGCCAGTTTCTCCTGAGATGAGGACTGTGGCCTCGGTTTTGGAAGCCTTGGCTATCAGGAGAGCCACCTCGTTCATGGCGTCCGATGAAAATATGAAATTTTTCGTGCTGAATTTTTCCTCTAGAGAATTTCGAAGCAGCGAAACCTCCCTTTTTAATTTTTGCCTTTCCTGAGCCCGTTCGATCACCAATAGGAATTTTTGAAAGTCTATCGGTTTGACTATGTAGTCGTAGGCTCCTTTTTTCAGGGCTTCCACGGCATTTTCCACGTTTCCATAGGCTGTAACGACAATAGGAGTGATTAGGGGATTTTTCTCCGACATGTTATGAATGACATCGATCCCTGTTTCCCCATCCAGTTTGTAATCGACGATGGCAATATCGATTGATTGATCCGACATGATTTCCAAAGCCTCTTCTCCTGAGGCTGATTCAAAAACGGTGTGCCCTTCCTGTTCGAGGTTTTCTTTGATCAATTTCCTCTGTAGAGGATCATCCTCCACGACTAAAATATGCCCTTTATCCATGTCAGCCTCCTGGCATCTGTATGAAAAAAGAAGTCCCTCTTCCCAACCGGCTTTTGCATTCTATCTTTCCTTCATGGGCTTCGATGATTTTTTTCGTCAAATAAAGTCCGATGCCCATTCCATCTTTTTTATTGGAATAAAAAGGATCGAAAATATGCTGGACCTCTTCTTCCGACATGCCTTTGCCGTTATCTTTCACAGTGATGAGTATCTTTTTTTTGTGTTTTTTTGCTTGGACCTGGATTTCTCCTTCATTTGTGGCCTCGAGCGAATTTTGTAGCAGGTTTAGAAGGGCCTGGCTCAGCAATCCTTTGTCTGCAAAAAAAACGATCTTGCCCTCTTCTTCATAATCGATGACGATGTCGTCCTTGAATGTCGAACCTTGGATATCGGCCATCAATCCTTTGAGAGAAATCCTATCTTTTTTCAGGTCCAATGGTTTCAGCGAGGCGGAGAAGTGATCGATGACTCTAGCTATCTTTTGGACTTCACTCCTGCCTGAGCTGATCTCCTGCTCGAATTCATTGGGCATTTTTTTTGCGAGAAGCTCGAACAGAAGGGCCAGACTGTTGAGTGGATTTTTAATTTCGTGAGCAACTCCTGAGGTAAAGGCCGAAATTTCTTTGTATCTTTCCTTTTCTCTGCGCTCTGTTTCCGCTTCTTTTTCTTTTTGACGGTAATGATTCTGCAATTGATATATCCCAAAAAAGAAAATGATCCCGATTCCTATGATGAGCCCGAAAAGGATGAAAAAATTTCGGCGGGAATGGATGTTCATTTCCTCTAAACTCTCCAAAGAATACCCGAGGTAAATCTGGTAAGTCCTTGCATCGGAGGCTTGAAACGATGTGAAAATATTGAAGATTTTTCCCGCAGGAGAATCGATGGTCCACGAGTCCTTTACTCCGATATCCTTTTTAGAAAGAGGCAGATATCCTTCGAAACGAGAATGCCATCCAAGGATTTTCTTCTGATCATCCAAAAGGGCCATATAATAGATATTTTCTTCACCGGCGTAGAATCGGAAGATTTCCTCGTATGAGTAGTTATCGCTTAAAAAATGAGAAATGTTGACTTTTAAAATTTCAGCGGTGGCTCGTAGCTGTTCCTTGACCAGATCTTCAACTTTGTTCCTGATGAAGGCCCGATTTATCAAGGATAGAAAAAAAAAGATAATAATGATTCCGAGAAGAGGAAGGAAAAAGAATAAAAATATATCTTTTTTTTTCAAAAACGCGTGCCTTTTCTTTTCCCCTTTCTGCTCATCTGTCCCTTGCCGCCTCTCCATGTGGGGAAACCGTGTTTGTCGCGCAGGATGAATGTTTCTCCCTTGGATTGAACTTCCCTTGCGATGATATTATTTCCTGTCTCTCCAGAAGAGGTGAGGGAGCCTGTGACGATCAGGAATTCTCCTTTGTGAAAATCCTGATCGAAAAATTCAACAGGACTTATCTCGACGGTGAATAATTTCTTTGTGTCCTTTTCTTCAAGAGTGATGATCAAAAAGGGAGAATTTTCTTTGTATCGTGGTTCCATGACAATATTTTGGATTTTTCCCTCGATGTAGATTTCTTGATCCACATTGTAGAAGTTCTCGGTTTTTTGACCAAAGGAGGGGAGAGATGCCAGAAGCAAGATCATTCCTAGGATAACATTTGTTTTTTGCTTCATTGTCTGGCTCCAAGGGGAATGTTCCATTCGATACCCACCGCAAAGAAATGGCCGCTCCAGTCGAAATACAGATCATTTGAGCGATTATGAACATAAATATAGGACGCGAACACCGAAAATCTGGGGAAGTTTTTTTCTGCTCTCACATCGATCTGATTTCTCTTGTCTTTTCTCGTGATCCCCAGAAGATTTCCTTCGAGGTCAAGGCTTTTTATCCCGGGAAATTCCTTCTGAGATACAGTATAACCCAATTTCATTTGAATATTCCAGGGCAAGAGAAGAGTCAGCTGGCTTCCCAGTTGATATCCTTCCCAGGAGAACCTGTCGTATGTAGGATTCTCGACCATGTAGAATTCTTCGATGAAAAAAAAAGGATTTTGGCCGGATAAGACCCATTGTCTCATACCTGAGAAACGAAGCCCGATTTTGTTGCCGAGACCTTGCGCGATCAATCCTGACAAGGAAATCACCTGGATTCCTTGTCCCTCGGTTTTTGATTCAATCAGATAGACATTGGGTTCGGACCCATGTGCGCTTCCTTTTCCCTTCCCTCCCATGGAGTTATTGTCGGTCTCGATGGTAATAACCTCATCATAAATGTAAGGACTATAAAAATATTTGTAACCCCAGTCGATCTCCCCCTTTAAGGTCGTTTTTGACTGGAAATATTTATCAAAGGAAACCAACAGAGAATGGCTGATGAAATCGAACACAGAATCCCTGTAGTTTTTATAGTCCAGGGAATAATTTAATTTCAGGATAGATGTCTGGCTGAGATAACTCTTGAAGGCCGCAAAAAAGTTGGAAGACATGTAATTGAAATCAGCATATTCTGAGCGGTAGAACATTCCCCGTCCTGCAACGGAAAAATAGAATGCGGATTTTTCATCGATAGGAAGGATATAGTCCAATCCGGCATCCTGGATGTAATAGGCCAAATTGGAATTTTCAAAAAGATAGGAATAAGTCCCCTCTGCGAAAAGAGAAAACCGTGAGAAATTTTTGTCCAAGTAAAAGCTTAAGTTCGAGAGTTGATCCCTTTCTGCAAAACGATTCTGAAAAAGGTTGCTGGTCATGTTTTGAGAGAAAGATAGTGAAAAGGAATCCGCCAGAAGCGTCATATGCACCGTCAGCAAGATCAGGATAAGGAAGCCTAGTTTTCTCATGGTGTTTATCCAGAGATAGGGAAAGGGGCAGAGCCCCTTGTCCCTCTATTTTTGCCCGTTTCCATTCTTAGATGTTCTGCCCTTTGGACCTGTTTGGTCACAAATGTCATTCCCATTTCCGAAATTTGTGCGGTTCTCCCTGGAAGATTGTCTGTTCCAAGTGTTCTCCTCTCGGTGACTAAACCTTCTTTGGTTCTGATCGGATATGGCATTGTTTTCGTTTTTGTGTTGATAGCTTTTATTTTCCTCTTGTTCTGACCATTCTGGTTTCTGTGGGTTCGGCGTTCCATTTTTGTTTCCATTGCGTGCAAGATCGCAAATACCGTCGCCGTCTTCATCCACAAATAGCGGGCCTTTTTCTAATCCAGATTTTACTGTGTTTTGAAAGGAATTACGAGCCGCTTTTTGAGAGTTGTCGCCAGAAAACGTAACTCCCAGTCCCAGGATCAACAAAGATCCCATCCAAACTGTCATTTTTTTCTTGTTCATTCGAGCCTCCTAATTTTAATTTCATACTCCTTAAAGCAAATCCTGTGCCAAAGTGTAACTTCAAGAAAATAATTAAGATATAAATTCTTCGGATGGATAAAAACCTACAATTATGTAGGAATAGCTACAATTTTGTTGGGGATGTCCCATTAGGTCCCACTCCATTCCAAGCGACAGGTTGACTTAAGCTATGATTATTTGAAAAAATGAGAATACGATGAAAATCTTGTACATCGTTCCAGGGACCATGGCTCAAACCGAGCTGGGGGCAGAAGAACTTGCGAGAAGAAAAAAGATCCTCCAGCGACATGCCCTAAAAGAGACAGTCGTCGAAATCACAGATCTGGAAAGTGGTCCCAGCTCGATCGAATCCGCCTATGAAGAATATCTGTCCGTGCCTGGGACTGCGGAGAGAGCCATCCAGGCGGAAAAGGATGATTTCGATGGAGTGATTCTCGGGTGTTTTGGAGATCCTGGGTTAGACGCTCTGCGGGAGCTGGTGAGCATCCCGGTCGTGGGCCCAGGGGAAACAGCCATGCATGTCGCCTCCATGCTCGGGCATAGATTTTCGATCGTGACCGTTTTGGAATCTGTGGTTCCATCGCTTGAAAGATTAGCCAGGATTGTGGGTTTGGATGGAAGACTCGCATCGGTGCGGGCAGTGAATATACCGGTTCTCGAACTGAGAAAAAACATCGACTTTACGTTGGCCCGGTTGATAGAAGAATCTCGAAGCGCCATCGAAGAGGACAGTGCCGATGTCATCGTTCTTGGTTGCATGAGCATGGCCTTTATGGGTGTGTCGGATAGTATGCAGAAATCCCTCGGCATCCCTGTGATCAATCCTGCACTAGCGTCATTGGCGGTCTTGGAAGGGCTGGTGAGTTCTGGCCTATCCCAGAGCAAAAAGGCTTATCCCTTTCCAAGAAAAAAAATATAAGATTTCGGCTTGCTGAAATCCGGGGAGGAGAGTTGGACAATGGGTATCGATAAAAAATATTCCGAATATCGATCATTCGATTATCTTGAAAAAGGCAAAGACTTCAAAGAATTCAAGCTTCTGACCGAAGAGAGCATTTTCGATCCCTATCTAATTCCACTCTCTGAGGAGCAAGAAAAAAAAGAGAAGGAGCTGGCTCGAAAGCTTATCATGATCTCTCTCCATGAACATCCTCACCTCTTTCCTGCCGACATCCGCGAGACCATCGCTTATGAAAAGGAGGTCAGGATTTTCACGGCTTTCAAAGCTCTTGCTGATTCTTACTGGGATGCCGTTTTTGACAATTTCATGGACGGCACGGCCATGATAACGTCCAAACACGGATGGAAATGGAGCGATGTGATCTATGACATGGGGATGCGGCTGTGTGACCTGGCGCACCAGGATTTTGTGATCAAATGCGAAAATGTGGATGATATATTTTTTGCCCACAGGGAAGGAAAGGTGGCCCTGATCTGTGCCCAGGAGGGGGCGGCCATGATCGAAAACGAACTGGACCGGATCGAGATCCTGTATGGATTCGGTGTCCGGATCATGGGGATCACCTACAGCGAGTCCAACCAGCTGGGCACCGGGCTTCGGGAACCGCGTGATGGCGGTCTGACCAGTTTTGGCTACCAGGCCGTAGAAAGGATGAACAAAGTGGGGATGGCCATCGATTGCTCTCACTCCAGCGACCAAACCACACTCGATGTCATCAGTGCCAGCCAGAAGCCCATTTTCCTCACCCATACCGGAGCGCGGAGCTTGTGGAACATCAAAAGGCTGGCCCCTGATGAGGTCCTCAAAGCCTGTGCAGACAAGGGCGGCGTGATAGGAATAGAAGCGGCTCCCCATACGACCCTGACCCAAAAGAATCCGCATCACAACATCGATGCGTTCATGGAACATTTCGAGTACATAAAAGATTTGGTGGGCATAGAGCACCTGGCCTTCGGTCCGGATACCCTCTACGGCGACCATGTGGGTTTGCACCATGTGTTTGCCGAAGCTCTGTCCATCGACCAGTCTCATCAAGGAAGAGGGGAAGAGCGAACAGAGCCTCCCCAGTTTGAAGAAGTCCCCTATGTCAAAGGGATCGAAAACCCCACCGAAGGGTCTAAAAACATCCTCAGGTGGTTGGTAAAAAACGATTGCTCCGATGAGGATATCGCCAAGGTCATGGGAAAAAATATACTCAGGGTTCTCGATGATGTTTGGCAGTGATCACAGGAGGGTGTCGTTAAAAAAATAAAACTTCCGATAATCTCCATTTTTCTGATGTTGCTTTTCCTTGTGGGTGGAAGTCTGATGCTTATCATTAAGTGGTCCCCAGGCCCTGCAAACCTGGATTGGGGAGTGTGGATCTTGGCCTATTTCGGCTATGCCTATGTCATCGCTGCCGCAATTTTTTATGTGATAACGGACAAATGAACCTTTCTACCCAGTATCTCATCATCCTCAGCGTATACTTCCTTCTGATGCTGTGTTTGGGTTTCTGGTTCAACAGAAAGGTCCGGTCCAAAAAGGATTACTTCTTAGCCAGAGGGAAACTTGGGCCTGCCACAATCGGGTTTTCCTTTTCTGCCACCCAGATGAGCGGAAGCACATACATGGGAGCTGTCGGGACCGAAAAGATCCTGGGATACAACTTCACTCCGGCGGCGGTGTCTTCGGCTGCAGCTCCATGGTTCTCCTATATCCTCTTGGGCAGAAGGTTGAGAAAAATAGCCAGCCGGACCAAAAGCGTAACCCTGGTCGATATTTTCGAAACCAGATACTACAGCAAAACCGCCGGTTTGACCTGCACTTTCATCATGCTCGTGGCCTTTATCCCGATGATAGCCGCCCAGTTGAAAGCGGCCGGAAATATCTTCGAAGTTTTGCTGGGAATGCCCTATATCGCCGGCTTGTTTATCTTCGGGGGGATCGTGATCCTGTACACGGTTCTCGGAGGCATGTTTGCCGTAGCCTGGACCGACCTGATCCAGGGATTGATCATGATCCTTGGCTTTGCCATTCTTGCGCCTGTGGCCGTCCATGCAGCGGGAGGTTTTGCGGGGATGCACCAGCAGTATGCGCAGCTCAATCCGGGCGCCATTTCCTTCCTCGGGAAAATGCCGGCGCTTTGGGTGGTGTCTGCTTTTATCGTTTGGGGTTTTTTTCAGATCGGCGGTTCTCCTGCGTCTGTGACACGGTTCCTGATCCCCGAAGATGACAGGACTTTGAAAAAAGCCATGGTGTATTCCGTTCTATTCCAGAGTTTCATCTATCTCTCCGCAACACTGGTGGCCATCGCCGGTGGGGTTCTGCTCCCCTCCCTCGAAAGGCCGGATCTGACCATCCCCACGATGGTGTCCCAGCTTTTGCCCCCGATTCTTGGCGGGGTGATCATCGCGGCCGTTATGGGCGCCATGATGTCCACCATCGATTCCATCCTTCTTCTTGCTGGATCTCTCGTGGTGGAAAACATCTATTCCCGGTACATGAAAAAAGATATCGATCAAAAAAAAGGCCTCCGGATCGCCCGCACAGTCACTCTCGTTACAGGAATCCTGGCACTCCTCGTAGCGCTGAAGCCGCCAGCAGCCATTTTGTGGATCGTCACGATGTCCTTCAGCTTGATGGCTTCTGCCTTTACATTTCCGTTTCTCCTAGGACTCTGGTGGCCTCGAGCGACCAAACAGGCCGGGATCGTGGGTATGATAGGCGGATCGGTTAGCTGTGTCATATGGTATATCCTGGGTTACTTGAAATACCGAACACTGGATAACTGGATAGGAGGGATATGGCCCGCTATCTTCGGCTCGACGGTCTGTCTGATCCTTTTTGTTCTGGTGAGCAAGGGAACCCCACCGCCTCCGTTAGATGTCCAGGATATCTTTTTTGGGGATGGGTCTTGAATCTCTACAGTCTCCACAAATAGGAGGCCTTGAAGAAGAATCCCCGTCTCGTTTCCAGGAAAGTATCCGAAGGTCTGTAATCCCCTTCCTCCCATCCTATCTTTTCGTACAGAGAACCATACCCGATATGGATAACGGTTCCCGGGATGTAGGTGAACGAGGCGAGAAAGTCGGTCATCAGTTGTTTCCGGAAGGAATTGTATTCCACGATAGCACGGAAAAAAAGGTACTTGTTCACCTGGAACGTGTTCTTGCTGCGGATGATGGTGTAATCGAATTCTTTTTGAGAATCCATTTGCCGGGTAAAATCCGAATAAAGCAGACTGAGCTCCAGATGAAGCTGTCCCAGGGGCAAAAAAGTCAGAGATGCCGTGACATCGCTACCTTTTCCCTGGTAGGGGTCCTCGACATACCTGATTTTGTTTCCATAGTTGTAGATCAAGCTGAGAAAAAGCTTTTTTGAGATCTGGCTCGATCCGATAAACCTGGACCGGCTTGTGCTGAATCTTTCTTTTTGCCAAACCTCGGTCGAGTACCTATATCCGAACAAGAGCATGGTGCTTTTGGGGAGAATGAATCTCAGGTCCAACGAATTGTCCGTCTCATACAGGCTGCTGGATTTATCATGGATGTGGCTGCTGTGGATCAGGGGATCGATCCTCTTGATAATACCGGATTTGGGGTAAAACATGCGCATGATCCCTGAGCGGAGCCGGGTGATTCCTGTGCGGGTGACATAACCTGTTTCGGTGTGGAAGTCTTCATCCAAGTCTTGAAGTCCCAGCATGATGATCCAATTCCGATTGCTGTAGTAATAGTGAAGGCCTAAAGCGTGCCCATCCTTTCGAGAGGATTTTGTATCCTGCTTGTTCGACGATAGGAACCCATGGTATCCGAAGATGCTGGACTTGTTTATCCTCATCTGCCCATCCAAACCAAAGACCCGGTTGTATACGCTCTCCCGTTCTCGCCCGGTATAAAAGCCTCCGACAAAACTATCGTCAGCCAGGGCCCGCTTATAACGGAGGATGCCGAAATGAGCATAATCATAAGGGTCGTCATCAGGCAGCTTATCCATAGCATAGATAGCGGCTACCGTGTTTTTGGCGCCGATCTTTCCGTTGAGTTTTGCACCCATTACCGGGTCGACGATCATCCTGGTGTGTACCACGGCCTGGAGAGGATCATTGGTGTTATACCCTCCGAAATGGAACTTCTCCAATCCTTCGAGGAAAAAAGGACGTTTTTCTGGAAAAAACAGAGCATATCTTTGATTGAAATCCACCTGCCCGGCATCCGCCTCCACTTGACTGAAATCAGGATTGATAGTGCCGTCGAATATCAAGCGGGATGTGATCCCCAATTTGGCTGTCAAACTGAGATTCCCGACACCTCTGCCAGATGTCATTTTCCCTTCTTCTAATTCGCTTTGCTGGCTGTATGTTACCGCTGGAAGAACCTCGAACAAGGTGTAGTGTTTGATGTCTTCGAAAAGAAGGGTAACGGTTTGGGTGAAAAAATTCGGGCCCTGTTCCGGATCCAGAGGAGGGTATGTTCCCAGTTGTGTGTGGCGGCTGATCTTTCGTTCAAAAATAACACTCATTTCCACTGGATTCCCGTGGGAAAACCGGATGCTTTTGAACGGGATCCTGATTTCGACAGAGTAACCTTCTTGGTCGATCTCTCCTTCGCTGTACCACACCATGTCCACATTGAAATCTTCTTGATTCCCTTGTGCTGTGGCATCTCCTTGAACGCCCCTAGGATTGCAGTAGAATACATACAGGGATTGTTGGTCGTTGAAGGAATCCAGATTCACGCACACCCAATCATCAGGATCGATGTTGTCACGGCTTGTGACCGATGATTTGATTTTATCCGGTTCGCTGTCGAAACACCGAAAGGCAATGTAAAGATTCTCCGGGTCATAGGCAAAATAGACATCCGTTTTCCCGGCCATGTCCTTGCCGTAGTCGGGGACCCACGTTTTAAATCCTGACACATGGGGCGCTTTCTGCCAAATCGGGTCATCGAGCTTCCCGTCGATTACAGGAGGATTTTCGGTTTTGGAGGGGTGAAGCGGCGGAAGTTTTTCTTGGGCTATGCAAGTCAGACTGGATAAAAATATCGCCAATATCAATGTTGATGGATATATTTTTTTTGATGCTCTCAGCATGGCATTCTCTATTCCTTACGAGTGATAAGATAAAAGGTTATATCACAGGGGAAATTTTTCCGTCAAATCGAAATGGAAGTGAACCCTTTTACCCTTTTTTTCGTCTCCATTTTTGAGGGAGGTGTTTGTGCTGAAAAATTATTTAAAAATCGCATTGAGGAATATTCTGAAGAACAAGGCCTTTTCTGTCATCAATATCAGCGGATTGGCCATCGGAATGGCCTGTTGTGTTCTTATCCTTCTCTTCGTTCAAGATGAATTGACCTATGACAGCTACCACGGAAAGGCAGATCAGATATATCGGCTGATAGCTTTGAATAAGTCTGCCGGAGAAGAGCGATATATAGCACCGATCGGGGCACCCGTTGCGGAGATCTTCGAAAGAACATTACCAGAGGTGCAAGAAGCTGTCCGGATTTACACAGGGAACCGAGTTTTGGTCGAATATCAAGATAAGCGCTTTTTTGAAGAGCGGTTATTTTATGGCGACCCGGCCGTGTTCGATGTTTTCGATTTTTCCATCACCAGAGGCAATCCTCGAATGGCCTTATCGGCTCCCTTCGACATCGTCATCACAGAGACGATGGCCAAAAAATATTTTGGAAATGCCGATCCCATCGGAAAAAGCATCTTGGTGGATAAGAAAAACAGCTACAACGTCACAGCGGTTATGAAAGAGGTGCCCTCGAACTCTCACTTCCATTTCGATTTTTTAGCCTCGCTCGAGACATTGACCAGTTTGCACGGCGAGCGTTATCTGAAACACCCGGGTAACTTAGCCTTTTACACCTATCTTCTTCTCGAAGAAAACACAGATCCGAGAGAATTGGAGAGGAAGATGGCTGAAGGAGTCAAACAGTCTTATGGAGAAAAAATAGCGGCGATGAGAACGTTTCTGTTACAGCCGCTCGAGAGCATTCATCTTCAATCGAGGCTGGAGTACGAAATAGAAACCAACGGCAGCATGTCCTTCGTTTACATCTATTCAGCTATCGCGCTTGGGATCCTTTTGATCGCTGCTTTCAATTTTGTGAACCTGTCCACAGCCCGTTCGACAAAGAGAGCCAGAGAGGTCGGGATGAGAAAGGTTCTCGGTGCCTTCCGCTACCAGTTGGTCAAACAATTCCTCGGCGAAACAATGCTATTTTCTGTTATAAGTCTTTTTCTCGCCGTGATTTTGGTGAGGATGTTTTTGCCGGTTTTTAGTTCCTTGACCGGAAAGCGATTTCCCATCAACTTCCTCTTCAATCCTTCCGTTCTTCTCGGTTTTGTGGGAATCGTCGCCGCTGTCGGTGTCCTGGGGGGATTGTATCCGGCTGTTTTTTTGTCTGCATTCGAGCCGATGCGAACTCTGAAAGGGAAATTGGGAATCGGAGGAAAAAGCCGTTCCTTCCGGCGTTTTCTGGTCGCAGCCCAATTCACGATCAGTATCGTCTTGATAATCGGCACCTTCGTCATCCGCAATCAACTCCGCTATATGAGAAACCAGAACTTGGGATTCAACAAGGAGCAGGTCGTGGTAATGCCGATGCACGATCAAAACACGCAGCAGGCCTATGAATATATCAAAACAGAATTGATGAATAATCCTTCAGTGCTGAGTGTGACAGCCTCTTCCACCGTGCCAGGCAAACCTGTGACGAACATAGCTTACCGACTGGAAGGTCTCCCGGATGATGAACACTTCAGCATGGATACCTATTTCGTGGATTATGATTTTCTTGATACCATCGGCATCGAGGTTGCCGAAGGCCGCGGCTTTTCGAAAGAATTCGGGACGGATGAGGAGATTGCCTTTATGCTCAACGAGGCCGCGGTCCGGGAATTGAACTGGCAAAGCGCACTCAACAAGCAAGTCATATGGCCTTCGGATCTTAGACGTTTAGATGCGATCGTAAAAAAAGGACAGGTTGTGGGAGTGGTCAAGGATTTTCATGTGGCCTCCTTACATGAAAGCATTGGACCTGTTCTCCTCCAGGTCCGTCCTTCCAGTTTTCGTTACATCTCTGCACGAATCTCTCCGGTGAATATTCCGAAGACCCTTTCATTTTTCAGGGAAAAGTGGGGACAGCTCTCTGCTGTCTTTCCTTTTGAATACACATTCTTGGATGAAGATTTTGACAAGCTCTACCGCTCAGATGAAAAAGTGGGCCACATCGTAGGGATTTTTTCGCTATTGGCCATTGTCGTGGCCTGCTTTGGACTTTTCGGACTGGCATCGTTTGCAGCCGAACAGCGAACCAAAGAGATCGGGATCCGCAAGGTGCTGGGTTCGTCGGTTTCAGGAATAATTCTCCTGCTTTCGCGAGAGTTCACCAAATGGGTGCTGGTCGCCAATATCCTTGCCTGGCCGGTAGCTTATCTTGTGATGAACAAGTGGCTGCAAAATTTTGCCTACAAGATGCCCCTCAGTCCAGGGGTCTTCATCCTGTCCGGTTTTTTGGCTTTTTTCATCGCGCTGGCCACGGTCAGCTATCAGTCCATCAAAGCCGCTGTTTCTGATCCTATTGAATCGCTCCGATACGAATAAACCCAAAACAGGCGTAAATATTTCCCATGAGGCATGACCTCCGCTTTAGTTCGGATCTTTAACGCCATTCCCTCATCGCTCTTCTCGGCGGCGCTGAACTGCGCGCGTTAACACCCGGTCTTTTCCACTCCAGCCTTTTTTCCCATGCTTGCCTTCATCTTTAATACTTAATCAAAGTCGTGCTCAATACAACATCGCCGACAATATGGGGACGTCCCATCCCCTATTGTTACCCTCGAAGAACGACTCGTGAAGGCTAGATCCTCAAAAGCGCTGCGTTCATGCCTAATGGCAAATATATATTTCAGGTAGCCAAGTGTAATGGAACAAATGAGGAGGGGAATTCGTATCTTTAATCAGGAGAAATCATGTTAAAAAACTACTTAAAAACAGCACTCAGAAATCTTTGGAAGAGAAAAAGCTTTTCCCTTATCAACATCGTAGGCCTGGCCATAGGAATGGCCGTGAGTTTTTTGATTCTCCTTTATGTCTTGAACGAAGTCACCTACGATCGGTTCAATGAAAACTACGAGAAGATCTATCGTCTGGCGACAAAATTGGACGCCCAGGGCCGGCATTTTGAAGTTGCCTCTGTCCCCGCCCCCATGGGACCGGCATTGGTCGATCAATTCCCGGAGGTGGTCCGAGCTGCACGACTTCAGGAATTTGGGACAAGAATCATTTCCACCGAGAATAAGTTATATGAGGAGTCCCGCATTTATCATGCAGACCCGGATCTTTTTAATGTATTTACCATTTTTGTCTTAAGAGGAAATCCAGAGAATTGGCTTCAAGCGCCATTTCAGATGGTCATCACGGAAGAAATGGCGGAGAAATATTTCGGAAATGAGGATCCTTTGGGAAAGACCTTAAAAGTCGATAACGATTACACATACACCATAACGGGTGTCGCTAAGGAAATGCCCGAAAACTCCCACTTCAAATTCAACATGATCGGATCGCTTTCTACTCTCGAGAAAATACGGGGGGACTTGAACATGTGGATGGGATTCAATTACACGACATATCTCCTTTTGGAGGGTGTTCCCTCGTTACCAGAGATCACGCAAAAGTATAACAACCTCCTGATGTCCAACATTCCCGATCAGTTCAAACAGCTAGGAGCAGAAGTGGAGATATTCCTCCAGCCCATGGGCAGCATCCATCTTCATTCCCAGCTGGAAGGGGAATTGGAGCCTCCCGGGAATCC
>CAZIDF010000035.1:0-37143 GCA_964538085.1 uncultured Eubacteriales bacterium | reverse complement strand
TGACCGCAGACCTATCCCAGTCCAAGTACTTGAGTGTCCTTAGCGGAGATAAGCTCTTCGCTATACTCGATGAACTGAATCTCCAGGAATCAAAAAGCTATTCCTCCAAAGACCTGGAAGAGGTCGCCGTGCAGGGAGGCGTCGAGAATGTCATCCGGGGAAGCTACACCAGGGCTGGTGATACATTTCGCATCAACATCATGATCCAAAATGCAAAAACGGGAAAACTCATCGCCTCTGAAAGAGTAGAAGCGACAGGAGTAGAGGGCATGTTTTCCATGGTCGATGAGCTGACCAGAAAAATAAAAGAAAGTTTTAAGATTTCTGCCGAAGAAATATCCAGCGACCTCGATATGGAGGTTGGAAAAATCACTACCTCCTCTCCCGAAGCTTACAAATATTACAGCGAGGGAAGAAAATACCACCTCACCGGAGAAAACAGAAAAAGCATCGAACTGATGGAGAGAGCTTTGGCCATCGACCCTGAGTTCGCCATGGCCTACAGGTCTCTGTCCAGTAGTTACAATAACATATTCATGTTTTCGGAAAGAACAAAATACATACAAAAAGCTCTGGAATTTTCGAATCGTCTCTCCGAAAGAGAACGGTTTCTCATCGAGGGGGATTTCTACACAGAATCAGAAGCGACCTATGATAAGGCTATAGAAACTTATGACAAATTGATCAGGCTCTATCCCGAAGATGAAATAGCCAATCACAACCTGGCCCTTATTTATTACAATTTAGAGGAATGGGATAAGGCCATTCCCTACTATGAGGCATGCAGAGAGCAGAAAGCCAAATTCGTGTATTCTTTCACCCAGCTAGCCGATTCATACGCCGCCAAAGGGATATATGACAAAGCAGAGGAAATTCTGGAGGACTACATCCAGAATATCTCCGATCATTTCGTCATACGCCAGCAATTGGCTTATCAGTACATCAATCAGGGTAAACTTGACCTCGCTCTTGCAGAAGTGGACAAAGCTCTCTACCTCGATCCAACTGATTTCTTGAATTTCAGCATAAAAGGGGATATCTACCTCTATAGAGGAGAGTTGGGGAAAGCTGAGGAAGAGTACAGAAAGCTCCTGGAATCCAGCGAGCCGGCAGCTCGGGGCCTGGGACTATTCCAAATGTTATATCTATTCTCACTGAAGGGAGAATTCGAACAGGCAAGAGAGATCGGGAAACAAGCGGTAGAATTATCTCAAAAACTGGGACAAAAAATCTGGGAAGCCATGTGTCATATCGGGGTAGCACGTCTTAATCTTAGGACGGGAAACACTGATGCGGCTTTAAAAGAATGTGAGGAGGCGTGGGATAGCGCTGTCGAAGCCAGGTCGTTAGGGCATCAGAGACAGGCTCTGCACCTGAAAGGACTCGTGCTGGCGGAGATGGGAGCGATGAACGAGGCCCAAAAAGCGGCCGATGACTTGAAATCCATGATCGACGCTGGGATGCACAAAAAAGCCATAAGGTTTTACTACCATCTCAACGGAATGATGGAAATAAAAAAAGAAAATTATGCCCAAGCTATCGCTTTATTTAATGATGCCATTTCTTTGTTGCCTTACGGCCCTCTCGCCAAGCGTGCAGACTTCTTGGATTCTTTAGCTTTCGCCTACTATAAATCGGGGAACATCGAGAGGGCTTTGGAAGAATATGTAAAGATTAGCCAACTCACATCAGGCAGAACCGGACATGAAGACAAATATGTCAAAAGCTTTTACATGCTGGGAAAAATCTATGAACAGCGTGGAGACAGGACAAAGGCCATCGAGAATTACACAAAATTCCTCGAGTTGTGGAAGGACGCTGACCCTGGTCTTCCAGAAGTCGACGACGCCCGCTCGAGGCTTGCCAAAATAAGAGGGACACAATGAAAGTGAATTCAACCAATAGAATTCCATCAGTCTTAATCGTTACGCTCGTTATTTTTTGCCTTTTTTTGTCCGAAGCGTGCAAAAAAGAGGAAGCTCCCCTCTCTCCCACAAAATTGGTCAGGGAAATTTTCGGAAGGCCTGAAAAAGTCGAAGACAGCGGTGTCATCTCTGTCGAATATGAAAAGCCGAATTACGTTATCCATTACAACTTTTATCCTTCCGGAAAGTCGACATACGAAGAAGAACTTGGTGAGGAATTGGCAGCCAAGATCAAGAAACTTTTTGAGAGCGATGAAACCATTGGCAATGTCCAGATGACCATTTTTGGGCTTTCTACAGACTCGTATGGGAATTATGGTTGGAAACCCACGTTGTATTTTGAAATGGATAGAGAGACATTCAACAACACCGATTGGAAGAAATTACGCAAGAAAGATCTTCTGGAAGCAGTCAAAAACCTCAAGTGGTTCAGGAAAGAAGGCAACGAAATCTAAGGATATCTTACTTTTTCGTGAATTGAATGCGGACCCGGCCGGCATCAAGATAGAAGCCGGTGATTCTTTTTCGCTTACCTCTAATAAATTCTATTTTCCCGTAACCTGATAAAAATTTATCCTTGTCGATGAGTTTGAGAGGTTCTTCGGGGGCGTTTCTGTGCTTGAAAATAAGCTTCCCTTCTTCAACTGCGAGTACGTAGGTCGCAGGAAGCTCGTCATTGAAATAGGAACCGGTGTAGGATTCGAGCTGTTCCAATGTCAGTGGAGCGATCTCTGGAATCTTTACAAGCGGGATTTCTCGGTCACTCTCGACAATCATTTTTGCTCCCGTGGCTTTGCCTTCAGCGGGGAAAAACTCGATCATGATTTCCACAGGTGTATCCTTGGATATGAACTTGGACTTAGAGATGGGAATCAAGGAGAACGAAAGACTTCTTGCCTCCACGATGAGGGTGTCGTCTTTTAACGAGATGTCTGCGACAAAGGATTCCTCTTCGTCGGTGTATTTACCGACCTTGTTTTTCAGCTCCTCCTGTGTAAGCGTCACAGGAGCTTTTGGCTCGGCTTCTTTCTCAGGAGCCTTTTCTTCCGTGAATTTATCCGCCAGGTAGATATCCGCAACCTGCCGGCACAGCTTAGTAGGATTTATGCTGGCCAGATTAGCCAGACAGACGACAGTAAATTTTTCTTCAGGAAACCGGATCATATCGGCCCTGAATCCGACGAACGCCCCCCCATGGGCAACCCGTTTTAATCCCTTGTAATGGCCGACATTCAGCCCGAATGCATATTCCAGTTTTTTTCCGTCGTTCAACACTCCAGTCTGATGCATCAAGTCCATCAGCTCTCTCCCCAGCTTGTGGTTATAAAAAGCCTGGTCCCAGAGATATAGATCTTCGACCGTGGTAAAAACCCCGCCATCTCCCACATGATTCAGGGTGGTGTTGAGGATCTTGAATCCGTCTTCGGTTTCGTCATAGCCGTCAGCCCTCTTTTTGACGATTTTCCTGTAATCATCGTGATAGTGGGTATTTTTCATGCCCAATGGCTTGAAGATATTGTCATGAACGAATTCGTCGAGGGATTTTCCGCTGACACGGGAAACGATGACACCCAGCAAAAAGTATCCGGAATTGGAATAGAGATGTTCGTCGCCAGGTGTGAAGTTCAATCCTTTTTGCCTCGCTATCATGGCCACTGTTTCTTCGGGCGTGTAAAAATCATCATCGGATTTTCCCGATAGATAGGCCAGTCCGAGATAGTCGCGGATGCCGCTGATGTGATAGACCAGGTGCCTGACAGTGATGGTCTTGTCATAGGCCGGGAGTTCCGGCAAAAACTTCCGGATATCGTCATCCAGCGACAATTTCCCTTTGAGGGAAAGGATAGCGATACAGGCAGCTGTGAACTGTTTGGATGTGGACCCGATGCGGAAGACGGTCTCCGGTGTGTTGGGCACGTTTTGTTCCAGATTGGCCATGCCATATCCCCGGCTGTAGATGATCTCTCCGTTATGGATAATGGCCATCGATGCCCCGGGAGATACCGTCGAATCCCACTGTTCGAAAAGCTTGTCGACCTTATCCGTCCTGTCATCCGCAGCCGCTGAAACACATAATGTGAGTATGAGTATTATGAGCCAAAAAGGTTTTGAAATTCGTCGTAGGTTTTTCATGTTCGTTCTCCCTTGTCTTTAGGCTTGTAATTATCCGGAGCAAAAATTATATCCTAAAACTGATTCGGATAAAATGGGGTGAGGGTTGAACCCTGCTGTGATAATGCCGTATAAATTACTAATGATGAAATTTACGGATTGAAAGGACAGGATCCTCGGGCGTACCGGATTCAAAGCATCGGATATCGGCTTCGGCGGCGGGAACCTGACCGATACAGCCCTTCTCGCTGCCGCACTGGATGCGGGAATCAACTACATCGACACGGCCGAACACTATGCCCGCGGAAACTCGGAACGGACCATCGGCCAGGTCATAAAGGATAGGGACCGAAAAAAGTTGTTCATTACCGGCAAGCTGAACTTCGGATTTGGCAAGTCCACCAAAGAAGGGCTAAAGGAACGCGCGCAAAAGTGCCTTGAGAGGCTCCAAACAGACTACCTCGACTGCCTGATGATCCACATGACACCCAGCATCGATCAAGTGACACACGAAGGATATCACGAAGCTATCAAAGAGCTTAAAGCCGAAGGCAAGGTCAAATTCACTGGATTGTCCAACCATGGCATCGAACACAGGTATGCTGGTCTCATTAAAGATCCGATGGAAGATGTCGTTCTTGCCGCTGCCGATGACGGGCGTTTCGATGTGGTGCTTTTCACCTACAACTTCATCCAGAGAGAAAAAGGGAGGGTCACCGAAGCAGCAGAAAAAATCATAAGCGAATTTGAAGCCCGCGCAGACAAGGCAAGGGAGTTTGCAAAAAAATACGGATTGAGCGGGGAAAAAGAGGTACGGGGTGCAGCCATCAAGTTCTGTCTAAGCAATCCCGACGTGCATTCTGTCTGCCCGACTATCAACACCCACGAAGACCTCGAGTTTTATGTGTCCCTTTCGGGGAGAAAGCTGGAACCTGTCGAGAAGGGAATGCTGGCCGATTATAAATCCCTCTCCGGAAACCTTTACTGCCGGCATGCCTGCGGAGTGTGTGAACCCAAATGTCCTCATGAAGTCCCTGTCAACACCATCATGCGCTACCAGCACTACTTCATGAGCCAGGGTCGGGAAAAACACGCGATGGAAAAATATGCCGCTCTTAAGAGAACCAGAGCAGATGTATGCACTGACTGTGCAGGACACTGCGAGGCTGCTTGCCCGTTCAGCGTGAAAGTCCAGGGGCTCCTGATGGCCGCCCACCAAACCCTTAGTCTAGATCCTAGATAATCATCAAGAGATTTGTCGATGAGCAATTTTGTGGATATAATGGGTTTTGATATTCGTTCACCTAATTCAAGGAGTTAGAAATGACAGACAGCCTGTATAAAGCAGAGCCGGTATCGATCAAGGATGCAATAGAATACGCATCGGATTCGGTTGTCAGCAAAATGCTCATCAAAAAAGAGACGGGAAATCTGACGCTCTTTGCATTCGACAAGGGCCAGTCCTTAAGTGAGCATAAGGCCCCCTTCGATGCGGCCGTCCTGGTCCTGGAAGGGATCGCCGAGATCATTATCGGCGGCGAATCGTTCATACTCAATGAAGGGGATTTTGTCACCATGCCGGCAAGCATTCCTCATGCTGTTAAGGCAACAGAGAAGTTTAAAATGCTTTTGACGATGATCAAGGAAAAATAGATCTAAATCGAAGTCGACAAAGGAAACCAAAAGTAAAGATTCTCGTACTATTCAATATATGGGAATGAATAGATCATATAAAAACATTTTTAGAATTCTTCTTGTGACGATTCTGTGTGTAATAATATTCTCAGCGACAAGCCAAAATAAGGTGGCAAAACCCGGACATAGCGAACATCAACTGGGAACAACGGTAGATTTATGCGGGTTGGATCCGAAAACTGTTCTGAACCCGAATTTTAACCTTACAAAGGAAGGCCGGTGGTTGAGGGAAAATGCCTCGAGATTTGGATTTTACCAGTCCTATACCAAAGAAAATCAACACCTGACAGGATACATTCCAGAGCCCTGGCACTACCGGTTTTTAGGTGAAAAACGGAATTTGGCTTATGCCAACCGGCATTTTTAAGGCTTCCCAAATATGAAAGGAGGAAAAGAGATGAAAAGAAGGGAATTCATAGGAAAAACAGGGTGCGGCGTTGCCGGTATGGTATCGGTTCCATTCTGGCTTCATTCTGCACAGGAAGAAGAGCAGCCGAAAAGACGGAAGTACAAAATCGATATAGAGATCTATGAAGCGAGAGAAGATACCTGGTGTCACAAAAAAGGGGACAAATTCAAATACCCCGAGGACATCGGCAAAATATGCCCATGGCTTTTATCCAGCATGCATGATTTTCTGCTGCTGCTGCAAAACGGCGTGACCTTGCCCTGGAAATACGAGGATACGCCCTATGAAAAGGTCATCGATCCTGAAGGCATAACGACAGAGTATGTCCGCTGTCCCGATCCCACCGCAAATCTGGTGGCCAAGATCACCCGAACCCTGGTCGCTTGATCGCTGGACAAAAAACCGACAAGAGAAATGAGAATCTCGAGAATATTAATTAGTGTTTCCGTGGTATTCCTGCTGCTTCTTCCGGGAGAGGGATCCGGATTCAGTCCCATGCCCATAGAAGGACAAAAAATCGTTTTCGAAGAAATAGGACAGTTCAATGACGGGGGAATGGCCGTAACAGTCCTGGTGGTCAAGGACCGTGCCTATGTTTGTGAATTCGACAAGGGGCTGGAGATCCTGGATATCAGCGATCCTGCGAATATCACAATGCTCGGGCAGATTGAAGATACCGAACAGGCTCGCGGCATCGAGATCGTAGGCGACATTGCTTATGTGTCGTGCAATGTAAACGGACTGAAGCTTTTCGATATCAGCGATCCCTCGCAGCCTGTATTCCTCGGAGAGTATGGTGATCGCGATGGGGATCCTCATCAATTTCTGGCGGCCGGAGACACAGGTTATCTAACGGAGTGGCATGGCGGATTTGATATCATCGATATTTCCGATCCGCTCAAACCTAAGCGATCGAGCCAGTACAAAGACGATATGCTTGCGTTTTCTATGGATATCGTCGGCTCTCATGCATTTGTTACAGGATACAGCGCCGGCCTGAAGGTCCTGGACATATCCGACGCCAAGAATCCGGTCCTGATCGGTGATTTTAACAATGGCGGAGAAACGAATGCTCTCCATGTGGTTAATGGAAAAGCATACGTTTGTGACAAGCTCCAGGGTCTGGAGATCCTGGATGTGGCCGATCCGGCTCACCCAAAACTGCTGGGCACGTACAAAGGAGGCGGAAGCGTTGTCGGCGTCCGCCTTGTCGATGACGTGGCTTTTCTCATAAACTGGGAACTGGGGCTGGAAGCTATAGACGTCAGCGATCCTGTTCATCCGGTTAGAATCGGATCTTTTTTTGACGGAGGCCGGCCGAACGGCTTCCAGGTCGTCGGCGATCTGATTTATGTGGCCGATGGGACCGACGGACTGGAGATCATCAGGTTTAGGAAGAATAGTGATCATAATTAACAAAAATGAGAGGATCCGACTAATGAAACAAAAAACGATTTACTTGGGATTTTTGATTTCAATCGTTTTTTTTGTAGGCAGCTGCGCTCAACAAAATAATGCCCCCGCATTACAAGGACCTTACTTAGGCCAGGAACCTCCCGGAATGATGCCTAAGGTATTTGAGCCGACCATTGTCTCTACCGGCCTCGATGAATTGAATTCGGTGTTCTCACCCGACGGGCGGGAATTTTATTTCTGTGTCCGGAATTTTTCAGGTGCGGTGTCCATATTTCAGATGATTATGGAAGGAGAGAATTGGTCACAGCCAGAATTGCTGCCCTTCGCTTCTAAATATGGCGATATCGATGTGACACTATCTCCCGATGGCAATAAGATTTTGTTCAGCTCGAGAAGACCGGTTCCCGGAAGTGATGAACCCAAAGAGGATTATGATTTTTGGATGGTCGAACGCCAGGGGAATACCTGGGGCAATCTCAAGCATTTGGGCGAAGATATCAATTCCGACAGCCAGGATTTTTATCCAGTGATGACAAACAGCGGAGCCATTTATTTCTCGAGCCAAAGGGAAGGCCCAGGGACTAACAACATTTACAGATCGGAATTTGTCGATGGGAAATACACAAAAGCCGTTAAGCTCGGGGAGGCAATAAATACAGAGCACAGAGAATTCGATCCTTACATCTCGCCAGACGAAAATATGCTTATTTTCACCTCAGGGCGTCCGGAGGGACTGGGTTCAGGGGATTTGTACATCAGTTTTAAAGATGAAGAAGGCAACTGGACAAAAGCCAGGAATATGGGGAATAAAATCAACACGCCGGGCTCAGAATACTGCTCTATGATAACTCCAGATGGAAAATATCTTTTCTTTACCAGTGCTGGAAGGGATGTCAGAAGAATCGCGGACAAACCGCTTACCTACGGAGATTTCAGGAGATACCATAACAGTCCCAAAAACGGATTCAGCGACATTTACTGGGTGGATGCCAGGATTATCGAAGAATTAAAGCTAGACAAACTCAAGCTGGATTAAAAACCAAAGGATCAGATCCCCTGGTTCATCTTCTCCATAGACAGCTTGCATTTTTAAGCTGCATTTACTACTATCATAATCACACAAATCATAAGGAAATCGGGAAAAATGAAGCAAGTAATTTTCATTCTCTTCACAATTTTTATGGTTGGCCTGACATTAACATCATCCGAACAACGTCCGCGGCTTAGGGAATTCGGAATCAAAACCGGGATATTAAGCCCAGGCCCTTTAAACGCCATCACCGACGTGCCCGGCGTCAAAGTCGGACAAGTCACACTGATCGAGGGTGATAATATCCGCACCGGAGTCACAGCCATTCTTCCCTACGAGGGCAATATTTTCCAGCAAAAAGTACCTGGAGCCATCTTTGTGGCCAACGGGTACGGAAAGTTGACAGGCATTTCTCAAGTGGAAGAACTGGGAACCATCGAAACGCCGATCATCCTCACTAACACTCTGAGTGTCCCGACCGCTGCCGATGCTGTCATTGACTATATACTGTCCTTTCCCGGAAATGAAAAGGTCGGATCCGTGAATCCTGTGGTCGGGGAGACCAATGACGGGGATTTGAATGACATCCGGGGAAGGCATGTCAAAAAAGAGCATGTCATAGAGGCAATAAAAAAAGCTGCATCAGGCCCTGTGGAAGAAGGCTGTGTGGGCGCAGGGACCGGGACAACGGCTTACGGATGGAAGGGAGGGATCGGAACATCTTCCCGCAAGCTCCCCGAATCGAGAGGAGGGTACACCGTAGGTGTTCTTGTCCAGACAAATCACGGAGGCATCCTCCAGATCAACGGCTTTCCAATCGGCATCAAGCTGGGTAATTATTACATGAAGCGAGCGGTTGAGGAGAAAGATCCGGCTGGATCCTGCATGGTGGTTGTGGCAACGGATGCGCCCTTAGACAGCCACAATCTGAAACGGCTGGCTCAACGGGCCCTTCTCGGTATCCCCCGAACAGGAGGATTTTACTCAACCGGAAGCGGGGATTATTGTGTCGCATTCTCGGCAGCCGCAAGCGTGAGGTTTCCACACAGCACAACGGAGAACACGTTGAAGCAGGAAATTCTCCGAACCGACCAGATGTCGCCTCTGTTTCTGGCAGCAGCCGAAGCTTCAGAAGAAGCCATCCTGAACTCCCTTTTCAAGGCCACAACGATGGAAGGGAAAGACGGACGTAAACAGGAAGCTCTTCCCCTGGAAAAAGTCAAAGCCATCATGGACGAGGCGCCCAAAAGATGAAAAAAACCATCGGGATCCTGGGAGGCATGGGACCTGAGGCCACAGCCTATTTTTATGAATTGATCGTCAAACAAACCAAGGCCGAAAAGGATCAGGATCACATCAGGGCCATCATCTATTCTAATCCGGAAATCCCGCCGAGGACCGATGCAATCCTGGGAAAAGGGCCGAATCCCACACCCCTGCTTGTGGAAGGCTTCCAACGATTGAAGGATGCCGGAGCTGACTTTGTGGTGATGCCTTGCGTGACAGCCCATTATTTTTATCCAGAGGTGAGAGATCAGGTGGATATTCCTTTTATCAGTCTCCTCGATGAGTCGGTCAATTGGGCAAAGGAAGAAGTTCCGGATCTTAGAAAAGCAGGTCTTGTGGCTAGCTCAGGCACCCTAGATTCTAGACTTTTCCATGATGTTTTTGTCCAAGCTGACATCGAAATTATCCAACCTGAGGAAGAGGAACAGAATAGAGTGATGGAGGCTATTTTCGGACCAAGAGGGATAAAAGCCGGATTCACTTCTGGTTTTCCGAAAGAAACACTTGTCAATATCGCCAAAATGCTTGTCGCCCGGGGAGCGGATGCTATTATCGCCGGGTGCACAGAGGTGCCCCTTGTGCTGCAAGACCAGGATATTCCCGTGCACTTGATCGATCCTTTGCGAATCGCAGCCCAAGCTTGTATCATAAAGGCAGGCTATGAACTCAAATAAAACATTTTATAACTGCCTGTAAAGATTTTGGCCTTTTTCGTATTTTGTATAACTTGCAGTAAATAAAGGAGGAATCGACATGAAAATGAAACAAATCATAACATTTGGCGCAATAGTCCTTTTTGCGTTCACGACCTTGATCAATTATGGGTGCAAACCCAAAGAGGAAGAAGTCGCCGACGCGGTCGCTCCGACAGAGATCGCAGGTTATTCGGTCGTACCAGATATCCAGGACCGTTTGGCCCAGTTCGTCCCTACCGAAATCACATATGACGAAAATCTACTGAACGAGGAACAGAAACAGGTTCTCGAAAAACTGGTGATGGCGGCGAAAGCGATCGACAAAATCTTCTGGAAGCAGGCTTCCTATAAGGGTTTGGAAATCCTGCAGGATTTCGAGAATGCCGACAATCCGGCAGCCAAGGATTTCCTCCGTTATCTGGCCATCAATTTTGGTCCGTTCGACCGCTTGGATGAAAACAAGCCCTTTATCGGGACCGACCCCAAACCTGCAGGCGCCGGCTTCTACCCTCCAGATATGACCAAAGAGAATTTCGAAGGATACGTAACCGGAATTCCAGACATGAAACAGGAGCTGGAAGGAACCTACACGGTTGTAAAAAAACAGGACGACAGCCTGATCGCTGTCCCTTACAACGAAGCCTACAAGGAGGACCTGGAGGTTGTGGCCAAGTACTTGAGGGAAGCGGCAGAAATATCTACCGAAGAACAATTCAAAGCCTACCTCATTCAGAAGGCAAACGACCTGCTGGCCAACGAATGGTACAAGAGCGACACCATGTGGATAGACCTGGAAGGAAATCTATTAGAAATCCTCATCGGGCCCTATGAGGTCTATGAGGATGGCCTGTTCGGATTGAAAGCAGCCTATGAGAGTTTTGTCTACATCAATGATTTTGCCGAGATGGCCAAGCTCAAGGCCTACCTCGACTACCTGGGAGAAATGCAAAGCCTGTTGCCCGTGGAGCCAAAATACAAAAACGCCTTGATCGAAGGGCTGGCATCCCCTCTCAATGTGGTCCTCGAGGTTTTCGCAGCCGGCGATACAAAGTCAGGTGTCCAAACGCTAGCTTTTGTCCTACCGAACGAGGAGCGGATCCGAGAGGAAAAAGGCACAAAAAAAGTTTTCCTCAAAAACATACAAGAGGCCAAGTTCAATAAGGTTCTTGTTCCCATCTCAAAAAAAGTCCTGGCTGAAAAGGATGTCGAGAACGTCTCTTTTTACGCATACTTCATAGAAACCCTACTCCATGAGATCTCGCATGTGTTCGGTTCCAACTACATCACCCAGGAGGACGGAACAGAGACAACCGTGAGGAAAGCTTTGGCCGATAAATATTCACCCATCGAGGAGTGTAAGGCCACTATCGTGGGTATGCACAATGTGCCGTTCCTTATCGAAAAAGGCCTGATTCCCGAGGAAAGTGCACGCGAGATCTACACAACCTACCTGGCCGGCATGTTCCGTTCTATCCGGTTCGGCGCCCATGAGGCCCACGGCATGGGCACATTGATGCAGCTCAATTTTCATCGAAAGACCGGTGCTTTTGTTTATGATGCGGAAACACAAAAATTCAGCATCGATATGGATAAGATCGAGGATTCTATTACAGAGATGGCCCAGAAAATTTTGATCCTGGAGGGCGACGGCAACTACGAAAATGCAACTGCCTTCATTGCCGAATACGGAGAGGTGGATGATGTGATTCAGGGACTGCTTGACGGCCTGACCAATATCCCGGTTGACATTCAGCCCATCTACAAATTCTAAGAGTTAATTTTAGAACGCAGGCTTGGCTTTATTTCCTGATCCGGAAAAGGGAGCTGAAAAGGATAAACACGCCGACGCCGATAATGATCAGCGGCCACCATGTCCCTAAACCGTAAATGTTGGAGGCACCTATGGCAATGAGTACTACTCCCGCGATCAGTTTGCCGAAGACGGGCCTTCGGTAAGCTGGCATGATGGAGCGGATCAGTACCTCCAAGATGAAGATGCCCCCCAGAGCTAGTAAAAAGTAAGCCCACCAGTCGTCCCAGGAGATTTTATCCTGCGAAGCGAAAAGGAATAAAACTCCGACTGCGATGACGATCAGTCCAAAAATAACACGTCCGAGAGGATCACGTTGCCATTTTTCTTCCTGGCTTTTTTCGTCTTTTTCGTCCCGAGCCTTTTCATCCTTTTCTTGTTTTTCGTCTTTTTCGTTACGGTATCTTTGTTCAGGCATCTAAACCTCCTTTTCTATAACTCATTTTCCCTAATTTCTGTTTATTGAAGCCTATCATAATAATTCCGCGTTGCCAAGCCTAGGTATCCGGCCACAATCAAGCTTATTTCTTTAACAAACATGGCTTTAGGGGAGCAAAACCATCCCCAATAGCCTGTTAATCAAAGAAATAAAGATGCATCCTGCCTATCCTACAATTTGTCCAGATTGAAGCTGATGACCTCTCCCCAGGCATAGACCAATGGTGTGTACCAGTAGTCCCGCCCGATACACCGGAAATAGGGAGGACGGAAAGCACGGATCAAATCCCCGATCTTGTAACGGGCAAGGATGGGGGTGGAAACGATCAGGCTACCCATCTCACCAGCCCTCATTTCGTGCAGCATCTTGATGCCCGCACGGGTCTGCATCTCGAGGAAAAAAAGATCGTAGTTCGGCACCCAGGCCCGGGCTGCGTCTTTCTGCTGGCCGAACATGCCTTCTGTGGCCCCGTATATCTCACGGATTTCGACAGGTCCGTACATAGCCTTGAGTATTGGCTTGAGACGAGTGTTGATCCCGGGTACACTCCCCAGGGTCATGAGTTTAACTTCCCATATGTCTTTGGGATACTTTCCGTATTTTTTTCGCAGAAAGCGACCGAATTCCGTGGCCGTGGGAGCAACGCCTCCAACCAGGGTCACATTTTCCCCCTTGCACTTCTCGTAGGCCAGGTCGAACCGGGCTTCCCAGTCCTTGAGCGTTTTTCCTCCGCCTAAAGCATCGATCTCTTCCTGACTCGGTATTGACCGGATGGGTGTGGAGGCAGAGACATGCTTCAGATAAATCCCGGAGCTGTAACCGTATTCGATCTCTCGCTCTCCAGTTTGGACCTTGCCCACAACCGAAGGAAAATTCAGGTTGAGATTGGCGCCCTGGAAGATATCGAAGCGGCCGCTGTTGAGGACATACTCCATAACCGCCCGGCCGGCACTGACTCGCATTTTCAGGTCGGTGGGAGTCATAGGAATGAATTTAGATTCTCCCTTAGTCGTGCCCCTGGTGATAGCCCAGCCAATAGGGGGCTCGCTCAGCAGTAGATCAACCTCTCCGGCCATGACCCGCTGGACGAGCGGCTTGAGGTCTTCATAGCTTACAACAGGAAATGCGCGGCGAAAATCGTCTATGGTCTTGATCTGTGAGGCTCCGTGTTTTTGGCCGTATTCAGTCTGTTTGAAATGTTCAAGCAAAACGGTCAGCACATTTTTCTGGGCTATTTCTGGATCGGAGATGGACTCATACCAAGGCTGGAGGAATCCCTTCAAACGCGTGACAGCCTCTTGCGGATTCGGTAAAGTCACTTGCCTATCTCCTTGAATGAATTGCATTTACCTCTTCGCTGTAGTCTAATAAATAAATCCATCGGAGACAAGGGGAATGAACCAATTGGCTTTTTCAAACGTCTTAACTTATGATGTTTGATCATTTATGAGGAGCAGTTTGTCATCATGTTTAAAAATTACCTAACAATCGCCTTCCGGAATATAAAAAAACATTTGGGCTACAGCCTGATCAATGTGGCAGGTCTGGCCATCGGGATGGCCTGCTGCATCCTTATCCTGCTCTTTGTGTTCGATGAGCTCAGCTATGATAAATTCAACAAAAACCACGACCGAATTTACAGAGTTACCCGGAAATGGTTCAACGCAGACGGTGTGGTCAACCTCCACCTCGGGCAAGTCGCCCCTCCGATCGCCCCCCTCCTCAAAAACGATTTTCCGGAGATCAATCATGCGGTTCGTATCATAGGGGCAGGTGGACTTCTTGTCGGCAGCAACGCCACATTTTACGAGGAACCTCAGTTTTTCTTTGCTGAAGAAGATATATTCAAGGTCTTTACATTCGATATGATCGCAGGCGATCCCGAGACCGCGCTCAAGGACCCTTTCGCTATCGTTATCACAGACGAGATGGCGGAGAGATACTTCGGAACAGAGAATCCGATCGGAAAGTCGTTGACAATCAAGACTTCATCCCAAAAAGCGGATATGAAGGTAACGGGAGTTATCGAACCGCTTCCTCACAATTCCCACTTCCATCCTAATTTAATCGGGTCTTTCAAAACATACGAGGCCGTCGTGGGGGATGAGGAACTTCAGAACTGGGGAAGCAATAACTATGCCACCTATCTTCTTATGGATGAAGGCTACGACATAGACCGGCTGAAAAGCCAGCTCGATCCCTTCATCGACAGGCACTATGGCGAAGGAAGAAGCCAGGGGACCAAGCTGGAACTGCAGAGACTGACAGATATTCATCTTTATTCTCATCTAGACTCCGAGGTCGAAGCCAATAGCGACATCACCTATGTGTATGTATTTTCTATCATTGCATTGTTTATCCTGCTGATCGCCTGCGTCAACTTCATGAATTTGGCCACGGCCCGCTCGGCCGGCCGGGCTAAAGAGGTCGGTCTGCGCAAAGTCATCGGGGCCCAAAGGCCTCAGCTCATCCGCCAGTTCCTGAGCGAGTCCATCATCACGGCTATCATTTCTCTTCTTCTTGCGCTGGGAATCGTTCTTCTTGTCCTTCCTAAATTCAATCAATTCATCGGCAGGGAACTATCGTTGAATATCTCGGCAAATATCTCGTTACTTATTTCTTTGTTATTCATCGCGATCTTTGTCGGTCTCCTTTCCGGTATCTATCCGGCTGTGTTCCTTTCTGCTTTTAAACCCGTCCGGGTTCTGAAGGGAAATCTGGATGCAGGGAAAAGGGGATTTTCCTTCCGGACGGTTCTTGTGGTGTTCCAGTTTGCCATTTCCATCGTGCTGATCATCTGCGTGGGAATTGTCTCCAGCCAGTTGGACTACATGCAGACCAGGAACCTCGGTTTTGACGAGGAGCACGTGGTGGTTCTCCCCAGCAGCCCGGGCATGATCTTTCGTTTGGAGGGCTTTAAGACACGCCTTCTCCAAAATCCGAATATTTTGAGCATTTCGGCCGCCAAAAGGGTTCCATCAGGCCGGCTGCTCGATTCTGCAGGAGCCCGTGTGCTGAGCGGGGAGACAAGCGAACCGGTCGATTTCCGCATCGCCCAGTTGAGAGTGGATTACGATTACATCCCGACCTTCAAGATGGAGCTGGCTGCAGGCCGGAACTTTTCAAGAGAAATGGGGACAGATCCCACCCAGGCCTTTATCATCAACGAGACAGCCGCCAGGAGAATCGGCTGGGGATCCTCGGAAGAGGCCATCGGTAAAGGATTCGGCTACGGACAGAGAAACGGGCAGATCATCGGTGTTGTCAAAGACTTCCATTTCGAATCGTTTCACCAGGAGATCTCCCCCATCGTGATGTTCCTGTCAAAAACGGATATGGCCCAGATCTCTATCCGTATCGGCCCGGAGAATATTCCCCAAACCATGGCTTTTCTCAAAGATATTTGGGCTGAGATGCGGCCCGACTATCCCTTCTCTTACTACTTCATCGATGAGAACTTCGACCGGCTCTACAGGTCAGAAGAACAACTGGGAAGGATATTCAGCATTTTCGCTTTTCTGTCCGTGCTTATAGGATGTCTGGGCCTTTTCGGTTTGGCCTCTTATTCTGCCGAGCGGAGGACAAAAGAGATCGGTATCCGGAAGGTATTGGGGGCATCGGCTTCTGGGATCACCTTACTTCTTTCAAAAGAATTCACAAAGTGGGTGCTGCTGGCCAACGTGATCGCCTGGCCGGTGGCTTATTTGATCATGTCACGGTGGCTCCAGAGCTTCGCTTACCGCTCCGGCATCGGCGTTGGAACATTTCTTTTGGCAGGAGGAATCGCCTGGATCATCGCCTTTTTCACCGTCGCCTACCAAGCGATAAAAGCTTCGATCGCCGATCCTATCTCTGCCTTAAAGTATGAATAAAAGCCTGCTATCCTCCTCCTCTACTCTTTTGCGATTGTGAGATAGATCCAATCTTCCTCAAGTTTTTGTTTGTATTCGAAACCCATGAACTCGGCCATACTGGACAAGGCAGCGCCCAAAAATCGCACGTATTCTTCCCTTGTGACACCACTTTCCGCATACGTTTCTATGTATCTTTCTCCGAATATGTTCATCTTAAGATCGATCATATCTTCGGTTTCGCTTATTATCTCGATTCTGAAATTCACGTCTGTTGAAAAAACTCTGTACCATTTACACACATAGTAGGAATAATCCTTGTCCTTCCACCAAGACCCCCAGCATTTAAGCCCGTATGCGGCAAAATCTTCAGGTGAATCCCCTTTCGCCTTAGCGTATGCAATTCCAAGAATAATATCTCCAACCTGATTAATGAGAGCGCGGTCCAATTTGTACTCGGGTGTCAGTGGAGGCAACTCAATTTTTTGAGTTTTCTCTTCTTGAGCAAGAGTGAAACAAGAAAAAATAAGAATAACACAAATCATACCTACAATCGTTTTTTTGTCCATTTATCCCTCCCCAGGGCTTTATGTATAAATTAGACTTAAATTGGCTCAGCATGTCAAGTTGAGTGCAGATTATTTCAACTCATGTTATAATTGCCGGATTCAAGGAGGGAAAAATGACATTTAAACAAATGATTCTTCTATACCTCATAACTTTGGTTGTATTTTTTGCGATAGACATGATCTGGCTGGGAGTGGTGGCTAAGGGATTCTACCGCCGCAATCTAGGCTCATTCATGAGTCCCAAGGTGAATTGGATCGCAGCCATGCTCTTCTACCTGCTGTTTATCGTCGGCCTGCTGGTATTTGCTGTCCGTCCGGCCCTGGTGGCAGGTACACCGATCAATGCACTGTTTTACGGAGCCCTGCTGGGTCTCATCAGCTATGCGACATACGACCTAACCAACCTGGCCACACTCAAGGACTGGCCCTTGATTGTCACAGTCATCGACCTCATTTGGGGCACGGTCCTGGGCGGAGTTGTGTCCTATGTCAGCACCCTTCTCGGCCGGTCTCTTCTCAAGCTATAAAAAAAACACATATTTCTAACCAGCATCCCCTGTATTTTCAGCATGAATAAGACTATATAAACTCTGTATGTCAACCGGAAAGCAGGCTATCATTGACACTCAAAATCACAAGTGAGAGAATTGAGCTGTTATGACAAGGGGAAATATCATGAAAAGCTGGATCTGCAGCATTTTGGTTTTCTCATATTTCGCGCTGGCTTTTTCCTCGGATGAAATAACGACAGCAGAGCAAAACTCGCGAGCATCCTGGGAGCCTTCATATTCACTTCTCGACCGGCTGATTTATGCTCCTCAGCAGGTCAGTGTCCATCAATTCTCCAGTCACAATAAAAAAGGCCTAAACGGCGATGCGGACTGGCCGCTTTATGTGGATGAATTCGGGGATGATGTCATCTTCGATGCCGCCGGACCCGGCTGTATTCGCAGTATGTGGGGAACCAATTTCGATCCCAATGCCATTTTGAAGTTCTATTTTGATGGCGAAGAATCGCCCCGCTATACATTAAAGCAAATCGACTTTTACCAAGGTAAACACCCCCTCTTCCCTCCTCCACTGGTTTCGTACGAAAAAAGAGGCATGTGGGGGGAGAGGCCCTATGCCGGCAACAGTTTTGTCCCCATCCCCTTCGAAAAATGGCTCAAAATCTCCGTGCAGGGAGAATCGCGTTTCTTCCATATCATTCACGAATTATATCCCTACAAAACCCCTATTAAGACTTTTACCGGTAAAGAAGACCGGGAAGCCTTAATACACGGCTTCCAACATTTGGGCGAATCCCCGCTTTCCGATGAAGGGATGCAGCTGTATGAATCCTCAACAGAAATTATCGAACCGGGTCAAAGTCAGTCCCTCCTTAGGCTCGGAGGGACTGAGGGAATCATCCGTAAGATTGTGATCGAGGCAGATGGATCACACGAATTTTTTCAAGATACACTGCTCCGCATGCGCTGGGACAGTCATACGCACTGGGATGTTCATTCGCGCACCGGGATTTTTTTCGGCTCTGCTGTGGAAGCGGATGAGATGCGTTCACTGCCTCTGCGGGTGGAACATGTCGAAAACGGCCGTGTGAGGCTCAGCTGTTATTTCCCCATGCCCTTTTGGGAACAAGCAGAAGTGGAGTGGATTAACCTTTCGCATCACAGGCTGGCTCCTCTCCATGCTAGGGTATTTGTGGACAAAAACCCAATATCACCCCAGGAAGGGCTCTACTTCACAACACTGTATCGTGAGGGTGAGACCACCTACAGCAGAGATTGGCTGCTCTTTGAAGGCCAGGGAACCGGGTGGTATGTGGGGACGGTTCAATCCATGCAGCAAGCCCACTACTGCGAGGGTGATGAGCATTTCTATCTGGACGGCGCCCTCTCACCCCAGATAAACGGCACCGGAAGCGAGGATTATTATCTTGCCTGCTTCTGGCCCAACGTGGATTTCGACACACCTTTCGGATGTGTGGTGGGTGACATCACAAAAAAGGGTGGAGGGGATATGGTTGGAGCTTACTATGTTCCCAGCTGTTACAGCCGCTTCCATCTGGAGGCGCCCATCCCCTTTTATGCCTCGATAAACGCCTGTATCCAACATGGCGGGCTAAGTCACATTCTCTCAAATTACAAAAGCTTAAGCTTTTGTTACATGAGACATAAACCTTCACTAGAAAAAACGGATTTTTTAAACGTGGGAAATCCCGTCAGTGAAAAAGCCCATGCCTATCAAGCGACACAGTCCAGCTCTGCTATCCGGCTTGATGCCCATCCTGAGGGGGAAAACTTCAAAATCATGCAGACAGGCATAGGCCGCTACCATTCAGTCGGGAACATAACCTTCCGAATTGCAGTGGATCCAGACAATAACGGAGTAAGACTGCGTCGCCGGATCGACCAAGCCAACCTGGGCCAACGGGCTCAAGTTTTTATCAACGGACAATATGCCGGAACCTGGTATCATGGTTACCATAATCCGCACCTTCGCTGGTACGATTCCGATTTCGACATCCATCCTGACTTCACTCGAGGCAAAACCGAACTCCAGGTTAAACTCATGCTCATTAAGGACAAAAATAGCGGCGCATTTACAGATTTTTCATACACAGTTTTTTGTTTTACAGAATAAGATCACATCATCAATCATAATGGGCTGTTAAGAATTTCGGAAATATTTCGCCTACTCTTTTTTTGTACTTTAAAAACTCCTCGCCAAATTTATCTTCAAGATACTTATCTTCCTCGACTATGAAAATTTTGAACACGACATACATGAAAATTGGAACTGTCAATCCTGCGATTAAATAAACAGGCATACCTATTATTACAAAAAGTATCCCAAATACCAGACTCAAAGCACGGGGTATAGGAATAGTAAGATGAGACAACCAAAGAAAATGTACACCAAGAACTGAAGCCATGTAAATACAGGATATCATCGTGAATTTGAGACCAATTCCTATAAGAGTCATTCGTTTTTTCTTTTGCTTAGGCATCTCCCCTTCCCTAGATTTTGAAATGGAATGTGTTGTGCAAATTGAAGTATAGTTAATAGATAAAATGACTTCAAGGTGACAAGTTTGTTTGGCAATCTGTTTATCGATTTAATTGACTCTTCAGTTTTTTCCTGTTAATCTTCAAATCGACTTAGACTAGGGAGCAAATATGGCTGCCAAATGTCCAAAGTGTGGTACCGATAATCCTTCCGATTCCAAATACTGCAAGGAGTGCGCAACAGCACTCATCGACCCAGAGGAAATATCTGTCTCTCAAACAAAAACCCTGGAAACGCCCAAAGAAGCATTGCCTAGAGGGACAACATTCGCAAACAGATACGAAATCATCGAGGTGCTTGGAAAGGGAGGAATGGGTAAAGTTTACAAAGCTCTCGATAAAGAGATCAATGAAGAAGTGGCCATAAAATTCCTAAAGCCCGAAATTGCCGAGGACGAAAGAATCATCGAGCGTTTCCGGAACGAATTGAAAATCGCCCGTAGGATTGCCCATAAAAATGTCTGTAAGATGTATCACCTTGCCAAAGAGGATAAAACACCCTACATCACCATGGAGTATGTGTCCGGAGTTAGCCTGAAAGATTTCATCCAGGAGAACGGCAGACTTTCAGAGGAGGAGGCCATCGACATAGCCCTGCAGATATGCAGAGGCCTGTTGGAGGCCCATGAGTTAGGAGTCGTGCACAGGGATTTGAAGCCTCAGAACATCATGATCGACACAAAGGGCGGAGTAAAGATCATGGACTTTGGGATTGCCCGCTCCCTGATGGCAAAAGGAGTCACCCAGACCGGGATGATAATTGGCACACCGGATTACATGTCGCCTGAGCAGGCTGAAGGCAGGGAGGCAGACCAGCGCTCCGATATTTATTCCTTGGGAGTTATTCTGTACGAAATGGTAACAGGAGGAGTGCCTTTTAAGGGAGATTCAGCGCTTAGTGTAGCCGTAAAACACAAGACAGAGAGGGCGCCTGATCCGAGAGAACTCAATGAAGAGGTTACAGAGAGTATGAGTGCTGTGATTCTAAAATGCATGGAAAAGGAGAGCGAGAAACGGTACCAATCAGCAGAGGAACTTCTCTCCGAATTGAATAAAATAAAGGGAGACATTCCCACTGACGCTGTTCTCCTGAAGCCTCAGGTTCCAGCATTTCTTACAGAGGCTGAGGAAGAAGCGATCGAGGCAAAGCGTCCGGTTTTTGTAGCCCGAGAGCAGGAGCTTTCGCTCCTGGGGAAATATCTCGATGCAGCTCTCTCCGGAAAGGGACAGGTTGTAGTTATCAAAGGCGAAGCCGGCAGCGGCAAAACAGCCTTGATTCAGGAATTCATCTGGCGAGCTCAAGAGGCCCATCCTGACCTCATCGTATCCAGCGGAAAATGCAATGCCCAGACCGGAATCGGAGATCCCCATCTCCCTTTTATCGAGATATTCAGTCTTTTGACAGGAGACGTTGAAACAAAGTGGGCGGCCGGTGTTATGACCAGGGAGCGTGCCCTAAGATTATGGAACCTTATCCCCTTTTCAGCAAAAGCAATATTGGATAAAGGGCCGGACCTGATTGATACCTTTATTCCTGGATCAGGATTGGTTTCACGTTGTGAAGCTTCCACATCCAGTGGAGCAAGCTGGCTGTTCTCATTGAAGAAATTTGTGGACCGCAAGGCGTCGCTTCCTCCTGACTCCATGCTCCAACAGAGTAACCTTTTCGAGCAGTACACCAGAGTGCTCGAAACATTAGCCCAGGAGCGACCGTTGGTTCTTATCCTGGACGACCTGCAATGGATGGATGCCGGTTCTATTAGTTTACTCTTCCACCTAGGACGGCGGATAACAGGCTGTCGCATCTTGATCATAGGAGCCTTTCGTCCTTCAGAGGTAGATGAGGGTCGGGCAGGAGAGCGGCATCCCCTCGTACCTGTGCTTCATGAGTTCAAGCGCGATTTTGGTGATTTTGAAGTGGAAATTGGCCAAACAGAAGGCCGCCAGTTCATAGATGCTTTCCTCGATACCGAACCCAACCAACTGGGGACAGCATTTCGCGATACGTTCTACAGACAAACCAGAGGACATCCGCTTTTTACCGTCGAACTGCTTCGAGATATGCAGGACAGAGGAGTTCTGGTTAAGGATAAAAAAGAGCGATGGAAAGAAGGGCCGGATTTGAACTGGGACGCTTTACCTGCGCGTGTGGATGCAGTAGTCGAGGAACGTATCAGCCGGCTGAATGACGAATTAAAGGAAGTACTGACTCTCGCAAGCGTGGAAGGTGAGGAGTTCACGGCTGAAGTTGTGGCACGCCTCCAGGAGACAGAAGTCAGGAAGTTAATCAGGCTTTTAAGCAGTGAGCTGGATAAGCGGCACCACCTGGTAAGCGCCAAGGGTATCCGACAGTTAGCAGCACAACGGCTTTCTCTGTATCTTTTCCAACATATCCTGTTCCAGAGATATCTCTACAACAGTTTGGACGAAGTGGAAAAAGCACACCTCCATGAACAAGTAGGGAATATGCTCGAGACACTGTACGGAGAGCAGGCAGATGAGATCGCTGTCCAGTTGGCGAGACACTTCGAAGAAGCAGGGATTGTACCTAAGGCGATAGACTATCTTCAGAAAGCAGGGCAGAGAGCTTCACAACTTTCTGCTCACTTTGAGGCCATAACGCATTTCAATAAATGCCTGAACTTCCTCAAAACACTCCCTGATACTCCTGAGCGGGCACAGCAGGAACTCATGCTCCAGCTCAGCCTTGCGATTCCGCTGCAAGCCACAAAGGGCCTGGCTGCGCCAGAGGTGGGCCGGGTGATTACGCGGGTCCAGGATCTGTATCAACAACTGGGAGAACCGCCTCAGCTATTACAAGCCCTGGCTGCCATTGCCCAGTTTACAAGCTTAAGAGCAGAGTACAGAAAAACGATTGAATTGTACAAAAAGATAAAAAAAATTGCAGAGCAAGCAGGAGATACATTATACAGCAAGATTGCCGGCGGTTTTGGAACATGGTCATATTTGAACATCGGAGATTTTCCTGAATCCTTGACCACGGCTAAAATGTGGCTTGATGTGTATGATCCTGAACAGCATGTACCTCTTATGTTTATTTTTGGCTGGGATTTGGGTGTCGTCGCCACCTCAGTTTATTCATGGGCCTTATGGTTTCTCGGCTATCCGGATCAAAATGCACAAAAGAGGGATGATGCTGTCGCCTTGGCCCGAAAACTGGAACATCCACATACCTTAGCTTTTGCCCTGACCTTTGATATTGTCATCCGAATTTATCGAGGAGAGTTTCAAGGCTTCAAGGAATTGGTTGAAGAATTGACACAGCTTTCTAAGGAAAAAGGATTTATTTATTGGGAAATGCATGGGATCTTTTATATGGGCTACATTCAGGCATTAGAAGGTCAAATTGAAGAAGGCCTCACCAAGATGCACCAGGCAATGGATATATTGTATGCTATAGGAGCGGGGACGTGTTTTACCCGTCTCTACACCAGGATTATGGAAGTGCATATTTTATCAAGGCAGGTAGATAAAGGCTTGGATATATTCGATAAAGCCATGGAAATTTTACGCACCTACGACGAGCTCTATTGCGAGGCAGAGTTATATAGACTTAAGGGAGAATTGCTGCTTATAAAGGCCGAAAAAGCAAATAAACAGAAGGGAAAACCGAAAAAAAATAAAGATAAAACGGGCGAACTTGAAAAAGAAGCTGAGGATTTGTTTAAGAACTCTATCGAGCTTTCTCGTAAACAGCAAGCGAAATCTTGGGAATTACGGGCAGTGATGAGCATGAGCCGTCTGTGGCAGAAGCAGGGCAAAAAGGAGGAGGCCCGGAAAATGCTGGAAGACATCTATAGCTGGTTCACCGAAGGATTCGACACAGCCGACCTGAAAGAAGCGAAAGCCCTTCTCGAAGCATTGTCGTAACATGTCACTCACTCCGGCCTTTGAAATAGGGATTTGGAATGCCTGGATCTTCCAAGCTATATTTTATCTGTCCATGTTCATCCCGGATCTTTTTCTCGATAAAGAAGCGAGAAAAATATCGAAAAGGATGAGCCAGTTCCCGCCTTTCAAAAAAACCGAGAAGATATTGGCCCTTTCCACACACGCCGTTATCATGCCTGTCGTTTTTATCTACTCCCTATTTCTCCCGCTCAAGCTCGGCACAGCATGGCTGTACGCAGGTCTGTCCATTTTTGCTGTAGCCCTGGTTATTTCCATCACGGCTCTTTTCAATATTGCTTCAGCTGCGGTTGATAAACCTGTAACCGGGGGAGTGTACAAATTCTCCAGGCATCCCATGTACTTCAGTGGTTTCCTGATGATAGCTAGTGTGGGGATATCCTGTGCTTCTTGGGTAGTTTTATTCCTTGCTGTTGTATGGATCGTGTTTTGGCAGATTGTGGTGCCGTCCGAAGAGAGATTTCTGATCGAAAAGTATGGAGACAGTTATCGTGATTATATAGAAAGAACGCCAAGGTGGATAGGAATTCCTAAGTCCTCTACTCCTTCTTCTTGATCTTTTTATCTTCTTTTTTACCTTTTTTGGATTCTTTGTCACAATTCCAATTGAAGTCAAAATCGAAGTCGAAGTCGAAATCCTTAAGCACTTCCAATGCTTTCTCCAAACCTTCCAGGCCTTCGACTTTTACTTTTATTTTATCTTTGTCTGTATCCTGTCCTGCAATGAGAAATGTAAAACCGAACAGCAAAACTGTTATTATGCTCAACCATTTGTGTTTTTTCATATAAACCTCCGTCGATAGCCGTCAAATTCAAAAGGTAAAACGCAAAACCTACTCAAAAGGTTGACCAGACAACCTCCTGTTTATCGGGGTTATTTCACGATGGCCTCGGTTTGCATCTCGACCAGGCATCCCTCTCCCTCGAGCTTTACCTGTTTCAGCGTGTGCGTAAGTTGAATCCCGCGAAATCGTTCCCCATGGGCACGATTCACTGCTCCTGCGTCTGCAAGATCGTGGATGTATACGTTAGTGCAGACGATATCTTTCAACCGTCCACCTAGGGAGGTGATTGCCCCTTCGATCTTGTCGACTATAAAATGGAACTGGGCCACAACGTCCTGCCCACCGATAATTCGATTTCTATAGGTCGCATCCGTAGCCGAGATATGGATGTGGTCATCTCTTCGAACCGCCCGGCCTTTTCCGCTCATTACAACAGTTCGGACGTCTTCCGTGTCTTGAGGCTTATAAGGTAAAGGGAAGGATTCGAGGTGGTGGCTTAAATCTCCAGATGCCGTGAGAAAAGGGGGCTTTCGGTATTCATCCCCGCAATCCCCAGGAATGGGCTTCAGTCTTGCCAACACATCCCTGATTTTGGACCGGCTCAAATCATCGAGGGAGAATTGGAAGACACGAAGATTATTCTGGATATGTTCGGTTTGCCCCAATCGTGCGCCGATGATGATACCCCCGACAGCCTGTTCTTCCAGTATATACCGACATGCGACGTTTGCCGCTGAGACCCCCAGTTTTTGGGCAACATGATCCACTCTGTGTAAAAGATCTTGGAAAATCTGCCAACCGCCTGCCGCATCAATGAAACGTTTGTATTTCATCTGCGGCCAGCTGGATAATTCGTTCCATTCAGGTTCCGGTTTCCCGAGCCAGCGTTCTGTCAAAAATCCGCCTGCAACCGTGCCGAATGCCAGCAGCTTGATCCCGTGCTGCAAGCACAGCTCGGTCATGCCTTTCCTAGCGCGTTGATCTAGAAGCGAAAAACAGACCTGATTGGATACGATCTCGATCCCGCTGTTCACGATAATCCGGAGGTGCACGGTGTCGACATTGGTCACACCCAGATGACGGATAAGTCCCTCCTGTTTGAGTTCCTGCAGCCAGGTCAAGCAATCGATCCAGTTCGGATCGGCATAGTTCCATGTGTGGAACTGGAGCAGATCCAGCCGGCTGGCCTGCATGCGGTCGAGGGAACGCTGCACCGCTGCCCGGACATCTTCGCGGGTTGCAGGCCCTGGCTTGGGCACCCATTTTGTCAACAACTCTGCCTGAGAGCCATGATCCTTCAGAAATAGGCCAGCGATCTCTTCAGCGGAGCCATAATGATCGGCCATATCAAAAGTGGTGAAACCTGCATCCACGTAGGGGGTCATGGCAGCAGCCGCAGCAGAGAGATCCAGGGAGCGACCATGCCGTTCCATATCCGCGATCTGCCACAGTCCAGTCAGAACGCGGGATATCGTAAAACCTGGAGCCAGCTCACAACGTTCGACAATTTCATTCATGATCGATCACTCCGGCGGAAGTTTTGAAAACAAAGCTTTGACATCGACACCTCGTTTCCTCAGGCATTGCACCTCTCGAAAGTAAATACCAGATGCCACCACCATCACGATGAGCCAGATAAGCGTGGAATGAAAATACCAAGCACGAAAGGATGTGGTGAGATCCTTCCATATATGGATAACGAGAAAACCGCCCAACACCACCACTCCTGAAGAAGACAGCATAATCTGGAGTTTCCGTGAGGTCACAACACGAATATTCTTGGCCAGCTCCGGATTCCTATGCGGAAATGTGAGGACAGAAAGACACATGAGCAGAAAATTCACCAGCATGGATATGACAAGAATGTCCACACCGAGAAAAAAATCATTGGCCAGATAATTGCCCAGGATACCCACCGATGCCAAAATCCCGCTGATCAGGATGGCCACGTGCGGGGTGTGCCTTTTTGGATGGACTCTGGCGACACTTCGGGGGAAGATCCCATCTTCTCCCCATGCAAAGATCAATCGAGAAACGGCAAGCAACATGGCAGGAAGATCGTTGATCAAAGCGACGGCAGCTCCTGCCACAATGGCTATCGTCCAACCTGTTGGGAGAAGATAACCCAGCAGTCCGGGTGCTGTGAGGTCCCGCGTCAGTCCCTCTTGAGCGATGTATGTCCATGGGACAGCGTGGTAGACGGCACTCGTGAACAAAATGTAAAAACTCCCGACCGTGACGACAGCTATCCCGATGGCCAAGGGCAAAGATCTTCCCGGATTTCGCGCCTCCCCTCCGGCTTGAGCGATCGAATCGAACCCGATAAAACTGGCAAAAAGGAGAGCAGAAGCAGCGAAATAAAGGGGGAGCCTGAACGGAGCAGGCCCGCTCACAGGAATGGTTTGGCCATCCTGCTGCAGAAGAGCGGCGGCAAAATCGTTGTGCCCGAAAGAGAATCCAGCCACGATAACCACTGCTCCTAAAGCGAACATCAAGAACATCAGGGGGATCAGGATTTTCTCATACAGCTTTACACCACGCAGGTTCACTACGACAAAAGTCCAAAGAAAAGCCAAGGCCAGAGTCACACGGATAGCGCCTGTATCCAGAGCTTCAGAGATAACCTGCAAATCCACCGCAGCAGCGATATCACGCAGAAATGGAATCAGGACATAGGACACCACACCGATAGCGATACAAAGTCCGAACCACTGGGAAAAACTCGCTACGAATCCTAAGTAGGGATTGAGAGCCCGGCTGGCATACACATAGCTGCCGCCAGCCCTGGGCATGGCGGAAGCGAGGATGGCATAGGCCAAAGCTGCAAAGATCGCTGGGACAGCGGCAAATAGGTATGCCGGCAAAACATACGGGCCGATCCCAGGCACGTTCCTCTGGATCATGAAAGGGATCACGTTGATGGCTGCTCCCAGCATCGAGCAGATACCCGTTGCAGCCAAGCCCAGAAGGCTCATTTCCCTCAACAAACCCGTGCTTTTTATTGAAGAACTCCGAATACCATTTGTTTTTTGATCCATGGATTTGCCGTCCGTCAATTTTGGCTGTGCTCTATATTACACACAACAGAACCTGTTTGACAAGAATCGAACCTTTTGATGGTTTTGTTAGGTTCCTTGTTGACATCTTGGGTAGAAAATTAGTAATTATAAAGCCTAGTGTTTTTAGCGATTCAATATTATTTTGAAAAGGTCTTCTGAATGAAAAAATTGGGCCTGGCGGTTTTGTTATTCAGTTTCTTGCTTTTGACTGGATACCAGGCTGTCGCTTCCAACCGGATACTCCAGCAAACAGCAGGCAAAGAACAAGTCGATATCCAGGTTCCACCACCTCCCTTGAGCGAGGACATTTATCCTTGCACGATGTGCCATGCAGATATGGAGGTCAATCTCGAGCGCCGGGAACTGGTAGACTTCCATGAAGACATCGTTCTCAAACACGATGAAGAAAACCGATGGTGCATGGACTGCCATGACGCCAACAATCGCGATTTTCTCCATTCCGCCAGCGGACAATTGATCAGTTTCGAGGAATCCTACAAACTCTGCGGCCAGTGTCACGGGCCAAAACTCAGGGATTGGAAAGTGGGCATTCACGGCAAGAGGACAGGTAGCTGGAACGGACAAAAACAGTACTTGTTGTGTGTCCACTGTCATGATCCTCATTCCCCGAAGTTTCCAAAAATGAAACCGGAGCCTGCCCCTCAAAAACCAGGAAAGATCAAATGAGCATCAAGAAATACATCCATTCCCCTTCTAAATTGAACCGGAGAACATTTCTCAAAGCAGCGGGAATAACCTCTTCCGCGGCTTTGTTCAGCGCATGCGTGTCCAAAGAAGCTAGGGAGGCCTTCCTAAAGAAAGATTTCCGCTCGTTATCCAAGGATGAGATTGGCGTGGTTATAAAACGATTGGAAGCCCAATACACCCAAAAATACGGAAAATCTTTTTCCGTCTCGGCAAAAGAACCGATCCCTAATACTTTTTTCGGCTACGGCCTCGATATCTCCCGTTGTATCGGTTGCCGCAAGTGTGTTTACGCCTGTGTGGATGAGAACAATCAGTCCCGTGATCCTCAAATCCATTACATCAAGGTCCTCGAAATGGAAAAGGAGACGGGAATCGACTTCATACACGCCGATATGTATTACGATCACGAAGAGGTGCCTTATGATGGGCATTTTTATCTTCCCGTTGCTTGCCAGCAGTGCAAAAATCCACCTTGTGTCAAGAGTTGTCCTGTGGGTGCGACCTGGACCGAACCGGACGGGATTGTCGTGGTGGACTATGATTGGTGTATCGGTTGCCGAACATGCATGGCGGCTTGTCCTTATGGGGCCCGCCAATTCAATTGGGGAAAGCCCCATTTGCCGGCAGAAGATGCCAATCCCGACACCCATTTTCTCGGAAATCGACCCCGCAGCAAGGGGGTCGTGGAGAAATGCACTTTCTGTATTCAACGGGTCCGGGAAGGCCGCTACCCAGCTTGTGTAGAGGTGTGCCCTGTGGGTGCTAGAAAATTCGGGAATCTTTTGGATGAGACCAGTGAAATACGGTACATCCTTGAAAATAAAAGGGTTATAATTTTGAAGGAAGAGCTCAACACACAGCCCAAATTCTATTATTTTTATGGGACGTGATAGGTTGCATGAGGTGACAGGTTGAATTTTTTCCGGTTTATCAAAGAGTGTTTTCGCATCGTCATCCGCGGGAGCAAACGGTATTATCTCTGGCTGGCATTCTTGCTTATCCTGATTATCTGGGGAAGCACCGGTTATATCGCACAACTCAAACAGGGATTGATGGTCACCAACATGAGAGACCCTATATCTTGGGCTTTTTATATCGGAAATTTCACCTTTCTTGTGGGTGTTGCAGCAGCGGCCATCATGCTGGTTATTCCCGCTTACATCTATAACTGGAAACCCCTTAAAGAGGTTGTTATCTTCGGAGAGTTGCTTGCCATCAGCGCTGTTATAATGTGCATCCTCTTCGTTATCGTGGATATCGGGAAACCGTTGCGTTTGTGGCACATGATCCCCTTGATCGGGAGGCTGAACCTCCCGTCTTCGCTTCTCTCCTGGGATTCTGTGGTCCTTAGCGCCTATTTTCTGTTGAATCTCGGCATTGTGAGTTATCTGCTTTACACCCTATTCAACAAACGGGAGTACAATAAAAAATTTTTAAATCCCTTGATTTTACTCTCCATTCCCCTCGCCATTAGCATCCATACAGTAACCGCGTTTCTTTATAATGGTTTTGCCGGACGGCCCTACTGGAACAGCGCCCTGCTGGCCCCAAAATTTCTGGCATCGGCGTTTTGCTCCGGCCCAGCCGTTTTGATCATTCTTTTCCAGATTTTGAAAAAGACAACGACGTTCGAGATCAAACAGGAAGCCATCTGGAAGATCGCCGAGCTGATGGCCTATGCCATGTTCATCAACCTTTTCTTTTTTGGTGCTGAAGTATTCAAAGAAGTCTATTCCAACACCGAACACCTGGTTCACTTAAAATATTTATTCATAGGTGTAGGGGAAAACCGGGACATCGTGTTCTACGGATGGACTTCCCTCATCATAAGCATCCTTGCCTTTTTACTGTTTCTAATTCCTAAAACACGCAGAAATGTCATCACTTTGAATTTGGGAGCCATATTGATCTGGTTCGGTGTCTACATTGAAAAGGGAATCGCCCTCCTCATCCCCGGGTTCACTCCAGACACCCTGGGACAGATCTACATATACAGGCCATCGCTCGCCGAGATCAAGATCGCGACAGGTATTTTCGCCATCGGCTTTTTGATATTCACATTGATGACCAAAATCGCCATCGCCATCGTTTTCGAAGATTTCAGTATCGAATCGATAAGAAAGAAAAAGCAGCTACCAAGCTCATAACTTCTCACCAGAGGCAACGAATAAGCTGACATTCGCTATTTCACAGCCCTCTGCAGAATCTGCGCAGCAATTTTCCTCCATACACTCCACTTTGACATTTTTCAGTCCCGCTTCTCCCTTATTCTTCCACAAACCGAGACCGTGTATCAACCTCTGGATCTTAAGTAAAAAAATAATGAAATCTAAATTTTTGCAGAATAAAATAATTAATATTAAGGCTTGAAACAACCTATTTTATTTTATAGGATAGGGAAAATTTTAGCCGGGAAGGAGAGGTTAGAATGAAATTATGTTTTTGTCGATTTTTGTTGGCCGCAGCCGTCGTGGTGATCGCCGTATTCTTTTTGGATGCATCATGGGCAAAATTGGCTCTCATCGTTGCCGGTGCGCTGCTGGCCATCATGAGCCTTTTTTACAAGAAATGCTTCTGCGCCGGTAAAGAAAAACCGGCAGAAACGCCGTAATTTCCTGATAATTTAGTCAAGAAAATTTGACTCAGTTATAAGTTGAAGTCTATCTATTTCTATTCAAAAACCTGATCAAGCATCATTTTCCCGTTTGTTCTTTTTCTTGAACAAGGTGGAAACCCAGTACTGTCACTGCTACCCAGAATTTGTTGAACAGCTTTGTTGACATTTATTGTGACCTTCTATTGAATATACTCTTGAAAGCAAAAAAGGCCTACAATTTCAAGGATGAAAATATAGGAGGTGCAGATATGTCCAGCGGAATGAATGATTCACACTCATACATAACCATGGCATTGAAAGCAAATCCCATCAGGGAACCGATGCTTCGTGATGCGATTCAAGCGCTGAAACTAGCTCCAGGTAGTAAGGGATTGGATGCCGGATGCGGGATAGGCCTTCAAGCCTTGTTGCTGGCTGAAGCCGTGGGCCCGAGCGGACATGTCACTGGCCTGGATACATCGAAAGAGTTCCTCCAATATGCTCAGAACCTCGTGGAGAGTTCTCCCTTATCGGGACAGATCACATATAAAGAAGGAGATGTGAATAAGCTCCCCTTCGATGACAAAACATTCGATTGGGTGTGGAGTGTGGACTGTGTGGGATACCCAAGCGAGAAACATCCATTATCAAAACTGGAAGAGCTTGCCAGGGTCGCAAAACCTGGAGGGAGCATCGCCATTCTGGGCTGGTCTTCTCAAATGCTGCTCCCCGGACACCCTATTCTCGAAGCAAGGCTGAATGCGACTTGTTCATCCTATCTTCCTTACATCAAAGAAAAAATGCCAAAATCTAACTTTTTAAATGCTCTGGGGTGGTTCCGTGAACTGGGCTTAGAAGATGCTAGATCCCGCACCTTTGTGAACGAAATTTATGCTCCTCTCAGCGTTGAGATGCGCACGGCATTGATTTCATTCTTCGAGATGCTCTGGGGAGAACGGCAGCCAGGTGTATCAGAGGAGGATTGGGCGGAATACCAGCGTCTCTGCAGTCCGGATTCAAAAGACTTTATTCTGGATCGCCCTGATTATTATGCTTTCTACACATATTCCATGTTTCAGGGGAAGGTTCCCGAATAACCCTTATAGCCATCCTCCAGCTGCAATAGATTGGCGATTTTTTCGTCTGTATAATGTGAGGAAAAATGAATACAGATAATACTCCCGACAAAAAAGGACTTTTGGCCGGATTAGGCCGTCATGGCGAACACCCCTATGGGGACCTCGGACAGATCATCATCCTGATCGGTTTTTTGGCGATTTGGATCCTGGATTCTTTTGTATTTAAATATTCGACTTTTTTATATTCTTATGCTCCGATCTATATACGGCTCGTTGTCGCAAGCCTGTTCCTTGTTTTTGCCATCTATCTTGTCCGCTCAGGCCACAGAGCCATTTCTGAGGATGTTCTCTCCTCCCCTCGCCTCCTCACTGACGGAGCCTTTTCCCGGGTGAGACATCCCATTTATCTAGCAGCACTTCTGTTCTATATCATGCTGATTGTCTTAACCTTGTCTATGATCTCCATGCTGGTTTTTGCGGGCATTTTCCTCTTCTGTAACTACATCGCTGCCTATGAAGAAAAGGTTCTCGAACAAAAGTACGGTCAGGATTATCGAGATTACAAAAAAAGTGTTCCCAAATGGATCCCTCGGCTTAAGCTGTAATTTTTGTCGAAAATTGTGTCCTTTTTTTTCTGCCTTTCTTATAATAGACGTACATTCACCATGGAGGAGATTATGAAACGAGTATCAAGATTTTCTGTCGTTATTGCTTTTTTTATCGCTATTCTGGTTTTCCTTCCATCCTGCAAACAAGAGGAAGGGATTTCTCAACCGCCCATCACTTATCCAGAGACAAGGAAAGGGGATGTCGTGGATGATTATTTCGGCACACTAGTGCCAGATCCCTACCGCTGGCTGGAGGACGACAATGCCCCCGAAGTGAAGGAATGGGTCGAGCAGGAAAATAAAGTGACCTTCGGGTATCTCGAGAATATTCCCTATCGGGATGAAATACGGCAGCGCCTGACCGGTCTTTACGATTATCCCAAGTACTCCTCTCCCTTCCGCGCCGGCGAATACTATTTCTTCTATAAAAACGAAGGGCTCCAGAATCAATCGGTCATCTATATCCAAAAGGGATTGGTTGGGGAACCTGAGGTTTTCATAGACCCCAACCGGTTATCACCGGATGGAACGATAAGGATCTATCTGGCCGGTTTCTCAAAAGATAACAAGTACGTGACTTATGCCCGTTCGGAAGCGGGTTCCGACTGGCAGGAACTTTGGGTCAAGGAGATCGAAACAAAGGAAGAGCTTGAAGACCGAATCCGCTGGGTCAAATTCAGCGGTGCCTTCTGGTATAACGACGGCTTCTTCTACAGCGGATTCGACAAGCCCGAAGAAGGGGAGGAACTCAGCGCCCAGAGCAAAAACCAGAAAATATTGTACCATAAGCTGGGTGATCCGCAGGAAATGGATGTCGTCGTTTATGAGGATAAAGAGCATCCCATGCGTTATGTTTCTGCCAGCACGACAGAAGATAAAGAATATTTGATCCTTACCGTTTCCGAAGGCACCAGCGGCAACGAGCTTTACTACCGGAAAACGGCCGATATGGGTCGATCCTTCCAGCCGTTGATAACAGGATTCAATTTTGACAGCTACGTCATAGACAACGTTGGAGATAAATTTCTGATCTTCACCAACATCGATGCTGATAATTACAGGGTTGTCATGCTCGACCCGGCCGCACCACAAAAGGAAAAATGGGATAGCGTAATCGCGGAAAAGCCTGAGGTTCTGAGCAGTGCCAACACAGCTGGCGGCTATTTGTTCTGCCAGTACTTGAAAGATGCCCATACTCAAGTGTTCCAGCATGAGCTCGAAGGCGATCTGGTGCGCGAGATCCAACTTCCGGACCTAGGAACAGCCGGAGGATTCGAGGGAGAAAAGGAAGATAAGATCCTGTTCTATGTCTTCACCTCTTTCACCTATCCACCCACCATTTACAAGTACGATGTGGAAAGTGGAGAGTCGGAGGTTTTTCACAAGACCAAGATCGAATTTAATCCTGATGATTATGTGACAGAACAGGTATTCTACACCAGCAAGGACGGCACCAAGGTTCCGATGTTTCTCGTCTACAAGAATGGGTTGAAAAAGGACGGCCAGAATCCCGTTTTCCTCTACGGCTACGGAGGATTCAATATCAGTGAGGTGCCCTTGTTTAGCGCTCTCCGCATCTTCCTCTTGGAGAACGGGTTTGTTTATGCCCTGGCCAACTTGAGAGGAGGAGGCGAATATGGAGAGGAATGGCACAAAGCCGGAATGTTGCTCAACAAGCAGAATGTTTTCGATGATTTTATCGCCGCCGCTGAATACTTGATCCAGGAAAAGTACACATCGAGCGAAAAATTAGCCCTTTCAGGAGCCTCGAATGGTGGGCTCCTGGTCGGGGCCGCAATGACCCAGCGGCCGGACCTTTTCAAAGTGGCCTTGCCAGCCGTCGGAGTCATGGATATGCTCCGCTATCACAAGTTCACTGTCGGATGGGGTTGGGCAGTAGAATACGGAAGCAGCGACGATGAAGAAAATTTTCACAATCTATTTTCCTATTCACCACTCCATAACATTAAAGAAGGAGTCGGCTTCCCGGCAACACTGGTGACCACTGCTGACCATGATGACCGGGTAGTTCCTGCCCACTCGTTCAAGTTTATCGCCACGCTCCAGGAGAAAAATGCCGGACCGAACCCGGTCCTCATCCGGATCGAAACCCGTTCAGGCCACGGATCGTCCAGCACTTCCAAGATGATCGATAAGTTGACCGACGAATACGCTTTTATGTGCTACAACCTCGGCGTCGATATCGATTAGAGTCAAAAATTCGAAGGAGGGAAAGATGAAAAAAAATGTTTTTGTGTTTTTAGCCATGCTCCTCTTGTTGATTAGTACATCCCTACTGCATGGTCAAGTCAACGCACGCATGCTAAGATACCCGGATGTTTCCGCCACTCATATCTGCTTTGTTTATGCCGGCGATATCTGGACCGTAGCCAAGGAAGGAGGCACAGCATTCCGGCTGAGTTCCCCACGCGGCGAGGAGATGTTCCCCAGATTTTCTCCGGACGGAAAAAATATCGCTTTCAGCGGCAACTACGATGGGAACACGGACATCTATCTCATCCCCTCCATGGGAGGCGAAATCCGACGACTCACTCACCACGGCATGACAGATCTCATGATCGACTGGTATCCCAGCGGTGAAGCCATTCTCTTTGCCTCTTCTATGGAAAGTGGCCGCCAGCGCTATAACCAGTTCTACCGCATCGCTCAAGAGGGGGGATTGCCCGAGAAGCTTCCTGTTCCTTACGGTGAGTTTGGGTCTCTATCACCCGATGGTAAAACCCTCGCCTACATGCCCATTTCCCGGGATTTCCGCACCTGGAAACGTTACCGCGGAGGAATGGCTCCTGATATTTGGCTATTCGATCTTGATCAAATAAAAGCGAAAAATATCACCGACAATCCAGCCAATGACTCACAGCCCATGTGGCACGGCAACACCCTCTACTTTCTTTCTGACCGAGGCCCGAACCAACGGCACAATATTTGGGCCTTGGATCTGGATAGTGAAGAAGCGCGCCAAATCACCCGCTTCGAAGATTTCGACATTCACTTCCCCGCCATAGGACCGTCTGAAATCGTGTTTGAGGCGGGAGGAAAACTTTATCTGCTGGACCTGGAGACAGAAAATCAGACTCAGGTGAACATCGACCTAGTTACGGATCAAATCACTCTCAGGCCTCATGAAGCCAACGTGTCCAGGTTGATCCAGAACGCCGAAATCTCTCCTCAGGGAAAAAGAGCTTTGTTCGAAGCACGCGGCGAAATCTTCTCGATCCCGGCTGAGCATGGCGTCATCCGAAACCTCACCACAAGTCCTGGTGTTGCAGAACGCTACCCGGCGTGGTCACCCGACGGAAAGCATATCGCTTACTGGAGCGATCGTTCCGGCGAGTATGAACTCACTATTTGCAGTGCGCACGATGGTTCAAAAGAACAAAAATTGACCTCGTCAGGACCAGGCTTCAGATACCAAATCTTCTGGTCTCCGGATAGTCAGAAGGTCGCTTTCATCGACAAGACAATGAGTATTCAAATTTACGACAGAAGGATGCAAAAGACGGTCAAAGTTGATCAAGGCCTGTGGATGTATGAGGGAGATCTACGCAGCTTTAAACCTGGTTGGTCAGCTGACAGCCGCTGGCTGGCCTATTCCAGAGGAGAAGCGAACCGAAACGACAACATCTACCTATTCGATACAAAGACTGACAAACGACACCAGGTTACTTCAAGCTATTACAACGACTCTCAGCCAGTCTTTGATCCTGAAGGCAAGTATCTCTATTTTCTGTCCAACAGAACGTTCAGTCCTATCTATAGCGATACGGATAATTCCTTCATTTATACCAACACCACCAACATAGTGGCAGTCTCGCTCAGGCTCGATATCCCATCTCCTCTAGCACCGCGCAATGATGAAGAAGAATTGAAAAAAGAGGTAGCTGAAGAGAAGAAAGAGGATAAAAATCAAAAAGAAGACAAGAATAAAGAAAAAGAGCCAGATAAAAAAGAGGCGAAACCTGTCGAAATCACAGTCGAGGGTTTCGAGGGTCGTCTTGTTGTCCTCCCTCCAAAACCTGGAAATTACAATAATATCCAAGCTGCAGAGGGC
>CAZIDF010000034.1:30763-38577 GCA_964538085.1 uncultured Eubacteriales bacterium | reverse complement strand
TGAATAATCCAGGTTAATATAAACGGTTAATATTTCGTATTTTCCCCGAGACATCATCGTGATTCCCGGTCTCCCAGCAAATTTACAATGCCTATAAATTTTATCGATTTTTTACTCAAAAAATTTTACCTGACGATCAGCTTGCCCTTCAGCATACCCATTCCGCAGCCAAACACATATTCCCCTTCTTTTTGCGGCGTAAACTCGATGGGAGTCGTTTTGAATGCGGGCAAAGGCTTCCGGATTTCCCATTCTCCGAGGACGACGATCTCAGAGCAGTCGGCAGTCTCGTCCCGGTAAAAATTCAGGCGAACCGGAATTCCTTTTTTGACCACGATCACATCCGGCTCATAACCGCCCTTGACCCGGACGGTGACTTCTTGAAGCTGATTTTCTCCTAAAACTGCCTGTTTGGTCCTTCCCTTCGAAAACAAAAAATACCAGTTCACAAGAAAAATCAGGGACAAGCCCGCCACTGTAACAATTAATTTTTCCATCTTTATCTCTCTCCCTGCTGACCCAATTTAATCCTCCGCAACCTGAGGGAATTGGAAACAACTGAAACCGAACTGAAGGCCATAGCCGCAGAGGCCAATATCGGATTGAGCAGGATCCCGAAAAAGGGGTACAGAACGCCGGCGGCAACGGGGATCCCTGCGGTGTTATAGATAAAAGCCCAGAATAAATTCTGTTTGATGGTCTTGATGGTCTTTTTGCTCAGCTCGATGGCCGAAACGACGCCCTCCAAATCATCCCTGATGAGCGTTATATCGGAAGCTTCGACGGCGACATCGGTTCCGGACCCTATGGCAATCCCGATATCCGCCTGGGCGAGCGCCGGGGCATCGTTGATGCCGTCACCGACCATGGCCACTCTTTTTCCTGCTGATTGCAGCCTTTTGATCTCATGGACTTTATCCTCCGGCAAGACTTCTGAGAGGACTTCCTCGATACCCGCCTTTCCGGCGATGGCTTCCGCTGTTTTTTTATTATCTCCTGTCAGCATAATCACCCTCAATCCCAAGTTCTTCAGTTTTTCCACGGCCTGGGGAGAATTCTCCTTCAGAGTATCTGCGACAGCAATCAAGCCTGACAATCGCTCATCGACCGCGATGTAAATGGGTGTTTTCCCTTCTGAAGCCAAACGGACAGCCCTGTTCTCCAATTCTCCGATCCCGATCCCGCGATCCATCATCAGCTTCTTGTTTCCCATGAGAATGCTGCGGCCGTCCACACGGGCTTCTATTCCCTGTCCCTCGACAGCCTTGAAATCGACAGGATCTACAAGATCGATTTTCCTCTCTTCGGCTTTCTTGAGGATAGCCTCGCCGAGCGAGTGTTCGGATGCTTTTTCAGCACTTCCGGCATACCTGAGTATGGCATCCTCAGCTTGGGATTCTAGAGGAAAGATATCCGTCACTTCCGGCTCTCCCTTTGTCAAGGTTCCGGTCTTATCGAAGACGATGGTATCGATTTTATGGGCGATTTCCAGGCTCTCGCCCCCTTTGATCAATATACCGTACTCAGCCCCTTTTCCGGTTCCGACCATTACGGCTGTCGGTGTGGCCAAACCGAGGGCACACGGGCAGGCAATGATCATTACGGCCACAAAATTTAGCAGGGCAAAGGTCAAGGCCGGTTGGGGCCCAAAAACGAACCAAACAACAAAGGCAGCGATGGCTATGGAGATTACGATGGGGACAAAATAGCCGGCGATAACATCGGCTAGGCGCTGGATCGGGGCTTTCGATCCCTGTGCATCCTGAACCAGCTTGATGATCTGGGCCAGAGCGGTGTCTTTGCCCACTTTGGTGGCCTCGAACCTGAAGCTTCCTGTTTTATTGATGGTGGCACCGATCACCTCATCTCCGGTTTTTTTCCGGACCGGGAGACTTTCGCCGGTGATCATGGACTCATCCACGGAAGATTTTCCATCCCTGACCGCCCCGTCGACAGGAATCTTTTCACCAGGTCTGACCATAACCAAATCTCCTACGACAACTTCTTCCACCGGGATATCCTGTTCTCTTCCCTCTCTGATCACGCGGGCTGTTTTTGGCTTGAGTCCCGCCAGCTTTCTGATCGCTTCCGAGGTCTGCCCTTTAGCTCTCGCCTCCAAAAGCCGTCCGAACAGAATAAGGACGATGATGATGGTAGATGTGTCGAAATAAACCTTGGGATCGATACCTGCGGTGGAGAAAAGGGACGGGAAAACGGTCGCTGCCACGCTGTAGAAATAAGCGGCGGACGTTCCAACAGCAATCAGGGTATTCATATCGGCATTTCTGTGTCTGAAAGCGCCCCACGCACCCTTATAGAACTGCCGTCCGATCCAGAATTGGACAGGTGTCGCCAGAGCCCAGAGCACATAGAAATTGTTTAAAAAATCCGGAATCCAGGGGAACCAGTGAGAAGAGCTGCCTAAAAAAATGATCAGAGCGAAGATCAGACCGATAAAAAATTTTCTCTTGAGGATTTTGTATTCTTTTTCCCGGACAATCCTCTCGATGTCCTGCATCTCTTCTTCATGAGGGATCTCGAGAACTTTGTATCCGGCTCCTTCGATAATCTTTTTTATTTCATTTATGTTTATCTCGGAAGGGATGTATTCCACGCGGACTTTTTCGGTAGCCAGGTTCGCTGCCGCCTTGGTCACTCCTCTTGTCACGAGAAGAGCTTTTTCGACATTCTGGACACAGGAAGCACACTCCATGCCTCGTACGGGAATCTCGATGGATGCTGTCCCCACATCATACCCGCTTTGACGGATGGACTTGATCAAATCTTCAGCTTTGATAAGTTGCGGCTGGTAGAGAACGGTGGCTTTTGAATTGGCAAAATTGACCGAGGCTTTTTCCACCCCCTTCAGGTTTCCCAGGCTACGCTGGATGGTGGAAGCGCAACTGGCACAGCTCATGCCCACGACCGGAAGGTCGATCCTGTCCTTTGTCGCCTCTTCGTCTTTATTTATCGGACTCTCAGTTTCTCCTCCGGATTGTATCTTCTCCTTCTTCTTTTCCTCCGCACCCTCTGCCGTTTTCAGATAAGTTTTTGGATGTTCATCGAATTTTTTTTTGCAGCCGATTGCACAAAAATAATATGTCTTCCCTCGATAAACCGAGGTCGCTGCGGCTTTATCCTCATTGACATCCATTCCACACACAGGATCTACAGCCATTTTTTATTCTCCTCAATCAGGTTATCGTTCCTTATACGTTGTCGATCACCTTTTTCAATTTCATCTGAACCTCTTTAGCGACCGGCTCCAGTGCCTCGTTCTTGATGGCCTGCATCGAGGCGATCGGATCGATGGCCGCTACTTCCACCTCGCCCTCCTCAGCTTCCTGAACGATAACATTACAGGGGAGCATGGTACCGATCTTGTCTTCAGCCTGAAGGGCCTTATAAGCAAAAGGCGGATTGCACGCTCCTAATATTTTATACTTCCTGAATTCGACTCCCATTTTTTTCCGAAGCGTTTCCTTGACATCGATTTCGGTCAAAATACCGAATCCTTCATCCTTTAGAGCTTTTCTTACCCTATTCTCCACATCTCCGAAAGTCCCTTTAATTTTTTTGCTGAAATAATAGATCATGATTATCCCTCTTAATATTTTCTGAATTTTCTAAGTACCCCCACCACCTCATCCACTTTTTTCGCCCGGTCCATCTTGCTTCCTTTATTAAAGGAATACTGAACACATCCCTTAAGATGTCTTTCCAGGATATTTTCCTCGACTCCTTTGATCGCCCCGACGATCGAAGAAAGCTGGGTGAGTATATCGATACAATACCTTTTATCCTCGATCATCTTCTGAACACCCCGTATTTGCCCCTCGATCTTCTTTAACCGCACGATATCCTCGAAATGAGTGGTGATTTGTTTATCCATGACTGAATGTCTCCATAAATATTAAAGTTGTATTATACTATACCCCCCTAGAGTATGTCAACATTTCTCGCAGGTCCCTATTCCGATAATGAGTACCCCATCAGTGCTTTTATTCCTTTTTGGTTTGTGTTAGAATTTCACTGAAAAATCAAAAGGAGATGAAATGTCAGGGCATTCAAAATGGGCTTCCATAAAGCACAAAAAAGCTGCTCAAGATGCCAAGAGGGGGAAGATCTTCACAAAGGTCATCCGGGAACTGGCTGTGGCAGCCCGCATGGGTGGCGGAGACCCGGATACCAATCCCAGGCTGCGTAAGGCCGTTTCCGACGCGAAAGGGGTTAACATGCCTGCGGATAACATCAAAAGGGCTATCATGAAGGGGACCGGAGAATTAGAGGGCGTTACCTACGACGAGATTTCCTACGAAGGGTACGGCCCGGGAGGCGTGGCCATTTTCCTCGAAGTTCTCACCGATAATAAAAACAGGGCTGTATCCGAGTTACGCCGTATCTTCAGCAAAAACGGCGGGAATATCGGGGAATCCGGTTGTGTAGCCTGGATGTTCAATCGCAAAGGATACCTGGTCGTAGAAAAGTCCGCAGCTTCAGAAGATGACCTTCTCAACATCATCTTGGAAGCGGGGGCCGAAGACCTGAGAGAGGATGGGAGCAACTACGAAATCTTCACTCCACCCGATAAGTACGAAGCCGTCGTAGAAGCGTTGGAAAAAAACAACATCGAGATCGCGGCATCGAACCTGGGACAAATTCCTCAGAATTATGTCAAACTGGAGGGCAAACAGGCCCAGCAGCTCCTTAGGCTGATGGAAGAGTTGGAAGACCATGACGATGTCCAGAATGTTTGGGCCAATTTCGACATCGATGAAGAGGAAATCGCCACATACTCGAACTGAAATACATGAGGGTTCTCGGGATCGACCCCAGCGTCCAATCCACAGGATTTGGCGTCATCGAATATTCCGACAACAGCTATTCAGTCCTGGAATATGGGGAGATCAAAACCTCCCGTCAGCTGCTTTTTCTCCATAAGATCAACATGATCAGGAATCGAATAGAGGAGATCATTTGCAAGCATGAGCCGGAGGAAGTGGCCATCGAAAATCCTTTTTACGCCCAAAATATCAAAACCGCCATCACATTGGGCCAGGTTCGAGGTGCCATCCTCGTTGCAGTGGCCTCTCAAAACTGTCCGCTGCATGAATATTCTGCCCTGGAAATAAAAAAAGCGGTCACCGGGTATGGGCGTGCTGATAAAGAACAGGTCATAACTATGATAAAAATCCTTCTCGACATGCAGGAGGAAAAGCTTGGATCGGACGCTGCCGATGCTCTTGCGGCCGCTTTCTGTCATCTCAACACCCGGATGTTCCAACAACAAGTCAACAAAGCCGGAAAAAAAGGTTAAGAACATGATCGCTTATTTAAAAGGAAACTTGATCCAAAAGGCCACAAACCAGGTTATTCTTGATATCAGAGGCGTGGGTTATCGTGTCTCCATTCCTCTTTCGACCTATTTGATGCTGGGGGACCTCGACAACGTGGCAGAACTTCACATCTATACTCATGTGACGGATAACTCTTTCGCTTTGTATGGCTTTTTCACAGAAAAGGAAAAGAATCTTTTTTTAAAACTCATCAACATATCGGGAATAGGCCCGAAGATCGCCTTGAATATCCTGTCAGGGATCGAATCTTCCGATCTCGAGGATGCCATCAGGAAAAGCGATGTGGCACGCATTTCTTTGATCCCGGGCATAGGCAAAAAGACGGCCATGCGCATCGCACTCGAGCTCCAGGAAAAACTGGATCTTAAGGAAAAAGTTTTGGGAACCCCGAGCTTCCAGGAAAAAGAAGACTTGATATCTGCTCTGATGAATCTCGGATTCAAAAGAGGAGAGGTGGAAAAAATCGTGGAAAAGTGTCTCCGAACCTTTTCCTTAGACGTTGGATTTGATAAGCTTTTGCGCGAAAGCCTTAAACAATTGGCAAAACTCTAAAGCGAGGAAAATAAGATGACGGATGTGTTGAGTCCGGTCCGATCCAAGGAAGACCTCGAGTACGAAGACGATCTTCGCCCAAAAAATTTCGCCGAGTTCGTCGGACAGGAAACCATCAAAACGAACCTCAAAATATTCATTAAAGCAGCACGCAAAAGGGACGAACAGCTCGATCATGTCCTTCTGTACGGTCCCCCCGGCTTGGGAAAAACCAGCCTCGCTTTTCTTATGGCCAAAGAACTGGGCGTGGGGATCAAACCGACATCCGGGCCTGTGATCGAAAGGACCGGAGATCTTTCCGCTATCCTTTCCAACATGCAGCACAAGGAAATTCTTTTCATCGATGAGATCCACCGGCTTCATCCGGCTGTGGAGGAAATCCTGTATTCTGCCATGGAAGATTTCCGTTTGGATATCGTCATCGGACAAGGGCCCAGTGCCAGAAGCCACAAACTGCAGCTCAAAAAATTCACGCTGATAGGGGCCACAACGCGCGCTGGCCGCATCACAGCTCCTCTGAGAGGAAGATTCGGTATCATCCACCGGCTGGATTATTATGATCCCAAAGACCTGAAGCAGATCATCAAACGGTCTGCCTCTATCCTCAAAGTCACGATCGATGACAAAGGGGCCGAACACATAGCAAGCCGGGCGAGGGGCACCCCGCGAGTGGCCAACCGGCTGCTCCGCCGGACTCGAGACTATGCCGATGTTATCGCAGATGGAAAAATCACCACTAAGGAGGCCACCAAGGCTCTGGACATGATGGAAGTGGATTCCCTCGGCCTGGACGATGTGGACCGCAAGATACTTCTGACGATCATCGAAAACTTCGGGGGTGGCCCAGTGGGGATCAGCACCATCGCAGCTGCAATCGATGAAGAGAAGGATACGATCGAATCCATCTACGAGCCTTTTCTGATGAGGATAGGCTTTCTGGAGAGGACGACACGCGGCCGACGCATTACGGAAAAAGCTTACAAACATCTCGGGCTTTCTCCCCATTCTCCTTCCCAGGGAAAACTCTTTAAAAAATAAGGTATGCTGGTTTCCGATTTCGATTACCATCTTCCCAAGGAACTCATCGCACAGATCCCTCTCCCAAAAAGGGATCATTCGCGCATGATGGTCTGCAACCGTCAAACCGGAGACATCCGTCATGCCCATTTTTTCGATTTCCCAGAATATTGTAAAAAAGACGAAATCCTGGTATTGAACTCATCCAAAGTCATCCCGGCAAAAATCTGGGGCAAAAAGGAAGACGGCAAGGCCATCGAATTCCTTTTTCTCAAAGAAACAGGGGAAAAAACCTGGGAAGTGATGTGCCGGCCGGCCAAACAAGTAAAACTGGGAGATCGCATCATCTTTTCCGAAGAGACTGTCGCGCGGGTCACAGAGCTAAAATCAGAGGGCAAACGGGTAATACAATTTCAAGCCGAGAATGTTCTTTCTTTGCTGGAAAAATCGGGATATGCTCCCCTTCCTCCTTATATCAGACGCAAAAGAGGTGACCTCAAATTCCGGTCAGAGGATCTGGAAAGGTACCAGACCATTTTTGCACGAAAAGAGGGCTCGATTGCCGCTCCGACGGCCGGGCTCCATTTCACCCAAGAGCTTCTCACAAAATTAAAGGAAAAGGGAGTCATTGTGTGTGAATTATCGCTTGATGTGGGCCTGGCCACATTCCAGCCTGTGAGGGTTCAAAACGCGGAAGACCACCCCATGCGCGCTGAAAACTTCGATATCTCCCAAGATACAGCCCGTGTCATCTCCAACAGCATAAAGAAAAGGCATCAGATCACGGCCGTGGGGACCACCTCGGTCAGAGCCCTGGAAAGCGCCTATGAAGGCGGGCGTATTCAAGCGGGTGGATTTTCAACGGACCTTTTCATCTATCCCGGCTAT
>CAZIDF010000034.1:1467-30663 GCA_964538085.1 uncultured Eubacteriales bacterium | reverse complement strand
CCAACTATGAAAAGGCAGTGGATCTTGCCAAAAGAAATCCGACATACCAGAAAGAAGGAGAGAGGGAATGGGTCCGGCATTCGGCCACTTTTACGCCCACAGATGTGGAGGAATTATTCCAATTGTTCAACCTTATACATGAATGGGAGAATACCGAAGTCCTTGTCAATCACAAAAGGATCCCTTACGGACACCAGCTATGGCTACCCCTGATGTGGTTTCACCGCGTTAAATAGTTTTTTTTCTTATTTTTGCAGTTCCAACCTTATCCAATTCAAAAGTATCCGGATGAAGCACAACCCCATACAATTCCTTTGCCTTATCTATAGAAATGATCCCGTTTTTCACTTCTCTGGCTACCAGAGTGGGATCTCTTTGAAAGGGATCGCCGTATCCCCCTCCTCCTCCCGCTTGTTGGAAAAGGACGGTTCCCTTGGGGACATCTTCGACCAGGTCTTTGCTGGTCGTTTGATAAATCCTTCCATCAGGATATTGAAGCTCGATCTTGTTTAATGTCGCCTTTTTCCCGTCGAACAATCCAAACGCCGGCTCCACATCCCCATCGCCGAAAGTCACGACCCGGGTATTCTCTCCCCCGATCTTGAAGCGGGTTTCCACTCCCAGCCCCCCTCTCCATTGACCTGCTCCCGCCGAATCCATCCAATATTCATGTTCCAGCAAAAGATGGGGGGTTTGTTGTTCGAACATCTCGTAGTCCTGGTCGAGCACCCCTCCGGAGGCATCGATCATCCCGATGTGGTCATAGCCGTCAACGCCATGCGTGGCTCCCGACCCCCCCTTCAATCCTATAAAACCTATATCGACATAGCTGTCTTTTTTCCGGGGGTCGTAGCCGCTTGTTAAATAACACAAAAGCTGATTCCACCCGGCGGTGACCCTTTCGGGAATGGCTGAGGATAGAGCTCGAATGATCGCATCCGCGTTGGGAGGACAAAGATGGTTGCCAAAGGTCGTAGCCGCAGGATACCTGGCATTCAGGATCGTGCCCTCAGGGATAATGATCTTGACTGGCCTGACCATCCCATCGTTGTGGGGCATGTCAGGATTTACCATCTGGAGAAAGGTCAGAAGCGTGGCGCTGGCCGAGGATGTATAGGTCCCGTTGACAAAACCATCGGTCTGGGGATCTGTATCGGAATAATCGAAGATGATCTCCTCATCCTTCACCGTTATTTCGACCCTTATCTTGTATTTGGAACCTGGCGTCCGTCCATCGTAATAAACGGTCGCTTCGCCTGCATACACCCCATTGGGGATGGTTCGGATTTCAGCCCGCATCATCTTTTCCGTTGAATCGAAAAGATACTCTTTATGCGATTTAAAAACATCGAGGCCGTATTTTTCAACCAGCTTCGAAATCCCCCTTTCTCCAACGACACACGAACCGATCTGCGCTCTCATGTCTGCGGCCACGATATCGAAGCGGATATTGGCGAATATAAGATCCCAGACATCCTTCCGCAATTTGCCCCGCTCATAAACTTTAACTGGGGGAATCCGGAGAGTTTCTTGGAAAACTTCAGTCGCCTTGGGATTGTAACCGCCGGGCACCGCCCCTCCCACATCAGCCTGATGCCCTTTTGCCGCTGCCCAAGCTATAAGTTCATCCTTGAAAAATATCGGCTTATAGACGGCCACATCGTTATTCTGGTTTCCCATCGAGAAGACATCGTTATGGAATATGACATCCCCAGGGTAAATCTCATCGCCGAAGTATTCGACGATGTATTCGCAAACGGGTCCAAGGGAAAAAGAAAGGATGGGAAGGTTTTCAGTCTGCTCCAGCATTTTTCCTCGCCCGTCGTAGAGCCCGGTGACAAAATCTTTCGCTTCGCAGAGGATGGGTGAACGGGTGGTTTTGGTCAGTACGATGCTCATTTCTTCGGTTATGGACTTGAACCTTCTCTGGAAAACGGATGCCAGTATTTTGTCGATCTCCATCTTAAACATCCATCCCGAGCTTTCTTATGATTTCTTCCTCTCTTTCTTTCAAGAATACCGTATAACTCCCGTATCGATCGCACAACACATTGTACTCGGGTGTAACAAACGTGGTGGTATTCACCTGCTCTATGACGGCCGGGCCCCCCACGCGGTTCCCGCACTTCATTCGATGTCCATCATAAACAGGGACTTCTGCAAAAACCTCATCCAACGGAAGATAGACCATGCGGTTCTTTTTGAATGCGTGAGACGGATCTTCTCCTTCGATATCTTCCTGACTGAATTTTGGTTTGACCGTCTTCCCCACGCTCAAAAGCCTCAGGTTTATCAATTCGATGGGTGTTCCCTGCTCCTCCAAAGAATACCCATAAAGCCTGTTGTGTTCCGGATGGAATCGACTCGCTATGTGTTCGATGTTTCCCTCTTCGATATCTTTTCGGGTGATTCCCACATTGACCTCATGGTATTGTTTGACATACCTCAGATCCACAGAAAAGTTGTGCTGGATGGCGTCTTGCGGGATCCTTTCCGATCGAAGAAGGTTGTTCGCTTCATCTGTCATCTCGAATAACAAATCTTTGAATTTCTCCTTATCCATATCCGCCAAACGTGTGGAGTATGTCCTGACAAAATCGTGCTTCAGATCAGACATCAGCATCCCCGCCGCACAAAAAATCGACGATTCTTTGGGGACGATCATAACCGGAATTTCCAGCTCCTGACCGATCATGCAAGCATGAACAGGGCCTGCTCCTCCAGCAACGATAAGGGGAAATTCCCTCGGATCATGCCCCCGCTTCACGCTCACTTCACGGACGCCTGTCGCCATATTGACATTGATGACCCGGTACATCCCTGCAGCCGCTTCTTCTAAGTCCATCCCAAGCGGGCCAGCGATTTTTTCCTCGATGGCCTTCTCCGCCTTATTAAAGCTCAGGGGTATCTTTCCTCCGGCAAAAAAATCTTTGTCCAGATAACCGAGGACAAGGTCGGCATCCGTGCAGGTGGGTAATTCCCCTCCCAAACCATAACAGGCAGGTCCTGGATTCGATCCGGCACTCTGCGGCCCCATGCGCAGAAGTCCGCCTTCATCCACCCACCCGATGCTGCCGCCTCCCGCCCCGATGGTCACGATGCCCAGCATCGGGAGCGCTATCCGCAGCCGGTCGATCTCTCCTTCTGTAGTTATCAAAGGTCTTTTGTCCTTTATCAAAGCCGCATCGAAACTGGTTCCCCCCATGTCGATGGTGATGCAGTCGGAGTATCCCTGGACGGAAGCGTACTCGATCCCGGCAACCGGGCCCGCGGCCGGGCCAGACAGCAGTGTCACCGCCGCATTGTCGATGGCAATTTTCGGAGAAACGACCCCTCCGTTGGACTGCATGATAAGAAGAATTCCCTCGAATCCGATATCTTCCAGTTTGTGAACAAGGCTTTTCAGATAGCGGCTGAGGATGGGCCCGACATAAGAATTCAACGCTGTCGTCGACACACGGTCATAGAACCGGATGCTTGGCAAAAACTCCGATGAAACCGTCAGATAAGGGCTTGCATCCTCTTCTCCCCATTGCTGACGGATGATTTCCGCTGCTCGCGATTCGTGGGTTCCGTCGGCAAAAGAGTTCATGAAACAGACCGCGATCGCTTCGACATCCTCTTTTTTAAAAAAATCGACGCAATCCAAAACATCCTTTTCATTCAACTCTGTGACGACGTCCCCCTTGTAATCCAGCCGTTCCTCGATAGGATACCTTAAATATCGCGGGACCAAGGGTTTGACATTGGTGTATCTGTTATCGTACTGCTTCTCCCGTATTCCCCTTCTCATTTCCAGCGCATCTCTTAAACCCTTTGTGGTCAAAAGCCCTGTTTTTGCCCCTTTTCTAGTCAAAACGGCATTGGTGGTCACCGTAGTGCCGTGGACGATGGCCGTCACTTTTTTGATAAATTTCCGCAAAGGGACATGATGAGCCTCGGCCATTTCCGCAAGACCGTTCAGCAACCCTAATGATGGATCTTCCGGCGTCGACAAAACCTTGTATATTTCGGAAGCTCCGTCCTGGGAGGTGAGCAGAAAATCGGTGAAAGTTCCCCCCACATCGATGCCGATCTTGTATTCAGTCATAAACCCACGGGTTCTTTGAATTCGCCGAAAACGTCTTTCAACACCTTTGTGATCTCACCCAAAGTGGCGTATTTTCTGACCGCCTCCAGCATGTGAGGCATCACATTTTCCGCTGTCTGCGCTGCTTGTTTTAATCCGAGAAGAGCTGCTTCGACACCGGCATTATCTCTTTCGGATTTTAATCGCTCCAATTTTTTCTTTTGCTCATCGAAAACATTAGGGTTAAAAGGATGCATTTCGATTTCCGCCCGTTCCTCGGCCATAACATACCTGTTCACGCCGATCTTGGGTATTTCTCCCGATTGGATCTTTTTCTCTTTCAGGTAGGCCTGATGGCTGACCTCTCTCTGTATGTGGCCTTCCTGAACAGCCTTGACCATCCCCCCCAGATCTTCCACTTTTTGCATTATTTCAACGATCTTTTTTTCCATCCGGTCTGTCAGCCACTCGATATAATAAGATCCCCCCAGGGGATCGACCGTATCTTTCAGGCCCATCTCATCCGCCAGTATCTGCATAGTTCTCAGACTTATCAAAGCGGCCTTTTTCGAAGGTATGGTGTATGCTTCATCATAGGAACACAGGGCCATGGTCTGGGTTCCCGACAAGGCCGAGATCAGGGCATAATAGGCGCCTCGAACGATATTGTTTTCGGGTTGCTGCACTGTGAGCCCCCCGCCTCCGCCTCCTGCGATCATCCTCAATGTCATGGAGCGGGGATTTTGGGCGCCGAATCGTTCTTTGACGATCTTTGCCCAGAGCCTTCTGCCCGCCCTGAATTTGGCCACCTGTTCCCATAGGTTTCCGTGAATATCGAAGTTAAAGGCAATCCTTCCAGCAAAATTATCGATCTTCAATCCCCGGCCGAGCACCTCTTGAATGTAAGCGATTGCGATTTCGAAAGCATAAGCCATCTCCTGAACCGGCGTTGCTCCCGATTCTCGAATATGGTAGCCGCAAACGCTGAAAGGGTTGAACTTGGGAACTTTTGAAGAGCAAAACTCTACCATATCACCGATCAAGCGGATCGATGGTTTCACCGGAAAAATCCACGTTCCTCTCCCGATATACTCCTTCAATATATCGTTTTGTGTCGTACCCCGGACTTGATCCCAGGTAATTCCTTGTTTTTCGGCAACCACAAGATACATAGCCAGCAGCACAGACGCCACCGGGTTGATAGTCAGTGCGGTGCTGATCCTATCGATGGGAATATCCTCGAACGCTTCTTCTAGGTCTTTCAACGTGTCGATAGCCATGCCCACACGGCCCGCTTCCTGCTCTGCGAACGGATCATCCGAATCCAGCCCCATCTGTGTGGGCAGATCGAACGCCACATTGAGCGCCGTTTGCCCTTGTTCCAGAAGCCATTTGAACCTTTCGTTCGTTTCCTTTGCGGTCCCGAAGCCAGAATACTGGCGCATGGTCCAGGGACGTTTCCGGTACATCAGAGGATGAATGCCTCTCGTGAAGGGATATTCGCCGGGATGGCCGATCTTTTCCTCGAAGCTCAGGTCCTCGGTATCTTCTGGACCGTAGACGGGTTTCACCTCGATCCCGGATTCAAGCACGACTTTTTTTGGCTCTTCGTCGTTATTTCTTTTCATTTTCAGCGCCCATCCTCTTTCGGATAAAGCCGATGATATCATCCAATTTCGTTCCCACGGGAAAGACTCTGTCGACTCCATACTCTTCGAGGATTTTGGTATCCTTTTGCGGGATATTTCCTCCGACCAAAACAATTTTATCCGCAAGTCCCATGTCTTTTAATCCATCCACCAACTTTTTGCTCAGGGAAAGATGAGCCCCGGAATAAATGGACAATCCGATCACATCCGCATCCTCTTCCATGGCCGTTTTCACGATCTCTTCGATCGTCCTGTGAAGCCCGGTGTAGATCACTTCCATGCCGGCATCTTTCAAGGCGAGAGCGACCACTTTGGCTCCCACATCATGCCCATCCAGCCCGGGCTTCGCGATAACCACCCTGATCCTTTTTTCCCCCGATGATGTTTTTAATCTCATTGCATTGTAACCTTAACCTGGCTATTCACGAGTCGAGATTGCTGCAACGGCAAGGTAGTGGCCCATGATGCTGTAGTGAACTACCGCGAATGGGTTGCAACGACGTCGGTGTAGTGAGATCGGCTCGCCCGAAGGGTAAAAAATGCCAACCAAAATTAATAGATTTTCTCCTGAACAATTATTTTTCAGGCTTTTTATATGCAATATCAGGAAAATTTCCTGATGTTGCATTGATAATAATAATGTTGGCATTTTTTATAAATAGTCAGGTTAGTATTTGCCGTCGATGATTTCGGTCAGGATGCCATGCGTGGCTGCTGGATGGATGAAAGCAAAATTTCTGTTGTACTCGGCAAAAAATCTGGGCTTTTGATCGATCAACCTCACCTTGTTCTTCTTCAGCACTTCCAAAGACTCCTCGCAATTGTCCACATTGTAGCTGATAAGCATAACGCCCTCTCCGGCTCGTCTGATGAATTTGGCCACCTCGCCCGTGCCGTCTAGATCTTCCATTATTTCGATGGCCGTGGGGCCCACCATAAAGCCGGTCACCCGGATCTTTTCAGGCTCATCCACATACCGGTAGGCCACATCCCATCCGAAGGCATCGACATAGTCTTTTTCCGCTTTTTTAACGTCGTTGACAGCGATACATATATGATCCACATAATTGGTTTTTAATTTTTCGGGCATGTTCTGTCCTCCTTTGGTTTAAATTTTAGAAATGTATGGCGTATTCCCTGTTTCGGGAGAACCTGGCGGAAGTTTGTAAAGGATAGCTCCCTCGACCGGACAGGCCTCGAAACACTCCCCGCACTGCTGGCAAAGGTCCAGCACGATCGCCGCTTTTCCTTTGTGAAGCCCGATGATTCCCGGAGGGCAGGCTCGAGTGCAGGCTCCGCAACCATTGCACCGGTAGGCATCGATCCATGGGTACAACCCCAAATGGCTGGATCCCGAGTGGGGATAAACGCTCATTTTCGTACCTGGAATATTCGGCCTCGCACTGGATATTTTCGGTAATATCATATTTATCTCCTTTTTTAGCCCGGATTTTTTTCGATACTAGAACCTCATGCCAAGGCGAAATCCATCCTGGATGGCGTCAAATCCCCGTCTCACCCAAACGCAATCCCCGATCATGGCCGTATCTCCCCTGAAAGAGCCATATCCCAACTCTTGGTTGGGAACGAGTTGTGCCCGGATGACCGTGTCGGCAGGAATGGACTGGTCATTGAATTCCTGTTTTTCCTTTGTCTTTCTGTCGACGATCTTCCAGTCCGTGATCACGCTGTTTTCCTTGATCTCCTTGATCTTCCCGTGTGTCAGCTGCTGGACGTTGGCTTTTTTAAGCCTGAGTCGATACCTCCAGATATATGACGGATTCACATCCAACCCGAAACGCGGAGCGGGATCGATCATGACCAGGCTAAAATCCTTCGTGCCCTTCCTCTCCAGGGTATCGATCACAAAAAGCATAAGGGAAATAGCTGCCCCAGACCCTCCGAGGATCACCACATTTTTGCCCACCTCCGCTTTTCCTGTGAACACATCGAACATGCTGTGGACATGCGGATTGTCTGCCCCAGGAATATCCGGGACCTCGGGTACCGCTCCGGTGGCGATGACCAGGGAATCAGGCTTTTCCTGCTCCAGAATCTCCTTGGTCACAGGGGCCTCGAGAACGAATCTCACCCCGTGTTTGTCACACTGGGCCTTCATATGGTTGACCCATCTCATGAATTCCTCGTCGTCCCAGTATCTATCCGAACCTTCTCCCCAGGGATTCCGGGATGCATAATACCACTGGCCGCCGATATGATCGGTCTTTTCATATATGGTCACAGCGTGCCCCTTTTCTGCGGCGATACTGGCACACTGAAGTCCTGCGATACCTGCGCCGGCGACAATGATCTTTCTTTTGACCTCAGCCTTCGGGAATCCGTAGAAACCCCATTCTCTTTCTCCCTCGTGCCCGCATGAAGGCCGGACCGTGCAGTTGACCGGCGCATCACGGAAGAGCCGTGCCAGGCAGACCTGACAGGCAACACAAGGGATGATGTCTTCCTGTTTGTCCCACATGATCTTGCTGGGAAGAGCCGGGTCTGCGATCATCGGCCGGCACATCTCCCATATGTCCAGTTTCCCCTCGGCAATGGCCTTCTCCGGGATATCGGGAACAAAAAGCCGGTAGGCCATGCTGACAGGGATGTTGACCTCCTTTTTTGTCCGTTCGGCCACATACAGCCACTTCCCCATCGGAATATCCCTAGAGATGACAGACCCCAAGGATTCCTGCCAACCTACTGTCACGCTGATGAAGTCACAGCCGGCCGCCTCGGCTATTTTGATCGACTCCATGCTCTCTTCTTCGGTATTCCCCTCCCGGTCATCCAGCATCTCCCATCCGCACAGGCGTATGCCTATGGGAGTATCCGGCCCGATCTCGGTCCGTATTCCCTCGACGATCTTCCGCATGAATGTGGATCGTCCCTGAATATCCCCGCCGTACTCATCGCTCCGCCAGTTCGTGTAGGAGGAGATGAAGTTGGAGATGAGGTAGCCCACGATGCCCGAGATCTCGATAATGTCATACCCGGCCTCAACCGCTCTTCTTGCACCGTCAATATGATCTTGGATACATTTTTCGACCTCGGGGATGCTCATTTTTCTCTGCGGACGGAAGCGGCGCAGCCTTTGGGGTATGGCTGAGGGGCCGACCGTGTAGTCGAGATTGATCCCGCCGACCCGGCCACAGTGCATCAATTGAAGGCAGGCCAGCGCATCTCCCGCGTGGATCACATCGGCCATTTTTTTCAACCCGGGGATGAATTTGTCGTCCCAAATCCCCATCATCCCCACATAGCCCTGGCCCTCGCCTCGGGGGTCTGTGTAGGCCCCTTGGGTGGTCACGATCCCGGATCCCCCACGGGCGTGTGCTTCGATATAGGCAAGTTCCTTATCAGAGACGAACCCATCGTTGTAGTTGTAATTGGTTTCGGTAGAAGCATATTTTATCCGGTTTTTTGCCCACAATTTCCCGATCTGGATGGGGCTGAAGATATGGGGATATTTTTTAACGCCTGGTAGCATTCAATCCTCCTTCGGAATGTTTGGAAATGCCGATTTAACAATTCGAATGGTCATGGTGCGTCAAAAAGATTATATGAAAAATTTCCAATTTGCAAGAAAAGAGCCCAGCTTGACATCAAATTTTCCTTGAGTTATAAATTTGGCATCTTGAAACCTCGAACCATCATCAGCGTGGAGCAGGCACTCACCCTGACATACGCGACCCTCCGCTTCGTTCACCTAGGTTGGCGCGTGATCAAGCTGGAGCCCACGCCAGTGCCAGGCCGGAAGTCCAAAGGCGACCCCAACCGGTACATCGGCCGTCCTGTGGCCGGAGAGGACCGGCACAGCTATTTCGTGGCACCCAACGCCGGAAAGGAAGCCATCGCCATCGACCTCAAAAGACAAAAAGGCCAAGTGTTGCTTAAGCGCCTCATCGAAGAACTGGATGTCGATGTGTTTTGCACCAACACCATGCCGGCACGGCACAAAAAACTGGGGATCGATCATGAAAAGCTTCGCCAAGGTAAGGAAGAGCTCATCTGGTGCTGTATCTCGGCCATGGGTTTGGCTTTCCCGCACGTGCCCGGTTATGATCCCGTGATGCAAGCATTGTGTGGATACATGGACCTCACGGGCCATCCTGATGGGCCGCCCTTACAGTGTGGACCGCCTATCATCGACCTGAAGGCAGGTGATGAGGCATTCGCCCAGATCCTCCTGGCTCTGATGGAGCGGAACGAAAGCGGTAAAGGGAAAGTCATCGACATCTCCATGGCCCAGGCTGCCCTCTCTTGGCTTCACACCTTTGTTCCGATGTTGGATATGGGATCACCTCCATCCGAATTAAAACGCTCGGGGAATGAGCACCGCCAGTTTATCCCGGTCAATGCCTATCGCACACAAGACGGCCACATCTACATGGCCATCGGAAGCGATGCCCAGTGGGCCCGGTTCGTCAAAAATCCCCTATTCGCTTCCCTGGACCAGGATCGGCTGACGACCAACGAGGGCCGCCGGAAAAATAAAACTGAGCTTCATCGATCCATCGAAGACATCACACAAAAACATACTTCAACGAAAATTTCAGGCATCCTATCGGAATCCGCCATCCCCCATTCGCCCATCACCCCGATCGAGGAGGTGCCGGACCTTCCCTTTTTCAAAACCTCTTCTCTGAAGACCACAACACCGGATGGGAAATCCATCCGTTTGCCGCCTCCTGCCGTTCCTACTGAACACTTGGAAAAAATCCATAAAACGTTAACCTTTGCACCAGCCTATGGGGAGCACACCGACTCCATCCTCCAGGAAGCGGGCCTCTCTGAAGACGAGGTCGCCACCCTCAGGGATCAAGGGATCGTGGCATGAGCTTTTATGACTATTATCAGCCAGAATCTCTTGTGGAGGCTTTCCGCCTGAAAAAAGACAACCCCGAATCTTTGTACATATCCGGTGGAACAGACCTGATGGTCCGCATCAAAAAAAAAGAGCTCCATCCTCCTGCCCTAATTTCCCTTCGTTCCATCCCCGGCCTTTCGGGAATCGAAAACGGGAACTTCATCCGGATAGGGGCAATTACTTCTATCGGCGAACTTAAAAAAAATCCATTGCTTCATGAAAAATATCCTGTCCTTATCCAAGCAGCTCAAGAATTGGGAAGTGTCCAGATCAGGAATATGGCCACTATCGGAGGGAATCTCTGCAATGGCTCCCCTGCTGCTGATATGGCCCCTCCGCTTCTGGTGCTTGGAGCCAAAATCAGGCTCCAAAATGATAAAAAGAGCCGGGATCTCCCGCTTGAAAATTTCTTTCTTGGGCAGGGTGAGACAGATCTTTTTCCTGACGAAATACTAACCGAGATCCTGCTAGAGCCCCCCGAACAAAACGCAAAATCGATTTTCCTGAAAAAGGGACGGACAAGAATGGATCTTGCCGTAGCAAGCGTGGCCGCTCTCGTTTGTTCAGAAGGCAACCGGTGCATAAAAGCCCGCATCGCTGCAGGATCAGTAGCCCCGACTCCCCTGCGTCTTGTCGGTGTTGAATCGCTTTTGGAAGGAGCCATGCTCTCACAAAAACTTCTAGCAAAGGCCCAACTACTGGCAACCAAAAGCGTTTCTCCCATAACCGATGTGCGTTCCACAGCAGGTTACAGGCGTCATCTTGTGGGTGTGCTGGTTAAACGGGCGCTGGAAAGACTGATGGATAAGGAGTTAGGGGAATCGGGAGACAAGGAATTCGGAAAAAAGTGCTGAATATGAAAAAGCAGCTCTCTTTCACTCTGAACGGATCCCCAATCCAAGTGGCCGCAGACAGCCACCAGACTCTCCTGGAGCTCTTGCGCGAATCCTTGCACATGACAGGGACCAAGGAGGGCTGCGGGGAAGGAGAGTGCGGAGCCTGCACGGTTTTGGTCGACGGCCTGGCCATCAATGCCTGCCTTTATCCCGCCTTCGAGGCTGCAGACAAAAATATCACCACAATAGAGGGCCTCGTCGAGATGAAAAACAAACTGTCTATAATCCAGCAGGCCTTTGTCGACAGCGGGGCCATCCAATGCGGATTTTGCACCCCTGGCATGATTCTCTCTGCCAAAGCCCTCCTCGATACCCAACCTGATCCATCCGAGGAGGATATCAGAGAAGCCCTTTCCGGCAACCTCTGCCGTTGCACGGGTTATGTTCAAATCATCGAAGCCGTGAAAAAAGCAGCGGTTCATATGAGAGATAAATCATGAGCGAATATTTGCACATCGGAAAAGCCGTTCCTAGGCCCGATGGCCCGGACAAAGCAGCAGGAAAAGCCCATTACATCCACGATCTCCAACGCCCGGGAATGCTGCATGGAAAGATCAAGTTCAGCGATTTTCCTCATGCAAGGATCAAGCACATCGACACATCCAAGGCCGAGCGTCTTCCCGGAGTTAAAGTTGTTGTCACTGCCAAAAACTCTCCGGAAATCCGCCTGGGCTTTCTCCGGGATAACATGGCCCTAAAAAAGGACAAAGTGCGTCAATACAGGGACGAGGTGGCCGCCGTGGCTGCCATCGATCCGGATATCGCTGCGGAAGCCATCGATCTGATCCGGGTGGAATATGAGCCTTTGCCGGGTGTCTTTTCCCCATTAGAAGCAATGAAAGAGGGCGCACCGCTCGTGCACGAAACCGACCCTCGAGGCCGCACCAGGAGCCACAACCTTCTTCCCCTCAAGTACCATCACGAATCCGGTGATTTGGAAGAGGGAAAGCAGGCGGCATACCATGTCGCAGAAGGCGAGTTCTCGACGCCGCTAGTGCAGCAGTGCTGCATGGGAACAGCCGGGTGTATCGCCGAGTTCGATATGAACAACAACCTCACCCTATGGGCCAAAACCCAGATCCCATTCCTGGCTCAAAGGGATTTCAACAGGGCCCTTTCCGACATGGGACTAAAAGGCAAGAATACACGGATTATCGTACCGGCGTTGGGAGGAGGATTCGGTACCGGACTGGATACCCACACCTATGAATACATCGCCATACTCCTGGCTTACCAGACAGGACATCCGGTTAAGATCGTTTACAACCGGCGAGAGGAGTTCGACAACCTCTCTCCCCGGCAGTCCTCTCAAACACACATCGTCCAAGGATGTGACAGGGATGGAAAACTCACCTTTCGACAGGTCGATGTGCTTCAAGACAACGGGGCTTATGCCTCATGGGGAGCTACCTACCCCTCTGTCATGATGATGCCGGCCACATCCCTCTACCGCGTTCCCAACATCTTCTTCGATGCCAAACTGGTGTACACAAACAACACATATTGCCAGGCCATGAGAGGTTACGGGAATCCTGAACTCACGTGGGCTCTGGAGAGCAATATGGATGAACTGGCTGAGCTAGCCGGGATCGACCCGTTCGAATTCCGAATGTTGAACCGCAACGAACCCGGAGATACCACGCCTATGGGATTGAAGATCAGCACGTGCGGGCTCAAAGATTGTCTCGAAACCGTGGCCCAAAAACTGGACTGGAATAACGGGACAAAAAAAGGAAAAAACCGCGGCATAGGCATGGCCTCACTGATTCACGTGGGAGGAGGCGGACGCATATACCGGTCAGATGCCAGCGGTATGATCCTCAAACTGGATGACTTCGGCAACGTTAACGTATTTTACGGCGGTGTGGAGATGGGGCAGGGCTTGCACGCCGTGTTGATCCAGGTTGTGGCCGAAGCGCTAGGCGTCCGGCCTGACAAAGTGTTCATCAATCCCACGGACACCGGGACATGTCCCTGGGATGTGGGAACACACGCCAGCCGCGGGGCATTTATGGCAGGAAACGCAGCTATTCTTGCCGCCGAAAAGCTGCGAAAAAAAATCTTCCAGCTGGCTGAAGAGCTGTTTCCGGCAGAGGTGGAAAAAAATCTCGAAAAACACCTGGAAAAAAATCCAGGATACAGGCCTCCGGATTTCGATATCGCAAAAGCTTCAAAACGCGATAGATTCGATCTGCATGAGGGATACATCTTTATCAAGGACGCTCCCATGGAATCCTGGCTCCGAATGGATTTGGGAAAGCTGCTCCGGTCTGCTCATTTCCGTCCGCAGGGACAGATGCTGATTGCTGAAGCCTTTTATGATCCGCCCAACGAATTTCCTGACTTCGAGAAAGGAATGGGGAATATCTCTTCTACCTATGCCTTTGGAACCCAGGGCGCAGAGGTGGAAGTGGACACGGAAACCGGAGAAATCATGATCATCCGGATGGTCGCAGCCCACGATGTGGGAAGGGTACTCAATCCTCCGGGGCTCAAAGGACAGATCTATGGAGCTTTAGCACAGGGTGTCGGATATGCTCTTTATGAAGAATTGAAATCGGAGGAGGGAAAGATCCAGAATCCTGATTTCAGGGACTACAAGATCCCCAGGACCCACGAGATGGACTTTCCGATCGACCTTGTGTTTATCGAAACGAACGACAATTTCGGCCCCTTCGGCGCTAAAGGAGTGGCTGAGCCGGGTTTGGTCCCCACCGCTCCCGCCATCGCCAATGCCATCTACAACGCCGTGGGCGTCCGGATCCGCGATCTCCCGATCACTCCGGAAAAGGTGCTCGACGCCCTAAAAAATAATAAGAAATTAAAGACTCCTTAACTTGTCACCTTCGCTTCGGATTACACAAGTCGAATCCCCCAACAGTCGAAGAGAATGGAAAGGGCTACAGAGAGATGTGATGTTGAATCAGTGTGCAGTTTGCGATGTAGTCGAGAATGACAGGACGTTCTCTGAATATTGGGTTTGGATTTAGGAGGAATTCAGGCTAAAATGAAAGAACAGCTTGATGACCATGAAAAAGAAATATTTTCCGAATATCAAAGCCATCATCATAAAATTCCGGGAAAAAGACATTTTTACCCTCGCAGCAGCCGTTGCCTTTTATGCCTTTCTTTCGGTTTTCCCGTTCCTCATCATGCTGCTGTATGCTTCATCTTTATTCCTAAAAGAGACCGTCACCGTTGAAAAAATCAGACTCACCCTTCGCCTTTTCCCCCCATCTGTTATCGATACGGTCATCGCGAACCTTGAAAACATCCTCGAAAGCGGCGAGATTCTTTCGCTGATCAGCTTTTTATTCCTGATTTATTTCGCTTTTAACGTGTTTAGCCATCTGGTAAAGGCTCTCAACAAAATATTCAGTGTGGACAAAAAGATCGAGAGCTGGAAGGCCACACTGAAAGCCTTTTCCCTTTTCCTCTTATCATCTTTTGTCCTCCTGGTTTCATTCTTCACTGGGAATACCTTCCTCATTCTCGCGTCTAACCTGGAGAAAATCCCCCTCGTCAATTCCTACGTCATGATATTGATCATTCATGTTGCCGTGGAGACGTTCTTTTTTGCCATTTCCTACAAATTCCTTTCCCGTACAAAGCTTTCTTTCAGGGGTGTTCTGGTCGGAGGTCTTACCGCCACGGTACTTTGGGAGGTTTTAAAACACATTTTCGGTGTTTATATCGTTCGCATCAAGCTTTACTCTGTCATTTACGGCTCCATAGGGTCCCTGATCCTGTTGATGCTGTGGCTTTACTACAGCATCCTGGTCTTCCTTCTCGGTGCAGAAATCGCAATGGAATTGGAATAGAATGTCCTTGATGAAAAAAAAATGGAAGAAGATAGGGATAGCGTCTGGATGCATTATCCTTTTCATTATATTGGGGATACTACTTCTCCAGTCGCGCTTTGTGAAACAGAAAATATTGTCGTCGCTTCAACTGAGCCTTCAAAAAAGCCAGGGAATCCATGTCGCTGTCCAGTCATTCGATTACAATCTGTTGAAACTTCGGTTCTCCTTTAAAGGCGTCCAGCTTCAAAAGTTGGACCGGTCGAGTCTGCCACCCGTGTTTCGTGCAGATGAGATCGACGTGAACATCCCTCTCTCCCTCCTGCTCAGGCGCCGGCTCCGGATACAAGATATCGAGATTATCAATCCGGAAGTCCACATCCAAATAGATCAAGACGGAAACAATAACTTCCCTTTTCAGACAGGGCCGAAAAAATCTCCCCCAACACAGACCATAATCCCGGACTTTCTTATCGAACATTTTGAAGCAAAGAATACCAAGATTCACTACATAGACAAAAGGAATGGCTTGGAGCTTGGATTATCAGAAATTTGGATCAAAGGAGAGGGACAAGACTTCGGAATGCATTCATTCCTGATGGAGATGCAGAGTGGAGGTACAGTAGCTTTCCGCGGCCGATCCCTTTTCGTCGAGAGAGGAGTTGCCCAAGCACAGCTGGAAAAGGGAGGATTGAACATATCTAGACTGTTCTTGGCCTTGGCAAACAGTGAACTGGAGCTTTCAGGAAGGATATCAGATTTTTCCTCCCTCCTTTTCGAGGGGAGTATGCAGGGAAATTTCGATGTGGAAGATCTCCGCTCCCTGACGGCCGCTAGTAATCCTTTCTCAGGGAAAATTGTATTCCGGTCGGATTTGAAGGGCCCTTTACAAGAAATGGAAGCCCGGATCAGCATGAGAAGCAAGGATTTGAGTTATGGGAAGATCGAGAATATCGACACAAACGCCGAACTTTCTTGGAAAAACAAGGCTCTAGAAATCCTCTCCTTCGATTTACGGAAAGGAAAAGGGTCGATCCACGGACTTGGAACCCTCCATCCTTTAAACTGGGAGGATGGGAGTCATCTGAACTTGGTGTGGAAGGACATGGATGTGGAGACCTTCGTGGACCTCATCCAAAGCCCCTATCCTCTCTCAACGGAAACAACAGGAACCCTGAATGTGGCATGGAAGGGTTTCTCGCCGGATGATGTCACTGGCGCGTGTGACGTTCGTTTTGTTGCAAAGGAAACCGGAGATCATCCGGAAAAAGGAACACCTTTAAGCGGAAGAATTATCGCCAAAACAGATTCGGGCCGATTGGAAATCACGGAACTGGATTTCTCGATTCTAGACGCCGATTTGAAAGGAAAACTTCGCCTGAGCTCTGATGAGCTATCAGGTGACTTAGAGCTGGAGGCGCAAAGCATCGAAAAAATGATGCCGCTGATCCTCGCTTTTGCCAAAAATCTGGATGAAGAGGATGTTCAGAGACTAGGTTTGGCCGGGCCGGTTTCCGTTTCCGGCACCTTGGGGGGGACTCTGGATACGCCCTCCTTTCGCTTCGATTTGGAAAGCCCTGATTTTCAGGTTTTGAAAGCAAAAAACTTGAGGCTAGCCGGAACCGTTTTGTATGACCTTCGAACGCTCCAAATCCAGTCACTTCGGATTGAGGAAGGCGAAGGTCATATCGAAATATCCGGGATTTATCCCGTTGTGCCACCTGGTCGGGAAATGCAACTCGATATCGAAGGTGAAGCGTTATCCTTAGAAAAGATCCTGAAAATTCTCGGGAGGGAGCTGAATGCGACGGGACTCATACAACTCAAGGCCAAAGTAGAGGGGAGAACGGACGCTCCTAGAGTCCAATCGCAGTGGTCGGTGGCCGGCGCTTCATTGTACGGAGCGAGATTCGGCAGGATAGAAGGCGAAGCACATTATCGGGATGGCAACATCATCTCAAGTTCTATCCGGATCGCCGAATCAACAGGTACGCTGGAAGCCAGCGGGTTTTACGATCTCAGAAGCAATGATTTTAGAGTCCGTTTATCGGGAAAGTCCTTTCCTTTTGAGGGGCTTAAAATCGCGAATAATATGGACGGAATAAAGGGGGAACTGGACCTAGACTTCGAAGCATACGGAAACTTGGAAAATACTCACCTTTCCACAAAAGGAAGAATCCGTCAGCTATCCATAGGTGCTCGGGATTTGCCCGATTGGGAATTCACAGCTCGATCCGAACAGGACGAGGTCCTGTTCAAAATCGAAGCGCCGGCATTTGATGGTTCTATCGATGGAACCGTCTCCCTGAAGAAGCCTCATATTCTGCGCGCAGAACTATCTGTTAGCCAGATGCGTCTTGAGGACCTCAAGGATAGCGTTCCGCCTTTCAATAAATATGATTTTCCCGGTTCGGTCTCGGCTGACGCCCATCTGAGCATAGATCTCGGAGATCCCCGAAAGAGTCTAAGTTTTGAGGCAAGAATAGAGCAAGCCCAGCTTAAATCGGGGGATAGCCTTATCCGGAACGACGGTCCTATCCTCCTTTCCTTCGAGGGGGAAACCATCCGCGTGGATAGACTTCTGTTGATCGGGACGGGAACAAGAATCGAAGCGGAAGGGAGTCTTCCTCTGAATATTCCGTCAGATTCAAAAATTCTGCTTTCAGCCGAAGTGGATATCTCCTTGTTGAATGACTTTTTCCCCATCAAGGGCAGTAAGGGATCCTTAAAAATGGAGTCTAAGCTTCTTGGATCTCTTTCGGACCTGGAGGTTGCGGCTGTTCTGGATTTTAGCGATACCCGCTTTCAATCCCCTCAAATTCCTTTCGTCGTGGAGGATATCCAGGCCCACCTCGAGATAGATCAAAATCTCCTCCGAATCGAATCCTTTTCTGGAAGGATCGCTGAAGCCTCGTTTGGATTGAAAGGAGACATTCCTTTGGCATCTCTTCCCTTCCGATTGCCTGCAAAATTTCACGCTTTTGAGGGAAAAAAGGCTAACCTCGTGTTCACCTTCTCAGATTGGGACCCTTCTTCCCTTGTGACACTGCTTCCCTTCCAGATATCCCAGCCGTTCAGCGGGACGATCAGCGGAAGAATCGAGTTGGAAGGAAAAAGCCTCCGGTTAGAAGACATGTCGGGCATGGGCCGGCTCGAGACATTCCGGTTGGAAGTTTTGGGAGTCTCCTTCGAGCAGGATGCCCCTTCTCATATAGTCTTGGAGAGAGGAAGAGTATCGATTGAAAATCTTTCGCTCCGCGGAGGAGAAAACCTGGTGAATGTTAGCGGAACCTCTAATCTAGTAGGTGGAGGAGACCTTAATCTTTCTCTCGATGGAGAGCTTGACCTATATTTACTCAATATTTTTCTTGAGGAAGGAGTTTTTTCTGGAAAATCTCGGTTTCAGATCAATATCACCCGATCTTACAGAAATCCAGAAATTCAAGGCTTTTTGGATATCCAAGATGGACGCTATCAACGAATGACTCCCCGATTAAGGCTGGAACAGGTAAGCGGTAAAATCAATTTCAAGGGGGATCAAGTCGATATCGAAAGTATGCAAGGAGTGCTCAACGGGGGTAAAATAAACTTGAGCGGAAAAATCGGGCTGGAGAGATGGACCCTGCATGACGCCAAAATTGTTCTGAAGAACGAGAATTCCTTTTTTGACTTCCCCAAAGGTCTACATTCTCAGGTTTCAGGCAACCTCCAGTTCCTTACTGATGGAAAAGTCCATCAAGTTGCCGGAACAATAACCATCCTGGATGCGATATACAGGGACGATTTTAAAGTCGGAACGGCTGTGTATAATCTTTTGAGAAGAGGTTCGGTCCAGGATACCTTGAGAGAACCTATTCAGTTCCTGAAAAATTTGAACCTGAATATCGATATCGGTATAGCTAATAATTTTATCATCGACAACAACATTGCCAAGGCGGAGGCAACGGCTGCCCTCAAGCTGTCCGGAACGCCCTATAATCCCAGTCTTTCCGGCCGTGCCAGCATTGCTGAAGGAGGAGAGGTCTATTTCAACGCGAACACATTCTCAATAGAACAAGGCACAGTGGATTTCATCAATCCCACCAGGATCGAACCGGAGCTGAACCTCAGTGCTCAAACTCAAGTCCAAGAATACGAAATACGGTTGGTCGTGCAGGGGACACCGGATAACTTGACAGCCAGCCTTGTCTCTGATCCCCCTCTTTCCGAGCCGAACATCATATCTCTTCTCGTTATGGGTAGGACACTCGAGAGCGCTTCAGCTGGTGTGCTGAGTGTCGCTGGCAGCACGGCCCTCTCCTATCTCAATAATGCGATTACGGGAAGGATCGAACAGGCAACAGCCAGAGCCTTGGGTTTGGAAAGTGTGCGGATCGATGCAGGGCTTGTCTCCACAGAAGAAAATCCCGAGGCCAGGATAACCCTCGGACAGCATCTCTCCTCTGATATAGAACTGGTTTTTTCGCAGGATCTGAAAGACTCGCGGAACCAGATGTGGGTGTTGAATTACAACCCGTATAAAAGTTTCAATATCCAAGGGATTAAGCGGGATAACGATGAATTCAATCTTGCCCTTCGGCATGAAATCCAGTTTGGATTAAAAGCAGTTCCCCCACGGATTCCCTCGCAGCAGCAGGAAAAAAAGAACCTTATCATTGGGGATATTCGAATAGAGGGCCAGATAAACCTCCCTGAAAGCATGATTTTTCAGAGTCTGAAGTTAAAAAAAGGAAGAAAAATAGACTTTGCCAGAGTTCAGGATGCTCTTGAAAGGATACGCAAACTCTATCAGAAGAAACACTATCTGAGCTATTCCCTGGCAGCGAACAGGGAAGTGTCGAATGGGAAGATGGACATGATCCTTCAGATCGACTCCGGGCCTCAGATTTTTCTCGAATACGAAGGAGCTTCTATTCCCAAAAGGATGAAAAAAGAAATTGTGGATACTTGGGTGGGGAGTCCCTTCGGACAGTTGGCCCTGGGGGATATCGAGCAGAGGATTCGAGGGCACTTTATGGAGAAGAGATATTACGAGGTCAAAGTCAGATCAGAAGAGAGAAAAGGGGAAAAGGGCAAAAGAACCTTGGTCTTCCAGATTCAAAAAGGTACCAGATATGGTAAACCGGATATCCGGATCGAAGGGAATCGGGCGGTTTCAGAAAAGGTCATTGCAGCGCATCTGGAAAAAATAGGGGCGGTAAACAGCGTTTTCGACAAGCCCACAGAGTGGGTGAAAAGCATAGAAGATCTGTACATCCGTCAAGGATACCTGCGCCCAAAAGTCCAGCGTCCTGTCTTTCATCTTGAACGGAATGAAAAAAAAGCCTCTGTCGATGTGTCTATAGAGGAAGGGGATCGATATAAGGTTGAGGATATAGAGCTCAAGGGCTTGAGATTTTTCGAGGAAAATCAGATCCTTAAAGAAATCGGTATTCGCTCCGGTGACATCGTCTCTCCGGAGAGGTTCAACCAGATCGACTCTAAAATCCATGAACTGTATGTGCAAAAAGGATTCAATGATATCCGTGTTCAATCCGGAATCGAGGTCAATGCCGATCACGGCACTGCCAATCTGAACATCGATGTCCAAGAAAATGAGAGAGGCCGTATCACTGAACTTTTGATTGAAGGAAATGAGTATACCAGTGAAAAGACCATCCGGAGAGAACTGATGTTCCATACGGGGGATGTGGTCAATTTCCGAATGATCAACGAGACCAGAAAGAGGTTGTACGATCTTGGTATTTTCGAACGGGTCAACATCGACATGATTCCTATTGAGCAGGATGATGAAAAATGCTTTCGGGTGGTCATCGACGTCGCGGAACTCAAACCTTACCGCTTGAGATATGGTGTTCAGTATGACACCGATACGTCGTTTGGCGTTCTTGCCAATCTTGTCAATCGCAATTTCCTCGGGAGTGCCGATCTTTTAGGAACGAGTTTCCGTTTGAATCGTGATGAGCGCGATGCCAGGGCGTTTTTCAGAAGTCCTTACTTTTTCTCCAAAAAGCTCAACACCGAGTTTTTTTTGTCCTACAACAGGACTATAAAACCGGCATTTACTCTGGATCGGATAGGGTTTACGCTCCAGCAACAGATAAAAATCAAAAAGTCCAGTGTGATTTCTTATAATTATACCTATGAAAAAATCGATACTTTATATCCCGTGTTTCAAGACGTTCAAAACATGGACACTACCGATCGTCTCGGAACGTTGAATGTTGCGTTCTCTCGGGACACCCGGGATGATATTTTGGATGCAACCCGTGGAATGTTCCTCTCCCAGAGCCTAAGGTATGCGCCGGGATTTTTAGGATCTAAAACGCAGTTCATCCGTTATTTCGGGCAGTATAACACATATCAAAAATTAGCGAATTTTCTCACCTATGCGGTTTCGGTCCGGGTTGGTCTGGGAAAGGGCTTAAGCGGAGATTTACCGACCAGCGAAAGATTTTTTGCTGGAGGAGGAACCACCATCCGCGGATTCAAAAAGGATGAACTCGGGCCGAGGGATCCATCCTCCGATTTGCCTTTAGGCGGAGACGGGGTTTTTATCCTGAATCAAGAGCTCAGATTTCCCATCTTCAAAAAACTCGGAGGAGTTGTCTTTCTGGATCTGGGCAATGTCTACCCCAAAATTTCGGATATTGACTTTTTCGATATCAGAAAAACAGCCGGTTTCGGATTTCGTCTTCATACTCCTTTTGTTCTGGTTAGATTCGATTGGGGCTTCAAACTCGATCGCCGTCCAGGGGAGAATCTCTCTCAAATTTTCTTCAGCATCGGTCAAGCCTTTTAATTTCATATACGATATCGTTAGATGTAGGTTTGATTTATCAGGAAAATTTCTTGACGGCTGGGTATAGGAAGCCATGGGAATTGGATGATATTAAAAAATACACGATTAATTTCACAATTTCATAGGAGGATCTAATGAAAGATCGGATGATGCCTGTTTTGGAAAAATATTGGGAAGATTTCTTGATTCTAATGCCGAAAATCGTTTTGGCGATCGCTGTTTTGATCATCGCTGTCATTATAGCAAGAAAGGTAAAAAAATTAGTGCAGAAGAGAACGAGTAAGAGGTTGGATGATCCACTTTTGGCAAAATTTATTGCCAGAGTATTCCAGTGGACCATAATCGTTTTGGGCATTGCCATCTTCATGCATCTTGTAGAGCTCGGCGGAATTGCCCGGGGTCTGCTCGCAAGCGCCGGTGTAACGGGAATCGTTCTCGGCTTTGCTTTTCGTGATATCGGAGAGAATTTGCTTTCAGGCGTTCTTTTAGCGTTCAGTCGACCTTTCAATGTAGGCGATACTATCCAATCCGAGTCCATCATTGGAGTGGTCAAAACCTTGGATCTGAGGAACACGCATATCCGCTCATTCGATGGAAAAGATATTTACATTCCCAACGCTATCATTGTAAAAAATCCACTTTTCAACTACACAAGGGATGGGTTGCTGAGATTCGATTTTGTCGTAGGGATCGACCAGGCTGATGATGCCAATAAAGCAAGAGCCCTTATTCTCGAAGGTATAGAAAGGATGGATGGGGTGTTGAAAGAGCCTGCACCCTTAGTGGTAGTCGAAGAACTCGCTAAAAGTACCGTAAACCTGAGAGCCTATTACTGGGTAAACCAGTTTGTATACAAAGGATCTGCTTTGGAATTGAAATCAATCATTATCAACCAAACCAAAGAAACTTTGATGGGCAAAGGATTTTCTTTCCCCTCAGACATTCATGAGCTGAAAATTTATAAGGAGGAAAAACCTATTCCGCTAAAAATACAATCTGACTTGCATCCCAAACAAAACTGAAATCATCGGTAAACTTCAATAATGAAGTTTATTGACCTTCTCGTTTTGATTGTGATAATTTTTTATAACCCACCATTACTAACTAAAGGAGGGAATGCCCATGAATTTTTCAACCTTTCTAGAAGCGACTAAAAATTGGGCTCTCACGACAGGCATAAAGATTATTATAGTCGTGGTCGTTACTTTGATATTGATCAAGGTAATAAGAGTGATTTCCAACCGACTGGAGGCTGGATTTCTCAAAAAAAGTGAGGAAGAAGAGTCTAAAAAAAGAGCGAAAACACTCACTTCTGTTATAAAGAATTTTTTGATTATCTTGGTTCTTGTCGTTTCTGCGATAACAATTATCGGACAATTAGGGATTGAAATAGCGCCACTGCTTGCCACTGCTGGAATCGCCGGTGTCGCTATCGGATTTGCAGGTCAGAGTTTAATAAAAGACATCATAAATGGATTTTTCCTTTTGTTGTGGGATCAGATCAGAGTGGGCGATTATGTCCAGATATCTGACAATGCCGGCATAGTTGAGATGATAAATCTCAAAATGACAGTTCTCCGTGACTTTAACGGCAATGTCCATTATATCCCAAATGGTAGTATTGAAGTTGTCACCAACATGACCAAAGAGTTTTCTCGGTATCTTTTTGAAATAGGAGTAGCTTACAGGGAAGACGTAGACGAAGTGATAGATGTCATAAAAGAAGTGGATAGTGAATTGAGGACTGATCCTGATTTTAAGGAGGATATCCTGGAGCCCATAGAAATATTCGGATTGGACAAATTTGCCGACTCGGCGCTAATAATCAAGGCTCGCACGACGACAAAACCGATCAAACAGTGGCGGGTGGCAAGAGAGTTCAACCGAAGGCTTAAAAAGAAATTCGACGAAAAAGATATCGAGATTCCTTTTCCTCACAGAACTCTTTACATAGGGCAGGATAAAGATGGCAAAGCAGCACCTCTAAGAATATCGACGGATGGAAAAAATAGTCTGTAGATATAAGGAAAATCATACGGCAATGCTTCTATAAATTCCAGCAGACTTCTTCGTCGCTTCCACAGCCATTTTCATTTCGGTTGAGACTTGACATAGCATTCGAGAAAAGTTGAATATAGAGAGTCGTTTTCCTCGATTCTGGGATAAAGGAGATACACTATGGCAGGATTCGAGGGGGTTAAATGGGCACCCCAACAGATGAGATATTTGCTGAACAACAAGAAATTCGACATCATGGAAGCGAATGCGAAAGTCTCAGCTGTTTCCCGTTCGATTCATTATGGGCTGTTTCTGGTCTTTGAAGGGATTCGTTTTTTCTGTAGGGAAAACGATAAGGGCCAACTGGAAGCCCTCTTTCTCAACTGGGATAAAAACCTGGAACGATTCAAGAAAGGGATAGCCTTCAACCTAGGAATCGATCAACAACACCTAGTACCGGATGTCGATGAGCTGGAGGAATTGTTTATCCAGAAATACTTCAGACACCCCTCGATGCGAGATTTTTATAAGGAAATGGCCAGAACCAAGGCCCAGGGCTACCTGAGGCCTTATTCAGTCGATGAAAAGCAGTCGATCGGAGTGACATTTCCGGAAGATCCATCCATTCGTGCCATCGTATGCGGCTATGACCGCTATCTGGGAGAACCGTTTTCCGGAGTGGCGGTGCCAAACCTCGTGCGAGCGATGGGGATTAACCAAACCGGTTGTCTGAAGCTGGGCGTCAATTATCTCATGAGTGTCAAGGCTGTGGATGCCGCACGGAAAATTCATGCCGAAGCGGCAGCAGCACTGTTCTTGGATGACAGGATTCATGACAACCTGGAGGATCGTGTTATTACTGAATGGGATTCCTCCTGCTGTCTGTTTGCTCTACGCGATGGCACTGTCGTGAAGATTCCAGAAAGCCCTCTGATCTTGCCGTCTGTGACCATCGTGGGTATGGTTGCCATTCTAAGAAAAATGGGTATTCCAGTCGTGGAGAGGGATATCTCCTACGGTGAGTTGATCCAGAAAGCCAGCAATAGCGAACTCATTGCTGTGTGCAGCATCGGGACAGCAGGAATTTTAAGCCGCTGCAATGAACTCATCCTGGTGAATAGAGAGGATGAAGTGATCGGCACTCATTTTCCTGATGAAAACCATGAACTCTTTAAAATACTCGCAACTGTCCGCACATACTATTGGGACATCTATCAAGGAAATGAGGATATTCCGGAGGGACTGAAACTGTTTCGATATGTTTTGTGATCCTTTCGCTCCTATTCTTTCTCTGGAGTGTGGGCTCCGAAACGCATTCTGAGGATCTTGGCTTTTCCTTCCGCTGGCACACTAGCGATAAACAAGTTGTCGTAAGTGCCATCATCTAGGTCGCTGAAATCAGCTTGACCGGCCAGCTCATCGGCCAGCCTGGGAATGGTGTTGGAGTGTCCGACGATGAGTACGATTCCACCAGAAAACTCCTGAAGGACCTTTTTGAGAAAATCTTCATCACCGGGTTTGTAAATCTTCACTTCCAGGCTTTTTTCATCGGCAATGGGTCTAACCGTTTGTGTGGTTCGTGCAAATGGCGTGGAATAGATGGCATCGAGTTTAACATCTTTCAATATGTAGGCCAACTCGTCTGCGCGTACAGCTCCGGCAGGAGTCAGAGGGGGATCTTCCCACACGGTCCCGGATTTTTCGGCATGCCGGACCAGGATTAATGTCGTGATCCTGTTTTGTTCACCAGAGAATGAATACCCCGGGATGAATAGACCTAAAAACAAAATAATCAGAAAAAAGAGAATCATTGGTTTTTTCATGCTGCCTATCCTTCTCGAATGATCGTTTTCTTGGATTATAGAAAATTACCTAGAGTCTTAGCAACGCCGGTAATATGTTTTTTATTGAAAAAATAGATTATTCCCGATACGATGGGAAAAACTGAAAGGGTTTGGTCTTGCTCAAAAGGAGGACAGATTGTTTGTGACTATTAAAGGAAAAAAAATTCGAACTCAAAGTCTCAGGGGGAATAAACCATCTATCAGGAGCTGATTTCGATGCCAGTGACGACGGTTGGACTCATCTAAGAAAAATAAGCACAGAAGCGGCTGGTGGTATCCTTGCATCCGAACCAAACCATTTCGACGGGGGATGGGAGATCGGGGGAGAAATCCAGTTCCCCCTCAGTACTCGATTCGCTTTATGCGGCGGTGTGGGATACATCACCGGAAAAAACTCATCGAATGATGTGTCATCCCTGGAGGGCGTGACTACTGGTACCAATACGTCAAATCTAGATGCCAAAGCGATACCTGTGACTCTGGGGATATATTATTTTCTTCCTGTATCTCCCAAACTCCGGTTTTCGATAGGTGCAGGTGCAGGCTACTATTTTGCGCGTTTTTCGAGGACTACCCACCGGGAAGATAACGCATCCTACTGGTTAGATGCCGACTTTACAGGAAGTGGAGGCGAGCTCGGTTTTCAGGGAGGAATCGGGTTGGAATATGCCCTATCCAAAAACGTTGCCCTCGTGATCGAGGGATTCGGAAGGTTTGCAAAAGTCAAGGGCTTTGAGGGAAACAGGAAAAGGATCGATTCGGATGGCTTGAACGATTCATTCAACGGAAAATTCTATCATAGCGAGCGATATGTATGGACAGAGGAATGGCTTACAAGAGCGAGCATAAACTCGGAGCCGCCAGATGGCGATGATGTGCGCAATGTTAGAGATCTTGAAATCGATTTTTCTGGATACACCCTACGTGTCGGACTGAAAATAAAATTATTCTGATTTATATAAAATGTGACTTGAACTCTCGCTATGGGGCCAGCAGGTACAAAGCCATATTCCCACCGGCGACTATTTTTTTCTGGTCAACCGATAGGCCGCAGGTTGAAATCAATCCGGCTAAACCATCCCTCTTGATAAAATCGCGATAATTCCTGAAATGCTCTTGTCCGGCTGCCAATTCTGCTATCAGGATAATGCTTTTATTTATCCATCCCTTCAAGGGCTGGATAGGACCGGGATGAAAGTCGATCAACAGAATGCGACCATCCTGTTTGCATGTGCGTTTCGATTCATAGATCACCGCATCACGAACTGCAGACGGCATTTCATGGAGGACTGTGGACATGATAATAAGATCGAATCGCCTATCACTGTAAGGCATGTTGGAAGCATCGCCTAAATAAAGATTTGCGTCCTCGCCTAATCGTTTCCTTGCTACTCGCAGCATCGAGGGGGACAGATCGATCCCGGACACAATGCAACCGGCTCTTTGGTACAGTTCGAGATGAATGCCTGTCCCGCAGCCAACATCGAGAACATGCATCCCCTCTTTAGGGGGAAATATCTTCATCCCAATGGCTCTCATGCCGCGGTTGAGAGGTTCGAACACCCTGTCATAAAATCTGGCTATATTTTTATATGGATCAACTTTCATAAAACAATAATTCCCTCAGTTATTATATTCTGAACAGATATTTCCGCAAGAAAAACCAAAAAAAACAAAATCAGCGAAACTTTATCGTTAGTTTTGACGTATTAATTAATATACTGATTTCCAGTATAATAATGGTGGTGAAAAGATGAAAGAATTGACAAAAACCGAGGAGATCCTCCTGTTGGCCATCTGGCGGCTGAAAGATGATGCCTATGGCGTTAAGATCCGGCAACATGTTTCCCAGATAATCGGGAAGGATTTCACATACGGGAACCTGTACAGCGCGCTCAGCCAGCTGGCTAAAAAAAAGTATGTCAACAAAAGCCTGGGTGAATCCACCCAGGATAGACGAGGCCGGCAAAAAATATACTACTCTGTTTCTGCATTGGGTTTGAAAGCTTTGAAAGCCGCCCGGGAGATGCACCGGAAAATGTGGGAAGATATCACCGATTACGCTTTCGATTGATGAATTAGCTATGACGAAAAATAATTCCCATCCGCCAAGAATTGCGGGATGGATCCTCAAGCACACAGCCAGGTATGAAGAAAACTTTGCTCTCATCGGAGATTTAGATGAGGAATTCCAACAGATTGCCAGCGCTAAGGGTGCCTTTTTCGCTCGCCTCTGGTTTTGGCGGCAGTGTGTGCGTTCTCTGCCGGTCTTTATCAAGGACCTATTTTATTGGAGAATCATCATGTTTAAAAACTACATGAAAATCGCTTTTCGAAGCCTGAAAAAGTACAAGGGTTACTCGTTTATCAACATCGCCGGTTTGGCCATCGGAATGGCAGTCTGCATGCTGATTTTGATGTGGATCTTGAGTGAATTGAGCTATGACAGGTTCCATAAAAAAGCTGACCGCATTTGCCGGACTACGATGGATATTAAAATCGGAACCACGTTGCACACTCCCATTTCCCTGACAGCCGCGGGACCCGCTCTTGTCGAGGACTTTCCGGAAGTCATCACGGCTGCAAGGGTAGATCGCCCGCGCAGAGTTTCCATTAAGTATCAGGATAAAACCTACCAGGAAGCAGACGTTGGATTTGCGGAAAATTCCATATTCGACATTTTCACTTTCCCCTTTGTCAGCGGCGACCCGAAAACTGCGCTCGATGCTCCGAATACTGTGGTGATCACAGAGAGCATGGCCAAAAAATATTTCGGAGACTCGGACCCTCTGGGCAAGATTCTCCGGTTCAACAACGAGACGGATTTTAGCGTGACAGGCGTGGTCAAGGATGTGCCGCCGAATTCTCATTTCCGGTTCAACATGCTCCGTTCTTTCCAGACTTTGATATCCGAGGGAAGCGTTCGTGACGACATGTGGTTCGACCTTAGGTTCTTCACCTATCTTCTTCTCGACGAACACACCACTCCTGCACTGCTTGAGCAAAAACTCCCCGGATTCATCGACAGCCACATAGGGGAAGGCTTGAAGGCCGCAGGAGGCTCGGCAACATTATACCTTCAGCCCCTGAAAAAAATTCACCTGTATTCGGATTTTGAACGCGACATATCGGCGAACAGCGACATCACCTATGTCTATCTCTTTTCGGCCATCGCGATTTTTGTCCTGCTTATTGCCGGAATCAATTTTATCAATCTTTCCACTGCCCGTTCGGCCACACGGGCCCAAGAAGTGGGGATGCGGAAAAC
>CAZIDF010000034.1:0-1367 GCA_964538085.1 uncultured Eubacteriales bacterium | reverse complement strand
AATTTTTCCGAAGATTTTGCCACGGACCCGGACGAGGCTGTCTTGATCAACGAAACCGCTGCCAAAAAAATCGGTTGGGATAACCCGCTGGGAAAAAGATTCGTATTCCGGCCACCCCCGAATAGCGAAGGAGAAGTCGTTTACCTTTCGGTCATCGGCATAGTGAAAGATTTCCATTTGCAGTCCCTGCGCGAGCGGATCGAACCCCTCATCATTTTCTACGACTATGACAGCCTTTTAACTCTTTCTATCCGCATCGCTCCGGACAACATCCCTCAAACCATGGATCTTTTAGAGCAAAAATGGAAAGCATTGGATCCCAACAGGCCTTTCAACTTCCTATTTTTGGATGATTCTTTCGACAGTTTATACAGGCAGGAAGACAGATTGAAGACCATCACTTTTTATTTCAGCTTTTTGGCTGTTTTGATCGGCTGTTTGGGGCTATTCGGTATGGCCTCGTTCACTGCGGAGCAGCGAACCAAGGAGATCGGCATCCGCAAGGTGTTGGGTGCATCTGTTCCCGCGATCATCCGCCTCCTAGCGAAAGAATTTGTGCTGCTCGTGATCGTGGCCAATCTGATTGCACTGCCCGTTGCCTTTTTCGCCATGAACCGATGGCTGCAAAGCTTCGCTTACAGGATGGACATCCATCCTCTGATATTCGTGCTGGCAGCCGTGATCTCCTTATCCATCGCTTTGGTCACGGTGAGTTACCAGGCTATCAGGGCTGCGCTTGCCGATCCTGTGGACTCCCTCCGATACGAATGAACCTGGTCAGATCCAGTTCAAACTGCGCCAGCCATTCCTAGCCCCATTGACTATGCTGTCGGCGTCCAAATCCGAGATTTGCCCATCACTCCAGAAAAGCCAGGCTCTGTGCCTTCCATAGGCTGGGCCGAGATGGTCCGCAAGGTATACGAAGTGGACCCTTTGATCTGTCCTTCGTGTGGAGGTCAGATGAAAGTCATTTCCTTCATCGAAGATCCCAAGGCAATCGATAGGATAATCGGCCATCTCAAGATTACCTTCCAGGCAGAGCGTCCTCCACCGTCCCATGTAATACACCAGGAGCTCCTGATGGCAGCTGAGGAGAGTGGGGAATATTTCACCTAGTTATCCGGATTGCTTTTGGCTGACTTGAGGACCGAGTCTATCCTAAACTTGCGGATTTGAAGAATTCGGTTGATTCGTTACTCATTTTGAGTCATTGACCTTGTCGTTTTGGGTGTGGTAATCTTATTTCAGGATGTTAGTGGGTGGAAAATGGGGAAAATTGTGTGGGATTTGCCGCAAACACAAAAAGAAAATTCCTATCTTTAACTCCCTCCCTTATCTGCGTCCAGTTTTTGATTTTGTAGCGTTTG
>CAZIDF010000033.1:0-39396 GCA_964538085.1 uncultured Eubacteriales bacterium | reverse complement strand
TTCTGTAGGACTTCTCGGATCTTCTTTTATCCCGGGGGCAGATGCAGCCCAAGCCATCATGGTGGCCATGCCTTTTTCAGGATCTTTGTCGAGGAAAGGCCGGATGGCCAGCTCGGATGAATAATACTTCGTGAAATGGCCCAAGGCAGGAAGTGACAGATCCCAATCATCCATCCCGTAGGAAGCGACAAAGTCGGGAAGCGCCATGGCTTCGAAACCTTTGACATGGGGGGCGGCTTTTTTCAATATCTCCAGAGCCTCTTTATAGGATTTCGGGAGAGTGTCATGCAGGCATTCTGTCGTGTGTCTCATTTTGTCCAGTAGTTTTTTTGCCTCAAATGATGCATCGTTCATGAGTTCGAGGAATCGGGATTTATCGAATGCAGGATAGTGTTGTCCGATCGCATCCGTAAATTTGTTAATAGAATCTTCAGTAAAAAACATGTCTTTGAGTCGTTCTGCCATTGTCCTTTCCTCCTACGATATATTAAGTTATTATAGCTGTGACTTCAAAAAAAAATAAGGAGGGATCATGAGAAGTTTCAAATTCGCCCTATTGTGTCTGGGTTCGATTCTGTTTGTCTTCCAAGCCTGGGCTCAGGATAGTTCATCAGGTTTTCTTTCGGATCTTACCCAAGTAAAGAAAGGCCGGTCCAGGGCAGTCACATCGTCCGATCCCGATTTTAACAGCAATTATGACCGCAGGACGTATATCGAACCGGGGGAAACCATGGTTCTTTGCGATATAAAAGGTCCTGCCATCATCAATCACATCTGGCTGACCTTCAACGATGCGCGCCCGAATTGGCTCGAAGAGTTCGGATCTGCAAGACCTGACGAGATCGTTCTGCGCATGTTTTGGGATGAGGGCAGTCATCCTGCTGTCGAAGCTCCGCTAGGGGATTTTTTCGGGGCTGGATTCGGGTTGCGCAGAGAGATCCGCTCGATGCCGGTTCTTGTGGAAGGAGGGGACGGCTACAACTGTTACTGGCAGATGCCCTTCTTCAAGAGAGGAAAGATCTCGGTGACCAACGAAGGGGATAAAAATGTCCGGAGCTTTTATTATCACATAGATTACACCGAGGTGGATGTTTTACCTGACAATACAGCCTATTTCTGCGCCCAGTACCGGCAGGAATTCCCGGAAACTCCGGGAAAAGACTATCTTATCCTGGATGCTGAAGGCCAGGGGCATTACGTGGGAACGGTCATGTCGGCGCGATCCCGTTCGCCTTTCTGGTTCGGAGAAGGAGACGTGAGGATTTATATCGATGGCGACACAAAACCCTCTATCCAGGGAACCGGGACAGAAGACTATATTCTCTGTGCCTGGGGCCTGAACGAGTGCCTGTTCCCTTATTTCGGGTGCACATACATGAGTGCAGACCCGAGCGACCTGGGTGTGAGATACACTCTTTACCGGTGGCATCTCGCCGACTCCATCCGCTTCCAAAAATCCATCCGGTTCGAAATAGAACACACTGGATGGATTTCTGCGGATGAGACCGAAACCGGTGAGATCGACGGGCATGTGGAACGTGAGGATGATATGGCTACAGTGGCTTTCTGGTATCAGATCGGTCAACCCAAGCGTTTCACCACACTGCCGCCAATGGAAGAGAGGATTTTTCCAAACATGGATATCATCGTTCAAGGCAAGGATTTGATCTCCAGCGCAAGAACATCGGGAGGTAAACTCGAGCTTCAAAAAGGATACGACTGGACTGGAGAGGGGCAGATCTTGCTCGTTCCCTCGGTCGAAAACCCTTCCTTGGAGCTGAGCTTCCAAGTTGAAAAGGAAGAACTGAGAGGATTGGTGCTGCGAATGACCCGGGCGCCTGATTATGGGATTTACCGCATCTTTCTAGACGGAAAGGATGTAACAGAATCGGGCAACTATCCCGACTGGAATCCAACAGGAGCTATGGATTTTTATGATAAGGATATCTTGGTCAAGGATTATTACCTGGGAAGTTATATCCTGCCCATAGGAAAGCATACGATCGCGTTTGAATGTGCCGGGAAGAATCCTTTCTCGAAGGGGAAATTATTGGGCTTTGATTCGGTGCGCCTGCGGGAAAGATGGCAGAAAAAGCGCAAATCCCTGCGCCCTGCAAAAAAATAGCGCGCAAAAAGTGAGAAGTTCTATTGAAAAACCACTCCGAATCATTTAAAATATTATTTACTCAATTTCCTTAATTCAAGAGGTTTTTTTTATAAGATAGATAGCCATCATACAGGCATAAAGCTATCAATATTTTTTTAATTAAAGCACATTTAAACTTTTTATATCAATACCTAACGGGAGCAGGGAATAATGGAAAATAAAATGAAACCTTTCATTCAAGTGTACTGTCCAGAATGCCAGGAAATGATCAGTCCGGGAGAATGGACGGCGTGCCCTTATTTTGAGGGCGAAAAACTCGACATCTCTGATACCGAAGATGCGATGAGACAAATTTTTCGCTGTCATGTCCAGTGTGATTGCAAAATCGAATATTCCTATTACGATGGGGATAAATTGGTCACCAAAGTCGAGGATACGATCGAGGACCCAGAAAGCTTGCGGAGCATCATTTCCTTGGTGGCAAAAAAAAAGGCTGAAAAGGAAGATAGGACACCAAAAAAAGTACTTCTCGTAGATGATGACACAGATTTTTTGGAAATGCACACAGCTGTTTTGGAGCATCGAGGGTATGAGGTGATTCCAGCACAGAGTGCAAAAGAAGGCATGGCAAAACTGGATGAGATGAAACCCGACATCGTGATTCTCGATGTCATGATGGAGCAGTTCGATTCCGGTTTCAAAGCCAGCGAAAAGATCAAGCAAAAGTACAAAGACCTGCCCGTCATGCTTTTGACATCCATCGGAGCGCAAACGAACTTGGATTTTTCTTCAAGCGATGATGTATTGAAAGTCAGCGGAGCCGATGTGCTTCTGGATAAGCCGGTGAGTCCCAAGGTCTTGATCGATGAGATCGAACGGTTGACGAAAAAATAGGCTACCCATACCCAAAATCCCATGGAATTGCTGAACATCTCAAGTCAGAAGTGCCGACTGTGCGGTCGGTGTGTGAGAGAATGTCCCACGAACGCTTTGATGGTCGAAAAGCGTAAAGTAGTTCGGATCGATAGCCGGTGTATCCTGTGTGGGTCCTGCTACAAATACTGCCCGCATGGGGCTGTCCAGACGAAAACCGGTGCAAAAAAAGTCTTGGATGGCCTGGACGCTGGGGAAAAGATCATCGCGTGTCTCGATCCCACATTCCCAGCCGTATTGGATGTAGGAACGCCCGGCCAATTGGTGACGGCTTTAAAAAAGCTGGGATTTCAGGAAGTCTGGGAATCTGCGCTCGGAGGGGACTTGATCAGCCGCGAATATCGAAAATGGCTGTGGGGCGATAACAAGACTTCTTATATCTCATCATTCTGTCCATCGGTTGTCCTGTACATCGAAAAATTTGCACCACAGTTGGTCGATCAGCTCCTGCCCGTTGTTTCGCCTATGGTGGCTACCGGAAAAGCCATCAAGAAGCTCAGGGGAATGGACACCAAAGTGGTGTTTATCGGATCCTGTATTTCCCGGATTCACGAGCGTCTTATCCCTCATTTGGAGGGGAGCGTTGATTGTGTCCTGACCTACCATGATATAAGAGATATTTTTGATGAAAAAAGCATCGATCGAGAGGTGCAGGAAGAATCCCTGTTCGATGGACCACAACCGGGTCTAGGCAGACTGCTCAGTGTCTCTGGTGGCATGTCCAAATGCGTTGGTTTTGAACAGGATCTGGTGAATTTGAAAAATGTGATCACAGCAGGCCCCAAAAGTGCCATTCGGGCTATCCAACAATTACAGGCTGGGGCCATACACCCTAAGTTTCTCGATGTGCTTTTCTGTCAGGGCTGTATAGATGGCCCTATCGTGGACAAGAACATATCGGGGCCAGGCCGAAAGCAGATCATCGTGGATTTTTTTGAGTCTCAGAGCGAGGAGGTTTGGGAAGGGGATAAAGATGTCGCTTCGCAACTGATACCTTTGGACCTTGGACGGAGCTTTTCTGTTCAGGATATATCTTTTCCTGTTCCCAAGGAAGAAGATATCCAGGCTGTATTGACAGAATTGGGTAAAAACTATCCCAACCGGAATCTGGACTGCGGGTCATGTGGTTTCAGTACTTGCCGCGAAAAGGCTATCGCTGTCGTGCAAGGTTTGGCCGAAAAAGATATGTGCATGCACTATCTTCTCACCCAATCCCGTCGTCTGTATTCCCGACTTGATAAGTCCCATCGGGAGCTTAAAATTTCCCATGAGGAATTGGAACAGGCACAGCGACAGCTCATCCAGTCAGAAAAACTGGCTTCTATCGGCCAGCTGGCAGCCGGCGTGGCCCATGAATTGAACAATCCTCTGGGAACGATCACGCTTTTCAGCAGTATGCTGAGGAAAGATCTAGCTCAGAACGAGAAATGGAAAAAGGATATCGACCTTATCATCAAAGAGACAGAAAGAGCTGCTAAGATAGTCAAGGACCTGTTGGGTTTTTCCAGGGAAACCCAGCTGAAACCCGGGCTTGTGAATATCAATAGCATCATCGATGAGGCGGTCTCTCTTCTTAGCAAGCGATCCCTCTTCCGCAACATTCAGATGAAACAGGAACTGGAGGCTTCTATCCCGACCACATTTGCCGACCCCGATTTGCTCAAGCAGGTCTTTTTCAACATTATCCTGAACGGGGCTCAGGCCATGGAAGGGAATGGATTGTTGACCATCAGAAGTCAGTCTAAAAACAAAGGAAGCGTAATCGAGATTCAAATCGAAGATACAGGAAAAGGAATCGCAGAGGACCATCTTTCCCGTCTTTTCGATCCGTTTTTCACGACAAAGGAAAAAGGGACCGGACTTGGACTGGCCTTGGTCTACGGGATCGTGACCAAACACAAGGGCACGATCGATGTAAAAAGTGAGTTGGGGAGAGGCGCTGCATTTACCATTCGGCTTCCTATGTTAGATCAGGAAGGGTGGAAGAAGGGAGATACTAAGCTCGTGGACATGAATAATGTGCAAACAGGAGGGAAGAATGACTCCAGCAGGAAGAATCTTATTAGTGGATGATGATTTGGATTTTCTCGATATGCACAAGGCCGTGCTGGTGAATCATGGCTATGAGGTGATAACCGCCACAAGCGCGCAAGAGGGCCTTGAAAAAGTGAGAGCTGAAATGCCCGACTTGATTGTTTTGGACCTGATGATGGAGAAACATGATGCTGGATTTTCCTTCAGCAAGCAGATAAAGAACGATCCGCTGTTCAAGAAGATTCCTATCCTGATGGTGACGGCCGTAGCTGATGCCACGGGGTATAAGTTTTCATTGGAGAAGGATGGTTACTGGATGAAAACGGATGCATTTCTCGACAAACCTGTCGAACCTTCCGTTCTGATCGATAAAGTCGAAAGCCTACTCAAACAGAAAGAGGAATGAATTGAGCACAAAAGCGAACATCCTCGTCGTGGATGACGAGATGGGAATCCGAGAAGGTTGCAAGCGGGCTCTTTCAGAAGAAGGGTATACGGTCGATTCTGCCGAGAATGGCAAGGCTGGCCTCCAAAGAATGAATGAGAAGAACTATGACCTCGTCCTGGTGGATCTGATGATGCCAGGGATGGGAGGCCTGGAGCTCATTAAAAAAATTCACCTTATGGATCCCGAGATCATCGCTGTGGTGATCACGGGGAATGCGACAATCGAATCAGCTGTGGAGGCGACAAAGCTTGGCGCATATGATTATCTTCCTAAACCCTTCTCGCCTGAAGCGCTGTCTGCCGTGGTCAAGCGAGGATTGGAAAAGCGAATACTCAGCCTCGAAGCGAAAAAATTGTATGCCGAGAGGACACAGAAGATGCTGGAACTGGTGAATGAGAGAAGCCGTTTGCGCACCATTATCGGATGCATGGCCGATGGTGTTTTGGTGTCCAATCTTGAGGGGAGGTTGGTTCTCTGGAATACATCCAGCATCAAGATGCTCAAGTCCAGAGGATTCGATATTGCTGGTGAGCCGCTGGAATATTACATTTCCAATGAACCTCTTATCATTGCCATCAAAGATGTTCTAAGCTCTGAAGATAGGGACTTTTCCATGGTGAGTCATGAGATCGTTGCGCAAGATGGCAAGACTATTTTAATGGCAAGTATTGCGCCGGTCAGGGATGAGGATGGCAAAATATTGGGTGCTGTGACGGTTCTCCGAGATATCACAGCTCTTAAGGAGATCAACAAGATCAAGTCGCAATTCGTCTCGATGGTCGCTCATGAACTCAGAGCGCCCATGGCTGCGATCAAGGGTTGGTTGGAGATCGTTCTTTCAGGAGAGGCGGGTGGAGATGCGGAACAGAAAAAGCATTGGCTTCAACGGGCCATGGATCGTTCTGACTCTTTGTTGGCCTTGGTGGATGACCTTCTTGTGATCAACCGGATGGAAACCGGCAAGATCGCCCAAAAGATGGAATCCGTGAAAACAAATGACATCATCAATAAAATCATAGAATTTCTCAAACCGGATGCCGAAAAAAGGGCTGTGTCCATCAGAGCCGAATTGCCGGGAGAATTTCCCCCTATCCAGGCTGATGTGAGAGACATGGAAAAACTTTTTACCAACCTGATAAGCAATGCGATCAAATACAGCAGGAAAGATGGATCTGTAACTATAGAAGGAGCGATGGAAGGAAGCTTTATCCGTTATGATGTGAAGGATACGGGGATCGGGATATCAGCCGAACACCTGTCGCACATCTTCGATGATTTCTACAGGGCAGATGATGAAAGGATAAAAAAAATACCAGGAACAGGCCTTGGCCTAACGATCGCCAAAAAAATCGTGAATTCTCATTTCGGTCGTATCGAGGTGGAAAGCGAATTAGAAAAGGGGAGCGTTTTTTCGGTACATCTTCCTATTGAACATCAAAAAGATTGATAGGTGAATAAAATGTGTTCCAGCGAAAAATATAAATTGAATGAGATTATCCTGAAAAAAAAGATTGCTCCCTCCATCACGCTTTTTAAAATACACACACCTCTGGTGGCTGATTCCGTGAAGGCGGGACAGTTCGTTGTCGTCAGAACGGATGACTACGCGGAGAGAGTCCCTTTGACTGTAGCGGATAAGGACCTGGAAGAAAAAACCATCACGCTGATCGTGCAAGTTGTCGGAACGGCCACAAAAAAGATGGATTCTCTCCAAGAAGGGGATTCCTTTCTCGATGTGGTCGGTCCTTTGGGAGAAGCGACCGCGATCGAAAATGTGGGAACCGTGGTGTGCATCGGAGGAGGCGTCGGCGTGGCTCCTGTTTATCCGATAACCCGAGCCTTCAAGCAGGCAGGAAATCGCATTATTTCCATCATCGGTGCGCGAAACAAGGAAATGCTCATCCTGGAAGACGAGATGCGAGCCACAAGTGATGAATTATACATCTGCACCGACGATGGGTCTGAGGGTCATCATGGCTTCGTGACCGATATTCTCAAGAAGCTTCTCTCGAATGGAACGGAGATCAATGAAGTGGTGGCCATTGGCCCGGGGATCATGATGAAGGCTGTTGCTGATATCACCAAGGAACCTGGAATCAAAACTATCGTGAGCCTCAATTCTTTGATGGTGGATGGAACGGGTATGTGCGGAGGGTGCCGGATCACCGTCGGAGGAGAAACGAAATTCGTCTGTGTGGATGGGCCAGAATTCGACGGTCATAAAGTCGATTTCGATGAACTCATGCAACGCTCAGAGATGTATGTCCGGGAAGAACACCGCGCCATGTGGGATTATGAATGCCGGCTGCAGAAAGCCGCGGATAACCTTAAAAGAGCCAACAAGCGGGAGCCCATGCCCAAACAGGATGCCAAAATGAGGATCCGGAATTTCGATGAAGTGGCTTTGGGATATACCCGGGAGCAAGCTATGCGCGAGGCCTCTCGCTGTCTGCAATGCAAAAAAGCTTTTTGTGTAGAAGGATGCCCGGTGGATATCGATATCCCTGCCTTTATCATGAAGATCAAAGAAGGGGATTTTATGGGAGCCATCCACAAGATCAAGGAAAAAAACAGCCTCCCTGCAGTCTGCGGCAGAGTGTGCCCTCAGGAAGAGCAGTGCGAGGAAAAATGTATCCTTGGTAAAAAAAAGGATCCTGTCGCCATAGGCCGGCTGGAACGTTTTGTGGCAGATTATGAGTTCAGCCGGGGTGAGGCACGTGCTCCAAAGCTTCCAGAACCGACTGGGAAAAAAGTAGCGGTGATCGGAGCCGGTCCAGCTGGACTGACCGTTGCAGGCGAATTGTGTAAGATCGGTCACGCCGTTACTGTTTTCGAAGCTCTTCATGCTCCTGGTGGGGTTCTTGTGTACGGAATCCCCGAATTTCGTCTTCCCAAATGGATCGTCCAGAGGGAAAGCGATTACATCGGGAAGTTGGGAGCGGATATCAAAGTCAGTTATATTGTCGGCAAGGCAAAGACGGTAGACCAGCTTTTTGAAGACGGATTCGATGCTGTGTTTATCGGTACAGGGGCCGGTTTGCCCTATTTTCTGAATATCCCAGGAGAGAACCTGAACGGCGTTTATTCGGCGAATGAGTTTTTGACCCGGATCAATCTGATGAAGGCCTATCTCTTTCCCGAATACAACACGCCCGTCCGTTTCGGTCAAAGGATCGCTGTGATCGGCGGAGGAAACGTGGCCATGGATTCAGCTAGGACTTCCCTGCGTTTGGGCGCTGAAAAGGCCTATCTGGTATACCGGAGGTCCCGTGAAGAGATGCCGGCGCGGGAGGAAGAGATCGAGAATGCCTTCGAGGAAGGCATCGAACCACGACTGTTGACCAATCCGATCCGGGTCCTGGGCGATGAAAAAGGGTGGGTCAAGGGATTGGAATGTGTCCAAATGGAGTTGACCGAACCGGACGATTCGGGCAGAAGACGGCCCGTAGCCATTGAAGGATCAGAGCATGTGATCGATGTGGATATGGTAGTCGTGGCCATAGGCCAGGGGCCGAATCCATTGTTGACCTCCACGATACCCGACCTGAAACTGACAAAGTGGGGAAACATCATCGCCGATGAAGAGACGGGGCGGACATCGAAAAAGGGTGTTTTTGCCGGAGGCGATATCGTCACCGGTGCGGCCACTGTGATCCTCGCGATGGGCGCGGGCAAAGCAGCGGCCCGATCCATCGATCAATACCTAAAAGATGGCAAATGGGAATGCGAGTAAAGTCTCTCTCCATCAAGCATTCCCTCACCACTCTTCTCGGCGGCTGCGGAACTCCGCCTGTTCACTAAACATCACTGAAACATAATCCATTGTTAATCCGAAACTCATCCCATATGCATAGTCATGCTCAATACATCCTCGCCGTCTGACTCCGTCAGATTCCCTCGAAGAATAATTCGTGAAGGCTAAATCTTCAATGGCGTTGCGGACATGCGTGATGGAGGAGGGGATTAGAAGCTGATTTTTTGTTTTTTTCCGGATTTCAAGTTTAGAGTTTTGAGCTGATCACCGTATCGGATTTTTACTTCGCCGTCGAAGTCCGGAAGGATCACGGCTTTGATGAGTTTGCCGTCCTTCCATTCCTGATCCACCGTGAATCCCCCGCGGGCTCTTAGCCCTCTGATGTATCCTGATCCCCAAACATCTGGAAGAGCCGGCAACAGATGGATCTCGCCGTTGTGGCTCTGCAGGAGCATTTCAGCTATCCCGGCCGTACCCCCGAAGTTGCCATCGATCTGGAAGGGAGGATGGGCATCGAACAGGTTGGGGTAGGTTCCTCCGCCGGAGTATTGGGTCTCCGGGGATGGGTCCACATATCGAAGGTGAGTTCGGAGCATTTTGTAGGCGTGGTCCCCGTCTAGAAGTCGAGCCCACATGTTGATCTTCCAGGCCTTGCTCCACCCAGTGCCGCCGTCTCCCCGAATTTCGAGCGACCGCCGGCAGGCTTCTGCTAAGTCGGGTGTCGTGAGCGGTGAAATCTGGTTATCAGGGTGGAGCCCGATCAGATGGGACATGTGCCGGTGCTGGGGATCGCTATCCTCCCAGTCATAATACCATTCCTGGAGATTTCCTTTGCAGCCTATCTGGTAGGGATATAGTCGATCGAGTGCTTTTTGGACTTCCCTTTTGAACTTGTCATCTGTTTGAAGAATTTCTGAAGCTATTATAATCTTCTGAAAAAGCCCTCTGATCAGGGCCAAATCGGCTGTAGTCCCGAAGGAAACGGCTCCCACATAACCTTCCGGGATTTTGTACTGATTCTCTGGCGATGTGGCCGGAGCTGTCACCAAATATCCATCCGGTCCCTCCACAAGCCAATCCAGACAGAATTGGGCAGCCCCCTTCATCAATGGATAAGCATAATCCCTCAACCATTCAGCATCTCTATTGAAGGCAAAATGTTCCCAAAGATGGAGGCTGAACCATGGCCCGGCCATCGGCCAATTGGCCCACACCGGATGCCCCTGTCCGAAATCTCCAACAGGGTTGGTCATGGCCCAGATGTCTGTGTTATGGTTGCAGCACCATCCCCGGCAGCCAAAAAATGCCTTGGCTGTCACTTTGCCGGTTTTAGTCAGGTTCCCGATGAACTGCAGCAGGGGCTTATGCATCTCCTGCAGGTTGCCCACCTCGGCCGGCCAGTAATTCATTTCCACGTTGATGTTGGTGGTGTAGTTGCTGCTCCAAGGCGGACGCAGGTGGGGATTCCAGATACCTTGAAGGTTGGCAGGAATGCCGCCTGGACGGGAACAGCTTATCAAAAGATACCGGCCATACTGAAAATACAGGGCTTCCAGGTCCGGATCCTCGGTTCCCTCTAAATATTGCTTAAGACGGAGGTCAGTGGGCAAGTCTTTATGTGCGTTTTCCCCAACGGAGAATACGACCCGGTCGAAAAAATTGCGGAAATCGTAGACATGATCTTGTTTCAATTCCGCATAAGATCGACCCTTTGCCCTCTCGTACAAAATATTTATCTGCTCGACCGGATTTTTTCCCTCTGTCCCGGGTTCTTTATCGAACCCGTTGTAGCTTGTGGCGATGGCAACGGCAATAACAGCGCTTTTAGCTTTTTCAACAGAAACGGTCGAATCCGAATGCTCCAAATTCCCATCCGTTTCCAGAATGCGCGCTTCGACTTGAAACCGCATGCCTTTTCCCCCGGAGTCGTCGTCATACACCATGGCATTCGGGATATCTCCTCGGTAATTGGGTTCAGCGTGCACTGGTCCCCGTCCCTCGAGGATCAACCGACTATCCGAAATTGCCCGGCTGGTGTATCGAAGCTGGCTGGAGCACCGGAGTGAAAAGCCCAGAGCTTCCGGCTCACTGGCCGAGAGTTTGATGATCAGAAGTTGGCCAGGGTAAGAAACAAATACCTTTCTTTCATATGTTATGGTCCCGATCCTGTATCGTGTGGTGGCGATGGCGTTCCTTATATCGAGATCTCTGTAATATTCTTCTGCTCCTTCTTCGTGCTGAAAGTCGATATACAGATCCCCCAAAGGCAAAAAGGATTGGGAGAATTTTCCCTGCATGTTCCGGATCGTTTTTTCGGCCAGGGGATAATCGTGGTTGAATAACGCTTCGCGGACTTTGGGGAGATAATCCACAGCTTCCGGATTCATAACGGGATCCACAGGCCCTCCGGCCCACAACGTTTCCTCATTCAAAAGGATGTGTTCGGAATGGACACTCCCATAAACCATCGCGCCCATACGGCCGTTACCCAGAGGCATCGCCTCTTCAAAATAAGAGGCCGGTTTTTCATACCAAAGGATCCTTGCAGCAAGATTTTTGTCGGGCCTGCAATAAATGGAAAGGAGAAACGAGACGAAAAGGATCCCTATGGAGAGATAACAGTGATAGATTGACCTTTTCATTTGACTCGGACGATTTCCAAAATCTTTATTTGCGGATCGAGCATCTGCCCTTCTGCCGGTTGTAGGTGGATTTTATTTACCACTTTCATGCCTTCGGTGACCCTTCCGAAAGCGGCAAAGCCTTGGCCATCCGGATTGCGTTTGCCTCCAAAATCCAGCTCGGGCTGGTCGCCCACACAGATGAAAAACTCAGAAGAGGCTGTCCCGGGATTTAATCTGGCCATGGAAATCACGCCGTTTTTGTGGAGGATGCCGGTTTTATCCGTTGTTTCGTGTTCGATCGGGGACAATGTTTTTCTTCCCTCGGCGGAGCCTAAACCTCCCTGGATAACTTCGATCTTGATATCGTTATTGGGTTGATTGTCCATCGTTACGGTCCTGTAAAAAGAGGCATCTTTGAAAAGGCTTGCGTCGACATATTTGAGGAAGTTATCAGCCGTTATAGGCGCCTCTTTTTCATAGATCTCGACTATAATATCCCCCAGTTCTGTCTGGATCACAACATGAGGATTTCCCTCTGCCCCAGCTAGGATCGGCATGCTTCCGAGAATGAAGATCAGAAATAATCGTGATAAATTTTTCATTCGTCCGTTCTCCTTCTGATTCCTTATAATTCTTAGGGATACATTATCAAAGAAGAGGATTAAAACTCAATATGTAAAACGTTGACAAATCTGGGGTGAAATCTTACAATAACTAGAAATACTATAGATATTATAGAAATAATATACATAATTACGTCAAAAGGAGTTTTCAGATGAAGAGATTCATTATCCTCGTTATGATCGGCCTATTGATGACCGGTTCTGTTTTTGCAGGGGTGATCAAGAAGTCAAAAATCGAAGTGTCTTTTAAAGATTTCGGAAATTTCACGTCCGACCAAAGCGAGAAGCTTACCTCCGAGAAAAAGCTTACCGATTCCCAAAACAAGTTCAAGGGAAAAGGGATCGTCGGGAAACTTTCCGGGAGTATTTTCTTGAAGTCTGGTGAAACCGGAGAAATGATCATCCTTCCAGAAATGATGATTTACAGGATGAATCACAAGAAAAAAGAGTACTCGGTGGAGCCTATCGAAAAGATCACATCCGAGGAGGAGGCCACAGAAGCAGGTTATGGTGGAGAAGCTGAGGTCGAAGAGGAGGGGGAAAGCGAAATCAAGATAATCCGGTCTGAATTCACGGTGGACGATACCGGAGAATCTAAAACCATTAATGATTTTTCCTCGAACAAATACATCGTCAACTGGGTAACGGAATGGGAGAATATCCAGACCGGAGAAAAGGGCACAGACCGTTTGGTCACGGATGTGTGGACGACCCCCCTCACTGGCGATTTACAGAAAGCCCGGGATGAAGAAGAGACATTCACCAAAGCTTATATGAAGAGCATCGGAATCGATGCGGACTCTCTCCAGCAGATGATTTTAGGGACCAATTGGCTGGCACTGCTCGGCAGCATGAGCGAGGGAGGCCAGGGCCGACGACACAAAGGATCGAACTTCGCGGATGAAATGAAAAAGATCGAGGGCTATCCCATCGTCATCGATGGAAAGTACTTCTCAAAAAGCGAGGGAGGAGATGAAAAGGAGGATACGGACAAGGATTCAGGTGGAGGGGTGAAGGGAATGCTGGGTGGGTTAGCCAAAAAAGCCCTTAAAAAGGGCTCAAAAGACGAAAATGAGCCGGCCTTCACTTATTACACGGAGCTCATCGAATTTAGCCCGGTCAAGATAGGAGATGATGCCTTCCAGGTACCGGCCAATTATAAAAAGAAAGGATAACAAAACATGAAAAATATCATCGATAAACATGCCTTTGTGATCGGGGTGACCCTGATCTTGGTCATGGGATTAACCGTTGTGACAGCCTCAGCAGGAGAGGCATTCGCTCCTGTTGTCAAACTCCCCGAAAAATTAGAGAACCGAGCCATGTGGGTTAACATGATAAAAAATTGGGTCGTTCCCAGTAAAGAGGATGTCGGCATCCCTGCTTATCCCGGCTCGGTTATTGTCGCATTGAAAGACAAGAGCTGGATGGAAGCCAACGGCGAGAAAATGGACACACTGCCGGTCATTACTCTCGCTACGATGGACGAACCGGCAAAAGTCACGGCCTTTTACCAGGAGAAACTTTCGGACTGGAAGTACAAAAACCAGATGAGCATGTTCGACATATTCTGGACAGGAAAAGATGAGTTCAACAACATGGACATAACCGAGGCTGCTACCGTTCCTAATTTGATCATCATGAAGGCTTTTTCTGCTCAGACAGATTTTCTACCCGGTGCGAAAACAGCCATTACCCTCGTCTACAAACCCACTAAATAATCCCTTAGGGGAGATCAATTTTCTTTACAAAATCAGTCTATTCCTCTACGCTTTGATGGAAGGATAGGAGGGAAGAATGAAAAACCATAAGGCCGTAGGAATTCTGTTTGCCTTGATCGGGCTGATTCTGATCAACAGTAGCCTTATCGCCCAGAAAGTCATATTTCAAAGCAATTTTACGGATCTGAAACAGAATTGGGAGGTCGTGGATGATCCGGAAGCTAGTGGAGCGCCTGGGAAATGGCGCGTTGGCTTGGGCGAGTTTTCAGGGATCCATAACAAAAACTACACGATGGCCACAGCGCTTCTAGCCGGCGAGAAAGACTGGCAGAACTACACAATAGAAACATCCCTGACCTCTATGACTAATCAAGGGTACTTGGTGGGAATCATTTGCGGGTATCGGGATGCCGAGAACTTTTATCTTGTCGGATACAATTTTTACGAACGCCGGTTCGAGATGGTAGTACGTACGCCTGAGGGATTCGAGCTGATGGCCTTTTTTAAAGTCGATCTGATCCCGGGTGAAGAAGTGTCGCTGCGGTTGGATTATGCCGGCGATCGTCTCCGTTTCAGCGCCAATGAGCTCGTCGTCTTCGATCTGAACGATAACCGCTTTCCCAGCGGGCAATGCGGATTGGGGGCCTCCGGACTTCAGGGATCCAAAGTCATGTTCGGGCCCGTAACCGTGCGATCCCTGGATCCTTCTACCCTGCCGCCCCGTGAATACCTGGATCTACTTTCCTTTCGCCGGGGCGCTGAGGTCGTTTCCGAAGCCGAGGAAGGACCCGTCAAATGTTTGATAGACCACAACTACCGTATGGACAAGGCAGAATTCGTTCCGGGTTCTTATATGTCCTTGAACATCAAAAGACTCTCGCTTCCTTTTGAGGCGGTTTATTCCTTTCCTCAAGACAAAGCCGTCGAGATCCACAACATCGGATTCCAGTTGGTCAGCGGTAATTTCCCGGGTGAAGTAGAGTTTCTGGTCTCCGAAGAGAATCAGGAGGGCTCATTCCGATCTGCAGGCAAAGTTCAAGTCAAACCGGAGAAAAGCAGCTATCAGGAATTCCCGTTCGATGGGATCAAAGCCAAATATTTAAAAGTCAGATTTCTTACCGCTGACCAAGAAGATTACATCCAGATGGATGAGATTCTTGTCAAGGGGTATCGTGTGGGATCGGGGCCGATCGAGGGTTTATCCGGGGAGGGCTCGTCAGGAGCACTTGGGGAAATCCTGTTTGAAGACGATTTTTCCTCAGGTGCGATCGACAAATGGCAGGTCTGGGACGATCCCGACTCCTATGAAAAGGAAAGTCAATGGCAAATCGTTCTCTCCGAGTACTCGAATATCTATAATTACCTGAACCATCCGGCGACCTTCCTGCTGACCGGGGATCAGGATTGGACCGATTATTCCATAAAGACCAATATGCTTGCCGTGCAGAGCGACGGAAACCTGACCGGCCTTGCGTTCGGTTTCAGGGATACAGATGATTATTACATCGTTGGTTATAACTTCAGCTCCAGCCAGTTCGAGCTGGGGATCCGCACACCTCTTGGGTTCGAGATCCTGGCGCGTGCGCGGATCGATTATCCGCGTACAGAATGGCTGCCGCTGATCGTAGATGTTCACGGCAGCCGGATTCGGTTTCGTTTCGACGATAAGGTCATATTCGACCTGGATGATGGAAAGCCGATCTCTGGCCGGGTAGGGATCGGGTCCTCTGCCCTGGATTTCGGGGCCGTAAACCTTCAAGACTTCGAGGTCACCTCGACGGCCGAAACCGGCCTGCCCAAGAAGGATCTGCAAGACCTTCTTGCTTACAAAAGGGGAGGTGCTGTCATCTACATGGAAGTTCCGCCTAAGGGCGAGAAGTTTGTCGACATGCTCGATCATACGCTACTCGACTACGAGAAATTTGGCAATACCTACGCGCCGGACCTTGCCCAAGACCAACTTCCCCAGGAGGCAGTGTTCAATTTTCCTCAGGGCCGGTTTGTCGAGATTCGCCGGATTGGCTTTATATTCGGCAGCCGGAATCAGCCCAAGGAGATGAAATTCTGGGTTTCCGACCAGACACCGAAGACGGGATTTTCCCCGTTGACTACCATCACCCCCAAGCCTGAGGCCGGCAACAGTCAGGAATTTGAGGTGCCCCCGACCCGAGCGAAATACCTGAAGATGCAGATCACCCAAAGCACGGGCACTAAACAGGTGGAGATTCGTGAGATGTTTGTCAAAGGCTTCTTCCTGGAACCAGCCGACCGGAAGCCCGGAGAAGAATCTTTAGGTGAGATCCAGATCAGGGAGAAGGAGCCGAACGATTCGCCCGGACAGGCACAGGGCCTTCCTCTGAGCACTTACTTGGGAGGAAATGTAACACGCGAGGATGTCGACTATTACAAACTCGCGCTGAAAGACACGCCGGGGAATACTCTAACCCTGTACATCAACAACCTCGGTATCCTGCGGCCTGGCTATGTGCTTTCTGCTCTGGATGGGACTAAGATCGATCCGATCAATGAAAAGGCTGAGGGGAATATCATAGAAGTGACCTACCAGCTGGCGCCTGATGATTATCTACTCAAGATCGATCGTCCTGATTCTTATCTGACGATCGTTTTCGACGATAGCGGCAGCATGGGGCCAAGTGTGGATATCGTGAAGAAAATACTCGGAGGGTATCTGGATAATCTCGGCGAGGGGTTGAATCTTCAGCTTATGAAATATGAAGATGAACCGGCCTTCTTATCTGATTTCACCCATGATGCGGCGATTTTGAAGCAGGCCATGGAAAAAGAAGTGAGGGGGGGAGGAGGAACGGACACCTTCAAAGGCTTGAAAGCGGCGATCGACAGTGTCGGGAGACAAAAGGGGAATCGCGCTGTGCTGGCGATTTTCGACGTTGTCGATTGTGGAGGAAGCAAATGCATGCAGTATTATACGGAAATGTGGGACAGTATTCTGAGTTCCGGTATCAGTTTTTCCACGATCGCTGTCCAAAAAGGATGGGAGGCGGAGACTTCCTATTATACAAATTCCAGGCAGCGGATATTCAAGGAAATCGCTTATTCCAGTCAGGGACAGTATTATTATTCGCCTTCACCGGATAAGGTCGAAGAAAGTGCCGACCAGATCTTTAAACAGTTGACCTCGCCTGTGGAGTACAGGCTGAAAGCTGAATGGGCCCAGACGGAGCGGATGCCGGGATTCATAGAAGTCCAGTTCGAGGAAGGGGCGGAGAAAAAAGCGGCGAAAAATGTCGAACTCATTTTGGACGCGTCCAACTCCATGTGGGGCCAGATCCAAGGCAAGGCAAAGATCACGATCGCTAAGGAGGTCCTGGATCAGATCATCAACGGCCTCCCCGATGAGATGAATGTGGGCCTGCGTCTTTACGGGCATCGCTATGGACTGAATGACGGAAGGGCCTGTCAGGACACGGAGCTGGTAACACCTATCAATCTAATCGATAAGCAGCAGCTGATCGATGCGGTCAACGCCATCACGCCCAGGGGGAAGACGCCTCTAGTTTATTCCGTGTTGGAAGGCATCAAGGATTTCAAAGACCTCAAGGGCGGGACCATTGTTTTGATCAGCGATGGAGTGGAAAGCTGCAATGGCGACATCAACTCCATTGCCCCGGCATTAAAAGAGGCCGGGCTGGATCTCCAGGTCAATATCGTGGGATTCGATATCAAGGAGATCGAGGCCCGCAAGCAACTGGAGGCCATCGCAACCTCTACCGGAGGGATCTATCTGGATGCCAAAGATTCTGAGCAGCTGCTGGATTCGCTGGAACAAACTCTCCGTGTCGAATTTATCATTCTGGATGATCAAGAAGAGATAAAGGCCCGGGGCGTAGTCGGGGGGGAACCCGTCCAGGTCGTCGAAGGCGAGTATAGGCTGAAACTGCTGCTTCAACCCGAGCCCTTGGAAATTAGAATCAGCGTCAAAGCCGGGACTACGGAGAGGTTGATTCTAAAAAAAGAAGCGGAAACGTGGAAGGTGCTCAAATAACAGTTTTGGCAGTCCTTGATTTGCACGGCGAAAATCGGTACTCTAGATTGAGTTATTTGATACAAGATATCGGAGAGAGCACAGATGACAAAGACATTGACCCTGGACGGTGTGCGGTGGCCCAGAATTCTCAGTTTTATTTCTGGGATCGGGATGATGGTGGCATCGATACTGACCATGCGGCATTATTTTCTCGCCAACTTTCCTGAAAGCATCTTCGAAGGGTCCTTTTGCGATATCAGTGCCTTTTTCAACTGCGACAGCTCTGCTTTTTCGGCCATTTCCCAGGTAATGGGAATTCCGCTCGGCTTTTTTGGGATCATCGTCGGGGCTCTTGTGGCTCTAGGCGCCCTTTTCCCGTCTGAAAGCTTCGAACACACCAATTCCTTTATTTCCTTCTTAAATATCCTCGGGGTAATCGCACTTTTTGCCTATTCCGTTTTTTTCATGGGAAGCTTGTGTCTCCTTTGCACCGGTTTTTATTTCTTTTCCCTTCTGAGTTTTTTTCTCTTCTGGAAATTCCGTGTCCGTTTTTTCCAGCCATCCCTCAAGATGATCGTGACCTTTGCGTGCATAACGGCTCTCGGAGCATACGGCATGGTCCAGTATCATGATGCAAAGAAGGATGCCCAGGCTGCTGTCACTTTACGGATCGTCAAGCAATTCCGCGACCTGCCAATTGTCGACAATCCCAGCATCATCTCTCCCTATTGGACGGTCAGATCAACCGAGTATTTCGAGGATGCTCCTATCCATGTCATCGAGTTCTCCGATTTTCTCTGCCCAGACTGTTTGTTCCTCACTCAGGAGTTCGACAAGCTGAAAGAGGAATTCGCCGGAAAGATCAACATCGCATTTCAATTTTTTCCTCTCGAGGGACTTTGCAATCCCGTCGCTTTCGAGAAAGATATTCATCCTGGAGCCTGTGAGCTGGCTTTTATCGCGGCACACGACCCGGCTCAATTCGTCGCCATCCACGATGAGATCTTCGCTAACTTTAACTTGGCCCGAAGGCCGGAATGGCGTCAGGAATTGGCGATGAAATACGGAGTGGAGCAAGCTCTCAGCGATCCTGTCACGCAGGATATCGTGCGCTCCTTCGCCAACACAGGGATGGAGTACGAAAAAACTTCCGATGAGTTCACGTACGGGATCCGTTCCACACCGACTATGATCATCAACGGCCGGATGATCATCGGAACTTTGCCTTATGAGCACATGAGGGCGATATTCCAGGACCTGGTGGATGAATACGAAGGACGATCGAGTTTTATCGAGCGGTGGGTTCCCCGAAAGGCCAGAAAAGTCAGGCGCTAAATTATTTTAATCCTGAGAAGCGGATGAGGAAAGTGGTTCCTTTGTTCCCTTCATTCTTCTTCTTCGTCTGCTGAAATTCTTTCATTCAAGATAGACTAAGATATCATATGAATGTTAAAGGAATGTGAATATAAGATTAAAAAGTTTTAACCTTTATATCATGGTTTATTTGATAAGGAAAAGCTTTGTCTGGCGCCCGTCTATGAAATGGCAGCCCTCTTCGGTAAAAACGCCCCCTTCTTCCAGGCCCATCCTGATCTCCAGATCGTCCCACTCCGGCACCTTGTACCTGTTGTTCATTTCGATGGCATAGCATGTGTTGAAGTACAGGGGATAGTCACCGCGAACTGGTACGCCGTCCTGCCGATTCCAAAGTCCCACCACGAATCCGGCCGCATGGCCATGCACGCCGAGGGGATGGCAGTAAACGGCAGGAGTCAGGCCTTCGGCCTTTGCTTTTTCCAGCGAGGAACTGAGCACTTCGTTTCCTGTCCTGCCGACACGGTGTTCTCCCATCACGATATCCTGCAGTCTGTTCCCTCTGCTTAGCGCTTCTTTCAATCCATCCGGTGCATCATTTTCACCGATACGACACACATAGGCGTTCTGCTGTGTGTCGGTGCAAAGACCCAGGTACACGATGCCGATGTCGCAATGCAAGAGATCCCCACGCCTGATCACATCTGGATTGTCTTTATACAACTCTTCATCCTTTTTGGACCGCTGAATCGAGACAGAGGGATGAAACCAAACACCTAGACCGATGTCCGTGAACCGCTGCCGGATCCACCAGACAACGTCCTCTGTTGTGGTTGCATCGGGAACGATCACTTGATTGGAAAAGAATTCGGCGATGATGTCATGGGCGACTCCGCAGATGTGTCGGTACAGGCTCAGCTCGCGCGGGCTTCGCGTTTCCAGCCATCCCACACACAGGTTTTCAGCCGAAACCAGACGGCCTGATAATTCAGGTCCTAGAGCTTTGACCAAGCTGGCCTTGAAGGAAGCGGATAACCCGTCTCCGAAGGCCCAGGTTTCCGATTCATCGATCCCGATTTTTTTTGGATCGCTTTTCTTGATATAGTCGGCCAGGACTTCGAATTGGTCTTTGCTTTGATCGGTGAAGATGGATTTATACCATTTCCCCATTCCGTAAAAGCTGCCAGTCAACCGAGCCACGCCCTCCTCTTCTCCCTTGTCATGGAAGATGAGGATGGATGTTCGGCGGGCGGCCATGGTTGGCTCCGGGACCAAGGTCAGATAAACCGGATCTTCGTTGTATTCCCGACAGATGATAAGCCACATGTCGATCCCTTCCCGGCGCATAAGCTCGGGAACGATGTTTTCCAATCGCCATTCAAGGATTTCGTTCATGACCTTGGCTCTGTCTTTTTCCGGCAGGATGTTGTCGATGTCCCTTACAGCCGTGGTTCCGATATCCTGGGAATAAGCCATTCCCGCAGCCATGGATAGAAGCATTATCGTTAGAACAAACAGAGACTTTCCTTTTTTCATTTGTACCTCTCTAAAAAGATTTTCAAGCTTTCGCTAATTCCGGATTATTGCACTTTAAGGTTGATCCGCTTGCTGTCTGTGCCGCCGTTCTGTGATTTCACCTGAACTTCGACCCATCCTTGGCTCCCGTCCATCTTCACGAGAGCACCGAACCGGATTGTCTCCTTTCCTTTGAGCCAGAACTCCGTTCCTCTTTTCGTGATCACTTCCACATCTGCATTAGGATTGGATGGATCGGTGGCAGCCGAACCTTTGGGAACCTCGATCATCGAAACATTTTTCGATGTTTTGAGCATGATTTTATCCTGCTCCACTAATTTCAATTGTTTGGCTCTATCTGAAGCAGTAGGGTAAACCCTGTCGTTTTTGACTGCCGCCTCGATCCAGTACAGGTTATCTGCCACGGGTCTCACGGTGATATCCACAACCTCGGCTTTGGGAAACTGGCTGGCGCAGTACATCACGAACTGAGCATTTTTAAAGGCCTCTTGCTCGATATACCGGGCAGGAGGAGTTCGGCGGATATGTTTTTTCGGCGTCCCGCCGATCCAGATCTCGCCCAGGTCAGGATGGTCGACTTTGTGGGGGCTTATCCATCCTTCACCCGTGAGCTCGATATCGATCCATTGGAGCATCTCCTCATCGGAAACACGGCCGTCATCGTCCATGTCCGCAATTTCGGCATTGGAGCCCCAGAGTTCGATCAGATAGCTGTAGGCGCCCAGCATATAGTAAGTGGCCGCATGAGCCTGGCCGCTAAGCCCGCCTATGGTCGGACTGTAATTCTGCAGAATCCGGGCCCCAGCCGTGACGATGGCTGTTTGGGTGTCCATATCGTGCTGATCGACCGGTGCCACCTGTCGGTCGAAAAGCTGGGCGTACTTATTGGTTTCCCGTAACATGGCCAGGCGCTGCTCTTGCATATCCCGCATCCGCTGGCTTTGTTCATCGCTCATATTGGGCTGGCTAACTGCGGGCGGAGCCTGGAACATGATCAAGCGGCCCGTGTTGTGGAAGTGAAAGCTGGCGAAGATATTCGGATGTTTGAGCTGGAACTCGAACACGTTCCGGCATTCGGACTCTGACATCGGATAGGGATTCCCTGCTTCCAGGCTCCATCCATACGGAAAATTCCGGTTGGGATCAGGGCCCCCGATGTCGTCCTCGTTGATCAAACCGTCTCCGTCATTGTCGTATCCTTCTTCACCGATACGGACGAAAAGTTTTACACCTTCTTCAGCCTCATCCACTCTGACGAAACTCCTCTTGTCTGTGGAAAGCTTGTAGTTGCCTTTAGGATGCTCGATGTACATGGTGGAAAGTTCCCCGTCCCCGTCCACGTCTTCGGTTTGATCTTCATCGTAGAGCCCGTCGCCGTCGTTATCCTCAGGCCGGTAGGGTTCACGGGGATTATTTGGGGTATTGGGATGGACGACGAAGGAATCATTGGCATCCACGTTCAGCCCCGGGAGGATGTAAAAAGTGCAGTTGTCCACAAGATCGTGCACATAGGGATCGTAATCGTACCGTGTCAGCAGGTACCACATCAGATACAAAGAACAGGTAACTCCGTTGACTTCGTTGCCATGGATAGCTCCGTCCACCCACATGGCTGTTTTTTCGGAGTGCTTTCCGGTCGATTTAGCCGTGATGGTGATCAAGTACTGGTCACGGCCCATTCGGCTTTTGCCGATGGACTGGATATCTGCCAATTCCGGATATTTTTTCTGGATGTCGTGCATGATCTTGGTCCACTCCGCATAGCTGTAATACCGACTCCAGCTGATGGGAAAGTCCAATTCGCCATGGTAGCCGCCCGGGCTTTTTTGTAAATTTTTCTGGGCTATGCCCGGGGGAGTCAAGACAAAAATCATGGTTATAACGAGAGTTGCTGTGTATTTAAACAATCTTTTGATTTTCATCATCATCCTCTTTTTAGTCTATGGAAACAGGTTTCACTTTGGTGCCGCCCTTCTGTGAACTCACCACGATTTTGAGCGGAGTGTTTCCTTCCACAGCCACCAGCCAAGTGGCTGTCCGTGAGGTTCCTTTCTGGTTGACTTCAGTCGGTTGCCTCTGTTGTTGACGCGTGAAAGGCGTTGGATACCCTGGAGGAAAAAAGAATCGTCGTTGGGATCGCTGTTGAGAAGTCCCCGTCGGCAAACGTTGTCCTGTGTAACCAGGAATTTTTTGGGTTCCTTCCATCACACCCAGTTTTTGGTACGGTGTTCCCTGTAGATAAGTTGTTTTGTCAGGATCGCCGATCAGCCAGATCACATCCTCTCTATTCCCTGGAAGCTGGGCTCCACGGGCAACGTGGGTGGCCAGTTTTCCCTCATTATTAACTTGGGCTGTGATCTGAACAACTTTGAATTTCCCTCTTGACTGACCTTTTTTGATCGTGACCTGCTCACCGCTCTGGATAGCTTCAGCCTCCTTGGCGCTGTTGGTTGTGTACAATACTTCGGCTTTGACATCTTTGATAACGACCTCGGGCAATAGCTGTGCACGGAAAAGTGTGAACTGCCAATGGTCTTCGCACACCTTGCGCAAAGGATCGCCCGGCCAAGCATTGTTGCGCAGATTGGGAAGCCAACCGCCGATCTCCCCATCACCTAGTTCTGGGTGTTTGTAGGGTTTCCAATCGACAAAAAGCTTGCCCCCATATTTTTCGTCCTGGTATTTCAGCGCTTCTCGTTGAATTTGTGTGTAATCCACATCCCCCTCGAATTTGGGAAAATCCGGGACGTCATTTCCGGGATTCCAGAGCTCGGTGGTGATGGCGTAAATACCGTACTGCATGTACATCCAGTCTGTCGCCATCCCATAACCATAACGTTGGTCGCCTTCTTCATCGTAGCTCACCCTCCAGCCTCGAGGCAGCTCGTATCCTCGCATGATGGCGTATTTGTTTTTCGAGGTCTTTTTGAGCTCTTCTTTGTATTTATCCAGATCGCCGGGGTTTTGCCAGGCTTCAGGGACTTCTTCTCCGATGATCTCCAGGTATTTTTTCCCCATGACTAGGTCCAAAACCGCCACATCCTTCGCATGCAGGTTGGGGTGCGGGGCCGTTCCCATCGGACGGTAGGTAAATCCCCCCGATGTGTGGTAGTTCTGTGCCATCAGGATATTGGTGTGGTTGGTCAGAAATTCGGCCATGGCGTGTGTTTCAGACGCTGAGGTGGGGTAGTCACCCGTTCCGCCAGCGAATCCGTCGGATCGCCACCATCCTTCTGGGTAATTGCGGTTGAGATCGATACCGGACTCTGAATCCTCCCCACGCTTGCCATCGCCGTCGTTGTCTTTATCCTCTGTGAGAACGGTATAACGGGGCTGGTCGGTTTTTTGGTTTCCCCGGAGCCGTATCATCAGGCGCGGATCCTGGTCATCTATGACGTAGTTCCCTTTGGGATCTTTGTAGCGAAACTGGAGGATCCTGCCATCTCCATCGAGGTCGTCTGGTCCGTCCTCGTTGATCTTGCCGTCCTTATCGTCGTCTTTTTCCATGCTGTTGGTTCTTTGCGGGATTCCCCTTTCCACGCTGTTATAAACTCCGTCCGGGTTGACCATAGGGCAGACGTATAAGGTCTTTTTGTCGACAATCTCCGTGATCTCTTTGTCAGTTCCATAGCCTGATACCAGCCTATCGATGGTGTACAGGCAGACCTCGGTCCCTGTGAATTCATTCCCGTGTGTTGCGCCGCAAATCCAATGGCCCGGTTTCCCCTGATAGGATTTCATCTGGGTGACGTTTTTTACGCCTTCCTTCCGCATGTTCTGCAGATTCACGTGCGCATCGATCGTGGTTCCTGTTTTCATGTTGGAGACCACCAGGACATAGATGGGTCGGCCCATCGTGCTTTTTCCGATCTCCAAAAGCTGGGTGATATCGGGATAGGCTTTGGCTACAGCTTTGAGATAGTCCACCGTGCCGTTGAAACCGTGGAACTTGTCGAAATTGATCGGCACTTTTTGTGCAGGGTGTAGGGGAGTGTTGATGATCGAGCCAACCAAAATAAATGTGATGGAAATCTTGAGAAAAAAGACAGGATTCAACCTCATGACATTGTCCCTCCATATTCGTGATTGTTTATAAAAATAAATTGAATGGCGGATGATGGATACATGGGAAGATACTACATAATACAAACGGATGATAAAATCAATCATTTCCTTGCTTGGCTGCAGCAAGGGATTGAAATGAAAGGAAATAGACCAAATTTCTAGGCAAAATAAATGCTTAAATCGATGTTTTTAGGGATAAAAAGAATACGGTAACTCTTTTTTTAATCATTCCGTTTATGATAGAAATGATTAGCTAATAAGTAGTAAGTCTTGGCGTGACTGGAAAGGTCAACTATGCTATGGTAATTGCATGCTATTTCTTAGAATATTCCCGATTCTGTGTGTCACCGTATTGTCGTTCCAGAATATCGTCTCTGCTCAGGAAAATAAATATACAGAAGAATTCGAGAAACTGGTCTCCCTCCAGAAAGAAATTGCTGATATCCACCCAGCTCTTGAAAAATTCTATCCGGTTGCGCTTGTTGTGGATAACCATTTTTTTCTGTTTGATTATGATACGACTGGTGGTCATTATGTGTTCATAAAAAAGGTTCAGTCAGAGTTTCCTGTCTCTCATGGAATAAGAGCGTCTTTTCCCCTAAGTTTTTATGACAATAAAACCTCCTGTGTAGTATCTCCGGAAATCTTCGACAGTCTCGATGGGTATGCCATACTCTTCCATGAATTTGTGCATTGTTATCAAGCGAATACAGTAGAGTATGAGCTGAAAAAAAATCTAAGGATCAATAAAGAAGCCATGGAAAAGGAACAGTATTCATGGGAACTGGATTATGACTTTCCTTACCTCGAAGAGAAATTCGTCGGGCTTTATTTAAAGTTCCTCGAAGAGATCGAAAAGGATAATCCAGCCGGTATTTACGAGACACGAAAAAACCTTAAAAAAGCCCTGAATGAGAAGGATTATGAATATTTGGTCTGGCAGGAGTGGAAAGAGGGATTGGCACGCAATATCGAGAATAAAATTCGGGGTAGATTCAACCTTGACTTAAACGATGGCGGGAAAAACAAACCATTTAGTCGGGTCTCTTTTTATTACGCTGGCGATAAATATATAGATTTTCTTTTTAGAGAAATGCCCGAGCTCATGACGAATATGCTCCAATTATTTGTTGAGATGTACGCCCGCTAGTTCTCCTTCTACTAGTACGAATTCCACAATTATTGTGTATTGTGAGACAAAATTAGAAACAGCGATGTAAAGAAGAGAGTGACATGGGAAAGATCGATCTAAAAAAAAGAAAATGTTTTTTCCCGCTAATTTTTTACATTTTCACTTTTTTGATTTTGACGGATGTCTTTTCTTCCTTATCTTTGGCCCAAGAAAAATTGAAACAAGAAATTACCCATAATGTGGCCGTCACCGCCATTTCCATCGCTGTGAGCGTCCAGAATAGGAGGGGCAGGCATATCACCGACCTCACGAAAGAAGATTTTTTCGTTTACGAGAATGATAAGCCAAAAGATATTACATATTTCAGCCACGATTATGAAGCCCCGTTGAGTTTGACCGTCCTCCTCGATGTGAGCGGCAGCATGGCCCTTCAAGAAAAACTGAACGAAAGCAAATTAGCCCTCGAGTATCTGATGGAAGACCTCCTAACCGAACGTGATGAGGTCTCCTTGTTGATTTTCGCTGATGGGGATGTGGAGATCGCCTCGAATTTTTCCACTGACAAAACAGATTTTTTATCGGTCTTGGGAAGGACCGAAGCCTATGGTCAGACCGCTTTAAACGATGCTGTGGGTGTGTCCCCTGATTTTGCCAACAAAGGCAATAATGAAAAGCGGGCTCTTCTTTTGATCACGGATGGGATAGAAAACGACAGCGAATATTCACCCGACCAGGCTATCGAAGTTGCGCGGAGAGTGGATATTCCGATCTACACCATCGGGCATAAAATCCCCTTGGACGAGCAGTTTTTAAAAAAGTACAAGCGTTCGAAGGATTTGACAGCCTCGGGTATTGTTGAATCCTTGGAGAAATTTTCAGAGGCGACCGGCGGAAAAGCCTTTTTTGTCAAAAATACTCTAGATTTAAAAAATTCATTGCGATTGGTCAAGCAGGAACTGAGTCATCAGTACATTCTGGGATACACATCCTATACAGATGAGAGCAATGAGTTCCGGAAAATCAAGGTCGTCACAAAAAAAAAGAGCTACAAGGTACGAACAAGAGAAGGATATTATAGCGGGGAGAAAAAAATGCCCGGATGATAATTTGCTATTTAAAGAAAAGTCTAGATGTGTTAACATAAAAATAACGAAAAAAAAAGGCAAGGGAGAAAATCATGAACAAAAACAAAATAACCTATCTATTTGGAATGATATTGATCGTTGGATTGATTGCTGGGACAAGCTGTGCGACAAAGAAATTTGTGACGGGGGAGGTAGCTACTCTGGATCAAAAGGTCGAAGGGGTTGAAACCTCTGTGGAAGAAAACCAGAAAAGAATCAAAGAGCATGATGAATCTTTGGCCACATTGGGTTCATTGATCAAAAAACAAGAATCCGAATTGAACAATCAGAGGTCCGAGTTCGACAGCAAACTGAGTGAAGTGAAAAAAGCTGCAGAAGGTAAACTGATATTTGAAGAGGTCCTCAGAAATGACGAAGCGAAATTTAAATTCGACAAATGGGATCTGAGCGAGGAAGCGAAGGTCATGTTGGACAAGTTCGTCGACGTGCTGATCGCGAAAGATAAGGGTGTGTACTTGGAGATTCAGGGGCACACAGATAGCTCAGGTGAGGAAGAGTGGAATTTGATTTTGGGAAAAAGAAGAGCTGAAGCCGTCATGGAATACCTGCACAAAAAATACAATATCCCTCTCCACCGGATGGAAGTCATCAGTTATGGAAGCGATGTTCCCGTGGGGGACAATTCTACCCGTAAAGGAAGAGCGCAGAATCGTCGAGTGGTTATCCTTATCTATGAATAGAGGCAGGCAAAAAATCTGGACGAGAGCCGCTTAGTATAATTCCGGTCTTAATCTTATAGCTTCACAAGTCGATCTCTTTTTTTTGCATAAACCGGGGAACTGTTTTATAACATAGCTAGGAATCTAGGTATGTTTAAAAACTATATAACGACCGCCTACCGCAACCTAATCAAACATAAGTTTTATTCTTCGATCAATATTTTTGGATTGTCTCTAAGCATGTCCTGTTGCATTTTGATTTTTGCCTACATCGGGTATGAACTTTCTTATGACGGCTACCACAAGAATGTTGACAATATCTATCGGATCGTATCCAAGAGGACTGTTTCGGGTCAGACGAGTGAACTGGCAAGATCGCCAGCACCGGTAGGCCCGACAATGGTGGAAGAGCTACCGGAAGTTGTAAATGCCGTGAGGTTCAGCCCCACGGTCAAAAGAGTGTTTGCCTATCAAGACAAGACTTTTTTCGAAGAGGGTGTGCTGTATGTGGACCAGTCCGTGTTTGACGTTTTTTCATTCGAGATGATCGAAGGGGATCCAAAAACTGCGCTTGAGCTCCCGTTCACCATGGTTTTTACCGAAAAAACCGCTCAGAAATACTTCGGGGATGAAAGCCCGGTCGGGAAAATCATCACTTGGGACAATAAATTCGACTATCGAGTAACAGGAGTCGTAAAAGACCCTCCTCCCAACTCCCATTTTACCTTCAAAGCGCTAGCATCCTTTGCAACTTTTATCAAATATGATCCCCGCATAGGGTCCTGGAATGGAGGAAGCTTCCCAACCTATTTGCTTTTGCAGGAAAACACAGATCTCGAGAAATTCCGGCAGAAGATGAATGGATTTCATGAAACACATCTCAGGCCAGCGCTGAAGGAAAGAGGAATCGAGCTCGAGGCCTATCTTCAGCCTTTGAAAAGCATTCACCTGCACTCGCATGTTCAGTATGAACTGGGCGATAACAGCGATATCCGATTGATCTATACCTTCTGGGCTATTGCTTTCATCGTTCTTTTGATCGCCAGTATCAACTTTATGAACCTCGCGACAGCACGCTCTGCAAGCCGTGCGAAAGAAGTGGGAATGCGCAAAGTTCTGGGGGCTCAGAGGACAAAACTCATCGTTCAATTTCTTGGGGAATCTTTTATGTATGCGCTATTGTCCTTTGCCCTCGGCATCCTACTTGCACGGCTTTTTTTGCCGTATTTTTCTGTCCTCGCAGGTAAAGATATCTCCTTGAATGCCATAGATATGCCCCAAGTGTATGCTGTTTTAGTCGCGATCGTGTTGTTCGTCGGGTTGGTAGCTGGCAGCTATCCAGCGTTTTTTCTATCCACCTTCAAACCCATTCATGCTCTGAGAGGACATGTCCCAGAAGGCTCAAAAAGCACTTCGTTTCGTTCCATCCTGGTCGTTTTTCAATTCGCCCTCTCCATCATCCTGATCATCTGCACGATAATCGTGTTGGATCAACACAAATACATGAAAAACAAAGATCTCGGCTTTAACAAGAAAAATTTATTGGCCATCGCGATCCAAAATGATGAGGTGAGAATAGGATTGGAAGCCTTCAAACAGGAATTGCTCAATGTCAGTGGAGTCGAAAGCGCCGGGCTTTCATCCATGGTCCCGGGAGAAATGTATTTATTCAACATCGGGACTTATCCTGAAGGATATGCGCAAGATCAGATGATCAGGATGGACAATTTTCTCGTGGACTACGGCTACCTCGATACCTTCGACATCGAGGTGTTGCAAGGGCGGGGATTTTCCAAAGAAAGAACGACGGACTTTTCAGATGCTGTGATGATCAACCAGACGGCCGCAAAAACTCTGGGATGGGATAATCCTGTAGGGAAAACGATCGAGATCCCTTCGGATGAGGGGCTGGTCAGGAAGGTCGTCATCGGCGTATTCAAGGACATCCACCAGAGGTCTTTATACTCAGTCGTGGCACCAACGGTTATCCAATATATCGGTCTAAAAGGGGCTATCGAGAACAGAGCAAGGAGGCTAACATTGCGATTGAACACCGGAGACATTCCCGGTGTCATGAAAAAAATCGAACAAATGTGGAAAAACACCTTCCCGAATCATCCTTATAATTCTTTTTTCCTCGATGAGTTTTTTGATGGTCAGCACCAAGCTGAAGAGAAACTGGGACGCATATTCCTGATATTTTCGATGCTAGCGGTCATCATCGGATGCCTTGGTCTGTTCGGGCTTGCCTCATTCACCACCGAACAAAGGACTAAGGAAATCGGTATCCGAAAGGTTCTTGGTTCTTCGGTGAGTTCCATCGTGGTTCTGCTTTGCCGGAAAATTTTCTTATTGGTAGCGATTGCGAATGTTCTGGCTTGGCCGGTCGCATTTTTTGCGATGAACAAATGGCTCCAGAATTTTCCCTACCCGGTTAAAATCAGTGTCGGCACTTTCATTTTAACGACAATATTTGCCTTTGTCATTGCATCCCTGACAGTCGGCTACCAATCGGTAAAAGCTGCCCGAGCCAATCCTGTCGACTCTCTCAGATACGAATGAATTAGATTCGGGTTACCACCATTTCCAGAGAGCCAATATCGTTATGATCAATATCACGAGAATGAGGTTGAGATAGGCCATGAAATAAAAAACTCTTTTTTGGGGGAGCGGTTTTTTCATTTTTGATTGCTGAATTTCTCCGACCTTTGGCATGGCAAAAATTTTGTCTTCTCCATGAGGAGCTTGGTCTATCATATCTGAAAGGTCTTCTCCTGCTTTGTGCCTTCCGAAATGAACACCATCCTTCCAAAATTCACTTTTTGACATGTCGTAGATCCTGTCCTTGTATCCCACATAGGCAGCCCGACTTTCCGTGCCATCGAATTGGGCCAAATTGTCGGTGGATAAATTTCCTTTTGGCTGGGGATGGCTTTTATCGGGTGTGTTTCTCAACTTGGGACCAATGACGATAACCACAAAAAGCGCTGTTGAAACCATAACCAAAAATAAGCCAATTTTTATCAGGAGCAGGATACCGAAGCGTGTTTCATATAAAAACGATACCGAGGGAATGCGATAAAATGTGAGAATTGTTCCTGTGATGCCCATTACCACCATCGAAAAGAAGCCGAGTCGAACCTCTCCTCTGGGCAGGCCATGCACAGCATACGCGGGTTTCAGAATGATGTGCACATAAAGGATCGTTCCGAACCAGAAAATGGCCATGATAAAATGAATCAAACCAACCAGAAATCGGACATAGTGCAAAATCCCCTTTTTCCCCCCTTGCAGGGTCTCCGTGTTGTTCGCATTTGTTTCTTCTAACAAGTTTTCAAGAAAATTCTTGCCCGCCTTTGTCAGCTCCCCCCCTCCCGATCTATCTACGTGGCAGTGCTGGCAACTTTTGCCCGTTTGTTCAGCATATTCTTCTGTTGCCTTCCCCGGTGCAACCATCGAGCATAGAAGCAAGATAATAGAAAATACAAGGAATCGTTTCATGTCTATTCTCTGGATTCGAATTGTCGCCGTGAAGCTTCAATTATCCTGGAGGAGGTCATCGGAAGCGTAAACAATCTTTTGCCGATTGCATCGTACACGGCATTGGCAATGACCGCTCCCATCGCTGTGATGGCTGGCTCTCCGCATCCTTGAGGAGGCATTTCAGGATTGTCCACGAGTACTGTCTTTATTTTGGGGGTCCAGGAAAAACGGGGGATCTCGTAGGTGTCGAAGTTCTCATCCAGAATCCTTCCGTTCGAAAACCGGATCTCTTCTGTCAAACAATAGCCCAATCCCATGGTGATACAGCCTTCGATCTGCATCCGCACACCTTCCGGATTGATCACTTCACCTGTATCCTGTGCGCAAACCACACGTTCCACCTTGACTTCACCTGTATCCTGATTCACCTTAACTTCAGCTATGGTGGCCAAATACGTGCCGAGGTAATCCGTGCAGGCAAGACCGTAGCCATTCCCGCTGGGTGCCAGGGAAAAAGATTTTCCGAACATTTCTGCGGCTGCCTTCAATACCCGTTTCATTCTATCATCCGCCAAATTATGCAAACGAAACTCCAGGGGATTCATCCCGGCCGCCTCGGCCATCACGTCGATATGGGATTCGATGGCGAAGACGTTGGTGTTGCTCCCCGGTCCTCGCCAGGCACCGACTCCGAATGGGTGGACGCCTCCACCTCCACTCCTTCCACCCCATCCCCCCATGGAGAGAACCCTGTAGTGGGGGATGTCGTAAAAGGGTTGAGAACTCCTGTCCCCAGCGAAGTAGTTGTGATATTCCCAGAATACGATTTGGTTCGAACCATTCAGTCCAGATTTGATGTCGATGACCGCAGCAGGACGGAAGGTATCGTAAAAGAATTCTTCTTTTCTGGTCCAGGCTACCTGAACCGGTTTTCCGCTCAATTTGGCCAACCGAGCCGCTTCTGTGATCTGATTTCCCTGGTTTTTTCCGCCAAAACCGCATCCCACAAAAGGCGTGATCACCCGCACTTTTTCTTGAGGGAAATCTAGGACTTGAGCGACTTCTGCCTGAGCCCGGAACGGGGATTGGGTGGAGGCCCAAACCGTGGCTTTGTCGCCCTCGATGCTCACAACAGCCGTATGAGGTTCGGAAGGGGCATGCGCAACATAATGGTTGTAATAAACCTTTTCGAATGTTTTGGCCGAAAGGCGTTGCCCTTCCTCGATGTTCCCCTTCTCGGCCACGATTTCTCCTTCCGCAGCGGAATCCTTGAGGTGCTGGAATATGGTTTTATTGTCCAGTTTAGACTGGGAAAGTTCATATTGGGCTTTTATCAGTCTCAAGGCATTTTCTGCCACATCGGGATGTTTATGCAGAATAGCGATCATGTCTTTTTCTTTGACTATTTGGATCCCTTCAATATTTTCGGCGGCTGAGGTATCCACGTTTTTTAGCGCTGCTCCATGGGACGGAGGCCTCAATATTTTGGCATAAAGCATACCCGCAGGATGGAAGTCTCCTGCGAACTTGGCCTCCCCTGTCACTTTTTGCTCGCTGTCTGCACGGTCGGTCGGCTTTCCCGATATTGTGTGTTTGGAGTAATGTTTGATAGGAGGCTTTTTCTCCAAGTGCCGTTCAATTTTTTCCCCTTTCGCCAGTTCAGCGTAGGATGCTTTTTTTGTTGGGTCGTCAGAGGCAAAGATGATCCCGTCCTTTGCCGTCAATTTTTCCTCTATTATGCCAAGTTTTTCGGAAGCCAGCTGGAGGAGAATTGCCCGAGCTTCTGCAGCAGCCTGTCGCAGAGGAGGGCCGAAATACTTGGTGCTTCGGGATCCGAATGTCCCGCTGTCATAGGGGCAAAGAGCTGTGTCTCCCATCACCATGTCGACCATATTCAGCGGCACATCCAATTCCTCGGCCAGCATCTGTGCGAGCGAGGTGTGGATACCCTGTCCCATCTCGATCTTTCCGGTGAAACAGGAAACACGGCCATCCTCTCCGATCAGGAGATAGGCGTTGTAATCCTCAGGATAACCGCGGCTTTGCCGTTGCTGAGGAATAAGGGGATCACCCGTTGCAAAAAAAACGACGATACCTCCCCCTACGAGCTTGAGGAATTCGCGGCGGTCGAGAGTGAAGTTGTGTTCGTCTTCTTTCATGGTTTTTCTCCTCTCATGGTCCTGGCCGCCGTTTGTATGGCCTGGATGATCCGGCGGTAGCTTCCGCACCGGCAAAGATTCCCTTCCATCGTTTCGACGATATCCTCGGTGGAGGGATCAGGATTTTTCAAAAGCATAGCGTAGGCTGCAAGAATCATTCCCGGTGTGCAATACCCGCATTGGAGGGCATTGTGTTGCATAAAAGCTGCCTGCAGAGGATGAAGTTTGCCGTTTTTCTTCAGGCCTTCGATCGTCAATACATCTTTTCCCTCCGCTTCCTCCAGAGCAAATTGACAAGAGAGGACCGGCTCTTTATCGACCAGAACTGTACAGGCTCCGCAGAAACCTTCTCCGCAACTGTATTTTGTTCCGGTTAGCGCCAGGTCGGAGCGAAGAACCCATAGCAGCATGCGGTCTGGGGATGAAGTCACGTTGATCATCTTCCCATTAAGGATAAATCGAATATTTTTTTCCATTTGCACTCCTCATATTCAAAAGGGCTGTTTTCCTGGATTTAAATTACTACAGCTTCGAGTCGCGATTCTAACGATTTCTATCGGATATCGGTCAGGCCCTTATCTGCAAAAAACTTGCCGAGTTTGAGGTCCGTGCCTTTGATGTGATTGATGAGCCAGTTGAGGAGAAAAACGTTGATCGATGTGGCCAGAGCCTTTGTAGGTCCTTCCTCTTTGAAATCCTCCAAGATGTGGTTCAACGTGACCTTGAAATGCTCGTGTTGATTTTTTTGATCGTCTAGTCCGGGATAGTCATGTTCTGCCATGTGCTTTTCTTCTGTGGAGAAATGGAAATCTGTATAGTCGATCATAAAGTCCAGCGTTTTCATGATTTTATTGAATTCGCGTCCTTCTTCCAAGGCATCGGACAGATCGCTAAGTTTTTGGATGAGCATTTTGTGTTGTTCATCGATCAATCCCACGCCCACGGACAAACTGTTATCCCACTCGATTTTTGCCATATCGTATTCCTCCTGTATCTAGTCGTTAATGGTGATTTTGGATCGCTTACAACGAAAAACGAGCATAACACAGGCAGATCTACAAGATCAACAAAACACGTTTTGCTGTTGAATTAGGTCAAGCGCTTGATCTTACTCCTTTTCACATTTAACCTTGTCAAAATCTTTATCGCTTTTTGTTTAAGCTTCTTCTGTGGATTTCGCGCGTTCTTCCTCTGACATCTTAGCCAAACGTTCGACTTTATTCTTATCCAAGCCTACTCCTTCGGCTACACGCGTTCCATATTCAGGATCTGCTTTGTAGAAAAGGGCAGTCTGACGAAGTTGAATACGCTTTTGAGCACCCTTGAGATGAGCGACGATGTTTCCCACCAAATGTGCCCGGTCTTCATCGGTCATCACCCTGCGGTACAAAACTCCGGCTTGTTCGAAATCATCGTTTGCGTGAGGATATTTTGTGCGGGCGGCTGTCCCCGAGACTTTGAATGGCGGTTCTCCTGTGGTCGGATCCGGCTGCGGACCGCCAAAACTGTTGGGCCAGTAATTGGGTCCTCCTCCGCCATTTTCATCCAAACGCATGAATCCATCACGCTGATAGCTGGTCTCGGTCGCGTTTTTTGGTGCGTTCACGGACAGTAGATGATAGTTCGGTCCAAGACGGTGAATGTGTGTGTCATGATAGGAGAAGAGGCGGGCTTGGAGCATTTTATCGGGGGATATCGCGATTCCAGGGACAAGATTGCCCGGACCGAACGCCGCCTGTTCCACCTCAGCAAAATAATTGACAGGATTCCGGTCGAGCACCAATTTCCCGATTTTGATAGGGGGGACCTCGGCATGCGGCCAGACCTTCGTGATGTCAAAGATGTCCCAGTGATAGTTTAATCCTTCTTCAAAGGGTAAAATCTGCATTTCAAGCGTCCAGGATGGATAATCGCCTTTTTCTATGGCTTTGTATAAATCCATGGTGGCATGGTCGGGGTTCTCGCCCGACATGCGGGTGGCCTCCTCTAAAGTGAGGTTCTTGATGCCCTGGTCCGTTTTGAAATGATACTGCACCCAGAATTGCTCTCCCTTGCCGTTGTACCACTTGTAGGTGTGGCTGCTGTAGCCGTTCATGTTTCTAAAAGTTGCCGGGGTGCCGCGGTCGGAGAACAAAACAGTGACCTGGTGGATGGATTCGGGCGTCAACGAGAGAAAATCCCAAAACATATCCGGGTCCTTGCAGTTGGTCGCAGGGTGGCGCTTTTGGGTATGAATGAAATCGGCAAATTTCAAGGGATCCCGGATGAAAAACACCGGGGTGTTGTTGCCGACCAAGTCATAGTTGCCCTCTTCGGTATAAAACTTCACGGCGAAACCTCGCGGATCACGCGCCGCGTCGGCAGATCCCTTTTCGCCTCCCACAGTGGAAAAACGGGCGAAAACTTCGGTCTTTTTGCCTACTTCCGAAAGGAACTTGGCCTTCGTATATTTTGTTACATCGGCCGTGACTTCAAAATAACCCCCGGCTCCCGCTCCTTTGGCATGGACAACCCGTTCGGGGGTGCGTTCACGATCGAAGTGGCCCAGCTTCTCCAGCAGATGAACATCCTGCATCAGGACAGGTCCTCGATCTCCTGCTGTCATGCTGTTCTGATCATCGGCAACAGGTATACCAAAGGCCGTTGTCAATCTTTTTTTACCTTTTTTCATTCAAAACCTCCTTTTTTAATTTCTAACACTAGCTAGTTATAACTCCTATTAAATAGGAAAAAATTTTTAATGTCTTTTGCGGCACTTATTGCAATAACCCTCTAAGAGGACTTTTTTGCTGATAACCGTATGAGCTTTTTTTATGTCCCCGGGAATGATTATATCATCGTAAGGCTCGTAGTCGAAGTCTATTATGGAATTGCAGTTCACACACCGAAAATGGTGATGATTGGTTATGTGAGGGTCGTATCGCCTCGCTTCCCCGTATCCCTCAACGAGATGGATAATGCCGATTTTGGAATAGGTCAAAAGGGTGCGATTCACCGTATCCAGGGAGATATCAGGGATAATTTCCTTGACCCGTTTATGCAGGGCCTCGGCATTGGGGTGATCTTTGGACTTAAGGAGCTCTTGATAGATCACGATACGCTGGGGTGTGATCTTGAGGTTATTTTCCCTGCATTTTTCCCTAAAAAAATCCACCGAAGAATTCTGGATATTTAATTTCACGGAACTACTATATAGGAGTTAAACTTATTTGTCAAACACTTCTGGAATCGCTTCATGCCTAGCGCGATATCTCCACAACTTTTTCGTCTCTGCTCACTTCCAGCGTGGGCCTGGTGGGAATGCCCAGGTATTTGGCATAAGAATCGGGCATTCGCCGGTAGTTCAGCACAGCTCTGAGAATCACCTTTTTTCCGGCAAACTTTTCCGGGACGGTCCAGCGATAGTGTTCGATTCTTTCTTCCAGAGGCGAGAGCCTATTTTCGATATCTTTGGTGGCGTACCACTGGGCATAGGTGAAATGGCCGTCGGAATCGATAAAGGCGCTGTGGTAGATCCTATCGCCTTCCGGTAAGCAGTCCCTCTCTATCGGTTCGCTGTATCTGCTGTGGGTGGGGTATGCCACCTTTTCGTTCGTCGTGATGAAGTACTTGTCGTTGGGGTCATCGGGATTGGCAGGAATTTTTATGTGTTCCAATTCCTTATCGTCCTGGTCATATATCCCCACGTGCATCCAGACATCCCGTTCCTCTGAAGCTCCAGAAGGAAACTTATGACCGGGTGCCAGTTGATGGACCTTGATGCTGAAGTCCACTTCTTCGCCAGCCATGAGATCTGTCTTTTCCAGATCGATGGAGACTTTTGCCGCTCCCTCGACAAAACCCGTGAACCCTCCGCCGAACCAGTGGTCATGATTTTCAGCTCTGGGCGGACCCATCTTGGCTGGTTTACCTTCCATCGGGGGCATGTGGCAGGTCTGGCAGACTATCCCCTTAGCGGGATAAGGTCCCTCCAGATATTCGATCTCTGACGCCTTGACCCATACGCCAAAATCATTCAGCTCATTGTGGCAGATCCCGCAAAAGGTGGCTTTCTCATGGATTTCTGACCTTGCTGTTTTATGGTAAGGGGACCAGGGAAATTCCAGATCGCCCCTTTTCGGGTCGATGCCTGGCGTGGCGTTGGAAATGTAATTGTGATTGAAGGGCCTCGTGTCTTCGAAATCCTCGATCGTGTGGCAGAAATCACAGAAAACACCCCTGTCGGCAAATAACTTTATGCCACTTTTTTGATCCCAGAAGCTGTCGATCTTTTCAGGGTGAGTGGGAGTCGGGGGATAATCGCCTGCCTTATAGGCAGAAGGGGAGTGGCAGCCGATACATCCAGCCTTGAGCCCTTTAACTTTTTCATCCCGCCCGGCATCAACGACGGCCAACTTATTGTACTGGGCTTGAAAAAAATCGCCCGTGAAAGCCTTGGACATCTGGGATGTTTCCCATTTTTGGAATTTTTCGATGTGGCATCCCAGACATACCTGGGGATTGTCGTAATGGCTGTATTTGTCCTGTGTTTCCTTGTCCATGATTTTTGGGCTGAGTTCCATTTTTGCAGCTGCCACGGATAAAACGATCAGAAATACGATAAGGGTGAGAATTATGAAATGCTTAGATTTTTTCATTTTTTTTATCCTTTGGCTTTAGTCAAAACTTTATGACATAGGACAAGATACTCTTGAAGGTTATCTTGTCCGATGCTTTTGTCAAACCGAATCCGAGCCCTGCATGCCAGTGAAGCCTCTTGCCGATGAACAGGTCGACGGTGGGGAAAATATAGTGCCGCTGGTCGTCCCATTTTTTCATATGGGTCGCTTCTCCCATTTTCCCGTAGAATTCTATCCCGGGTTGGACCATAAGATTTTTCGTGAAATAAATCCCTTCTCCGTTGTTCAAGTAATAAATACCGAGGGCATAATTGAACTCCATACCTTCGGACACTTCTGAGCCGCTGGTCTTTTTTTCAAAAATAGGGTTTAGGTCGATCCGGAATGGACCCACGTCCTTTTCCAGGATCAGTCGGACTTCCAGCTCTTCGGAGTCTTCGTAGTTTCTGCTGTTAAAGATGTATTCCAGATAAATGGCGATGTCCACAGGACGGCTTCCCTTGTCGAAAAAGGCATAGTGGGCCATCAGGGCTTTGGTCCGGACGTGTCTCAAGCCTCCACCCTTGGGATCTTCGAAGTCGAAATAAGCCGCGATGCCCCACTTTTTGGAAAGGCCGCACTCAAGCTCAAGCGAGTGGGCGAGGAGGCTCTGTCTTGAGAGCGTTTGTCCGAAATAATCGTAATCGACATCACTGGACAGGACAAAAGAATTCCACATTGCCGCCTCTATCTCGCCGGCTTCTGTGGGTTGGTAATCATAGACTCTATAGAACTGGGCGTGAAGTGTCGGGAGAGAAAACAAAAAAACGAATGCAATGAATAGTATCTTTTTGATGCGCATGATTACTTTTCTCCTTTAAATTTCAGGAGTTTTCTTAAATATAAATATAAAAATATATCGTGCTTCTGTCAAAAAAAATCATCCTTATTCCCGTGATATCAGGAGGCCTTATACAGGCTTTTGGGAATGGTTTTGCTCCCGTGAAGATTTTTAACGCCATTCCCTCACCGCTCTTCTCGGCGGCTGTGGAACT
>CAZIDF010000032.1:0-40482 GCA_964538085.1 uncultured Eubacteriales bacterium | reverse complement strand
CCGGACGCAACAGGGATGTCGAGGACATCAGCTACAAGCTGACTGCCTTGGAGATCATCCGGGCGAACCGGTTCTTCGAAGAAATAGGCATCTTGTTCTTCCAGCGCTCTTCCGACTTTGATCGCAGTAGGTGCATCGTAAGCATTGTTGGCATCGATGAGCAGTTTAACGTCTGGGCCGATAACCTTGCGCGCCATTTTTACTCTCTCGATATCTTCCCTCACACTCACTGCTCCGATCTTGATCTTCACAGCAGTGTAGCCGTGTTTGAGATAGAGCTCCATCTCTTCAGCAAGGCCTTTGAGACCTTTTCCCTTGTGATAATACCCACCGCTTGCATAACATGGCACTTGCTTGCGATCTCCTCCCAAAAGCCTGTATAAAGGCAAATCGAAGTACTTACCTTTGATATCCCAAAGAGCGATATCTACCCCGCTCATCGCCCGGATTGCCGATCCTTTTCGGTCACGGCGCATCTCCATATACATCATGGCCCAAAGCGATTCTGTACAAAGGGGGTCCTTCCCTACGAGGAGAGGTTTCAGCTTCCGTTCGATGATCGAGCCAACAGAGAAAGGCTCACCGATTGGTACACAGCTTAATCCGACGATGTCCTCGTCTGTTTTGATTTTAATAATCGTCAAATCCCTCTCTTGAACCTTTCTTGTGGCAAAGAAAATAGGCCGATCCAGCGGAACAGCTAAAGCCATGGTCTCGATATCTGTTATTTTCATACACAACTCCTCTTAATATTTATTGATCTTTTCACTCTCCGGGAGCCGGAATTATAACCTGCTCCTAACGGGTGACCACACGATTATTGTATATAATATTTTGTATATTTTTTCAATAAAAATCTTACCAAAAAAAATCCATGGAATCGAATCTTAGCACATTCCATTGTGCTGCATCAAAGAGTTTTCCAATACAATCTCTTCCCTTGTGCATAAAGATACGTCGGAGTGAATTTCATTTTTTTCTAATATGTGTAAAATATATAATATATTGACATAGGAATTTTCGATGATTTATGCTATCCCTAATGTCTACCGGTGAGCTTGATCGTTTGCACGCTGCATTCTCCCTTCGTTTTTCCTTTAAGCTCCACTTGCTCTTTTTGTTAATCTTGGTTCTTCCCGGATGGTCTCAAGTTGAGGGACTAAAGGATTCAAGGGAACTTTATTACATCCAAAATGCCGATATCAAGATCAACGGTAAATTGGATGAATCAACGTGGAAGACTCTTTCTCCCATAAAAAATTGGTATCAACTGACTCCTAACGAAGGGGAAAAGCCCTCCGAAAGAACAGTAATGTGGTTTTTCCATGACGAAGATGCTATTTATCTTGGCGCTCGTTTATTCACTAAAAACATGTCCGCACTTGTTACCCGCAGTTTGGAAAGAGATAGTCATAGTTCGGATCAGGACGCCATTGCCATTATTCTTGACACTCTCAATGACAACCGGACCGCTTTTGGATTCATTGTCTCTTCAGCAGGGGTCCGTACAGATATCGCCATATATGACGATGCAGAGACGGGAAGCACTCCGTGGAATACGGATTGGAATGCCTTCTGGGATGCAGCGACTTACCGGCATTCGGATGGTTGGAGTGCAGAAATCCGCATCCCATTTTCCAGTTTGCGTTATAAGACAAAGGACAATCAGACAGAGATGGGATTGATCTTGTGGAGATATATCGCAAAAAATGTCGAATACGACATCTTCCCTGCCATCCCAAATAAATGGGGTTTGAGTGCTTATAAACCAAGCCAAGCTCTGGATGTGAGATTTAAAAATATAAGAACAAAACATCCTGTTTACATCAGACCGTATGTCCTGGGTGGTGTAGAACAGGAGAACATTCTTCAACCTTCCCGAATATCTTATAAGCTCGAAAACCGATACACAGGAAATATCGGACTTGACATCAAGTACAATCTCACGAGCAACCACGTCTTGGATGGAACCCTGAATCCGGACTTTGCTCAAGTAGAAGCAGATGATCAGCGTATCAATCTTACACGCTTTTCCCTTTTTTTCCCAGAGAAGCGCCCTTTTTTTCAAGAACGATCGGATCTTTTCGATTTTCGCATACCTGTGGGAGGACAAAAGCTATTCCACAGCCGGACAATTGGAATTTTTGAGGGGCGCAGTGTTCCTATAATCGGCGGAATCCGCATGACTGGGCGAACAGGAAACTGGCAGTTTGGATTTCTCGAGATGCAGACAGCAGTATCCGAAATCGATGACCGATCAATAGCTTCGGAAAATTTTGGGGTGTTCCGAATCAAGAGAGAATTCAAGAGTGATGGATCATATGTTGGGGGAATGTTGACTTCGAGAACGGATTTTAATGGAAATTACAACCTCGTCACAGCGCTCGACACGGATATCAGTCTTTCCGCTCCGTATGCTTACTTGAAACTCAGATTGGCTCAAAGTTCAGAACCGGGATCACATTTTCAAAAAAGTTTTATGGGAGCTGTCACTCTAGAGAGCCAAATCCGGCGCGGATTCTCCTATGCATTCGTTGCGCGACATGTCGGGAGTGAATTTAATCCAGGATTGGGCTATTTATACAGGGGTAACGTAAACCTTCTGTATAACCGTCTTGAATACATTTGGATTCCAAATACTGGGAGTGGAATTCAAAGCCATGGTTTTCAAAACAAAATGATAGGGATATGGAACAGCGAAACAGGAGATTTTGAAACATTCGACAATAATCTGTATTGGGAAGCTCTTTTCCGCTCCGGCATTTATGTGATTGCCAATCTCAAAATAATGGAAGAAAATCTTCGAAACTCTTTTTTTGTCGGCGATGTTGAAATCGAACCTGGTAGGTATCGCTTTGCCTATGTCGATGCTAATTTTCAATCTCCATCAGGCCTGCCCTTTCAATTTGGAATAAAAGGGATCGGAGGAGGATATTATGGAGGCTGGCAGCTAGGTAGCGAGATTTTTTCTTCATGGACAATGAGTTCTCATTTAACCATGAGGATAGATTATATCTATAACTTCGTTAAGATTGGAGAGCAAACTTACGAGCCCCATGTGGTAAGATTCCGGATACTATCAGCCTTGAATAAATCGCTCTCGGCAAACGCTTTCATCCAGTACAGCAGTGATCTCAAGCAACTATCATCCAATTTCCGCGTGCGTTTCAACCCTTCTGAGGGAGTCGATCTGTACATAGTTTACAACGAAGGAATACATACATCTCTACTCCACGAATTTCCCCCTCTCCCGCGATCTCTGGGACGATCTATTCTGATCAAATTTAATTATACATTTATTATTTGATTTACGTGTTATTTGGACTTATCGTGGGCAGAAAGATCGAACAAGGTCTCTAGAGGAAGTGGTTTGGCTGGAATCCTGCTGGTAAAATCCTGGCTGCATACTTTGTTCTCGGAGAGCACTTTCGAAAAAATCCCTAGTAAAGAGGGATAACAAAACCGTCCTTGGCATCTCCCCATCCCTGTTCTCGAAAACAGCTTGATCTCTTCCAAACTGCAAGAGTTATTCTCGAAAAGATGGGATATCATTCCAAAATTAACCTCTTCGCAACGACAGATTATTGTCTCATCCGTTAGCAAATCGAGGAGGCCTGGACGGAAGGAATAAATTTTCCTTAAAAAATGCTGATACCACGAAAGACAGTGAATTTTTTTTTGCAAAACAGAGAGACGCCTATCGGCCTCTGCACCGGAAATGCGTCCCAAATAGCGAGCAACTTCATTCCCGACAAGTTCTCCTTCCAACACAGCTTTTTTGACACCACAAATTCCCGTACAATCCCCAGCCACATGAATCCCTTCAACTGAAGTCTCGTAGTTGGAATTAACTTTCGGAAGCCACCCTCTTATTTGTGGATCACAGGTGTGTTCACAGCCCGCCATATGCGAAAATTGAGTGGAAGGGATAAATCCAAAGTTAAGGCATAATAAATCAGCGGCCATTTCTCTTTTGGTTCCTGGCATGGGGTGCCACTGCTTATCCACCTGAGCAATGACAACCTCTTTAAGACCATCGCTCCCTTTCGCTTCCAAAGGAACAGTGCTGTAATAAACAGGAACATGATGTTTTCGAAGGATATTGAGGTATTTGATCCCTTTTCCTAAGATTCCTGGCGCACGCAATAGATGCATGGTCCACCTCATCCATTGATTTAGTGAAGAGGCTTCCAACACAGCTTTTACATCAGCGCCTTTTTCGATGAGCTGAGAAGCAGTGTAGAATAGAAGAGGTCCTGTGCCCGCTATGATTATTTTCCCTGTAGGGATAATTCCTTGGCTTTTGAGTAGGATTTGTATGCCTCCTAGAGTCATCACTCCGGGTAAAGTCCATCCAGGAAATGCAACAGGACCTTCATAAGCACCTTCAGCGATCAATATTTTTTTTGCCTTGATCAGGGACTTATTGCTTTTATCGAAGGCAATAACGTTGTCATCAAATATTCCCCAAACAATGGTCTTATTCAGGAAATGGATGTCGACTTCGTTCAAATCACTCTGAAGATCGTCCAGGATTTTATGATCTTGGAGTTCCATAATATGGCCCTGGGTCTGAAGTGGTGGCGTGAGTGACCGAAAAATTTGTCCTCCATGATGAGGGTCCTCTCCTATGACTATCACGTCAACTCCCATGCGGGCAGCCGTTAGAGCCGCTCGGAGACCAGCTGGTCCAGCTCCTATCACCACAAAGTCTCGTTCTTCCAATCCCATTCTCCCTCTTTAATCTATGAATCGGTTCTGATCTTCATCCAGGGTTCAGCAAGAGTCTGGCATGCTCTGACTTTGGTTCCATCATCCAGCTCAACCAGGCATTCATGACATATCCCCATCCCACAGTAATATCCTCTTAAAGCATGCTTTTGGAATGTCTTTCCCATCGCTATTTTCCCCATCGCAAGAAGAACTGTTGCGAGGGTTTCTCCGTGATATGCTGTGGCGGATTCACCATCTACTTGAATAGTAAAAGGGGTTCCTCTTTCGACAGTCTCCAGACGCTTAAACATGCGCGAAGGCCTCCTTGAATATCGCTATCCTTATTATTTTTTTTCGACCAATTCTATCAATTTCAGAACATCTTCCTGATTAGGATCCAATCTAAGGGAAGAGTTCAGGGCTCTTAATGCTTCCTCTCTGTTGCCAATCCGGTAGTAACAGAATCCAAGGGAATTGAGCAGTCCGACATGGCTGTCGTATATTTTGTTTGCTTCAAGAAAACAGTCTATCGCTTCTGAATAGGCGGATAACCCCAAATAGGCTTTCCCCTTAAGCAGTAGATATTCGAACCTTAACCTCTCGTCTGTCTTTAAATGATCTGCAAGTTCGAGGACTTTTCCGAATTTATTGATCTTGAATAAAAAATTCGCATATTCGATCAATCCAATTTTATATCCTGGTTCTAAAGCAAAAGCTTTCGCATAATTTTCCTCGGCTTTATCGTACTTCCCTATTTTCTCATACTGATTTGCCAGAGTAAGATAATACATATAACTCTCCGCATGGGTGGTTCCTTTGGCATGGGCAACGGGATGAGAAATTCCCTTAATGGGAGAAATGATGAAATTCTCTTTTTTTTCATCGAGAATTTCATCATTTTTATCGAGTAAGACCAGCTTGATTTCGTAATAATCTGGAGAAAATTCTCTGGCTTGTAACGCTTGAGAAATGCTCATGGTCCGGCGCAAGGGGAAATTTTTTAAATTCATGCCGAATGTTTTTTGCAATGTTCCCTTATCCCCTACAGAGCTAATACGAGCTTCAACTCGACCCTCATTCCATAAGCTGTCAGTCACGTTCATGATATTGAACAAAAAGATGATTTCATCAGAAGCAGAAAATGTGTTTTTTGGATCCACCACCAATTTTTTTTCAAGTATCTTAAAGGGAAGATGGATAGTACTCTGATAATTCTCATACTTATATCCTAAAAACGGACCAGCAATGTGAGGATTTTCTGAACTATCTGATACAACCAGATTCTGTTCAAAGACACTGAATTCTTTGCCAACAGAATTTTGAAGAAGAATGATCAACTCAAAATCTCCTTCGGCAATAGGGAAAGAGTCCTCTAAAGCCACGCCATTCTGTTTGATAAAATCATACCGGTCTTTATCAAAATACATAGGGAAATTTTTTGTGTATTGAAAGATGGTCTTCTCTTCTCTTTTTAAACTCACATTCAATTCGAAATTGCAATAATACTGATCCTTCGGTTCATAGTATTCAACCGTCAAGTGAAGAGGAACAATGGAAAAATGCAAAAAATTCATTTGCATCAGAGGGTCCTGGATCAATTCAACCTGAGCTACGCATTCGATGTAATTGGTCATATATTCTGTGCTCACCATTCCTTTATAATTTAAGAAATTGGTGGCATATGTCGTGTTGATCTCCTTTTTCGGAGATTCATAGATGTCAGCCAATATAATGGCGTTCATCGGAGAGGGCTGATAGTTTACCGGGGACTCCCCTAAAACCATGGAGAGCGATACATCTGCCAAAGTAGGCGCTAGCTCTAGAATCATTTCATACAATTCCCTGTATTCCAATGGATCAGTGACCCTTACTTGTTCCAACAAACTTCCAGGGCCATCGGACACAGGATCGTAGAGCCTAAATTCTCCTGCCCCGTGTCTCTGGAAGAATACAATACCAAAATGAGCAGGGAGACCCTTCGTCCTATCGCCGTAATAATACCAGACTCGAATGGGATAGAGCCCTTGGGTTGCTTCAAAACTCTCTATACTCGCAGGAGGGCCCAAAATGATATAAAATCGTCCCATATCTGTCATCCAACCTTCCCGTGAAGTCCCTCTTCCTAAATGTTCATTTGCATAACGAAAACGTTTTATGTGTTCCTCTTTGTATTCATTTTCTGGTGTCCCCACTGTGGGATCTCTTTGTTTCCAGAACGTTTCAATAAAAATATCCCGGTCTCTCTCGCTGGTCAGTTGCAAAAACACCTCTTCTTCTTGGGGAAGGATGATATATCTTGTCAGTTTCAGAAATTCTCTGTATTTTGGAGGGAGGTCTTTTTCTTTGATTTTTTGGGCCGAAAAAACCAAGGGTGTACATAAAATACAAATAACAACGATGTTCCCTATTTTTGATCTCATCATAGAATAAAAACGAATACACATCTGCTTACTTACCCAATTTTGGGAATCACTTTTTTAAATATTCGATGAATCCCTTCACCTGCTGTGCTCTTTGAGAATCGGGCTCCCGTTCCAGATAATTTTCGAACACTGCTAAAGCTTCCTGGTTGTTTCCCAGAGACAAATAAGTTAGCCCCAATTGGTAAATGGCATCAAGAAAGTCTTTTTTAAGCTCAACAGCCTTTATGTAATATTTTAGCGCTTCGGTAAATTTGGATGCGGAATAAAAATCAGTTCCTATATTATACAATACGTTCACATCTTGGATATCGGCAAAATCGATTTTATTGTACCATTCCTGCGCCTTGTCGTTTTCTCCTTTGTTTGAATAACTGTTGCCAATGTACCTTTTCACTTCATTATTTTCTGGATCTTTTTCCAAAACCTTAAAATAGTAAACTATCGCTTGATCATACTCTCTCTGTTCAAAAAAACAATTACCGATATTGGCATTGACTATATAAACATCGGGAAACTCTTCAATAACGTCTTTGTATGCTGTAATTGCCTCATCGAATTTCTTTTGCTCATAAAGAGCGTTCGCCAGATCAAGCTTCTCTTTCAAGGCGGCAGTTAAAGAGAGACCCTCGACTTTCTCAAGCTTTATTTCCACATCGGGATTTCTCACCCCCTCCTTCACTTTGACCCCAATTTTTTTTGGCACATACCCCACTTTTTCAAAATCGATATTCCACGGTCCCCCTTTTATCCAAGATGCAACCCATATACCTTCGGAATCTGTCACAACACTAAAACCCTGATTGAGGCTTGCGTGAATAAGCTTGACACTGACTCCCTCCAAAGGTTTGCCTAACTCATCCGTGATTGATCCTGTAAGCCTCGCTCTCCCCTTATAGTCTTGAGGAAAAAGAAGCACAATAGAGAATACAGTAATTCCTAACAACACCAATACTCTTTTCATCTCATTCCTCCGCTACATTCTGTTGAGCCATATATTTTATCGATTACTCCCAAAAAACCAACTTATCATTCTAGCATGATCTCAATGGAAAGGAAGCCATGGCTTTAACTCCGATCCATCATTAACAGATCAATCGATCAATTTCTTTGATTTCATATATTCACGTATGTTAGTATTATAAACAATGAAAATATTATATACAATATTTTTTCAATTCCTGTAAAACTTTCGATAATGATCATCGATAAAAAATTCTGGAGGCCAAAAAAAAGTGGGGGAAAAAACAGTGTATAACCATTTTCTTTCTATTTTTTGCATCTCGCTGGTTTTTTGTTTTTTTATCAGTACAGGGAATACATCCCAGGTTCAATCCAGTCCTCATGACAAAGCTATCTTGGACAATCTCGACTGGAGATGCATCGGTCCGGCTAATCCGGGAGGTCGCATCGACGATTTTGCCGTCGTTGAGAATCAACCAAATATCATATACATGGGAACAGCCTCCGGAGGAGTCTGGAAAACCACGAATAATGGCATCACATGGAAACCTATATTCGACAATCAAGATACGAGTTCGATTGGGGATGTTGCTGTTTCAAGGTCCAATCCGGATACTGTTTGGGTTGGCACAGGTGAGGCGAACAATCGTCAAAGCTCCTCTTGGGGAAATGGCGTTTATAAATCACAGGATGGCGGTTCGACCTGGAAAAATGTGGGTTTGCAGGAGACGCATCACATCGGGAGGATTGTTATTCATCCCACAAATCCTGATACGGTCTATGTGGCCGCTCTTGGGCATCTTTGGGGGCCCAACAAAGAAAGAGGCCTTTTCAAAACCACAGACGGGGGCAAATCGTGGACAAATCCTCTCTTCATCGATGAAAATACCGGTTGTGTGGATGTGGCCATAGATCCGGGGAATCCCCATGTATTGTATGCAGCAGCATACCAGCGCCGCCGGACAGGGTGGGGTTTCAACGGTGGAGGCAACGGGAGCGGACTTTATAAAACCATCGACGGGGGAGAATCCTGGTCCCGGTTGACAAAGGGACTGCCCCTGGGGATTATGGGAAGGATCGGGATTGATATTTATCGCAACAATCCAGATATCGTTTATGCTATCATCGAACATAAAGAAGGGGGTGTTTTCCGTTCGGAGGATAAAGGCCTGACTTGGAAGAGAATGTCAGATGTCAATCCTCGTCCTATTTACTACAGCCAGCTCCGAATAGATCCAAATAACGACCAGAGAATCTGGGTCCTTGGGGACGAGATGTTTTTTTCCGAAGATGGAGGAAAGACATGGAATACTGAATTGATTGCCAGGGTGGCTCGGGAAAAAAGAGCTGTTCATGGCGACCATCATGCCATGTGGATAGATCCATCCGATTCCGATCACATGATCCTTGGATCGGATGGTGGCATCTACTTATCCTACGATAGAGGAGTGACCTGGGATTTCATTGATACGCTTCCGCTGGGACAGGTTTACGAAATCAGCTTTGATATGCGTAAACCTTATTATGTTGTCGGAGGACTGCAAGATAACGGCAGTTGGCAAGGACCGAGTGCTGCCTGGTTTAGGCCTAAAATCACTAATGACGAGTGGTTCAGAGTCGGAGGAGCCGATGGATTCTACAGCCAGATAGACCCCAACGATCATACCCGGGTCTTTGTCGAATCTCAAAACGCGGGCATCGAACGATTGAATCTCGAAACGAGTGAGTATAAATCCATTAGGCCTGTGCCACAAGACCCTGAAGAAACGTACCGTTTCAATTGGAATTCCCCCTTTCTCATGTCTTCCCACGATTCCGACACCCTTTATTTAGGGGGAAACAAACTTTTTATCAGCGAAGACGGAGGAGAATCATGGAAGGCTACCATCGATTTAACCGAACAGCAGTATAGAGAAAATCTTCCAATCATGGGCTCCCTCCCTGATGACAATATGCTCTCCAAGCATGACGGCATCCTTTTCTACGGGACGATCACTACAATATCCGAATCTCCCATTCAAAAGGGGCTCCTATATGTCGGGACAGATGACGGAAACGTCCAAATCTCAAAGGACGGAGGGGAAACCTGGCAAAAGGTCATAAATAAAATATCCGGTATGCCAAAAAATACATACGTAAGCCGGATTATCGCTTCCCATCATGCTTTGGGCAGAGCCTATGTAACATTCGATGGCCATCGAAACGATGATTTTAATGCTTATGTTTTTATGACTCAGGACTTCGGTGAAAACTGGAAAAAAATATCGAACAATCTTCCAGAGGGTGGTTCAGTCAGTGTTATTCGGGAACATCATAGAAACCCGGATCTTCTTTTTGTCGGCACTGAAAGGGGAGCTTATTTCTCTCTGGACAGAGGAAATCAGTGGATAAAATTCCGGAATGGATTCCCGATTGTTCCGGTCGATGACATCGCCATCCATCCACGGGATAACGATTTGATTTTTGGCACGCATGGCCGGAGCATCTGGATATTGGACGACATCACGCCTCTGGAAAAACTCACGCCAGATGTCTTGGAGCTCCCGTGTTATCTTTTCGACACTCGTCCCGCAACTGTTTACAACTTTTTCTCCCACAGAGCCCACTATGACTTCAAAGGTCTTTTCGGCCATAAAATCTTCAGAGCCCCGAATCCGCCTTACGGTGCGATCATAAGTTACTATCTCAAAGAAAATGCGAACGATGAAGTGAAAATCATCATCACGGATAGCGCAGGAACAAAAATCAGGGAGCTAGAGGGAACAAAGATGTCCGGTATCAATCGAGTGATGTGGGATTTACGACACCAATACTCATCTCCTGCCCCCCCAGCAAAACCAGAAATGAAAACCGGACCATCCGTCGTGCCAGGACAATACAGAATAACACTCAAGTATTTGAATCACGAACTGACAAAAACCGTGTTAGTAGAAGAAGACCCAATAGTGAATCTACCCCTGGAGGAGAGAACGAGACAGCACGATGCTCTCCTCAGCATCTATAGGCTGAATCCTGCAATAGTCACTGTCAGCCAGGCCGCAAATTCCATCAAAAATGAATTGGAAAAACTCAAGTCATTCCTTGAAAATAATCCTGAGACACCGGATACCATACATCAAAAAATAGCGCTTATCTATGAAGAGATAGCCGTTATCCTTGAAAAGTTGAATGGAAATCCTAAATTCGGCAGCCAGGCAAGATCTTTTTCTATCCGGGGGATTCAAGCCATCGCCAGGTCAATCGAAAGCTATTCAGAAGCGCCACCAGAATTCCAGCTTCATCAGATCGAGAAAAAATCCGATGAGTTGAAAGCTGTGGTCAAACTGCTCAATGAAATCATCGAAGTTGAAATTCCGAAGCTGAATGGAATTTTGAACGAACACAATATTCCCTATCTCCCTCTACTGAAACCGGTCAAATTCAACCTGAACTGAGGTTAAGACTCCCCCCCTTTTGGATAAAAAGGGCAAATGCAATGTAAAAAGGTAGTGTTGGCTTGACAACATCCTTTTCCTGTGATAAAAATGAATTAAATAATATTTTGTATATAATATATTTAATGTCTAATGGTATAGCCTTGGAGGGATCGAATAATCAGCGAAAAGAGTCTCCCCTATTCTCTATGGTTGACGAAAGACCTAAATCAGGACAATTTTTTTACATAAAATGTCCAATCTAGTTCAGGAGGAAGAAATGATGAAAAAAGGATCGTTCGGATTTGTTCTTTTGCTTTTCTTTGTTTTTAACGTTATCGTTTTATCTAGTACTCCGGTTACAGGTCAAGAAAAGGCTTGGACCCCTCAAGAGGTCATTCCAGGCCCTGAGGAACACCCTCAAGAACTGATCAAGTTGGCCGAAGAATTTCGCTCCATCGAGGGATATGGAAGAGGAATACCTGACTTTGCCGCGTCTGTACAAAGACAAAAGGAACTTCTTCCAAAGTTTCGTGCTCGTCTCGATGCTATGGATATATCAGGCTGGTCCATGCACTTCAAGACCGACTACCTGCTCCTTCGATCAGAAATGGATGAACTGGAATACGAGCTGTATGTACGGCGCCATACAAGCAGAGATCCCAGCCTATATGTCAATGCCGCTATCCGCAATGTCCGCCGCTACCTGACCGGGGGCCGCAGAATGGGCGACAACCCCGAACTGATGCCTTTCACCAAGGAAAGAGCCCAAAATGTGTTGCAGGCCCTCGCCGATACTGAAAAATTCTTGGCCCAGGGAAGGAAAAATTTGACGGAAATGGTCCCCGAACTAGCCAAGATCGCCCTGGAACATCCCGGAGGAGGATATTACACAGAAGGCGGGCAACTGAAATATATCGTCGAAAACTACAAAAAGTGGGCCGAAGTCACTGCTGAACACTTCCCCGCCTCCGAGGCAAAAAAGCTGGTTCCGGCTGCCATCGACGCAGGAAAACATTTGCTGGCGTTTGCCGATTGGCTAGAAGAAAACAAAGACAACATGCCGGGAAAATATTATTACGGCAAAGACATCGTGGACTGGTACCTGAAGCATGTGATGCTTTTACCCTATAATTCAGACCAAATCAAATTCATGTCGGAGATCGAACGGGGCCGGGCTATCTCTTATCTTCAGTTCGAAATGCACAAAAATAGGTATCTACCTCCCATAAAACCGGCAAGAAATATCAAAGAATACTTGGCATGGGACGATGAAACCTCCCTAATTCTACGGCGATGGTATTTGGACAAAGGCCTCGACCTATTGAGCGACCAGGAGTACCAGACTCTCATCCGCTCCGAAGAAGGCGTATATCTTCTGCCCTTCGGACTTCTTTCCTTCCCTTACGAAGATAAGCCTGGCATCCACCGCATCACAGTTGTTCCAGACGATCATTGGCGTGCTGTGTATTCCAACATGGGCTTTCGAACCGATCCAGCTGTACTCCATGGTCACGAATACTGGCCCGGTCATACCTATGCTGGCAAGCTTCACCGTCACAATCCCTGCCCTATCCGTGCCCGGCACTACGATGGCGCCCACAGCGAAGGCTGGTGCTTCTACCACGAAATCCTTCCGGTTATCATGGACTTTCCTTATGTGCGCGGTCCAAGAGCCCGGGAGTTGCCCTACATCAACAAGCTTCAACGGGCTGAACGCATGCTGATCGGATTGGCAATCCTGATCGGTGAGATCGGATTCGATGAGGCCATGGAACTCCACATAAAAAACACCCCGGCTCTCGGATCCGGTTTGGGGATCAGACCGGAGGAAGCGTTTGAGGAGATCGAAGGATTTCTCCACGGCGGCAGCCTATCTCACCAATGCCAGACAGGACTCATTCAATTTTATAAGCTCCTTGCTGACCGCAAGATACAGTTGAAGGATAAATTTGACCTCAAAGAGTTTAACGATCAATTCATGAAATATGGACAGATCCCGATTTCCTTACTGCGATGGGAAATTTTGGGGGATGATTCGGAAGTAATGCCCCACTGGAAGCCGATGAGGCTTTCTTCGGTATTGAATACCTTGCCTGACCAATCAAAATAGGAGGTTAACGAATGAAAAAAACAAGTATTTTGTTGGTGGCATTCTTTCTTCTAGCGGCAACTTTCATTTTATGCTCAAAGACCGATCCCCTGCCCCCTGCTTCAGGTTTTCAGTTGAGGCCGGAAGTCGAGGCCAACATAAAAGAAGCCGATCTCATAGATCTCACACAACGTATGGTCCGCATCCGCTCCGATTATGATGAGGGTGTTGCAGCGAATCATAAAGAAATCGCAAATTTTCTGGCTGAATATCTCCGGAACTTGGGTTTTGAAGTGCACATCCTCGAGCCAGAACCTGATTACCCCACAGTAATAGCCAGGTTGAAAGGAAGCGAAGGAACTCCCCAGCTCGGATACCTTGGACATTACAACACAGTTATGGCTGGAGATAGGGAAAAATGGGAGACCGACCCGTGGAGCGGGGAATATAAAAATGGTCGAGTGTACGGACTAGGCGCAGTTGATATGAAAATGCATATTGCCTCTTCGCTTCTGGCAACAAAAGCTGTTATCGACGCAGGTATCAAGCTGCGGGGCGACCTGATTCACCTGTACATCCCGGGCGAGGGTGCGCAGACCCACAGTCTCCCTTATATCACGGAAAGCAATCCTGAACTCCTCAAAGCAGATTGGTATATCGATGAAGAAGGTGGGACCACCTTAACCAAAAATTCCGGAGGCTGGACCTGGGTCAAAGTGCGAGTTACGGGCGTAACTGGTCATACTGGAGGAGCGCGAGGAGATGGAAAACCTGGTCCACCGATCAATGCGATATATAAGATGGCAAAAGTCCTGACCGAAATTCAACAGATCGACAATTGGATGACCTATGAAAAAAATCCCTATCAAGCCCGGCCTCTGTACGATGGAAAACCGATCGTGGAGGCAGGAAAGATAGAGGGAGGCTATAAAGTCAACCAGGTGCCGGATTGGGCAGAAGTACAGTTGGATATCCGGATGCTGCCAGGGCAATCTCCGGATGGCGTACTCACAGAAATGAGGGCGCTTTTCGACCGTCTCAAAAAGGAAGACCCTGAACTGGAGGTGACGGTCGAACCCATGACCACCCAGTGGGTCCCCAAAGAATTCTGGGATACTCTCAACGATGACGATGTGCTGATAAAAGCCATAAAGGAAATCGCTCCTGATTACATCGGAAAGGTTCCCGAATGGAAGGGAAGCCTGGGTGGAGGACGGCCAGACCTCTGGGCAACCGGAGCCAAATGGGTTCCCTTCGGTGTCCTGGACCCGGGTAGCGAACCCCATTCACCGAACGAATACGCCAACATCGATTCGGGGATGAAGAGGGCCAAAATGTTTGCGGCTATACTCCTTAAAGTACTGGAATAAACTCGAATCGGAAACACATCATAGCCTTTCTCATCCCACAGCATAAGCTGCATCCAAGGTCGATATGACGGAAAAGGAGGGCCAAATTCACGTGTATTCACACAACGATCTAACAACACATACAAAATCATTTACTTCACAAAACAGCCTTAGAAGGAACTTTTTAATTTGGCTTTTTGGGAGTTTAATCTTATGCTTTTTTCTTACATCCACCTCGCAGACCAGGCCAAAAGAGGAGAATATATTCACAGAAGCTAGCACAAAAGTCTTGCAATGGAGATCTATGGGGCCTGCATTCTTTGGTGGCAGAGTCACAGATATCGCTGTTTCTAAAGCGGAGCAGTACACTATTTATTGCGCAACGGCTACAGGAGGAATTTGGAAAACCATAAACAATGGCACTACCTGGGAGCCGATTTTTGACGACTACGGCACGGGTTCTATAGGCGCTATTGCCATAGATGAAAAGGATCCTAATCTCATTTGGGCAGGGACAGGAGAGGTGATTGCTGGAGACCACAGTGCCTGGGGCGATGGCGTTTACAAGTCGACAGATGCTGGAGAGAACTGGACTCATATGGGCCTGAAAGAGTCTCATTACGTTGGCAAGATCGTCATCGATCCCCAGGATTCGAACGTGGTGTACGTTGCTGCCGTTGGACATCTCTGGGGAAAAAATCCCGAAAGGGGACTTTTTAAAACGGCAGATGGAGGAAGAACCTGGAAGAAGAGTCTATACATAAACGAAGAGGTTGGCATTGTCGATATCGCAATCGATCCTTCAGATAACAACACTCTGTATGCAGCGGCCTATGGGCGTGTGAGGAGCAGGTATTCGATCGGGAGCACAAAATTTTTTGGAGGAGGCATTTACAAAACAAGCGATGCAGGTGCAACTTGGATACAGTTGAAAGCTGGGATCCCAGAAGAGAGAGTTGGCAGGATAGGACTGGTTGTTTCACCGGCCAATCCGAATAAGGTGTACATGATTATGGAGAGAGGGCCGTACGAGATTCAGTTGGAATCAACAGACGCAGAATATATAAAGACTGTATTGAGATCAGAGAAAAAGCCGGAGGAACAAGCGCTCCTGAAGATCAGAGAGCTTATCGAAAAGGCGACACCTGCACAAGAAAAGAGGGCGACTGTGGTGGCAGGTCTCACCCGATATGAACAAGGACAGTTGCAAGAAATGCTCGGACAAGAGGAGCTCGATACTGGAGGAGGTGTTTACCTATCGACAGATAAAGGGATGAGTTGGGAACGGATGAACAAGGCCCCCACTGGTTCTTCTTTTTACTCTCGGATCTATGCCCATCCCAAAGATGAAGATAAAGTCTACGTTCCTGTGCAGCGGATGTGGATTTCAACCGATGGAGGGAAAACATTTGAGCAAGCGAAATGGGCTTTTTCATCTTGGTTGACCAGCCATTATATCCATGGTGACTTTCATCCGCTCTGGATCGATCCCAAAAATCCGGAACATCTTATAGTCGGAACAGATGGTGGCCTATATTCTTCCTATGATGGAGGAAGAAATTGGGAAGCCCATCAAATGCCCATTGGGCAGTTTTACACAGTTGCCGTGGATATGAGGAATCCCTACTGGATTTACGGAGGGTTGCAGGATAATGGTGGATGGGCAGGCCCAAGTGCAACCAGACATATGAGTGGGATTGCCGATTACGATTGGTTTAAATATGAAACAGCAGATGGTGGTTATGTCCAGATAGATCCCACTGACAACAACACTGTTTACTCAGAAATTCAATACGGTAGTATAAAAAGACTTGACCTGACCACAGGAATTTGGGTTCCGATCCAGCCCGGGAATAAGGTGGATGAACCTCCTCTGCGATTCCATTTCATTTCGCCGTTTCTCCTCTCCCAGCACGATACCCATACCTTATACATGGGAGCCCAAAGATTGCTCAAAACCAAAGATAGGGGGAATTCCTGGACTTCGATCAGTGTCGATTTAACGAAAGGCGGGGAGGAAGCGACAATCAGCACAATTTCGGAATCTCCTCTTGTGCCTGGTTTGCTTTTTGTGGGAACCGAAGATGGCAATGTGCAAATCAGCCGAGATGATGGCGACACTTGGACCAATGTGGCAGACCGCATCCCCGGTCTTCCCATGGATCAGAAAAGTCAGCCCAACATCTATGTCAGCAGATTAGAGGCATCTCATTTTGATGCAGGTACTGCGTATGTGAGCTTGGACGGACATTACGACGATGATTTTGGTGTATATCTGTATTGCACGACCGATTATGGCAAGACCTGGCACTCCATTAAAGGAAATCTTCCTGATGGATTCCCGATAAGGGTCATCAGAGAAGATCCAAAAAATCCGAACTTGATTTTTGTGGGTACTGCGATCGCGATCCATGTCTCGATAGATGGAGGCAAGCATTGGGTGCCTCTCCGGAATGGATTACCGCCGGTGCCGGTGCATGATATGGTCATCCATCCTCGTGATGCCGATCTTGTGATCGCAACCCATGGGCGCGGCATCTATATCATGGATATTTCTCCCTTACAGGAATTAACGCTTGAGACCGCAACGAAAGATGTTTTTTTGTTCAAAGTTCATCCAACGACGCTATTTCATCTCGATGTAACCAAAAATAAAGGTGTTCGCGGAAACCATTTATTTTTTGCTCCAAATCCTTACTCGGATCTCTTCGATTTGGAAGTTTCTCGCTACATTCAGGGTCAAGGAAGTGGCTTGGCTCCTCCCGGTGTGGCCATTTATTATCACCTCAAGAGTGAATCCACTGGACCTGTTGAAATAACCATTCATGATCACCGAGAGGAGAAAGTGGTGCGCCGGTTAAAAGGAACTCAGAAGAGAGGAATCAACCGTGTCCTCTGGGATTTAAGAGAATCTCCTATCTCCTTGGAACGCATCAGCGGAGGCAACGATGCTGCTCGCCTTAGGAATAGGGGAATAGAAGAAAAACCAGGCCCTATGGTTTTACCGGGCTTCTATAATATTACGCTCACAGTCGGAGAAATTAAGGTCAAGACATCTATTCTTGTTAAGCCAGATAAAAATTTGCTCTTTTAGCCATGGTGCTATTGTGAAATATACTCATTAAAACCCATTTAAATTATTATGCATGAATAGGTGAAATTCAAAAGATGTTTGTGATATTTATATCCTATTTCCTTACGTGTCAAGAATATTTTCGAGTAAAAAATAGGGTCAAAAGATAAACGAAAGAGGAAAATTTCTGAGTTCAAGAGTAAGGGAAAAACTAAAATGAAAATCAACGCCCTAAATAAAATGTATCATTCACACGGTTTTTTTTGGATTTTGACCTGCCTGATTCTCTTCATGTTGCTTCATTCTGTAGCCGTAAATAAGACTCAGGAAAAAGCCAGCTTCACCCAGCTAAGCACAAAGGCTCTCAGGTGGAGATCTCTGGGTCCTGCCCATATGAGCGGCAGGATAACAGATATCGCTGTATCAGGGGACAATAAACACACGATATACTGCGCCTCAGCAACGGGAGGAATTTGGAAGACAATCAACAATGGAACTACGTGGCATCCTATCTTTGACGGCCAGCAGACAAGCTCCATCGGCGATATCGCTGTGTCTGATTCGGATCCTGGTATCATTTGGGCCGGAACAGGAGAAGCGAACGCAAGCAGCTACTCTTCCTGGGGAGATGGCGTCTACAAATCGATGGACCGTGGAGAGACATGGAACCATATGGGTCTGAACGACACCCATCACATCGGCCGCATTATCATCCATCCTGAGGACCCGGAGATCGTCTATGTGGCGGCACTTGGCCATCTCTGGGGCTCCAATGTCCAAAGAGGCCTGTTCAAAACAACAAATGGCGGGGAAAACTGGGAAAAAATGCTCTACATAAATGAAAATGTAGGCTTCGTCGACATCGCAATGGATCCCCTAGATAGCAATATTCTGTATGCGGCTTCATACGGCCGAAGATCTGATCGATTCGATGATTTCGACAGCATGGGAATTGATGTTAAAGAAGGGAGCGCCATTTATAAAACAGAAGATGCGGGAAAAAACTGGGAAAAACTCAGGTTGGGCCTTCCTGAGGACCGTGTGGGCCGCATAGGCCTTGCCATCGCCAAAAGCTCTCCTGAAGTCATCTATGCCATCATTGAAAGGGCCCCCTTTCAGGTTGTTCTAGATCCTTCACAGTTGATGATAATCGAACGGATTCTATCCTCCCCCCAACCTGATCAATCAGAAGTAGATATGGTCAGGGAATTCATCAGAAATCGAACGCCACAGGAAGAAATATCTGCCGCTGTGGTTGCGGGTCTGAGCAGAAGTCAACAGCTCCAGTTGCGCGCTCTTCTCGGTCAAGGAAAGCTGGATACTGGAGGAGGAATATTTAGATCTAACGACAAGGGAAAAACATGGCATCGTACGAATGAACTGAATGAAAGGGCAGGTTACTATTCGCAGATTCGCATAGATCCGGAAGACGAAGATCATGTTTATGCTTTACTCGTTCGCACATGGGAATCCAAAGACGGAGGAAGAACATTCGCTCAAAAAGGATGGGCTTTCTCTTCTTATTTAACAAGTAACTATATTCATGGTGACTTTCATGCGATGTGGATCGATCCCGAAGATCCAGATCATTTGATAGCGGGGAGTGACGGAGGTTTGTACACTTCGTATGACGGAGGAAACGCCTGGGAAGCACACCCCATGCCGCTCGGCCAATTCGTTGCTATTGCTGTGGATATGCGGAAACCCTACTATGTGTATGGAGGACTTCAAGATAACGGAGTTTGGGGTGGCCCGAGCGAAACAAGACATGTCAGCGGAATCTCCGATGCAGATTGGTTTAAAATCATCACAGGAGATGGAGGATATGTCCAGGCAGATCCTACCGACCACACTCGAATCTATGCAGAATCACAGTATGGAGCGATGTCTCGAGTCGACCTAAAAACAGGTAACCGCTCAAATATTCGTCCTTCGGAAAACAAGGCAGAACGAAAATTGCGGTTGAATTATGTCGCTCCCTTTATCATCTCCCCGCATAATCCGGACACACTCTATCTCGGCGCTCAAGTCCTTCTAAAAAGCACAGACAACGGAAACAATTGGAAAACCATCAGTCCTGATTTAACGAAAAATGAACCTGCTTCTTTAACTCTCGAAGGAGCCACGATCACCACCATCTCTGAGTCCCCATTGGCACCGGGAACTCTATATACTGGAACAGATGACGGGAATCTGTATTTAACCAGAGATGACGGACAATCATGGAAAAATCTGTCCGAACGTATCCAAGACCTACCAAAAGATAATCAAGGCCACCCCAATATCTGGGTGAGCAGAGTTGAAACTTCCCACTTTCATTCTGGAAGGGCGTATGTCAGTTTCGATGGACACCGGGACGATGATTTCGGCGTTTATGTCTATGCCACAGAAAATTTTGGAGAAAGTTGGCACTCGGTCGGGGGGAATTTGCCAAAAAGTGTCCCCATCAACGTGATAAGGGAGGATTTAAAAAACGAACGCCTTCTTTTTGTCGGGACAGAGACCGGAGTTTTTTTCACCTTGGATCGAGGCTCTCATTGGGACAGACTGAACCATAACATACCCACTGTACCGGTGGATGATCTTTTGATACATCCGAGAGATGCAGACCTTGTAGCGGGTACCCATGGCAGAGGGATTTACATCTTGGATATATGCCCTCTTCAACAACTCACCGAGGAGGTCACAGGCTCAGAAGCTTTCCTATTCGATCCAGAACCTGCAATCCTCTACCATGTCGATTTGACCAAGAACAAAGGCGCCAGCGGAGCACGCAGATTCTTTGCAAAAAACCCATACTCCGACTTGAAAATTCTCAGCGACAGGTCAGGCGCGGCTCCCTCCGGCGCGGCGATTTACTATTACATGAGGAATGCTTCCCAAAATCCGGTAAATATTAACATCTTCGATCAGACCGGCAAACTTGTACGTGAGCTGATAGGACCCTCCGACAAGGGCATAAACCGGCTGGATTGGGATCTGCGGGATAATCCTGTTCCTCTTCCCCCTTCTTGGCAAAGATTGGGTTCTAACGATTCTCGACGACTGGAGAATTTGGGACCACGTATGCAACCGGGACAACTTATCCAGCCTGGCTTATACCGCATACAACTTCTCTACGAGGGAAGCATATCGGAAAAAGAACTTTTGGTTAAAGGGGATACCCTGTAGCGCCAACTCGGAAACACAAATAATATATTCTAAAAATGGTCAATCCATTTATCATCGATTTTGTGAGTCGTTCTTTATCATTCGAGATACCAGGGAGGTTCATATGAAAAAAAGAAAATCATCGCAGCGATTAATTGGAAATTTTAGGATTTCGTTACTCATGGGATTATTTGTTTTAATTGTCTGCATCAATCCGAGAGTATGGACAAAAATCCAAGACACAAAAACTTTTTCTGAGGAGATGATAAAATCCCTTGAGTGGAGATTACTGGGTCCTTCTCTTTACAGTGGCAGAATCGTGGATATTGCCATACCAAAAGGAAATCCCTACACCATCTACTGCGCAGCTGCTTCAGGTGGTATTTGGAAAACAACGAATAACGGCACTACTTGGAATCCCATCTTCGATGATCAGGGAACTGGTTCGATGGGGGATATCGCCATCGCCGACTCTAACCCAAACATTATTTGGGCCGGAACCGGAGAAGCGATCGCAGCAAGCCATACAACTTGGGGAGATGGCGTATACAAGTCAACCGATGCGGGAAAAACATGGACTCACATGGGCCTTGAGGACTCCCAACAGATCGGCAAGGTGATCATCCATCCTGAAAATCCTGACGTCGTCTATGTTGCGGCTGTCGGACATCTCTGGGGTGAAAATCCAGAAAGAGGCCTTTACAAAACAACTGACGCAGGAAAAACCTGGGAAAAAAGCTTATTTATCAGCGAAAAGGTCGGTGTCGTCGACGCGGTCATGGATCCTTCAGATACCCAAATTCTCTACGCTGCCGCCTACGGAAGAATCAGAGGACGTTATTCCCGGCCGGAAACGGAAGAAGTCAAAATTCTTGATGGAAGCGGCATTTACAAAACGACAGATGCCGGACAAAACTGGGTCAAACTCACCAAGGGGCTTCCCACAAAACGTGTGGGCAGTATCGGCCTCGCTATCTCGCAGACTAACCCTAAAAAAATTTATGCTCTGGTGGAAAGGGCCCCATATGAATTTCATTTAGATATAACAGATATCCATAAAATCAAATATTTTCTTTCAGCTCTAGAGGGAAGAGATCCTGATGAATCAGAACATATCCGGGAGCTTTTTGTAAACAGAATCCCAGAAGATGAAAAGGCAGCAGCTGTGGTCGCTGGCCTAGAACAGTCTGAAAGCATACAGTTACGCAATATCCTGGGCTTAGGAGAGCTGGACACGGGCGGAGGTGTTTTTTGTTCGGATAATAAGGGAGAGACATGGCACAGAGTGAACAAAATGTCTGTTCTCCGGAGAGCAAGCTACTACTCGCACATTTATGTGCATCCATACGATGAAAACACCGTATATATTCCGGAAGTCCGGATGAATATTTCTGCGGACGGGGGAAAAACATTCGAGCAAGCGGGCTGGGCATTTTCCTCCTGGCTGACAACCAAATTCATCCATGGGGATTTTCATCCGCTTTGGATCGATCCCGAGAATCCGAATCATATGATCGTAGGATCGGATGGAGGTTTGTACTCTTCCTATGACAAAGGAAAAAACTGGGAAGCCCATTTTATGCCCATCGGACAATTTCATGCCATTGCAGTGGATATGCGTAAACCTTATTACATCTATGGAGGGATGGAGGATAACGGAAGCTGGGCGGGACCGAGCGCCACCCGGCATTTCAGCGGCATCACGAACCACGACTGGTTTAAATTCGAGCACTCGGATGGCGCTTATATCCAAATCGACCCCACTGATAACATGACGGTGTACTCAGAATGGCAGAACGGCAACATCCGGAGACTGGACTTAAGGACAGGAATGCGCACTGAGATCAAACCTCGCGTTGAAACAGGAGAAGCACCCCTCCGGTTCAACTTTATAACCCCTTTTCTCCTATCATCCCATGACGCAAATACTTTATACATAGGTGCTCAAAAAGTATTGAAGACGACGAATAAAGGAGACAGTTGGACAGCGATCAGCCCAGATTTGACCAAAGACAAAACGATTGCCACGATTTCCACACTCTCCGAGTCCCCAATCAAACATGGCCTTTTATTCGCAGGAACAGAGGATGGAAGTGTCCACATTAGCCAAGACGATGGTACCACCTGGATCGATGTTACAACCAACTTTCCCGGTCTTTCCAGAGACAAAAATGGCAGCTCTACTGTTTGTGTCAGTAGACTTGAAGCTTCTCATTTTGACTCTGGAACCTCTTATGTGAGCCTTGACGGCCACCGGCAGGACGATTTCAGAGCCTACCTCTTTCGGACAAATGACTATGGCACAACATGGGAATCTATTAAAGGAGATTTGCCAGAAAATCTCGTAGTGAGGGTAATCAGAGAAGATCCGAGAAATCCTTCCTTGCTCTTCATCGGAACGGACAGGGGTGTTTTTTGTTCCATAGATGGGGGAACACACTGGATCGCCCTCGCCAATGGACTGCCGCCGGCCAGGGTGGATGACATGGTGATTCATCCCCGAGATTCCGATCTTGTGATCGGGACTCATGGACGAGGCCTTTTCACCCTGGACATCTCCCCCTTACAGCAGATGACACAAGATGTTTTAAATGCGGCTTTCCATCTGTTTAATATCCAGCCGGCGATCTTGTATCATTTGGACATCACAAAAAACAAAGGGGTGCGTGGAGCTCGATGGTTTACGGCAAAGAATCCCTATGCCAAAGTATCGGACCTTTTGACAATTCGCTACGTGTTAGGAGAAAATGGCGCTCTTGCTCCCCCTGGTGCTGTAATTTACTACTATTTGAAGGAGAAATCACAAGATCCATTAGAAATAAATATATGCGACTCTAAAGGAGCACAAATCATCCGCAAATTAAAAGGCCCTGCGGAAAAAGGTCTCAACCATGTGATATGGGATCTGCGAATATCCTCCTCTGCCTTGACTCCCACAGACGGGGGAAATGACGCTGTCCGTCTAAGCGAAAGTGGCCTGGATGAAAGGCCGGGGCCTCTGGTAAATCCAGGGATATATAGAGTGGTGCTTGTATTCGAAGGGAAGAATTTTGAAGGGATTTTACGAGTAGAATCAGACGATTTTCTTGAATTTTGAAACCCTCAAGAATCACATCTTGCTAAACAGAGGCGAAACGTCCAGGCCCGATCGGACTGGACCCCTATCCTGAATTTAGAAAAAAAGCCCCTCCCTTCCGGAGGAAAGGAGGGGCTTTCTGGTGTGTGCTCTAAGAACGACTCTAGCTAGAAAGAGAACCTGATTCCGAACTTGAGAACTCTGGGACCGAAATTATCCTCTGCATAGTAGAACGAAGGATTGGGACTGAGGACCTGGCCCTGGACCGTGTATGTTCCGTAGTTTTTAGGGTATCTCCAGTGGATGGTGGAAGCGTTGAATACGTTGAACATGTCTATACTGAAAGTGATCCTTCCTACATCTTTGAAGTTAAGTCTTTTCTGAACGCGAAAGTTCATGAGGACAATAGTGGAGCTGTGTTCTGTTCCATAAGGGACCAACCAGATGCGATTGGATTGGCTTCTGGGATTGGGAAGACTGAAATCTCTAATGGTGTAATACTCCTGGACCTTGCGGCCATCCTGTGCATTGAAGGTGAAGGAAACATCAATGTCGTACCAGGGGAGCTGGTAAAGTCCTGATGCTTTAACCATCCATAAGGGATTATCATAACGCCCTGCTCTTACCGTCTCTCCCTCACCTCTACCCGTAGTGCCTCTGCCTTCCAAAGCCCAAGTCTGCGTGGGCTCTATCATGCCTTGATCTCCAAAACGAGCCTCTTGTTTCCCAATAGTTACGGACGCGTTCATCATCCAACGGTTGGACAGTCTCTTGGTGAAGATGAAATCCACTCCGTAATAGTTGATATGGTAATCGGGTCTGGGCTTCTCGAAACTCCAGGGTGTATAGCCGTATTCCGGCTTCAAAACATACCACTCGTGCTGGCTGCTCTCTTTGGTGTCGGGAATGCCATCGATGGTGGCCGGCGGTGTTCCTGCGGACATGTACCAATCGGAAGATTCCAACTGTCCTGTGTCGGGATAATAACTAAGATTCCAGTTCCAGTTGTCATATATCCTGTAACTGGTGCTCACCATGAGGGCAAAATCTCTGAACAACTCTCTTTCATAAGTGAAGCCAACTTCGATTGTCCTGGGTGCTCCGGTTGAGGCATCGATCAAGCGATAAGGATCCGTGGTTTGTAGGGGATTCCGAGGATCGTAGCTTCCATACAAGACACCCGCGGCATCGTCCAAATTCCCGATGAAATTGCCGCTGTCATCAAAGGCCCTGTAAAGCCCGTAATCGGAAGTCCTGTGCCAGTATAATTCGTTGACATCATACAAACCATTGCCGTTTCCATCCGTCCACCAGAAGTTCATCCAGCCGCCTGTTCCCCCGGGGCGCCATCTTGAACCATAGCCGCTTTCCATCCACTGGCTGTATTTGGCTGCATAGAATTTCAGGACATTGGTTCCATCGCCGTTGATATCCCAGGTCACTGAAAACCGGGGAGATAAATTCGTCCAGGAATAGGTGTTTCCATCAGAGTCATAACCTTTGATCTCCGCCATATTGACGGCAGGAATCATTCTGTCGATCGCATTGATGGCAGCGGAAGAAAAATTGTCTGTCCAGGCCGGATGGTCTTTCTCGACAGCCAAAACAGTGATCGGATCTACGTAGGGAACTTGATGATCATACCGCAAACCCGCGCGGATGCTAAAATTATTGACCGTAATGGTGTCTTGAGCGAATAACGCGAGAGATCGGGTTGTAAGACTGCCGTATCCGCCCCTTTCCACTTCTATCTGTCGTATTCCAGGATAGATATCCGGAGAACCGTCTCCATCGAAATCGACGGTCGGATCGTTGAAGTTATAATTGACCAAAACATTGCCCGCAAATCCATCTTCGGATTTGGTGCTGTGTTTCGCCCATTCTCCACCGAACCTGATTTCATGCGCCACACCGAAGAGATCCTGATTAAAGTAGTCACCGATGACTTGAGCTCGGGAATGAGGCCTTGACTGCAAGTCCCGGCTGGCGCTGCCTTCCCAAATCCGGTCAGCATAGTTCCAATAGGCGAGATTCACCCTTTCCGTATCGATCATCGGGGTCCATTGGCTCCATCCTCCAAGATAAACCCACTTGGCAGACAGGTACAGATCATCCCCGAAGGTGTGCTCATCGACGATTTTATAAAGGGGATTACCGAGTTTTGGTATTGCGCCCTGCAGCAGTCCATTCGGCAATTCAGGCGAAGCATCTTCTCCTTCACTTCTACTAGGATTCCCGCGGATATACGCTTCGAACCGGTTCTGGGGGATGACCTGAAGGTTAAGCTTGAAATCGTATGACCAGGCGTTAAAATTATCCGCCGTTCCGTAAACATTCCGAAGCTTTGTATCCTGATAATCATAGGCAATAAAAAACCAGGCCTTGTCTCTGATTATGGGAAATCCTATGTTGACTCCAAAGTCGATGAGCTGATTGATTTTGGACATGTACGGAATACCGGCATCTATCAAGGCTTGTGAATGATTATTCCACTGGAATGTATCATCGGAAAAGTAGATTCTTCCGCTTATGGTCGGAGTGTTCCCTCCTCGCTTCATGATAACATTATTCGAAAGCCCTGAAGTCTGCTGTGTCACATCGGCTGCGCCGCCGACAATAATGTTCATTTCTTCGATCGTATCGTAGTTATAGTATATTGCTGAGGATCCCTTTGCTGCCATGCTGGTGATATTAATCCCGTCCAACGAGTACGTGGTCATATAATGGTCAGGGTCTCCTCTTGCTGTACCTGCATCCTGCTGAAGGGATTCCTGCCCACCGATATTCCAGTATCTGGAGTAAACACCGGGAGTCATTTTTTCAGCCATCCATACATCTCTGGTGGATGGAAGTTCTTGTAAGACTTCCTCGGTGTGAAGCATCCCAACTTCTGTGGTCTTTCTATCGATGATGGGTCTTTCCGCTGTAACAGTGACCTCTTCCTCTATGCCACCAAGTTCCATGGGAACAGTTATGTCGGTGTTCGACCCGAACTTGACTTCGATATCCTCCATTTTTTGTGTTTTAAATCCCTGTAAGGAAGCAGTTACAGTATAGTCTGTCGCCGGTGCAAGGGTCATAAACCGGAATAATCCTTTTGGACCTGATAGAAAATGGATAGGAGCTGATTTAGATCCCGACAAAGTGACCGTCACTCCAGGAAGCGGATTGCCATCTTCATCCACAACCTTACCATATATGTTTCCTCTTCCTGATTGGGCATACAACGAACAAGATAGGACTAAAACTAAAAATATAATTAGCAATTTGCGCATTAAAAACCTCCTCTCTTTTCGTTTTTTTTTAATTAAACGAAACCCAAATTTCAGGAGTGAATGATTTCACTCCACCTTTTCCCATTTTTCCTTGAATATCCTTATTGTTCACCTCCTTCATTTAGCCGATTCCTTATTCCCAGTTTTTAGGAAAGTATGGCCTTTGATTTTTGAAGTCATAATCATGCACACAATATATATTATATTGTATGCATCTTTCATGCCAGTTTCGTGATTTTTTTATCTTTTGTCTTTTCAATGGATTAGCTTTTTATCCAGAAAATTATTTGGCAAAAATCATCCAATTTCTTGAATACATTCAACTTTTTGGATGTAGCACATAATCGGACAACAGATGCAAATGTTTTATCTTTATGTCTCCACGGCATTTCTCTGAGATATCTTCTGTTCATTAATATATTGTATACAAAATATTTATCACAGGATTATTTTGTTGTCAAGTTATATTCAAAAAAAATTAAGCGCCAAAATCAAGAGGGCGCGAATCTGTTCACATCCCATTCTTCCATAGGAAAAGTAGTTCTTTGATCTGTAATGATCTCCGCAATCGTTCTTCCTAAAAGTGGCCCGAGAGTTTGCCCTCCCTTGGTACAGCAGGCGGAATAAAATCCCGGAAACTTTTTCAACTGACCAAGGAGGGGAAGAAAATCAGGGCTTCTCCCCTCCAATCCAGCCCAGCAACGGATCAAATTCAATTTTTTCAATGCAGGAATAACACGACAAGCAAACTGAATATTTCCCTTCATGCTATCATATCTAACTTTTTTTATATTTTTGTCAGCGTCTCCGATGCTTTTCCATCCTCCGCCTATAACGACATTTCCGCTATCCATCTGCTTCAACGTCATGTTTCCCTCTGCATGAGTGACCACATGCGGGAATATGTACGAAGCTCGCTCTGTCACCATTACCTGCATAGGATCCAAGGTGATCGAAAAATCCATCCCAATCATCTTGAATATCTGTCTCGACCACACGCCTGCAGAATTAAGGACACAGGAAGTTCGGATCTGCTTCTTTGCGGTTCGTACAACGAAGCGATTTTCCTTTTCGACAACGATGCTCTCCACTGGATCATTCTCGTTAATTTTCACACTCCGAGCTTTGGCAGCTCGGGCTATGGCTCTTGTTGCCGTAAGTGGATTAGACCTTGCGTCCATTCGACAAAAAGATGCCATCACAACAGAAGGTCCGATATAGGGGGCAAAGTTTTTTAATTCTGCGGGTGAGAGCAATTCTAATTCTATGCCCAGTTTTTTCTGCTCCTTTACAGATTCACGGAGCACATCTGATTGTTCGGCATCTTCCGCAACTCTCAAACCTCCTGGCTGACGAAATTCGATTTCATCTCCCAATTCTTCCTGGAATGCGGCCCAAATTCTGTGGCTTTCCTGTACATAAGGAACCAATTTTATTTTTTTGTTTTGAATGGCCATCGTGCCTGCATTCGACCCAGAAGCTTCCCGCCCAATGCTTGATCTATCAAATAGGGTGACTTCCAGATCTCTTTTGGATAAGAAAAAAGCCGCAGAGGCACCGATGATCCCTCCTCCGATAATAACAACATCTGTCCTATCCACGGCTTACTCCTAAATGATTTGTTCCCGCAAATGCAACTTATCCGTATTTATTCTTTTCTTTTGGATGAAAAAGAAAGCACCCGCCGTTACAATCCCGAGCACAGTGAACAAAATAATTCCCACGGAATCATAAGTGAACATCGCGGCAGCGAAAAATATCGTGGCGAGAATAATCAAAAGCCATTCGACGATTTTAAGGCGGTCTAAAAGGTATCCTTCTGTGATGACGGCTATCACTATAAGCAGGGGGAATGACTGCAGCAAAATTCTTGCCGGGCCGAGAATATCACTGCTCAAAAGAGGGGAAAAAACGAACAACAAAGGAATCACGTAGAAAAATTTTGCTATGGTAAAAGTAGACAAACCCACTCTCATAAAATGTTTGTCTTGGGCGATTTCAGCAGCCACAAAAGCTGTCATGCACACTGGAGGAGTTATGGTCGAGGTCTGGCTGAACCAGAATAAAGCAAGATGGGCGGCCAAAAGAGAAACGCCAAGTTGCGTTAATGCCGGAGCACCCAGGGTAGAGATCAAAATATAGGAAAGGGTCACCGGCATCCCCATCCCGATCACCAGTGATATAAAAGCCAGCAAAAACAATGCAAAAAGCACACTCCCGCCGGAAACCACGAGAATAATGGAGGTGACCTTCATGATAAGCCCTGTCAATGTGATGACCCCCATGATGACAGCGGCACAAGCACACACCGAGGTTATAGTCATCATATTCTGCGCGCTTTCCTCGAGGCCCTGAACTATTTTTCGAGGGCCCATCCGGGTTTCTTTCCGGAACCAACTGAATACAACTATCAGAACGGTAGATATCGCACTGGCTACAAAGGGCGTCCGTCCAATAGCCAGCAGAATAATCAAAATTATCAATGGAAAAAACAAGTGAATCCCTCTCTTTAGTGCGTCCTTCACATGAGGAAGTTTTTCTTTGGGCAAACCCTCAAGGCCATATTTTCTTGCTTTGATTTCTATGATCGCATAAATCGATGCAAAATAAATAACCGCAGGGATTATTGAATACTTGATGATGGTGAGGAGCGGAATCCCTGTAATGGCTGACATAACAAACACGCCTGCGCCCATTATCGGAGGCGTGACGGCACCGCCCGTGGAAGAAGCCGTAGTTATGGCTGCCGCTTCACGGGCTTTGAATCCACCATTTTTCATCATGGGGATGGTCAGGGTTCCTGTGGTAACAACATTGGACATCGTGCTGCCGGTCAGCATTCCCATCAGGCCGGCGCTCAGAACAGCTACTTTGGCTGCTCCTCCCCTGGATCTTCCAGCCAAAGCCAAGGAGATATCGATATAATATCGGTCAGCCTGGGAAACCCTTAGAAAGGTCCCAAAAGCCACGAATGTGAACACATAAGTAGCGGCCAAACCTGTCATGATATTGAACATTCCTTCTGGGACCAGATAAAATTGTTCGATACAAATACTGTAGGAAAACTTTTTGAAACTCAAAATTCCGGAAAGGTAGGGTCCGAGGAAAGTGTAAGCGATGAAAACCGCGGTGATCCAAACAAGAATCCATCCTAATGTTCTTCGTGTCACTTCAAGAATAAATAACACAGCCAGCGTTCCAAAAATTAGATCGGGAATGGTAACCTGGCTGACATAGGGAATTCGATAAGCGATACGGCTGTAATCTAAAAGTATCCAACCGAACGAAAGAGCAGCCACTCCGGCCAAAATGATGTCTGTTACCGGTATTTTTTCCGTGGGTGATTTCTTCGAACGAGGATAGAGCAGAAGGATAATGGGAATCATAAGAGTCAGGAATCCAGCCCGCTGAATCAGGGGGGGGAAAGCTCCCTTAAAAGCCGTGTAGAAAACGAGTGCGCTTACAAGGATGGAAAGAATTGCCACGATATATGCGGCACTTCCAGTCAGATTTCTTCTTTCCACTATGCCTTTTCTTTATTTATAGTCATTCAACCAGCCTCGTTCTTTATAATATTTTAAAGCCCCTTCATGAATCGTGATATTGAGATTTTCGACCATGTTTTCAGGCTTCCAATCCTTAAAAGACCCATAGGATTTTTTAAAACGATCCTCATTTTCCGCCACTGTCTTGGTGAATATGTAGATGGATTCTTCAGAGACTGACTCGTTGGTGAATAGAACCATCGCCAACTCTACTGTAAGCACAGGATAATTCTGACCAGGATATGTCCCTGGTGGAATTTCCGTTTTTTTGAATTTGAATTTCTCGACGAGGATGTCCCGGATGGGCTCTGAAAGCCCCAGAAGCTTTCCTTCCCTGGTCGCCATCGCTTCTGTTATTCCCGCATCGGGAAACTGAGTCAAGCTATGCAGGGCATTGATATGGCGATCTTTCCACAGATCGACTCTTCCCGTGGTCCCAATTCTCAGGATAGAACCTCCCCATTTTTTGATTTCCTCTTCCGTACTGCCCAGTTCATTAAAAATTAGTTCGAGAATAATAAAATTTGCATCCCCAGGGAAACCGGAAGACATTTTCAAGCCAATCTTCTTCTCAACGATATCATTAAGATTGCGAGCATCGATATTCTTTGCAACCAAAAAGTGATGGGAATTCGAAGTTAAAGAACAAATCGCTCTGAGATTACTATACTGCTCCAAATAAGGCTTTTTTCCCTCGCTGGCCATAACCAAAAAAGGACTGAAGGTAACCCCTATATCGGCATCTCCCCTAGCAATCCTGATGGGATTGCCCATTCCTCCAGATCCTGGAATAGCCGTCAAAGGATAGCCATCAACACGGCTATTGACCCAGTCGGCAATCGAAGAACAAATGGAATACCAAATGCCTCCCACACTGCCCGTGCTTATGGTCATTTTTGGGATTTTGATCCTCTGACCGAAGGAAAAACCGATAAAAAGAAAAAAGACAGCAATCGCTGTAATGCTTGACCAAGTTTTTTTTTTCTTCCTCATACCTCGTACAGTTCAGATTATATCATTAAACAAAGCCCATGAGTCCTAGTAGCCTTTCTTTCGATCAACAACTCCGATAAGCTCTTTGTTCTCCTCGAATCTTTCTAAATTATCCAAGAACACTTTCGCTATATCCTCGGGAATGCTGGGTCCCGAAATATGCGGGGTAATGATGACATTGTCTAGCTCCCACAATTCATTGGTTTTTGGCAAGGGCTCCTCAGTGAAAACGTCAAGTATAGCTCCTGCAATTTGCTTATTTTTTAGCGCCTTGATCAGTGCCCGCTCCTGAACCAATGGACCTCGGGAAACGTTCATAAAATAAGCGCTTTTTTTCATCATTGCGAATTCTTTCTCACCAAAAATTCCTTTGGTATTCTGGGTTAAAGGAAGTGACATCACCACAAAGTCCGACCTTGCGAGAAATTCTTTCATTTCTGAAACCAGATACTCCCGGCATATGAAAGGAAGTCTTTTTTCTTGTTCTTCCAAGCCGATAACTTCAGCTCCGACCAAATGAAGTTTGTACGCAATGCAGGCCCCGACCGATCCGAGCCCGATCACTCCCACTGTCTTGGCCCGCACGGTGTCGGGAACATAATAGGGCCAATCCTTCTTATTCTGACTCTCGAATGCATTTTTCATATTAAGGGTAACCGCTAAAATATATCCCAGCACATATTCGGACATGATGGGGCCATGAACACCTGTGATTTTTGTCAGAATGACATTTTCAGGAATGGATCCAGAAAGAATAAAATTCTCCACTCCGGCGCTGATTGACTGAATCCATTTCAGGTTTTTAGCTAACGGAAGGAGTTCGACAGGGAAAGTATGCCCGGAAAAAATAATATCTGCCTCTTCTATATGCTGCTCAATTTTTTCCTTGTTATCGCAGATAAAAAGCGATAAATCACTCCTTTTTGCCTTCAACAATTGCTCATACCGCTTTAGGAATTCAGGAATATGGTAATACACAAGGACTTGGTTTTGGGATTTCATAAAAACACCCACTATTATATGAGTTTTAGCCGCTGTAAAACTGAATGGGTATGTTTTTTCTGTTCCTCTGTCGGAGGCAGGATAGGTTTTCTGGGATAACCACCCGGTCTTTTTCTGAGATTCATAGCATATTTCAGAGAAGCAGGAAAAGTTCCTGCCCGTGTTCCATCCAAACCCTCTTCTGCAGCCAAACACAAATACTGAATCTCTCTCGCTTCTTCGATTTTACCTGCTTTTGCCAGCTTATACATATCCATAGCATCTTTTCCGATCAATTGTGTGTCGAGGCTACCAACCCATCCAACAGCGCCCATAACGATGATGGGGAGCCCTTGGACAGAAGAATGTCCTCCAAAAACTTTGATTTTGTTTCCAACCCGATGAATAAGCTCCGAAACGCGGGCAAAATCCTTGGAGCTTTCTTTGACTGCCACAACATTCGATATATCAGCAAGTTTGCTAACCAAGTCTGGAGACATATCCACACCCTGCCTTCGAGGATTATTATACAGCAGTATCGGTATATCTACAGCATCGGATATTGACTCGAAAAAAACTTGTATCTCGCGGTCCTTGGGAAATGCGATAGGGGGAGGCAAAATCATCACACCATCCATTCCAGCATCCTTGGCATAATGACACAATTTAATGGTATCCTTTGCTGTGATTTGGCCTGTCCCTCCTAAAACAGCAATCCGGCCTTTAGCCTGTTCCACACAAAGATTGAACAACTCTTTTTTTTCAGCATCGGTCAATGCCCAGTGCTCTCCTGTGCATCCGGAAACGATAGCCCCATCGAGTCCCTCCTGAATGAGCAGTTCTATATTCGCGCAAAAAGCTTCTTTATCCAAATCACCATTTTCCTTAAAGGGTGTGACAACAGCTGTAAAACAGCCCTCCCACTCATCGGGTTTTTTCATTTTTTAACCTTCCTCTTAGATTTGTGAAACATTTTGCATAATTTGCATAATAATATATTATATACAAAATACCAATCTTTAAAATAAATATCATACAGAAATGTCGATGTCAAGTTTTAATGGGCTTATTGTAAAAAATCGAGATTTTCTATTGTTGCTGTTCTTTGCCGTTCGTCATCATATACTCTTTCAACTCTCTTTTTTCTTCAGCTGTAGATCTTTCCAGAAGTATATTTCTATGTTCCACGATCAACGACTGAAGCTTTTCTTTGTCTTTCGCTTTGATAGCTCTCATCAGGGCTCTGTGGTGCTTCATAGATTTCTCCAAAAAACCGGGCTTTTTATAAGAAAAAAGCCTGGCATAGGAGTATCTTTCTTTTTTATCCCGGACAAAATTCAGAATTTCCAGGAGAAATCTATTTGGCACCGACTTCCACAGCTCATCGTGAAATGAAGCATTCAATTCTATAAATTTTTCGACCAATTTGAGGGCGCACACTTTTTCCATTTTTTCCGTAATGCCTTCGAGTTTCATGACTTCTTTGGGTGTGATACTATCGATCGCCATTCCTACCGCCAATCGATCGAGGGCTCCTAAAACTTGAAGAATTTCTCCTAATTCCTCGAAAGAGATCTCTTTGACTATGGCCCTTCGATAGGAATCGATTTTGACGAATCCTTCGGCTGCCAACCTTAAAACGGCCTCTCTTACCGGAGTTCTGCTTACATGGAAACGGTCAGCAATTTCTTTCTCGTTAATTCTTTGATTTGCTTTGAGCTCATTCATGATAATTGTTTCCTTCAGGCTATCATAAATGAACTCGCTCATGGTACGAGGAAGCGGGTATTTGGAAATGTCTTTATTTAGCTTAGTCAATCGTATCACCTCATGTAAATATATTGTATGTAATATAGTCTATTTATGCCTCATTTTTCAAGCAAATTTTACAGTTCCTATGGAATAACTCTTTTCATTGCGTCCTCAAAAATCCCGAGTCCCGTGTCGATTTCTTTTTGATTTATAATAAGTGGCGGTGCGATTCTGACCGAAGATTCTCCTGCCCCCAATAAAAGCAAGCCTTTCTTAAAAGCTTCTTTAATAAGGGTATTCCTTTTGTCTATGGCTGGCGTTTTTTTTGAATCTTCCACCAGCTCGACTCCAACCATCAATCCCAGGCCTCTAACATCTCCTATTATTGGGTACTTCTCTTTGAGATACTCGAGCTGATGCAACATATAGTTTCCTTGAATTCGGGCATTTTCAACAAGATCGTTTTTCTCGATGTACTTCAAAACAGCTTTTGCAGCCTCCATGATTATCGGGCTTCCGTTGAGTGTCCCTTCGTGGGCACCTTTGTCCCAATCCATGATATCGGCCTTTGCAATGGCTGCACCTGCCGGGAGCCCATGGGCCATGGCCTTTGAAACAGTCATAATATCAGGCTCCAATCCAAAATGTTCGGATGCGAACATTTTTCCCGTTCTTCCAAAACCTGTTTGCACCTCGTCAACGATCAGAATAATTCCATATGATTTAGCGACTTCGGACAAGGTCTTTAAAAAATCTTTAGGGGGAACGATATACCCTCCCGACCCCTGGATCGGCTCTACGAGAATGAATGCGGCCTCATCGGGAGGAACTACCTTTTTGAAAAGGACATCCGTCATATAAGACATACAATACAATCCGCAAGCCGGGTATTCTTTGTGGAAGAGACACCGGTAGCAGTAAGGATAAGGCACAAAATGGGCAATGGGATACATAGGAAAAAATCCCCGTCTTGATGCCACATCAATGGTCGTAAAAGTCACCGCTCCGACTGTGCGACCATGAAATCCATTCAAATAGCCAATCCCGTAAGGCCTGCGGGTATGCCATTTGGCCATTTTTATGGCTGTATCTACGGCTTCGCTTCCGCTGTTGGCAAAAAACACTCTCTTCGGAAACTCCCCCGGTGTCACCGATAACAGCATCTCAGCGTATTCGACTTGAGGTATCGTGTAATAATCGAGGCTGTTGACAAATATGAGTTTTTCCATTTGGTTTTTGATCGCAGCGACAACCTCTGGATTCCTGTGCCCCACTCCTACAACGGCTATGCCAGAACCAAAATCGAGAAAAACATTTCCATCTGGATCTTCGACATAAACTCCGTCTGCCTTGTATCCAACCAAATCACAAGTTTTGGTCAAAGAGGGGGAAAATATTTTATTATCCCTATTCATGATTTCGATGGCTTTAGGTCCAGGGGGTTCGACAATAATTTTAGGTCCGTTGTATTTCATGTTTTTCTCCCATCGGATTAAAAGTCATAAACTCATTCGGTCAAATCTTAATCGTCATTTAGACCGGTCCGCTCATTAAATCGTTCGATCAGCATATCGATCTCGCTAATTTGACTGCGAATCCCATCCCAGAATTCAGGAAAATCATACCATTGGGTATCCAATTCTTTGAGATCTTTCCCCTGTTGTTCTATCCACGTGAAATATTTTAAATTGTGGATCCTGCGTTTATCATAATAACTCAGTTCTTGCATATGATCGGTCGTTGCAGCCATAAGATAACGGTGAAAATCCTTTTCAGCCTCTGATCCTGAATAGGGGCCGAACTCTGCTCTCATTTCATCTTTTCTTGTCTTATAAAGTTCCATCGAATCTGTCCAAACAGTCATGACGATATCTCGACTCGTGAGCTCATAATATTTTGCAAACTTGATGGCACACAACAAATTGCCGATACTTGAAATCCCGAGCCAAGAAAGCTTATTTATGGTATCATCCTCCACTCCCTTTTTTCTCAAATATTCCCACCCTTCCGGCTCGTTGAAAAGGCGGATAAGATTCATGCAAGTGTTGTCATCGACGGCGATGACCATATCTGTATTTTTCACATTGTGAATCCAGGGAACATGCTTATCACCAATTCCCTCGATACGATGCCCGCCATATCCTGTAAGCAACAGGGTTGGGCATTGGAGTGCTTCACCCACAACAATCTTGCTAGACGGAAATTTCTTCTTGAGAAAATCCCCTGCGCCCAATGTCCCTGCAGAACCGCTCTGCGACACAAAACCTGCATATCGATTATTTCCTGAGATTACATCATTCAAAACTTCTTGAGACGCAGTCCCTGTCACATCGTAGTGCCAGAGGTAATTTCCAAATTCTTCGAACTGATTAAAAATGACAACATCCGAGCGGGTCTTTTTGAGTTCCCAGCATTTATCGAAAATTTCTTTCACGCTGCTTTCACATCCCGGCGTGGCAATAACCTCACCGGCAACCTTGGCTAGCCAATCGAAACGTTCACGGCTCATCTCTTCTGGCAAAATGGCAATGGAGTCACAGCCCAATAAGGCCGCGTCATAAGCTCCCCCCCGGCAAAAGTTTCCAGTCGAAGGCCAAACGGCTTTTTGAAATGTCGGGTCGAACTGCCCAGTCACAAGCCGCGGAACCAGACATCCAAAAGTGGCCCCGACTTTGTGGGAACCTGTCGGAAACCACTTCCCCACCAATGCGATAATTCTCGCATCTACGCCAGAAAGAGCTGGAGGTATCTCCATATAATTCACAGAACCGAATCCGCCTCCGAAGTCGATCGGTTCGTTTTTCCATGTTATCCGGAACAAATTTTCAGACTGGATATCCCAGAGGGAGATATTTTTCAATTTTTCTTTGATCTTTCGTGGAGAAATATCCGGTCTCTTTTGTTGTTCAAAAGTCGGAATCACGATTTTTCTTTCACGGGCTCTTTCGACAGTTCTTTCAAGCTGTTCTTCATTTACAGTCAAATCTATCATTCTTGGTGCTCCAATTTGCCCGCTTATTTCAGAAAAGGCCATGTGGGTTTTGGCGCAGAAACGCGTTCTTTCAATCCTTCTAGAGTAAAATCTTCGGATTTGCAGAAATCGATGACATTTCGCTCCCAATCCTCGATTCTTTTTGCGGCTTCAGGCAGGTGTCTTGCAATGGAACAAGGGACTGATATCACACCGTGTTTATCTCCCATAATCAGGTCCCCGGGCTTTACCAAAACTCCCCCTACTTTGACAGGAATGCTCACTTCCAGAAGATGGACATAGGCATGCGTAACAGATACACAACTGGCAAAGAAATGGAACCCCAGCTCTTGGACCTCGTCCAGATCACGAACAGCCCCATCCGTCACCGCCCCCACACATCCTAATGTTTTGTGAATGTTTGCCTGCACTTCACCCCAAAAGGATCCTGCCACCGGCCTATCGATATCATGAATAACAAGCACCCTTGGCTCTGGAACTTTCAATATCTCTTCCCACCAAACAGGACGGCCCACTCTATGGCCTTGGGGAGAGTCGGCGCTAATAACCGCTGTCACCGCATAACCTATCATGGGCTCCAAATCAGGAAAAGCACATTTAACATCAGATGACATACAGCCTTCATTCCAAGGTCGCACATTAAAAATTTCGATCGCATTAGAAATAGCACACGTCGGCCATTTGCGGATTTTTTCCAACTCATCCTGTTTGAGAATTTCTGACATATTCATCTCCTCTATTTTATATTTTCAAAATGCTCCTTTTCACATCAAGGGAACAGATTTATCAGGGCTAAAGTTAAGGGATGAGAACATTGTTGTCACTATATAATATATAGTATATAATTGTAAACTCACTTTTTTGCTATCCTTTAAAAATGAGCAAAAGATATTTCTTCCTATCCCGTATTATAAAATAAAGGAGAAAGCAATATGGCAACAAAGAATTTTCGGAGAAAAATCGTCACTAAATCATTTTTTTCTATCTTATTAATTTTCGGAATTTTTATGGTCACTCCCTATACAGTGAAAGCTGTCCAACAGATAAAAAGAAAAATGCCCGATATGGAAAACCATCCCCAAGAATTATTGAAATTGGCAGAAGAATTCCGAGAGATGCGGGGTCGTTATTCTCGGCGATGGCACCCAGGTTGGGGTGAAGGCGTTCTCGATTATGCAGCCCATGTTAAAAAGCAGCGGGAAATGCTGCCTATTTATCGTCAGCGACTGGATTCCCTAGATTTCAAAAAATGGTCCACACACAACAAGATCGATTATCTGATACTACGCTCCGAGATGGATCAACTGGAATGGGAACTGTACGTTATCCGACAATGGAGCCGAAATCCTGGTTTTTATGTGAGTTTAGCGATCGATAATGTGGGACGGCATCTGACAGGAGGCCGTGTTTTGGGAGAGAGCCCTAACCTCATGCCCTATTCCAAAGAACAAGCGGGCAGAATCTTGCAGGCATTGGAAAATACAGAAAAAATTCTCGATCAAGGCCGTTTGAATCTTAAGGAAATTGTTCCCGAATTAGCCGATGTTGTCCAAACCCAGCCCTCTGCAGGATGGCCTCTTCCCAACATGGAAAATGGGCAACTCAATAATTTAGTGGAACATTACAAAAAATGGGCAGAAACCACCAAAGAATATTTCCCGGGAGCTGCATCGAAAAAGCTAGTGCCTGCGGCGGTAAAAGCGGGTGAAAGCATAAAAAAATATGGCAAGTGGCTCGAAGAGAATCGGGATAGGATGAAGGGTGATTATTTTGTTGGAAAGGACCGAATCAATTGGTACCTTCGGCATGTTTTCCTGATGCCATATGACTACGACCAGATTCTTCTCATGGCTGAACAGGAGCGTGCCAGGGCCATCTCCTATCTTCAGTTCGAAACACACAAAAACAGGCATTTGCCTCCTATTGGCCCAGCAAAAACGACGAAAGAGTATCTGGCCTGGGATGATGAAACGGTCTTAGCACTCAGAAGATGGTACTTGGAGGATGGGGAAAACCTTCTCGACGACCAAGAATATCAGCCTCTTATACGCTCGGAAGAAAGCACTTATCTTCCTCCGTTCGGGATGCTTGCATTTCCATTAAGCGCCAAGCCGGGAGTTTCACGTGTTCTTGTCCCACCAGCTGATCATTGGAGCGCGATTCGTTCCAATTATGGATGGTACACAGATCCAGGTGTGCTACAGGGTCATGAATACTGGCCAGGTCATACATACGAAAGAAATATTCACAGGCGACATCCCTGTCCAATCAGAAGAGGCCATGTTGACAGCGGGCACAGCGAGGGGTGGTGTTTTTATAATGAGGAAATACTTGTGGCATTGGATTTTCCTTTTGTAAGAGGTCCCCGGGCACGGGAACTGGTGTATATCAACATGCTTCAAAGGGCAGAGCGCATCTTGATAGGGCTTCCGCTTCTTGCTGGCAAAATCACGCCTGAAGAGGCGTTTCGAAAATTCCTGGATCATGTGCCCGCTTTAGGGTCGGGTTTGGGGTTACCTCCTGAAGAAGCTTATATGGAGGTTTACAAAAGAGTCGTTTGGCGGGGCAATGACTGTTTTGATGCACAAACAGGCAAGTTACAGCTAATGAAATTACTGGCAGATTATAAAATGAGACAAAAGGAAAGCTTCGATCTCAAGGAATTCCACAACCAGTACCTGAACTACGGTCAGAT
>CAZIDF010000031.1:0-46453 GCA_964538085.1 uncultured Eubacteriales bacterium | reverse complement strand
TTTTGAAAGTGCTATTGTCAGGTTTGGAGGAAAGAATGCACAGAATAATTAGACTCACGGCTGTTTTTATCATCTGCTGCCTGACAATGATAACCTTTTCTATTTCTCGAACCATGGATGATCCTGTCAAAGTTGAGGCATTACAGATCATCGATCAAAAAGGCCATCTCTTGATCGATGTGAGCGATAAGATCTGGGAATATGCCGAAATCGCTTTGACGGAACAAAAATCTTCCCAACTTCTCGAGGAGGTTCTCGAAAAAGAAGGTTTTCGGGTTGAAAAAGATGTGGCCGACCTGCCTACCGCTTTTGTCGCCACTTTCGGCTCGGGAAGTCCGGTCATCGGTATTCTGGCTGAGTATGATGCTCTTCCCGGTCTTTCTCAGGATAGCACGCCGTTCAAGAAAGTCCTCGATGAGGAGGGAAACGGACATGGTTGTGGCCACAACCTCTTCGGTGCGGGTAGTCTCGGAGCAGCGCTGGCCCTTAAGGGGGTGATGGAAAAATATGACCTTCGAGGGACCCTCCGGTTGTACGGCTGTCCTGCAGAGGAGGATGTCGGGGGAAAAGTCTACATGGCCAGAGCCGGCCTTTTTGATGACCTGGACGCCTGTTTAGCCTGGCACCCCGACTACAGTACATCTGTAGATTTGGACAGCAGTCAGGCTATCGACGATCTGCAGGTAGAATTTTTTGGGAAAACCGCCCACGCTGCATTCGATCCATGGATGGGCCACAGCGCCCTGGATGCAGCGGAAATGATGACCTTCGGAGTCAACCTTTTGCGTGAGCATGTGAAGCCCTCGGTCCGCATCCACTATGTCATCACGGATGGAGGGAAGGTCCCCAACATCGTTCCTGAATATGCCAAGGTCTGGATTTGGGTGAGAGACCTTGACAGGGCAGGCGTGAAAACCGTAGTGGAAAAGGTAGAAAAGATCGTCGAGGGTTCGGCTATCGCGACAAGCACGTCATACAAGATCAATACCATGGGCAGTTATCATGAGATGCTGATCAACAGGAGGGGCTCGGAGATCATGCAAAAAAACCTGGAAGCGATCGGAGCAATATCCTATACCGAGGATGAGATCCTGTACGCAAAAAAGATTCAGAAAGAAACGGAGGTCAGCGAAAAAGGAATGGACCCGGCCATCGAAGGATTAAAGGAACCTGAAAAATACCCGGAAGGAGGATCCACGGATGTGGCCGAGGTCAGCTGGATAACGCCGACGATCCACCTCTCGACCACATGCGCGCCGTTCGGGATCCCTTGGCACAGCTGGGCCGTTGTCGCTTCCAGCAAACATCCCATCGGCTACAAGGGCATGTTCCTGGCGGCGAAGGTGTTAGCCACAACGGCTCTGGACTTGTTTCGCAGTCCGGATGTTTTGAAAGAGATGAAAAAGGAATTCGACGAGAAACGGAAGGGATACACCTACAAAAGCGGCATTTCCCCCGATCAAAAACCTCCGATCCGGATAAAACGAAAATAATAAAGGAAACTTTCGGCCCTGGAATAGAGTTTTTTCCATAGAAGCTTTTATCGGTTGAATCGAATAAATATATGCCTTTATCATGTCGAAAAGGAGAGTAACGTGATAAAAAATCCTTTGTTTGGAGTTTTTTTGTTGTTTTCGGGGGTGCTTTTTTTTCAGTTTGTCTGTCTGGGGCAGGTTGCTACCATCACACCGGAACAGCCCAGGTGGGGAGACAAGATCCGTGTGACCTATGACCCGAATGCCGAAGGAGCCGCATTTCTGCCCGGAGATGATGTGTATGCAATTTATCACATTTCCCGCGAGAATGGGGTAGATCAAAAATGGCTCAAGATGAAAAAAAAGGGCGAGATGTTTTTCAGCGAGATTCCAGTCGAAGAAGGCATGGCTTTCCTGTCGATATATTTTATTACACTGGAACATTGGGACAGCAAGGCTATCTTATCGGTGAAAATAGACAGGAAAGAAGGAGTCCCTGCCCGGGGGGCCAATCAGCAGATGATGCTTTCTTCTTCCCCGGATAAATACTTGGACTATTTCCGGAAGGAAAGGGAAGTGTTTCCGGAAAATTTTGCCGTTTTCCGGGACAAATGGTTCCTTCAAGGCGCTTTTGACAAAGCCAATCTTATGGAAAGCGTCAAAAAAGATATCGCATTCTTGGAAAAAAGATTGTCCAACCCATCCGATGAATTGCTCTATTCCCTCTCATATGGATACTTGCTGATGGACCGGGAACTGGAAGCCCGAAAAGTGTTGCGGACCCTGGTGGACATATACCCGGAATCTTTTTACACGGGTTTTGCCATCAGCAATTATGACTATCAGGTTTTTTCCAAGGGAATAAAAGGGGAAGGGCCTGAAGAGGTCAAAACACTAAAAAAGAAACTTTTGACCGCGAGTCCCCTCTCTCAGTTTTCCCGGGAACATATCTCTTATTTTGTGGGCGAAGAAGATGTGTCCTTGGATGTGATCCATTCGGTGTGTGAACCCTGGCTGAAAGAGGAACAGGACAACCCTCTGCCCTATTATGTTCTCGCAGAATCTTATGACAAAAAAACCGCAGAGCATGGAAAAGCCATCCAATTCATGGATAAAGCCATCGCATTATTGCTCCAGGGGAAACTCCGTCTCTACAGAGATGTCCCGGGATCTATGACACAGAGGTATTTGCCGGGATGGTACCAAAATAGAGCGGAAATTCACCTCCAGACGGGCAATTTGGCCAAAGCCCTTGCCGATATCAAAGCAGCCCAGGCCATGGAAAAAGAAGCGCGTCCGGAATATTTCGAGACAGAGGGAACGATCTGGCAAAAACTTGGCCTGTATGAGAGTGCTGAGAATGCATGGCTCGAGGCATTAAGGCTGGGTTCCAAGGAGGCGGAAAATTCCCTCAAAGAAATTTACCAAAAGCGGAACGAGGGAATCGAAGGATTCGAGGAACACCTATCCAAGGCTTTGGAGAGGCAAAAACCCGCTGGATCGGAGGAAAAGGATCCTGCTCCGGAATTCGATGTGAAAAGCCTGGAGGGAGAATCTCTCAAGCTTTCTGCTCTTAAAGGAAGAGTGGTCGTGCTTAACTTCTGGTTTGTTGGCTGTGCGCCTTGCCGGGTCGAAATGCCCGGTCTCAACACACTGACCGAAGAGTTCAAAGACGAAGACGTGGTCTTTATCGCCTTCGCCCTGGATAATGCCGAGGCTTTGGAGGAATTCCTGAAAGAAAAGGAGTTCACTTACCAAATCGTCCCGGACGCCAGCAAAATCGCTTCCCTCTACGGTGTAAAAATGTACCCTACCCACGTTCTCATCAATAAAAAGGGGGAGATGGAATTCATGCTGACTGGCGGCAGCGAAGACAGGCACGAACAGCTCCGGCCTTTGATTAAAAACCTGCTGCATTAAATATCGGCCTTTCATAATATTTCCTTTTTCTTTTGGCTAGAATATCCGATAATTAATCGTTTAAATGGTTCGAAGATGGCAAAAGAAATAGCTCTTGGATCCCGACGTGAATTTCAAGTCCAAAATGCCTATAACTTCAATGTGAAAGGCCCGGTACGGTGGGTCGTTTCACACCTGTTGAGGTACCCTCTTTTCCCCCTGATCATGGGCCTGGCAGCAGTGGCCAATAACTTCGTCTACAGCTACATCCAGATTTTTATCGGCCGCGCATTCGATTTGATATCGGCTCCCGGATTTCTTCTTTCTGCTTTGTTACCTCCTGTATTGGGGATCCTCGCGTGCGCGCTGGGGCAGGGCACAACCGGAATCGTCCGCAATTTCACCACGGAATTCCTGGCCCAGAGGATCGAACGCGATTCCAGGGAAGAACTGTATTCCAGCCTTTTGGGAAAAAGCCTGACTTTTCACGGGCGCCAACGGATCGGCGATATCATGGCCCGCTCCACCAACGATGTGAGAGCGCTCAACCTGATGTTCAGCCCGGGATTGAACCTGATCATCGATTCAGTCCTGGCGCTTGTGGTTCCGGTCATCATGATCGGATTGATCCACCCTTTGCTTCTCCTGGTCCCGCTTGTTTTCACCCTTTTGTTGACAATCACCGTGAGAGATTATAACCGCCGCTTGAAGCCGGTCAGCATTGCCCAACGGGAACAATTCGGGATCATCAACGCTGGATTGGCCGAGGCGGTGGCCGGGATCGAAGTGGTGAAAGCCAATGTCAGGGAGCGCTATGAGTGGGATAAATTCACGGGCAATGCCCGCACCTTCCGGGATTATTTCGTGCGCCAGGGCATCATTCAAGCCCGGTACTGGCCCATGCTGATGTTCAGCCTGTGCTGGGGCGCTGGATTTTTTCATGCCCTGATTCTGTGGAGACAGAACCTTGTCAGCCTGGGACAGGTGGTAGCCTTTATGGGTTTGTTCGGGACCCTGCGTTTCACCACGTTCATCTCCATCTTTTCGTTCAACCTGGTCCAATTGGGTATGGCCAGTACCAGGCGGATTTTAAGAATGATCAAAACCGAAACCGAGCTGGATCAAAACTTGGGCGGGATATCCAAGCCCATCGAGGGCGAGATCGTCTTTGAAAATGTGAGCTTCAGCTACGACGGAGCCCAGGTCCTGAAGGATGTCAGCTTCCACGTTCTTCCCGGGGAGACCGTTGCCATCGTGGGTCTGACCGGTTCCGGGAAGACCACATTGACCCGGTTGATCAACCGGATCTACGACACAGCATCGGGGCATGTGTTGGTTGACGGCGTGGATGTCAAAGACTGGAGTCTGGAGAGCCTGCGCTCCCAGATTTCCTTCATCGAACAGGATGTTTTTCTTTTCTCCCGGACCTTGCGGGAGAATATCGCTTTCGGCCTCACTGAAGCTGGGCCAAAGGAGATCAAACAGGCAGCCAGGGAAGCCCAAGCCCACGAGTTTATCATGGCCTTTCCTGAAGGCTACGAGACGAAGATCGGGGAAAGGGGCGTAACCCTTTCAGGAGGACAGCGCCAGCGGATCGCTATCGCCCGTGCATTTCTAACCAATCCCCGGATCCTGATCCTCGACGATTCGACCAGCGCCATCGATAGCGCCACCGAGGATCAGATCCAGCGGGCCATGCGCCGGATATCCAAAGATCGCACAACTTTCATCATCACCCACCGGTTGAGTCAGATCCGTTGGGCCGACCGCATTCTTGTGCTGCGAAAGGGAGAACTGGCGAATCAGGGAACCCACGAAGAACTGATGGAACATTCGCCCGACTACCGGCGGATATTCGCTCGTTACGAATAAAAATGAGATAGCTTAAAAGGAGTCTATATGCCCTTTATTCTCGATGGTCTGGACAGCGAAGATTACGACCGCACCTACAAGGATAGGGAACTCCTTCGCCGTATCGCCAGCTATTTCCGCCCTTACCGGCGGCATGTCATTTTGGCTTCCATGATGCTCACCCTGAATTCGGCAGCAGGGACAGCCGGCCCGATCCTGATCTCCAAGGCCCTCGACCTCATCAAGCGAGATTCCTCCACACGCGCTATTTTACTCCTTTCCCTGGGAGTGTTGCTATTGGGCGTGTTTGCCTGGGGTTTCAATTATATCCGCCAGGTGCTTTCTGCCCGCATGGTGGGAAACGTTGTGCTGCATCTGCGGCAAGACGTTTTCGATGCGGTCATCCGCAATGATCTGTCCTTTTATGACCAGCATCCTTCCGGAAAGATCGTAAGCCGTGTCACTTCCGACACCCAGGATTTCTCCGATGTCGTGACGTTGGTTCTGGATGTCATCAGCCAGATTTTGTTGGTGCTCCTGTTGTCTGTTTGGCTTTTCACTATCAACATCTCGTTGACCTTGCTGATCCTAGCCATGAGCCCGATCGTTTTTTTGATCGCCCTTGCCTTCCGGAAAATCGCCCGTAAGGTGACCCGTAATGCCAAGCGGGTCACTGCTGTCATCAATGCGGAAATCCAGGAATCCATTAGCGGCATAGGTGTAGCCAAGGCTTTCCGGCAAGAACAGGCGGTGTTTCAACGGTTTCTGGATAACAACCGCAAGGTCTATCGGGTCGGGTTGGCCCGCGGATTGACCATGAACAGCATATTTCCTGTTCTCGGCACGGCCTCGGGTCTGGCCATAGCTCTTCTGGCATATGCCGGCGGATCTGCTGTCCGGTCCGGCGGATTTAGTCCGGGGGAGTGGTACCTGTTCATGCAGGCCACGGCGTTCTTCTGGTGGCCGATGATCAGCATCGCCTCCTTTTGGAGTCAATTCCAGGACGGCCTTTCCGCTGCGGAAAGGGTTTTTGCCCTGATCGATGCGGAACCTAAGGTTATCCAGACCGGCTCCCGTTCGTTGCCCCAATTGCGAGGGGACATCGAATTCCGGAACCTTCTTTTTTCCTACACAGAACGGGAACAGGTGCTGAAAGATTTCAGCTTGAAGGTGCCTGCCGGGCAGAACGTGGCCCTGGTGGGTCACACGGGGGCCGGGAAAAGTTCTATCGCTCGGTTGATCGCCCGGTTCTATGAATTTCAGGGGGGGGAAATGCTTGTGGATGGACAGGATATCCGCCAGATCGACCTGGATACATACCGGCGCCAACTCGGTTTGGTTCCCCAAGATCCGTTTCTTTTTTCAGGAACGGTGAAAGACAATATCCGTTATGCACTTCCCGAAGCGACGGAAGAGCAGGTTAGCGATGCTGCCATGCGTATTGCCGCGGGGAGCTGGCTGGAGGCCTTGTCATCGGGGTTGGATACAGAGGTCGGAGCGCGAGGCTCAAGCCTGTCGATGGGACAGAGGCAGCTTGTGGCCCTTGCTCGTGTCCTTCTCAAAAATCCGGTCATCTTGATCCTGGACGAGGCTACCGCCAGTGTGGACCCCTTCACCGAGGCTCAGCTCCAGGAGGGTTTGGAGACTGTCATGAAGGACCGCACCTCCATCGTCATCGCCCATCGTCTGTCCACGGTCCGGAACGCCGACCGGATCATCGTGCTTGAAAATGGTCGCATTGTCGAGGAAGGCGACCATCGAGCCTTGCTTGATGCTGGTGGGCACTATGCTGAACTCTACAACACATACTTCCGCCATCAGTCCCTGGAATACGTGGAAAGCTTCTTACGTAATGGGGATCCTCGCTAGGCTCCAGCCCTATGCCTTCATCAACGATAATACCGCCAGTATTTATGTTCTTGCTGTCGCCTTATCGGCCATTTTGCCCCGATCCTTCGGAAAAGCCGGGGATTCCTTCTCCTGACTGGATGCTGACGCTTTTCGGTTAATGACCATGGCCGACCTTGGAGTAGGAATACCAAGTGGCAAAAAGGCCGAGAAAATACGTGATAAGGGTCAAAAAACCGTAAGCTTTATCAATCATGAAGGAATAGCCGATCATGGCCATCATGGCCGAATAGTAGAGAAGAAGATAGGGCCAGAGCCATTTCGTTTTTCTGAAATTCAGTTTCAGGATGTAGTCGAATAATAGCTCTACGGCTAGGAATGAAATCAATATCAATGGCAGGACGATCGTCCACCACTCCCTTTTTTCCAAAATGTTCAGGATGATGGCCATTCCGACCGGCAAAATCATGGCCACCACAAAAAGCCCCAGAACGTATTCGACCTTTTTTAGTCCTTTAGGTCGAGATAGAAAAATTCCGATCAACAGGAGATTGATCACATTCGCAACAATAAAGATTGCGATGTCGATGATCCGAAAATTCACCGATGCATCCATTGTTCCCCCAATGACAAAGACTCTCATATCGCGCCTTGGCCAGATCTGTAGCCTATAATCCTCTCGGCTTATTTTTTCTTTTTGTTATGTTTGAAGGATTTGTCTGGATAAGGTGGAGGTTCCGGGATGTCGACCGGGTGCTTTTGGATCTGTTCCCTGAGATATGCAATAGCAGCCTCGAGCTGAGCGTCTTTTCCGGTGAAAGTTTCATGCGGCAAATTGTCGATCACTATATCCGGGTCCACTCCATGTCCCTCGATAAGCCATTCTCTTTCTGGTCCGTAAACTCCGGTCTGAGGGGCTCTTGCCAGTCCTCTGTCTGTCAGACGATTGTTGCTGCTCAGCCAAATTTCACCCCCCCAGGTCCGGGTTCCGATGACTTTGCCGAGACCCAACCTCTTGAAGCCCTCGGCAAAAGCTTCTCCATCCGAAGCGGTCTCTTCATCGCACAGCACAACCATGTGGCCGCGGAAGGCATAGTGCATGTTCCAATAGGGACTGCCCGCGCGCGGCTTCCAGTAAAACCAGGCTTTTCTTATCAGCTTTTCCAGGATGAAGGCGTCGATGTTGCCCCCATTGTTGTGACGGACATCGATGATCAAACCTTTCCGTTTGAACACCGGATAAAAATTTCGGTACCATTCCGTGATATTATTTCCTCCCATGGCCCGGAGATGGACATACCCGATCTCTCCTTCGCTTTTTTCGTCCACTTTCAAACGGCGGGTGTACTCCCAGTCGCCGTACCTGAGGCCGTATTCATTCCTTGTAGGAGTGACGATGACCTGACGAACCTTTCCCGTTTTGCCTGACTTTATGGAGACGAGAACTTGCCGTCCCGCTTGATTCCTCAGGAGAATATGGGGATGCCGCACCGACAGGCATTGTTGCCCGTTGATGCTCACGATGATATCCCCTTCCTGGATGTCCAGGTCTGGGTCTGCTAAAGGCGACTGCTCATCGGGATAGTCTGGATCGGACTTGTAGATGTGGCCGATCCGGAAGCCTCCAGCGGATTCGTCTCTTTCCAACCGGGCTCCCAGTGTGGCTACCGTGATCTGATCGGTTCCCTGTCTGAGGTCACCTCCTCTCACACTGACGTGAAGAGCCGAAAGCTCGCCCACCAGCTCTCCGATCAAATCGTTTAGTTCCCGTCGGGATGTGATGCGGTCGACTAGAGGAAGATACTTGTCTCGCAAAGCGTTCCAATCCACTCCGTGCATGTTGGGATCCCAAAAATAGTCCCGCTCCAGACGCCAGGCATCGATATAAAGCTGCCGGAAATCCTCACGGACATCGATGGAAAAGTTCCAGCCCTGAAGATTCACTTCCCCTGTTTTCATATCCGTGATATTCCTGGGTTTGGCATCCAAAACATAAAAAGAACTTCCCTTTCGGACCATCAGCTTCTTGCCGTCTGCGGTGAGCTCAAAATTGCGGATTCCATCCAGAACTGTCTCGACTTTGATGTCTTTATTGCCGATCTTTACAGCTTTCAACTGGGCGGGAGAGCCATAACCCCCTCCCCGTTCTACCCAGAAGAGAGCTTCGTCATTGACTTTGAGATCGGTGAAATTTCCGGGGGCTACAGGGACCTCTCGGATGCGATTTTGGATATTGTCTATATCGATATCGACGAGAGTTTCTTGCGTTGAATCCTTTTCTTTTTCGCCCTTTTTTGCGGCTGATTCATTAAGCTCGTCCTCAGGTTTAAAAGGAGATCTGACACCTTTGCGGAGAGAAAGACAATAGATCTTTATCGGCTTGTCAAAATAAGGCTCAGGCTGCCGTGTTCCCCATGGGCTCCCGACGAGAGAACTGAGGTTTCTATCCGAGAGGAAGTAGATAAACCTCCCATCCGGGCTCCAGGCCGGGCTCATGCTGTTGACTCTGTCGCTTGTCAACGGGACCTGTTCTCCTGTTTCAATGTTATAAAGATGAATTTGGAGGAATGTGTTAAAGGCCGATTGGGAGTAAGCCAGCCATTTGCTGTCAGGAGACCAGGATATGTCTCCTATTCCTTCCTGCGAAGTGGAAATTTTGCTCTGCTTTTTACTCTCTGTATTCAAGAGCCAGAGATCGTTGTCCATGTCATCATAGGCGATCCACTTTCCATCGGGCGAAGGGTGACCCTGGAAGCGCAGGATTTTACCGTCACTTGTCAGAGGGTTTTCCTCTCCGATTCCGTTGGCCGGCATGGCGACGAATTCCAGTTCACCGCTCTCATCGGAAAGAGCGAGGAGAGATTTGCCGTCGGGCATAAACACGACATCGCGGTAGCGGATTCCTTCTTTGAAAGAGGCCCGCACAAGACGTCCCTCACCGACAGGAGCCACAAAAACACGGCCGCGAGCAGTCAAGACAACGCTATCTCCGGAAGGGTGAACATGGGCCGATGTCAGGAAGTCCATGGGATCTTCCACCCATTTTTCTCGCAGTTGATCGAAATCCGAGGCTAATGAAATGGGGATAAGCTGGTCTTGATCACTCCGCACATCCAGCATCCGAAGATCGGCTCCCAACTGGTAAACGATCCGGCCCTGGTTCAGGTATGGAGATTTCACATTCCATCCCTGGTGCTGGGTGTGCTGTCGGAGATCTTTTCCCTCCTCATTCATGGACCAGATGTTCCAGGTACCATCCCGTTCGCACACATGATAGATCCGGCCATCCCACCACATCGGAGAAAAGTTTTCTCCCTCAAAGTCCGATGTCAAATTTTGGGCTTCTGATTGACCGGCTGTGAACTTCCAGATATTTTGGGCCGTGCCTCCTTCATACCGCTGAGTGTTGTTGTTGTGGAAACCTGGCCTGACAAAGTAGAGAACCTGTCCTGACGCATCATAACAGCCGTCGCTAGCTTGACTGAGGGGGATCAACTTTGTTTTATTGGTTTTCAGGTCGATGCTCACCAGCTGAGGATCAGGCAAAGTCGAAAATGCCCGTGTCGTGTAGATGAGATGGCCATCGGGAGAGAACCCGACAACGGTAGATGAATCGGCTTCGAAGGTCCAGCGAGTGGGCACCCCCCCCTCCAGAGGCATGGTGTAAACTTCTGTCGGCCCTTCATAGGATGCCGAGAATGCTAATGTTTGGCCATCGGGAGATATAGCAGGATGGGTTTCCTCTCCAGCATGAGTGGTCAATCGCCTGGCTTGGCCACCCTGGATATCCACGGACCAAACATCCCCTTCTGCAGAAAATATCAGCGTATTCCCATGCAGGGCTGGATAACGGTAATAGCCCTGAATGGATGCCGCCGAGGATGTAGAAGTGAAAACAAGGATGGTTCCCAAGAAAAAAGACAGTAACGATTTTAGGCTTATTTTGTTTTTCATCCGACACTCCTCAAATATTTTTTTCAAATTCGGTGACCTGCAGTGCAGTTTAATGCTTATATCATAGCTACAAAGGGGGGTCAAACACCTGTTGAAAATTGAAGCTGAATTGGATATCATTCCAGGATGATGTCCGGAAAAAAGCCGAAGAAAAAACTGCTGTTTAGAGTGCTGGGATCTGTGCTTGCCGTTGTTATCACTCTGGTTTTGTTAGAAACAGGGGTGCGGGTGACCGAATATTTTACCGGCAAAAAAACCAAGCAGGAGCAGTTTGCTGCAATGTTGAAAGAGGCACACGATCTGTATCCTCCGTCGAGCAAACTTTTCGCTAAAGTCCTCGAACGTAAACGGCTCGGCCAAAAGAACTTTCCATCCATGGGCATTTCCCTGCGTGATTATGACTATTCTGTTATAAAGCCAGAAAACACATACCGGATCATCGGTTTGGGTGACTCTTTCGCTTGGGGGTTCGGAGTGGCCGACAACCGCCGGACCACGTTCAAGTATCTTGAGTGCTGGCTGAATAGCGGGCAGGATGGACGCCGCTACGAAGTCATAAACTGTGCCCAGCCTGCAAGGACCGTCCGGCATTATGAGACCTATGTCAAAGAGTATGGGAAAAAATTCGATCCGGATATGTTCCTCATCCTGTACAATCTGAATGATTCTTATCTCCCCCACGCTTCGATGGTGGTGGACAAACGAACGGAAATGCTGATGGAGAAGCAGAAGGATCTCCTGAGCGACATTTCCCGGCTTTACCGCTTCGTCAAAAAAAGGATCGTGAAAAAAAGGGTGCATGATTACACGGTCGGGCACATCAAAGAGGGGTATTTCGGGCCTGAAAAAGATCAGAAATGGGGGAAAGCCCAAGAAAATTTGAAGGAGATCCAAAGAGTCTGTCAAGAACGAGGGATAGAATTGGTGGTGACGATTTTCCCTTTGTTGTTCCAACTGGAGAAGAATTATCCCTTCCAAAACGAAGTTGACGAGATCGACAACTTTTTGCGATCGAACAAGATCCATTCGGTCAATTTGCTCCCTGCTTTCAAGGGGAAAAAGACGTTCGTTCTGTGGAGCAGCCCGACCGATTCCCATCCGAACAGGGTCGCCCACCGGATTGCCGCTGAAACGATCTATCAATATTTGCAGCAGAATATCTTCAGGGACATCCCATAAAGGACCATCCTATAGCAAAAAATATACCGGTCAATTTTTTTTTAAGGTTGGATGATGGCTTTGATGACGCCGTCCTCATAGTTTTCGACCAGATCGAAAGCCTTCTGGGTTTCCTCTAAGCGGAATGAATGGGTCACCATAAAGTCTAAATTCGATTTTTTCCGGGCAATAAGATCGATAGCCGCGGTGATGCAGTCGTTCTGCCGCCGGACGTTTTTAACGGTGATCTCTTTGCGGCGGAGCTTGTGAACATCGAAGCTGATGAAATCTGTCTCGGGAATGCCGACGATCATCAATTTTCCTCCTGGTTCAAGCAATTCCACAGCTTGGTCCAATGCGTCTTGATCCCCGCAACACTCGAATACGGCATCCAGCCCGGAGGGCTCGATCTCTAAGATTTTTTCGACGATATCTGAGCGGTCGGGATTCCCTGTCCATGTTGCCCCGGCCTTTCGTGCTGCCTCGAGGCGATCGGCGATTTTGTCCGTCATGTAGATCTTTTGGATTCCGATGTTTTTTGCCGCCAATCCCACGCTAAGACCGATCGGCCCAGCTCCCAGGATGGCGATCGCAGAGACGGGGGAATTGCCCATAAGTTCGACTGCATAGATACCGATGGATAGAGGTTCGGCTAAAATTCCCAACTTTGTATCCAGGCCCTCTTCCAAGCGATAACAATTGGATTCGGGCATCACGATAAATTCTGCCAAGCTCCCTTCCTTCTGTCCCGGGCAGCCGAGAAAAAGAAGATTCCGGCATGTGTGCGGACGGTTCTGGTGGCACTGATCGCATGTTCCGCAAGAGACAGCCGGGTCCACGATCACTCTGTCGCCTGGTTTGACTTTTTTCACATCAATACCGACCTGCTCGACCGTGGCCACGCATTCATGTCCGATGATAAACGGAAATTTGACCACATCGCTCCCGATCTTCCCCGTGGAATAGTACTGGAGGTCAGAGCCGCATAAACCCACTGCGGCGACACGCAGCAGAACATCTGTTCCTGATTTTATCGAAGGCTGGGGCACATCCCGCACTTGAATTTTCCGGATGCCGGTCAGGAGAGCTGCTTTCATTCAAATCCCCATCGGATTTTCTTTTTATGATCGGCCAAAAGGATTTTCGCTATTGTAAACAAAACCCGCGGATTGATTGAACCCAATGTCCTCCACCCCCAGCATTTTTGTCGCGCTGAAAAGGGCTTTTCCCGCGTGTTTAAAGGCCACGGCCGTGTGGTGGGGGAATCGTTTTTCGATAAGCACATGGCGGTAAAACCGCCCCATTTCTTTTATGGCGAACACGCCGATGCTCCCGAAAGATTTGGGATCGACATCGAGCACTTCCCCCTCAGCCACATAGGAGCGAAGCTCGGCACCGGCAGTGGACTGAAGCCGGAAGATGGTGATCTCTCCAGGGCGGATCCTGCCCTCCAGTGTCCCCCGGGTGATGTCCGGCTCTTGACTATCCTCCAGCAACCGGTTCATGATGAGCTGGAATTTCATCGCCCCGTCCAGCAGACAAGAAGCCGCGGTGTTCCCGCAGTGGAATCCCATGAAAAGGTCGCTGGGCTTATAATCACCGATCTGATCTCTGGCTTCTTCCACCATATCCGAAGGAACCGTGTTGTTGATATCCAGAAGCGTGGCAGGGAGTTCGGTGGCGCAGGTGGCCATGTATTCGCTCAAAGCTCCGTAGATGTCGACTTCACAAGATATCGGTATTCCCTGAGAAGCCAACCTTGCATTCACATAACAAGGGACGAACCCGAAATAACTCTCGAATGCTGGCCAGCACTTGTTGGCGAAAACACCGAACTCGGAAGCGCCCAGATGATCTTCCCGGAATTTAGTCAAGGCCACTTCGTATTGGGCCAATTTTTCCAGAAGGTCGGGATAAGCATTCCCCTTGCCCAGCTCCTTTGCCATGTCCTCCACGACATCCTTAACAGCCGGATCTCCTTTGGCTTTGAGAAAGATGTCGTAAAGGTCCAGCTCGCTGTTTTCCATGATCTCCACGCCCAAGTCATAAAGGGGTTTGATCGGGGCATTGCAGGCTAGAAAATCCTGCGGCCGGGGTCCGAAAGAAAAGATCTTGAGCTTTTTCAGTCCATTGATGATGCGGGCCACTGGAATGAAGTCGGAGATTTTGTCGGCCACCTCTCCAGCGGTCCCGACGGGATATTCCGGGATGTAGGGAGCGAGCTTCCGCAGCCCCACGTTGTAGGATGTGTTCAGCATCCCGCAGAAAGCATCCCCTCGTCCGTGGATAAGGTTTTCTTTTGTTTCCTCCGCTGCAGCTACGAACATCACCGGCCCGTCGAACTTTTTGGCGAGCAGGGTGGTGGGTCCTTCCGGTCCGAAATTTCCCAAGTAGATGACAAGAGCATCCACACCGTTGCTTTCGATCTGCTCCAGGGCTTTCAAAACATCCTTTTCGTTTTCGACGACAGTGCCGATCTCGGTTAGGGAGATTTTTTTCGCTGCGCACTCCTTCACGACTTTTTCCCGTCGCGATCTCGAAAGCTCCACCGGGAAGCAGTCGCGGCTGACCGCCACGATCCCCAGGTTGACATCCGGAAGATTTTTCATTTTTCATCCCCCTTTTTATTCTGCCCGTAGTAGGCATCCGGGCCATGTTTTCGGCGAAAATGTTTGTTCAACAAGCTATCCGGAATGTCCGCGCGGTCGGGATCGAGCATCAGTGTTCCCCAGGCTATTTTGGCGACCGACTCCAGGATCAGGCCGTTCAAGGCGGCATCCTCGGGTGAGTTTCCCCAGGTGAATACACCATGGCTCACGACCAGGACTCCCGGCATTTCCATCGGATCCAGATCCGTGAACCTCTCGACAACCACAAGGCCTGTGTTTTTTTCGTAGTCCTCCGCGATCTCTTTTTCTGTCAACATGCGGGTGATGGGCACAGGGCCATAAAAGTGGTCGGCATGTGTTGTCCCCAAGCAAGGGATTTCTATGTTCGCCTGGGCGAACATCGTGGCGTATTCGCTATGTGTGTGGGTGATACCGGAAATTTTCGGGAATGCCATGTAGATCTCCAGATGCGACGGGGTATCCGAGGAGGGATTGAGCCTGCCTTCGACCTTGTTCCCGTCGAGACCGACCACCACCATGTCATCCGGCATCAGTTCCTCGTAGGCCAAACCGCTGGGTTTGATCACGACCAGCTCCTGATCCCTGTCTATCCCGCTGACATTCCCGAATGTGTGAGTCACCAGCTTGTATTTCACCAGATCCAGGTTGGCCTTCCAGACTTTTTCCTTCAGTTCTAATAGCATCGATCCTCCCTGGTTTGGTTTTCGCGGATCGAGAGCAGGTCTTTCATCACATTGTAAAGGGAGCCAGACCAGTCCCTCCGGCCGAATGCATCGTGCAACTGGCTGTAAAGCTTGTGCAATTTTTGATATACCCGATGGTTTTCAGGACTGGGTTTGAAGGAGACCTCTTTGATGCCGCACATGGCGTTCTGGGCTTCGGGAAAGCTCTCATACCCTCCTGCCTCCCTTCCTGCCACAACAGCTCCTGCGATGGCCGATCCCAGCGCACATGTCTGGGCGGACCTGGCTATCTTCATCTCCCTTCCCAGTACATCGGCATAGATCTGCATGATCAGGGGATTTTTTTCGGCGATTCCCCCGCAGTTTATCACCTCGGTAATTTTCACCCCGAATTCCTCAACCCTGTTAATGATGGTAAGCGCCCCGAAGGCCGTGCCTTCGATCAGGGCCCGGTAGATCTCCCCGGGTTTGGTTTGAAGGGTTTGCCCGACAAGCAGGCCGGACAATCGTTGGTCTACCAGGATGGTCCGGTTGCCGTTGTTCCAATCCAGCGCAAGGAGGCCGGATTGCCCGGGTTTGATTTTTTGGGCTGCCTCTGTCAACGCTTCATGGGATCCCTCTTTTTCTCCACCGGGTCGGATAATATTCACGAACCAGTTGAAAATATCCCCCACTGCTGATTGGCCGGCCTCCAGGCCGTAATAACCAGGGAGCACCGAACCATCCACGATGCCGCACACGCCGGGTATATCGGCCAGAGGCAAGTCACTGGGCCAGACGGCCACATCGCACGTGCTCGTCCCGATGATCTTGACCAGCTTGCCCGGGGCTACGCCTGAACCGACCGCTCCCAGGTGGGCGTCGAAAGCCCCGACCGCCACTGGAAGGCCCGCAGGAAGACCGAGTTTTTCCGCCCATTCCTTGGTCAATTTTCCAGCCTCGATGTCCGAAGTCAGAGATTCCGCGTAGAGCCGGCTGCGGAGATCTCCCATTTTAGGATCCAGTTTGTCCAGGAATTCTTTGTCCGGTAGCCCGCCCCACTCGTTGCTGAACATGGCTTTGTGCCCGGCCGCACACCGGCTGCGCTTTGTCTTTTCCGGTGGGGATGTTCCAGTCAAAACAGCGCATATGTAATCGCAACATTCCACCCAGCTGTAGGCCGATTCGAACACTTCGGGGTCCACATTCAGGCAATGGAAGATCTTGCTGAAAAACCACTCCGAAGAATAGGTGCCCCCGCATTTGGCGAGGTATTCGGGGTGTTCGGCGGCTGCCAGCTCCGTGATCTGGGCCGATTCGGCCGTGCTGGTGTGGTCCTTCCACAGCCAAGCATGAGCATTGGGATTGTTTTGGAATGGGGCCTTGAAACAAAGCGGGATTCCTTCCCGGTCGACCGGCAAAGGAGTGGAGCCGGTGGTGTCGACCCCGATCCCTATGACCTGGATGGGTTTAAAACCAGGGTCCCTTTTTTTTGCTTCGGCCATGACCTTGCTGACCGAAACTTCCAGGCCCTTCAGGTAATCCCCGGGGTGTTGCCGGGAAAGGTGGGGATCGGACGGATCCAGGATGATTCCGGCCTGGCCTGATTCGTAGGCATGTATCGCTGTGGCGATCTCTTCTCCGTCTGTCACATCGACCAGCAAAGCCCTGACCGAATTGGTGCCGAAATCCAAACCTAAAGCGTATTTTTTTTCCATTTATCCTTCTTTCGGGCCCTCTATTTGGCGATGATCAACGGCGAAAAATAGATCATCACCAGCGCGATGATAACCAGCACGACCAGGGACAGTATGAGATCTCTTTTGTTCCAGCTTTCCCTGGAGGCTTTTTTATCTTCGGACACGGTCGTGCCGTATGTCAATCCCTGGATCTTTTCGTAGGATGGTTCCCGTGTCAACAGACTGATGATCACCATCATCCCGATACAGGCCACAAAAAGATAAAAACAAAAATAAAGGAAATTGACATCGGCGAATTTGTACAGGACGCCGTCCAAGTGCTCCTTGTTGAGCTCGGCGACCAACCGGATCATCCCGATGACGAATCCTCCTATCAGGGTCGAGATCGCGCCCTTTGAATTTATCCGTTTCCAAAATATCCCCAAAAGAAATACGGCCGTGATCGGGGGGGCGATGTAGGATTGCACGCTCTGGAGGTAGTGATACAGTTCACCCGAGATGTATTTCATAAACGGGATCCACAGGATGCCCGAGATGACCACCACACCGGTAGCGATCCGGCCCACCATCACCAGTCTTTTCTCCGGTGTGCCGGGTTTGATCTTTTTGTAGATGTCCATCGTAAAAAGGGTGGAGCAGGAATTGAAAACAGCGGCCAATGAACTCATCAGGGCGGCCAGCAGCCCTCCCACGACAAGCCCGCGCAGGCCGATGGGAAGGAGGGCCTTCACAAGGGCTGGGAAGGCCTGGTCCGAAGCAGCGAGGTCGAGCTGCCCGGTCTTGACAAGAGCGTATGCCGTGATCCCGGGAATGAAAAAGATAAAAAACGGAAAAAGCTTCAAATAGGAGGCAAAAATGGACCCCCGTCTTGCCTGTGTTTCTCCGCGGGCGGCCAAAACCCTCTGGATGATGCACTGGTCGGTACACCAGTACCAGATACCGACGATCGGCGGGGCCAGCAACATCCCCAGCCAGGGAAATTCCGGGTGGTTCAACGGCAGGAAGAGATTGAAGTGGTCGCTGCCCACTATAGATATCAGCTTGCCCCAACCGCCGATTTTTATCAAACCCATGACGGTGACCGTGATGGATCCCAGAAGAAGGACGAAGGCCTGCAGACTTTCGGTGTAAACGACCGCCTTCAATCCCCCCAGTATGGTGTAGATCCCGGTCAGGATAACCGTGATCAATGCACCTGTCCAGAACTCGACGCCCATGAGCGTTTGGAACACCACGGCACCTGCATAAACGGTCACGGACACCTTTGTAAGGACATAGGCGATGAGCGAGATGATGGAGAGGAACCACCGAGCGGATGGCGAATAACGCCTCTCCAAGAATTCCGGCATGGTGAAGACCTTGCTCCGCATGTAGAACGGCACGAAAACCCATCCCAAGAGCAAGATACACCAGGCGTGCAACTCATAGTGTCCCATGGCCACGCCGGTTTTGGCGGCCGTTCCAGCCAGGCCCACGATGTGTTCCGACCCGATGTTCGAGGCAAAGATAGCTGCCCCGATCACGAACCAGCCCACGTGGCGGCCGGCCAGGAAATATTCCGAAGTGGTTTCCTGCTTTTGGCGGATGACCCACCATGCGATGGCGAAAATCACCAAAAAGTACAAGCCCAAAACGATCCAGTCTAAAGGTTGCAGTCCTTCCATGATGCTCAGCCTTTCATGATGTTTTTTTAGCTGATTATATTTACTATTAGCCGCAGCTAGATGTCAAATGATCTCGAATGAAGGATTGGCATTTGGATTATTTGCGAGTTATCCAAACAACCATCTCTCCTGCTCCTCGATGGGCCCAGGCATAATAAGGGATGGCTGTTAGCGGGATTTTATCGCCTGCAGTGCTTTTGATGACCACCAATCCTCCCAGCATGTTTGGGAGAAATTCGGTCTCCAACGAAGAGTCATCCGGGAGAGATCGATCGAGGACACGTTCTGCATTGTCCACGCCTTCGAAACAGTAGACGATCGGACCTCTCTGCAAAGCCACTTTGCCCTGGTTTTCCTCAACTTTTTCGTGGCTTTTTACCCTGCGGACAGGCATCGGCAGACTCAGCTCGATCCTGTCCCCTGATTTCCATTCCCGGTTCAGACAGGCAAATCCTTTTTCCATCTCGAAGGAATAAGGAGTGCCATTGATGCGAATTTCTACATCGTTTGTGTGTACATCCACGAATCGGTAGAGGTCACTGGGAACGGGTTGGCCCTCTGCCCATCCGGGGATCCTGACAAAGACGGAAAATTCTTCCTCTTTTTCGGGATGAACCGTAATTTGAACATCCCCATCCCAGGGGTAACGGGTTTCCTGGCTCAGCCTTATCGTTCGATTTTTCAGTTCGATGGTTGCCTCGCTCTGGACATAAAGGTTGACATAGATGTTGTCGTCTTTTTTGGCGTAGATGTAACCCGGAAAAGAGGGGATGAAACGCACGATGTTTCCGGGACAGCAGGCGACCTCGAACCAGGGGCTGCGTTCGCGATCACCCCTGGATTCCAGAGGATTCTGGTAGAAGAAGCGGTCTCCTTCCAGGGAGACGCCGGAGATCAGCCCGTTGTAGAGGATCCGTTCCATGACGTCGATGTACTTGGCTTCTCCATGAAGAAGGAACATCCTGTGATTCCAGAAAGCGTTGCCGATCGCAGCACAGGTCTCTGTGTAGGCCGATAGGTTGGGAAGTTCGTAGTTGTCCCCGAAGGCCTCGGACGTATGCCGGGCGCCCACACCCCCTGTGAGATAAAGCTTTTTCGAAACGACATTTTCCCAGAGCCTGTCGATGGCCAGGATGTAATCGGCATTCCCTGTGAGGGCGGCCACGTCGGCCATCCCGGCGTACATGTAGGTGGCTCGAACCGCGTGCCCGACCGCCTCTTCCTGCTCTGTGACAGGGATGTGGTCCTGCATGTAGTCCCGCCCGTTGTAAATGGCGAACGGAGAGTCTTCTGGATAAAGGCCTCCGTCGTGGGGACGCCCCCTCTCGTCCAGGAAAAATTTGGCGAGATCCAGGTATTCTTTTTTTCCTGTGATGCGGTAGAGCTTGGCCAGCCCGATCTCGATCTCCTGGTGACCGGGAACGTCCCGGCGCTTGTCGGGTCCGAAGGTCCTGACCGACATGTCGGCGTTTTTGACGGCCACATCCAAGAAAACACGTTTGCCCGTGGCTTGAAAGTAGGCCACGGCAGCCTCGTACATGTGACCGGCGTTGTAAAGCTCGTGGCTCCCTCTGAGCCTGGACCAGCGTTCCGGGCCTGCACCAGGCGCTGGATTTTCCGGATCGGCAGTTCGGGCGGGATACAGGTAACCGTCCTCTTCCTGGGCGGCGGCGATCAATTCGATCAAGCCATCGGTGTATTCTTCCAGCTCTGGATCGGGGTGAACCTGGAGGGAATAGGCTATTCCCTCGATCACTTTGTATACATCCGTGTCATTGAACCGGCGGCCAGCATATTTGCCCTCTTTTATGCCGGCGCCGATAGCAAAATTATCCACCCGGCCTGTTTCTTCATTTTTATTATTCGCAAAAGGGATGGTGATCCTTTGATTGGTTTCGATGCGGGGCAGCCAAAACGTATCGGAAATCTGGACGGCGGTGAAGGGGACAGGACTGATCGGATAATCCTTTTCAATCATGTCATTTTGCGGTGACTGTTTTTTACAACTGGATAATGTCGTGAACAAACCCAGACAAAGGAAAAGCAAAATCCCTGTTTGTATCCGTTTCATGTGGCGATCCCCTTCATGTTAGCGAACCCGCCACTCATGGATGCCGGCCGCAAATTTTTCCGGCAGTTGGATCTCCAGCCTGAGGGCAGTTGTCCTGAGCGGCTGGAAACGGACGAGGTTGAATGTATCTTTTTCCACTCCGTATGGATCGATATTGGCAACGGGCTTCCATGTGCTGCCCGATCTGTACAAGATTTGCCAGGAGGCAGGAACCCGGCATTGCCCTTGGCCCGTGTCGTCGAACCAGTACACTTCTGTTTCCGATACTCTGGCCGGTGCGGCAAAATCGTACTGGACCCACTCCATGGTCCCTTTGTTGGGCCACCAGTGGAGGTAAGGTTTGGAGTGGTCGTTGGAATCGGCCGGGTCCCACTGGTCGTTGACGGCCCTGCCGTCTTTGTCTCCGGATGCGCTGACCTTGCTTGTGGAAGCGATGGTCGGTTGCGGCAGGAATCTAGCCTTGGATTCGTCCCTGGCCAGCCACACCATCATCTCTCCCTGTCCCCGGTGGGCCCAGGCGTAGTAGGGGATGGCCGTGAAAATCTGTTGGACCATTATCGGGGTTTTTTCGTCTTCATCGTATTTGAAGGCCGCTGTTTTTCCATAAAGGCCGACAACTCCGTTTAACAGGTCTTCACGTAACTGGGGCTCGAGTATTGCATCGTCTTGAAGGACGATGTTGCTCACATAACCGAAATTGTCCACCCATTCGGTACAGTAAACCAGAGGGCCCCGTTCCAAAGCTATTCGTCCGGCATCGTCCTCGACTTTTTCATTGCTCAATACCCGGCGGACAGGCATCGGAAGTTCCAGCGCGATGGTGTCTCCCTTTTTCCATTGGCGGTCGATGTGCACGAAACCGTTTTCGACTTCCAGATCGATCGGTTCCCCGTTTACCAGGATTTTCGCTTTTTCCTCGGACGGTTTCAAATAGGAATACAGGTCGGAGGGGACGGGCTGATTCTGTGCCCAGCCCGGGATCCGTACCGCAATGGTGAAGGCTTTGGCCTTTTCCGGATCGATGGAGATGACGATTTTGCCGTCCCAGGGATAATCGGTCTCCTGTTTGATCCGGACCATCTGGCTGCCGGTTTGAACTTCTGCTTCACTCTGTACGAACAGGTTGACGAATAGATCGTTTCCTTTTGTCGCATACACATACCCGGGAACCGAAGGAACGAACCGTGTGACATTGGAAGGGCAGCAGGCACAGGTAAACCAGGCGCTGCGTTTGTTCTGGCCGTAACTTGTGAGCGGATTGGAATAAAAGAATTCGTTGCCAGAAAGACCGATGCCGGATATGATCCCGTTGTAGAGGACACGCTCCAGGACATCCAGATACTTGGCCTCCCCGGTGAGCAGGAACATCCTGTGGTTCCAGAAGGCGTTTGCGATCGCCGCGCAGGTCTCGCAGTAGGCCGAAGCATTGGGAAGCTCATAGTCTCCGCCGAATGATTCTCCTCCACTTTGAGAGCCGATCCCTCCTGTGAGGTACATTTTTTTGCTGACCACGTTATTCCAGAGCGTATCCAGTGCTTTTTGATATTCCTCATCTCCTGTCAGAGCCGCCATATCGGTCATGCCTGCATACATGTAAGCGGCCCTGACCGCGTGGCCCACCGGTTCGGTCTGCTCGATCACCGGCTTGTGATCCTGGGAGTATTCACCATAGAGCTCTCGGTCATGGGCATGGCCCCGCTCATCAAGGAAGAATTTGGCCAGGTTCAGGTATTTTTTCTCTCCGGTCACACGGTAGAGTTTGACTAGCCCCAACTCGATCTCCTGGTGGCCAGGCACTCCGATCTTTTTTCCGGGGCCGAAAACACTGTCGATCAGGTCGGCATTTTTGATGGCGATATCCAAAAAGGAGCGCTTGCCGGTTGCCTGGTAATGAGCGACCGCAGCTTCGTACATGTGCCCGGCATTGTAAAGCTCGTGGCCCAGATACATGTTTGACCAGCGCTCTTCGGTGTCTACCCAGAGGACTTTGGGAGGTTCGGGAAAGATCGAACGGGCCGTGTAGAGATAGCCGTCCTCTTCCTGGGCCGCGCCGATCTTTCCGATCAACTCGTCCAGGTATTTGTCCAGTCCAGGATCCGGATCCACCTTGAGGGAGTAGGAGGCGCCTTCGATGATCTTGTACACATCCGAGTCATCGAAAGGGTAAGTACTGCAAAATCCCCCTTCCTCCATGCCGGCAGCGATCTCGAAGTTTTTGATCCGGCCGGTTTCTGTGCTCTGTTCGAACGCATACGGAATGGTCACGGTCCGGTTGGTTTCCATCCGCGGCAGCCAGAAATTGTCCTGGAATTGGACATCGGTGAAAGGCACGGGCTTGACGGGATAGTCTGTTTTGCTTTTCTGCCCGCAGGCTATGCACAAAAAAATCAAAGCGAAACTAATCAGAAAAAAAACAAAGGAATGTTTTTTCATTTTTCCTCCATCCTCTTCATATTCTATCTATTAAACTGAAAAATTAGAACCATCTCTATTTTATTCTTTTTATCGGCTCTATTCCACGTTGTGTGGAGATTCTTAAAAGGCTTTGGACATTAGGCATGTCCGCAGCGACATTGAGGATCTAGCCTTCACGAGCCGTTCTCCGAGGGAATCCGACAACGTCGGACGGCGATGTTGTATTGAGCACGACTTTGCTAAACGACCAGAGATGTGGACAATCACGGGAACAGATGCCTGAAAGGAAGAGGTTGGGTGTAAACGTGCGCAGTTCATCGCCGCCGAGAAGAACGCTGCGGACATGCCTAATGGCATTTTACTTAATTATCGAAGGGAAGGGGCCGATGGCCCAGCCCGTTCTTTTTGTGATCACGGCCTTTTGGGTGAGTTTTTGCTCTCCGATTTTCAGGATGACGGTGTACTCTCCCGGGTCGACCATGGAGCCGCGCCCGAAAAATCTCCTCTGTCTTGGTTGACTTTCGGGTGGTGTGGGGCGCATGTCCCAGGACACCCTGTTCAATCCCGCTGTCTTTTTGCCACTCAGCTCGCGGATCACATTGTCCTCAGAGTCCAGTACCTGGATGGTGATGTCGTCTTCTGTCGATTCCTTCAGGAAATAATGGATGAAGATCGCGTTCGGCTCATTCGGCGTGGACAGATGCCGGTCGCCGTAGAGATGGTAGTTCCCCCATCCACGTGTGACATGCTGCGCCTTTGGTTCGATAGCGAAAAAATGAACATCCTTTGCCAGGACATCTGCGTTCAGTTCCCGCAGAGGTGTCACATCCGTCACGAATAGGCCGCGTCCGTACGTGCCCACCACAAGGTCGTTCTCCCGGGGGTGAACCAGAAGATCGTGCACAGGAACCGAGGGCATGTTGTTTTGGAACCGCACCCAGTGTTCCCCTCCATCGATGGAAACGAAAACGCCGCCGTCCGTCCCCACAAAAAGAAGATCCGGATTTTTTCCGTCTTCGAACACGACGTTTATCGGGAGATCAGGCAGGTTGCTGCCGATGGATGTCCAGGTGGCGCCAAAATCCGTCGTTTTGAAGATGAACGGGCGGAAGTCGTCCCTGCGGTAGCCAGTTTTTGTGACATAGGCTGTGCCCTCCTCGTGACTAGATGCAAAAACCCGGCTGACCCAGAGCTCAGCCGGCCCGCCGGCCTCCTGGATCTTTTGTGTCATCTCCTCCCAAATTTCTCCTGAATTTTTGGTGAGCCAGACCTTTCCATCATCCGTTCCCACCCAGATAACGCCGGCCATGACAGGAGATTCGGAGATCGTGGTGATCGTGCAGTACTGGATGTGTCCTTGGCCTGCGATCTTGACCGGGTCGTTCAGCGTCAGATCAGGGCTGATCTCTTCCCAGTCATCGCCCCTGTTTTTTGAGCGCATCAGCATCTGTGTCCCGGTGTAGATCACCTGGCTGTCATGAGGGGAAATCCGGATCGGCGGGCACCAGTTGAACCGGTAGGGATCTTTTCCCTCCTCTCTGCGGGGCTGGATGTCGGTCTGGGTGCCCAACTCTTGGTCCGTCCGTTGATGGCCGCCGAACTGAAGGGCATTGTACACCCAGCGGCCGTTTTCCGGGTCGATCTGATTGTACATGCCGTCGCCGGTGCCGACAGTCACCCAATCCTCCAGCATGATCTGTCCCGACCAGGCATTGCTCGGGCCCTTCCAGGAATCATGGTCCTGCATGCCGCCATAGATGTTGTAGGGATTTTCCATGTCCACACCGATGGCATAAAATTCCCCGAGCGGGAGGTTGTAGTGGTGGTCGCAGGTTTTGCCCCCGTCGTAGGAAATAAAAATACCGCCGTCGCTTCCCAAGATCATGCGATCGGAATTCTGAGGATCGATCCACAGGGTTCTCACATCTCCGAACATGGTGGAGAAAAGCCTTCGTGGCGGCCAGTCGATGTCATGCCAGGTCATCCCTCCGTCTGTTGAGTTAGCCAAACAGATGCTGGTGACGAAGATGTTCATGTCGTTTTCCGGATCGACCCGGATAATGTTGAAGGAATAGGCCGCTTTTCCGCCGACATTGTCTTTCAGGTCGTTCATCTTCACCCAGCTCATCCCCCCGTCCTTGGTCCGGTAGACCTCGCCGCCGATTTCTCGTTCTTGGGGTTCCAGCCCACGTCTTTTGTCCATGGCTGCTTCCTCTTCGAGGGGCTGGCGCATGTTGGCGTTTTCGACCACAGCGTACAGGATGTCCGGATTCTTCTGGTAGATGTCCAACCCGATCCGGCCGATTTTTCCTGTGGGAAGACCCTCTGTCAGCCGTGCCCAGTTCCCTCCGCCATCGGTTGTTTTGTAAATGCCGCTTTCCGGTCCCCCCGCTTCGAAGTGCCAGGGATACCGGTATTTTTCGTAGGTTGCCGCATACAGGATATCGGGTTCGTTCCGGTTCATGACCAAATCGATGACACCTACCTTTTCGTTGATGGACAGGATTTGTTGCCAGTGTTTTCCGCCATTTGTGGTTTTGAAGACACCGCGCATATCGTTGAAGGAATAAAGATGTCCCATCGCGGCCACATACACGATGTCTGGATTTGTGGGATGGACGATGATCTGCGCGATGTGGTGGGAATCCTGCAATCCCGTGTTTTCCCATGTTTTGCCCCCGTCCATCGATTTGTACACGCCGTTACCGGAATAGGAGCTGCGGGCGCAGGCCACTTCGCCGGTGCCGACCCACACGATATCGGGATCGGAGGGAGCCAGCGCCACGGCCCCGATCGACAGTTTGTCCTGAGCGTCGAAAATGGGCTCGAAGGTCGTTCCGTTGTTCGTGGTTTTCCACACCCCGCCGTTTCGCGTGCCCACATAAAAGGTGTACAGGTGGGCTTTGTCAGGAGATTCGGGAACGGCAAAGTCCGTCACCCAGGAGCCTGCCCTGTATGGGCCCAAGTTCCTAAAGGAAAAAGGCCGTAGTAGTTTTTGATTCAGCGTATTTGTTGCCTGAGCCTGGACTTGGGAAACAAGACTTATGGCCAAGATAGCGATCATCAATAATCCGACATATGTTTTTTTGTTTTTCATGCGCCCTCCTCTTTCTTTTGTGTCAGCCTTGGCATTTTACCCGATTAGAGAATTCTCCTCAAGTAATTAGGAAATAGGGGACGTCCCATAAGGTGCCACCCTAGAGAGTTGCCTATTGACCTTCTTTTCTCTTGTGTGATAATTGTCATAGGGATGAAGCAGCATAGGATAGGAGGTCGAAGGATGAGAAAATCCCGTTCATTTTGCTTGGCGGTCTTTTTGATAGCTTTGTGTTTTTCACTCATTTCATGCGGAGAGAAAACCACGACGGAGGAGGAAACAAATCAAATGGCTGAAAACAACGAAATGAAGGAAGAACCAAAAATGGAAATTCTGAGGCAGGCATTCGGGCTATTGCCCGATGGACAGAGTGTGGACTTGTTTGTGTTGACGAATTCAAACGGCATGCGTGCCCAGATCATGAACTATGGAGCCACATTGGTCTCTCTGAGCGTTCCCGACCGGAATGGAAACTTCGCCGACATCACCCTCGGGTGCGATTCGATCGAGGATTACATGGCAGCTTCGCCTTATTTCGGAGCCACGGTCGGGCGCTATGCCAACCGTATAGCAAAGGGAAAATTTACTCTGGACGGTGTGGATTACACATTGGCCACCAACAACGGAGAAAACCACCTCCACGGTGGTGTCAAGGGATTCGACAAAGTCCTCTGGGTGTCCGAGCCATTCAAGCAGGATGATCATGTCGGTGTCAAATTCGCGTATTTTAGCAAAGACGGCGAGGAAGGATACCCGGGCAATCTGGCCTGCACGGTGACCTACCGGATGACAGAAGACAATGAGCTGCATATCGTTTACGAGGCAGAAACGGATAAGGCCACGCCAGTCAACCTGACACATCACAGCTATTTTAACCTGGCCGGACAGGGAGAGGGGGACATCCTTTCCCATGAGCTGATGCTGGCGGCAGATAAATACACGCCGGTGGATGCGGGGCTGATCCCGACAGGAGAGATCCGCGATGTAGCAGGAACTCCGATGGATTTCACGATGCCGCACGCCATAGGAGAGAGGATCGACCAGGTAGAAGGCGGCTACGACCACAACTTCGTGCTCCGCAGCGGCGGAGGGGCAATGGCTTTAGCTGCCCGGGTGTATGAACCCAAGACAGGGCGCGTTATGGAGATACACACCACAGAGCCGGGAATTCAGTTCTACTCCGGGAACTTCCTGGATGGGACGATCACCGGAAAAGCAGGCAAGGTGTATGAAAAGCATTACGGATTTTGTCTGGAGCCCCAGCACTTTCCCGATTCCCCGAACCAGCCGAATTTCCCGTCGACCATCCTCCAGCCCGGAGCCAAATACTTCAGCCGCACCACCTTCAAATTCTCTGCCCATTAATTGGGGACAGGATACTCATTCACTTATTTCGGTCTTTATTGACCCGATGATAGATGGCTTGAATGGTTAGGCTTAAAGTTATCTCATTTGGTTTTGCTGGATTTGAAAAATATTGGGGAACTTGAGGGAGGGATAGGTATGGTTATTCGCAAAGTTTCATTATCTTTCATGGTCGTTTTTTTCATATGTATAGGCTTTTTTCCATGGTCAACTGGAAGCGCTCAGGAAGAGGGGTCCATGAATACATTGATCATCGATGTGGATATGGGAAAAGAAAAGATCAACAAAAACATTTACGGGCATTTCTCCGAACATCTGGGCGGTTGCATCTACGGAGGATACTGGGTCGGCGAAGACAGTCCCATACCCAACACGCGCGGTATCCGGAACGATGTGATAGAAGCTCTCAAAAAGATCGACATCCCGGTGTTGCGGTGGCCGGGCGGATGTTTCGCCGATGAGTACCACTGGAAAGATGGAATCGGTCCCAAAGACGAACGGCCCCCCATGATCAACACCCACTGGGGCAAGGTGATCGAAAACAACCACTTCGGCACCCACGAATTCCTGGATTTGTGTGAGCTGCTCGGTTGTGAACCCTACATCTGCGGGAACGTGGGAAGCGGTTCGGTCCAGGAGATGCAAGAATGGATCGAGTACATCACCTTCGATGGAAAAAGCCCGATGGCCGACCTGCGTCGAAAAAACGGCAGGGAAAAACCGTGGAATCTGAAATATTTCGGCATCGGTAACGAAAACTGGGGTTGCGGCGGCAATATGCGGCCGGAATTTTATGCCGATCTCTTTCGCCGCTATCAAACATATGTGCGTAATTTTTCGGGAAACAGGATCTACCGGATCGCCTGCGGTTCTGTAGATGACAACTACTACTGGACCGAGGTTTTGATGCGGGAGGCTGGTTACAGGATGAACGGCTTGAGCTATCATTACTACACCGTACCGGGCGGTTGGGGAAACAAAAATTCTGCCACCAAGTTCGGCGAGACCGAGTGGTTCGACAATCTCGAAAAGGCGCTATTTATCGATGAGTATCTGACCCGGCAGTCCACCATCATGGACCGTTTCGACCCGGAAGGACGGGTGGGGTTGATCGTGGACGAGTGGGGAAACTGGTATGAAGTGGAGCCTGGAACCAACCCATCCTTCCTGTACCAGCAAAACAGCCTGCGGGATGCGTTGACAGCCGGTCTGACTCTAAATATTTTCAACAGCCACTGCGACCGCGTCAAAATGGCCAACATCGCCCAGACGATCAATGTGTTGCAGGCTGTGATCCTGACAAAAGACGAAAAGATGGTCCTCACACCCACCTATCACGTGTTCGACATGTACAAAGTCCACCAGGACGCCACCCTGCTTCCATCTCAGCTTGATTGTGTCAAATACGAGTTCGATAAAGACAGCATTCCTGCGATCAGCGCCTCGGCATCCAAGGACAAGGATGGAAATATTCACATCTCGTTATGCAACCTGGATCCCAACAGATCCCAAGAACTCAAATGTGAGTTGCGCGGATTTACACCTCAGACCGTCAACGGCCGGATCATTACTTCTGACGAAATGACAGCCCACAACACGTTCGATAAGCCAGAAACTGTCAAGTCAGTTGAATTCAAGGATGCCAGAATCGAAGGCAAAGGCATAGCAACCGTCCTGCCACCAAAATCTGTCGTCGTTCTTGAAATTAGATAATTCTGCTTAAATTGGTGAATGGATATCCTGTCCCCAATTAATACTTCCACTTGCTGGTGTCTTCTCCAGGGGGAGCGTTTTTGGTGATGTGTGCGGCCATCTCCCGCTCCAGCTCACCGGTGCCTCTTCCGAATGGTGACCACCCGTGGGTTTTTCTAGGACGGCCGTACCGGAATGACCCGGCGTAATAGGGATCTTTTGTGCCCTCCAGGAATGCCTCCATCTCATAAACGGCTTCGTTCAGGTAGAAGTTGTCCATGTCCCCGCAGAGCAGGTGAATCTTGCCCACGAGCTTGGGTCCTATCTCAGCCCAGTGCTGCTTTAGGTAATACACAAGATCGAAACGGCCTCTCATGTAAAGGGCCACTTCGCGGTCGATCTCTCCGGTCAACTTATCCCATAGGGGCTTGGGATATCCGTCCTCCCCGATCGGCCCGTAGGCGGCCTGCCAGATGTCCAGCTGCTGCCCGGACCGGCCATTCGTCCCCAAAACAGCCTCCAACTGGCTCATCTCCCGCATGGTGACCAGGACCTGGCCGTGTGCGTCCCTCATCAGCGGGCGCTCCGGCCTCATCCATCCGGACTCGATAAAAAAAGCGTTGTCATCCTTATAGATATTGACCAGGCCGTAGTAGTTGAAATCTATGGGGTCAGGGAAGAAACTCCAAGTCCCCCAGAAAAAGTCGGGATGGAAGACCTGCAAGGCCAGGGATTCCCATCCCCCGGTCGATCCCCCAGACAAAACCCGCGCATAAGGTTTGCGAATGATCCGGAACTGCTCCTCGATTTTCGGAATAAGCTCTTCCATGATGGCATCCCCATAAGGCCCGCAGTTGACAGAATTCACCGCGTAGGAATCGTCGAAATAAGGACAGGGGTGCTGAAAAGTCACAACGATCATGCGGGGAAAGTCCTCGGCTGTCCAGGTCTTGTAAAACGAAGATTTCTCCCCCTCCATTCCATAGGGAGCCCGGGTCGAAAAGTGACCCTGATTGTAAAGTACCGGGTAGTAAACATCGGGATGGGAATCGTACCCCATCGGCAGGAGAACCGTGGCGCCTATATACATAGGGTGACCCCAAAATTCCGAAAGAAGCTCGCTCTTGAACTTGATGCGCTTGACCCATTCGGTATCTGCCGGAACTTCGATGGGAGGGATCACCTGGTCCATCGTCAGCTTTATTGCGTAGCCTTCCGAAGGATCCAAGTGAACCGTTTGCGCCTCACTGTGCAAGTTTCCCGGGGACCTGTTGAACTGCTGGCCTTCCCACTGATCCATATGGGCCCAGATCACATGCCCATCCGCGCGCTCGAATCGGGTGTAAATATTTATCAAAGCTTGGACACTGTAATCGCCCGCAGGAATATCGCTCAGGCTTTTTAAAGGGTAACCGAGGATGGATTCGTCGATCACAACGGAATCCCCCGGTTTGAGATCGAACACATCCAGCCCGAAAAAGGGAACGCTTCTCATCCATGACCCGGCCTGCAGGCGTGGCTCTCTTTTTTCATCCTTCGTGACCATGATGAAGACTCTTCCTGTTATGGCTTCTTCATGGACTGACTCTGGAAATGACAGCTCGAATCGCAGTTTCAAGGATTGATCCGCCGTACCGAACGAAAGGGAAACAATCCCGATGCATAAAGCGATTGCCAGAAAATAAACGCGAATACATACCGAAGTTCGGATTTTAAGTCGCATCGATTCCTCCCATATTTTTGGATTCCTTATTTTTTCCGGATGATTCTCTCTATTATCACAAAAAATATTGCGATTCAATATTTTTGACATCGTAGGAGCGCTGTGTTATGACGATGAATAAACGTACGGCTAAAACCATGCAGGAATTGGAAATCAAGAGTGGGGATGGGAAAGTTTTTTATGGTTGCTTCAGGAAACCTGAAGGAAATGGTCCTTTTCCGGCGGTTATCTTCATCCATGGGGGAATGGGGGACAACCGGGAGTACACACGGGCGATGCTCGATTGGAGCGTTGCCGAGCTGCTTCTCCAAGAAGGCTTTGTTGTCTTCTCCACGGATTACAGAGTGGATCTGTCCGGGAAGGACATCGGTGATGTCGTAGTAGCCTTCAAGTTTGTGGCTGAGCTGCCGTTTGTGGACGACCACGAAATCGCCTATTTCGGCGACAGCCACGGGGCTTATCTGGCAATCATGGCTGCAACCCATACCAATCCTTTTGCCCTTATCCATGGTTGGGGAGTGGCGGACATGGCGGAATGGTACCGGCATATCATCGGAATACCAGCTTCATACTATAAGAGAGTATCCGAGGATTTAGCGAAGTCACTAGGTGGCTCACCGGATCATGTCCCAGAAGCGTACAGCCAGGTTTCTCCTGTATCTCACGTCCCAAACATCGAATGCCCGGTCTTGATCCTTCATGGCGAGAAGGATGAAGACGTCCCTGTAGCTCATGCCCATATAATGGCTCTCGCGATAGAAAAAGCCGGCGGCGAATATGAGTTGAAGATTTATAAAAACGCCGGCCACGGCCTTCGATCCCCCGAGATCCGCCAAGAAATGGATCCGCTGGTCTTGAGATTCCTGAATCGATATTTATACATGTAACGCTAAATAGCATTTAAACCTGGGAAAGCAATCCTCAACCGTAATTGACATTACATCTTGCCATATGCTATATATTTTTTGCACCGTTGGGAAGGAATCCCAAAAAGTCTTAAACCATGCTTTCAACAGGGGAAAGGATAGGTCACTACAAAATCGAACGACTCCTGGGACAAGGAGGAATGGGACAGGTCTACCTGGCCACGGATGACATTTTGGAAAGGCAGGTGGCCATCAAATTTCTTCCCGAGGAATTGGAACTGGATCCGGCGACACGCCAGAGATTCATTCGCGAAGCCAAATCCGCTGCGGCCCTTGACCATCCCTTCATCTGCAAGGTTTATGAAACCGGCGAAAGCGATGGCAAATCTTTCATTTCCATGGAGTATGTGGAAGGCCAAACCCTTGACGAAAAGATGAAGACCGAGCCCTTTTCTCTTGCAGATACCTTACGGATTGCCCTGGAGATAACAGAAGCGTTGGAAAAGGCCCACAAACGGGGGATCGTTCACCGCGATCTAAAGCCGGCCAACATCATGATCACTCCCCAGGGGCATGCCAAAGTTATGGATTTTGGCCTGGCCAAACGCGTTCTCCCCGGGGGAGAACAAGAACTTTCCCGCACAATGACCCAATCGTCCATCACAGAAGCGGGGGCAATCGCTGGCACGATCTCCTACATGTCTCCTGAGCAGGCACGAGGAGAGGAACTCAGTGCCAATAGTGACATCTTTTCTCTGGGAATCATCCTGTATGAATTGGTTACAGGAGGCCATCCTTTTTCCCGGCCCAGTGCTCTCGAGACATTGAGCTCGATTCTCCGAGATCCTCCCCCGCAAACTCAAATAAGGCCCAAATCGGTCAACCCAATCATCAGTCCCATACTCCGCAAAGCATTGGCTAAAGACACAAACGTTCGCTATCAGAACGCAGCGGAACTAGCTGCCGATCTCCGAAAAGCGCAGAAACAAATCACCGGCGGGCCCGGCATTAAACGCCTGATCCCGATAATCGGTATAGGAGTGGTCGCTGTCGCCATAATGGTCGTGCTGGCGATGAAATTCATCGTTCCTCATAGAGCCCCGTTGTCTGAGACAGGCCCAGAACCCATATCGGTATTGGTGGCCGATGTCCAGAACCAGACCGGAGACCCTGCATTTGACGGTGTTTTGGAAAGCATGCTCAGCCTCAGCCTGGATGGAGCATCGTATATTTCTGTATTCGACAGCAAACGGGCACGCGAGAAGGCGTTGAACATAAGACCAGCATCGGAAGGACGTATCGACCTGGAGCTGGCCCAGCTAATCTGCCAGAGCGCCGGTGTAAACCTGGCTGTAAATTCGACTATCGAGAAGGACAAAGGCGGCTATCTGATCACAGTGAGAGCGATCGATCCCACCAGTTCGGAAGAGGTTGCAAAGGTCGAGCAGAAAATCAACTCCAGACAGGATGTATTCAAAGCGGCAGACATTATTTCGGAGAAATTCCAGGCGCAACTCATTGAAATTCCCGCGGATTCAAAAGAAGCCTTGATGGGAGAGACCTTCACGACGACATCGCTGGAAGCGATGAAGGCCTATGCTGAGGCACAGAAGCTCTATGCGCTTGGGAAAGAGGAGGAAGCCATCCAGAAGTACCAGCAGGCAATAGATTTCGATCCCAATTTTGCCCGGGCCTATGCGGGTTTAGCGGCAGCCTACTTTGCCATAAACAACTTTCCAAAAGTGGAAGAGAATTATCAAATAGCAATAGATTTAATCGCAAAAAATCCCAATCTGATGAACGACAGGGAAAAATACAGGACTCGAGGCGGATATTATCTTTTTAAACAGAATTATAAGAGAGCTATCGAAGAATACAGTGCGCTTGTCAGAGAATTTCCTGAGGATTTGGCCGGGCATACCAATCTCGCCTTTGCCTATTTTCTGGGCTACAGGATGCAGGAGGCCTTCGAGGAAGGGCAGAAAGCTGTGGAATTCGATCCGGAAGATCTCAACTACCGGTACAACCAGAGCTGGTATGCCCTTGCTTCGGGCAATTTTGAAATCGCTGCTCAGGAAGCCCGGAAAGTCCTCGAGATCGATCCGGATTATGTCAAGGCTTTCGTTGTGCTGGCTCTTATAGATCTCGCTCAGGATAGACGTGATGAGGCCGTCAAGATTTATGAAGAGCTTCAAGCCCTTTCGGAATCCGGAGCCACCTGGGCCTGTATGGGATTGGCCGACCTGGCTCTTTATGAAGGAAGATTGAAAGACGCCATCGCCATTCTGAATGATGGGATAGCTTCCGACTTCGAAAAGAGCCGGAAATTTTATGCCAATCCCAAGTACAGGATGCTTGCCCATGCCTATCTGCTACAAGGAAAAAATGCCGAGGCTGTCGAGGCGGCAGAAAAGGCACTCGAAATTTATGATGGAGGGGAAATAAAATATGCTGCCGCAAGGATCTACATGGAGGCTGGAAAAGAGGACAAGGCCCGGAACATAGCCGGGGAACTGGCAAGAGAAGTTCAGGATATCCATCAAGCCTATGCCAATTTGATCAATGGATGTTTAGCCATGAAGAGGGGCGATGTTACCATCGGGCTGAAGTTGTGTGATGAGGCCCAGGGATTGGCGGACACCTGGCTTGGCCGGTTCAATTTAGGGCGCGGCTATTTGGAAGCAGGAGCCTTTGCCGAAGCCTTATCGGAATTTGAAAAATGCCAGAAGCGGCGGGCGGAAGCTTTGAGTGTGTTTTTGTTGGATTTTCCCACCTTCCGGTATCTGGATACGCTTGACTATTATATGGGAAGAGCGCTTGAAGGATCGGGCAGCCCTGCTGCCAGGGATTACTACCTAAAATTCTTGGATATCAAAGCGAATGCCGATCCCGGCAACCCTCTCATCACCGACACCCGCCAACGGCTTGGGTCTCAGTAGCTTTCCGTATCGAGTCAGGCTTTCAATTCTTGTCTTTTTTGTAATGTTTTATAATTCTTTCTTTGTCTTCGTTTTCTTTATCTCCTTTGAAGTAAATTTCAATCATTTCTATTTTGTCCATTTTCTCATAATAAGAATAAATCACCCGAATCCCTGATTGAACGCCTCTTCCCTTGAGAGAGCGGCAAGCAAATTTTTTTGCTTTAAAGATCTTCGGATCATTAAAGGGAACTCCTGGAATTTGGAAGATTCCTTTGTTGTCGATGCCTAATTTATGATAAAGATTTAGCTCCGTCCTTATAAAGTTGTTGAGATCATCCTCCAATGTCCGAAATCTCTTGAGAAGTTTTTTAAAGTCTTTTTCAAATTCAGGAAGAAGGACAATTTCTTTAAATATCTTCACGATATTCTCTTACCGAATAGGGCGGAGTCCTGTAGAAAACAGACTCGTATTCAATAATCTTGCCCTCATCGGTCGTCAGCCAAGGAACATCGTTGTGGACATATTCACTGATTTGCGCAGCATTCATGTCGGAGAGTCTATCCAGGACATTATCGATAAGTTCGATTTCGCTTCCTTTCAACTTGGTTAGATTGGCTTTTCTCAAAGGCAAGTATTTTGTCTGGGGATACTCGAAATATTTGTCCTTCACCCGTACAAGGTCTTTGTTGAGAATTTTTTCGATGAGCTTCGCAAACTCTATCGGAGTAGGCCCATAGCGGTTTTTCATGTATGTTGCACCGATCAATTGCTCTTCGTATTTCTCGTAATAGTCGAAATCGATGAAGTAGAGGAGCTTATAGATGACGGTTTCGCCAATATTTGGTTTTGCGCCAACTTCGTTTAGGATGTAAAGAAGGACTTCTTTGAATTTCTCGAAATTTTTTTGAGGGACATTGATCCTTATTTGAGGGGTAGCCTTAAATACCGTTCTACTTTCTTTGACTGACAAAGTTGGCGATTTTTGCGGATTCAATAAACCATCGGTTGACGTGTTGAAGATATCTGCCAATTTTATCAGTTCTTCAGCAGAGACCTTACGGTCCCCATTTTCTATCTGCGATATAGTCGGACGAGAGACACTGAGCAATTCTGCCAGCCTTTCCTGACTCATTCCAACCGCTTTTCTGAAGGTTTTAATCCTTTGACCGATCGATACCATTTGCTTTTCCTCTATTCCAATTATAGTGATGTAAGAAATTATGTCAATAGCATGTAAGATATTATTACAATATTTTGTGGCGTACAAATGCCTCTATCTTGTCGATTTTACAGGATGAGGCTTATGTCGATACTATTTCTGAGTATAAAAATATCAGAATCGGAGGGCAGAAGCCCTGAGTGTATTTTTGATGGATTTTCCTACCTTCCGGTACCTGGATACCCTGGACTATTACATGGGGAGGGCACTGGAAGGATCGGGCAGCCCTGCCGCAAAGGATTACTACAAGAAATTTCTGGATATCAAAGCCAACGCCGACCCCGGCAACCCCCTCGTCACCGACACCCAGGATCGTCTTAGCAAAAAATGATTCATATTGTTCGCTAATTTTCCCTAGATTTCTATGGCTCTAAACATTAAATAATACAACTTGCTTTATTCACAAAGAGAAAATTCTCTAATTCTTTCTTCTAAATTTTTGAACACGATCATTATAGGAATCGGTGATATATACATAGCCATCTGAATCTATTGCTATGTAAGAGGGAACATTAAACTGTCCATTCTCGCTTCCGGTACTGCCCCATTGAGTAAGATACATTCCTATTGAATTGAACTTCTGTATGCGGTTATTTGATTGATCTACAACATAAACGAATCCATCATTGTCAACTGCGATTCCACACGGATGATTGAATTGGCCGTTTCCAGTTCCATTACTACCCCATTTTGTGATGAAGTTTCCATCGGTGTCGAATTTCTGAATTCGATGAAATCCCCGATCTGTGACGTACACATTATCATTGCCATCAATCGCTATCCCATGTGGAGAAGTAAACTCTCCGTCACCAGTCCCACTGCTGCCCCATTTAAGGATGAAATTGCCGTCTGAATCAAATTTCTGAATTCGATTGTTATTCATATCTACAACATAGATATTATCGGAGCTATCGACTGCAACGTCACGAGGAGTGTTGAATTGACCATCGTTTGTACCTCTGCTTCCCCATTTGGCTACAAAGTTGCCATCAGAATCGAACTTCTGAATCCTATCATTCGAAAGCCCTGCGTCTGCGACATAGACATAACCAGAATTGTCTACAGCCATTCCTAAGGCGCTATCGAACTGTCCATCACCACTTCCCAATGTACCTCCCCATTTCAGTAAAAACGATCCAAGGCCGGGCTGGAATTTTTGAACTCGGTAATTATCACTATCTGCAATAAAAACGTAACCAAGACTATCTATTACAATTCCCATTGGATTATTAAATTGGCCATCTCCTGATCCGCTTTCATCTAGAGCACTCATAAATTCATATTCATGAAGAATTCGTGCCTGCGGTCGCCAGCTAGGCCTATTGTAATCCCCTGAGTTACCAGTTAGGCGCGTTACATTTGTTCCATCGGCATCCATGATATAGATCTCGTTGTTTCCGTCCCGATCACTCACAAACACAATTTTTCTGCCGTCAGGTGACCAGCAAGGATAATTGTCAATCGCCGGGTCATTAGTCAGGCGGGTTACATTTGATCCGTCGGTATCCATGACATAGATATCGACGTTTCCAGTCTGATGGCTCACGAACAAAATTTTAGTGCCGTTAGGTGACCAGCTGGGCCAGGAGTCATTCGCCGAATTATCAGTCAGGCGGGTTACATTTGATCCATCGGCATCCATGATATAAACATCGTAGTAAGGTGGGTGCTGACTACTCACGAACACAATTTTTGTTCCGTCGGGTGACCAGCTGGGCGAGAGGTCTGTCGCCGAGTTTTCAGTCAGGCGGGTTATATTTGATCCACCGGCATCCATGATATAGATCTCATCGTTTCCTTCCCGCCTACTCACAAACACAATTTTATTGCCGTAAGGTGACCAGCTGGGACTCATGTCAATCTCCGGATCATTAGTCAGGCGCGTTACATTTGATCCGTCAGCATCCATGGTATAGATTTCTGGATAAGTGTCGTCCCGATTACTCTGGAACACAATTTTTGTTCCGTCGGGTGACCAGCTGGGACGCATGTCAGACGCTGAGTTATCAGTTAGGTTCGTTTGTCCTGATCCGTCGGCATTCATAAAATAAATTTCGTCGTTTCCATCCCGCGCACTATAGAATGCAATTTTGGCACCTCCCCAACAGGGAGCGTTATCTATGGCAGAGTTATTTGTCACATTCGTTTGATCTGATCCATCAGCGTTCATAATATATATTTCGTCGTTTCCATCACGGTTACTGAGGAAGGCGATTTTGCTCCCATCAGGCGACCAGCTTGGCCACGAGTTACTGTTTGGTGAATCATCAGTAAGCCGCGTTTGAGCAGTTCCATTTGCATTCATAACATATATTTCGTTGTTTCCATCACGGTTACTGTAGAAGGCGATTTTGCTCCCATCAGGTGACCAACTTGGACCCCCCTCAACTGCAGCGTTATCAGTCAGTCGCGTTTGAGCAGTTCCATTTGCATTCATAACATATATATCGTAGTTTCCACCACGGTTACTGAAGAAGGCGATTTTGCTCCCATCAGGTGACCAACAGGGAGCTGAGTCAAATGCAGTGTTATCAGTCAGCTGTGTTTGGTTTGAACCGTCTGCATCCATAACAAAGACCTCAAAATCTCCGTCTCTATAACCTTCAAATGCGATTTTGCTCCCATCAGGCGACCAGCTAGGTGTATTATCAGACGCTGAATTATCAGTCAGCCTCGTTGGATTTGAGCCATCTGCGTTCATGACATAGATTTCATCATTGCCATCTCGCCAACTTCTAAAAGCAACCTTACTCCCATCAGGCGACCAGCTGGGAAGATTATCCGCCGAAGCGTCATAAGTCAGCCTCGTTGGATTTGAACCGTCTGCATTCATAAGATAGATCTCTCCGTTTCCATCCCGATTACTGAAAAAAACAATTTGGCCGACGACTGCCCAAACATTAGTTTGGTGATCGTCGGAGTCTAAATCAGAGCCGCCATCTGACCAAGCTGCAGTCACTGTAGGTGTTCCAACCACATCATCCATATAATAGAAAGTGACAGAATCTTGACCTGCTGGTATAGTTGCTTGTGTTATAGGAGTCGTTCCTTCAGAATCGGAGTAGAATGTCGATATTCCACTTGAATCAGAAGAAAGATTGAAGACAGTATTTTGGGCCACAGGAGTTGGGGTCCCAATGTCATCCTGCGCAGTTATTGTGAGGGCCTCAGAAATGAATCCGCCACCCACTTTGGCGGGTCCTGTCAATTCAATTTTCGTGGCGAGCGCTCCTCCACTAGAGACTGTTATTGTGCCAGAATCGACAGAAGTTAATCCATCTTTTATCGCTCGAATCTGTGCAGTACCAGCTAGGTTCCCTGTAAAAACGGCGCTTGTAACATTTCCCGCCAGGTCTCCGTCTAGGACTCCTCCAGTTTTATTCACAAGTAGCCAAGAATCTGCTGGGCAGTTTTCGATATAGTTGCCAAAAAGATCGCGAGAGATAGCATAAACTGTAATGGATGAACCACTGGGGACTGTTTGAGCTGGGACAACTGTTCCAGATCCATCAGGAGCTGTCTCCACAAGAATCTGCGTGGCGGCACCCGCCAGGATGTCGAATGGATTTGAGTCAACCTCTGTGAGGCTGTCTGATTCGGCTCTCAATACGTACCCTGTGGCAACCTCATTGATGCTCAAGTTATCAAAAGTGGCTATTCCATCCACTGCCGCCTTGGTCGTCGTTCCGCCCAGTCCAGCATCGCCTGGATTAACGATGAGTGTGAGTGTCACCTCATCCGTAGCGGTCATAACCAGATTCCCGGCTGCGTCTTGAATTTCTAGAGTAACTGTCGGAATCGTTGCACCTACTGCTGTGTTGCTTGGCTGCTGGCTGAATGCTAATTGGAAAGCCGGACCGACAATTGTAGATACCGTCATACTGAAACTGCGGGTATCCGAAAGTATGCCGTCCTGGACTGTGAGTTCGAAGTCGAAAGTGCCGACGGCATCAGGCGAGCCGTAAATAACTCCCGTGCTTGCTTCGAGAAATAATCCTGGGGGCAAAGAACCGCTTGCAATAGACCAATAGCGCGGCCCGGAACTTCCAAAGGCACCGAGGATTACTGCATACGGAGCATCCACGACTCCATCCTGAAATGTTGTCGACGTGATAACGAGAGAATCGAAAAATTGTGAGTACTTGAGTGTGGCGAAATCATAATCGGTCATGTCTCCGGTGCTTTCTCCAGTTAAATAGATATTTCCGAAGGTGCAAAGAGCGATGTCTCGCGGACTGTCGTCTCCATATTCGCCGTCATAGGTTCTCGTCCAAAGAGTGGTGAAAGAATTGGGCCCGGTGTTTCTATATTTTATTGTGACGTAGTCGTAATCGCCCTCATCACTCCTGCTCTCACCTGTGATGTATATTTGATCATGAGGATCTATAACCAGTCCGAAAGCCCTATCATTGTTAAAGGCTGGCCCATCATAGATAGCTCCCCATCCAAATGCAGCGGTTGCTCCTTGATCGATGAACTTTACTGTAACAATATCATCGTAACCTTCTCCCCCATCGCTTGTACCCGTGACATATATGTTCCCTGCTCCATCGATGGCCATATCTTTGGGACTGTCATCTTCATTGTTGGCGGCGTTGTTGTATGTGGTGACCCATACGAAATTTCCGTTTAAATCGTATTTCAAAACGCCGAAGTCAGTGCCGTTGGTATCCGATGATATTTCCGCGGCAACGTACACATATCCTGCTGGGTCCAGAGCCATGACTTTTCCCCAATCGTCGCCGAACGTGCTGTCATAGGTTTGATTCCATAGTTCTGTTCCGTCTCTATCATATTTGATTGTACGGATGTCATGATCCGCACCGTTGCTGCTGTAGCCGGTTACGTAAACATTTCCCATTGGGTCGACAATAATGTCGAGTGGAACATCATTGTCTGCACCCTCGTATCTTGCTACCCATAATTCACCACCTGTGTCCCCGTCATATTTTACTGTGGTGTAATCCCAGGAACGGGAATACGGATCAGGATCGCTGTCGCTCATCCCTGTTACATAAACATCGCCCCAGGCATCCACAGCCAGGGCATTCACTTCGTCCTCATGGCCGATGGGAGTATTATCATAGATGCTGCTCCAGCTTTCTGCACCAGTTTCTCCTCTGTACCTGACAGTGGCAAAATCATTATTGTAGGACCCGCTGTAGGGGAACGCAGCGACAAAAACATAGTCGTCATCGTCTGCTTGTGAAAACACACCTATATCCATGGGGTTGTCCTGGTACCTGTCATAAAGGGTATTCCATATAATGCTTCCGTCGCTTGGATCCTGTTTGAATGTTATGGTGTCGAAGTTCTCCAGTCCTGATGGACTGCTATCTGTCATCCCTGTTACATACAGTTTTCCCCAAATGTCGGTTGCGATTTTATAACCCATGTCTATATTTGTGGCAGATTCATTATGGTACCGTGTAATCCATCCTTCGACGCCGTCGTAGTCCTGGGATTCCTGGTTCGATTGGACAATATCATATGTTCTGGAAACGGGTTCAAAGATGTATCCTTCTTTGGTCGGAGTGACAGTCCCGGTCCAGCTGTCAGGCACAAAGGCTTCGTAGTATCCATACATATCTGTGACGGGTTCTCCGGGAAGCCCAACCATGGTGACTCCCTCTAATTGTTGGATGCCTACTCCAGAACCAGATCCAATATTAACAGTTCCAGAAATCACTATCATCGAGATCGGCAGATTGTAGTCTTGATTGGGAATATTGGCTACGGTTTGGGCGGATGTGTAGTCTCTGTGTGTGGGATTGAAGGTGTGCCCGACCATGAAGGGAATCACGGTTCCTTCCCACCCTGCGCGGACATCATCTTCGTAATAGCCGGCTGCATCTGTGTACGGTTCATTGGGCAGACCTCGCATCAAAACGCCTTCCAGCGGATCTCCAGTCGTTTCATCGTACACATATCCAGAGATTTTTATGAATGTTGTTGTGGCCGGCTGGATGACAAGATTGAAATTTTCTGTATCTGAACTGCCATCTAGGTCAGTCACTGTTATTGCAACATTATAAGTTCCTTCCGTTGTTGGATAGCCGCTGATGATCCCACTTGTGTCCATGGACAAGCCCTCCGGCAATGCTGTGGAGCCTGCTGCCCATGTCCAGGTTAATGGTGGATCGCCTCCAGAAGCCAGCATAGTCACCCCATAAAAGTCATCCACGATCCCGAAGGAGAGAGATGTCGTCTCAATAGTGGGCTCTTGCGGGACTGCTCCCGCATGGATGGTGATTGTATAACGTGCGGTAGCGGTTTGCTGTGGATTGCTTGAATCGGTGACCTTCACCATGAACTGGTACGTGCCTGCAGATCCAGGATCAGGAGAACCAGAAATTTTTGCAGAATTATCGTGGACTGGGGGATCATGGTAAGGAATGATATTTAGTCCAGGAGGTAAATTGCCCCATTCAAGAGACCAGCTGTAGGGGGTTATTCCTCCAGTGGCATCCAAAATAGCCTCGTATCCCACTTCCTCAGATCCGTCATGCACGCCAGGAGTTGAGATGAATAAATCCGTTGCGGTAGTTCTGGGTGTTGTTTTGCCCTCCCTGACATCCACGGATCCGACAGCATGTGCCGTCACTGCAAATCCGAGATTCTCTATGTAATCCTGCAGATTAAAAGCCTGGATCGAGAATTTGTCATGTAAATCTTGTGTGAAAACGCCCTGTTCCCTCGTTTCCGGTGCTATATCCATGACACGAAGATCGACGAGGGCTTCTTCTCCAGGTCCAAGAGTGAATGTGGCGTTCTCGATTGCGGCGTTAACGATATTCGGATTGACGATGTTGGGATTGACGATATTCGGGTTGACAATGTTTGGATTCACAAGGTTAAGGAGGAGCTCATGATGAGGCTCTCTATATAATTCACAGCTTTGGTATGTGTTGTTTTCAGAATTATTGTTTTCGCTAACCAACTCTTCTCCGGCAATGCCAGGTGTGTAGTGGACACGATATATCAGAAGCTGTGTGTATATTCCTGGCGGAGGGGATTTTTTGGCCAGTGCCTTTAATGTAAAGGTGGAAGCGATGTTTCCATCATTTCGTACATTCCATGTGACATCGGTGATGGGAACGGATTCCGGAACTGCTGCATTAACGATATTGGGGTTAACAATATTAGGATTGACGATGTTGGGGTTGACAATATTAGGATTGACGATGTTGGGATTGACGATATTCGGGTTGACAATGTTTGGATTCACAATATTGGGATTGACGATGTTTGGATTCACAATATTGGGATTAAGTGGATCATTGACAATATTTGGGTTAACAATGTTGGGATTGACGATATTAGGATTGACGATGTTCGGATTAAGCGGGTCATTGACGATATTGGGGTTTACGATGTTCGGATTGCAAACCCAGTTGACGATATTGGGGTTGTCAGGATTGACGATGATGGGGATATGATCCTCTTCTCCTCCGCTGACACCATCATCGGACGGATCGTTGTTCAGGATAATATAACTTATAGGGTCGTTTCCGATTGGAATCCAAGACGCATCATATTCCCATATTTCGATTTTGATTGTGGCATCCAGGTCGTCTGATTTGACAAAAACAGGCCGCGATATGGTGGAATAAGCAGCGATGGTCACATCCAATTCAGTTAGATAATCAAACTGGAGGAATGATGCCTCTCCGTTTGGCGGCTGGTTTGTGATGAAGAGGCGGAAGTTGCGAAAGGCCCCTGATGTGTTTTTCACGAATATGGCAAAAGTTCTTGCGATATCTTCACCTAAATCGAGGGCCTTGTTGTTGGCATAGGCCCCCGCCATCACGCCCCAAGAAAGCTTGGAAGTGTAGATATTTTGGTTCCGGATGGCAGGTTGGTTGACCATTTCAGGCGCACATTGGTTGCGGCCTGGGGTTACATAGCCTGACTGCGAATAGACCGGCACATACATGCTCCAGTCATAGGCACCTGAGGGGGAACGGACGTCCCTGTTGTCGGTCCAGGCCACATGAAAAACAGGGTTATCGGAGGGAGCTGTGTTGAAAACCCAGTCCCCGTTCTCATCGGCGAAAATCGTTGGGGAGGCGGCCAGACTGATGTAATCGCCCATAAAGGGGATGGTGCCCCCCTTGAACATCGGAAGGTTCAGGCAGTTATACTGAGCCGGGATGATAATATTATTGCCATTGGCATCCTGCATTATGTGCCCGTTTTCGTCTTGATAAGCGATGTAGATGTACCGGGATACCTGAGTATACGACCAATTCAAATTAGGATAGGTGTGGGCATCAGCCTGGGCTGCCCACACATCGATGGTGTGCCGCTCGGGCAGCCTTTCACTGATCCAGGCATCGTACCCGTATTCTGTAGCAGACCAGTCCTGACGCTGGTCATACCAGACCAAGGTAAGTTTTCCTGCAGCAAAGGCCATCTGCGGCATAAACTCGTGCCCTTGGTGGAGACTTGCAGGTGGATCTATCTCAAAGGGGCCGTCCCATCCGCTACCCATGTAAGAGGCCTTCATGACGATGCGAGAATCACGTGTGTCGGCTCCAAATCCTCTTTGAGACCAGGCGACATAAACTATATGATTGTCATCGACAGCGATGGTGGGATAGGAGTTAGTTCTAATGGTCTCCCCTGTTGGAGGATCAATGAAGTTTGTAGCGGGTTGGTCGAAGGTGTCGTCTGTAAAGGTTTCAATGACTTGGGGGCTTGAAAATGTGCTTCCTCTGTTGGTTGATTTGACGATTACGATACCGCTTTCTTGGCTTTTGTGATAAAAGCGCCGGAATGCCACATAGACATCGCCGTTAAGAGGATCTATGGCGATGGCAGCACCCTGGATGATGTGCTGGCTTTCGCTTAGTTTCGTGGGGCTGCTCCATGTCAACCCTCCATCGGTGGAGCGGGTGCAATACATCTTGCTCTTGATGTTCTTTTCCAGATTCCCCACGAAAACCGCATAAACCAGAAAAACATAGTCGTTATTCGCTCCGCGGGGAACATCCACAACCATCCTGGGCATATCCACGAATTGCCCCGCGTTTCCGGTCACAACCACCGTGTTGCCTCGGTATACCGTGTTGCTTGGGTGATCGGGATGGTTGCCGTTTTCTTTGTCGTTGGTGTCTTCGAAACGGGCGACGAAGATGGCGCTTTCATTCCCGCCTCGATTGAAAGCCAAACCGCTGTAATAGAACCGCCCTTCGGATCCGGCCAAAACCCAGGGATCGGCTGCCGTCGAGAAACCCTTGATCGGCGAATTTAAACCCTCGGTGGAATTGTCCTGAGGAAATCCAGGTAAAAGGGCGGTTTTCCAGGATTCGGCGCCGTCATCCGAAGTGAAATAGCCGAGCCATGCGTCTGCCGCAGCAGTTCCCTCGACTCCCGGCAATTTTTCGTCAGGTATCGGCATATCCACTGTGCGATAATCATTTGAGCCTGCAAGAAGATGCATAGGATTCCGGCTGGAGACGGCCAACGATGGCTCATTTTGCCGCTGCAGATAAGGATCTCCATAGGGCAGTGGACCTTCTGAAACCATATTAACGTTCCGGCCCGCAATCAGGACTTCTACTTCCCCGTTTTGGACATAAAGCTGAGGTCTGGTCGGAATTCCCACTGCCGCGATCAATGCGACAGCAAAAAAGCCAATGATAAATAAACGGTTGATTTTCATTACCCCCCTCCTCTTTTGGCTAACTAGACCAAAAAACTTAAAAGTTGTAGAAATTTTGTTTTTTTGGAATGTGAGAGAAAAATTCCCCATTTTTTTCCAAAAGAAAGATCGTGGTGAACACTTTCCCTACTTTTTATGCGTCAGTAACCCGTACTTCCCAACAGATGGCTATTTTTTATCAAATCGAAATAATCGATGTCAAGGATTTTTTTACGTAACTGTCATATAAAAAATCCTTTACCACAGGGGAAATATCATTTAGCATAAAAAAGGGAGTCTATTAGGAGTTAAAAGGATGAAAAAAGTATCTCTGGTCCTGGTGATTTTTTGGCTAGTTTTCGTTTCTCTTGAAGCGCAGGAACAAAAACAGAAAGACATACAGTTTGCCACATACCAAGAGATGCGGGCGTATATCGGGAAACTTTTTCAGAAAAAAGAGTACGCAGAAGCCGCAAAGATCTTGGAAAAAGCATTGACACAGTTTCCCGACCACCTCCATGCCAACACCTATAACCTGGCTCTGATGTATGTGCATCTCGAAGAGGCCGGAAAGGCCCTCAAGATCCTTGAATACG
>CAZIDF010000030.1:44249-46602 GCA_964538085.1 uncultured Eubacteriales bacterium | reverse complement strand
TTCTGTTTTTTCAGATTCCTCAATGCGATCAAAACGTAACTTTTAATCATGATGGATCTCCTTTATGGGTTTGCACCTATTTTCTCACCAGCATAGATTTGGCGAACCGGCCGTGGATCTTCCCCATAAGTCCGGCAAGGTGCAAGGTCGCAAAAAACAGAAATATGCCAGCCAAGACAAGCAGAGGATAAGACCAAGCTGGGGGATAAAAGGGTTGGCCGATCGTGATCAACGGACGGCTTAGGCCCCAATACCACACAGGATAGAAGACACTCTTGAGGGAAAAACCGAACATCACGAACACGATCAAAAAATGAAGCCACGCGAGAGGAAAATGCAGGATCAGGTAGGCAAGGACTTTCCAAGTGGTGGATTCGGTGACCAGGGCTTTGTATTTTTGCCTCCAGGTCAGGCCTTCACGGATAAAGATCGGTTTTCGCGGCATGCGGACGCCGAGGAGGGCTTCGACGATCCGGCCCTCCATCAGAGCGATTCCCCGGAGGGATAGGAGGAACAGCCCGGTCACGGGAATCCCGATGATCAGGGCAAGGGAGATCAAAGAAAAAGTTCCCCCAAGAAGAACCCACATGCCGAAGAAGAAGGAAGTCAAAGCGGAAAGAAAGATGTAAAGAAAGGCACTCCAAGTTCGGGGCTGCGCGGCGACACCAAAAAACTTTGCCCAGAAAGAGCGGGGAGATTTGGGTTTTTTGGCGGCAAATGCCGTTGGGATGCGGGACTCGATCTCTTTGTAGGCAGATGCGATTTCAGATGGGGTGCCGTATTTTTCGATCTGGGTTTGCAAGATGTCTGATTCTGATAAACCGGGGGACTTTTCCAGCGTCTCGCCTAACCCGGTCCTGAAGTGTTCTTCAGCATCGGAAAGGGCATCCTGGACAAGGGCGGGGTCGCTTCCGCTGAGCTCTTTTTTGAGTTGATCTAAATATTCCTCGATTTTTTTTATCATGTTTTTATCCTTTATTTTCTGACGAGCATGGCTTTGGCATACTGGCCATGAATTTTCCCTGCCAGCTTGGCTAAATGCAGCGTCAAGGGCAAAAGCAAAAGTCCGGCAACAAAAACGATCGGCAAAAACCAGACAGGAGTAAAAACATTATCGCCGAACAAGTCCAGAGGAACATGGAAGATCAATTCCAGCACAGGGCTTGTGATAAAGCTCAAGGAAAAGACAAAAAGCAGGCTAAACAGTCCGGTGTAGATCATTCCCAAGGGGAAGAGCAGCACAGCGTACAACAGTGCTCTCCAGGAATACTTATCCTTGACTAAAGCGATGTATCTGTCTGACCAACTGAGTCCTTTACTGAGGAACAGCGGCCTTCGCGGCATGCGGACGCCGAGGAGGGCCTCGACGATGCGCCCTTCTAAAAGGGCTATCCCTCGGATGGAAAGAAGGAACAGCCCGAATATGGGCAGGCCGATGATAAAAAGAAGGGAACCGGCAGAAACGACCCCGCCCAGAATTGCCCAACTGCCAAAAATGAGTCCGGGGATAAAAGCCAGCAGCATGTAGAAAAAGGCACTCCATGCACTGGATTCACCCAGCACGCCGAAAAATTTCCCTAAAAAAGACCGGGGATCAAGGTGAGGCCGTTGGCCTAGAATGGGTGAGAGATGAGGTTCGATCGCAAGATAGGCAGCAGCGACTTCGGAGGGCGATCCGTACTTTTCGACAACAGGGATAAGGATTTCTGTTTCGGATAGGCTGGGATTTTCCGAAAGTTCCTCCTCCAGAGCGGTCCGGAGATGGGTTTCAGCATCGGAGAGGGCATCCTGGACAAGGGCAGGATCAGCGCTTGATCCCAGTTCTTTTTTAAGCTTGGCTAGATAATCTTGGACATCTTTACACATCGTTTTTTCCTTTTAATACGTTGTCCACAAATTTTTTGGTTTGATCCCAGATCTCGGTCCAGCTTTTCAATGTTCTGAGTCCGGAATCCGTTATTTTATAATAACGCCTCGGCGGTCCGGAGATGGAAGGATCGACATAGCTTTCAAGAAGGCCGCTATTCTCGAGGGAACGCAAGACAGGATACAGTGCTCCCTGTTTCATCATCGGGGAGCTTTCATCGCCTGCCTCCATGAGTTTGGCGATCCGGTACCCGTACATCGGTTCGTCGGCGCGGGCAAGGATGCTGAGCAGCACGAGAGCGGCCGTCCCTGAATTCAATTCCTTTTGAAATTTTTTATTGGAGTCAATTGTCTCGACCAAAATTCACCTCCGAAGTTATTATCAATTTATACATATTAATCATTTTCTTATACTCAGTAATTAATAATACTGTTAAGTTAACACTATGTCAAGTATTTTTTTTATTTTTCTTTTTTTTTCTTGCTT
>CAZIDF010000030.1:0-44149 GCA_964538085.1 uncultured Eubacteriales bacterium | reverse complement strand
GTTAAGTTAACACTATGTCAAGTATTTTTTTTATTTTTCTTTTTTTTTCTTGCTTGGCTGTAACAACCTATTGATAATAATCAAGATAATTTTATATATTTCGTAATATTCACTCTTAAAATATCAATTTTGCCAGCAAAAACATTTATTTAAGAAATAAATATTAGGACTAGGTAAAAAAGAGCTATTCTCGCTTAGAAAGCCGATTTTATGGGGAAAATCACAATTCTAAGACAAAAAAAACGTAAAATAAAAGTCTAATTTCATTAGAATCATACAGTTGGCGCAGCCAAACAACCATTCTCAACCATTCTCAACCATTCTCAGATATATCCGTATATAATAATAAAGGAGAATTTTGTATGTTTAATAATCTGATTAAGGTGGCATTTCGGAATATCTGGAAAAAAAAGCTGTTTTCTTTGATCAACATCGTCGGGCTTTCAGTCGGCATTGCCTGCTTCTTTTTGATCATCATCAACGTCCGGCATGAATTTTCCTACGACAAATTCCAGAAGAATGGCGACAGGATCTACCGGGTCGCTCTTGAAAGGATTTACCCTGACAACGTGATCTTTTATGCCATCATTCCCTACTCCATCGGGGATGCCATGACGGCAGATTTTCCAGAAATCGAACAAATGACGCGCATTTTAGCCAACCGGAATCCGATCATGTTGGGCTACCAGGATAAATCGTACGAGGAGAAAAAAATCCTTTTTGTTGAACCCAATTTTTTCGAGACGTTTTCGATCTCTCTTATAAAAGGAACGCCGGAAACCATCTTTGCGACCCCGAATTCTTTGGTGATGACGGAAGATACGGCGCTTAAATATTTCGGGGATGAAAACCCTGTCGGAAAATACATCACCACACCGCAGGGGCCAGTTTTGGTCTCGGGCGTCTGCGAAAATATCCCTAATAATTCTCATATGGAATTCGATTTTCTCGTGTCCCTGAACCTTATAGGATTCCAGAATCGTCCCAACTACGTGTCTTTTTCTGTCCACACCTACGTGATGCTCAAGGAAGGGGTGTCCCCAAAAGAAGTCGAAGCGAAAATGCCTGCTTTGGTCGAAAGATACGCCGCCGGCCCGATCCAGGCCCAGACCGGGCTTTCCTTCAAGGAATACGTCGCGGCCGGAAACGGGTATAACTACTTCTTCCAACCCATCCGGGATATCCACCTCCGATCCAACCTGGAAGCAGAGATCAAGGCCAACGGAAACATCTCCTACGTTTATATATTGGTCGCCATCGCCCTCTTCCTGATCATCATCGCCTGTATCAATTTTATGAACCTGGCAACCGCCCGGTCCGCATCCCGGGCAAGAGAGGTCGGTATCCGCAAGATCGTCGGGTCGACAAAGAGTTCGCTCATCAGACAGTTTTTGTTCGAATCCCTCGTGATGAGCCTTATCAGTGTGGTAGTGGCTGCTTTTCTCGTGCAACTGCTCCTTCCCGTTTTTAACCGACTCACACAAAAGCAACTGGAAATCCAATATTTGAATGAACCATTCAATCTTGTCTTTCTCTTGGTTATCGGACTTTTTGTCGGATTTCTGGCAGGGCTTTACCCGGCTTTTGTCCTCTCCTCGTTCCGGCCTATTACAATTTTGAAGGGAAGATTCACGACTTCCCGTTCCGGTACCCGGATGAGGAATGCCCTGGTCGTCCTTCAGTTCGCCATTTCCATCATCTGTATCGCCATGACCATCCTCGTGTTCCGTCAGATGGACTTCATGCAGAAGAAAGACCTGGGATTCGATAAGGAAAACATGGTGGTTATCGAGAGGGCCTACACCCTTCAGAACCGGGGAGAAGCGTTCAAGCAGGAAATCCGCAGTCTCCCGGGAGTGGTGAACACTGCAGGATCGAACACCATTGTTTCGGGGGGAGGCTATTATGGCATCATGTTCCTGGCAGAGGGAGATCCGGAAGTCAAAACCACCAGAGGAATGAATATCGACGAGGATTTCATCGCTACCATGGGCCTGGAGATCACTCAGGGACGTGGATTCTCGCGGGAGTTCAATGAGACACGGAATGTGATCATCAACGAGTCGACCATCAAGGAATTCGGCTGGAATGACCCGGTGGGCATGAAGATCCGGTATCTTGGTGAAGAGAACGAGCCGGTCGGAGAATACACCATCATCGGAGTGGTCAAGGACTTCCACTACAATTCTCTGCATAGCCCCATCAATTCCTTTGTCCTTCTCGGCTTTCCCCAAGATCAGAGGAATCTCGCCAACCTGCAGATCAAAATCAAACCTGAAAACATAGGCGAAACACTCGGGGCGATCGAGCAGAAATGGAAAGAATTCAATCCGCAGGAGCCGTTGAGCTATTATTTTCTGGACAGCAAACTGGACGAGATGTACGGCAATGAGAAGACTTCAGGGCAGATATTCAGCATATTCTCTTTGCTGGCCATCGTGATCGCATGTATCGGCCTGTTCGGATTGTCTGCCTACATGGCTGAGCTGAGGACCAAAGAGATCGGTATCAGGAAAGTCCTGGGTTCCACATCCTCGAAAATTGTCGCTCTGCTATCCAAGGATTTTGCCAAGCTGGTGGCTTTGGCTTTTGTTATCGCCGTGCCGATCGCCTACTTTGTCATGACCCGGTGGCTTCAGAACTTCGCTTTCCGATCCCCTGTCCATGTGTGGATATTCCTGCTTGCCGGACTGGCTGCTATTCTCATCGCCCAACTCACCATCAGCTTCCAGGCTTTAAAAGCGGCAAACACGGACCCTGCCGATGCCTTGCGATTTGAATAAACAGGTGGCCGGATAAAACAGGATTTATTGCTTGGCTTTGGCAAATTTTTGATAATAAACAAATTAATTGATTATCCGCCGCAATATTTAATCTTAAAATGTCCATTTTGCCTCAAAAAACCTTCATATAATAAATCTTAGATATAACTAAAAAAAGGAGGTTTCTTGCTTAGAAAGCTAATTTTGTGGTGAAAATTACGATTCTAAGTCATATAAAATACCCTAAAAAAAGTCTATTTTTTTTAGAATCAGTAAATTGGCACAGCCAAACAACAAAATAACACGATCGTGCCCTTTATACTTTCGCTATTTTTTATCATCTCCTCAGGGCAATTCTCATGGCCGACGATAATGGCGTCCGAAAAAACTTGATTACCATAGGTGTGGTCCCCGTGGGAGTGTGTGTTGATGACATAGGCAAAATCCTCACGCCCGAAAACTTCTGTCATTTTCTTGCGGAGCAACGCGGCAAATGAAGGGGAAACGTCGGTGTCGAAAACGACAATGCCCTTTTCGGAATTCAATGCCACGATATTGGTATTTCCGCCTTCTATTTTGAAAACCGCGAGGTTGTCGCTCAATTTTTTCACATCGACAGACAGGCTGCCCCCTGCTTGGGACAAACCTTGGCCTGCAATTAGAGATACAAAAAGCAGAATCTCTGCCATTTTTCGCAATTTCATTTTACTCCTCCGGTTCCATGTTTTTTCTCAAGGCCACCGCATAAAATCACCCAGGTATTGTTATACGGAATAAGGATGGATCGAGTTTCATCCCCCAATTCGGGGGAAGATCTCCAAATAGACAAGGAGACAATACAATGCGATCGCAAAAAATGCAGCAGACAGCCAAAACAGCCACCTCGTTTTTTTCTGTTTGTGTCGTGTGAGCACTTTTTCACTCTTGCGGCTGATAACAAAAAACTTTTTTTTCGGGTCCATATACCCCTTCTCAGGGGCGTGGATCATGGCCACGTCTTCATCCGTATCGGTCGCCCGTCCAAGCACGTAAGCGAATCCTTTGGGGAGAAATGCCCTCTCCCGGATTTTGTACAATCCTGTGTCCGAAAAACCGACGCTGTGTTCGAACCAGGACTCACGGTGCTGGACCTGCTCGTCATATATCGTTTCCAGATCGATACGGGAATTTGTAGGGTCCACAAGGGTGTATCCGGTCTCATCCTGGATCTTGAAAATCGTCGAAGCTTTCTTGTTCAAGTCGACCGTCCACTCATAGTAGGTCTCTTCCCGGGAATAACTTCTCCCATCAGAACCTTTTTCTGTTACCATCCGGGTTTTTCGTTCCTGCCTGGACACGGTCGTATGAATATAACAGCAAGGAATTCGAGCTGCCAACGAAATCACCGGATCGTCACAGGACACAGTGCCTTCGACCTCGACGGTTGCGTCAAACATGTGTTTCACCAGGCGGCGGAGGTCCTTGGCCGTGTAGGTATCCACTGCCCACATCTCCTCCAAGAGTTTCTTCATTCTCTTGAAAACGAAAAAAAGAATCAGGCAGATCAAAAGGGATACGCTGCCAATAATCAAGTAAACGATCGGTCGCATTCAAAACTCCATCTCTAAAACATTGGATATCCGGAATACCCAGGCATAATCGCAGGGGACTGTTGTGGGATTGACTGCAGGAGGTTGGATACGCATCCCCTCCTCCGTCATTTTCCATTCGACAGCCCCATCGTATCCGAGAAGCCTGACTTTTGTCTTATCTGTCCCGGCGAAACCTTTGACTGAAAATTCTTTCCCCGGCCACTGCGTCCAAATCACGAACAGGTCTTTTCCTTTAGTTGTGAAATAAAGCGATCCTTGCTCATTTCTGTTCATTTTAGCGCCTTTCCAGGGCCTCGTTCCATAGATCGCATCCCCGCTTACCTGCAGCCACTCTCCGATGTCAACCAAACGCTGCTGCATGATGACGGGGATCCGCCCGTCAGCCGTAGGCCCGACATTGAGCAACAAGTTACCTCCTCTGCTTACGATGTCGATCAATTCATGCACTAATTCTTCCGATGTGTTGTAGTCGTCGATATTTTCATCCCGGTTAAAACCGTAAGAACCGCCGATTCCCCGGCTTTCCTCCCATGGATGATAGGTGCCCACGCCTTCGGCATCCTTGTATTCGCTGGAATAGTAATCCCCGTGGTGACCTGGCATTTCTTTGCCGAAACGGTCGTTGACTATGACCTCCTCCTTATTGGGTGCGCTGTTGTAAAGCCACGCTAAAAAATCCAGCGTTTTCCATTCTTCCGCAGTCTTGTCCCACTCCCCGGCATCGCTGAATATTACAGCGGGCCGATAGGCCATCACAAGCTCTTTGAGTTGCGGGATCATGTGATCATCGATGTATTTGTCCTCGGGAATCCCGTATTTCTCCACAAGCCTCTTCGGGATAAAATAGCCGGTTTCGGTCCTGTGGGTCCAGTTGCTCTCCCATTCGATGATGGAATAGTACAAACCCATACGCAGCCCTTTGGCTCTCACCGCCTCGGTCAAATCCCCGACGAGGTCCCTTTTGGGGCCCACGTCCATGCTGTTCCACCCTTTTTTATACGGGCTTTTGGTCGGCCAAAGACAATACCCATCGTGGTGTTTGGAGGTCAGGACGACATACTTGGCCCCAGCCCTTGCAAAAAGATCAGCCCATAAATCGGGATCGAACAGTTCTGCCCGGAAAAGCGGGGCAAAATCCCTGTATTCGAAATCCTTCCCGAAGTTTTGGACATGGAATTCCTGTCCGCCGCCCTGTTCGTCGAACATAACGCGGGCATAATACCATTCGGCATAGGACGCATACCGGCCTTCTATGACCTTTCTCCACGCCGGAACAGAATAAATCCCCCAGTGGATGAAGATCCCGAACTTGGCATCCTGGAACCACTCCGGGATTGGCCTTCTATCGATGGATTCCCAGGTCGGTTTGTATTCTTGAGAGGACAGGACAAATCCCACTGATACAATCGAAGTCACAAGAAAAATTAATCCTCTTTTCATTCGGTCACTCCCCAATCCGGTTCATCCAATAAAACCGGATCATCGGCATTCTCCATCATGGATTTCAACTTTTCTGTCATCGATCCAATTCTCTCGACCTGAGACGGATCTTCAGCAAGATTACTCATTTCCCAGAGATCTTTCTCCAGGTCGAACAGCTGAGAGTGCTTTTCCCCACGAACATTGTAAAGGATGAGTTTCCAACGAGTTGTCCGCAGAGCCCGCTGAAAATGCCTGTAGGAAAAATACACGGCTTCCCGCTTATTTCTCGTTTGATTTTTTATAGCAGGAACCAAGCTCTCTCCTTCCATTGAGCCGGGCTTCGGGATTTCCGTCAAATCACAAACAGTACGAAAAATATCAGTAAGGAAACACAAGTCATCCCGCTGTTCTCCACAAGGAATCCCCGGCCCGCACAGTATCAGCGGCACATGTACGCTGTGTTCATAAACACTCTGCTTGCCCAGCAAACCGTGCTGGCCGAGGGCCAGGCCGTTGTCACAGGTAAAAACGATCAGGGTATTTTCCGTAAATCCTGAACTTTTAAGGCTATCAAGGATGCGCCCAATCTGGGCATCCAGATGGCTTATGATCGCATAATACTCAGCGATATGTCTTTGAATTTCCCCAGGCATCCGGGGAAATTCAGCCAAAAGCTCATCCCGGACATTCATCTCCCCGTTGTCAAAAGGATGGCGGGGGAAAAAATTGGGAGGAAGCGGGATATTTTTCGGATCATACATGTCCAGGAATTTTTTTGTCGCCGTCCGTGGATCGTGGGGAGCCGTGAACGAGACATAGAGGAAAAAAGGATCCGAGGACTTGTGGTTTTCGAGGAAGCCGACAGCCGCGTCGGCAAAAAGCTCGCTCGAATGTTTTCCTTCCGTTATGTGATCGTATCCCTTGTAGGTGACTTTATTCGAGTGCAAAGGTTGATCGATCACAGGAGTTCGGGTTTGGTAAGTTCCCGATGGATCGAAATCATAGACTGGCACGTTCCAGTGGTCGCTCATCCCACCGAACATGATCTCGGCCCCATCCGAAAAACAACGGGCGAATGCATCTCGTCCGTTGTGCCACTTCCCGATCCCGTAAGTTTGGTATCCATGTTTTCTGAAGAGCTCTGGCATCATCACATGATCTTCAGGGATCGTTCCTCCTGTCCCTTTTATATGAAACAGCCCGCGGCCCGTCAAGAGCATGGCTCTGCTGGGCAAACACACCGCCCCGCTCGTCCCGCCCATAATGAAAGCATTCGTAAAACTCGTCCCTTTTTGCACCAGGGCATCCAAATGAGGTGTGTGAATATCCTGATTGCCTAAAGCCCGGATGGTGTCGAACCGCTGGTCATCCGTGAATAGTACGAGAACATTAAGGGGTTTTTCTCTTTTGCATGAGGAAAAGGCGATAGGTTGGGCCATCGCAACAGCCCCCAGACCCAACATTTTTAAAAAATCCCGGCGTGTTGTTCGAAAAAACATCATAAAAACTGCTTATGAGATTAACACGAAAATGCTTATTTTGCCAATCATTGACTTATTGTCGTAATGTTTTTATGATATAAATGGAAAAAGGGAAACCATGAAAAAACTAGCCTTATCAGTGATCGTTTTTTTTCTCGGCAGCACTCTTATGCTCTCTCAGGACCTGGTTAAAGCCGCACAAAAAGAAAAGGAACGGAGAGCGCAATTAAAAAAGAAGAGCGCACTTATCGTGACAAATGCCGATCTGTATAACACAAACAGGGAGACAACTCTGGAAACAACACCTCCCAAGAAAAAGGCTCAGACGGTCACAAAAACAGTACCCCAAAAGACCCAGAAAGCAACTCCATCCAGGCCCACCAGTCCCCAAAAAACGAAGCCATCCCAACAAATAGAAAACGTGGACCAAATAGACCTCAGCGTGGACAACGTGGAACAATTGGATCAAACAGAGGAACAGGGATTCAGCCGAGACTACGCCACCCAGGTTTTAGAGACGACCGAGTATGTCGAAAATCCTCAGATGGCTTTAGATAAGCCGGATGGTCAGTATGCCCAAATCGGTGAGTTTGGATCACTCGATCTTGAAATCGACGTCAGAAACAGGGATGGCGACGATATCGCCATATATGCAAAAAGAAAAAAAGAGGGCCATCAAAACGAGAATCAAAATTATGGCGTTTTTGTCGAATTTCAGGGAGAATGGGAGTTCATCGGGTTCGGCGGGGGAATCACAAGTCCTGAGACTTTCGACCTTGGAAATATCCAATCGTCAAAAAAAATCCGCCTGCACTTCAAAGACTTTACACAAAGCATGATAACGGCCAAGCCATACGAACAGGAAGGAGTGACTCCTTCGATGGGAATCGATGCCGTAAAATCTCTCCATAAATAGAAATCATAAAATTCCAAAAAAAGAGGAATCGATTATGAAAAACATCACCCGTCGCTGGATCCCGGTTTGTTGGGCTATGATGGTCCTCTTCATTTTTTCCTCTCTGAGAGGCCAATCAATCTGGCAGGATCACACAACATGGGAAGGCATCACCATAGAATTCCTGAAGCCCAATTACGTGGACGAAGAAGATCTTTCCTTTTTGACATCGGTCACATTTCTTTCCGCAAGATTTCCAGTGACCCGCAATATCGTCTTTTCCGGAGAACTCCCCTTTTCTTACGTGAATTGGGATATCCCGCAGGGTCCAGATCTCGGAGCGAAGCAGACGTTCGGCAATCCCTACCTAGGGCTGGAATTTCATCTCCGTCAAACACCCCTATTTTTCGAACTGGGTGCGCGTGTGCCCCTGACAGCCGGCATAGATGATGAAAACGGAGAGGCAACGGTGAACGGCGGTTTGACTGATTTGGTGGACCGCGCTGAAGCTTTTGCCACGGATGCCGTTCCCGTCTCAGGATTCGTCAATTATATCCTGTCGAGCAGGACTGGATTTTCCCTTCGTCTTCGAGGTGGCCCCTCTTTTTGGTTCGCTTCCGGAGACCGGGAGGAAACGGAAACATTCATCCTGTACAGCGTTCAGGCATTCTACGAAACCGGCATACTCCGGTTCGGCGGAGGATTTTCCGGTCGATACCTGGCCACTGCAGATAACGGCGATTTTAGCGAACGAAGCTTGCATCAATTGACATTCGGAGTGGACATTATTCTGGGCATGTTCAGGCCAGGCGCGTATATCCGCATTCCTCTCGATGAAGAATATAAAGAAATGATATCCTCGGTTTTCGGAATCAGCCTGGGTATCGACTTCGACTAAATCATCCTATTGACCTCCTCTCCAATTGCAGGGTAATCTATAAGTATCGACTCCTTGTCACCGATTCTATAAAGGAGGTGGCTATGAACCAAGAAGGAATACCCGAGCTCACTGAGGAAGAGTTCGTTCGAAAAGCCGTAAAAAAACTCCGGGGAAAATACAAAGGAATTCACACCGTCTACAGCGGATTCAACAACGCCTTCAAAGAATATTTCGGAACTAACCCGATAGAGGCGACCCAGCGGTTGGCCAGAGAAGGCAAAATCAATATCCGCCCGGTCAAAGGAGGAGTGATGATCTATCTCCCTGAGGATGCCCCGGACACCGGCAAAGATGTGTTAAAAAAAATCCTGGAGGATGACGAGTAGTCATCGCCCTATCTCGATCGCAAACTCGTCCTCGAGAAATTTTTGTTTCGCTGTCAACACGATCCGGAAGATTTCTTTTCCCCATGAGAATCGAAGCCTGGCATCCGCTAATGGAATCGTTTCCACATCCGGCTGGAATTTCTTTTTATCATATCTCACAACGACAGGCTCGAGATCTCCGGGCTCTTCGGGATTCTCCAGTCTGATCACGCCTTCTTGATCCAGCACGGGCTTCCTCCAGCTCATAAGGGTCAATTGCAAATTGTCTTTTGCCTCCTCAAACGCGTATTTGTCTTGAACGATGATATTTTTACCTCTGTTCAACGTGATGATACGTATCCAAGACCGGACCTTTGCATCCTCTGGATAAGCGTTTGAGATATCGAGGGTGAATGTGGCCGATTCTTCCGTAGCATTATATCTGATACCGGTGGCTTTATATTCTGCGCCGTTTTTCTGCATGACCCCATTGATGGTGGGCAGATTGTGGAAAGCCGATTGCATGGTCCAAATTTCATACCTCCTGTCGCTGAAGGTTTTGGCCGTGTAAGTCTCCACACCCACATCGATAATGGCCGGATAACCATCGGAGTATACGATAAAGTTACCCACATCGTTGTGATTATGGCTTTCTGCGTTGTGACCTCCTTTGGCTGCCACATAAAATCCTCTATTCGAACCTTCGGACGAACGGGATGCCATAACCTGCAACTCCGGAAGCCAAAAGTCTTTAGCCAAGGGCTCTATTGACTCCGCTTCCAGGAGCTCCTCCATCTGGAACAACGTGGGTAAAACCCTTCCCAATACACCAAAGCTCCCGCGGACATAATCCTCTCCAAGATGCTGTCTTTCGGCCAAAAATGCCCCGAATCCTATCATATCTTTATCTCCGATACTTTTCCCGTATCGAAAAATGAGGCTGGCACTGGCATTGACCCGCGCTGCCGCATCAGCAAAATTGATAAAATAGGGATAGCCGATGTATGCCCGGGTGATGTAACGGCCTATTTCTTCGATCAAAGGTACGCCGAATATGTCTATCTGTCCGCCGGATGCGCTCCCGAGCAGCTCGAGACAATCGTAGAGAGAGCCGCCGGCTCGGTCCCAATACCCCGGGCCTTCATCACATCCCCCATCGCGCGGGTAGGGATTCAGGAAGTTGTCCAAACATCGTAAGATTTTGTGGATGGATCGGGCCCTCCTTTCCTTGTCCTTTTCCAGTAAGAGAACGGCGGTCAGCCAATTGGAGCAGATCCAGGGATTCCAGTTGTTCACGATCTCCCCTCCAAAACCCATCCACCAAAAATCATCCCTTTCGAGATTGACGGACAGGATCCGTCGATCGACTTCATGTTGGATGCGTTCCCGGATCAGGGGAGAGATAAGATCGAGCTGCTCTCCCAACAGGTAATCAGTCCAGGCCAAAAGCATGGCTGTCTCGGCAGCGAAAAGATCCACCGTCGGTTCTGTGACATCCGGAAGACCGGATCCCCTCTTTTGGGCACCGACATGAGCCGGGACACCCCAGTATGTTTCCTCGCAGATCGTCCAAATCCCGTTCATGATGTCGTCCAGAAACCGGCCATTCCCCTCCATGCATTCTCCCAATACAAGCTCGGCCAGTTTCGTGTGTCGGCCAAAGGAGATACTCTGGAAATTACTCCTATTCCCGTCCCGGACGTATTCCATAAAAACTGATGCCTTCGGTGTGACCCACTCGGTATTCAGATGTTTTTCCGCCTGTTGAATATGGGAAATTCGCACTCTCTCCGGAAGTTTTTCCCATGCATCATGATCGGATGCTTTGGGAAAGGGATGCCATTCTTCGGCGGACAGAATGATGTCATCCAATTTCTCGAGAGTGTAGGTTCCGCTCAGAAGATCCATCCCCTCGCTTTGATCGGATGATGGCGATAAATGTGATCCGCCCGCAAGGGTCACTAATAAAAAAGCCAGAAAGAAGGTTATGTTTATCAGCTGACTTTTAATCCATTTCATAAATATCCTCCCTTGGAACCGGTCCTTATGGGCCAATCTTAACAAAACCTCCAAAATGTGTAAAACCTAAGGATTATTGACTGACAGGATAAATTGAGATAGGCTCAGAGAGATCGGGAAAAATCAGGACACTGATGGTATGGCGAAACAAAAATTTATGTATTTACTTGCATCTGCCTTTCTAGCAGCATCTACATTCACGGTTTCTTGTGGTGCCCAAGGAGAAAGGCAATCGGAAGTTGTTCCGGCAAAAAAAACGATAGGGATGGTGAGTTCGGCCCATCCTCTCGCTACAGAGGCCGGACTGGAAATCTTGAAGAACGGCGGGAACGCCTTCGATGCAGCCGTGGCTGTGGCTTCCACGTTGAATGTGGTCGAGCCGATGAATTCCGGGATCGGAGGCTACGGAACCATTTTGATATACGATGCCAAAAAAAGGGAGATCCGTTATCTCGATTCCTCGGGAAGAATCCCGGCCGCCGTGAACTCGGATGTTTTCCGCCAACCCAACCCAGACTATAGGATGAACCGGTATGGTCCCAAAGCGGTCTCCACACCGGGCAATGTGAACGCATGGGAGGCAATGTCCGACACATATGGAAGACTTGAATGGAAGGAGCTTTTTAGGCCAGCCATCCATGCTGCAGAAACTGGGTTCATATTGAATGCCCCCTTAGGACGCAGCATCGGATATTCCTTTGAAACCTTTCCAGAACATGCAAAGGACATCTATGGAAAAGACGGCAGAGCATTAGAACCAGGAGAGAGGCTTGTCCAGAAAGACCTTGCGGCCACTTTGCGTCTGATCGCTGATGAGGGGGCAGAGGCTGTTTACGGAGGAAAAATCGGAAAGGCCATGGATGAGGCCATGCGGAAAGCCGGAGGTTTTCTCACCCTCGATGATTTAAAAAATGACAAGGCCGAATGGTGGGAGCCCATTCATATCTCCTACAGAGACTGTGAAGTGTACACCGCATCCCCGCCCAGCACGGCTTTCCCATCTTTAATTAGACTGGGGATCATGAGCCGGTTCGATGTGGGGTGTTTAGGCCATAACAGCTTCGCCATGTTGCACCGTTTTTGCGAGACGACAAAACACGCGTTCTGGTGCCGGCTGAAATATGCCGGTGATCCTGAAATCAATCCTCCGCCTCTAGATAAACTCCTTTCCGTCGAATACTGGGGAGAACAGGCAGGATCGATCCGGATGGATAATGTCCAACCTTTCCAGTATCCAGAATTGGATGACAAAAAGGGACAGCACACAACCCATTTTGTCGTGGCCGATGGGGAAGGGAACATCGTCACAGCCACCCAGACATTGGGCGGAGGTTTCGGAAGCAAGATCATGCCTGAAGGAACCGGGATCTGGCTGAATAACTCCCTGTCCTATTGCACCTTCGAACCCAAAGGAGGGCCGATGGACGCCCATCCAGGACGCCGCAAACTTTCCGGCGATTGCCCCACTATCATCGTCAAAGATGGAAAGCCCTGGGCCGCCTTGGGAACGCCCGGAGGCCACACCATCGGACAGACCGTCCCCCAAATGGTGATGAATCTGATCGATTTCCGGATGGACATTCGCGAGGCCATTTCCGCTCCGAGAGTGAGCTTTACCGAACCGGATAGGATCCTCCTGGAGGAGGGAATCAGTCCTGAGGTAATAGAAAAGTTGCGGGATGTCGGACACAATATCGAGATTATACCCAGACCCGGCGGCATCGGAATTGCGCACGGCTTGTCCATTGTGTACGGAAAGGATGGAAAGCCGGAGAAATTTTTCGGAGCCGCCGATCCCCGCGGCTCAGGCCTAGCAAAAGGTTTGAACTAGGGAGCAGCCAGTCAAACTGAAACGTCAGGCGATGAATTTTCTAGCGTTCGCCTCCCCGAGTGCCTTCCTCTTCAGTTTGTCTGACAACAATTGCCTCTATTATGAAAATGGTCTATCAATTTTTTGTTTGACCTTCCACCGGCTCTTTTGTAAAAGAAGAGATGAAATGTCCGATGAATTGCGGCGCGGTCTTCCGATGGTGGAAGCACGCGATCCGGAAGCACTGGAGCAGGAAAAAGAGCTTCTGGAAAACATCAACGGCCGGCCCCACTTCTGGCAGCGCTGGCAGGGTTATTGGGGACTGTCCGGCCCTGGCTGGGTCCAGAGCGCTCTGACACTGGGGGCAGGTTCTGCAAGCGCAGCCATTTTTGCCGGAGCGGTCTACGGCTACAAACTGCTCTGGGTTCAACCTGTAGCCATGTTCCTGGGCGTGATGATGTTTGCCGCCATCGGGCATCAGCTTCTGACAACCCGCGCGCGCCCGTATGATGTCTTCAGGAAAAAACTGCATCCCGGCCTGGCCCTCCTCTGGGGATTCAATGTTTTTTTGGCTTCTGTTATCTGGCAGTTTCCTCAATACTCCCTGGGCACGGCAGTTTTCAGAGACATCTTCGCAGTGTTCGATGTGAACATGCCCAAGGGAGTCATCGCCCTGATCTTGCTCGTCATCGGAACGGCCATCTGCTGGAGCTATGAGAAAGGAAGCCGGAAATCCATCCGCATGTTCGAACGTACGCTGAAATACATGCTGATGTTCATGGTGGTATCTCTTTTCCTCGTGGTGATCAAAACCGGGATAAACTGGGGCCAGCTTTTTAAAGGATTTTTCTCTTTTCGTATCCCGACCGACAAACAGGGTATCACCATCGTGCTGGGACAGCTGGGCGCAGCGGTCGGTGTCAATATGACCTTTTTGTATCCTTACACCTTGTTGGCAAGGGGCTGGGGAAAAGAACACCGCGGTCTGAAGAATTTCGACCTGGGAACTTCCATGTTTGTCCCGTTTGTCCTGGCTACGAGTTTTGTGATCATCGCCTGCGCCAACACGCTGCACACACAAGGCATCCAAGTGACGAATCCGGTCGATGCCGCCCATGCCCTTCAGCCTTTGGCTGGCCTCACCTTCGGCCGATTGGTCTTCTCGATGGGGATTTTAAGCATGTGCCTCACCACCCTTGTCATCGAGATGCTGATTTGCGGATTCGTTTTGAGCGAAATGCTCAATTTCGAGTTTCACGGCCGCGCATACCGGATAAGCACGATGGTCGCCAACATCGGGATCATAGGCGCCTTTACCAAACTACCCCTCTGGCTCCCTGTAATCGTTTCATCTTTCAATCTGGTCATGATGCCTCTGGCATATATCGGATTTTTCATCCTTCAGAACAAAAAAAGTTACCTGGGCGACGATGTAAGCCGCGGCACTAAAGGCGCGATATGGAACGTGATCCTGATCCTCGCCATTTTGGTGGTGGCAGCAGGAGCCACGATAAAAATCCTCTCTGTCTTGGGATTCTGGCAGGGCTAGGTGCATGGAGGTCATAAAAAGGTCCATTCACTTTTGTCTGCGTTCGGCAAGGACAGGAATGGCGCCTCGCCCACCTCAATTTTTCCACATACAAAGAGGATTGACCCTAGCTTCGTTTTATATATAATGGTGAAGAATCCATTGGAAATCGGCAAACAAAAACAGCCTTTGAGGGGCTTAGTCTGTTTATTTCAAATCAAGGAGGAAGAATCATGGGCAATGGAACACTACCGGCTTACCTGAAATCGGCCACACCGAATCCTGCCGAAAACCGGACCCCCTGGTACAAAAATACGGCGCCTTCGTATGCGGGGATTTTTCTATCCGTGCCCTTTATGGCCGGCATGGCAGGAGCACTTCAGTTCGGTAGCATTAGGGCAGGGATCGTCGGATTGGCCTTGGGTGCACTTTTCTGTTTTGCCCTGTATTATGTCCCGGGAATCTTGGGCATGCAAACAGGAATGCCCTTGTATGTGGTGGGATCTTCCACTTTTGGGACAAAGGGAGGCATTCTCATTCCCGGCTTGTTGATGGGTTTTCTCCAGATCGGCTGGCACGCGGTTTTCACCTATTCTGCCGCCTCCTTTTTCATGTCGGCGATCGGCTCTGAAGCCGGCCCGAACACGCCGCTCTTCTGGATCGTCTGTATCGTTTGGGGCTTGACCTTGGCTTTCGTCGGCGCGCTGGGAATCAAATGGCTGGCATGGCTTTCCAGCTGGATCCCGGTTTTTCCGCTGCTGATCATCGTGATCGCCGGCTTATCCAACATGGGCGGGCTGGCCAACTTTTCCTCGACGATCATAACCGGAAGAAGCGCAGCGATTATCATTCCCGTCATGGCCTTGGGAGCTTTTGCTGCGCTCCAGTCTACAGCAGGCTTTTTTGCCACCGCCGGCGCGGCCGGTGCGGATTTCACCATGAACAACCGGAATAAAAAGGACGTGGTTCTGGGTGGATTCTTCGGAATCACCTTGGCCGCCCTGGTTGCTGGATTCTTTGCTCTCCTGACCATAGCCGGTGCCATCGGCAAAGATCCGCAGATCGCGGCCAACGGGGGAATGGGAACGCCCAGCCTGGATGTATTTTCTGTCTTCATCAATTCCATCGGGGCAGTCGGGGGTGTCGTGGCTTTGATCATGTTCTGGGTATTCGTTATCGCCTGCATCTGTCCGACAGGATTTTGCGCCTTTCTTGCCGGAAACGCTTTTTCCACCATGATCCCCAAGATTCCCCGGATCGTCCTGACCCTGGGAGCTGGAGCGGTCGGAACGGTGCTTGCAGCAACAGGCGTTTCTCAAAACCTCGTGGGTTTTTTCCTGATCATCGGCGCATCCTTCGGGCCGATCATCGGGGCCATGACAGCCGATTACTTGAGGAACGGCAAGTGGATCGGGCCGCGGAAAGGCATCAACTGGGCCGGTTACATCGCCTGGGCTGCGGGATTTTTCTTCGGTATCCTCGGCATTATTCCCCGCATCGGCTTCCCGTACGGGCTGGAGACCCTGATCTCCTTTGTCGTGGGTTTCACCGTCTACCTGATCCTGTGCGACCTCGGCCTCGAACCCAAACCAGTGGAAATGGAATAGGCTGCTTGGCTGCAGCGTGTGTATTCTACGAAGGTTGAGTTCTATTAAAGGTTCTGATAAAACTCGCAGGAAAGGACAAACCGATGAAATCAAAAAAAATTGTACAGATGTTTATCCTCCTCTTGGCTGCTAGTTTTCCCGCGTCATGGGTCATAGGGCAAACCGATGATGTCATCCTCAATAGAGAGTATTCCAAGGCAGGCACCATCCAATCCATCATAAAACAATACACCGATGAGGGATTGCCGGGAGTCGTTATCGCCGTCTACTCAGAGAAGGAAGGGTGGTGGGCCCATGCGGAAGGCTACGCCAGGATTGAAGACAAAACTCCTATGGCATTGGACCATTTGCAATACCTGCAAAGTGTTTCCAAAACTTTTATGGCCACGGCCATCCTGAAACTTTGTGAACAGGATAAAATCGATCTGGATGCCTCCATTACTCAATACCTTGACGCCCGTTACAGTGCACACATTAAGAACGCGGACAAAATTAATGTCCGCATGCTGTTGAATCACACATCGGGTATTCCGGAATATAACAGCGACCCTGAATACGTCTCGCTGGTAATCCTGCATCCCCTGACCGTTCACAAGATCGAAGACTGCCTGAAGTTTCTGGCAAACGAGGTCCCGCAATTCGCACCCGGCAGCCAATATAAGTATACCAACACGAATTACCTGCTTCTGGCCATGATCGCCGATTCCATAACCGGTGACCATGCTGTTTATATCAGCGAAAACATACTGAAACCGCTCGGCCTAATAAATACTTATTACCGGAGTGATCCTGGATATCTGCACTACAAAAACCTAGTCGACTCTTACTGGGACGTCTTGAATACCGGAGTTCCTGCGAATGTGACCCAAATGCAGCAGGCCAATGTCGCCAGCCTCAAAGGTGACGACGGCATCGTGTGCACACCCATCGATGCGGTGCTGTTTTTAAAAGGATTGATGGAAGGCCGTCTTCTGAAAAAATCGTCTCTTGAGCTCATGCAAGACTGGGTCGACAACAAATCAGGAAATCCGGTCTACGGAATGGGTCTTTCTTATTTTTCACAGGGCGGGATTGTCGGTTACGGCCATGGCGGAGGCGGGATCGGAGCCGGGTGCCTTCTCCTCTATGTCCCATCCAAAAAGACCTATGTTTTCATCGCCACCAACGTCGGAGTTTTGATCGAGGGTAGACTTCCGAGAAAAGCGGATGCTATGAAAAACAAGCTGCTGGCCGTAATATTGGAATAGGTATTTTCTTTTCATATTGACTATCGGTCGTTTAGAGTATATTAATAAGGAATAAACACCCATAATCTTGGAAAAAAGTCTGAATGAAAGGATTAATGTCATGAAATCAACCAAAAAAAATCTTTCAAAAAAAGGAACTCAGATCTCACGGCGTGAATTTCTCGGAGCGTCGGCGACAGCTGCCGCCGGCATGATGATCCTTCCACGCCACGTGCTGGGAGGCCCGGGAATCACGCCACCCAGCGACAAGCTGAACATCGGCTGCGTCGGCGTAGGCGGCAAGGGAACATCCGACATCTGGGGCGTTTCCACCGAGAATATCGTCGCCCTGTGTGATGTCGATGACACCCACATGGCCGATTTCCTGAAACACGAGAACAACGATCCCCAAAACCAACCCATGTACAACAAAGCCAATAAATACAGAGACTTCAGGATCATGCTGGAAAAGGAAAAAAATCTCGACGCCGTCACCGTCAGCACACCCGACCACACCCATGCCGCCATCGCCATGATGGCCATCAAACTGGGAAAACACACCTTTGTCCAGAAACCCCTGACCCACACCATCAAAGAAGCCCGATTATTGAAAAAAGCCGCTCAGGAGGCCAATGTCGTTACCCAAATGGGCAACCAGGGGCATGCCGGCGAAGGAGCCCGCCTCATAAACGAATGGATATGGGATGGCGCCATCGGCGATGTACGGGAGGCCCACGTTTGGACCAACCGCCCCATCTGGCCCCAAGGGATCGATGCCCCGACAGAAATTCCCTCGGTGCCCTCGACCCTGGACTGGAACCTCTGGCTGGGCCCTGCCCCCTTCCGGCCATACCATCCTGCCCTCTGCCACTTTGTCTGGCGCGGGTGGTGGGATTATGGAACAGGCGCCCTAGGAGATATGGGCGCCCACCTGATGGACCAGCCCTTTTGGGCCCTGAAACTCGGCTATCCCTCCTCTGTACAAGCCAGCTCCACCCCATACACCAAAGATTCCTACCCCCTCGCCGAAGTTGTTACCTACGAATTCCCCCAGCGCGGCACCATGCCTCCTGTCAAACTGACCTGGTATGACGGCGGGCTGATGCCTCCCCGGCCGCACGATATAGAACCAGGCCGAATGATGGGCGACGAGGGCGGCGGCGTCCTCTTCGTTGGAGATAAAGGCAACATCATGTGCAGCACCTATGGCGCCAATCCCCGGATCGTCCCCGAAACCAAAATGCAGGAATATAAAAGACCAGAAAAAACCATCCCCCGCTCCCCCGGCATCCACGAGGAATGGGTAGAAGCCATCAAGTCCGGCAAAAAATCCACGACCGATTTCACCTACTCGTCAGCCCTGACAGAAGCCATGCTCCTGGCCAACGTCGCCGTCCTGATGCAGGATAAGTACACCAAACTGGAATGGAACGGTGAAAAGATGGAGTTCACCAACCTCCCCGAAGCCAACGAGTATCTTCACAGAGAATACAGACAGGGATGGTCCCTGTAATACACTGGAGGCCCTGATGAAACAACCTATTTTGCTTGTCGTGTTCTCTATCCTGATCATATCGGCCGGCGTCTATTCCAACAGGCAAACCGCACGCCAGGAAGTGGATAAATGGAAGGTTCATGATCCAGAAAGGCCGATGCCCCCGGTCGTCGATCCCGGTCCGGCAGGAAAACCTGTTCCTGCACCCTCTGATGCCATCATCCTTTTCGACGGCAAGGACCTTTCCCAATGGACAGACGCAAAAGGACAGCCGGCCCGCTGGAAGATTGAAAACGAATACATGGAAGTCGTCGCCAAGACCGGCAGCATTCAGACCAAACAAAACTTCGGAGATTGCCAGCTTCACGTCGAATGGGCGTCCCCTATCGTCGTCAAAGGCGAAAGCCAAGAGCGCGGGAACAGCGGCGTGTTCTTGATGAACATTTACGAGGTCCAGGTGCTCGATTGCTTCAACAACAAAACTTACGCCGACGGCATGACAGCCGCCCTTTATGCCCAATACCCCCCTCTGGTCAATGCCTGCCGCCCGCCCGGCGAATGGCAAACCTATGACATCATATTCCATAGACCTCGATTCGATGATAAAGGACAATTGATCAGCCCAGCCAGGTTCACCGTCTTCCACAACAATATCCTTGTGCACGACAATGCCGAGCTGATAGGCCCCACAACGCATAAAGCACGACCCCCTTACAAAGCTCACCCAGACAGGCTCCCCATTTCCCTGCAAGACCACGGCAACCCGGTCCGGTTCCGCAACATCTGGATCCGCGACCTCGAAAATAAATAAGTTAACCTGTATTATACAGCCATTAATCAAATCGGCTTCTTTCCATCGGGGATATCCATAGCGCTATTGAGGATCTAGCCAATACGTCCCGTTCTTCGAGGGTAAAAATCTGTGGACGTCCCGTCCCCAGATTGTCGGCGATGTTGTATTGAGTTCGACTTTGCAAAAAGGTTAGAGAGCCGAGCAATCATTGGAACAAGGCTGAATGGCAGAGGTTGGGAGTTAACGAGCGCAGTTCATCGCCGCCAAGAAGAGCGGTGATGGAATGGCGTTAAAGATCCTCGCTAGAGCGGAGGATATGCCGATGGAAAAGAACCGCTTAGTCTTTGTCTTTTTTTATGATGGAGCGGACTTGAAGCATTTCCTTTAGTACCCTCCCTGCGTCGCTCCCAGGTTTTAATCGCGTGTCCAGGTCGCACGTCCACTCCACCGGAAATTCCTCGATGCGATACCCCCTTTTCAAGGCAAGCAGCAAAATTTCCAGCTCGAACAAAAATCCGGTCGTCTTGCATTGGGCAAATAATTCCCTGGCTATCTCACCGCGATAAACCTTGAAACCACACTGGGTGTCAGAAAACCGTTGCGGCACACCTGTGACAAGTCTTGCCAGCACACGAAAAAGCGAAGACAACAGCCGGCGCTTCATGCTCCTGTTTCGATGGATCACCGTCTCTTTCAGTCTCCTGGATGCCATGGCGATATCCAGTTCTCCTCCGCGGATCCTTTCTATCTGTGGCAGAGCATTGGCATAGGGCACACAGGTGCCGCTGTCCGCGAACAAAACAACGTCCCCCTTGGATGCCAGAATCCCGGCTTTGACTGCATTCCCCTTGCCCCGGTTTTTGTCTAAACGGATAACTTTCCGTTCGATCGCTGAAGGAACCGCGGCATTTTGGGCTTCTTCGGCTGTTTTGTCCGTACTCCCATCATCCACAACGATGACCTCACCGGACACAGATTCTTCATCGATAAAGGCGGCAGCGACCTCCACATCGCGGCCGATCTTTTTTTCCTCATCGAAAGCAGGAAGGACGATCGATAAATCCATGGATTATCGCCTGTTTTCCAGGAATTTTTTCCACAAGTCCATACGGATGTGCACAGCCAGCAAGACCTCAGGCCTCAATCCGAAAAACTCCCCCTGATGGGTTTCCTGGAATTTTGCCTGTATTTTTTCCATTAAATCGATAGAGGAAATAACGACCGGAACATCTTCCAACGTACCGGCTTCATCCACATCCTGCCAGTACCCCACCCGGGTAAAACCTCTCAAATACCAGGGCAATGGCCAGGCTTCATCGGCATGGGTGATGACTTTTATCAACATGCCCTTGTGGTCAGGATGAATGCGGGCGATATCTTCCACCCTCTTTACAAGGTTCAAAAAATCTGTGCTTGTCTGGGCATACACATAGGGATTCCTTGAATCGGCATAATACCGAAAGTTCGCCGCATGGGCCTGGTACCCGAGATGGAATACGCCAACTCCTAAAATCGCTAGGACCAAGCTCCAGGCCGCCATATTTTTGCTCCGGTCCAAAAGGAAGGCGGCTCCGTTTCCAGCCAAAAGAATAATCCCGATAAAAAACGGGAGCATATTCCACGGTGTCTTGTAGGGAATCAACGAGTATACTGCGGTGGCAATAAAAGTGAAAAAAAAGACAAATCGCATCAACAAGGGCGAGCGATCTTTTAGCCAGTTCGAATTAAAGGCAGCCACACTGCCGATAACCGCTAGGACCAGAATAAGGGCCTCACTCCATACCGGCCCGCTCCCGTAGCGGGAAAAAATAAGCATTTTCAAATAATAGGGCCAGGGATAGGAATGGAACCCGGCCTCCCCCGCTTTACCAAAATAGCTCTGAAAGGAGAGGATAGAATCCACGATCCCCTTGGGATTCTGGAAAAAGGAGGAAAACAACAGGAAGGCAACGAGAGCGGCCGATCCTATAAGAATAAAACCGTGCACCAAACGCGGTTTTTCACCCAACGGTTCTTTGGTGAACAACCGGGCCAGCAGCAGGCCCATAAAAAGGGCGCCAAAGGCAATGACACATGTCTCTTTGGTCGCATACGCCAATCCGATAAAAATGCCGGTTGCAGCCGCCCATCCCCATGTCCGGCTCAAATGGTAGCGCCAGCTTGCCGCAATAACGCCGAGCAGAAAAAACACCAGCAGTGTTTCCTGGATGTAAAACCGGCTGTAAAAAACCATAAGGGGAGAAACGGCAGCAAAAATCCCGGAAAACAGAATGGCCGAACCGGAGAATCCATCTTTGAGCAGGAGCAACAGAAGCACGATCCCCACCCCAAAAAGCGCCGGCACCAGACGCAGAGTCACTTCATCGAGAGCGACAAAGGACTTCCCTGAGCTTATCCAGGCGAAGGGAAGCGAAATATAATACAGGGAAGGGCCGTGATGTTCGATGGGATCGTACCGGTATTCCCCTTTTTCCAGCAACTCCCCGAACTTGACCGCCTGGTTGGCCTCATCATGATGCATCGGGCGAAGGTCCAGGCGGACCACACGAAACAGAATGGCTGCACAGACAGCAAGCAGAAACAGCGCAGTGAAGGCCGCTTTTTTATTCATTAACCGGCGTGCCGTAAACCTCTACCTCCACATAATGGTTCATATCGTTCGAGGTGTTCCCCCGGCTGAAAAGCCGCACATACCGCGCTTTGACTCCTCTCGGATCGATCAGGCGCCCCTCATTGACCTCGATGTATTCCTTGTCTTTGCCGATCCCCAAACCGGAAGAATTGTCGTGGTCATTGTTGTAAATCGTCTGCACACCGGTGATAAAATCCGGGTCTTCTGAAACCTGGACGATAACATCCCGGTAAACACGGGCCTGGCTGTGGTAGTGCCAGATAAGGATGGCATGCAGGCTGTACGTATCCTCGAGATCGATCTGGACCCACTGGACCATCGGCCCGAGCTCCACGAAATACCCCTCTTCCCCGGATTTTTCGCCGTCGGTAACAAACTCCAGCTCGCCAATGACCGGTGCTGTGTCGCTTCCTGTCACGGGCTTATTCAGCGAAAGCAGTTCCGTTCCCTCCGGGACATAAAAAGGGCCGCGCTTTTTCCCGGTTACCCGTTCCAGGTTCGCACTCCGGATGTTGCGCGGCGTCCCGACAAACATGGGTTTGGGCAATTTAAGCTCCAATACAACTTTTTCCTGGCCATTATCTTGAAAGGCAATTCCTGTATCCCATACGAACAAGAAAAGAAGCGGAAGCGCCAAAAATATCAAAAACATTCTCTTTATCATCGTTCGCTCCTCAGTCTGATTTTCTCCCCATAGTATAACATTTTTTATGACAAATCACTTCCTCGATATCCGCCCAAAAATCCATCTCTCCATCTCGATAGATAAGAGCATTGGAGAATGTTTCTTGCGACATTGAAGATTTAGCCTTTCCGAGATGTCCTTCGAGGGAATCCGGCGAAGTCGGACGCCGAGGATGTATTGAGCAACGCTTTATGTTAACGGTGATGTCGAGCGAGCAACACGAGACTCACTGATTGGGGTATAAGGCTATGACGTGAGTTCCGCAGGTGCCGAGAAGGGCTTTGAGGAAATGGCGTGAAAAATCTGAACTAAGCAAAAACATTCTCCAATGCTATCTTTCCGATTATTGGAAAGCTAGGTCAGGGTTGAACACCTGGCAGGTTTTGGGGTCGATGACCACCAGCGCCCAGACATCCGGATGCACATCGCAGTAGGCCCGTACTTCCTCGGTGTTCATGACCATGAATGCCGTAGAGAGTGCATCGGCAACGGCGCCTGATCGATGGGATACCCAGGCAGCCCGATGTCCTTTTGCCGGTTTGTTCGTTCTCGGATCGAAAATGTGATCCCCTTTGACTTCGGTCCCGGAACCGCTCAATGCCCGGTCCTTCAAGAAATATTTTTTCGGAGTATTCGGACACTCCCAATCCCCCCCGATCCCCACAGGCCAGCCCTTCCTTTGCCCCAGGCCTTCGGGTGGAGTCCCCAAAGCCAGAGCTGTGCTGGTTCCCCCATGCACCAGGGCCCTTTCCACTCCCCAATCGGAAAGAATCTCCAAGGTGCAGTCGAGAGCAAAACCTTTTCCTATGCCCCCAAGGTCCAGGTTCATTTCCGTGGGTTTTTCCTTTTCCTTGGTCGGAAGATATTTGACTGTATATCCTCTTGATTTCTGGAACAGCTTCAATTGTTTCTGGATATCCGTCCTTATAGGGCGGGATTCGGAAATCTCTACCTCCCTGTATTTCATCAGGGAACCTATGTTGATGTCAAAGGCCCCATCGGTTTCAGAATGCAAGGCCAGGGCGGTTTTTAGACATTCGTAAGTTTCCACTCCGATCCGTAACGATTGGCCGGCTCGAAGGCGATTGATCTGTCCGATCTCGCTGGAGGGATTGAACCGGCTGATGAGATCCTTGATCCTATCGATTTCCGCAAAAACGGCCTGGGAAATCTGCCGGGAATAATCTTCATCTTCCTCAGCCAGCAGGATTTCAAAAGTGGTTCCCATCGCAAAGTGGGCGAAGCGGAAGACGGATTTTCTGTGTTTATCCTTCATCGGCCATCATCAACCAGGGAAAAATAGATAAACGCGATACCTGCCAGAAGAATTTCCAGAGCAGCATACCGGTGGACTTCAAAAACGATCAATTGCGCCATTAGAGAAAACTGCGGGAGCATCTGGAAAAGGGCCGTCACGACAAGAACGAATCCCGAGGCAACAAAAATCCAGAACAGGAGGACCTGCCAGATTTTCCGTTTTCCCTCCTTTGTCGCGCGATTCGCAGGTGCTGCATCTTCCTCATTCCACGTGTAAAATCGGGCCCGCAAAAGGACTGCCAGGCACAAGCACACGGCAAAAAGAGCTCCCAAGACGACATGAAGGAGCAAAGCCAAACCGAACAGCCGGACTCTGATGAGTGCAAAAAGAAAGCCGCTCAAAACCAAGTACCCATAGCTCGATGCCAGGCCCAAAAATATCCACTGCTGGTTGGCCGGGTATCTCTGGATGAACCAGGAACGATAGATCACCTTGGATCGCTCTATCCAGGAGGTATTGATAAGGATGGGTATCCGGCCTTGTAGCCAGGGAAAATAACTTTCCTCAGGGCTGCGCCGAAATCTGTGATGGGACAGCAGGAAAAAAAGGGCAAGCAAACAGAGAATGGATATCATACCAAAAATCAAGATCCTCTCCTTTTTTCGAAAAGCCCTGTGTACCGGCCCAAATTCACCATCAGTATGATAAAAAGCATCGCGCCCACGACAACCGCCACCACGAACAACACCACTTTCAACAGCGGACGTACCCGGAAGGAAAGCCCGAAAAGTTTCTGATAAGGCAAGTCCAAATTCATGAAGGAATGGGCAGAACGAGTGTCGCATTTTTCAGTTTTTAGAGGCCCGTTCCCCTCAATTTTTCCGAACAGGAAGGCCGAACTCTCCGAATGACAATCCGTGCAGCCCTTTACTCCCAGGGATTGCTGGGCCGGCCGCACCCGATGGCCTAGTGGCCAAACGACAGGCTCTGCGGCAGGCATGTTGCTATCCAGCAGTTTTCCCTCTTCGCCTAGCCTAAAGACCTTTCCCCCTGACACATAGACATAAAGAGATTTCTCCGCGTCATTCTCGGAAAGAGATTGGAGGACAAGAGCCACCTGTTCCTCTGACAGGGTTTGTTTAGACCCGACCGTGGTATTGATCGACCGAGCCTGAAAACCGGAAACAACGGGTATGTTTTTACCCTCTTCCAACCAAACAAGTTCTGGATTGGCAACAGACTCTCCTGTCCATTCCGCCAGTTCCAAGTATCCTTCGGGCTGGTGGAACATGGTTTTTTTATAGATGATGGCAGGTTTTCCTGGCATATTCTCGATAGTAGCCAAAGCGATAAGGACATTTTCGACACGGGTTTCTGCATCGATGTCTGGCTCTTCAGCGCCGGGATCGAACTCGGGGATAAGCGGAAGAATTTTTTCATCGGTTTTGATCGCCCAATAAATCTCTGCATCAACCTTTTCACCAGGATAAGGTGATACAGTCAGCAGGCCATCCACGTTGGGTTCGTAAACATTACCCGAAAGAACGAGCACGGGCACACCGTCGATCTCTCCGTACAAAGAAATGGCCTTTAGAACCTGGACCACATTCTCCTCGACCATCAGGATATCTCCTGCGGCCCCTGCCACATCCGACGGCAATAAGGGTGTGATATTTTCTCCCTCCAGTTTCCCCCAAAAAGATGGCCACATAAGCCGGTGTGGCGCTATCTTACCCGATCGATCTTTCACGAACACCGGTTCGACGATATGCGGCCACTCGGTGGACCACTGAGCAATTCCATAAATACCCAAGCGGTTACCCCGGGATGTTTTGAAGCGGATCGATTTTTTTGACGGAAGAGGACCGGAATGACAAACCGTGCAGGAGAGTCTCTCGAAATGAACCGCCGGGATTCCCGAATGTTCGGGATAGGGCGCTCCCAGGCGGCCTGCAGTTTTGCTGCCACGTTTGGATAGGTTTTTATCCATGTGACATCCCCAGCAGGAAAATTCACTTTTTGCATCGTCTTGATAATCCTCGGCTTCCTTTTCATAACCTCTGGTCATGCTGTGGCCGATATCATTCCGGTGGCAATCCACACATCCAATTCCTGCCGCCGAATGGATGTCCAGGTGGGCGGTGAGCCTGTTTTCACCAACGGGGGTCACCGAATGACAGGCCAAGCAGCGTTGGTCAAGGATCTTGGGAGCAATGTCAAAAAACACCCGTTGTTTGCTGTCGAATTGGGAAGGCCAGTACCGGACTTCCGGAACCACAGCCCACTCGGTATCATCCGGATTGGGGCCATCAAAAATATCCCATGTCCCGGGAAGACGGGACGCCATGCCTCCCACTTCTCCCAATCCTGAAGACGCTGTGGCTGCCCAGCGGAAATTTTGACGCAAGACCTGTTTGGCCCACTCGCTGTGGCTCTGCTGCCTCGAAGCATTGTGGCATCCCATGCAGTTTATCTCCAGTTTTCCGGAGACTTCCCAACGGGACTCAGGGCTGACTTGATCCATCTCCGGTTCCGCAACACCTCCCCCTGTCATATGCCGGCCGAAAAGCATGGTAAAATCCCAGGGCGTCAAACCCAGATATCCAGGATTCCAGACACCCGGCCAATCACGGTAGGATAGAGGCAGCACGGTCCCCGTTTTCTGATCCACCCAAATCCAGGGCTCGCCAGGACGGCCATGCTGAGTTGATGAGAGAGCATTGAAATGCAGTCCTTCTTGTATGGTGCTGTAGTCATGGCAGGGTGCGCAGGTGAATTTGCTCGAATAGGGCAGCGCGTAGGAATCGGAAGAAACGATGATCTGGTCGAATTCGTCTTTAAGCTGCAGCCAGTGCACAGCTGTAGTGCGGCTTCCGTCCCAGGTCGTTTTCTTATCGGTTTTTTGGGCGAGTAAAAACAGGGACAAGCCAAGGCTAAATAGAATCACGATCATAACCAAAAAGGACTTTCGTTCGTATTTCATGTTTTAAAGTCTTGGGGTCGTAGCGCCATTATCCGGCGGCTCGCCACGGCTTCATTGGCTTTTAAAACAGCAACAGCCGACTCATAACCGATTTCGGCCGGGCAGCTCAACGGCGTGCCATGAAGGATAGCGCTGAAAAAATTCTCAAGATGGGGTTGATGCGCGGGTTTGGCCAGCTCTATTGGAAGGGGCCAACGGCCCGCTTCGGCCGTGACCCTCACATCCAGGAAGACATTTTTGGTGTCGACCTTTTGGAGAGGAGGTTTTTCTGTTTTGAGAAACCCATCCCTGGCCAAAGAATCCCATTCCAGAGCATGGGCTTCCCGCATGGCCCAGTCTCCCCTCTGGGGAACTTCAGACAGAACGATCGAGCCGTTCTCCCCCATGAAAGCTTCATAAAATCCCCCGTGTTTTGTCGTTGTCTGGACCTGGTACAGGGCGCGGGCAGGCCCGGATTCTGTATCGAATTCATAGATGGCCATGGCATTGTCATACAGTTCCCGATCTTTGTAATAATCCGTGCCTCCGCTGGCCACCACAGATTTGGGATGTGCCCCTAAAACCCAGCTGAAAAGATCGATCTGATGGGAGCCCAAATCGACCAGGGGGCCTCCCCCGTATTTTTTGAACCACCGCCAGTTCCGGAACTCGGTCATGGACCGGTATCCGTATTTAGACAGGGTTGCCTGGGGGATGGCATATCTGTTGGGCCAGCCCAGCATCTCGCTTTTGGCGCTGTTCCACTGGGCATATATCACATTCACCCGTCCCAAGATTTTTTTTTCATGGATCAGCTTATCGATCGCGTGGATGTACCGGGGATTACTCCGGCGCTGGTGCCCGATCTGGAGAAGTTTTCCTGTCCGCTGGGCTGTCTCCACCATGGTTTTGGCCTTGGCCAGCGAATTGGACATCTCTTTCTCGCAGTACACGTGGAGGCCGGCTTCCAAGCAGGCGTTGGCGTGTTCGGCATGCATCCAATCAGGAGAAGCCACGACCGCAGCATCCAGGTTCTTTTCTTTACTCAGAAGATCCCTGTAGTCCTCGTACACACTGACTTCCTGACCGTATTTCGCCAAATACCGGCTGGCGTATTGCTGGCTGTACTCCCAAATGTCGCAGATAGCCGTGATGCGGACTTCGGGAATGCGCAGCATGGACTCGATTAACACTCTCCCCTGAAGGCCCGTGCCGATCACGGCGATGTTCAGCTCTGCCGGCTTTTTCTCTTCCTGCATCCTGCGCGCTGCAGCAGACTTGGCCAGAGCAGGGCCTGCCAAAGCCACGCCCAATCCGGCCGATGCCGAAGACTTGAGAAAATCCCGCCGGGAAAGCTTTTTACCTTTTTTGCCCTGGTTAGATTCAATCATAAAAATCTCTCGCTAATTCCATGAATTCTGGCCTTTGCAGGCCGTATATTTTCGTCTGATCAGCCCTTCATATCCTTATCGAACGCCACATCCGAAGGTGCGAAGTTTATGCTCTTCACAAATTCCACAGACTCCTGGGCACCGAATTCCCGGTCCATGCCGTTGTCTTCCCACTCGACAGAAAGGGGACCATTGTAGCCGATATCGTTCAGGGCCCGGATGATGTCTTCGAAATTCACGTCGCCGTGCCCCAAAGACCGGAAGTTCCATCCACGGCGCAGGTCACCGAAAGGCAGATGCGATCCAAGAATGCCGGCTTTCCCATCCAGAGTGACCGCCACATCCTTCATGTGCGTGTGGTATATCCTTTCCGGAAACTCCAGGATAAACATGTGCGGCTCCAACCCTTGCCAAACGAGATGGCTGGGATCGAAGTTCAATCCCAATGTGGGTCGGTTTTCGAACACTTCGAATAGTTTTTTCGTGGAGTACAAATCAAAGGCGATCTCGGTGGGATGGACCTCGAGGGCAAACTTCACACCCAGGCGGTCGAACTCGTCGAAAATCGGCGTCCACAGCTTTCGAATCTTCTGGAAACCTTCCTCCACCATCTCGTCGGTCGTCGGTGGGAAGGAATACCAGAAAGCCCAAATGGGCGATCCCATAAATCCATTGACTACCGAGCAACCCATGTTTTTGGCTGCCCGGGCTGTGATCATCATCTCCTCGACAGCCCACTGGCGGATCTCGTCGGGTTTTCCCTTTATGTCATCCGAGACAAAGGCATCCAAGCGTTCATCCGGCCTGTCACCCACACACTGGCCGGCCAGGTGGGCACCTAAAGCCCAACACTTCAGATTGTATTTCTCGAGGATTTTCTTTTTTTCTTCCACATATCCAGTGTCTTCGGCTGCTTTTCGCACCTCCATGTGATCTCCCCAGCAGGCGAGCTCCAATCCGTCATAACCCCAGCTGCTGGCTTTTTGGCAGATAACTTCGAAGGGCAGATCCGCCCATTGCCCGGTGAATAAAGTCACTGGCCTTCCCATATTCTCCTCCTCCCTGAATCATTTGTAATAAATGTCGATCTCTCCAATTTAGCAATATCAGATTAATATCTGATATTGCAATAAATCCACAAAAATTCTTTTATGCGATTATATCTTTTAATCGACATTTATTACCCTTCGGGCGAGCCAATCTCATTGCATCGACTTCGTTGTAACCCATTCGCAGTAGTCCACTACAACTTCATAGGTTACTTCCTCATCGCTACAGCCATCTTGACTCGCAAATGTTCCAGTACTAAAAGTTTATCCAGATAGCTCCTTTTTTAGAGCTCTCCACACATTTTTCGATAAATCTTACACCCTGCACACCTTCCGCTACACCCGGAAAGTCCATCTCCTCGGCCGTCAAGGGTTCACCGGCAAGCTTTTTGCTCAACGCATCGCAGTAAGTGGAATAGATGTTGGCAAAAGCTTCGAAATAGCCTTCCGGATGGCCGGACGGAATCCGTGAATAACCCTGGGCGTGCGGATAAAGGTCATCCCTTCCCCGGCTGATAATGGCGGCCGGTTTATCCAGATCGCAAACTTTGACGTAGTTGGGATTCTCCTGGGACCACTCGATAGATCCCTTCGTGCCGTAAATCCTCACCCTGAGGCCATTGTCATGGCCCACAGCGATCTGAGAGCTCCAGTACAGGCCTTTTGCACCGCTGTCGTAATCGACCATGATGGAGGCGTTGTCGTCCAGAGTCCTTCCTGCCACAAAGGTATCCAAACGGGCACACAGGGATCGGATCTTCAATCCGGTCAAGTAAGACACCATATTTTCGATGTGGCTGCCGATGTCGCCCACACAATTGGAAATGCCGGTCAGTCCGGGATCCGTTCTCCATGCGGCCTGTTTCTGTCCGCTTTCTTCTAAAGGCGTGGAAAGCCATTCCTGCGGATACTCGGCATTGACGAAACGGATATCGCCCAGATCTCCTTTGGTGATCATTCCCCTGATGTGTTTGACCACCGGATATCCGGTATAGGTATAGGTCACGCAGAAAAGCAGGTCCTTTTCAGCCGAAAGTCTGGCCAGCTCTTCGGCATCGCCGCTGTCGGTGGTCAACGGTTTGTCGCAGACCACATGGATGCCGTTTTCCATGGCCGCCTTTGCGATGGCATAATGAGAACTGTTGGGCGTGACGATGACCACAAAATCGATCTTATCTTCCCGTTGCCCTTCGGCTTCCATCATCTCTTCGTAAGACGTATACAATCTGTCCTCATCCAGCCCCAACGTTTTTCCTGTAGCAAGGGAATTTTGGTGGTCCTGAGAAAAACAGCCGGCAACCAGTTCGGCCTTCCCATCCAGGGCGATGGATTTCCGGTGCACTTCGCCGATGAAGGCCCCCTGTCCTCCCCCGACCATTCCGTAAGTCAGTTTTTTTATCTTATTTCCCGAAGAGCTTCCTTCGATCATAACCTCACCTCCTGACAAAAATGGTCACAAATGCCACTATATACTAATCCAAACAGATCAAATTTTCAAAGTCGAAAAATAAAAAAGCGGCATCATACTTTCCGCAATAACGAGGACTTTTGGGAATGGTCGAAGCGACTATTGAAGATTTAGACATTCCTACCGCGCTTCGAGGGTATCTGACTCGGTCAGACGGCGTTGCTGTATTGAGCACGACTTTGCCAAAGGATACGAGTTGCGGACAAAAACGGGAACAGAGGATTAAGGAGAAGAGATGGGTGTTATCGTGCACAGTTCAACGCCGCCGAGAAGGGGGTAAAGGAATGACGCTAAAAATCTTCACGGGAGCAAAACCATTCACAAAAGCTATTATAGAGCCTTTTGGTATCAAGGAAATTGAGATGCTACCAAAAGAGGAAGACATTCACAAAGTGAAGCGATAGTTGACCTTGAGGAGGAAAATGTTATCTCCGGGAGCACGGAGCATGAGAGACAGATCCCGGTTAAAATCGAAGTCGCCAGGATAGGAATAATTGGCACGGTTCTGGGTCCAGACCGCATAAATGGTGGAACCGGTACGGTACTCCCAGCGCAAGACAACGGTCCCCCGCAGAGATTTGAGATTAAAATCAGGATCGCGGAAGGAAAACGGCGGACTGGGTCCAGGCCCATCTGGATCCACCGTGTATACGCCGGCATCACGACTTATCGTCGAGGCCCCTTCCCCAAAAGAATCAAAATCAAAAGTGAGAGCCGCTCGAAGCTCCTTGTAATTGAAAAAATCCCCGGTTCCTAAAAAAGGCTGCAAATAGGCCTGTAGGCTGAGCCTGGGGGTAAAAATCCAGTTGAGACGGATCTCCATGGAGGCGGTCTCCTGGATGACATTCGAGAGAATGTAACGAATCCCATAGGTTTCTGCCTTGAGAGGATCGGCAACCTGGCTGATGTATTGACCGACAGAATGCCGCCAGGAATATTCCGGTTCTATGGATATACTGAAATTGCTGCTGGGCTTCCACCGGATAGAAGCCCCGAACGAATAATTGTAGGCTCCGAATGGATGGTCCCGGTAATGTCCGGAAAGCCCGAAAACCACACGCCGCCGGTTGTCGCTGGTAATGCTGGGCTGGATGGAGGCTCCCCAAGGGTAGGCGGCCAAAGGACCTCCTCGCGTGAGATAATGGCTGGTGCGGTTGGGATCGTAGCTCAAATACAGGTTTCCTCCCCAGTAGTTCAAAAGCTGGGCTGTGGCGTTGAGGATGTAATTTTCATCCGTCCGGATGCCTCCGAAGTCATAGCTCCGGTAGGTGGCAAATGTCACCTTCCAGTTGCGGAAGACTTTGCCCGGATGAAAGGACTGGTATCCGGCCTCCACATGGCCATTGATAACATCTCCCCTCGTGTGGTAGCCCAAGTCCACGGCGTGGAATCCCGGGGACATCGCCCCTAGGGCGGTGTTGAACACAAAGGATCCTTTTTGTTTGTTGACAAAAATCCGCCCGGCCCAACCATTGAGCGAGGTGGCAGTGGGGTCGAAATCCACATAATCCACATCCGGCCGCTGATAATAGTGGAGGGAGGACAATTGCAACCGGGAGATGGAATCCTGAGATCCTGAGACCCTCGTTCCCCCGACCCAGCCCGTGATCACCCAAGTGCGATCACGATCCAAAAAAGACCATCCATCCAAGCCCAAGCTCAAGGCGCTCTCGGGCAACAGGTTCTTCAATCCTTCCAGCTGTAGATCTCGCCAGGTCCCCGTTGCAATGAATCCCAGACCCTGGTTTCCTCCATCGATCTCCTTCAAGGCTCTGACGACACCGTATGCAGAGAACGGCTCAACTTCATAAGAAATGCGATCTCCTGCGTTATCGACTTGGGCATATTCTCGTTGAGTGAGGGCTGTCATAACACCCAGGTTCCATCCATCACCCATTTTCCCCGTTATCTTGGCTGACCCAAGGATGGTTGTCCAGTCAGGAGAGTCGACAAATCCAGGAAGGGGCACTCGTCCTTGGGGTAAACGGCCGATACGCCGGCTGTAAAAAAAGCGTGGATCGCTCCAGCCCAAATTTCTCTGCACATTGGCCCCTCCGTCGCCGAAACGGAAAATATCGGCCCCCTCGACAAAAAAGGGCCGTTTTTCTACATAATAGGTTTCCTGGTCGCTGATGTTGATCACAGCCGGGTCCACTTCCACTTGACCGAAGTCAGGATTCACACTCATGTTCAGGGTCAGGTGGGTCTGGAGAGCGGATTTCAAGTCAAATCCGATGTTGCCTGTGTACTCCGATCCTGTCCGGAATGGATTTTCCGGGACAGCGGGGCTGTACTCAGCCCGGGCCACGCTGTAGGGCAACACTTCTACCAGGCGTCGCGGACGGAGATCGCTCAAACCCGTTAAATCGGCAAAGCGGGAAACATACCCGCTCTCTTCTTTGGGAATCCAAGAATACACAGTTCTTTCGTTTTTGCGCTTGATGGTCCTGAAAAAATTGACACCCCACGTATAGCTGTCTTTTTTCTGGAAGTGCAGCTGATGGAAAGGGATGCACAGTTCCACGGTCCATCCCTGATCATCGATACGGGCAGCATACTCCCATATCCCATCCCAGGTCATGTCTACCCCTTCATCATTGAACAGGGTTCCATCCTGGATGGCCCCGGCCGGATTGACAGCGAACTGAAAACCGCTGCGTCTGTCATAATAAGGATCGACAGCAAAAACGAACCAGTCCGACTCCACCTCTGCGTCGCGGCGGCCGAGGCGACTGATGATCCCCTCAGGTTTTTTATCGTACAGACGGGCGGCCACATATAGGTTGCCTTTGTCAAAGGCCACCCAGACGACGGTTTTCTCAGAAGCTGGGGCTCCGTCATCGGGATCGGACTGGTGAAACCCGGTAAATCCGTCCGATTTCCAGACATCTTCGCTCAATAACCCATCGACCTGAATAGGAGAAGCCGTGGGTACAGCCTGGACCGGGGAGGGGGCTGTCAGAGGATTATCGGCGAACAGCAAGGCAGAAAATAAAAGGAAAAGAGCAAAAACCAAACGCTTCGACATCGGAACGGACGATTATAACAAAAAATCAGGTAAGAACTTACAAGAAAATGAATATATCTTGATGCTTATTTCTTCCTGTACACATCTTTTCTATGATTGACAGTTTCTATCCAGATGTTTTGCATCTCATCCATAAAATATATAATCCTGTATCTGCCGATCCTAAAAGAATATTCCCCCTCCAGCTCGCTCATAAGTTTTTTTCCCACGTATGGATTCAGCGAAATTTCTCTGAGGGCATCCTCTATTCTTACTTGAATGTCTTTAGGTAATTTTTGAAATTTCTTCTGAACCGTATTGGTGAGATAAAAATACTTCATTCAAGATTGTTTGGACTTTTTTTCTGAAAAAATTCCTCATAGGAGACAAATCGACCTTTTCGGATATCTTCTTTCGCTTGTTTGATCTCTTCGAGTATTTCTCTGTCTGCCATAATCTCAAGAGTCTCCACCTCTTCAGGGCTCATGAGAACTGCTTTGGGCTTGGAACGCTGGATGATAATGTAGCGTGAACGATCTTCATGAACCTCCTTGACTTTTGATGAAATATCTTTTCTTAGCTCAGAGATCCCGATTGTTTTATCCATAGCACCACCTTTATTTATTGTACAATAGGCTGTACAATATGTCTAGTCTTTATGGAGCTTTTCTTCAATCTTTTCGATGGCCATTCTAGCTTCGGCTTCGACCTCTTTGTCCTGGAGAAGTGACTGAGCCAGTTCCAACGCTTCAGGGGAGGCAAAAGTGGGCAGGATTCCAAGGATCAGCTTTTCATCCTCTGGCCTGGCCAAGCCCAACACCTCTTTGAACGACTGGACAGCACTTATGGGAGACCGGTAGGGCTCCATCCCGATCATCCTTATATAAGCTTGCAAGGCCAGCACTTTATGCACGGGTGTATCGGCTGTTTTGGCGATGTGCAACAAATCCTCCTCTGCTGATACCGTGGGCCACTCTGCCAACGCCCTCACGGCAGCATCTTTCACATCAGGATTTTCGTCAATAAGAGCTGTCCTGAGAAGTGGGAGTGAGCTCTCGTCTCCAATTTTGCCCAGAGTTCTGTAAAGAGCGTTTCGCCCTTTGACATCGGAAACCGAATCCAGTTTATCAATCACCGCTCTGGCGCTCCCGATGGGTTGCGGACTTTGGGCTGTTACAGTTGCGATGGTGCTGGACATTTCCAATTGGTCTATTTCTTTGCTCAGACCCAATAAAAGATCGACGAGCAAAGGAAGATCGGCAGGGGAAGCGATGTTTTTCAGGCCGCGGATGGCCTGCTGGCGGTTTCGGTCGCTTGAATACTGGGCTCTGCTTACAAGTATTTGCAGCCCCTCTTTTATCCTGCGTTCGCCAACGGCCAGGATGAGCTCGTGCTGGAAGGATTCATCCAGGTTTTTGACCAGGTTCGTCAGAATCGTCTGATCGGCTCGGCCACACTTCAATCCCCATAAACTGGCACGCGCTGCCTGTTGTTCATTTCCCTGGGATCGGGCCGCATGGGATGCAAGAAATTCCACGACCGTGTAATTACCGGCGCTTTCCAGGGATTTCAGGGCAGCAATCCTTACCAAGGAATCCGGATTCTCGACAGCCGAAAGGATCGACTCACGAACTCCATCCTCCCGAAAATGAGACAGCGCCTGGAGCAACTGAATCTGGTTCTCTGCCGGAAGATTGGGCAATAGGGGATGCACGTCCTGGATGCTCGCTGTGTCATAAAAGACCTCCACCATCGCTATGGCCGGCGCATACCAATCTGGATCTTTCCCGTTAAGCACATCGATGATTTTTTTCTTCGCCATATCACCGGATAAAGCGATCTGTCCTCTCATGGCTGCCTGCCGGATCGGCAAAGGAAGATCGGTATCGATCAGACGCTGGTAGATTCCAGCTGCCACCCCAGTTTGTTTTTTTGCCGCTTGAATTTCCGCACAATGGAGAAGGGAAGAAGCGACATGATCTCTTCTAGATCCGGATGTCTGATCCAGGGCTTCGGCAAGAACAGAAGTGGCTTCTGTCGACGCGATCTTTCCTAAAGCTTCAGCCGAGGCAATGGCCTCCCTCTCATCCAACCCGGATAGCAACTTCGCCAAAGGCGAAACGGAACTTAGGGCTTTGCCGTTGCCCAACGAATCTATAATCCCGAGCCGGATATTGCCGTCGGCTTGGGATAATCCGTCTACCAAAACTCTTTCTGTCTCAATGCCGGATATTTTTTCCAGGGCATACCGGGCCATATCCGATGTTTCTGCCTGCAGCAACATTTTCCCCAGCACGGGCACAGAAGCCGCCGACCCGATCTCCCGCAGATGGCGGCAGACGGCCAGTTTTGCCGCAAGAGTTGCATCAGAGATCAGAAAATCTGCAAGCTGTCTTTCGCACGCTTTTTTTGACGCAGGTGAATTCCTGTTGGCACGCACATAATCGCGCAAACCGGCCAGGACTTCCTCATCCTGCCCATAATCATAGGTCGCCGCCTTTCCCAATATCTTCTTCAGGTCGGGTTGACGGTAATCCAGCCAAAGGCGAATATCGTCGGGTGTTCCTTTTTCACGGAAAACGGCCGGAAAATCTCCGGGGATCTCCTGGGTAACCTTTCCGGTTGCGGCCCATTCTGCACCCCGCAAGAAGGTCACGATAAAACCTACACACTGCATGGCTGGATGGGGACCATCGCCCATGGCATGGCCGAGAACGGTGTGGAATATCCGTCCTTTCCCATAGGTGACAGTGAATAAAACCGGCTCGTCCCGCCCGGTCCCCCGCGTAGCGGGATCGCTGTAAGCCGTTGCCAGGATGTGCATGTTTTCACCTGGGCCGCGTAAAAGACTGTACAGTTCATCCCTGGCATGCATCCATTTTTCGGGCAATCCTCTCGTTATGGGATGGGAGGCATCACGGTTGATGACAGTAAAGGCATGCTGGTCCCCATGATAGCCGCCGCCCCCAGGGCTACTTTCCCGCACCACTTTGCCGTTCTGCCAAAAGACATATGGGCCGGATTTTTCATCCCGGTTTCCCCAGCCCCCAAGGCCGATGATTTGGTTGAATTCCTTCCACTGAGGAAAAGCATTGTCCGCGGCATGGTAGACCACGACTCCGCCTCCGGACCGTACGAAATCCAAAAAACCCTGTTTCACAGGATCAGGCCAATCGTCCCCGTTGTAGTCCAGAACCACCAGCCGGTAAGGCGAAAAATCGACAGAAAACTCCGCCATATTCCCGTCCCTTGGAGGGCTGGTGGCCACCTCCGCTTCGAACAAAGCCGAGTCATCCAGGATCTGTTCGAGGATCGGGCTGGAGGCCTTCCAGTTGTGGTTGTTTTGACCGGTTAAAATCAAGGTTTTGATGACATCGGGTGATGGTGAACTTACCGCGTTGGGGGCACTCGTCCAAAGCATAAATCCAAGTAAGGCGATCATGCATAAAAATCTTATCTCTTTTTTTATCCTCATTTCATTCCCCTATAATCCGCGCTGCCAGGGACTGCGGTAGGCACGTCCCAGCAAACGGGTGGCTTCCGGATCGTCCAGGATGGTCTCCGTTTCAGGATCCCAGCGTATATTCCGTCTCAGCTGGATAGCGATAATGCCCAAATGCCCGACACTGGCCGAACGGTGGGCGGTCTCGATCGGCGTGATCGTTTGTTTCCGGGACCTCACACAATCCAGGAAATTCTGGTAGTGGTCCCGGCTTTTGTACAGCCGGTTTTCGCCGGGCCCGATAAAGTCATCCCAGAGCTCGGGGGGATCGGTTCGCTGAGTTCCCCGGTTGACCCAGACCCAACCGTGTTCCCCGATCCATTTGGTACCGCCCCAAATTTCATCAAAACCGCCGGCAATGTCCATCGGAGTGCCGTTGGCATATTTGGCTTTGACATAATATCGCGTCGGGCTGTCCCAGATGCCTTTCCGGGGAAATTCTCCCCACCCTTCGATCTCCACAGGTCCAGTGTGGTCGAAATCCAGGCCCCAGTGAGCGATGTCCACGTGGTGCCCCACCCAGTCCATCAACTGGCCTCCTCCAAAATCCATGACCCAGCGCCAGTTCATGTGGACCCGGGCGGTGCAGTAATCGCTGTATGGGGCAGGCCCCACCCAAAAATCGTAGTCCAATTCTTCTGGAGGGGGACCGTATTTATTCAGGTGTGCCGTTCCAGCAAAATCATAGTGGCCCTCAGGAAGTCCGACTTCGACCTTTTGGATCTTGCCGATACGGCCGTTCCTGACCAGCTCGCAGGCGTGGTGGAAATTGTCCACAGAGCGCTGCCAGCTTCCTGTCTGCCAGATGCGGCCGTATCGTTTCACGGCCTCGCACATGGCCCGGCCTTCCAATAGGTCATGGGAAAGCGGTTTTTCCGCGTAGATATCAAAACCCTCTCGGGCTGCGGCAATTGCCAAAATGGCATGCCAGTGGTCGGGTACCGCGATGGACACCGCATCGATATCCGTGCGCTTATAGAGTTCCCTGAAATCCTTGTACACCGCACAATCCGTGTTGCCATATTTCTGGTTTACGATATCCTGGGCTTCTTTCAAGTGATTCTCATCGAGATCACAGACCGCCACCCACTGCACCTCATCCTTCTCGAGGAAAGCTTGCATGTTGGGAATCCCCATCATGCCGAATCCGATGCCCGCCATGACGATGCGATCGGATGGGGCGATGGCCCCGGATTTCCCCAAAACTGAGGAAGGAACGATGTGTGGAAAGCCTATCGCACCCACAGCTGTGGCAGACAGTTTAATAAATTGTCTGCGCGTCATGTTCATTTTTTTTGGATCTTTTTTCATGATCAACCTTCTCTGCCTGAATACCTCACGAGCGAACGATGTAACCAGGCTTATTATGTATATTCCTTGAAGTTTTTTGCAAAACTTCAGATTTAAGTGAGAATGGACCTAAATCAGTTCGCTTTTTCCCGGGATCGCTACAGGGGTCAGTGGAAGATCGCCGAATTCGTATCGGGGCGGAGAAAGGTCCAGCTTAGAGGCATTCATCGCCCAGTCCCAACTCAGGGCACGACCTGTATAGGCGCTCATCCGCCCCATGATCGCCGTTAGCGTGCTTTCAGCAACCCGTTTTCCCTCGTTCAAGGGTTTCCCCGCCCTTATGCTGGCAATCAAGTCGGCATGCTCTTGCACATAGGGATTGGGCGATTCTTCTTCCACCGTGTAAGCCTTGGCTCCTTTGATATAGCCGCTGGCCCCATCAGTGTAGGCCATACCTTCTGTGCCGAACACCCGTTCGGACACATTATCCGCGCATCCGGGTGTCTGGCGGCACATGCTCATCACCCGCGCACCATTGGGATATTCATACTCGATGGCAAAGTGATCGAAGATGTTGCCGAACTCTGGACCGGTGCGAACCTGACGGCCACCCATGCCCATGCATTTTACCGGATGGGCACCGATGAACCAATTGATCACATCCAGGTTGTGCACATGCTGTTCCACGATGTGGTCCCCGGAAAGCCATGTCATAAAGAGCCAGTTGCGGATCTGCCACTCCATATCCGACCAGTCGCCCGTCTGATAATTGATCCAGTTTTCGTAGGCCGCACGAATCCACAGCGCGCCCATGTTCCAGTAGCACTGCCCGGCCATGATCTCACCGATGTCCCCATTGAGGACCCGTTTGGTGATCTCCAGGTAATGGTTCTGATGGCGTCGCTGGGTCCCGGCCACGATGGCCAGACCTTTTTGTTTGGCCATTTCCGCACTTTCAATCACCGAACGCACACCTAGGGGATCCACCGCCACAGGTTTTTCCATAAAAACGTGTTTGCCCGCTTCCACCGCTGCCCTCAGGTGCTTGGCCCTAAAATGAGGCGGGCACGCAAGGATAACCATGTCGATGTCCGATGCCAGCACTTTTTTGTAGTTGTCGAATCCGTCAAAACAGGAATCCGCGTTGACGGCAACGCTTTCTTTCGGGAGCCTCTCCTGGAGCCGCTTTATCGAGCCCTCCCACCGGTCTTTGAAGATGTCCCCAACGGCGGTTATCACGATGTTGGGCGAAGAATTGATACAGTCCATGGCTGCGCCCGTTCCTCTTCCGCCGGCGCCGATAAGGCCTACCCGGAGTTTATCCGAGCCTTGGGCAAACACGGGGCCGACTCTCGACACCGCGGCTGCCAGCGAGACGGCCGACGTGGCCTTGATAAAGTCCCGCCGGGACATACTTCCCTTTGTTTTTTTATTGTTTCCTTCCATAATCCCTCCTAAAAATCATCGCAAAAGCGATAGGCTTCTATTAAAGTTTTTTCCCCTTCAATTCCTTCCTTGCTTTTTCCATGCTCCATGCAGATCGTCCCGTTGTATCCTTTCCCATGAAGATGCTTGAATATGTTCTTATAATTGATTTCCCCGGTTAAGGGTTCGTTGCGGCCTGGAGAGTCTCCCACATGGAAGCTGCCGATCTCGTCCCAGGCACGGTCGATATTCGGGATCAGGTTCCCCTCGGTGATCTGCTGGTGGTAGATGTCGTCGACGATCTTGCAGCTTGGGCTCCCGACAGCCTTGCAGATCTCGTAGGCTTGAGGAATTTTCGTCAGGAACAATCCCGGGTGATCCCAGGGATTCAAGGGTTCGATGACGATGACCAATCCCGATGGTTCCAACATTTCCGCGCAGAATTTAAGATTGTCCACCACATTAGCCGTTTGGTAACCCCATTCCAGGCTTTCGTCATACCGGCCGGGAACGACGAGCGTGTATTTCGCACTGGCCCGCTTGGCAGTTTCTATAGCTTTATTCATCGTGTCCGCCAGCATGGATCTGATTTCTTTATCCTGGGTGACAAAAGATTTGACCTTGAAATCCGCGTAAGCGACAAACGGCCCGAGATCCATGTTCAGGCGGTCCAATTCTTTGGCGATAGCTTCCTGAAGCGACGGGTCCTTCCGCATCAGCCCGTTATCGAACATGGCCCTGAAACCCTGGTCAGCCATGAATTTTATCTGGTCGATAGGATCCTTCCCGGCATGGGCCTCGAACATCCCGAAATAAGGAGCGTACTTGAGCTTAAATCCGGATTTGGTTTGGAGGCCTTTCGAATTTTTACTCGCGGCCCCGATAGGGCTGATCGCCAGGGTAGCCGCAACGGTTGATGCCGTGCCGATGAATTGACGCCGGGAAAGCTTTTTTTGTTTCATCTCTCCCCTCCTTTCTTTTAAATTATGAATCGATTTTGGCTCTCGAATACCAGATATGTGAGCATTGTACCAGCATTCTATAAAAAGAAATGCCCATTTTCAATAAAAGAAAAAAGGAAGGTTATCTATGCCATCAGGTTTGTCCTCCGCTCTAATGAGGATCTTAAACGCCATTCACTCATCGGCCTTCTCGGCGGCTGCGTAACTCCGCACGTTTATTCCTAATTCCTGCAACCATGGCTTCTGTTCCTGTGTTTGTCCGGATCTTTCACTCGTTGAAACAGTCGTGCTCAATACATACTCGCCGTCCTACTTCGTCGGATTCCCTCGAAGGACGAATCAGAATGGCTATATCCTCAATGACGCTGCGGACATGCATGATGGCAAAGAAAAAAAACATCCTTAGTAGAGGTTCCTCGACAGATCTTTCCTATTGTGTAAAAATGAACAAGTGAAAAAGCCAATACTTGAGGGAAAAATGACAAAACATTACAGCTGTCGGGATGAAGATATCGGGCATTACATATGTTATCGAACGAAGGAGACCATCGACATCGACGGTCATTTGAATGAAATTTCCTGGAAAAAAGCACCAAAATCACCAAGGTTCGTGGATCTGGTGACTGGAGAGCCTGCTCCCCTGGACACGCGGATGGCTGCCCTCTGGGACGAAAAGAATTTATACATCGGATTTTGGGTGGAGGAGCCTCATGTCCAAGCGAAATTCATTGAGAGGGATTCTCCCATATACATGGAAAACGATGTGGAAATCTTCATTGCCGGGAAAGATTGCTACTATGAGTTCGAGATAAACGCCTTGGGCACGGTTTATGAGGTCTTTTTCATCTGGCAGGATGCTTACAAAAAAGGGAGCGTTTTCGATAAGCCGGAGTTCGATCTGCTTTCCCAGCGGGTGGATGTTTTGGGAGGCTTCCAGGACGGCATGCGTTTCGGCAAACATCCGCGCGGAAAACGATGGGCTTTCCTGGACTGGGATTTCCCTGGAATGAGGGGCGCTGTTCAGGTGGAGGGAACTCTCAACGACAACGCAGATGTCGATAAGGGATGGACCGTGGAGCTAGTATTCCCGTGGAAAGGGATGGAGATGTTATCAGATGGTCGCTCGCTTCCGCCTCAAGACGGCGATACCTGGCGGATGGATTTTTCCCGCTTCGAAGCCTTCGACCTTAGCGGCACACCGGTTCAGCCTTCAGCAGGCTGGGCTTTCAACAAACACAGCGTCTACGACTCCCACATCCCCGAATGCTTCACCTACGTTCACTTCTCGACAACTGACGTCGTTGATCTCTAACGATCCCCCGTAAATTTATGGAACTTATTATCAATCCGCGATGTAACCGGCTCGGTGGGCAATTTTGTAATTTTTCCCCTTGATTTTCACCTGAATATTTTTAAATTTCCCGTCCGATTTGTAGTTTTTCGGGGTGTAGTACAAGAGATAATAGTTTTCCGATGCAAGAGCAGCTCTCTGGAATGAGGAGGTTATGTTGGCGGAGCTGTCGGTGATCCCCCCTGTTGCATCAGCCATCTCGTGGAAGGCCCCGAATATCTCTTCCGACTGGTCAACCAACCTCAGAGCAAAACCTTGAGGTGCTGGATTCATCCTGTACCCATCCAGATTATATTGGTCCGTTTTTGTCACAAAAATAAATTGAATCGAGATAAGCGAGTCGGAAAAAGCTTTTTTGACCTTATCGACATTGAAGGATATCTGAGCCCGTATCAGGTCATCAAGATCATCATACTCACCGATTCCAGGAGGGATGGGGACAACCTTTTTCTGAAAAAACAAAAACACGAATTTCTGGCCTTCGATATCTTTCAATCGATCCTTGAACTCCATAAGTTTCCTTTCGTCAAAAGATCTGTAATCTCTGATCTCTCTAAGGGTGTTATGTATCAAAGATTCCGTAGCCCCTGAAGGATCATTTGCCAAATTTTCTAGATCTCTGAACAAACTTTTCAATTTATTCGAAGACAGCCGGATGTCTTTCGCCAGCTTTTTTTGAAGTTGTTCGACCATTATTTCTTTGGGTGTTCGGTTCAAATTTTCCTTCTTCAATGCATAGGTTTTTAGAGGAGTAACAACGTAGAGGGAATCATCCGGCAGATAAACATTATCGAAAAAATACGCAAGAGTATCCTGTATCCCAGGTAAATAGTCCATCATCTCGAACACCAGGACAAAGGTCCTTGAAACCTCGGGCATATATATTCTCCTCGCCGGCTCTTGATCAAGTTCTGTTTCCTCCCTTTCGATCACCGTCTTTTTGACAAGGTAAAGGGCTTCGATTTTCTGCAGAACGCCGTCCTCATAGACTTCAAAATCACCCAGGCATAATTCCTCGACGAATTTGCCTTTTTTGAACACCCGGACAGGCACTTCGATGTTGATAGCGATGGCATCATGTTGCAGATCCTGAGCGAGAAGAACAATTCCAAAAATAAAAAGGGAGATTACGAGGAGAGATTTTTTCATGCCCTGGTCCCTCTTTTATTATAAGCAGCCAAGACGATATTAATCAATGGGCAGGAAAAATATGTATTAGAGGGTGTGGTTTAATCGATGGCGGAGTTTCCAAAATATGAAAGCCAGAACGATCCCGACCACAGCCAATGCCG
>CAZIDF010000029.1:0-46620 GCA_964538085.1 uncultured Eubacteriales bacterium | reverse complement strand
AGTTTGCTCTCGATCTCCTCGACGATCTCTTCCAACTTCGACACCGGAACCGGCCTCTTCTCACAGGCCTTCAACAATCCATGCAAGAGTTTCTGGCTATCGAACCGCTGCCGCTGACCATCCTTTTTTACGACCATGTAAGGGATTTCTTCGATCTTTTCATAGGTGGTAAATCTTTTCGTGCATGAGAGGCATTCTCGGCGGCGGCGTATGCTCAAGCCGTTTTTGCTCTCTCTGGAATCGATAACCTTGCTTTCCGTAAAGTCACAAAAAGGACATCTCATGACTTCGATTTTTCTCCCATTTTTTTTATCTGTACCAAGGAAATCCCTTCTTTCCACAATATACCATATCCGACCACATAAGTCACTGCAAGCTGGATCGCGTGAACCACGAGAGTCATCCCCACCGCTAAATTGGCTTCCACACCATACAGGGTAGTCAAACCATATTTGCTGAAGTAATCGAATCCCCCGACCATCCCCGGTGTCGGGATCGAAGCCCCCACCATCGTGAGAAAGACAAAGGGAAAAACATAAAAAAACGGCACCCTGACATCGAAGGCAACCAGCCAGATCCAATATAATATTGTAATGTTGATCCAGACCGCGAAGGACCAGAAAATATAGACAAAAACATCTCCTACGGAATGAAAAAATTTGAGGCCTTCGATAAATTCATCGATAAGGCCAATGATCATTTCCCGCCACTTTTGGGACAGAGGTTTCAGGAAAAAAAAGATTAGTTTGAGTGTTTTTTCCTTGAAGAAATACAAGGAGAGGGTAGCAAGTAACATGATGATAGCGATAGCCATCCCGATAATTCCCCAAATAGCCAAGTTGGAATAGGCATCCTGTTCGATCTCGATGTTGAATATCGATGTGTATAAGGGCCGGGACACAAAAAACACGCCGAGGAGAAAGCACATGTTGAACAGGTCGAACATCCGTTCGACCACCACCGTCCCGATCACAAAGCCCTTTTTCAAACCTTCTTTCTGGGCCAAATATAGGGGCTTGACCAGTTCCCCCAGTCGTCCCGGAAAAAGCCCTGTGACAGCGAATCCTACAGCGTTGCCAGCAAACCTGTTATAAAAGCTCACGCTTTCTTTCTCATGCTTCAACAGGCATTTCCAACGTATGGCCCGGAATACAAAATTCAACGGGACCAAAAGCAGCAAAACGATAAAAAGTACGAGATCGATATCGACCAAGTAGCCAAGCACCTCGCTCCATTCGACGCTGCGAAAGAAAAAAAACAGAAACACGAAAGTAAGGGCAAAGAGGATGATGGCACGGCTGGTGTTCTTTTTCATATTTTGGCCATATTATCACCAACAAAATGGGCTGTCAAACATAACCAATTTTTGTAACTGAGTGTCATAAAATGGGCGATTTTCCGCTTTTTTGTTACTGGCAGTTACAAAACGTTACTCGGGTATCTGCCGCTTGAAAAACTTCCCTTTATCGATTATCATGTCGGGGTCGCTGGGAAGTCGTCCAATGGTAGGACACATGACTCTGGATCATGGAATCGGGGTTCGAATCCCTGCTTCCCAGCCACTCCTTTAACTACTTTAATATCAATAACTTATTAGGCCATTTAAAACGCTTGTGACCGAATTTCTGAATAAATCGGCCTTTCCATTGTCGAGAAGGTCCTCAACTGGCGCCATACAGGTTTCAACGTCCACAGGCAGGTCAGAGCTTCAGACAAAGAGGAGACCGTAAGAGTCGCTGATCAGTTGACCTTGATGATTTGGATATGGTAATCTTGTTTCAGCATGAACGCGGATGGATATTGAGGAAAATCTTATTTTACAATGAGTTCGAAAATAGACCTATCTGAAGATAAAATCAAAGAATTCTGTCAACGCAATCGAATTCGCAAGCTCTCTTTATTTGGTTCTGTCCTTCGTGAAGATTTCGGGCCGGAAAGTGATATCGATGTGCTTGTAGAGTTCGAACCCGGGACTAATGTGGGATTAATTACCCTTGCCGGCATGGAAATTGAGCTAGGTCAAATACTTGGATATAAAGTAGAGATTCACACTGTAAAGGGATTAAATCCCCAATTCCGCGATGAAGTTCTGGACCAAGCTGAGGTTCAATATGAGCAAGCATGATGAGCAGATTTGTCTTAGGGATATGCTCGATCATGCCGGAGAAGCTGTTGAATTGCTCGGTGATTCAACAAAAGAAGATTTGGGTAACAATCGAATGATGCAATTGGCACTGACCAGATTGTTGGAAATTATCGGCGAGGCAGCCAAGCGGGTATCGACAAGCACAAAACAAAAAAATACAGATATTCCCTGGAATCAAATCATTGGAATGAGAAACCGGCTTATTCATGGATATGATATAATTGATTATGATTTACTTTGGAATACGGTTAATTTCGATTTACAACCTTTAATTCTTTCCCTTCAAAAGATCATAAAGGATTAGCTTTAATCAGGATTCGATAAGCGGCCTGTTCGTCAATCCATCGAGAATCTCCAGAAGCTTTCGCTTCCTTGCATTTTCTACGCGGACTGCATTCAGAAACAAATCCCATTCACTCTTCCGGCCAGTTCGTTCCAGCAATCCTTTGATTTTTTTCAGATAGGGCACAGCACTCCGGTAAGCCGCCGGTTTTGTCTGGGCGACGAGCTCTTTGACCAATCGCTTCCATATGGCAATAGCCTCATCCGGATAGCGTTTAGCGACAGCCCGAGCGACCTCCTCATGAATGCCGCCTGCCCAAGCTCCCCCCCATCCCCAATAGGTATGGATCGATTTGATTTCTGCCTTATAAATCGAAAGCGCGCGGTCAATCTCTCTCTCAAAAAGCGCTATCTCAATACGCACCTCAGCTCTTGCAGGCTGCGGTGTCTTTTCCTCCTCCTCCCGTTCCAGTCCAGTCTCGGGAAGAGGCCAGCCGCCTGGCCCGTACTGCGGCCGATTTCCCTTATCCAGAAATTCTCGGAGCGCTTCCCTTATGTTTTTCCACCCCTTAATGTGTCCGGATGTTTTCTGCTTCAGCTCTTTATAGAGATTCAGGGAAGGACGGTCAAAAAAATCCTCGGCAATAAGAGCGGCGGCGAAGGCCCAATCTCCCTGTTTTATCTTGATCTCACCCAATCTTTTTCTTAAAGCCGATTCGATGCCGGGCCACTTTTCACCGATAGCAGCGATTCCCCTCCTGATCCAGGCCTCAGCCTCTGCGAAGCGTCCTTTTTTCATAAGCAGATCAACAAGCCTCTCATAGCTGCCATCCTTCTCGGCCTCCTTCTCACAAAAAGGAATAATTTCAGGCTCACGTCCAGCTTTTCTCAAGGCCTGAATCACGTGATTGGACAAAATCCTCCTTTTATATCCGTACTCAGAAAGCGTTCGCCCGGGCACCACACTTCCGCCTTCCAGCCGACCAAGAAGCCGGTCGGCCAATCCGTTCCAGGCATCGAGCGCAAATGAATGTTTCCAGAAAATCTCACTCTCGCTGCACAATTCGGATTCATCCTCCAGCTCTAAATCGACTGCTATTTCCATCTTTTCAGTGTCGGAAAGCGAACATTCCAGAAGCGCTTGATAGACGATTTTCATGGTATCGGCGACCTCGGCTGCAGTTTCTCCATCATCATGGGATATTCCGACCTGCTCCTGAGCTTTCCTGAAAAGCCTTCTGCCTAGTGAAACCACATCATCAGCCCTGCCGGCGTCCAATAGTTCCCTCAATCCGTCGCGCACACCAGAATAATCGGGGAGAAATCCCTGTTGTCTCCAGCGGTCGTACCAGGCTTCCTCTTCCGTGACAGAGTCGATCTCCTTACGGACGTACTGGATAAGATCCTTGAATTGCCCGGCTGCCACGCTGCCCCGGATCCACAGGTCCTGCCTCACCTCTGCATGAGCTGTAGCAAGCTCTTCGACAAGGGCGATCAGATCTTCCTTGGATTTATTCCGCAGATAGCCTCTCAGGTTCACACGGCCTGAGCCTGAATGTTGTTTTTGAGATTTTTCTTCCTGCTGTCTTGATTTATTACTGTATTGATTATTGATATCATAAATACCATCATCGTCATCACCGTCATCTTCATCATATTCCTCTACAAAATCATCCTCATCCCCCTCCAGGGCTTCATCCAACAATTTCAGCCTTGGATCCTCAGGATTAATCTGTGGGACATCTTTGTTTTGTTTTAAAGCCTCGATATACTCAAGAAGTACTGCAACTCCATGCTTACAGTCTATTCCCACCGGGCACGTGCATCCGGAGCTGGGCTCCCCTCCGATGATTTCGACCTCGGTGGCGTATCTTTTCATTCCCTGGACCCAGGCGATTAGCCTGGCTTTCCCTGCAGCAGCAAGATCTTGAACAGCGGATGATTTCTGATAGGCCTTTCCCCTATACAGAGTTTTCGATCCCACCCAGGATTCCAGGTCCTGCCAGGTAAGAACGGCAAATGGATTCTTTTTTATCATTCCATAAGTCCAAGCGATAGACATCATACCAGATTATGCTAATGCATTTAAACAGAATATGTGAATGTGAAGCTCCCCCTCCAAATTGTCTCATAGATCAAGAGTGAACGGATAGCCAACTTGTAAGTTCTCGTTCTATCTCCGAGGGAAAACACTATTTTTCTTCAGAGGATTTTAGGTTCCCTGTGAATATTGTGCGAAGTGTTCTAGACAGCCTTGTGTCCATTTTGTGACCATTTCAAGGCAAAAAATACGAAAAAATATCAAAACATACGAAACAAAAGAAAAAGATAAAATTTTGTGTTTTCAATCAATTAGCGCGCAATTGCTTGATATTAAACAACTTAGAAAAAAAGGGGCACGAATCCCTGCTTCCCTGCCAGTCTGATTTTCTTCATTTCCAGGGGGAAAAGAGTTTTTTCTTTGTTTTTGTCTTTTGTATTTTAGACCCGCAGTTTTTGCAATTTTATTCATTATTTGGCACACGGGAATAAGTCCATCTTAATTTACGATCTTAATTTACAATTGACACCTTCTTCTATTTCCTGATATCTTTTTGCCAGGAGAAAAGGGCGTCATGGCTATCAAATTTGGGCAAGATCTACGAGCAGCAAGGCAATACAGCTAAAGCTGAAGAGCATTATGATAAATTCCTCGAGCTCTGGAAGGATGCCGATCCCGACATACACGAAGTCAAGGATGCCAGGAAGAGGCTGGCTGGATGACTATGGTCAAGCAGCGATAAGAACCGGCCTGAGGAGAACAGGATGAAGAATCGAATTCTTTGGATTTTGGCCTTTTGCGTTCTATGTGTCTCTCAATTTTGCGGGCCCTCTGCTGTCCAGTCCAAGGGGGAAATCACTCTGATAAGCGACTGGATACCGATGCCAGACGGGATTCGTTTGGCCGTCGATCTCTACCAGCCAACATCCGCCAAAAAAAAAGAGCGTTTTCCTGTATTGCTCGAGTATTTGCCTTATCGAAAGGACGAGAGCCGGAGCAGGTGCTACTCACTGTTTTCATACTTCGTCGAACGGGGTTACATCGTCGCCCGCGTCGACATCAGGGGAACCGGCAACAGCGAAGGGCATCTGATCGAGTACGAATACACCGACCGAGAGCAAGAGGACGGTGAGGCTGTCATCGAATGGCTGGCCAAACAGCCCTTCTCGACCGGAAATGTGGGCATGTTCGGCGTCTCCTGGGGTGGTTTCAACTCGATCCACATGGCGATGCGAAATCCTCCAGCGCTAAAAGCGATCATTGCCGTCGACGCGACAGATGATATTTACCAAGACGATGTCCACTTCATCGATGGAGTGATGCATTTCGACTCCTATGAAGTCAGTCAGGAGGTCGATAACTCCGTACCCGGCGCTCCAGAGTTCGTGGTCGATGAGAGCTTTTTCACCGACCGTTTCGACACAACGCCCTGGATGCTGGTCTACAAACGCCATCAGCGCGACGGACCGTTTTGGGATCGCGCTTCTCTGAACGTCGACTACAGCAAGATCCGTGTTCCGACGTTTGTCATCGGCGGCTGGTACGATGGTTATCGCGACAGCGTGCCAAGAATGCTCCAGCACATGACAGCTCCGGTCAAAGGGCTTATCGGGCCTTGGGCTCACAGCTTTCCGAACTCCGGCTACCCTGAGCCGAGGATGGAGTGGCGGCACGAAGCGGTGCGCTGGTTCGACCACTGGCTGAAAGGCAAGAAGACCGGAATCATGGAAGAGCCGAAGTTTGCAGTTTATGTCCGTGACTGGCATGCTCCGGGACTTACCCTGGACAAGGCGCCCGGTCAATGGCGCTGGGAGGAGGGCTGGCCCCTTGAGAGAGGCCGGCTCTTGGATCTCAACCTACACCCCGACCATCGATTGCACCCATCGCTGCCGCAAGCTGCTAATCACGAACTGAAGTACATCCCGAGCGTTGGGATCGAGGCAGGCGGGTCCGTCATGTGGTGGGGCGATTTCATGCCCGATCAACGTCCTACAGACGACCGGAGCCTGGTATACGATACCGAACCGCTGGATGAGGACACAGAGATCCTGGGTTTTCCCCGGGTGGTCCTCAACGCCTCTGCGAGCGCTCCTTTGGTACACTGGTTTGTCCGTCTTTCCGATGTGGCACCGGACGGCCGTGTGACCCAGATCACCGGAGCAGGGTTTAACGGCACGCATCGAAATTCGGCCGTCGATCCGGAGCCGCTGGTCCCTGACAAGACCTATGCTCTGGCTATCGAAATGCATTTTACGTCTTGGGTCTTTCCTAAAGGCCATCGCATCCGTTTGTCGGTGAGCAATGCCCAATGGCCGATGTTCTGGCCAACGCCGTATCCGATGACCACGAACCTGAAACTCGGGGGTGAAGCGCCTTCACGGATGATGTTGCCTGTCGTTCCTTACGAGCCGCGTCCACAGCCCCATTTTCAGAAGCCCGCTGACGATCCGGAACTGGCCGGCTATGGCGCTGCCGAATCCGCAACCGTCTCAGGATATGCAGAGCTCTCCGATGTGGTCCGTGACGCAGAAACCGGGACGGCAACGGTGACCCTTGCGAACAGCTCAACATCGACATATCCATGGGGAAGCATCAAGAATACGGAGAACCTCGTTCACCGCACAAATGACCTCGACCCAGCACAATCGTCGTTTCGCGGCAGTTACGGGATCACGATCGAGCTGAGCGACCGTGTGCTGAATGTCACGGGCATCGTCGATTTTCGCAGTGACGCTGAGAACTTCTATTTTCTGTATACGAAGCGGATTCACCTGAACAACGTGCTGCTCCGCGAGCGGACCTGGTGCGAAACGATCAAGCGAGATTTTCAGTAAATTGAGGGTCACAAATCCCTGCTCCCCAGCCACTCTGATATTTATAATTATCCCTTGATAAATCCCACTTGCGTTTTCCAGCCTTACTAAAATCGCTTACTTTGAAGTAATACTCGATGGCAAGTTTGGCCATAATTTTGGCGGGGTCTTTCAGAAATTGTCCAATTTTGATAAGCTTTTTTTCCTCGATGATCTAACGTCCTCATCATGTGAGGTAAAATATGAGATTTCAAAATATCGCTTCCATGACGATTCGAATCTTCGTTTTGGTTTCCATCGTATTTCTGGCTACCTGTGCCATGGAAACCGGGAAGGCCGAGGAAGTGGATCGCTGGCTGGTCCCCCGGCACATTCGAGACGCCGTGTTGAATGAATTTTCTGGAGAGGAAGCTTTGCGGCATGTGGAGATCTTAGCCGTAGACAGGAACCGTCAAGAGGAAGAATATTCAGAACAGTTCATGGAGACAGAATATATCAGCCGTTTGGCCGAGCAATACGGCCTGTCCGAAGTCAAGGTGGACTTTTTTTCCTCCGACGAGATTTGGGACCCGGTGGAAGCCGAGCTCTGGTTGATGGAGCCGGTGAAAAAGAAAATCGCCGGGCTAGAAATCGTTCCAGAAGCACTTGCCTCCGGCAGCCGGGATGCCGATGTCACGTCGGAAGTGGTCTATGTGGGCGCAGGCCGGGACCAGGATTTCAAAGGAAAAAGTGTCAAAGGCAAGATCGTCATGGGCTCGGGCTCTGTCGGAGGCATATTCCGCACGGCTGTGAGTAAACGGAAGGCCGCAGGCGTGCTGGGAACCGGTAGCTCTGGCGTCGACCGGGGTTATCCCGGCGTTTCGCCCACCCAGATCGGATGGCAGTCTATCCGTCCCCAAAAAGACGAAAAAGGTTTCGGATTCGTGCTCTCCAAACGGCAGCACGATGAGATCCGTTCCTATTTGGACCAGAACAAAAAAGTCGTAATGAGGGCTCGAGTCCGGACCCGGATGCTCCCCTACAAAATGAATGTGGTGTCCGCTGCTATCCCCGGGACCGATCCCGAGGCGGGCGAACTCCTGATGATCGCCCATCTTTTCGAACGCATCGCAACTCCCGGGGCCAATGACAATTGCTCGGGAGTGGCGACCATTCTCGAAGTAGGCCGCACTCTGGCTAAACTCATCTCTCGGGGAATTTTGGATCCACCCCGCAGGACCATTCGCTTTTTGTGGGTTCCTGAGATCGGGGGCACACGGGAGTTTCTGTATAAATATCCTGAATTGCAGGACAAGCTGATGGCCGTGATCAATTTCGACATGACCGGAGCTAATCTCAAAACCACCGATGCCTATTTGCGTGTCAAACAAACTCCAGACTCCTGCCCCAGTTTCCTGAACGACCTGCTCGCCAATCTGTTGCTGTTCGTCGATCAGACCTTCATCCGAACCGAATGGGGCGCCAACAGCCAATTCAACTATCGCCTCTGCCCCTACATCAGCGGAAGCGACCACACCGTCTTTTTAGTAGCAGGAATCCCTGCCATGCAGTTCAATTATTACAGCGATAATTTTTATCACAGCAGTGAAGACCGGTCCAAACATGTCGACCCGACAGAGATGAAGCGGGTGGGATTTATGGCCTCGGCAGGCTCCTATTACCTCGCCACGGCAAACGCCAAAGAAGCAAAGGATTTGGCTTGGGAAAGCATGGCCAACGGAGAAAAATGGATGGCAGAGGTCTCCCGCCAAAGCATCATCCTGTTGCAAAACCACGCCGAAAAAATTCATCCCGGCTATCAGGCCGCCCTCAATAAGATCGATGGGGCTTTTATGCGGGCTAGAGGAAATATGTCGTCCGTCACTGAAATTTCCGATGCTGATGAGGTCGTTTCCTTGCTGGCTCAGTTGACTGCTAGCCTGGAAGTCAGCCGGGAAAATCATGCGAATCGTTTCCAGAATTTATACAAATCCCGGTGTGCCGCCCTCGAGGTCGAGCCTCAAGAGTATACCCTCACAGAAAAGGAAAAACTCTCCCAACATTGGGTTCCACGCAAGTTGTATCCTGTCTATTCAGAGGATTACAAAACCCGGAATGAAAACATCAATAAGAACATGCCCAAAAAAAGTCCCCAGATACCGCGCCTGGCACGATCAGAAATTCCAATACTCATCGATGGAAAACGCAGTATTCTGGATATCTACCGCATCGTGCGGGCCGAATACGGATTCGTCACAACCAGCAGCGACGAATTCAAATATGCTTACGTCATCGCTCCTGACGCCCTCGATGTGCAGCTACAGTCGGTGATCGATTATATCACGGCCATGGAAAAGGCGGGGTTGTTGGAGATAGAAGAAAACTAGATTTTAACGACAAATGCGATCAGGATCAGAATGGCAACGACAGTCTTTTACTTTTTCAGCATATTCTGTTCGACCGCCCTGAGTCATGACCAGTCTTTCCGCTTTTCCTGGATCGCTTCGCACAAAGCGCACTTTCAGATTGGCCATCGGAGAATAAAAAATCGTGTCCGAAACGGGAAGGACTTCCAAAGGAAAATCCCTGTTCGATTTTTCAAGGATCAACTTTTCTCCGTCCATGGTGACGGTGACGAAAACATCTTCTTCCATTTTGTATTTTCCGGAAAAGGATTCAAGCACATGGGGATCGGGTTTGTAAAACTGTTTATCTTTTTCCGGGCCTGCCATCAAAATATTTTTCACGATCATCCCGAACTGGCTGTCGGTGACGTTATTCCCCCGTTCGAATGAATTGACCCGGTGAACGATCACCATATCATATTCGGGGATGACAAGGATGAATTGACCGTATGCACCCCGTGCAGAGTATGCGCCTTCTTTCAAGTCGACAAACGCGAAATGCGGCAGACTGTTGTTGTTTTTCACGACCCACCACATATACCCGTAACCATCCCTACCGTAGGCAAAAGCGTCGGAACAATAGCTCGTGATCTCTTTCACCCAATCGGCGGGGATGATCTGTTTTCCGTTCCACTTGCCCTCCCGCAGCATCAGCAAACCGAACCTGGCCATATCCCTGGCGGATATCTTGAACATGTAGGCGGCATGAAGGGATTCAGGCACCTTATAAGTCAAATCATCATCGTCTCCAAAGTGCTCCATTTGAATGGGGATGGCGATATCCTCCATGATCCCCTGGAAAATGGTTTTCCCGGTAAATTTTTCGAAAATCGTGCCCAACACATTGAAATCCCAGTTGTTGTAAAGCCAGCACGTGCCCGGGGCCCGTGAATTGCGGGCCGGTTTGACACTTCTCATACCAGGAGACTCGGCAGCCGCATCGATATAAACACCTGACCTCGCCTTTAAACAGTCCCGGATCGTGGCCATTTTTTCAAGCTCGCTGAGAGGGGTCACATCGTCGATGCCCAGCTCTTTCATGGTCATGTCGAGATCGATAGTCCCATTCTGGACATAATTCCCGTACAAAGCGCTCAGGAAACTTTTGCGGGTGGAATGGGTGATGAAATCCCTTTCCACCTCCCCCCATTCATACAGGATTTTGCCGTTAACGACAATGACGACTGCCGCAGTTTTTCCCCTGTCGGCGAATTCTTTTGCCGCTTGGAGTTTTTCTAACGAATAGCCCAACTCTTCCGGATCTTTGATCCTTTCCCATGTTTTTCCCGGGAAAACATCTTGCGCAAACGATAGTTGAGCGACGATAAAAAAGAAAATCAATAAACCGGCACAAACACAAATTTTCCGCATCTTGCCACCTTCGATCAACTTATCTGTCATTTGTCCTCCTCGATTCTTTACATTATCGATATACAAATTGGAAATAAATTTTATCAGAGATCGAATAGTTCAGCATATAGTCAGGGTGCGGTGGGCCGTGGATAAAAGTGCACGGACAGGAACGCCGTAAGGACAAGCGGACTGGCAGTAACCCTCACAGCTCTGGCAGATGTCCGCTTTTTGTGTTTCTAGCGCAGCGTATTTGGTCATGGCGTGCTTTTCCCGTCCTTGTGATACAAAATAATGGTCATACCGCATGATGGTATTGACAGGAATTCCGTAGGGACAGGCTGATTCACAAACTCCGCATGCATGGCGGCAGTAGAGGCTTCCGCACTCATTTTTATAGGCAGATAACAACGCCTTGTCTCGAGGCCCGAGACGACTGCCGGAAAGCTTGAGAAAATTCCTCATTTCATCGAAATTCAACACCGTCACACAAATAGTGTGCACATTGGGGTTGCTTAAACAAAACCGGATGGCCGCATCGCTGATCTCCTTTTCGCTTTTCAGGTTGTATTTCTGGATAAAGGTTTGTGCGTTTTCTACCTTTTTTTCCATCCTGGCTAAATTCTCTCGATCCTGATCCGTGAGCTCTCTTCCTTTGGAAGTCCGGGCGCTATCCAGGTACTGTTTCAAATGGTTGTAAGACCGTATGGGATTCGTTTTCATCAACGTTGTCCCGATATTTTTCTGACCGCAGACCTCGAGGACTCGCTCGCTCATATCCTCTTTGAGAAAATTGTAGGCTAGGAGAAAGACATCGAACCGGCCATCCTCTGCCGCAGCTAAAAGCATCTCTCCCATAGAAACCTTGGGTTTTTGCAACATCCACTGGGAACCATGATGAGAGACGCCCACGAACCTGATTTTCCCTTCTTTCTTCAACTGCTCGGTGGCTTCATGAAAGCCGGGTGTTTTTAGCATATCTATTGTTTCAGGACTGGATAACATCAGGCAATCCAGATAATCTGTCTGGAGGGCATCCATAACCCTGTGCGCTCTGCGGATAAAGCCCTCCTTTGTAGTGCCTTCTTTCCCGATTCTTCTAATGGAAGTATCGGCCTGGAGTTTGGAACTGATGAAAAGGGAATTTCGATCCCTGCCTTTGATGGCTTCCCCTATCTTTTTTCCATGCTGGCCGTAAGATTCGGAAGTATCGATGTAGTTCACACCGGCGTCCAGGAGTCCCCGGAAAGGGCCTGGGTCATCGAAGTCCCCCGTAGCCAGGTCAGAAACTTTGAATCCTGTCCGTCCCAAAGTGCGGTATTCCTTGATCCGCGGAGAATCTGTCTCGCTTTTCTCCTGATTGCAGGAAAAGCCTCTCCTGCCAAATAATCCGCTGCCGAACAAACCTGCGGTCGACTTTTTAATGAAACTCCGTCTATCGATCCCGGTTCCTTTTTTCATGTTCACTCCTTTATGCCTTTGTGCTTGTGATAGACTGACTGAAACACAGCCATATTTTTAAGGTGAAATGCATGAAATATGCCAATGGATTTTATTGGGGGGATTACCCTCATTTGGAACCCCGTCTGTCCAGTATCGAACAGTCAGTATACGGATACGAACAGCCGTGGCTATTTGATGTAACCCAGGGCCTTCAAATTTTCGAGCGTTTTTTTGTCGATCTGGTCGTACCTGATATCCTTCTCCGCAGGATCCTTTCCTAATACAGCATTTTTTATGAGTCCCTGAGCAGCGATCCACTTTTTCAGCTTGGTCAGCATGTAATTGGCCATCACATCTTCCTGTCGAAAGATGTTGTTTTCGGCCACAGGATCTTCAGCGAGGTCATAGAACTCGGCCGGGGCATCGTTCCAGAAGATAAGCTTATGGCGTTCGGTCCGGATGCAGAATCCATTCCGGTCTCTTTTTTCAACAACGATAAAGGGATTCACATCTTGAACAGCACCGGAGATAAGGGGAAGGAGACTTTTTCCTCCGATCAAATCCCGAGGCACGTCGAAATCACAGCCATCGGCCAGAGTAGCAAAGAGATCAGAAAGCTTTATCAAAGCATCGATCTTCCGGGGAACACCCAGCTTATCATCGGATGGGAAACGGATAATCAGGGGGATATGCATCACGCCTTCTCCGAAATAATCGCCATGGCCGAACCGCCTTCCGTTCTCTCCGAGCAGATCGCCGTGGTCTGCCGTTAGGATGACGATGGTCTTTTCGTCCAGACCCAGGTCTTTTAATTTTTCGAGTATCTCACCGAACACAGAGTCCACACTGGCAAGATTCTCGTCATAACACGCCCTTATGTATTCCACCTGCTGTGTGGTCAGATTCTGCCCCATCGAGTGGTATTCGGTCAGGTCGACCGTTTCTTTAAAGCCGCCGGAAAACATTCCGAGAAAAGGAGGGAGGGGTTTGTAGACCGCATGCGGTTCCTTGAAGTGGATGTAAAGGAAAAATTTCTTGTCTTTGCTGGCTTCCAACCAAGGAATAACATAGGGCAGGTATTGCTGGGACTTTCTGTAAAAACCCTCTTCCTTGTATAGTTCGAAATACTGGTCAAATCCCTTGTCGAACCCAAACACCGATGCCACATTCCCGATACCCGTATAACCGGCAGTTTTGAATCCATGGGATTGAAAATGCTGTGCGAGGGTTGTGAGTTCTTGCGGGATGCAACTCGTGACTTTCGTCAATGATGTGACGGTAAGCGGATAGCCGGTAAATACGGTTCCCATGCTGCACCGGGTGGAAATGGCTTCGCTGAAGGCATTGGTGAAAACCGTGCTGTCCTGGGCAAGCCTGTCTGAGTTGGGAGTGGTGGGCCGGAAATAACCGTATGATGAAAAGTGATCGGCACGGGCCGCATCGAATATAACGAACAGGATGTTTTTTCCCGCGAACATATCTCGGTATCGAGAGAGCGCATTCGGGGAAACGATAGCTTCCTTCTCGCTTCCCTGGCCGGTAACGCGCACTCTGTCCCACACCACAAAACCCATGAGGGAATCCGCGTCTTTTTCGTTTCCTGCTTTGAGTCGCAGCCTCGAAACTCCAGACAGGGAAAGCGGAGAATCCATGTTGACCCGTCCTTTCTTATCCCGGATGGATTGGGAATAAAGGATCTCCATTTTTCCCCCGGGTTTTTGGGCGGAAATTTCAAGATCCAGATCGATCTCAGAAGGAAGGCTGGAATTCGCGGGGTAAAACGTGCCCCTTGCTTGAAAGAAAGACTTTTCAGGGATGTCGAGGTAAAAATCCACTGCACTGGGCACTTTCTGGATAATTGTCCTGGCATCCTCAGTCGGTTTTATTTTTTGCCGCAGCTGGACGTATTTTTCAGCAACGCCGAAATCGGGGTGGGAGGATAAGATCAGTCTGTTTACTTCCAGGGAGAATTTTCTTTTCCCCTCAGAGGACAATGGTTCTTTCTGGCTCTTCCCATCATCGACCAAGTAAAAAAACTCGATCCAATTGTTTCCCCGCTTGATTTTGTCTGCAGGAATCAGGATATCCAGGAACCGGTTTATCCCTCCCTCCAACTCCACCGTTGCAAGCTCGCTGTTATTCAACTCGATTCGAACGCTTTTTGCCGCAACTTTGTCTTGCGAGTATGGGCGGCACTCGCAAAAGAGATGCAGCGGGATCGCATCGTCCGCAATAAAGCGCACTCTTGAGCTGGGATAGACAGCGAGTCTGTTGCCATCCTGTTTTAACTTCGACCAACCCCACCCTCGCCATTCATCTGCATCATTTTCCATATATTCATGGAGGAACACATCCCCGATGATTCGAGCGAATTCCTTTTCTTGAACAAGGTCGACGATGAGATGGCTTTTCTTGCACGCGGAAAGACCCAAAATCAGAAGGCAGAATACTACGACCAGCCGGCGCATCACAGCTTGATTGATCTTCACTTAAGCCACCTACTGCTTTATAACACAAGAGGAACCCTCCATCAAACAGGATGAACTTTGGTTTTTTTGTTGACAGGGGTTGTGGCAATTTCGATAATGAGGAGTTGAATTCAAAAAGTAAAAGGAGTGAGTCCATGAGAGCTTTCCGAAAGGCGATAAAATTCAAAAGATCGATATTCATTTCAAGTGTCCTGTTTATATTTGTAGCCTTATTGGTTTTTTCTTCAAGCACTCAAGATAATCCCCAAAACCATCAGTGGCAAGATGTCGAATCTGGGTGTACGAGCATCCAGGTAGGAAAACTGGCTTCCACGGACGGATCGGTCATCACTTGCCACACATGTGATGGAAATTACCGTATGTGGGTAAACATGGTTCCTTCACAAGAGTATCCCGAAGGGACAAAAAATAAAGTCTACACTGGAAAAATGCACACAGAAACATCCTGGGAGCTTAGGGGTATCACCGAAAAAGGAGAAATCCCCCAGGTGAAAAAAACCTATGCATTCCTCAATACGGCTTACCCCTGTTTGAATGAACATCAATTGGCCATCGGTGAGACCACGATCGGCGGCAAGAGAGAGCTCCGTAACGGCGATGGCATGTTCATGATCGAGGAGTTGGAGCGCATAGCGCTGGAAAGATGCACGAACGCCCGGGATGCTATCCGGCTCATTGGAGAACTCGTCAAAGAATACGGATACGGCGATTGGGGCGAATGCATCACGATCGCCGATCCTAAAGAGGTCTGGCACTTCGAGATTTTCGGGGAAGGCCTGTTGAAAAAGGGCGCGATTTGGGCTGCAGTCCGGATCCCAGACGATCACGTCGGGATATCCGCGAATATTCCCAGGATCGGCGAACTGGACCTAGACGATCCAGATCACTACATGGCATCTCATAATGTTTTCTCCTACGCGGAAAAAAAGGGGTGGTGGGATCCCGATAGCGGAGAGCCCTTCAAATTTTGGAAGGCCTACAACGGAAGAAAACCCTTTTCGAGCCGTGAATATTTCGTTATGAACACATTAGCTCCTTCCCTGAACTTGGATTACGAGGCCGAGGAGCTTCCCTTCTCGGTAAAACCGGATAAAAAAGTATCGGTCAGAGATATCATCGCCATGTACCGCCAAACTTATGCGGGAACAGATTGGGACTCGACCAAGAATTTGATGGTCAATCTTCCAAGAAGCAATAAACCCATCAAAAGCCCGATTGTCAGTCCTTGGATGCCCGGGGATATGCGGACCCTCCTCAACACCTTGAAGCCCGATGTCGCTCCCTATTACAGGACCATCGCCATTGCAGGATGTTCCTATTCGCACATCACCCAGTGTCGGGATTGGCTCCCCGATCCAGTGGGAGGTATCAGCTGGTTCTCTTTCGATAATCCCGGCCAAAGCGCAAGAATTCCCATTTTCGCCGGCGTGACAGAGCTTCTTCCCAGTTTCGAAGTGGGCGCCCAGCACAGGTTTCGCAAGGATTCGGCAGCCTGGGCCTTCCGAAGAGCCAACAAGCTTGCGACATTTAAATGGGGACAATCCAAAGAGCATATTGAAAAAGCCATAGAAGAATTCGAAGAGAAAGCATTCACCGACCTCCCTGATATCGAAAAAAAGGTTTTGGAACTGTATAATGACGGCAAAACAGAAGAGGATATCCTCAGAGCCAATCAATATCTCACCAATTACACCAACGACTTTGCCCGCGCCGCCATATACAAATACTGGGAACTGGGAGATAAGTTCTGGGAATTTCTTGCGCGAGGATATTGACCGCTCATTACCTCATCGGAACGTTAAAGCAGGTTATCGAATCCGGACACCCAGATCCTTACTTCTTGCAGATTTATCCAGGATTTGTCTCGCTGCAGAAAGACTCTGATTTTCGAGCCCTTTTTCGCTTCGAATAATATTATTTAACCGATCATTCCAGGCTCTCCAGTAGGAGACCGCCTGCTTTTTTTGGTGATCAACCAGATGAGAGGAATGACCGCATGCTCTGCAAACTCGAACAGGATATAGGCGACCACTAGTATCAAAAGGACCTTTAGCATCTATTTATCGCTGCTGAAAAATCATAAAGGAAAACGCTTTGACACGCAACTTGAACCCTCCATTGAATTTCCGATGGTCGTGTGCTATAAGCGGATAGATAGGGAGATAGGTCCGGGTTATGAAGGTTAACATTCCTGAGAACTACAAACCCTATTTGAGAATCGGCACATGCTCCTGGAAGTTCGATTCTTGGAAAGGGCTAGTTTATGACACAGATAAAACGTACAAGACGGATGACTATCTTGCCGACTATGCCAGGCACTTCAACTCGGTCGAGATAGATCAGTGGTTTTGGAGTTTGTTTCCCAGTGGGATCAAACTGCCCGATATCGGAACCGTGAAAACTTATGCTGACAGCGTTCCCGATGATTTCTTGTTTACGGTCAAAGCTCCGAACTCCTTGACTCTGACTCACTTCTACACAAAACAGACGAAAAAATACGCCGAATATGCGGGGCAGGCGAACGAACATTTCCTGGATAACGGACTACTGGAAAGGTTTCTCGAGCGGTTGACATTGATGGAGGGCAAGTTGGGTGCTGTCATGTTCCAGTTCGAATATCTCAATAAAAAAAAGATGCCGTCCATGGAGTTATTTTTCGACAAGTTCGCAGAATTTATCACCAGGGCTCCTAAAGGCTATCAATTCGCTGTCGAGATCCGGAATCCCAACTACCTCTCCCCTGCTTTCTTCAAATTCCTCGAGGATCACGGTCTCGGAAATGTCTATCTGGAGGGATATTACATGCCCCACATCGGGGAGGTATATGAAAAATTCAAGCCTTCCACAGCGGATTTTTGTGTAGTTCGCCTGCATGGAGGCGACAGGGTTGAGATCGAAACAGCAACAGGAGGATTGTGGAATCGTGTTATCTCCCCAAAACCGGAAAGGCTGAAAGCCGCCGCTCAGATTGTCCGCAACAACCGCAAACAGAACGTTTTGACTTACGTGAATCTTAATAACCACTTCGAAGGGAGCGCTCCAGTCACCGCCGAGCGCTTCATCGAAACACTGGAGAAAAATGGTTGATTGCTATCTGTGCGAGGAGCATTTGTAACGAAGCAATCTCTTGAAGTTCGCTTCGCTACGCTCGCAATGACAATAAAATAAAGGAGGAAAGAATGAAGTTCGGTGTTGTTCGGTTTGGATGTGCCGTGTCTTCAATATGGAGCCTGGCTGTTTTTAGCGTCGGGACCGCCAATCTTTTCTGGCCCGCCTATGGAGTGGAATTCTTGAAAATCATCGAATCCATCTATCCTGGTTACCACTTCGGTAAATGGGGATTCACAGGAGTCATCGTTGCTACTCTGTATGCCGCACTCGACGCATGGATCGTGGGCGTTATTTTTGCCTTGATCTACAACAAATTAGCCAAGAAAAAAAGAGCTTAGTTACCTCTTCCAATCGATATGTCTTAAAATTTAGACATCTCGCTCTACAAATTGCCAAACTAGTGTCGAAAAGCTGCAAAGCTGCAAAGAATTTGTAAAAAAAATTGTCATCTGATATAAGTCAGAACACGAGATGATCATGAAAAAATTCACTCTTATATCAGTAATACTGGGGATTTTATCGGGCTTTTGGCCCCTCTATCCTCAGGAGGGTGCGGTTCATTCTTTTAGGCTGGAACCCAATCCCATAGTTCTCAAACGTTTGGCTCGGCCCGGGACACCGTTCGATAAAGTGGGCCGTAAGTTTGCTGTCCTTGCCGATGAAAGCGGTTCCTTCGAAGCATGGGCTTATCCCCTGAAAATTTTCAGGAATTTCACTTTTTCTTTTCTTGTGGGAAACTCGACAAGGCCTATTCTGGGGAAGGATATCGTTCGATACATCACCGTCACTCCGGAAGCGACAACCTTGACATTCACCTATCAATCCTTCACGGTCACCGCGACTTTTATCACTCCTGTCGATGAACCCGGTAGCATCATACTTCTCCAGGTCGACACCACCCATCCCCTGACAATAGTCTGTGGTTTTTTACCCGTGCTGCAGCCCATGTGGCCGGCTGGATTGGGAGGCCAATTCGCCTATTGGAACGATGACCAAAAAGCCTATATCATCTCCGAATCCACAGGACAAAATCACGGATTCATCGGTTCTCCGGCAGCCTCAGGATTGTCCTATACTCCGGCACATATGCTGTCCGATGTCCCGAATGAATTCAAGATAGAAATTTCTGACCCGGATTTAGCCAGAGAAAAATTCATCCCGATCTACATGGCAGGAGGAAAGGGACCGAGGGAGAATGTGCAAAAGGTCTATCAGAGGCTTCAGGGCAATCCTGAAAAGTACTACAGGCAAAACCACGCCCACTACCAAAATCTTCGGGAAAACACATTAAGAGTGGAAACCCCTAACAAAAAACTCGATCTGGCCTTTGAATGGGCGAAGGTGGCCTTCGATAATCTTCTGGTCGAAAATCCTGACCTAGGAAAGGGATTGGTGGCAGGCTTGGGAGCCTCTGGAACGAGCGGCCGGCCTGGATTCGGTTGGTTTTTTGGGGGGGATGCCTATATCAATTCGTTCAGTCTTTTGAGCTACGGGGCGCAGGAATCGGCCCGAGAAACATTGGCTTTCACACAAAAGTGGCAGAGAAAAGATGGGAAAATGGCCCATGAGCTCTCCCAGGCAGAAGGTTACATAGACTGGTGGAACGATTACCACTACGGCTACATCCATGGAGATACGACTCCTTATTACATTGCAGCCATGTTTGATTATGTACGGTCCACGGGCGATACTGGATTCATAATAAAGAGCTGGGATTCATTGAAAAAGGCTTATGAATGGTGCCTTTCGACAGATGTCAATAAAGACGGATTGATGGACAACAAAAAGGCAGGTTTGGGAGCCTTGGAGTACGGAGCCTTGACCGGGATCGAGACGGACATTTATCTGGCTGCTGTTTGGGTCAGGGCTGCCTATTCCATGCAACACCTGGCAAAAATCGCAGGGGATAACAAATATGCAATCCAAGCGGCAGAACGATTCAAAGCTGCCAAACGAGCTTTTGGCTTAAAATTTTGGGATCCAGAAAATCGATTTTATGCTTATGCTTTCAACACAGAGGGAGAGACGGTCAAGGAAATTTCTCCCTGGAATGCCGTGGGGATGATGTGGGAACTGGGATCAGAAGAACGAAGCGAGAGCACCCTGGAGAGGCTGTGCTCCTCCGAACTCACGACAGATTGGGGAATCCGGAGCATTTCCATAAACAGCCAATATTTTCAGCCTCTCAATTACAACTATGGAGCCGTTTGGCCGTTTTTGACAAGCTGGGTCACATCGGCACTGTACAAACATCACATGCCACAACAAGGCTACAGCCTGTTGATGTCTACAGCTAATCACACCTTTGATCATGCACTGGGATGTATCACAGAAGTTTTTTCCGGCACCAACAATGTCTGGCCCCAGGAGGCCGTGTCGCACCAAGGATTTTCCACAGCCGGAGTGGTGCTTCCGCTTGTTCGGGGATTGCTCGGGATAGAGGGAAATGCTCAAGATAAAGTCTTGAGCTTTTCCCCTCACTTTCCAGCAGACTGGAAACACGTGGTCATCGATAATTATGCTGTCGGGAAAGCAACTTTTTCGTTCGAGTATGAAAGAAGTGAGAACACGGTATTCTTGAAAGTGGTCACAAAGAATGCCTCCGGATACAAACTCTTGTTCTCCCCTGCATTCGGGATCGGAACGGGAATAACCTCTTTAGACGTGGACGGAAAACAGATAGCATTCAAAACGGAAGAAAAAGCCCAGGTTGCCCAGGTCATGACAGAAATACCGGTTATAGATGGTACGATGCAACTGGAACTGAGATTCAATCCTACTGTGGAGATACTCCCTGTTATCCCGGACACCGAAGTCGGGGATAGGAACCATGGATTGAAGATCATCTCCATAAAAAAAGATGAATCGAAACTGACTCTAAAGGCAGAAGGACTGGCACAAAAGAGGTATATGTTGGGTATCACAAACGCGGACATGATCGCCAAGGTGGAGGGCGCGTTACTCAAAGACGATAAGCTGATACTCACAATGCCCAATGGCAAACCAGGTCAGTTTATCGCACAAAATATTGTCATCCATGTGCATGAAAAAAGAGCGCACTCCTTTTGACACACACTTACACCATTTTATTCGGGATATTCCCCTTCATACCGAGAATAGCTGTAAAATAAATTACACCCTGAGCCCTAAAATCCCCAGTCATTGGATATCTATCACTTTATATTTTCATAAATTTTCCTTTCCGATTCCATTTCCAGGTCGTATTAAATATACTGGCATATGGTAGCGTACTCTACAGCAAAGAATACCGTGTGAGGTGAGGAATGGGCAAAATAAAACTATTTGTCATGCCGATGTTCTTGTTTGGGCTATTTTTCATATTGGCATGCGGCATCGGAAAACAAGATTGGAAGGGAACGATCGAAACAAGGGAAGGCGTAATCACGGTGACAAATCCCAAAGAACCGATTTACGATGATCCTGTGCTCGTGCTGGCCGAAGATCTGGTCATAAAAGGAAGCGATGAGCCTGAGGAGCGAATGTTCCAGAGCATCCACACGCTGGACGTGGATGAAAAAGGGAACATGTACATCTTGGATGAGCTAGCCGGCAATATCAAAGTTTATGATCGAAACGGGGATTTTGTGAAAACCATCGGGAGAAAAGGGCAAGGACCAGGAGAATTCGGGATGCCGATATCTCTGTTCCTCTCCAGTCAGAGCCAAATCATCGTTAACGACATGGGCCAGAGGAAAATCCAGTATTTCGACATGGATGGAAAATACCTCAAAGCATTTTCGGTTGCCGATAAATTTTTGTTTTTCGGTCCGATGGCCACATCGAAAGGCGAGCTTATCGTCAGCTTCACAATACCGCAGGAAGAGCCTAAGACAGTTTTGCAAAAACTCGATCCCGAATACAAGACGATCCTCACATTCGCCTCCCTATCCATGGAAACTCCACCGATGATCAACATCTTTGTTGCTCGTTCCTTATCAAGCTTGAGATGGTCCATGACCTCCTTTGATGAAATCATCTGGGCCGATATTCTAAACCCTGAATACGAACTTCGTATTCAGGGCGTCGATGGGAAATTAAAAAAGATTATCACTAGACACTATGATCCCATCTCCATCACAGCCGAAGATAGAGACAGACTTATAGATGAAACATTCGGAGACAATCCGACCGATCAATGGGACATCCGGTTTCCTGACAACTATCCCCCATTTTCAGGCTTCTCCTTCGACGACTTGGGCCACCTTTTTGTCAAAAGATATGAAAAAGAAACACACAAGGAAGGTGGTCTCTACGACATATTCGATGGAGAAGGAAAATACATCGCGCAGATGCGTTTTAAAATGAATCCGATAATCTGGAAAAAAGGATTCATGTACTTTATCGAAGATGACGATGAAGGATTCAAAGTCGTCAAACGGTACCGGGTCGAGTGGAAGCTATAATTTCGATGGAATGACTTTCCAAGGGAAACAATTCTTAAAATATTGTTTTTGCTAGCAAAACAACCACTCTAACTACAATAAATAGTAAGAAAAAAAGCTTAACTTTTCTATTTACAATGGGATGAGGCAGCCAAACAACATAAAGAAATTGGTTGCAAAAAAGGCCTGAAAACTTTATCTTTTTCCCTTTGACAAAAAATATCGAAGAACGATCATCCGAAGGAGGAAACATTGATTAATCCCTATTTGCGCAAATGTTTTGTCTTTAATTTGGCACTCATGCTGGTATTGTTTATGCCAACTACTGATAGGGCAGCTCAAAACGATTCCGATAATTCATTGAAAAGTTTCACATGGCGTGAGATCGGGCCGGCCAATCCCGGAGGCCGGATAACCGATATAGAAGGCGTGGACAGCGATCCCTCCATCGTCTATGCCGGTGCAGCAACAGGCGGTATCTGGAAAACCACCAATGCCGGCACCACCTGGGAGCCGGTATTCGACGACCAGCCGAACGCCTCGATCGGCGACCTGGCTGTCTCTTCATCCAATCCTGACATCATCTATGCGGGAACAGGTGAAGCCAACAACCGGAACAGTTCCCCCTGGGGAAGTGGTATGTTCAAGTCCATCGATGCCGGAAAAACCTGGGAGTTTATAGGATTGAAAGAAACACATCATATCGGCCGGGTGATCATCGATCCCGGAAATCCCGACATCGTGTATGTGGCAGCCCTGGGACACCTGTGGGGCACGAACGAAGATAGGGGCGTTTTTAAAACGATAGATGGCGGCAAAAACTGGCAGAAAGTCCTGTATCTCGATGAGAGGACAGGAATAACCGACCTGGCCATGGATGCCGGGGACAGCGAAATCCTCTATGCCGCTGCTCATGAAAGACTTAGGGATCGTTTCGACGCGGGAGATCCCGTTGACCAGTGGGGGCCCAAAGCCGGGATCTACATTACCTTGGATGCAGGGCAAAACTGGACAAAAGCCTCCGAAGGCCTGCCGACCGAAGAGATGGGACGCATCGGACTGGACACGGCACGGAGCAAGCCGGGCACCGTCTATGCTCTCGTCAGCACGCAAAAGACACGCAGCTTCCGACCCGGTCAGGAACCGGTGGAGGAAAAACTGGAACTGAACGGGGGGGGTATTTTCAAATCCACGGATTACGGAAAAACCTGGACACACATGAATATGAACAACAACCGTCCTTCTTATTACAGCCAGATCCGTGTAGACCCCATTGACGAAAATGCGATATGGACATGTGGCTCTCCTCTGGCTTATTCCGAAGATGGAGGAAAAACCTTGAAAATAGGGCCAGAGGTTCAAGGCGATACCCACATCGACTACCACGCACTCTGGATCGACCCGAACGACTCCGATCATGTCATTGTGGGAGGCGATGGGGGGATCAACATCACCTATGACCGTGGAAAAAACTGGGATATCATCACACAGATCGGACTGGCCCAATTTTATTCCATCACGGCCGACATGAGGAAGCCCTACTATGTGTACGGCGGCCTCCAGGACAACGGCAATTGGGGCGGGCCCTGCCTTTCCCGCCGAGGTTCGGGCATCGTGAACAACGATTGGTTCCCTCTCAGCAATGCCGATGGGTTTCAGTGCCGGATCGATCCCACAGATTTTAATACGGTTTACTACGAGATCCAAAATGGATACCTGATGCGTTTGGACCTCCGCAATTGGGATACCATCATGATCCAACCCCGCCCCCCGCAAGCCAAAAAAGGAGAACCAAGGGAACGATACCGTTTTGACTGGAACTCTCCCGTTATCATTTCTCCTCACAATCCCCACACACTCTACTTCGGGGGAAACAGGTTGTTCAAGACTGTCAACCGTGGGGACAGCTGGCAGGTGATCAGCCCAGACATCACGGCCGATCCAAAATCTCAGTACAGCGCGATCGTTTCTGTCGATGAGTCGCCATTAAAACCCGGCCTCATCTGGGCAGGAACGAGCGACGGCAACGTTCAGCTCACTCAAAATGACGGAGTTCTCTGGACACTCCTTAACGATAAGATCGCTGGCGCGCCCCGAAGTTATTGGGTCAAGAGAATCGAGGCATCCCATCACGTCGAAAGCCGGGCTTATGTCGTTTTCGATGGTCACCGGCATGACGATATGAATCCCTATATCTATGTGACCGACGACTTCGGCGAAAACTGGAAAAAGATCACGACCGGATTGCCCGAAGGTTCGGTGTATGTCGTGACAGAAGACTCCAAAAATCCCGATCTCCTGTTCGCCGGAACCGAGTTTGCCGTTTATATCTCGCTAGACCGAGGGCAGACATGGGAACGTTTTATGAATGGGCTCCCGACCGTTCCGGTACACGACCTGTATATCCATCCTCGTGAGTCCGACCTGATCGCAGGAACACACGGGCGGGGCGCTTGGATCGTGGACAACATCACCCCGCTTCAGCAAATGACTCCGGAGATAAAAGAAAAGGACGTTCACCTATTCCAGATAAGGCCCGAAGTCCAGTGGGCAAATTCTTATGAATGGACCTGGGTCGCAGATAAACGGTTCAAGAGGCCGAACCCGCCGACCGGCTCAACGATATCCTACCTTTTGAAAAAGGACATGTCCGAACCCATAAAAATCGCCATATTGGATATCTCGGGTGAAGTCCTGAGAGACCTGGAAGGCCCAAAAGAAGCAGGCCTTCATATTGTGTTCTGGGATTTCAGGAAAAATCTTCCGCAGCAGACAGGACAAACCAGCCAGAGCACGCAACAGAGGTTCAGACGCCGCGCTCCGATGGTCGGCCCAGGAGAATATCTGGTACGACTCACTGCAGGCGATAAAGTTTTCTCGACCAGGCTTGTGATCGAAAGGGACGATCCCGGTTACTTAGGCCGCTGATCCCCGCAACCAAAAAACATAGCCATACAAGGGTCAGATCGTGTATAATAATTTATATAAATAATATAGAATCCATAGAAATTAGGAATAAAAATAGAAAATGTGGAAGAAACTAATCGTGATTCCCGTCTAATAAAGGTACTGCTTAAAGGTTAATATCTCCGCATTCAAAACGAATGGCGCTGAGATCACAGCCGTTCAAAAATAACAAATGTTCGGCAGCAAAAATGAAACATGTATCGTGTAGGTGAATGAAGATGAAAAAATTATCAATCATAGTGTTGACAGTGTTTTTGGCTCTAGCTGTGGGTTGTGGCAAATCCGGAGACAACGGTCAGGTAAGGGATGGGAATTCCCCGGCAAATCCAGATAGCAAACAATCTACTGAAAGAAATGATAGCCAGAAAAGGCCCGGGTCGAAACGTCCGGGTAGCGGAGAAATCGATGTCGATTCTCTCGATATCCCGGATCAGCTGAAAGAGGCCATAAAATCCGGAAAGATCCCTCCAGAACAGGTACAGGAAATGATAGCCAAGTTTCAAGGAAGCGGAGGGGAAGCTCTTCCAGTGAGTGTGGCGCCTGTAAAAAGACAAGACCTGAATTCCTACCTCGTCCTCAACGGAATCGTCGAACCAGAACGGAGGGTGGAGATTTACTCCCGGTTATCCGCTTATGTGAAAGAGATCGTGAAAGAGGAAGGCCAATACGTCCAAAACAATGACATTTTGGCACTGCTGGATGATACAGAGATAAAGATCGGCTTCGAACAAGCCAAAATCCAGCTGGAGCAGGCCAGGTTAAACCTGGAAGAAGCAAAGCAGAATTATGTTCGGAATCAGGAGTTGATCAAAAGAGAGCTGATTTCGGAACAGGAATTCCAAACACAGGAAGCCGTGTACAAACAAAGGAATCTGGATTACCAAAACCGTCAGGAAGGCTACAAAGACCTGCAACTTCAATTGAATTACACCAAGATCCTGGCATTATCAGAAGGTTTTATAACAGAAAGATTGATCGAAGTAGGTGACAGGGTCAATGCCAACGAGCAGGTTTATACGATCGAAGATTTCAAGCCTCTGCTGATCCGCGTGTACGTGCCCACATCCGATGCCATCAAATTGGAATCAGGGATGCTTGTCGACGTGACGACTGATGTTTTGACTGGTGCCGTATTCAAAGGCAATGTCAAACTTATCAATCCCCGGATAGACAACCAAACCGGCACGGTCAAGGTAACAGTCGAGGTTATAGACGAATCGCTTCGCTTGACGCCGGGCATGTTCGTAGAAGTCAGGATCGCCATAGGAGCCAAGGAAAACGTCGTGACCATTCCACGGAAAGCTATCCTTTATAAACAAAATAACACGTATGTCTTTGTCATGAACCGTAACCGGGTAGCCCAGCGAGAGATCCAGATAGGTTTGACCGAGGAGGATTTTGTGGAAGTGACAGAAGGTCTAAACGAAGGAGAGGTCATTGTCGTTGTGGGTGTCGAAGGGCTCAAAGATGGTCAAATAGTTGATGTAGTCCAATGAAGATCGTCAAATTTTCCATCAACCGCCCGGTGACAGTTTTTATGTTCACCTTAGCTGCGATTATTTTCGGCGTTATTTCTTACTCTAAGCTCAATCTGAATCTTTTGCCCAAGATCTCCTACCCCACCCTCACAATCAAAACCGAATATCCCGGCACTGCCCCTTCAGAAATCGAGAACATCATCTCTAAACCGATCGAGGAGACCTGCGGAGTCGTGGACAACGTCGTTCGTATCTCCTCGGTCTCCAGAGCAGAAATATCCGAAGTCACCGTCGAGTTCGCCTGGCACACAAATATGGACTTTGCTACCCTGAAACTCAGAGAAAAGCTCGACCTGATTCGCTTACCTGTCGGAGCCACCAAACCGGTTATCCTCCGTTATGATCCAAACCAGGAGCCCATCATGAAGCTGGGCTTGACAGGAGATGCCGAATTGGGCTTCATCCGTTACATCGCCGAGAGAGAAGTCAAACAGGCCCTGGAAAGTATCGAGGGTGTAGCCGCCTGCTCCATTTCTGGTGGCCTGGAAGATGAGATCCACATCGACCTCGACGAACAAAAGCTCAGCCTTCTGAACATCCCGATCACCACGGTGGCCAGCCGTCTGTCGCAAGAGAACGTTAACCTCTCAGCCGGGATCTTAAAGCAAAAGGATAGTCAGTTTTTGGTTCGCACAGTCAATCAATTCAAAACCGTCGAAGAAATCAAAGAAATCATCGTTGAAAAGCGGGGTGATATCGAGATCACCTTGGGAAGCATCGCGGACGTGTTCCGGGGCTATAAGGAACGGAAGGTCATCTCACGCATCAACGGCCGCGAATGTATCGAAGCCGCCATCTACAGGGCAGCGGATGCCAATACCGTGTCTGTGGCCAACGCTGTCACAGAAAGGCTGGACTCTGTCCAGAAAAACATCCTGCAGCCGCGAAATATGAGTTACGAGGTCATCACAAATCAATCCAAATTCATAAAAAACACCATCCACGAGGTCAAACAGACAGCGTTGATCGGCGGGATCCTGGCTGTCCTGGTTCTCCTATATTTTTTGAAAAATCTGCGCAGCACCCTGATCATCGGGGCCGCCATACCCATCTCTGTCGTCATCACATTTTTCCTGATGTATTCCTCGAATATCTCCTTGAATATCATTTCCCTAGGAGGCCTAGCTTTAGGGATAGGAATGCTGGTGGACAACTCCATTGTCGTGCTGGAGTCTATCCAGCGTTATAAGGAAAAAGGAGCGGGGCTGTATGAGGCTGCCCTGGAGGGCACATCCGAGGTTGCCGGAGCCGTGACCGCATCGACATTCACAACAGTTGCGGTTTTTTTTCCGATAGTTTTCGTCGAAGGGATCGCCGGACAGCTCTTCAAGGACATGGCTCTGACAGTGACCTATTCTTTGTTGGCGTCTCTGGTAGTTTCGCTGACTCTCGTCCCGATGCTCAACGCGGTCATGCGCCGGGAAAACCCCAAAGAGTGGCTGAGCCGAGTGCTAAGGATCGTGTTCAAACCCCTGGATAAGGTGTACGAGCAATTTTATATCACGTACCAAAAGATCCAGGAAAAGACGTTCAAACGCCGGAATATCGTCATCGTCAGTGTGCTCATCTTGTTCGCCTTATCGATCTTCATGGTTCGCTTTATGGGTCAGGAGTTGATCCCTGTCATTTCGCAGGGAGAATTTTTGATCAATGTGGAGTTTCAACCTGGAACTTCGCTCAAAGAGAATGACGCCATCGTAACGGACATATACGATACCCTCAAACAGTATGATGAAATTGCCAGTGTGTATGAACTTATCGGGAAGGGTTCCCGGGCAGGCATTTCGTTCCAGGAAGAACGGGAAAACCTCTCTGAACTCACTATCCGTTTAAAACCTGACATTCTTGGCAAAAAGGAAGACCGGATCATGGACCGTGTCAGAGCCGACCTAGAAAAGTTTCCCACGACAAATATCAAGGTCTACAAACCCCGGTTGTTCTCATTCAAAGCCCCTCTCGAAATCGTTGTTTCTGGGAATAACCTGGATTTGATCAAGGGCGTCTCCGATGAACTCCTAGAAAAGGTAAGGGGAATATCGGGAATCATCGACGTCAAATCCAGTATGGAAGAGGGATATCCGGAGGTCCAGATAGTCTTCAACCGTTCTGTTCTGGCTTCGCAAGACATGACCATCAATTCAGTCGGTTCCCAGATCAGGAACAAGATCGAGGGCGAAGTCGCTACACGGTTTATCGAAAGCGACAGGGAGGTGGATATCCGCGTCCGTCTTTCGGAAGATTCTCGTGACCGGGTAGAGAAGATCGAGCGGATCCAAATCCGCAACGGTTTGGGCGTTATGGTGCCGTTGAAAGCCCTGGCCCAAATCCAAATCAAGGAAGGACCTGCGGAAATCCGGCGTATTCTGCAACAAAAATCTGCAGTTATCACCGGCAATATCGCAGGAATCTCCTTGGACGAAGCCAAAGAGAAGGTCATGCTGGTTGCCGCTTCGATCGATACCGGGCCGGAAGTTGCGATCAATATGGCCGGACAGAGCATGGAACAGGATGTGGCTTTTGCCTCGATGATCTTCGCCATTTTTCTCGCCGTGTTCCTGGTATATCTGGTCATGGCGTCCCAGTTCGAATCATTCAAAAAACCCTTTATCATCATGTTCACAATCCCCCTCGGCATAATCGGTGTGGTGATCGTTGGGCTCCTGGCTAGCATGTCCATCAACGTGATCGTGCTGATCGGCTTGATCATCCTCTCAGGCATCATCGTGAACAACGCCATCGTCCTGGTGGATTACATCGGGCAGCTTCAGAAACAGGGGATGCCCAAGTTGGAGGCCATCAAAACCGCTGCCCAGGTGAGGTGGCGGCCGATCCTGATGACCACGATCACAACCGTGCTGGGGCTTACGCCGATGGCACTGGATTTCAAAGAGGGATTCGAGATCCGAATCCCGCTGGCCCTGACATTGATCGGGGGATTGATCTTCGGAACATTTTTGACTCTGATCTTCATCCCGCTTGTCTACCACGCTGTGGTCAAAGACCCCACAGCAACCGAGGAGAAAGAAAAGATTTTGATGCGTCTTCTGAAACGCGCAAAAATGGGCTCCTCCTTAAATAAAGCTAAAACGAGTAAACCATGAATTTACCAGAATTTTCCATACGCAAACCCGTTTCTATCATTGTGGCTATGCTGGTTTTTATCACCATCGGTGTGATCTCCATCATAAAACTGCCGTTGGAGATGATGCCCGATACCTCCTTTCCTGGCCTGATGGTGCAGATCCCTTACCCTTCCTCCTCTCCAGAAGAAGTGGAACGTATCATCACACGGCCTCTGGAAGATATCCTGGCCACCATCAACAATTTAGAAAGCCTGAGTTCTACCTCCTCTTCGTCCTCCTGCAATATTCATATGCAGTTCAAAGGGGGAACCAACATGGATCTGGCCACGATGGAGATCCGGGACCGGATCGACCAGATGCGGGATCAGTTGCCTGACGACATCGAAAACATCCGTATCCGCCGTTTTTCCATGAACGATAGGCCTGTAATCAATTTCAGCGTGTCAATGCCCGGGGACCTGGACAACCTGTACTACTGGTCGGAAAACTATATCACGCAGCAGCTTGAGCGGATCGAAGGAGTAGCCAGTGTAGACATCAGGGGAATCCGGAACAAGGTTCTCACTATCTACCTCAAACCCGAGGTTTTTTATTCCTCCTCCATCCGCATAAACGACCTGATCGACACCATCCGGAACAACAACATCAACATTTCGACCGGGTATATCGAAGAAGGGCCTATGAGGTATGTGGCCCGCATTCCAGGAGAACTGAAAGTCTTGGAGGAAGTCAAAAACCTCCCCGTCAACAATATGGGATTGACCATCGCTGACGTAGCCCGAGTGACATATGATTATCCCGTCAAAGACGATTTCAACCGCCTGGACGGGAACGAAACTGTCCGTTTCCAGATCTTTCGAGCTTCCAATGCCAACATCGTGGACGTGTGCGATAGCGTCAAAGCCGCGATGGTAAAGATCAAGGAGAACCAGCCGGAACTCCAGAATATGACTACCATCTTCTTTCGGGATCAATCGGAGGACATCCTAAAGAGCTTGCGTGACCTAACCCTATCCGGTGTCATCGGAGGACTTTTGGCCGTCATCGTCCTGCTCTTCTTTTTAAGAAAGTTCCGGACAACGATCATCATCACGATCGCTATTCCGATGGCCATGCTTTTTACTTTTAGCTTTATGTATCTCTACCGCGCTATCTTTCGTGCCGATATCACGATCAACATCATCTCCCTCAGCGGACTAATGATGGCAGTCGGGATGTTGGTAGATAACAGCGTCGTGGTCCTTGAGAACATTTTTCGCCTGCGGCAGGAAAAGAAACTTTCTCCGGTGCAGGCGTCGATGCAGGGTGCCAGCGAAGTGGCTATGGCGGTTTCGGCTTCTACTTTGACAACATTGGTGGTGTTTATTTCACTCGGCTTTATGTCACAGTCAGGATTCGGGCGCTTCATGCAGGACTTTGCTCTGACCATCTCTTTGGCATTGATCGCTTCACTGGTTGTCGCCCTGACATTCATCCCTTTGGCAGGAAGCCGTTTTCTCGCCGGTAAAGCCAAAGAAAAAGCCCGTTGGCTGGTCAAACTGACGAATTTCTACGAAAGGATCATCACCTTCACGATCAAGAACTGGAAAACTAAGCTGGTCGTTGTCGGATTGGCTGTTGGCATCTTTTTCACCTCATTTCAGATCCTCAAAAACATCGAACAAGAATACATGCCCAGCAGTGATGAACGTGAGGTCGATCTATCCGTGTATATGCCTCGCAGTTTTACGTTGGAACAGATGAAGGCTCTCTTCCAGAATTTTGAGCAGATTATTTTTGCCCACAAGGAAGAATTGGCTATCGAGCATGTATCCACCGATTTCGGCACGCGAGGCATGCGCCAGGGACGATTCCGCGGAAGTATCGAACTTAACCTAACAGAAGAAGGGCCTTCGGTTACAGAGATCAAAGAAAGACTTAAAGAGCTTCTTCCCAGGAGAGCCGGCATTCAGTATGAATACGCCCAGAGATTCGGACGCGGCGGACACTTCCACGGGATCGCTGTGGAGCTGATAGGATTGGATTACACGAAGCTAACAGAACTGGCTCCGATGGTCATGGAAAAACTCAAAGCTGTCAAGAATGTGGAGGATATAACCAGTGACCTGGAGGGCGGTGATACCCAGATCATGGTCCAGGTGGACCGCGAAAAAGCGGAAAGCTCAGGTGTGAGCAGCCGGATGGTGGCCCAGACGATCTCTTCCTCGATCTCTGAAAGACCGATCGGTAAATTCAAAACAGAAAACCGGGAGATCGATATCATCTTGAAAATCCAGGGAGAGGATGGATTTTCAGAACAGGATCTCCGGAACATCAGCCTGCCTACCCAAACTCAACGGATTCCCATCTCCGCCATCACCGATATCTCCTACCGGGCGGGATCGACATCGATCCGGAAAGAGAACAAAAAATCCAAATTGATCATCAACATCAATACCAAAGAACAAGGGATGATGGCCATTTCCGATGATGTCCGCAACGTCATGAGCAGCATCCAATTTCCGGACGGCTACACCTGGAGTTTGGGATCTGGGTGGAGGCGATTTCAGGAATCCCAGGGGGAATCCAATATGGCGATCATTCTCGCTCTGATCTTCATCTACATCATCATGGCGTCGCTATTCGAATCGTTCGTGCATCCACTCACGATACTTTTGACTGTCCCTCTGGCTCTGTTCGGGGTGGCCATTATTTTCTCTGTCAGTGGTATTACTTTGAATACAACTTCTTACTTGGGATTGCTGGTCTTGTTCGGGATCGTGGTGAACAACGGTATCATCCTGATCGATCACATCAGGACGCTGCGAAAATCCGGCATGGAAAAGGCAGCGGCCATCATTCAGGGAGGAAAAGACAGGATGCGACCGATCATTATGACGGCTATCACCACTATTTTCGGCGTTTTGCCGTTGGCCCTTCCCTTCTTGCTGCCTCAGTTCTTCCAAGCGGCAGGACGCAGAGCACAGATGTGGGCGCCGATCTCGGTGGCCATCATCGGTGGGCTGACAACCTCGACTTTTTTCACCCTGATCTTTTTGCCCACGTTTTACTCCATCTCGGATTCTGTCAGCACCAGAGTCAAATCCCTCCTCGGCTTCAAAAAAGTCAACAACTTTTAATTGGGGACAGGATACGCTGTCACTTAATTCGAAAAGCAATTCTTATATTCGGGGATAAGATAACCAGGCACCGATTTCTAAGTTAATTAACGGTCAATCGTTTTCTGCTGGTGTTATTTTATAAGCCGGGGGATCGACACCGTGCAGGTGCTTCACGAAATAATCCCATTTTTTCCGCGTAAAATAGTCGCTGTACTCTCCTCTGAAACCATGGCGGTTCGGAGGGATGATGATCAGGTTGAAATCCTTATTGTTTTTGATCAAGGCATCGACTAAGCGCACGGTAGAAGCAGGATTCACATTGTCGTCCATCGCGCCGTGAACAAGAAGCAGTTTTCCCTCCAGTTTGCCAGCATTGGTGATGTTGGACTGCTCCTCGTAGAATTCCTCCACAGGATATCCCATGTATTGCTCTGGCCACCAGGCCTTGGCCATCTTGTGATCATGGTTTCCGGCAGAGGATACACCCACCTTGTAAAAATCCGGCCATTGCAACAGGGCCCGGGCCGTGTCGTAGCCGCCAGCCGAGTGGCCATAGATCCCCACTCTATCGATATCCATGTACGGATATTTTTCGGCCAACTGCTGTATCGCCGGTATATGGTCTTCACAACCTCGCCCTAAGTTTCTGTAGGAAAAATCATGGAAAACTTTCGAGCGCTGGGCTGTCCCCCGTCCATCCACTGTGATGATAATAAATCCCAGCTCTGCTAACGCATTGGCTGAGCTCATCAAAGCTCGACGGAATGTCTTTGGTGTCGTTATCCCATGAGGGCCCGTGTAACACTGATCGATGACAGGATATTTTTTTGACGGGTCAAATCCGGTCGGCCTCCAAATCAGGCCATAAATATCGGTCGTCCCGTCTGCCGCTTTGACACAGAAAGGCTCTGGATAGGCCCATCCCCTGTCCAATACAGCTTGAGCATCGGCCAGCTCCAGGTCCATAAGCACCGCTCCATCCTCTAAGCTCCTCAAAACAGATTTGGTGGGTAAATCCGTTCTGGAAAAGTTGTCGACAAAAAAAGATTTGTCCGGCGCCAGGGAAATATCATGGTAGGCTTGTTCTGGAGTCAGATTCCGGAGATCGAACCCGTCGAGACCGACACGATAGAGATGAACCAAGTAAGGATCCTCCCCCTCCTCTCTTCCCACTGCGGTAAAATAAACAATCCCCTTCTCCTCATCTACATGCTCGATATCCAGCACCACAAATTCGCCCTGGGTCAACTGATTTTCCAGCCGACCGGTTTTCCAATCATACTTGTAGATATGATTCCATCCGTCCCGCTCCGATGTCAGGAGAACTTTTCCCAACTTCGCAAGCACTTTATAGCGTGAGACTTCCGTTCCCACACAGGTGGCGTTTTCATCTCGGGCCACAATCCTCGTCTTCCCTGTTTCGGCGTCGATTTCCAAGATATTGACTCCCTTGTATCCTCGGTCGAACACGCAGGCATACATTCTCTGGTTGTCTTCGAACCATTGAAAATCATGTTGGATAAAGTGTGGGAGTGGAGGGATGTCTACAACAACCTCTTTCTTTTTTGCGATATCGAAAATCACAGGCAAGAGATAAGGGATGTTTTCATCTCCGGGGGAGGCCCTATAATAAGAATAAAGCTTAGCTCGGTAGCCTTCCTCGACAGAATTCAGCAGATACATCTTCCGCGCCGTTCGAAGGTCCAGGATTTGCGTAAAAATCTTTTTCGAATCCGGAGACCACTGGGCATAGAAATTAGGAGACAGTTGACCCCCTTCCCCCTCGATGAGGTTGTACCAGTCGAGGTCGGATGCATACTCATACAAAGGCTTGCCCGAGCGGCTTAGGTTGATTTCTTTCCCCGTACTGGCTGATCGGATTAACAGATTGTGGTCTTTGGTAAAAGCCACATACTTCTTATCCGGAGAAACCTCTTCTTGACTCTCTCTGTGGCCTTCCCGTCCTTCCGATTCTTCCGTCTCTCTCGAGGAGACTTCAAACGTTTCCAAGTCCACGAGCCATGTCTTTTTTTCCGCTTCAAATTCTATTTTTTTTCGGTCTTTATCCACGAACTTGAAAGAATCGAACGGCAGCTGCCCTGCACTATAGGATTTTTCTGTCTTTTCCGAGAGTGCTCGGGCCAATTTTTCGTGGTCGAAAGCCGGCTCCTTCAATTTTTCATCAGGGTCGACGATTAAAAATCGCTTGCCTCCTCTTGTATTGACCCTGTACCAAAAATCGTGGCTTTCTTCAATCCACATCGGGGAAACTTCCAGGCCATAGACCGAGTCCTGGATGTTTCGGGATAAGAAGCTCTCTGCCCTTTGATAATCATCAGCCGTTATGACAGTCTCCTGTTTCGTCTGACATGATCCGAACATGAGCAAACTCACAAGAATACATATGATGCCTCTGTTCCATTTCATGATCGCTCCTCCAAAAAAGAGATAATCCAGTTAGTCTTTATATTTCACACAAAACCAAAATGCAAGTTGACAGCCCTTTAATTCGGGGATAGGTACCGAATTATGCGGAAGCGCCTTTGGCACGATGAACTCTAAGCTTATTTCAGCGGCCCGGACGACCCAAACTACTGCGTGGTCATCATCAAACCCTAGCGCATCGAACTCATGGGCATGACCGAAATGATCCCCCCTGGTTTGGGAAGCCGACTGAGTTATCAATCCCTCAGCCGGACGGATAAAGTGGCGCTGGTAATAAAATAAGCTTTTGACCTCCCGGTCAGATTGTCTGAAAATTCGAATTTCTGTTATCCCGGATTTGTAAAGGAATTTTATCAAGAACAAATCCAGTGGGTACTGATTAGTCCCGCAGAGAAGAATCCTTGATCCGGTTCTTCACGATAAAGACTTCCTCTGCTTTTCCCCTCTCTACAGTGTAGATAAGATCATCGGCTGCGGCTTTGATCCAGGAACTCACAGAATAGGGAACCACTCCCTCCGGATAATTAAGGTAGAAATAATCGATATAATGTCCATCCTGATCAAAAATATCCACCAAAATGCCCTTTTTTTCATCCACAGTCGAGGTGATCACCCACAGTTTGTCCTTTACCAAGAACATCATCTGGCTGTCCAGGTGGTACTTGGCAACAGCTGGTTCGAACCAGGCACCCCCGATGGAGATCTTCCCATAGTTCCCGCCAGGGGCAAACTTTTTCGATTCATCGGTGGGCTTCACTCGTTCGTATTCCCTGTTGAACTGGAATAAGACTTTGTTTTCTTTAAGGCTGAATAATTTGATCGAATACTCGGGAGTATGCGAGAGAAAAACGGTTTCTTCGTCCCGGAAGCACTTGAGCAGCTTTGCCCGCGGATCGATGAAAGAGTTATTCCCCGCTTTCATGATCATGTACGGCCTGGGAAAAGACGTGACCTGCCGCATTGTTTCCCCATCCGGCATGACAGATACCAAGTTCTCATCCATTATCACGATTTCAGGAACGCCTTTCGTCTCTGGGGGTGTCGATTTGAAAAATAAAAATTTTCCGCCATATTTGGTGAGAAAAGAGTCTAGTCCGGGTATCCTTAATTTTAGTTCAGACACCAAATCCCCAGCCTGCGTGAGAAACATTATCTTACTCAACGGTCTATCGAAGATGATGATGCGGTCATCTTGAAAAATATAATTTTCCATGAACTGAAGCTCTCCTGGCCCTTGACCGTGTTTGAAAAAATTCCCCCTGAAATTTCCATCCTCGTCAAACGTCAGAAACTGGTTTTTATCTATGACAAACAAACTTCCGTCAGGCGCTACCTTTAAATTTGTAGGAAATTGAAAAAAATACCCCTCGTGCTTATCATCGATCCGCATGATTTCTTCCAAACTGACAATCCTGCCCGCGTTTTGGTTCAATGGACTCTTCGGATTTGTAATGGACTTAATTTCCTCCTGCTTCCCAAAAGAAGGCACAACGAGAAACATCATAGACAGCAATACGACAAGGCAAATTGTTGTTTTCATTCCGTCTCCATACTGATTCGGCTCGAATGTGCACACCTCATTATGTAAAACGTTGATTTCTCAAAACCGTTTCTTATAAGAGTACCTACTCTATCCGGTACTTCACGATTTTCTGGTAGCCGTCTTTATCAGATTCTTTCACCCAAAAACAGCCATCTCTGATTTGGGCATTCCTGAAACTCAAGAAAGAATGTTCCGATTCGATCCGGACACGGGCAATGAAATTTCCATCAGGATCGAAGGCATCGAAAGATTTGTATTCTTCCTTATTTCCTATCCTGTACGGACACACAAGTATATTCCCGTCTGAATCGACTGCAATTCCGTCAAAGGCCGGCTTATAATCGGGAAATTTCAGATGCTCCTTGACAGCGGGAGGAGGCTCTTCAGATATAAACGCACCCTCAGGACCTGACCGGCCGAAGGTCATGCCCTTTAAAAACATATCTCTGTCCTCTTTGGTCACTTTCACCGGGTCATAGGGATGAGAAAAGGAAGCGATCCCTACCCCATCTTTATTGCAGATATCGATCCGGTATTTTTCGGAGAAGCCAATAACGATATTTCCCTCCGGCGTTATATCCCAATGGACATAAGGCGAGTAAGGCATCGGAATGTTGGGTGCGTTTGGGATTCCCCAGATGTTGCGCCAAACCTGATGGGCATATATTGTTTTCCTCTGCTCCATATCGGGAGAAAAAAGCACGATGGAAAAATCCTGGGGCGTTTTGGGATCGAAGTGGATCTTCTCGATCTCCACGACAAACTCGCCTGTCGGAAGGGCCTTCATTTTTTGGGGATTGCCTTTTTCCATGAATGAATGATTCACAGACTTGATGGGTTTGCCATTCAAAGAGAATATAGAAAAACGCATCGCTCTCATATCCCAGACGACGAACCTGTCATCAGAACAAGCGAGATTGGAGGGACTGGAAAACTCTCCCGGGCCCTGGCCCTCACGACCGATAAGCTTCAAGAAATTTCCGGCTGCATCAAATCTTTTAACGTGTCTGGCTCTAGAATCCGCCGCATAAACATTTCCCTGTTCATCGACCCCGATGTCCCCGTATCCAAGGAAATAGACATCTTCCGGCAAACGGGTGTCATCGATGGTGATTTCCGGGACAAATCGGACTTTTCCGGTTTTGTAAATTTCGGCGAGGGACTTCTGGGCATCGGTCGATCCATAGGCATAAAATAAAATAAACACAAAAAGCACAATGACAATTCCAATTCGTCCCTTCGTCATGATATCCCCCTTTATCTTAAAGTATTTCCACGAGCTTTCCATTTGCCAAGATCCAGCAATCTCTTTAACCTTTTGTCAACACCTCTGGTTGCATACCAGTTTAAAATGTTATCGATCAAAGTGCGGGCATTTTTTACATCCTCTAGCCAGCTTAGAGCCTCTCTAATAGAATCCAGGGCATCCGATTCAAAGGAATCATCGATCTTTGCCCAGGTTTCTATAGCCAAATCAGGAAGATTCAGATCCCAATACAAACAGGCTAGATCATACAGCCCATTATTTCTGGATTCACCTCCCATGCCGATGACAATGTCGTATATTTTGATCTGTTCTTCGATATACTTTTGTGTGACTTCTTTTGCTGAGCGGTACCCTTTCTCCCGAATTTCACGATCGAGTTTTTCAAACATCCGTTGTATGACATAACACTTTGTTTTTTTGTTGAAAACTTCGGATACTTTGTATTTCTGTCGCAAATATCTTTTAGCCTCATCATAGGCTGCATACAGGTATTCAATAGCCCGTTTCTCGAATTCATAGTGAGAGGCTAGGGTCAACAGAAGTTGAGCCCCGATATATGTATCCGGATAATCTTGCCAGAACTGAATGAACTGATCTTGCAGAGGCTTGTTGTAATACAACTCCTCAAGGTAATCGAAAGCTGACGAGATCTCGCTGATGGGTATGATGATGTTGTTCAGGTTCCGATAGGTGAATTTTCTTGTGAGATAGACAAGTTCTTCGCTATCCAGATCATATTTTTCGAGATAATTTGTCCTGAAGTATAGGAACTGCTGTTCTTCAGGAAGGGCCAAAAAATCGTCGCAAAACTGGCTGAAGTGTTCTTCAAAGCTTGGGGATATCTCTAATTGCTCCCGATCTTCTTGTGCTTTCGAGAAAATCTGACTGGAGGAATCAGATAATCCAGATAACAAAATGACCTGGAATCCTTTTTTTGTTTTTTGCTGGAAAGAACTTTCGGACGCGGTATCCACATAATGGACACCAGAGGAAGATTTTCCTTGAAGAACAGGAAATCCATCCACGATATAAAAAAGATAGATACCCTGAGCCAGAATTTGTTCATAAGGCGACTTTCTGAAAAAGTATTGGGAGGGAACAATTTTGGTGCCTGCAGGCGACCTAACCCATACATTACCCTGCGATACATAATAATCCAAGTCCTTGGACGGAAATTTCTGAAGAGACTGAAGGTCTTTTATTGTCGGTTTCGGGAGAACATTTAGCTTCGTCGTATCCTTTCCTTTGGATGAGACGGAGGGAATTATTTTTTTCCCCGAACTTAAGCCGAATCCTCCTTTTTGATGCAAAATATTGAGAAGATCTTCTTTTGTGATTTCCAGATTTTCTTTATCTTTCTTCCCACTATCTTTAATCTGTGTGTAGGAAGCTATTAGTTTTTTATACAGTTGTTTTATTTCATTTTCGCTCAGATTGTACTCGGAGATATCGAATCCCTCTAAAAGATCAGTAATTCCTTTGCCCTGGTTATCAGCTAGGCCGCTATCTTCCTTTATGGCTTCGGAAATTGCCCGCTGATTACTTGGTTTGGAGGTCGATACAGAAGATGAAGAAAGAGTCGAAATGCAAAAAATTACAAAAATTGCAGAGTGCAACAAAACAGATAAATAGACAGCAAGGGAAAAGGAGGATTGTTTTGCTAGAATCCAACCTTTAAATTTCGAGCAAAGCTTTTCATCCGGATGAACAAAAAACTCCGAAAAAAGCTCCATCTCACTCCTTACTCACTCCAAACGACACGATACCGCTTGACATACCTATAGCCAGTCTCTTCATCTGTGTGAAAACGGTACATCTTTCCATTTGCGAAAATTTCAGGTTTCACATCCACCCAGACTTTGGCCTCGTAAAAGCCATCCGGATTGAAAATATCGTAGGCCGTGTATACAGTTTCTCCTTCCTCTCTCTCCTCATGCATCTCGACCCACAAATTTCCCTCATCATCCACGCGCATCTGGGGTGTGACTGTTTTAATTGCCGGCATAGCCATCCCCTGCACCATTTTTTTCAAGCTCTCGTTTCTGCTGTTGTCATATTGGGAGCGAAACTTTTTGGCATCCTCACCGGTGAATGGAAGGGCTTCATAGGGCCTGTCGATTCTTCGGATGACCTTCCCTTCCTGATCAAAGACTTCGATCAAGTATGCATCATTAACGCAGTGGTACAATAACTGCCTTGTCTGATCTGCAATAAATATGGAATGAGGAGAATGCGGGGCGGATATTCCAAACATCATCGTGCCGCCGCCGGAAGTGGATTCTGTTTGTACCTTCATTTCTTCTGTCTGAAACTCTCCGAAATTTAAGATCTCGTTTCCCTCAAAATCGAACTTTTTTATAAAAAGTTTTCTTCTTTCTAATGGATCTTTGCCCTCCGGGATTTCATAAACCGTCATAACACAGTCCTCATTGGTGGCACTGTAAATCCGACCCAAACGCTCTGTCCAATGATGGCTTTCAAGGTAGCTCCCCTCCCTGTCGAAAAGGCTTAAACGGTTCGACCCCGAATCTGTCACCATCAATCTTCCATCCGGCAAAAACGTCATCCTTCCCACGCTAGAAAATTCCCCAGGCCCTTCTCCCTGCCGGCCGATGGTTTGAACAAAATTCCCGTTCACATCGAAGACTTTAATGCTCTGGTCCTGAAAATCCGAGATAAAAATCCTGCCCTCCTTGTCGACCATGTACAGCATCGGCCGGGACAACATATCGTATTCTTCACCGCCGATCGACAGCTCTTCCTCGAATGTGACCGATCTATCTGGGTGCAAAGGAGTTCCGGTGTTGTGCACATGCTTGATCCCGTCGATGATCTCGACAGTGGCTTCGCTCTCCGGCTTTTTGCTGCAGGAAAAAACAAAGAATAATACAAAAATAGAAAAGAATAATACAGTTCTCCTCATCCTAACCTCCTCCTTATATACAAATGACATGGAAAATTATTCCCACGTCATCTTATAGACCACCAGTTCTTTAAAACCACTCTCTTTTTCCCCTATGCAGTAGAAACGGTTATTTTTGGCCTTGGCTTTATTCAAGGAATCTCCTGGATAAATCCAAGGTCCATAACCGGGCATGCTTTTCCTCATGATAAAGAGGCCATCGGGGTTGAAAATATCGTGCATAAATTCGTTCTTTCCTGCGCCTTCTTCATACGTCTTGACATAAAGCCGTCCTTCATCATCCAGGAAAAAATAATGAAATGGGGGCATTTTATCCGGAAAGACAAGCCTATTCTCATACCGGCCGATATTGGCGAGCCAATTTTTCTTGTAGGCATCTGGGACTTCAGCGGGATTGTATTCTTTCCTTATTTTTTTTTACCAATCGTCCATCCAGGTCATATACCAGAATTTCATATCCCCTTTTTTCATGCCCCACATAAATTCTTGCATCCGATACTTGTGCGATAAAAACTCTCGGGGTGAAAACTTTTTTTTCCTGTGTGAAGGCAATTACCTTTCCATTATCGCATCGGTCCAGTTCTTTGATCATATCAAATTGAGGATTGCACAGTTGAAGAATGTTCTGGCGGTGCTGTGATTCCGGATCGAAATACTCCCCGTATTTGAGATAATTTCCGTTTCTCAGAGGGTAAAACAAAAGATTGCCGATGATATCTTCTGATTCGATTCGTGTTTCCTTGATTAAATTTCCCTCTAAATCGAAAATATATAACTTCTGCTTATTTGCATCTTGAATCGGGATCTCACCTGTTTCAGTAATATACATGACATTCGGGAGTTGAATCTCGCCCGGTCCCTGTCCCCTTCTCCCGATTGACTTCAAGAAATTTCCCTCTCTGTCGAATTTATGGATAACACTCCTATCAAATTGCCGCTGATGGAAAAAATAGATGTTCCTTTTTGAATCGACATCAAAATCTCTGATATCGGCTAGTCCCACTTCGGCGATGTCCTGTCGTTCCGTGTCGATCGTGAAATCTTCTTCCAAATGCAGAGTAGCGGGCTCTCCTTTGACTACGTAAGGCTTGAGATGGTTGATGACGATTTCCACGCCATCTTCGAATACTCTTTCGACTTTGTCCTGTTTCGGACCGCAAAAAGCCAGAAAACAAAGGAGTGCCACAATATAAGCTAAATGTTTTTTTCTCCTGTCCAATTTTTTCCCTTTATTTTAAAGCATAAAAACAAAAGGGAAAAAAGTCAAACTAGACATCCATTCTCCATCTCCGTGGCAACTGATTCTAAAAAATTTATCTTTGGTATAAAATAGCGGGGAGGAGAATCCGTCATGACAAAAAACAAGCTTATTTTGTGTGCTTCTTTCCTCCTATTCGGTATCCTGTTGATCTCCTGCAGTCAAAAACCTCAAGACACTGCCCCTCAAGACAAGGAAGAAAAAATCGTGCAGGCCGTTTCCAAGCTGGGGAAAAATCTCTATTCTGCAGAACCTTCCGATGCAGCCCTGGCAAAGTACGCGGAAGCCAAAGCAAATTACGAACGAGAGCCAGACAACCCCGATGCCCTTATCTGGTTCGGGCGAAGGACCGCCTATTTGGGGAAATACAGGGAGGCGATCGCCATATATACAGAAGGAATCGAGAAATTTCCCGGCGACGCCCGCCTCTACCGCCACCGTGGCCACCGCTATATCTCGGTCCGAGACTTCGGCAAAGCGATCATGGACTTCGAAAAAGCCGCCTCCCTTATCGCAGGCAAAGAAGATGTAATCGAGCCGGATGGAATGCCCAATGCCCAGAATATTCCTGTCAGCTCACTCCACACCAACATCTGGTATCACCTCGGCCTGGTTCATTACCTGGAAAACGATCTGGAAAACGCTTTGAGAGTCTACCGCAAAGGCATCGATGCTTCCCAAAATGACGATATGCTCGTCGCCACCACTCACTGGGTTTACATGACGCTCCGCCTCCTCGGCAGGCAGGATGAGGCCATGGAAGCTCTGAAACCGATACAAGCTGAGATGAACGTTATCGAAAATCAGGTCTATCACAAACTCTGCCTCTTCTACAAAGGCAAACTTGCGCTCGAAGATCTCACAGACCCTGAATTCAGCACCGTCATGAACGATGCCTTGGCATACGGGATCGGTAACTGGTATTTCTACAACAGCGATAAGGAAAAAGCCAAGGAAATATTCCAAAAAATCCTGGATGGAGAATCTTGGGCCTCCTTCGGATACATCGCAGCCGAATCGGATTTTGCCCGCAATTTCCAATAACGCTGTGGCTATTTCGATCGGTTTGATTTACAATTATCGCCTGATAGAGTATGTACCGTTCGCGGATATCCCCAAATTGAAAAAGAGAGGTTAGAACAATGAAAATCAAAACATCATTTATTCTACTCATGGCTTTTATGATGGTCATATTTATCGGTGGATGCAAAAAAGCCGAAGAACCGGCCGAGACCGCAGCCCAAGAGTTCCAGTGGCAGATCGACCAGTTCGCCGACCTGAGGGTCATGCGTTACCAAGTCCCGGGATTCGAGGAGCTTCCCCTTGCCCAAAAAAAACTGATCTACTATTTGAGCGAAGCTGCACTGTGCGGAAGGGACATCATCACGGACCAGAACTACAAGCACAATTTGACGATCCGCAAAACCCTCGACGCTATCGTCGAAGGATACAAGGGTGACAGGACCGATCCCCAATGGGAAAAATTTATGGTCTACACAAAGAGGGTGTGGTTTTCCAACGGGATCCACCACCACTATTCTACAGATAAATTCATCCCGGATTTCACGGCAGATTATTTCGCCACTCTCATCAAAGAATCAGAAGGCGTGGAGTTCCCTTTGGCCAATGGCCAATCTCTGGATGATCTGATCGCCTTCTTGCAACCGGTCATTTTCGATCCATCAGTCGATTCAAAAAAAGTCTCTCAGGATTCCACCCAAGACCTGGTCACCCACTCTGCTGTCAACTTTTACGAGGGTGTCACACAGGAAGAGGTCGAGAACTATTACAAAAACATCACAGACGAGAATGACCCTACCCCTATCTGGTACGGATTGAACTCCCGTGTGGTCAAGAAAAACGGAAAAGTGACAGAAGAAGTTGCCTCGATCGACGGTCTTTACGGGCCGGCGATCGAAAAGATCATCTATTGGCTAGAAAAGGCATCGGGAGTGGCCGAGAACGACCAGCAGAAGCAGGTGATAGATAAACTCATCGAGTATTACCGGACCGGCAACCTGGAAAAATGGGACGAATACAACATCCTATGGGTCGATGATGTGGAATCCCTTGTGGATTTCATCAACGGATTCATCGAAGTCTACAGCGATCCCCTCGGAATGAAGGGTTCGTGGGAATCGATCGTCAACTTCAAGGATTTGGCGGCCACAAAACGCGCTGACACCCTCGCAGCCAATGCCCAATGGTTCGAGGATAATTCCCCGGTCGATCCCCGTTTCAAGAAAAAAGAAGTCAAAGGCGTGACCGCCAAGGTAATCACCGCAGCCATGCTCGGAGGAGACACCTATCCCTCCACTCCGATCGGCATCAACCTGCCCAACGCCAACTGGATCCGCAAAAACCATGGCTCGAAATCCGTTACGCTCGAGAACATCACCTACGCCAATGATCAGGCATCGCTAGGTTCAGGCTTCGGGGAGGAGTTCTCTTACACTGCAGAAATTCTCGAAAGGGCAAAAAAATATGGATCCCAGGCCAGCAATTTGAGCACGGACATTCACGAAGTCCTGGGGCATGGATCCGGACAGCTTCTTCCAGGAGTGGTTTATGAATCCCTGAAGAATTATCACTCACCGGTCGAGGAGGCAAGAGCCGATCTATTCGCTCTCTATTACATCATGGATGAAAAAATGGTCGAGATCGGTCTGTTGCCTAATCTGGATGCGGCCAAAGCCAACTATGATTCCAGCATCCGCAATGGTCTGATGACTCAACTGAGACGGATCGAATTCGGCAAGACAATCGAGCAAGCCCACATGAGAGACCGAGCTCTAATAGCCTATTGGGTCTACGAAAAAGGCAAACCGGAGAATGTGATTTCCAAGGAGATCAAAGACGGGAAGACCTATTTCGTGATCAACGACTACCAGAAACTGCGCCAGCTCTACGGCCAGTTGCTTGCAGAAGTGCAGCGAATAACGTCCGAAGGCGACTATGAGGCAGCCCACGACCTGGTTGAGAACTACGGCGTTCAGATCGATCAGGAACTCCACAAAGAAGTGCTTGAGCGATTTTCCAAACTGAACATGGCTGCGTACGGAGGTTTCATCAACCCGATCTACACACCTATTGTCGAAAACGGCGAGATCGTGGATATCAAAATCGAATACCCAACCGATTACACAAAACAAATGCTCCGCTACGGCAAAGACTATTCTTTCCTTCGATAAATGCTGTTACAATAGGGTAAAGTTCGGCTCAAAAAATAAAAGGAGATACAGAGTTGAAATATATCTTGCAGCGTGATCCATTCACAGGGGAGGACTATGTCGAGGTTCCTTTTAAAGGACGGCGCCTGGTCGAACACCCCATCTACAACAAGGGGACCTCCTTTTCCCAGGACGAACGGGAGGCTTTCGAGCTGTACGGGCTCTTTCCGGATACAGTATCTACGCTGGAAATCCAAACCCGCAGGAGCTACGGCCATTTTCAGAGCAAATCAGAAGATCTTGATAAATACATCTACCTTCTTGCCCTTCAGGATCGGATGGAAACCCTTTTTTTCCGGCTTCTTTTGGACCATCTGGAGGAGATGCTGCCCATCGTCTACACCCCCACCGTGGGCCAAGCCTGCCTAAAATTCAGTCACATTTACCGTCGACCGCGTGGACTATACATCACTCCATCCAATATACATCACATCGACCGGATCCTGGCCAACGCCCCCTTCTCCAACGTGATGCTGATCGTCGTGACCGACGGAGAGAGAATCCTCGGACTGGGCGATCAAGGCGCTGGAGGTATGGGTATTCCCATCGGGAAAAGCAATCTTTATGTGGCAGCAGGAGGCATCCATCCGGCTTATTGCCTGCCGGTGTTGATCGATGTGGGGACCAACAACGAGAAGGCCCTGGCCGATCCTCTCTACATCGGAGTCAAACAACATCGATTGACAGGAGACGCCTACTATGACATCGTCGAACGCTTCGTCCAGGGAGTCCGCAGGGTATTTCCTCGCGCCTTCATCCAGTGGGAAGATTTCGGAAAACACCACGCCTTCGACCTGCTGCAA
>CAZIDF010000028.1:0-47124 GCA_964538085.1 uncultured Eubacteriales bacterium | reverse complement strand
AGCGAGGAAATTCCGCTTAGTTCCTCGGCTCGCTCTCCAGTACCAGCCAGTAAAGCTTGCTTTTGTGCCCGCTCGCCTCCCCGAGTGACTTCCTTTTCAGCTTACCTGACTGAGTAAAAGTCGACGGGATTAGGATTAATATACATAAAAAACCGCAGAGGTGATGTAAAAGAAAGATATATTGCTATAATAGTAAATTAGAAAAATGGTAAAAAAGATAAAACCTGTCTCAAGGGTTGTGAAGATCGAGGCGGAGATAAACAAGATATTCGGTGAGTTTTTCTCCAAGAAAAACGATCTTTTGGGTTTGGACGAAAGCTGGATCCCCTGTGTTGATATTTCCGAAAAGGAAAACGAAGTCATTGTCAAGGTCGAGCTCCCCGGTGTGGCTCAGAAAGACATTGCGATCCTGCTCCATAGCAGTCGGATAGAAATAAAAGGCATCAAAAGGGAACGACGTTCTCGAAGTCAGATTAGATATTTCCGCCTGGAGAGAGAGTTTGGGACGTTCCGCCGGATCATTTTTCTGCCGAGCGCTGTTGTCCCTGAAAAATCCAGTGCCCTATTGGAGAACGGTATTTTGACCGTAACTTTGAAAAAGTATCACAAGGAAAAAGAAAAAAAAGTCGTGGTAAAAGTCCAGAAATCTGGCAAATAGGTTGGAGGACCTGATGGCAAAAAAAGATGGCAATTTTGAAGATCAGTTCGAAGATCTTATCGAAGAAAAAGATCAGAAACTTCATGTTCCCAAAGAGCTCCCGGTCCTGATGTTGCGGGATATCGTGGTGTTCCCTTATATGGTCGTACCTCTTTTTGTCGGCAGAGAAAAATCGAAAAATGCCGTGGACGAAGCTCTTTCATCGCATCGAATGATCCTGCTCGTGACACAAAAGAGGGCCGAGGTCGAAGATCCCAAGCAAAACGATGTTTTCGAGATAGGAACGGTCGCTTTAATCATGAGGATGTTGAAGCTGCCCGATGGGAGGATCAGGATCCTGGCCCAGGGACTTGTGCGAGCAAAAATCGAGAGCCTGAAAGAGGATAAACCCTATTTCACGGCAAGTGTGCAGGTTTTGCACGATCCCGACGATGCGGAAAAATCTATCGAGGTCGAAGCTCTCGTGCGCAATGTGCGGACGGATTTGGATAAAGCTTCCGCTTTGGGAAAAAACATACCTCCAGAGGTCATGATCATCGCAGCGAACGTGGAGGAACCAGGTCGTCTGGCAGATCTAACGGCTGCGAACCTGGAGTTGAAGGTCAAGGAGGGGCAAGGGATATTGGAGATCATCCCTCCATTCGAAAGGTTGAAAAAAGTATATGAGCTTTTGACAAAGGAACTGGAGATGTTGGATGTCCAATCCAGAATCACAAGCGAAGCCAAAGGAGAGATGGATAAGCTCCAGAGGCAGTATTTTCTACGCCAGCAGTTGAAGGCCATCCAAAAGGAGCTGGGTGAGGGGAGCGAGATCCAGGAGGAAGTGCAGGGGTATCAAATTAAACTCAAGAAGCTGAAGGTGGAAAAAGAAATCCGGGAGGAATTGGAGAAACAGATAGACCGGCTCTCCCAGATGCACCCTGAGTCTGCCGAGACGGCTGTGGTCCGGAATTATCTGGACTGGATGTTTGCCCTCCCTTGGAACAAAAGCACGGTGGACAATCTGGATCTGATCAAAGCACGAAAAATCTTGGATGAGGACCATTATGGTCTGGATAAAGTCAAGGAGAGAATCCTCGAGTACTTAGGCGTGAGAAAGCTCTCCAAGAAGATCAAAGGACCGATCCTTTGTTTTGTCGGTCCGCCTGGCGTGGGAAAAACATCTCTGGGCCGGTCGATTGCCAGGGCCTTGGGAAGAAAGTTCAACCGGATTTCACTGGGGGGAGTCCGGGATGAGGCAGAGATCCGGGGGCACAGGCGAACTTATGTGGGAGCCATGCCAGGCCGGATAATCCAGGGCATCCGGCGATGCGGTTCGAATAATCCTGTGTACATGATGGACGAGGTGGATAAGATCGGGGCCGATTTCAGGGGGGATCCGTCATCGGCACTGCTGGAGGTGTTGGATCCCGAGCAGAACTACAGTTTCCGGGATCATTATCTCGGTGTTCCGTTCGATCTCTCCAAGGTCATGTTTATCACGACGGCAAATTTGTTAGACCCGATCCAACCGGCTTTCCGAGACAGGATGGAAGTCCTCCAGCTTCCCGGATACACGGAGGAGGAGAAGCTACAGATCGCGCTCCGTCATCTTGTGCCAAAGCAGATCCAAGAGAATGCACTGAGCGACGACTACATATCCTTCACCAAAGGCGCCATCCAGAAAATCATCTCCCTTTATACAAGGGAGGCAGGAGTGAGAAATTTGGAGAGGGAGATCGCTTCGGTATGCCGGAAGGTGGCCAGAAAAGTGGCCGAAGGGAAGAGTAAAATTTCGAAAATCACTTCGCAGAATATCGAGAGATATTTGGGCCCGCCGAAAATATTCAGAGACCAGTTGCTAAAAAAGGACCGGATCGGGGTGGCGACCGGTGTTGCCTGGACGGCTTCAGGAGGAGAAATTCTTTTTGTCGAGGCCATCAAGATGAAGGGAAAAGGCCAGCTCTCCCTCACAGGGTCTTTGGGGGAAGTGATGAAGGAGTCCGCGCAGGCGGCTCTCAGTTATGCCCGGGCCCACACCAAGGACTTGGGTATCGATATGCGGATATTCTCCCAGAATGACTTTCATATACATATCCCAGAAGGGGCTATTCCCAAGGATGGGCCTTCCGCTGGTGTCACAATTGCTACATCTTTGATGTCTGTGTGCACCAACAGAAAAGTCCATCGGGACGTTGCCATGACTGGAGAGATCACTTTAAGAGGGATCGTTCTCCCGGTCGGAGGGATCAAGGAAAAGGTTCTGGCAGCTCAGAGAGCCGGAGTAAAAAGGATGATCATACCAGCCGCCAGCAAAAAAGACTTGATCGATATCCCCAAAAATATCCGGAAAGACATGGAGTTCATTTTTGTCGCGGAGATCGGAGAAGTTTTCAACCATGCCCTTGCCAAACCTGCAAGAACCAAGGCCCCTGGGATCAGAAAAACCCAGGCCAAAAAGAAAAGCTAATCTTATCGATCGCTCGTATTCGAGCCACTCGTCTGAACAATGGCGAAGATTATCAGCTGGGCCCAATTCCTAAGGCTATATATTTTCCCTCGAAGACAATTTCAGCCGGACCGGATTGAAAGACTTTCAGCTTTTTCCACTCTACCTCCAGCACGCCCATGCTGGTCCTCACTTTGACTTTCTGATCGGTCAGGCCTTTCAGGATGGACGCCACTGCAGCCGCACAACTTCCGCTCCCGGAGGAAAGAGTTTCTCCCACGCCCCGTTCCCAGAAGAGAACTTCGATCTCTTTCCGGTTCATGACCCGGATGAATTCGACATTGGTTTTCTTCAAGAAAAAAGGATGGAGTTCGATCTCCCTGCCTATCTGATGCCATTCGATCCGTGCTAGGAACCTATCGAAAAAGATGGCGCAATGGGGATTTCCAAGCGATACGACCGTGATCGGATAGACTTTTCTATTGATGGATAGGGGATAATCGATGATTTTTTCATGAACCGAGCCGTCATAGAAGGGAATGTCTTGGGAACTCAACAAGGGGATCCCCATTTCTATCTGGATGTGATAGAGGTGGTCGCTCTGTTTGATGAACTTGCTTTTCCGTTTTCCCGCTGTCGTGTGGAATTCCAGCGTCTTCGAATCGATCTTATTATAGTGATATAGATAGGCGGCTGCACATCTCAGCCCATTTCCCGAAATCTCCGCTTCGGTTCCGTCTGCGTTGAACACGCGGAAATGGATCTGGCCCTTGCTTTTATCCTTTATGCGGATGATCAAAAGCCCGTCTGCACCGACTCCCGTGTGTCTCTCGCAGATTTGCCGGGCCAGAGCCGGTTTGTCTTGGATGACAACAGTTTTCCTTTCCTCTACGATCAAAAAATCGTTTCCGAGGGAATGGATCTTGGTGAATTTCATTCCGGTATGCTCAGGGTTCTGATGAAGTCCTGGCTTCTCCCGTTGCCTTCCCTCCGCAGAAGCAACATGATAGCATCGCCGCGCTTGGCTTTTTTCAGAATATTCTCGAGGCCTTTCACGGTTTCCATTTTCATCTGATTGACCTCGAGAATGATGTCTCCCCTCTGAATGCCTTTCCGGTCTGCTTCGCTGTACCGGGTGACTTCTGTGATAACCAAACCTTCCTCTGTCTGGTATCCCAGTCGGCTTGCCAAACGGGGAGTCAGTTCCCTGACTTTGAAGCCGATATCTTTTTCTGAAGATATCGCAGGTTGTTGCCCCTCCTCATTTGTTTCCCGTTCCGTTATTTTGGCCTTGAGAATTTTTTCCTCTCCTCCTTTCCGGACGACTTTGATTTCTACAGTCGTTCCAGGGGGAATATCGGCGATTGTGATAAGTAGATCAGTGGGATCTTTTATGGATTTTCCATCTATTTCCACGATCACATCATAGGGCTTTATCCCTGCCTTTTCAGCGGGATAGCCTGGTGTCACGTCTTGGATCAAGGCGCCATTTTTTACATCGATATCAAGACTTTTCCTTACTTGTTCATCCACACGAATTGGATTTTCGACTCCCAAATATCCTCGGATAACTCTTCCCTTTTCTCTTAACTGCTGGACCACTTTTTTGGCCAGTTCCGTTGGGATGGCGAATCCGATCCCGATGTTGCCGCCCGTCGTCGTCGAGATCATGGCATTGATTCCGATGACTTCCCCCTGCATGTTCACGAGGGGGCCGCCGCTGTTTCCGGGATTGATGGCTGCATCGGTTTGTATGAAATTCTGGTATGTCGGTCCGCCAAAAAGCTGACGTCCCTTGGCGCTGATGATCCCGGCGGTCACCGTGTGTTCGAAGGAAAGGGGATTTCCGATGGCCAGCACCCATTCGCCCGGACGGCATTTGGTCGAGTCTCCCAGTGCTACGAATGGAAGATTCTTTTTATCGACCTTGAGGAGAGCCAGATCCGACTCGGAGTCGGTCCCGATAACCTCTGCCTGATATTCGTCATTGTCCAGGGTCCTGATGGTCACCTTTTCGGCATTTTCGACCATGTGATTATTGGTGACCAAATAGCCGTCGGATGTGATGAAGAATCCGCTCCCGCGGGCTGTGGACCTTCTTTCCTGTTCCCTCCCCCGGGGCTCTCCGAAAAATCTCCAGAAGTCTTCGAAAAAAGGATCATCCATCATGCTTCTGTACGGGACTTTTTCGACCTTTTCGGCCTCGATATAAACCACAGCAGGAGCCACTCTTTCGGCGATAGTAGCAAAATCATATTCCGGTTTTGACTGTGCAAGGGGGGCTGCATATAGATTCGCAGCTAGCACGGGAGCAGAAGGCTCATCCAAAAAACTCACCGGTGTATTTTTTTTAGGGACATAGACAAATATCATTCCTGCCAGAAATATCCCTAGAAAGAAGCTGAATAGAGCAATAAACAACGTCTTTTTCATCTTTGTTCCTCCTTCGGAATTAAGATATAAATTAGCACACATTGGCCTAAATATCAATCAGACCACCTATTTAAAACTAGATTTAGAGCGAAAAGTTGCAACATACTTTGGGAACGGTATTTGGGGAGAGGTGCTGAATTATGTTAATATTCGGGTGACGATGAAATTGAAAAAAGGTGTTCTGATCGTGCTCGACGGTATCGATGGGACCGGAAAAACTACCCAGGCCAAACGTCTTCTGGCAACCCTCCGGAATAAGGGAGTGGACGCGGTGTATTTTCGTGAGCCATCGAATAGCAAATTTGGATTGGAGATCAAAAGAAAGGCCGTCATCGCCGATTCCCTCACGCCGGAAGAAGAGCTCGACCTATTTCAGAAGGATAGAAAAGAAAACGTCGAGAACAATTTGAAGCCAGCATTGAAACAGAAAAAAGTGATCGTTCTGGATAGATATTATTTTTCGACCATTGCTTACCAAGGAGCGAGAGGATTCAATCCGGAAACGATCCGCAGCCAGAACGAATCTTTTGCTGTAGAACCCGACGTTGTTTTTATTCTGGACATCGCCCCGCAAAAAGGGCTGGATCGTATCGCCTTAGGCCGCGAAAAATTGGATAAACATTTTGAACGAGAGGATTACCTTGCCCAGGTGAGACAGATATTCCAGGGTTTTAAAGGGAACAACATTCACCACATCGATGCTTCCCGCACAGAGGATGATATCTACATCGATATCGAAAAGATCGCCTTTGCTTATCTGCGATCAATCCAATCGGATTAATCCTTTTATTGGAGGCATTTCCATTTTTATTAAGCTTTTTTAGCAGTCTGGCAAGCTGACTCATCAGCTTGCCAGACTGCCCCCTTTTTGTTATATTTCTAGTGATGCCTATTCAAAGCAAATTGATCGTCAAGGTCAAAAAGTTCCAGTTCAAGAAACCCCGGCTCAAGATCCCTAGATTCAAGAAACTCAAAGCGCGCAAACTTTTTAAATGGGCGTTGATCACCTGCCTGGTCTTAGGTATGGTGGGATTGGGAATTGCCCTCGGCTTTTACAAAGCCACTCTGCAGAACCTTCCGGATATCGCCCAGTTGGAAGAGTGGGAACCTGGCAAAATAACGTACATATTTGCCGAAGATGGAGAAGAGATCGGCGAATATGCCAGCGAAAAAAGAGTGGAAGTCACCTACGATCAGATCCCCCAGGTTTTAAAGGATGCCGTTATCGCCACAGAGGATCCTCGATTTTACGAACACCACGGGATCGATTTCCGCGGGATCCTAAGGGCAGTCAAAGAAGATTTCAAACGCATCCTTACCCCCCGCAAACTCCATGGCGGCAGCACGATAAGTCAGCAATTGATCCGAACGATTTTGTTGCACACCCGCCAGACCCTCAGGAGAAAACTGAAGGAAGTCATCCTGGCCCTTGAACTCGAAAAAAGATACACCAAAGAAGAAATCTTCACCATATACTGCAACCAGTTTTGGCTGTCTAACACAGCCTATGGTGTGGAATCCGCCTCCCAGCTTTATTTCGACAAGAGCGTTTCTGACTTGAATTTGAATGAGGCAGCCACCATCGCAGGGATCTTTCGTGGCCCTGCATTGTATGATCCCTTCAAAAATCCCGAAAGAACACTCCAAAGACGAAACCATGTGATTACCCGCATGGTGGCTGAAGGATATATCACCGATGAGGAAGGCGAGGCCGTAAAACAGGAGCCTCTGAATGTTCTCCCGAGATACCGTCAAGATTCTGATTTTGCCGCCTACTTCAAGGAAGAGATCCGTAAACATCTGGAGAAAAACTACGGGGCCGATGCGCTATATAAAGAGGGCCTCAAAGTCTACTCAACCCTTAATCCTACCTATCAAAGGTATGCGGAAGAGGCGTTGAAAAAACAGCTCCATGTCCTGGACAAGAGACAGGGCTGGAGAGACGATAAACGGAATCTGATCGTGGAGGGTGTGGAGAATCTGGAAGGGATAGAGGAACCTTTTTATGTTAATCCGGATGACAGGGAAAAAAGGGAGGCCTTTTTATCCAGCTGGTTGAAAACCACTTTGGAAGAGGGGGACATTATCGAGGCCGTGGTATTGGAAACAAAAAGAACCGAAGCCCAGGTCAAAGTCAAAAGCTACACGGGAAAATTGACGAATAAAAACATCGGTTGGACCCTGACAAACGATCTGAGAAAGCTGATAAAAACAGGGGATGTCATTCATGTGAAGATAGACAAGATCGATGCGGACAACATGGCATTTGCCGCCTCCCTCGATCAGGAGCCGAAGCTGGAGGGAGCCGTGCTCGCCATCGAGCCCCAGACGGGTCAGATCAAAATCATGGTGGGGGGGTATTCTTTCAGACGAAGCAAATGGAACAATGCCACCCAGGCTATGCGTCAGGCCGGATCGGTTGTCAAGCCTTTTTTATACACAGCCGCTTTGGAAAACGGATTCACCCCGGCCGATAGGGTCGTGGATGAACCCACCGATTTTGTCGATAAATGGTCGGGCAATATCTGGTCTCCCCCTAATTATGACGGAAAATTCAAGGGAACAGTCACTGTACGCCAGGGCCTGGAGGAATCCAGAAATATCGTAACAGCCAAGCTTCTTGAATTCATCTCTCCCCAGGTGGGGGTGGAATATTGCCAGAAATTCGGTATAACATCCCCGATTTATCCCTATATGTCCCTCTCATTGGGAGCTTTCGAGATTAAAATGACCGAACTGGTTTCGGCATTTACCACATTTCCCAATAAGGGTATCCGAGTCGAACCCTATTTTATTTCGAGGATTGAAGACAAAGATGGGAATATCCAGGAAGAAGCAGAGGTCGAGTCGCAAGAAGTCATATCTCCTCAGATGGCCTTCATGATGACCAACCTGCTCCGCGGAGTGGTCCAGCGGGGGACTGCTCATCCGGCAGGTCGGTTGGAAAATAACCTCTGTGGGAAGACCGGAACGACAGACGATTGGGCAGACGCCTGGTTCATGGGATTTTCCCCCTCCCTTGTTGTGGGTGTGTGGATCGGCCATAAAGAGGAACGTATCTCCATCGGAGAACGTCAATCAGGCATGGTGGCGGCTTTGCCTGTTTTTATCGACGTATTCGATCATATTATCGCGGATAAAAAGAGGATGGCAAAGGAGGCAGGGGTGGAATACAAGTGGGAGGAGTTCGAGGTTCCCCCCAATCTTGTGCAAAAAACGATCGACAGGAAGACCGGCTTGCTTGCCACGCCGATCTGTCTATTCCCGTTCGATGAGTACTTTTTCCCTGGGAAAGTGCCGGATAGATTCTGTTCCTATGACGATCACATGCTGACCTATGATTACTACCAAACTCTGAAGAAAGAAGAAGGGGAAGGGGAGAGGGAAGAACGAGAGGAATAATCCTTCCAGCCACATCATTTCTTTTTTTTCACTTTTTTCGAACTCGATTGTATTCGTGAAGAACTTTTCGGCGGGGGGGACGTTTTCACTTTTATGGGGGAACTGGATTTCGAGATCGAGCTCGACTTTATTTTTTTCGTGGTTGAGCTTTTCGAAGGGGTGCTTTTCGAGGCTGAACTGCCACTCTCGGATGCCTTGTTCTTGTCCCCTGAAAAGACGCGGGTTATCTTCCCGAGGGTAGTGCTGGTCTTTTTGGACTCGCTATTGGTCGATATCTTGGGAATGTCTCTTACCTCCGGGCTTTTCGTTTTTTCCGGGCTCTGAATCCTCACACGTCTCGATTTGAGCGATTCTGAAGTTACCTTTTTGTCTATCGGATAGTCGCCTGGACTTTTTAGACGAATTTTGCTGCTAGTTGTCTGTTCGACAACCGGCTGTGTTTTAGTCAGGCTGATCCTTTCGATATTTTTGATGGAATTCTGGCTGAGAGCGACTTGGGAGATATTCCTGGCCCTGAGCTGATCCCTGTGTATAACGGTCAAAGCACGGGATCTCTCTACGATGCTTGGACTTCCTCCGAATCTGACCGGTGCCCAGCCGATGTAGTCGTGATCATTGTACCAGTGCACCCAGCCTGGCCCCCAAACGGTGGTCGGTATCCAGTACCAACCGAATCCGACACTCCAGTGCCAGCGGCCATAGTGGAAAGTTGCCCATCCCCAAGGTTCATAAGGGAGCCAGGTCCATCCACACAATGGGGACCATATCCACCGTCCCTGCCAGTACGGACGCCAATCTGTCACGATCCCCCCAGGAATCCATACGTTGCCATAGGGAAAGATGTAGGTCCAATTTCCGTATGCAGCCAGTTCGTACTCGAAATCCTCCAGTTCAGCAGGCAGATACCTTCGGGCCATGCGTTTTCGCACTTCAAGATCCCTTCCTTCGCTCCACCGGTCGAAGCTGTCCTCTGCCACTGCAACAAAGCCAGCCGGACGTCCAAGAAAGTGGCCATCCATGGCTTCTATTCTCCTAGCCTCTCCGATCAGAATAGATCCACTCTCTCCTGCCGCCTCTAGAAGACCCCTGAATACGAAAATTTCTGTCTCCTCTTCTTTCACATCGATCCGGTAAAGCCCGGCTTCCAGCACATAAAGGGAAGCATCGTCTGTGTGGATCTCGATCGATTTTTCTTTCTTCATGGACAAAATAGACAAAAGGATATTCCCTCTCCAGATTTGGATACGTGTCAGATCTTGCTCAATGTTGGGAAGGCTGAGAATATCGATTTTCGTTTGGTGATCCAATCGCAGATATTTTCCTCTGCTCATGTAGATCTCCGCTCTTCCCTCGGTTGTCCCCATCCTGTCGCCTTCCATGACAGGCATGTTCACCATGGCCTCTTCGTAATCGAGCTCGATGGCCCTCTGGATGTAGACGTTCCCATTTATGTAACTCAGGCGCGCAAACGTTTCGTTCGTGTAACTATCCGGTTCATCGGCAACGGCGACGGAGAGAGAAAAAAGGAAAACCATGAGGAGGCATGCTAATTTTTTCATTTTCTTTCTCCTTTGTCCTATTTCCATAAACAACCAATGCAATTGTCATGCCAATTATTTCCCCGAGAGATGATTTGAGGTTTACAGGTGTTCTTGTCCTGAAAAAATGACGGTTGCAACTACTTGGTGTCAGCTACACCAGGGACACACCGGTATTCAGGAACCGAGGGAGGGCCAGTATTTTTTCTGTGTTTCTAAAACAGGGGCCAATGCCTGTTCTGTTGCCGGAGAGAGAGCGGGCTCGATTTTGGGTTTGGAAGCCTCTCCAGCCAGTTGATACAAAACGTGCTCCACGCCGTCTTGGAGCCCCTGAAGATCGTACCCACCTTCGAGGACACATAGGAGCCTCTTCTTAGAATACTCGGCAGCCAGATCTAAGAGTTCTGCAGCAAGCGCCCCGAATCCTTCTTTCGTGATCAGCATTCCACCCAGAGGATCTCCCTCATAGATGTCGAATCCTGCAGATACCAGGATGAATTCAGGCTTGTATACAGTCACAACCGGACGGAGGATTTTTCGATAGATGTGAAGATAATCTCCATCTTTATTTCCTGCCCGGAGGGGAACGTTGACAGTATATCCTTCTCCTTTCCCTTCTCCCACCTCGCTCCAATGCCCTGTGCCTGGGTAATGGGGAAACTGATGGGTAGAGAAGTAAAGGACGTCTGCACGGTCATAAAAAGAATTCTGGGTGCCGTTCCCGTGATGCAGGTCCCAATCCACAACCAGTATCCGCTTGAGCCCGTGTTTTTCGATGAGATGAGCGGCCCCGACAGCGATGTTGTTGAAAAGGCAAAATCCCATGGCTTGGGATGCCTCTGCATGGTGGCCGGGAGGTCTGATTAGAGCAAAGCCATTCTGGACTTTTCCTTTAATGATGGAATCGACAGCTTTTAGAACTCCTCCTACGGCCAGGCAAGCCACTTCCCAGGACTTGGCCGAAGTGGACGTGTCGGGATCGAGCTGGATATGTTCTTTTCCGGCTGTCGACTCGATCGTGTCGACATGCTCGGCTGTATGGATAAGGGTGAGCTCATCTTTTGTGGCCGGTCGCGGTTCGATTTTGTCCAACGAGAAGGATATTTTTTCATCGATCATTCTGTAGATGACCTCGAGTCTCTGGGGTGTCTCCACATGGAAATGTCCCATATGGTGATCCATGTATCGTCTGTCTTTGACTATCCCTGTTGTCATTTTATATGCCTCCTGAATTTATTATCCATTCGATTTCCATCGGGCATGTCTTCCGCTCTAGTGAGGATCTTAAACGCCATTTCTCAATGCCCTTCTCGGCTCCTGCGTAACTGCGCATGATAACTCCCGATCCTGCCATTTAAGCTTCTTTTCCCCTGCTTGTCTAAATCTCTTATCGTTAAACAAAGTCGTGCTCAATACATACTCGGAGTCCCCAATGGGGATCCCCTCAAAGGACAATTCGAAATGGCTAGATCCTCAATGACGCGGCAGACATACCCGATGTCATCTTCCATGGGGAATTCGCACATAATATTTAGGCATTTTTCACGGTGAAAAAGGGTTTCCATTTTTCTGGAGAAGGCTTCGGGCTGATCAAACTGACAAAGATGAGGAGAAACAATGAAATAGCGAGCGCGGGGTAAATGGCTGGAATACCAAAGGGAGGATGGCCCAGAATTTTGTTTGCGATCTCCCAGATGACAGTGGTCCCCAGGCCGCCGATCATCGAAAGGACTCCACCGGTGGCGTTGGCTCTTTTCCAGAAAAACACAGCCACAAGGGCCGGGGTGATGCCTGCGCCGTAAACCGTGTACGCCGCGTAGGCGGCATCCAGGATCCGGGGAAAAAATGTGATCAGCGAATAGGCAATAGCCCCCAGCACAATGACGGTCATCCTGGAGTACAGGATCATTTTTTTGTCCGAGAGATCAGGATTGATGAACCTTTGGTACACATCCCGGATCACATTGGTCGCCGGAACGAGGAGAAAACCGTTGGCTGTCGAAATGATAATTGCCGTTATGGCTGCCATAAGGGCACAACCCACGATGACAGGAACTCCTTTGTGGGCGACCAATAATATGATCTTTCCCGATTCTGACCCGGTCAAGCCTTTAAAATAGCTGCTGCCCACGACGGCCAGACTCTGTAGAACCAGTCCGAGGAGGATAACGCCGATGACCCAGCCGATCACGGATTTTTTGGCTTCACGCTCGTTTTTTGCCGAAAAGAAGCGCTGGTACATGTTGCCGTTGCCGAGAGCCAGAAGTAAGGTGGGCACAAAGTATCCCATGGCTTGGATCCAGGTCATGTTCCCGAGAAAGGAATGTTCCCTCGGCGTCACGTTAGCAACAATATATTCAAGCCCGCCCACATGCTGGATCAGGAAGGGGAGGGCGAGGAAAATCCCGCCGATCATGATCAGTCCGTTGAAAATATCCAGATAGGCCACCGAAAGCATACCGGCAAGGAGCGTATAGGAGATGACGAAAACAGCCACGATGATCATCCCCTGTTTTTCTGAGAGTCTCCCATCGGTGATGATGTTCAAAACCCAGCCGCCGCCTCGGAATTGATAGCTGACAATGGTCACATAAGCAACGATGGTGGTAACGGTGGCCAGGATCCTTGCCCATTTGTTGTAACGTGCTTCCAGGATATCCGGCACCGTGAACTGCCCGAACCTCCGCACCCTAGCCGCGATGAAAAAGACGATGATGATACCCAGCCATCCTCCGGCACTCCCGATGAGCGAAGAGTATCCGTGGTTGTAGCTGAGGTCGGCAACACTGAAAATATCTCCAGAACCGATCCAACTGGCAAGAAGGGTTCCCACCAGTATGGGGGCAGTGAGAGTGCGGCCTGCGACAAGAAAGTCCTCTTTGCGCTTCAGCCGTTTGCTGATGCGAAGACCGAAGACGAAAAGAATGACAAGATACACGAGGATGGTCGCAAGATAAGCCAAGGTTTCGCTCCTTACTTAATCTAGTGTATTTCGAATGACAAAATTCCATTTTGTCGCGAAGAATTTGTTTAACTTGAGCTTTGCATAAACCCAGGCCATGACTGTGTAGCGAGAAATGTCTCCGAAAGAGCGGATGTTGGAAATGACCCTGGGAATCTTCCGCCATATGGATGATTGCCCGCCGCTCAATGACCAGCGGAAAATGAGCTCGCTGACTTGGGACCAGGTAAGTTTGTCGATGTAGAGCGGAACGTCCCCTTGGGCTGTGGGGAGCGTGATAATTTTGCCATGGTATTTTTTGACCCAGGTAAAATCCTGTGGGATCACCCCGTTTTCTCTGGCCATCTCTTCCAGCGGTGTGCCTGGATAGATATGGAGAATGGCGATGCTCGCTTCGATGCCATCCCCGTACCGCTCGATGATGTTGATGGTTTCCTGGGCTTCTTCCCAGGTTTCTGTGGGATGGCTGTAGATGAAAAACACGTTGGGAATGATGTCCAGTTCCTGGCACCACTTGACCAGATTGTGGAAATCTTCGATATCGAGTTTTTTATCGATGACCTCATTCCGCACCCTTTCCGAAGCGGCTTCCAATCCAAAGGACAGGTGGAAAAGGCCGGCTTGTTTCATCTTGGTCAACAGGGATTTATCTATCAAATCGATCCGGACATCGCATTTCCAAAAAATATCCAGATTGCGTTCGATGATCAGGTCGCATATTTTTTCGACTCTTTTGGTGTTGACGTTGAATGTGTCGTCGAAAAAGAATATGACCTTGACGCCATATCGCTTGATCAGTCTCTCTATTTCTTCGACCACATTCTCCGGGCTTCTCATCCTCACATTGCGTCCCCAGTTGATAGGCGTGGCGCAAAAATTACATTTGAACGGACATCCCCGGCTGCTCATAATATTCACTGCAGGAAGTTCACCTTGTCCTGGAACAGGGAATTTAAAATTGTAATCCTCGAAGGAAACGAGATGGAAAGCCGGGTAGGGGAGACTGTCCAGATCCTTTATCAGGGGGCGTGCAGGGTTGCTCTTCACTTCACCGTTTTTCCGGAAGGATATGCCGGAAATCGAGTCCAGTTCTTCTGTTTTTTTTCCTTCTTGATGCCACCTGCAGAGCTCGAGCATGGTTTCCTCACCCTCTCCCCGCACCACAAGATCGAGCTCTGGTATGTGGGCAAGGCAGTCTTCGGCTGCCATGGATGCGTGTGGTCCACCCATGATGGCCATGGCTTGAGGATATGTTTTTTTTGCCAGTTTGATCAGCTTGAAACTCTGGAATCTGTTTTCTGTGGTCGACGTGACGCCGATGATATCCGGCTCATAATCCAAGATGTCCTGTTTGATATCCCCCCAGCTCATGTTTTTCATATCAGCCGGGACGATCCGCACGTCGATCCCCTCTTTTTCCAGCACGGCCCCGATGTACAGGAGCCCGAGAGGCGGCATGGTGGAGCCCTTGGACCAGCGTTCGGCAAAGTAGCCGCCAGGAGGGATGATCAACTGGACTTTCATATTTTACGACGCGTCCTTGTCTCCAATTTTCATCGATAAAATGCTTGTGATGTTGGGTTCGGCCATGGTCGTGCCGTAGATATAATCCGCCACCTCCATGGTTTTGAAATTGTGGGTGATCAGGATAAATTGGGTTCGTTCCTTCACTTTTTTCATCAGGTTGAGAAAGCGTCCCAAATTGACTTCATCGAGGGCCGCATCCACCTCATCCAGCATGCAAAAGGGCGTGGGTTTGTATCGAAACAGGGCGAAGAAAAAGGCCAGACTTGTCAATGCCCGCTCTCCGCCCGAAAGCAGGTTCAGGCTCTGAACCCGCTTCCCAGGAGGTTGGGCCACGATTTCAACCCCGCTCTCCAACACTTGGTGGGGTTCTGTCAATTTGACCTCTGCAAGACCTCCTTCGAAAAGGGTCGTGAAAATCTCTTTGAAGTATTTATTCACTTCTGTGATAGCTTTGAGGAATTGCGCTTTGCTTTCCTGGTCTATTTTTTTGATGGCTTCTCTTGTGGAAGCGATGGACTCCTTCAGGTCCTCTCTCTCTTTGATCAAAAAATCATGGCGCTTTTTGTGGATTTCGTATTCTTCCTCGGCCATAAGGTTGACAGCCTTGAAATTTTGGAGATGCTCTTGGGCTTTTGTCAAAGACCTTTCGATATCTTCATCCGGGATAGCTTCGATCTGGACGTCTTTTTTTACTTCGCGCAAAGTCTTTTTGATCTCTTGCCAGCAGGATTCTTCCAAATTCACCAGGTCTCGTTCCCGCTCGGCTTTTTTGATCTCCCATTTGACCCTCTCTTCTTTCCGGGATTCCGATTCCTCTCTCACATTTTCCACAGTTTCCTCGAGTTTTTTTTGCTCGGTTTGCATTTGTTTGAAACGGGTTTCATTTTGGAATAGCTTGTCTTCCCTGTCCTTGAGTTCTTTGTTGAGCTTCTTGATTTGCTCGGTGAAGATCTGGATGTTCTTTTGGATCTGTTGTTTTTCCTGTTCCGATTTCTGGATCTCTGAACCGAGGGTTTCCGTTTTGGATTGGAGGATTTCTTTTCTATGCTTTAATGTGTTAATTTGATCATTCAGATTGTTGATTTTTTCGGTCAGAAGGTCGACATTGGACTTGAGTTCAAAAAAACGCTTCCTTCCTTTTTCCCAAGCTTCCTGCAAAGAGATCAATTTAGTCTCTTGCGCTTGGATCGTTTTTTTTCGCTCCTCTTCTGTGTTTTCTATCCGTTGAGTGTTTACAACGAGGGAATCGAGTTTTTTCCGGATTTCCGCTTTATCCTTATCGATTAGGGTGAGTTCCTTTTCGATGACGGAAATATTCGTTTCCATTTTTTCCACATCCACTTCATCGACCAGGCGTGTTCTTTCTGCATCCTCGATTTTTTTTGTTAAATCTGCGATCTGAGACGATCGGCTTTGGATATTTTCATCCAGGTGTGCTTTCAGAACGCTTTTTTCTTCCAACCGCAGGTTTAGGGGGTGAATCTCCTGTTCCAGTTGATCGACCGCACTTTGCAGTTTTGCTTTTTCCCGTCTGAGTGTAACCAGTCCTTCCTTCCTGTCCCCGGCCTTTAAAAATCCGGAGGAAAACAAAACATCTCCTGAGGTTGTCACATAGTCGAAATCAGGATGATCGAGCCAGAGCTCAACCGCGCTTTTGATGTCTTCAATGACGATCGCATCTTTCAGATGGGAGAGCCTGTCTTTGATTTTTCGAGAGGGGTGAATATGGGATTTGAGAAGTCCTATGACCCGGGGATCATCCTGGAATTTGGGAGCGGCGACTTTTTTCTCCTGCGGATGTAGCAGCAAGAAACTGCCTTTGAGTCCTTTGCCGGAAAGCGTGCGCAGAAATTGCTCTCCGTCCAGAAGCGAAGCCTTCGTTTCATCCTTCCAAAAGAGATCGATCAGCGGAGCCTGGGATTCCTCGGCTTCGATCAGGTCGGCCAGAATCCCGAGCGTCCCTTCAACCTCTTGAGGAGTTGCCGATGCTCTTTCTGTTTCCTCCATTTTTTCCAGCGCATAAAGCTGGTGAAGGATTTTTTCTTTGTTGGATGACAGGTCAGACAACTCGTTTTGAATTTTTAGGATCGAATCTTGGCATTCTGCCGATTCTGCTCGTATCTGATCCATTTCTTCTGACTGCTCGTTGAAGAGCACCTGGGTTTTTGTAAACGCTTCGTTTTTCTGTTGAAAAAATTCCCTTTTCTGGCTGTGGAGAGCTTTTTCTTCCTTCAGTCGAGAGTGCAGTTTTTCCTGCTGCCGGCTTAGCAGTTCAATTTCTTTTTCGGTTTTTGCCCTCTCATTTTTTGTTTCGGTATAATCCGAGAGATGCTGAAGGTGCTCATTTCTCAAGGCTTCGACCTTTTTCTGTCCTGTGTCCAGTTCGGCCTGAGTGGATCGATTGTCATTCTCGGCTTTTTCTAGGTCTTCATGTATCTGGTCGAGCTTTTCTTGGAGTTTCTTTGCTTGTTCTTTAGCTTCTGTCTTCGTTTGGTCGATGGACTTTAGTTCTTGGGCCAACTCCTCCTGGCCTGTCTCTGCACCTTTTTTTTTGTCCGTAAAAAAGTCGCTCCGTCTGGATTCCTTGTCTTTCTCTGATTCGGCCTTGGCTATCTGTGTCCTGACTTCATACAGGTTATCTCGAGACTCTTTGATATTTTTTTCCAGGTCCCAAACATCATTTCTTATGGTGGCCAGATTCGCTTCCTCTTCCTTCAGCTTCAAGGTCATCTGGTTTTCTCTGCTCAGGCTTTTGTCGTATCCCGATAAAGTTTCTTCTTGCTTTTTTTCCAAATCGAGGATTTTTTTCCGGAAGTTGAACGCTGTAAGCTGCCGGATATTTTCTCTGAGTCTTCTGTAGCGGATTGCTGCAGTGGCCTGTCTTTTGAGGGAGTTTTTCGCTTTGGACACTTCGGCTATAATGTCCTCCAGGCGGGTCAGGTTTTGTTCGCTGTTTTCCAGCTTATTCTGGGCTTGTCTTTTTTTGTCTTTGTAATAGGCTGTCCCGGCTGCTTCCTCGAGGAGGTATCTTTTTTCTAGAGGTTTGGACGAGAGGAACCCTCCGATAGAGCCCTGTTCTATCACAAAATATTCCTTTTCCCCTATGGATTTTTTCCACAATGCTTCCTGGATATCTTTCAGCCTGACGAGTTTGCCGTTCATCCGGTATTCACTCTCTCCTGAACGGAAATACCGGTGATTGATCTTTAAATTGTCGACTGAATCCTCAAGGGAAAGAGTCACATCCGCCATGCTCATCGGAGCATTCTTCTGGCTTCCGTTGAAGATCATTTCCGTTCCTCTTTCTCCGCGGAAAGACTTCAGCCGTTTGCCACCCAAAACCCACATCATTGCGTCCACGATATTGCTTTTTCCAGTTCCGTTGGGCCCGACGATGACGGTGATCCCGGGATGGAACATGATTTTGGTTTTTTCAGGGAATGATTTGAAACCTTGGAGTTCGAGTTTTTTGATAATCATGATTTGTAGTGTTGAACTTTTTTGCCTTTCACGTTATATTTATCTCTCATTAAATTTGCATTGAGTCAATATTTTATTCATTTCAGACACAATTGCAAAGAGCCAGTGAAAAAATGCTGGCAAAAGGAAGTGGTGGGATATTTGCTAAAGAGAGGGTGATGGATAATAAAGAGTATTTAAAAAGTTTGCGGGCTAAGGAAAAAACACTTTTAGAACGTATCGAAAAGATGCGGAAGACTATGAACGAGACGGTTGAGCTCAAGACTTTGGGTTTTATGTCGGAAATGCTGGAAGAGGCGAAGAAAGAATTGAATATGATCCAGGATAAATTGAGTTCGGCCGAGAACGAAGAAAATTGATCCTTTAGAGCCAGTGTAGCTCAGCCGGCAGAGCAACTGATTCGTAATCAGTAGGTCGGAGGTTCGATTCCTCTCACTGGCTCTCTTTTATTATCATCCCTGCTTGGCTTCGTCAACTCACACATAATAAACAAGATATGTTCACATATGTCCAAAATATTGGCTTAAATCTATCATTTCACCCCGAAAAAGCGGCTTCTAAGAATAAGGTTTCTTTATGTCATTTTGTTAGAGAGTCGATTTGCCTATGTAAAATCAAACTTTTAGACTAATATAGGGCCCTTGACAAGGTTAACTTGAATTATATCAGTAACAAAGCACAGCCAAGCAGGAAGTTACTAAGAACTTACGCCGCGTCTTGCGTTTGATTTGCCTTACGATGGATTCAGGCGAAGTTTTGGACTTTGCTTTGGTTGTCATGCATTTCTCCTAGCTTAAGATTATCACAAATAATCTGTTGCTTAGGAAATGCGCTCATCTGTCCGAATTTCGCTGAAACGTAACATTTGACAGCCACTCTGTTTGATTTTTCAAAACCAAGAGAGTAGGGTATGAATATCAACAAATTGGTTATTATTAAAAGTTTGGAGGTAGAAAATGCCCGTTATCCATGTAAATGTCTGGGAAGGTTTCGGACAGGAGAAGGCAAAAACCACGATCCATAATATAACTAAAGTGTTTGTGGACTTAGGAATCCCCGCTCATGCGGTCGAAGTGATTGTGCATGAAATCCAGAAATCCCACTGGGGAATAGGGGGCGAACCAGCCTCGGAGAAGTTCAAAGATATATCTGCTTAGCCGCTTATTCCTCCATCGGCTTAGGCTCTACGGCTCAATTAATCCTAATTGTCTCCTGAATTCTGTGGTGTCATAATATGCTCTGCCTTCTTCTATCAATCCATATGCATTTTCTTTTACAATAATCGGGACCTTGACAACTTTGTATTCGAAAATTTTCATTTCTTTCTCTCTCTATAAATTAACCAATACAGTGCGTAGACACAGAATATGAAAAAAAAAGCTCTGAACAGATAGCTGATCCTCACAACTTGCCATTCTCCCTGAGTAGATGTCCATTCGGGCAAATCGTCCGACAGTGTAATATCCAAACTTTCTAAAACACGGGGGCTGACATATTCATTCTTTATATCATGTAATGCCAAAAAATCAGCAATAGTGAAAAGGAATCCGACTACACAAAGGACCATTAAAATAACGGCGACTTTTTTTTCATTGGTCATGCTTCACACCCGTTATATAACCCTGGTCGGTTTTTTTCTGCCAAATAACTTCGACAGTCGTCTCGATAAGCCTGTATTCTTCGTGAGGCATCCTATACTTCAATTCGAGAACCGATCCAGGAGGAATCTTATTATCCAACAGGAGACACAATCCCCCCTGGCTGAAGTTTCGTGACAAACCCACTCCTTTTATAGGAGAAACCACCTTGTAGATCACATCGACAAAAATTTCTGTTCGATGATGCTGCCGTTTTATACTTTTATCTCGCATACTATCAAAATTATCTTTCATTTTGTCCTCTTATCTGAGACCTATAAATTCCATTTTGAAATGGCTCACTTTTTTTCTTCTGGTTCGTTTCCTCTTGGTGGAGTAAGGGTAAAGCCGAGTTGTTGATAGTAGCTAAGCAGATTGAAATAGGTCCATTCCTCAGCGATATTTCCATTGTCTATTAGATAGACATAGATTCCTGACATGTGTATTTTTTTGCCTGTGGCAGGCATATCTTCCAGAGGTGCAGTATTCGTTCCTGTCACAGTAGCAAAAACAATGATCCTGTCACCGTCTAATATAGTTTCATCAAATTTGAGTTTGTAATCGGGGAACAACGTTCGATTAGAAATCACTGTATTCTTGAAGTCGTCTAAGCTGGCGTTAGCTGAAGGAATAGGGTGATGTCTTATGTAACCCGGGTCATAGAGGTTGTCAGCTATAGATAGATCTCCTTCGTTCCATATTTTTAAGATATGGTCTGTAATGGCGATTGCATCCTCTTCGGTGATTCCCTCTTCATCCTGATTTTGGCAACCAGAAATAAAACAAAGCAATAGGACCAAAGGAATAATCTCAAATAGCTTTTTCATTTGTCTCTACTTTCCGCGTCTACAGCCCAGGAGTATAGCTCGGTTCTCCTTTAGAGTTTAAGTCCATCCAGTCGTCTCTCAGCGTCTTCGATTTCGGTAAAACCGGGATCGGCGTCCTTCCAGAGCTCGAGGAATTTTTCGTATTGTTCGATGGCTTTGCCCTTCCAGCCTTTTTGTTCGTAGATCTTTCCCAGTTCGTAGAAACTCCGGGCATAAACGTCGCCATAGGTATACCGGTCCACGACCGTGGATGTGATTTTCTCGAACTCTGCTTGAGCCCTGTCGATATCTCCTGATGCAGCAAAAGCTTTGGCCAATGACTCGATGTAGTCTGCACGCCTGTCATGGGAATCAAAGGTTTGCAGAGTCAAAGCTTTTTCGAAGTTAGCGATGGCTTCGGAAAAGTTTTTCTGTTCGAGATCGATCATCCCCCTCAGATGATGGTAATAATGCATGAGCTTCGAATTGGGAGAATCGAGAAGGGAAGCTTTCAGTTCCTCAGCGGTTTTTCTGCTTTCTTCCATGGAGTTCAATTTCAGATAAGCCAAACCTTTGAGGTGTAAAGCTCGCCTTTTCCTGTTTTGACTGTTCTCCATTTCGGTTTTCAAAGCATACTCGATGGCGTTATCACAATCTTTCAGAACTTCTCGAAGATTCCCTGTTCTCAGATCGATGTAAGCGAATATCTGATAAATTTCTGAAATGGGCCAATACACAGCATATTTATTAGCTAAATCGATATAGGGCCTGAGTATATCTTTTGTTTCCTTGAATTTTCCCTGCAAAATATCGAGATTTGCCATGCCCATAGAGCCCACATAAATAGCTTGTGGTTCTTTTTGCTTTTGAAGCCTCTTAAAATCCTCAGCGGCCGCGACAAGGTTGCCACTGTAAAAATTGATTTGGGCTCTTCGAAGAAAATTTAGTCGATATACCTGAGTTCCTGCTGCCGGTTCCAGGGCAAACGCTTTTTCTATCTCTGCGAGAGCAAGGTCGTATTTTCCTTCCATTCGGTAATGATAGGCTAATTCCTGAAGAGGGACGGCACTGTCCGGATATCTCTGAAGGGCTTCTTCGATGACTTCCCTGGCTTTATCATAAGACCCCTCCTCCTGGTATACATTGGCCAGGTTCCCGTATCCTATCAGGGATAAATTTTCATTTTTCCTGTTGATTTCGTAGTGTTCGATGGCTTTACGATATTCACCTATGGTTGAATATCTGATTGCTAAATTGTGATTGCTGCTAGAATCATCTGGATAAAGGATTAACAAATTTTTATAGGCCTCGATGGACTCATTCATGGTCTTCTCGGAACGGCTTAGAAAATCGGCTTGGATAAAAAAGCGTTCCCTTGCCGGAAGCCGGTCTGCAAGGTCCAATGCCTTTTTGATGTTTTCATTCGCTTGAGGAGTGAAACCGATATTGCTGTATGCCATGGACATAGACCTGTAGGCCATCGCAAAACCGGGGTCGATGGCCACAGCCTTTTCCATCAGTTCAATGCTCTTTTCATAAGAATTTTCAAGATGATATTTTCGTCCTTCGATATAGAATTCTAAAGCTTCCGGAGAGGAAGTCGTGATTTGCGCAACATCTTCGTCGATATCTTCGGCAATATCTTCTTCAGAAAGCTGGAAGTGTGCCTTTACCTTCCGAGTCAGTTCATCTACCATGTTAAGGAAACTTTCTTCACCTGTTCCCTCGATGCGATCGGATCCTACAGACTCCATCGTGGAGGTTTCCTGAAGGATAGCATCGATCCGGAATCGTTCTCCTGCTTTTGTGTAACTTCCCCGCAGGATGTGGGTCGATCCTCCTCTTGCCGCCACTTGTTTCAGAACTGTCGACGAAAGGCTTTTTGTGTCGATTTGGCCCAAATCGTTGAGGACATCGAGGAGCCTGTCGCTGCTTAAAACCTGGATATACTTGGATTGTGTCAGATCCGCGATCAGCAGCTCGCAGAGGGCTTTGCGCCAGTGATCCAGGCTTTCATCACCGGTGTTATTTTCAAAATAGACGATGGCCAGCGAAGGTTTATCGGATGGAGCTGTTGGGATAACTTCTTTTTGAGGAAGGAGCTTCCAGAAAACAACAGCGATAAAAGCGATGGCAAGAACGATCAGAGCAGGAATGAAGGCTTTCTTCAAGCTAAATTGAACGGTTATCTCCTTGGAGGTGAAAGGCTTTCGCTCGGGGACGATCCTTTCCGTTGTTGGGATGCCCTTCTTAATATCTTCCAGTTCAGATCGAAGTTCTCCCACGCTCTGATACCTTTTGTCTTTTTCTTTTTCCAGGCATTTGAGGATCACTTCGCTCAGATCATCCGGGATTTGCGCGTTTATGTCCTTTGGATTTTGCGGCGTCTCGCTTTTGTGCTTCACACCCACCGTAAATGGCGTATCTCCTTCGAACGGCACCCGGCCTGTCACCATCTCGTACAGGATGACTCCCAAGGAATAGATGTCCGACCGCGGATCGACCTCCTTCCCTTCCACCTGCTCTGGGCTCATATATTCGGGAGTTCCGATCATGACACCTGCACCCGTTATCCCTTTCCCCTCCAGTGATCGAGCGATGCCAAAATCCATGATCCGGGCACTTCCCTCTGTATCGATCATGATGTTCTGAGGTTTCATGTCCCTATGTACGATACCTAATCTATGGGCTTCAACCAGTCCGTCACAAACCTGTTTAGCAATCGTCGTAGCTTGTCCTGCACTCAACTGCCCCATCTTTCTGATTAAATTCTTGAGATTTTCACCACGTATGTATTCCATCGTGATGAAATAAGATCCTTTTGCTTCACCCAGGTCGAACATCCCGCAGACATTTTTATGCCGGATGTTTCGAGCGATCTTCAGTTCATTCCTGAATCTCTCGATAGTGTTCTTATCTGTGGCTATCTCGGATTTGATCAGTTTGAGGGCGATTTCTTGTTTTAGCTCCGTGTCTTCAACTCTGTAGACTTTCCCCATACCACCTCTGCCCAGTTCTTCAATGATCTCGTATCTGCCTGCAAAAGTGGTCCCACGCGTCAGTTCTTCTTTGGGCGTTTCGATGGTTTCTGTAACCTCGATATCCTTGGAATCGAGCAGTTGAGCGGCACATTTCCCGCAATAGATAGTATCGCCGGGATTTTCATGCTGGCATTTCGGGCATTTAATCGACATCTCTGTCCCCCATATTTCCCGTCTGTAATCGCAAAAAGGATATCAAGGAATAGGGGAGGAGTCAATTGAATATTTATCAGAGCGGATTCGAAGAGTTGATGGTCTTTCGGGCGATCTGGAAATTATAGCGTTTCTTTTCTCCATATGTACTATAATAATATAATAAGCACATCGCTTTCATGATTAGCTAGACGCTTAGTCAAGACTGCATAGGAGAAAAAAGTGAAGAAGTTGATTCTCATAGCCTTTATTGCTCTCTGGGTTTTTGTCCTTTCCACTTTTCCCCAAGATCAGGCATTCAAAGAGGTCTCGCTTGTCGTGAATATCGAGGTGCCGGTTCGGGTTTATGACGGCTCGACCTTCGTGAATGACTTGACCATCGATGATTTCGAGATTTTGGAAGAGGGGATTTCTCAGAAAATAGAGGCAGTATACTTGATAAGAAAAATGGCTGTCGAGCGTAGCGAAGAAAAAAGACGCTTCAGTCCGGATACGAAAAGGTCCTATTTTTTGTTTTTCGAGGTGGCTGACTACCAACCGAGGATCGGCGAAGGCCTGGAATTCTTTATCGAAAATATCTTCTCTCCCGAAGATACCCTGTACATAACGACTCCTCTGAAGACATACATCATGAAAGAGGGGGCCTTACAGATCAAACCGAAAAAGGAGATCGTGAACGAATTGATCGGACTTATCAGGGAAGACACTGGAAAGGGTAACCAGGAGTATAGAACATCATTAGGGATACTGAATAATGTTTCCCGGCAGTTGGCTGTCTCATTGGGTGCCTCCTCGACTCAAAGTTCCTCTGCTCCTTCTGTCGTATCGCCGAGAGGAGAACCTCAGGATGGGACTCTGGAACTGGAGATGCTCCTGTTGCAGTACACTGATGTTTTGGCTAAACTTGAAAATCTCCGGCGGGTCGATCAGATCAAGCTACTGGATTTTGCTAAATACTTGAAAAACAAGCAGGGACAAAAGTATGTGTACATGTTCTATCAGAGTGAATTTATTCCGCAGGTCGACTCAAGGATTCTGAGTCAATTCGAAAGCTTGTACCAGGATAATCCTGCCATGCTGCAGCGGATGTCCAGTCTTTTTGACTTTTTTACCCGGGAGAAATCCTTCGATGTAGACAAGGTAAAAATGGCCTATTCCGATTCATCCACTTCGATACATTTTCTGTTTTTGACTGAACAGCAGGTGGCAGATGAGGGGGTACAGTTCGTTGACCATTCCGAGGACATTTTCAGTGCCTTCAGAGAAATGGCGATAGCCACTGGAGGATTGGTGGTGAGTTCGGGAAATCCTGCCTACGCATTCAAGCAAGCTCTGGATGCGTCCGAAAATTATTATCTCCTGTATTACCGGCCTAAAGACTATGTGGTCGATGGTAAATTCAAAGAGATTGAAGTGAGAGTGAAGGGCAAAAAATATAAGGTCATCCATCGTGCCGGCTATTTTTCCAACTAACTATCCCCAGTTTGCCTGAATTATACACGGCAGGATATCCTCTCCTGGGACGATAGGGGAGGGGGGAAAATCACCTTGTGATTCATCCATAGGGGGGATTGTCTAAATAAGGGGGATTTTTTACATTTATGCTAGAGGAAAAGTGCAGGTCTATGTCTAAACAGAAGAATTCAGCTGATATAGAGAAATTCAAGGAGCTCTGGCAGGAGTACGAGGCAAAGTATAAGAAAATTGTGGATCTGTGCCCGTGCGGCATTGTGATTGTCGACTTGATGGGAAAAGTCATATTCTGTAACGATGCGGCTGTTGAATACACGGGTTTTACCAAAGAAGAGATCATCGGAAAAAAATTCACGAGGTTACCCTTTTTACGGAAAAAGGATATCCCTCGATATGTCACGATATTCGGTGCTCTTCTGAAGGGGAAGAGGCCCAAGCCCTTGAAGATAAACTGGGTACACAAAGATGGCACACTCCACACTGCAGAGGCTCATATAGACTTTATCAAGAAAAATGGAAGAATATCCGGCTTGGTCTCTCTTGCTCGAGATATTTCCGAGCAGCAAAAGGCAGAAGAAATCATAAGGGTAAATAAGGAAAGATACAGCAATCTTTTCCACCAATCGAATGACGCCATTATCATCCACGACATAAAAGGAAACATCCTGGATGTGAACAAAAAGGCACTCAAACTTTTTGGGTATAAAAAAAAGGATATGCTCAGCCTTAAGATACTTGATTTGCATCCGAGAAATGAGTGGGAGGTATCGAAAAAGGCCTTTCAGTCCATCATCAAAAAGGGATTTGTCGATTTTGAGTGCCGGTTTAAAAGGAAAGATGGAGGATCATTTTCTGCTGAAGTTTCTGCCAGTATGTTTAACTCCGGAGGGCAGAAACTCATCCAAGGAGTAGTCCGGGATATCACGGAAAGAAAGCTGGCATACCAAGAATTACACCAGAGTGAGATGAGGTACAGGGCTCTCTTTGAATTTGCCAATGATGCGGTTTTCATTATGAGCCCGGAAGGTGAGCAGGTTTTGGTCAACAACAAAGCGGCTGACATGCTTGGATACACCATCAAAGAACTGAGTGGCAAATCTTTCAAGGATATCATCGCTTCCTATGAATATAAGGATGCCAAATATAAGCTTCAAGGATTGCTCGATGGCAAGTCCTACGAGCCTTATGAACGCATCGCGAAGCGGAAGGACGGGGCGGAATTTCCAGTGGAGATCACAGCGACCCTTATCCGTAACCTAGAGGGAGATCCCCTTTTCATTCAAAGTTTGGTTCGAGACATCTCCGAGCTCAAAAAAACAGAGGAAACGCTGAAAGAATCGAAAGAAATGTACAGGACTTTGGTTGAGACGTCTCCGGACGCAGTAACGATGACGGATTTAGAGGGAAACATCACCTATGCTTCCTACAGAACTCTTCAGCTCTATGGTTATGATACCGCAAAGGATTTGATCGGAAAAAATGCTTTTGTGTTCATCGCCCCTGAAGATCATCAAAAAGCAGCGGAAAATTTAAAAAAAACGCTGGATGAAGGGGCCGTAAGAAATCTGGAATACACGATGTTAAGAAAGGATGGGACTCAGTTCATCGGGGAGATTAACGCTTCTCTTATCAAGAATTCTAAAGGTGAGCCTAAGGCGTTTATCGCGATCACTAGAGACATCACGACACGAAAAAAAGCGGAGCAGGAACTGAGCGAAAGTGAGAGAAAATTCAGGAGTGTCGTTGAAAACGCCAATGATGCGATCTACATCATCACAGCGGAAGGATTCGAGTATGTCAATTCTGCATTTGAGCAATTGACAGGATATTTATCCGAAGAAGCGTGCGGTGAATCATTCGATTTCTGGAATATCATTCATCCTGATGACGTCAAGATGATCAGAGAGAGAGAGGATGCAAGAAGGAAAGGCAAAAAAGTGCCCAGCCGGTATGAATTTCGCGTTCTGGCAAAAGATGGAGCAACAAAGACAGTCGAACCGGCGACCGTTCATATCGGAAAGAGGGGAGAATTAAAAGTCATGGGCATCCTTCGAGATGTTACAAACAGGAAACAGGCAGAGGAGAAGATCAAGACTTCGCTTCACGAAAAGGATATTTTGCTGAGAGAAATCCACCACAGAGTGAAAAACAATATGCAGATTATCTCCAGCCTCTTGAGGTTACAGTCCCGCTCGATAGCTGACGATGGAATGATGGATGTGTTCAAAGAAAGCCAGAACAGGATAAGATCGATGGCTCTCATCCATGAAAAATTGTACCAAACGGAAGATTTTTCGAGAATAAATTTTGCCGAATACATCCGAAGCTTGATGGTTCATTTATTCCACACGTATAAGGTCAATCCCAATATAGTTCGGATGAATGCTGATGTGAAAAATGTATTCCTGGATATCAACAGAGCCATTCCTTGTGGATTGATCATCAATGAGTTGGTCTCAAATTCGATAAAACACGCTTTTCCTGACAATAAAAAAGGGGAAGTTTTCATCAGGTTTGCGACGAACAAGCAGAAAAGAACGAAACTCGTAGTAAGCGACAATGGTATAGGATTGCCCAAAAGCGTCAACTTGCTCGAACCGAAAACTCTTGGGCTTCAGCTGGTGAGCGACCTGGTCGAGCAAATAGAAGGAAAGATCAAAGTTGAAAGGGCTAAAGGAACCACTTTCAACATCACTTTCTACTATACCACGCCCCCCCTACCTTAAATGTAGGGTGGGGTGGGTTGGCTTAGCGGCGTTGTTCCATGGGGTTATAGGCCGTTTTGGTGTATCCTTCAGGTAAATCATATGTTCCGGCCGGGGCACCCATTTTTTCGACGGAGACGACTTGCTCAGTGTATTTTTGCGCTGTTCCCATCATATCCATCGAGAATTCAGTGAGCACGGGATAACCATCCATTTTTTCGAAGTCTTGGATGAAGTCTTTGAACATCGGATTCGCAGCGAGTGTTTTTGTATAGAGCTCCTTATAATCATTAAGGTCGACTCCCAAATCTTTGGATGTCCAGATGTCCATTTTGATGGGCATCCCCATCCCCATCATCGAGACAGAAATTTCCACAAAATATTTCTTACAATTCCAGTTGTTTATGGTTTTTGTTTCGCCCGTATCTGTGATGCTGGATGAGATGTCCATGGCGTCCAGCATCTGTTTTGCCTCTGGGGGCAACATTTGTTCCAAATTGAAAGGAAGATCCATTTCGGAATAGGTTTTATCCGTGTGATTGATGATATACATTTTACTTTTATCAATTCTGATAAGATTCGTTATTTCACCGACGTCCTGTTTCATCTTGTCTTTTCCTAACCAGGTTGTCGTATCCTCATCTTTTTCCGGCTGAGACTGTCCCATCATGTTGAAGGCGTCTGTGTGTTTTTTTCCTTTGATCACATGGTCAGCCTTAGCGATAGCAGGAGAGAACACTAGGGCAAAGACGATCAGGATAATCGGTGTCAATAAAGCAACTTTCTTTTTCATACAATTCCTCCATAAATAAGTTATGACTAATGTAGCTTAAATGCCTCTAAAAAGCAATCTCTGAGGATTTCCGCGATATCCGGATATTCAGATAAACGAGTGCAATGATAACCAGCAAGATGACTCCCCATAATGTTTTCTCTTCGAGCGGGATGTGTGTGGCAGCGCTCACTGGACTTCTGTATGATGGTGTCGTATCGATCTCCTTTTCGATCTGTTTGGGTCTTGTGTTTCGCCATTTATGAGGCGATTTCTGGAGCGTTTTTCCAAAATATTTCTCCAATATCAGGTTTTCTTTATAGGCAATGAAAAGATTTTTCTCTCGGCCTTTATTATTGACTGCCTTTTTTGCCAGAGAATATCTTTTATCTCTCCGAAATATGTGCACGCGCATCTCGTGGAGGAAAGGCGCGCCATAGCCAGGGAAGTTTATCAGAAAATCTCCATATTTCTTCTCCTTCCAATCCATGAGGATTGCGCCATATTCTTCTCCTTTTTCTGTGTCCGTCCTTGCCAAGTCCTCTAATGATAGACGGGAAAAAAATACCCCGATTTCAGGATCCTTGTGCTTGAATTTGAGCTCGTGCATGGGTTCTTGATTCTCTAAAAACGAGAGAAAAGGGAGGCGCTTTGTATAGGTTCTAACACGAGGAGGAGTGTTTGATGAACAGAGTCCTAAAAGAAGTAGGGTTGAGGCCAAAAGCCAGGAGATGATCTTGATCGATTTGGGCTTTACCCTTGCGGAGGGAATTTCAGGTTTTAGTCCTTTCCAAATGGCGAGTTGGAATAATCCCAAAGAAAGTGCGTTTAAACCCACATCACGCAGATCCCAATATCGAAGGGGGATCATCCATTGGAGAATCTCATCGAATATTCCGATTATCGTTCCAAGCAATAATGCAGCGAGGAAAATACTTTTATCCGGGATATGATGCTGGAAGGCTTTGAAGAGTAGGAATCCCAATAGGGCGTATTCCAGGAAATGGATGGCTTCTTCTGGCCGGGCCCAGAGTATGAGAGTGAAGAATACATAAACTAAAGCGATTGCAATAAGCCAGAGATAATTGGGCAAAGCCCGGATTTTAAGCCGGAACCAGAGGAAATACAAACAAAACAGAAAAACGCTGATCACGGCAAATATGACAAAATACCCGAACACGGAAGCATCCCATTCCGATTCCACATAATTGCGGATGGCACGTGCTACAGGGACGATCAAAAGGATAGAAAATACGCAGAGGAAAACCAGCAACCAGGACAGGAATAATTTTTTTTTCGATGACATGATTAATTTTTTTGACTTTTTAATATTTTTTTCTTTATAATGTAAACAAACTGCTGGCTGGAGAGGAATCCTCCTTAGCCCCGCTTCCTTTTCTAAACCTTGGCGCCTCGACAGCCAGCATCCTCATATTCCCATTAGCCATCCGGATTTTAAGTTTCTTTTTATTAAAGCCGTGCCCTAGCTTTGTGTCTAATTTTATACTTAAGTATTGAATTCTGCTTATTTCTTTGAATCGTCCTTTTTGTTTTTCGGTCTGATTATCTGTTTTGTCTTTTCTTTGATGTGTTCCTCATGGTTTAAGTGAGAAATCCCTTCCTTTAGCCACTTAGGCATAGGTTTACCCATGAGATGATGGTCGAAGAATTCTCTCATCCTCACAGTGTAGTCTTTTTGGTTAGCTGGTTTCTGCAGCCCATGATTTTCCCCCTTGTACTGGAGCATGACTACAGGTTTCTTCAAGCGTCTGAGAGTGTTGAAGTACTCGATACCTTGATTCCAGTCCACCGCTCCGTCTTTATCGTTGTGGAGGAGAAGGAGCGGAGTCGTGACGTTTTCGGCAAAATAAACAGGAGAATTTCTCGTGTAAGCCTCGATGTTTTCCCAATAGCCACCCTCAAAACGTCCCTGGCTGCTCTCAAAGATAGGCTGATTGGCTGAACCTGAATTCCAGTAGATGGAGCTGTACATACTGATCATGTTGGTTAATGGGGCTCCTGCAATGGCTGCATGGAAAGCATCAGTTTGAGTGATTAGGAATGAAGTCTGATAGCCACCCCAGGAATGCCCATGGATGCCCACTTTTTCTCTATCCACAACACCTGTTGCTATGGCTGCCTCCAGAGCTGGTATCACACACCACAGGGAAGACATCCCAGGATCATTGATTTTATAGACAATATCAGGCATCAATACCGCATAGCCCCGACTTGTGTACACAGACTTGTTGAATCCTCTTGCCGACGGGGTGTAGTAACGATTGAGGCCTTGAGAGAGCTTCTCGTAGATGTAGACGATTGTGGGGTATTTCTTTCCTTTTTCGTAATTTGCGGGGAGAGATAGCGCTGCTTGAAGTTTGTCACCTCTGGAGCTCTCGTAATCGAGAAGGATAGAACCATCTGACCATAAAAACTCTTTTTGTTGAGGATTTGCCTCTGTTATGCGCTTCCCATTTTGCAGAGAGCTGTCGGTCACGAAGTAATCGGGATAATCTTTATAGGTTTGTTTCGTATAGAGATAGACTTCTGCCTTTTTGGCCTTGGTGATGGAAAATGCAGCATCCTCCCAGATCAGCATTTTGGCTCCTGGCTTGCCATTGTCCACCCGGGCCACACCGGCTTTTTTCGTCCACTCTCCATAAGCGGAAATATAAAGAGGTTTTGAAAGGTCTATGCCTTTTTCTTCCGGGTCTAGCCGGAATCGACTCTGGTAGCGTATCCCATCTTTTTTGCCATTTATGGTTAAGTTTTCCCCTTCGCCGCCATGAACTGGGATGTTCCACACATCCCAGTTGTCGTAAAGAAGAATTGAAACACCATCTTTGGCCCACCCAAAATAATAGGGGTAAATCGGAGGATCGATTACGTTGTGATCATCCTCTTTGTTGATAAACGATGTCGGGACATCCTTTGTGATGTTGTATTTTTTGCCCGTTTCCATCTCATAGGTGTGGTACTGTCCGTCTTGGTAGTAAAGAAAATGGGTGCCGTCCGGAGAGGGCCCAAAATACCAACGGCATTTCTCAAGAGCCAATTTTTTTTCTCCGGTTTTCAGATCATAAATATGAATATCTTGATATCGCCTGCCCTCCAGGTTTCCTATCAATTCGTACTTTTGATCGTCTGTTCCGATTGCCCATCGGTGTTTGGGGGCAGCCGCGACTTGTCTGACATCGTCATCAGCGAGCCTAAGAAATTTCTTTTCATTGACCCGGTAAAGACAAAGATAATTGAAATTCTTGTCCCTTTGCTCTTGAACTTGTTGCATGGATTGTAATCTCTTGTCCTGCCAGTGCCAGATGACCAAATCGGGAAGGTCTTCTTTGTCGATTTCCTCTTCTTTTTGGGGCTTTACCTCGGGAGTTTCCTTTTCCTCTTTCTCGGTTTCCTCGTCTTTTGCTTCCTTTCCTTTATCCGATTCCGATCCCTCTTCTTTCTCTTTTTTCTTGACTTTATGAATGCCAAATAGAATTCCCGACAAGTCATCAGTCCACAATGGGTCTCTATTCGGACTGATGGTCATGCCTTCTGGAAAATCTTTATCATCCATAGGATTATAGGCAATTTTTGATGGCGTTTTCGCGCTGAATCTGTGGAATCCCACGAAACTGTACAGCTTGTCTTCGTAATCATCATCATCTTTCCCTTTCAAAGCGGCGAGCCCATCGCCTTCTTCTGTCCATGTCAATCGCTTGTACACAGCCTTGTCACTATCCAAAGGAAGAATCACCCCTGTCTTCATATTTCTCATTTGAATGCCGTTCCCGGTCTTTTCTTGCGCATCGACAATCCAAGCCAACCAATCCCCTTTTTTATCGAAGGAAAACTCGGCAACATTTCCGATATTCAAATCGCCTCCGGTTTCAAGCTCATGGAGGATCAGATCGGCTCCCCTCCATTTATCGTTTTCTTTGTCATTTTCCGATGGCATCCCATTTGTCTCAGGAGGATATTTGTGAAGAGCGAGCCAGAAGGAACCTTCTCCTGAAAAAACGAATTTGGAGATCTTCTCGAACTCAATTTTCTCACCTGATACAAGATTCAGCAATGACACGTTGTTGTATGCTTTTTTCTTCTGTTTTTTCAGATTTTTTGCTTCCTCCCGCGTTGGATAAATCGTAAAAGCTACCCAATCGGAGTGCTCTGAAAATACGATATCCTGGGAAAATCCTGCAACTTCTCCGGCGGGATATTTGTATTCCTTTTCTGACTTGGTATTTCTGACGATAACTTCTCCGTCTCCTTCCTGAGGTGAGAGCCTGTAGGCGAACCACTGGCCATCATTTGAAATACTTGCAGATCGGAGGCTTTTCCAAGCAAGGATGTCCTGGATGTCTTCTAATGGCCGGGATTCTTGGGTAGTGCTTTCTTCGCTTAGGGCAGAATAGCCCGGAAGAAGGAGAAGAACCCATAGGAAGATGACTAGAATTTTTCTTGTTTTCCCCATAATGCGCTCCTTTACCAAGCGATTTGAAGTTATAATAATACCAGAGGTTAATGCTTAAATACATATTTATCGTGGAGATAGAATAAACATATTTTTTTGGTCAGGCGTAATACTCCTATGAGAGACAAATCTCATGACTGATGAAGAGCTTCTCCAAAACTGTCTTCTTGGAGATGCAGAGGAGTATCACAAAATCGTGAAAAAATACAGAACAAAAGCATTGGCCATGGCGATGAACATTCTTGGAAACCGGCAGGATGCTGAAGACGCCAGTCAAGATGCTTTTATACAGGTTTACAAGAATTTAAAGCAGTTCGATTTCCAAAGGAGTTTTCCCAATTGGTTCTATTCGATCTTGTACAAAAGGTGCCTTGACCGAGTGCGAAAGCGAAGCCGATTTACCATGTTTTATCAAAAAATCAAAACAGAGCCTTCCCAATCTTACTATGTGCAGCCCTCGAATCCCACTGCCAACATTTTAGAGAAGCATGAGATGATGGAATCTTTGAAACCAAAAGAGCGCATATCCCTATTTCTTTGGGCATATGAAGGATATACAAGCGAGGAAATAGGCGAGGTGTTGAAGTGCTCCTCGAGCACAGCCAGGGTGCATCTTTTCAAGGCCCGGAAAAAAATCAAGTCTTTGTTGGAGAATGAAAATGTTTTGGTGTAAGTTACGCCGTTTTTTTATCCGCTCCCACATCCAGAAATGTGAAAGATGCATGAGCCAAATGGCAAGTCGAGAAGAGGTTAAGGCTTTGCTCATCCAAGAGAAAGATGTCGAGGATTTTCGCGACCTGTGGCCGGCCATAATGAATGGAATGACAGGAAAAAAACTCGAGAAAAAAGCTATACATTCCACTAATCGCAGATGGGCTTTTGCCGTTGCGGGTGTTTTTGCCATCTTTCTGGCTGGGTATTTGCTCTTTACGACTCTCTCCCAGAATGGGACCATTTTGGATCAGGAGGGGGATGCAAGATTCCAGATCAATTCTATTCGAGTCGGGGATGAGCCGGCAACTCCCTTTCTTTATCAACCAAAAGATTCGAACATGATATTGGTCTGGGCTGAAAAAGGTATGTAAAGGAGAAAATCATGAGACAAAAAAAAATACTATGGATAGTGTTCGCATTATTTTTCTTTTCTGGCCTATCACTTTCTGCCGACTATGTGGTGGAGTTCAAGATGAGGTTTTATGAGGGAGCAAGGGAAGGAATGGTCGAAGCCACTGAGTTTGTCACCTCCTCTTATCTCCAGCCGACGGTGACCGCGACCATACCTGCCCGGTTTTTATTATCCGAAGAGAAGGCGCAGATCAGCAAGGTGTTCAATCTGAAGGATGTGAATCTGATCGCTGAGGCAGACCTTCAGTTTAGCGCCAAAAAAGGAAGTATTTCCCACCTCCTCCGGCTGAATGGAAAGGCCTACCGGATGGAAATCGCCCTTGAGGCAAAAAAAGATACCACCCATCAGTTCAAGATCGGCATTTTTGAGCAGGCTGAGGGGAAGGAAACGCATCTCATGGACACCGACGTCATGCTGCCTCAAAATAAGATGGTCGTTCTGGGATTCGAGAACATGGAGGGAAAACCCTATTTTCTTTCTTTTTATGTGACCAATGTCGCAGGATCGCCACCACCTCCTCCACCACCGCCGAAACCTCCTACAGCAACATCCTACCCAACATCCGCTCCCGCGCCTCCTCCGCCACCGCCAAAGGAGATTAAGCAAAACAAAAAAAAGATAGAAGAATTCGAGAAGGGCGCGGTGCGGTGTATTGGTGAGGTCAAACCCCCGAGGATCGTCAAAAAAGTCGATCCTGTTTACCCGGAGCAAGCAAGGCAGGCAAGAGTCGAAGGGAACGTCATTCTCGGGACGAGGATAGACATCCATGGCCAAGTTTCACAGGTGATGGTGTACAGCAGCAAGGACTTTTCACTGGTTCAGGCTGCCGAAGACGCCGTGAAACAATGGGTTTACGAGCCCTTGATAGTCGATGGGAAGCCGAGGGAAGCGGTTTTTACGACCCAGGTCCGGTTTAAGCTGCAAAAAGAGGAACTGCAAAAAACCGATGCCACAGGCGGGATTGCCACCGGCGTCTTGATACTCGAAGATCCTTCCGATGCGCCCAAACTCATAAAAAAGGTCTCCCCCATCTATCCGGACGAGGCAAAAAAAGCCCTCATCCAGGGAGTCGTCGATCTTCAAGTCACGACGGACAAAGAGGGTAATGTTGCGAAAGTCAAGGTCTTGAGAAGCGAAAGTTCTTTGCTCAGCCAAGCATCGATCGATGCGGTAAAACAGTGGAAGTATGAACCGATGATGAGCAATGGAAAACCGGTTCGCCTGTCCTTCAATGTGACCCTCACTTTTAGGCTAAGATAGGATCGCTGCCCAAAAAAGAATGGATAGATGTCGTGCTGACTGCTTGAGGAGAGTCCATTTCTGAATAATCCAGTTCAGATCCTAGGACGCTGTGGGGGATCAGAAACACGATCAAGAGCAGAATGGCTGCGGCCAACACCCATCCTCGTGCATGTTTGCCTTTACGTCCTGCAATCAAAGCGATGACCCAACCGATAAAGGCGATCAGGGTCTTGTTATCCGTCAGGTCAAATCCGAAGGGGAATCCGGTCCACAGAGAGCCAAATGCGAATTTTTGCACGAGTGGGCCCAAGATAAAACCCCCCACGAAGAGAAGGCCTGTGGTCCAGAGGGCCAACTTGCGGGGATCGCTTTTGGGCCGCAAGGCTTCCAGCCCGGCACGGGCGGAGAACAGCATGGCCATAAACATGACGATCACATGAGGGATGAGAAGCCAGAGAGGAACAGCGCCTTTAAACCGGATGATCACCGGTTCCTCTCCAGTGAGGGACGTTTCATCACCCAGGTATGAGAGAACGACTTTGTATTGCAATTTTCCTGCCGGTGGTTGTTGAGGGAGAGCAGCGACAAGGCTCTCTTCTTGTCTTTCCATGGGAATACTTGCCCATGGATCCGATGTCTTGTGTCTTTTATAAAGGACAGTTCCCGAAATCTCCGGATTTTTCACGTCGATTTGGACAGGGCAATCAATACCGGTTTCATGTGTTGTCAGTAATTCGTAATGGATTTGGGTATTGGCGATTGTGGTTTTTCCTGAAACCGGATAGGTGGGTCCGGTCTTTCTTTGATAAACCGCCGTGGAAGCTGTGATCAGGAATGCGAGTATCCAAAAAACCACTTTTTTCATCTATTTCTCCTTCGGCATAGTTTTCATTTTAAAATTCCTACTCTTTTTATAGACTTTATAACAAATCAGCGATTTATTCAACCAAAAGTTAAAAGACGTAAGCATCCTTTTTCCCATGAGGATTTTTCACGCCATTCCCAAAAGCCCAATTTATCACGGAAATAAGGATGCTTCCTTACAAGACCGCATAAAAGAAAATGGAGATTTGGCTCAGGGGAGTAGATTTGGCTAGGAATTGTCGGGAAAGAGGAAAGTTTTGGATTATTGAGAGTTAAAAGGATAGAGATAAATTCGGGCCGTTCATTCTGGGAACACTTTTTTACAATGACTTTGGATTTTTTGACTAGGCTTGCTTTTTGTCTTCTTTGTCCTCATTGCTACCTCCGCCCGGGTTCTCATCTTGTTCATCATTTTTTAGTTCGACTTCTATTCCCAAAAGGTTAGCTGTGGCTTCATAGATCTGAGAGAAGTGCTTTTTGGATGCTTGAAGATTTGCCAGGATTTCCCTTGTCTTCTGGATTTCCTGCTCCATTTCTGTATCGATGTTTTCAAACTGGGTTTTGGCTTCATCCATAGTCTTTTTGTAAAGTTCTTCTTGCTCTTTCGTTAGAGGCATTCTTTTCTCCTTTATGGAGTGTTTCGTGGCTCATTGTAGGCTCGTGCATTTCAGAGGTCAATCACCCCTTGAGAGGATTCAGGCGATGATTTTTCTCATTCCCGGGGAGGAATAAAAAAGTGCATGCAGGATGATTTTCTTTCCGTCCTGAAATCAAATCAAGTTAATTGGCCAGTGGTTGATCGATGACAAAGGGAAGGGGGACATCGATATCGTTCAACCGCCGCTCTGAATCTCGATAGAACGATTTTTTTAATGAGGTGAATCCGCAACCCTTGAGTACTATTTCGAGCGTTCCATGATCGAAACAATGAGCAAGGAAAAGCTGCAGAGTTTCTTTCAGGTTTTCCACTGCGTTCTGTTGGTTTTCCCCGCATGCCCAAACATCCAATGTCGGGCAGGAAGCGAGGTAATATTTGACCTCTTTTTTGACATCAATCGGAAAAGAAATCGTGAATGTCACCGTTGCTTTCATTTTCGTCTTCCATATATATATACGGATCAGAAGACGTTTTTGTTGCTCCCAACTAAAATTTATCCCATCCAGATATACCTGTGATTGCAGATGTCATGCCCCTGCATCAAAGTCTTGTCACGAACCAGCTTGATTTTTGGATTGAATCCCTCAGCCCAAGCGTAATCGCCAAAACATACGGATGCCCATCCGATATCGCCCGCTTTGGCTACGAGAAAGGTCGAGGCCAAAATATCAAGAATACTTGATTTTATGTTTTGTCTCGATAAGTTCGTCATGATCGAACTGGAGCAATTTTGCCAATTTGTGGATAAAATGGTCTTCGTATTTGTCTAATTTTTCATCAGAATAGATGATCTGCCAAGCTGCTTCGACGATCTTCCTCTTCTTTTCTTTCGAGTAGTTTTGGTTGATAATATTGGTAAACTCCCAAAGATCTGTGCTCTCTTCTCGTTTCTTGTTGGCGACCTCCATCAATGCTTCTGCAGCCTCATCCGAGAGTTCGAATTTCCGTTTCAATATAGCGGTCAAGGTTGTCTTTTCTATGCTTGAAAACTCATCATCCGATTTTGCCACTTCAAGGAGGATAATGCACGTAGCTATTTGTATCTGTTCGAATTCGTCTCTTTCCCGAGAAACGGATTTTATTTTTGGTTCTTTCAGCAATCTCTTTTTCAAGTTGAACATGATGCGACCTCCCTGTAAAGAATACCAGCTAGTCTGAATCGAGTCAATTTTGTGAACTCGCCACACAAGATTGAATAGGATGCCTTGGATTAACTAAGCGAATGGAAGATATATTTCGTATCACTTATTGGGTGTTGTCGTGATTTTATATAAGATAGATTAAGATGCACAACCGGCAAAAAAACGTCTAGTGCTCTCACCCCCGACAGAACACTAGAGCTGAACGAACTGAAAGGTACTATTCGGCAAATTTCGGAGGGATTGACGCAAAAACAGCGCAAGGTATTTGTTCTGAAACATGTGGAGGAAGCGTTTAAATTCGAAGGAGAGGGATTACATCGTTTTTGGTGATCGTTGCTGGAAATCGTTCGGGCTTGGACATTCAGTGTTCGTGTGCGAATGAAAAAATTGTTGACTCAAGAGATTCTTTTCACCAAAACAGCGTGGAGGATGAAGGCATAGGAAAATGAAACGAGAATAGATAGTAGAGTTCCCCAGAGAAGTCCGAGGGGAATATAGGTGGTGCGGACAAGAACTGCATATAGAACCACGCTGGAAGCACTGAGAAGAGCCACTTTCATCATGGCCGAGGAAAATGGGGATCCGTGAGAAAGATATGTGATCAACAATGTGCCCGTGAACATGGCAGGGAACATAGCGAACATCCCGCCGAAAAGCGGGCCGCCTATTTTTCCGACTAAAACAGCAATAAGAACAATGGTCCCGCTGAATAAGCCCCGAAATATCATAGTTTTCAGGGTATTTTTAACTGGGCCCGGACGTTTTGATTTAACTTGAAGGACTTTTTCGATCAGGAAAAAGGACAGGATCACCACGACAAAATATATGATGATCGAAAGCAAAAAATCGTTGAAGTTCAGAAGAACTAGAGTCAGAGAAAATCCACTCCAAACCAGAAATGAACTGCCTAGGGCCAGCCAAAAATTCTTCTGCACCAATGAAATGTAAACCAATAAAAAAAGGGCATTAACAGCTCCGATGATGGGGATGATCGTTGTCGCTTCGACAGAAATGCTCGGAGACTGGGTCCATCCTATAAAAAAAAGGGAAAGAAGGGCTGTCGAGGGAAGGCCAGTGATGATACCGCCGATTTTTGAGCCGTACTTATCGGCAAGATGAGTGGCAACAGTTACCCACATCCCTCCCATCAGAAAAGACATGACCAGCTTTAATAGGAAAATTTTGCTCAATCGATTACTTTGTAGTTGACGCGATAAATCAACATCTGTTATTCCATTTCAAGTCTTCTTGAAGTTCGATCAATCTGCCTGCCCTTTTATTCAAAGACTTTTTCCAGATTTTACAATTAACAACATAGATACAAAATGTCAAACATGGAAAATAGGATCAAAAACTGAGTAGATTTTATTGGAAATATTGGGAGTTTAGACTTTTATAAAGCTTGGACTCTCGTGATCAATCGCCTGATTTCGTCAATCGTTTTTTGTATTCCAGCTTCATCATCCGAAGCTATCCGTTGGAAAGCTGAATGTTTTGTTCGCAGACATTTATCTTTGGCGTCTTCGAGGACTCTGATCGCTTGACTAAGCTGATTGGATACTTGTCTGCATATCCTTCCGAAATCTATATCATTGTCGTGCGTCATTCTTTCCCTCCCTTCCTTCTGCTTTATATTACTTTTTTTACTCCTTTGTCTAGTTTTTTTACCACCTATTTATCCATCTATCTGGTTCGATGAAAATTCCAAATAGCATATCCGACATTTGAGTTGACTTAGGTGGGATAATTCAGATTTAATTAATACACTTTAATATTGGGTGCCCTATTGGTGTTGTTCGTTGTGCTAAGTGCAATAGCAGGAATGATCGATCCTGCTTCTAAAACGGTGAGCAAAATCACTAACACGGAAATGACTCTGATGATAGGAATGATCGCCATGATTGCGGGCATCATCATCGCGTGGTTTCGTGAAGGAATCGGGGGCTTACTCATCGTTGCAGGTTTTGTTTTTTTTGTTGCCGTTGAGTTGATAACAAATAAAAAGTTCGAGGTCTGGTTTCTTCTTTTTTTTCTGGCAGTTGGCCTGCTACATTTATTCTGCTGGCGCCAATCTAGTTAATATCCTTTACCCAGATATCTATATTCCCAGCACGGGTTGAAGCGAAAGCGATCTTCGATCCATCTGGAGACCATACAGGATGTTGATCTGTCGCTTCATGATGAGTCAATTGGGTTGCTTGTCCTCCTTCAGAGGTCATTAACCAGATTTCGGCATTGCCAGTCCGGTATGAAGCAAGAACGATAGATGAACCATCAGGGGACCAAGAAATGTGGCAACCATATCCCGGGCTCTCCATCTCTTTGTGAGGTGAAAGCCATTTAAATACCCTCTATAGCACTCATTATATAAAATTTCACATAATTATACTTTGCTAAATTTTCCAGTGTGATTGGCCAACTTTTTCATACAACTTACGTCTATAAAAGTAAGGATTGTTATGCAAAGATCGAAGGTGCTGCGTCTTTGTGCTTTTATCGGAGGTTATCATGATTAAAAACTATTTTAAGGTAGCTCTTAGAAATCTATTCAAACATAAGGGTTATGCCTTCATCAATATTCTAGGCCTTGCCGTCGGGATAGCGGCCAGTGTTCTGATCTTTCTCTATATCACACACGAGATGAGTTATGACAAGTTTCACGAAAAGGCCGACAGGACCTACCGGATCACAGCCGATTGGTCGAACAAGGGGGACTCCAGGATCCACCAGTTGGGGACGCCCTTCATCCTGGCCCAGACCATCCGGGAAAAATACCCGCAGGTCGAGTCCATCACCCAGATCTCGGGTCCTATTGGCGATGTGATCATTAGATACCGGGATACCGCCTTCAAGGAGACCGGGGCCTTCTTTGCCGAACCCTCCTTTTTCGATGTTTTTAGTTTCCCTCTTCTCAAGGGTAATCCTGGAACTTCCCTCAGGGATCCCAATATGTTGGTCATGACCCGATCCCTAGCAAAAAAATATTTCGGTGGTGAGGATCCCTTGGGCAAAACCCTCGAAATCCAGGCCTGGGGTGAAAAGCTATTTTTCCAGGTTTCGGGTGTCATGGAAGATATCCCGCAGAACTCTCATTTCTTGTTCGACATGCTCATTTCCATGAAAACGGCCTACCCTGAGCCCAGCATGAACTGGACTTGGAACAACTATACCACCTATGTCACTCTTCAAGAAGGAGTGACCCAAAGCCTTATGGAGGAAAAACTTGTCGAGATAGACAAGATCTACTGCGAGGGGGGCCGCGAGCACATCCCCTGGATCTGGACCCTTGAGCCCATCACGCGTATCCACCTTCAGTCAGACCTAGCCACAGGCAACCAGCCTAATGGAAGCATGGCCTATGTCAGGTTGTTCACCATAGTGGCTGTCCTCATCCTTCTGATTGCCGGCATCAATTTCGTCAACCTGGCCACTGCCCGGTCTTCCCGTCGGGCCAAAGAGGTGGGATTGCGCAAGGTCGTCGGCTCTCTGCGCAGGCAGCTCATCCAGCAGTTTTTGGGTGAATCCGTCCTGATGAGCTTGCTGGCCTTGCTCTTTGCCGTCATCCTCATCCAGGCCGCCCTGCCTTTCTACCGGAATCTGACAGGAAAGATCCTGGCTCTATCCTATTTCGGGGATCCATTTGTCATCCCGGGGCTGCTGGGTCTGGCTCTTGGTGTTGGAATTCTCGCCGGCCTTTATCCAGCTTTTTTCCTCTCTTCATTCAAACTGACCCATGTTCTAAAGGGGTCCCCTCTGGCCAGAAGGGGGGGCGGGGCCCTCTTCCTGCGAAACGGGCTAGTCGTGTTTCAATTTGCCATGTCCGTACTGCTTATCATAGGTTCTCTTGTTATTTTCCGGCAGTTGGAATACATCAAGAATCAGAGGCTGGGCTTCGATAAAGAGTATGTGGTGGTCATCCACAACGCCGACGCCCTGGGTATCCAGCTGGAGGCCTACACGAGGCAGCTAAAACAGCAATCTGACGTTCTCGGCGTGACAGCGGTCCGGTCTGTTCCAGGTTTGGGCACTCCCAACTGGGGAATCGGAGTGGAGGGCGTCGAGCGTCAACGGCCAATGAACATGAACTTTATGACCTGTGATCAGGATTTTGCCGATGTCCTGAATATTAAAATGCTGGAGGGCCGATTCATGTCCCGGGAGTTCCCCTCTGATGTCGATGCCGTTGTGATCAATAAAAAAGCTGCAGAGTACTTCGGGATAGAGAATCCGGTCGGGAAAAAGCTTCGGATTTGGTGGACGGAGAAAGATCTGACCATCATCGGCATCATCGACAATTTTCACTTCGAGTCTCTGCATAGCGATGTCAGGAGCATGGGCTATTTGCTTCCAGAGGCCATCGATTCCACGCAGAAGCCCTACCTGCTTGTTAAAATTAGCTCCCAGGTTACATCCGACGTTCTCTCCAATCTCCGGAAGACCTGGGATTCTATGTCTGCCGGTCTTCCCTTTGAATTCACATTCCTGGATGATAAGGTCAACAGCCTCTACCAGAACGACAACCGGGCCAGTAGCATTGTCACTCTCTTCTCCTGTCTGGCTATTTTTGTCTCCTGTCTCGGCCTATTCGGTCTGGCTGCCTTTGTAGCCGAACAACGCACCAAGGAGATCGGTGTCCGTAAAGTGCTAGGTGCTTCGCTTTCTCATATCATGTGGCTGTTGACAGGGCAGTTTGTCAGATGGGTGATCGTTGCCAACCTGATCGCCTGGCCGGTGGGTTATTGGGTCATGAACCGCTGGTTGCAAGGATTCGCTTTCCGGGCCTCTCTCTCCTTCTGGATCTTCCTGACCAGCGGGCTTGTTGCTCTGGCCATCGCTGCCTTGACCGTAAGTTCCCAGGTGATCAAAGCGGCCCTGGCCAATCCCGCAGTAAGCCTGAAATACGAATAGCTCCTTTGATACGTGGACTAAGACAGCCTTCATGAAAGAGTTTTTTTCGAGAGGGGTTTTTACAAACTGATGTTTTGTTTGTAGTCGATGACGATTATAGCGTCTTTTTTAGAGGCTATCAGATCGACCACTTTGAGGAATGTCTTGTTTTTCTTCTTCCACAAGCGGTTCAGATTTCGGGCATAATGCGCCAAACCTAAATCGATCCATTTGCCCCGGAAGAATTTTTTTAGGCTCTCGAACAGGGAGTAAAATCTTTTGTGGCTGAAAATCTGGGCTTTTTGTAAACGATCGAAGGAAAGTCTTGCTGGCTTATACACGGCATGATGGGCATCGTAAAGAGCCCAATCGGTAAGCAGAATCCGGCCCTGTTCCACCACCTTGTTGAAGAATTCCGATCCTGGAAGGGGAGTCAATATGAGAAATTGGGATGAGGTCAATTTTGTCTTTTTAGCAAACCTAACCGTTTTTTTCACCGTCTTCCAGTCATCCTCATCGAAGCCAAACACAAACATCCCGTGAATATGAATTTTGTGGCGCCTGAGTACTTTAACGGCGTGGGTTATCTCTTCGACTGTCTGCTTTTTCTTCATTTCCCTTAAGCTTTCGGGATTGACGGATTCAAACCCGATATACAGAGTATGGCATCCTGCTCTTTTCATTAACTTCACCAGTTCGAGATCCTTAGCGACATCCGCTCTCACTTGAGTTGTCCATTTGAATTTGAAGTTCTCCTCGATCATGGCATGCAAAAGTTCTTTTGTGTGCCTGGGATTAGCCGCAAAGTTGTCGTCATAAAAAAAGATGATATTTTTTTTGTCATCATACAGACGCAATTCTTCGATAATATTTTGGGGCGACCGGAATCGGTATTTTTTGCCGAACATGCTGGTCACAGAACAAAAAGCGCAGTCAAAGGGGCACCCTCTGGAGGTCTGTATGGGGATTGTGCGGTATCCCGCGATCCTTTTCGGATTGTAATTCAAGTGTGTGAGTTCAGGGAAAGGGAGTTGATCCAAATCCGAGGTATTAGGGACTAAGGGATTATGGATTATTTTACCGTTTTTTTTGAAAGAAAGATTGGGCACGGTCACGTAGTCCTTATTGCCTTCCCATGCATCGAAAAAGGCCATGAGCGCTTTTTCTCCCTCTCCTCTGATGACAAAGTCTGCGTGTCCGAGGGCTTCCTCTGTCTGGAAAGATACGTGGGGGCCACCCATAATTACAGGTATTCCCATTTCCCTGATCTTATCTGCAATCATGTATGCCCTCGGTGCTGTTGAGGTGATCGTCGATATCCCGACAAGATCCGAAGATTCGATTTGTGAAAAATCGATCTTTTGAATTTCCTCATAAACGATTTCGACATCCCAACCCCGTTGCTTTGTCAAGGTTCCCAAGATATAGAGTCCAAGTCTTGGCAGTTTGAACTTGGAAAAAATATGTAAATTAGGGGCCTTGGGTTCGATGAATATTATTTTACTCATTTTTTTCCCGTTCCTTTTGATTCAAAGCGTTTTTGATTCCGATTTTTGAAACCCATGACCTCTTTTTTCTTGCTCTTGAGGAGAGCTTCCCATCGTTCTATCCCTTCTTTCATCAGCTTCATCCTCTCGAACAATGCCTGAATGTGCTCCAACATATTGTTAAGGGTTTTTGTGTTTTCTTCTTTTGAGTATGAGTTCAAGTCATTCTTGATTGAAAGGTAATATCGGAATAATTCTGATATCTCTTTTATTTCTTCCAGAGTGTAACCGAAAAGCTGCAAATCCTTGATTAAATTGCATAAATAAATGTAAATCTCAGAATAGAGACGAAAGCCACCCTCGCTTCGCATATCCGGTTCGATAATCCCTTTGTTTTCCCAATGCTTTATTGCTCGTGCACTCACACCGACCCGGTCCGCAAGGTCGCCGACGGTCAAGAATTTATTCAATTTCGTCTTCTTATTTTGGTCAGGAACCGGCTTCGGAACTCCAACTTTTTTGATGATTTTATGGATATCCTCCATTGCGTATCCTAGCTCCAGCAAGCCTTTGATATGTTTGATGCGTTCGAGCGTTTCTTTTGAGTAAAAGGGGATATGGCCTTTTGCGAAACCATCTGGTTTTAAAATCTGGATTCTTTCCCAATCTTCCAGCATCTTTGCCGTAATCCGAGCCTCACCCATAAGTTCATCCATAGCAAATATCGTTTTTTCCATGCTATCCTCAAGCGTATACAAATATATCATAAATGACAGTATACGTATAGAATTAATATTTATCTTTTTTCCTTGATTTAAAATTCTCTCCGTGATAATGTAAAAATGTTGAAAGTGAAAAAACCCAATTGATACAAAAAAGGGCAATTTTCACAAGAGATTAGGGAAAATTTCAGCAATGTAGAACCACCTCCCTCCTCAATTATTATTCCATTATTTAAAGGGTGTTAGAATGAATATTTATGTAGGTAACGTTTATCTTGCAGTCACGGAAGACGATTTGCGACAGGCTTTCGAGGCTTTTGGACAGGTTACATCGGCTAAAATTATCACAGACAGGGATACCGGCAACTCGCGGGGATTCGGATTTGTGGAGATGCCCAACAATCAAGAGGCCAGATCCGCTCTTTCCGGACTCAACGGCAAGGATTTAAAGGGTCGCGCTCTCAAGGTCAACGAGGCTCGCCCTCGTAACGATCGACAAGGTGGATTTGGGGGGGATCACCGTTACTGAAAAGTTTTTTTCTCAAAAAGGATAATTGATGCAAGAAAGGATCTGTCCATTGTTGTTAGCTTCTATAAGGCAAGAAGATTCAAAAGGAAAGGCTCTCTGTTTGAAAGAAAATTGTGCTTGGTGGTTTTTTAAAGCCGGAACGGCGACGGGGGCTGAAATATCAGGAAAATGTGCTCTGTTGCAAATAGCCGAAGCGATAAGGTAGAAAGCTAGGAAGCGAGATCTTCCTCGGCCCGACCTATGAACGGCCATTTGATGAGAGATATTTTTTGAACTAAATAAGGGGAGGGAATGCAGATGAAAACTCATATTAGCAAAGAAGAGGTGGAAGGACATTGGAATGCTCCGTATAAAGTCAGAACAGTCGTACCTTCAGCAGATGAACCATATGTGAAGGAGTTCGATATTTTCCAAGAAGAACTCAACGAGTACCTGAGAGATTATAATGATAATGATGAATTCATCATTTCTATGGAAGTTTCCAAGGAAAAATTAGAAAAGACCGAAAAGAATAAGGGAAAAAAAATCAGGTTATTGAGAGCTGATTTTAAAAAAGTTGAGCCTTTTGGAGATTTATTGGAACAGTTAGGAATAAAGCAAGAAAAAATGAATGAAGTGGAACAAATTGAACTGGAAATTTTTGATGGAATATATTCCTATCCGTTTTTAAAGACAATAATCAGGGAAAAACTGGGCAAAAAGGGCAGGTTGGTTATTTCTAGGGTCGTTGCTCGAATAATTGCTTGAGTACAGTCGTTCATTCAATGTTTTTTGGGATCGATTGAAGAAGAAGTGAAAGGTCCCTCACCTACACGATCCTAGAACAATTATAGACTCAAGACCTCACTCGCAAGGGCATCAGACGAACTTTATCATCCCCTTTAAGTGTTCAAGCGTCTTACGTAATGACTCCAATTGCTTATTCCGGTGAAACCGGCCACTGATTCCGATTCAATCCGGCCACCATTCGGAGCGAAGCGACGC
>CAZIDF010000027.1:46166-47516 GCA_964538085.1 uncultured Eubacteriales bacterium | reverse complement strand
CGATCGGCATCCGTTGGGAAGCCTCAAATTTTGACAAATTTGTACGGGTGGAACTGTGGGACCGGAATGAAGAGCACTTATTGGGAATCATCAAAGATGAAACCGACGCAGGAAGATACTCATGGGAGACTTTTACCCTGGAGGGGAAATCCCCGGATTTTGATTTGCATGCCAGCTTTCTGATAAAAGTGGTCGCCTTGAATATTCCCGATCTATCTGCACGCAGCTCCATATTCATCCTCCGGGCGCCCTTGATGGATGAAATTATTGAGCTTTACCGGCCAGCTCAAGGAGACAGATGGGTCATGGGCAAAACTCAAGCGATTGATTGGCATGTGAGAGATGACAGATTTGCCGAGGAGGATATGGAAATTCAGCTGTATCGTGATGAAACGCTGATCGAAACGATTGGAAAAGCCAAAATCAAAGAACGGAATCTTTCATGGAATGTGCCAAACGGACTCGCCGAGGGAAGCCATTATCGGATCAAGATGGAACTCCCCCGATTTCCCATTTCCACCCTTTCGAAATACTTCATAATCCATGGAGATTATTGCTTCAGCAATAAAGTAAAAGTGCATTCTATCAAGTTGGATGAGGACAGCTATCTCTTTAATGAAGATATCGAGATGCGAGTTGAGTTGGAAAATCCTTCGGCCGATCGCATTTCTGGGACACTCCGGCTTTATATCCAACAGGATCAGGATGAACTGGGCAACTATCTAGGTGAGATGGAAATCGAAATGGCTCCACAATCAAAGATCGAACTCTCACCCATTCTGATCAAGGCAGAAATGCTATTTAACAGTCCTGGCAAATACTCCCAGATTTTTCAACCAAAAATCATACCGAAAAACCTGCCGTTTCTTACATGTGACTGCATCGGCAAATCTTTTGTTATCGATGCTTCGCGGCAAATTCCCTGCGGTGTCGAGCTGATCGATTTTACCGTCGATAAAGCGAAGTACAATGAAAACGAAAAACTGGAATATACTTTTACTCTGTTTAACCGCAGTGAACATCCCTTTCAGGGAGATGTTGTGGTGTCAGGAAGCTCTGGATTCAAGGAAGCCGAGTTTTACAAAGGAACCAGCATAAAACTGGGAATGGATCAGAGAAAACAGATCACCGGATCAATCCCTGTAAAAGATATCGTTGATATGGAAGGAAGATACGAACTCAAGCTAAAAGGAGAATTTTTCTCATCAGATGCCATCGTCGAATCCGGCACAGATGAAATCCGCAGAGGACCGAAGATCGAAGTTCTCCCGCAACTCGGGGAACACGACTTGCAACGTGTGGACCTGGCTATCGAAAGATGCCGCTTTATCGGGAAGAGCGAATTCCAAG
>CAZIDF010000027.1:19045-46066 GCA_964538085.1 uncultured Eubacteriales bacterium | reverse complement strand
CGTGTGGACCTGGCTATCGAAAGATGCCGCTTTATCGGGAAGAGCGAATTCCAAGGGGGCGAGAAGGGCAAGGTCTATGTTGTCGTGAGGAATAACGGAAATGCCGTTCAGAAAGAATTCCAAGTCGCCGTTTGGAATGCGGCCGGAGAGCCGCAAAAAACCACTGGATTGGTCGTGATCCGCCCACAGGTAAGGGGATCGGTATCGTTAAAAAAACCCTACAGAAGGAGCCTCCAACCAGGAAAAACTTATACAGATACACTGGAGATTACCTTTCGAGAAAAAAAGAGCGGCACCTACACACTTTATATCGAGGTAACTCCCCTCGATCCAAAAAACGACAGTAAGCCGAAGGACAATCAAGTTCCGCTCCCGTATAAATACAAAGCCATATTTCAGATAAAAAAGTAATCGTTACCTTTAATCGTTACCTTTTTCTAATAATTACGTATATATTTTATAGAAAAAAATTTTATGGAAAAAAATATGCAAAAAAAAATCAGCCTTCTGTCAATCCTAATGTTATTGATAATGGCCTTCTCGGCCTTTTCGCAACAATTTTCATCAAAAACTCTCGAACTCAAAACAACGCGTTATGAGTTGGATGTCAGGGTCGATTACAAGGCAGAAAAAGTCTACGGCAAATGCCGTCTCACCGTTCACAACCCAACCGATAGACCCATCTCTCACGTCCCTCTACTTCTTTACCGGCTCCTCAAAGTGACAGCCATCACGGATGAACAAGGTGCGGCTATCCCATATCAACAGAAAGTCCTTTCTTTCGAAGACTGGGAACAGCTTCAGGTCAACTATACGGAGGCCCGCTTGCCCGGATCCCTTGCGGCCGGCCAGTCCAAAACTATCGCCATCCAATACGAGGGTTTTTTGTTCGGCTACTCCAACGACGGTTGGATGTATGTCAAGGACCACATCGCCAAAGAATTCACGTTCATGCGGATGGACGGGTATGGCTATCCGGTCGTAGGTTACCCATCCGATAAGGTCAACCGCCGCTCCGGTCTCCAGAGTTTTGATTACTCCCTTTCGGTCACCGTACCGGAGGACCTCGTTGTGGCAAACGGAGGAAAATTGACCGGCAAATCCAACATCGACGGGCAAACCACCTACACCTACACAAACCTCAAGCCTGCCTGGCGCATGGATATGCCCATCGCACCTTACGGCATCGTCGATGACAAACAGAATAACCTGAAAATCTTCCACTTCCCAAAAGACAAAGACAATGCTTCGATGATCTTAAAAGCCATGAACACCGTGCTTCAGCTTTTCACCAACTGGTTCGGCCCGGCTGGCAATTTCCAGGGTTTTTCCATCATCGAGATCCCCGAAGGGTATGGCTCCCAAACAGATGTTACCAGTATCCTCCAGACCGCCGATGCCTTCCAGCAAAGGGAAAACCTCACCGCCCTGTATCACGAGATCTCCCACATCTGGAATGTGAGGGATAACGATCCCCTTCCTGACCGCTTCGAATCGGAAGGTCTGGCCATGTTCCTGCAGTACTTGGTTCAGGCAAAGCTGGACAACAAACCGGACGCTACGACAAAGGGGTTCGAACGCCTGAGCGAACGATTCCGCCAGCAGTGCGAACGTAACCCCAAATGCAAGGAAGTTCCCATCATCCAATACGGCAATGAGGGCCTGACAGACCTCTCTTACACCAAAGGCATGCTGTTTTTTTATTTGCTGTACCACGTGATGGGAGAAAATGATTTTTTGGATGCGGCCGGATCGTTCTACCAGAAATATAAAGACACAGGAGCCACTTCCGAAGAATTCCTGAATCATGTGAAGCAACGCTCCAAAAAAAACCTGGACAGGTTGTACCAGGAATGGATCTTCGGCACGGAATCATCCCGGCTGGTCCTCGAAAGCATCCCTGCGGAAGATCTTATCCGGCGTTACCAGCAGTAACGTAACTCTCAGAAAAAAAGCAGGAACTTTATTTCTTCAAACCATGTATTTATAATATGGGTATCTTTTAACAAAATTGAGATTATCATGAAAAATTTTAAATCTGTATTCATGATTTTACTCCCCATTTTTACCCTCCTCGGCATGGCTTGCCGAGATCAAAAATCGGTGTGGAAAGGAACCATCACGACCGAGAACGGTGTCACTGTCGTGCACAATCCCAAAGAGCCGATGTACGGGGAGGATGCCCTCGTTCTCGAAGAGGATCTGTCTATCGGGGAATCTGCATCCGATGAAGATTACCTTTTTTCCAGGATAAGATCGATCACGGTGGACGATGCCGGAAATATCTATGCTTTGGACAGCAAGGAAAATCATGTTCTCGCTTTCGATAGTACAGGCAAACACCTGAAAACATTCGGGAGGGCGGGACAGGGACCCGGCGAATTCAGGTTACCGCTGACATTAGGACTGGCAAATCACGATGAGATCGTTATAGAAGATTCCAGAAGACATCTTGTCTATTATTCAACAAAAGGAGAATACATCCGGGATCTCCCCATCGCCAAAGCAGGAGTGGCAAGAATCAGCCTCGACTCCAGCGGTAATATCCTGGGAATCGTAATAAAAAGGGACAAGGAAAGTCCGCGGTATGAAATTCAGAAATTCGATCCGGAGATGAATCTCATCCAATCCCTGGATTCCAGGCCAACTCCCAGCGCGGACAACGAAGGCTTCAATCCCTTCAGCGGATCGACATTATATACATTCGATAAAGATGACCGAATAGTCTGCAGTGTCTCTGATCGGTACGAGATCAAAATTTACGACACGACGGGGATCCTGATTAAAAAAATCATAAAAGAGTACGATCCGGTAGAAATCACTGAGGAAGAAAAAAGAGAAACAAAAGAAGAAATGCCTCCGGAATTGAAACTGGTAATGCCCAAGTATCACAGTGCCTTGCGATGGATCTCTACGGATGATGAAGGAAAGATTTTCGTCATGACATGGGAACGCATTCCGGGGAGTGATGGGTACTACCACGATGTGTTCGACTCTGAGGGCAGATATCTCGCAAAAATCCCTTTCAAATTCCGCCCCCACCTGATTAAAAAGAAATATTTTTACACCGTCACTGAAGACGAAGACGGATTTCACGTACTCAAACGCTTCAAAGTAAATTGGAGGATGGACGAATGAAGAATGCGGTTTGTTTGCTTATGGTGCTGTTCCTATTTTGTTCTTGTGCGCCCAAATCCGAGGTGCCCGAAAGAGTCATGGAGAATGGCGTGGAAGTGGTCCTTAACCGCGTCGAACCTTCCACGATCAAAGGAGAACCTTCCACCTTCTCTCTCCAGAATGAATTCACGATCGACACGGAAAATGACACGATCGCCGAACTGGGTTTGACGGACATCGGCTATTATTTCGATGTCGATTCCAGCGGGAACATTTACCTGACTGGTTACGAAAACACCGAGGGAATGATCTTCAAATTCGACAGGGAAGGAAAGTTTATTCGTTCTTTCGTCCACAAAGGTCAGGGACCTGGGGAACTCAAGGGACGCAATTATGTGTCGCTTTATCTCACCGTCGACGAAAACGATAACATCGCGGTCTCTGACTTTGGGAACAAACTTGTGGTTTTCGACGGCAACGGGCAAATGATCGAAGAGAGGAAAATCGGGTCATCGACAGTGAGCGCCGCCCCGCTTCCCAACGGGAATTTCCTTTCCTACACTAGCGTCATGGACGGAAGAAGCGAGTTTATCAACCAAAATCCCCTGACCCTCCTCGATGCCCGATTCGAAGAAATCAAGGAACTGGATAAACAGATCATCCCGAATCCCATTGTCGGAAAAAGACTCAAGGGCAGCTATCATGTCCTTTCCTGGAGCGTAGCGAACGGAATAATCTTCACCGGATTCCAGGAGAGAGGCTACGTAATCGATGTCTATGATTTGGACGGGAATGTAGTGCGGAAAATAAAAAAGGAATTCAGACCCGTCCCGATTCCGGAAGATTACAAGACTACATTCATGGAACAATTCAGTGGCCCGATTTTCGACGACATCCGCAACAAGATCTATTTTCCCGACGCCATGCCCCCGTTCCATTCGTTTTTTACAGATGACGAAGGACGGCTCTTCGTCATGACCTATGAGGAAGGGGAAAATCTTGGGGAGTTTATGTGTGACATCTTCAACCCTGAGGGGATATGTTTCGGCCGCAAGAGCCTCAAGATCCTACATGACGAAAGCGGCCTATACGCCAAAATGAAAAACGGCCGGTTCTACTGTCTGACCGAAAAAGATAGTGGCTACAAGGAGCTGACCGTCTCCAAGGTCATCTGGGAATAGAAGTCAGGATTTATTTTTCTAAAGTTTTTTTCAGCTCTTCGATAACCTCATCGGGGAATTCAAGGAACTCGAGTCCCATATCATAGCTCACTCCCGCTTCCGGAGGAAGCTCATTGATCCAGACGACACGCGCTGAGCCTTTCCCAGAAAATCCGCTCGGGAAATGCAATTCCAGCTCCACTTCTTCATTGATGGCCAACCGTTCATCGTTGTATATGCGAACGCCCACTAAACTGATGTTGGAAACGCGCTGCCTCAAGGAGCGCGATTTTCCAATGCGGTAATAAACTTTAGAGGAAAGTCTGGGGAACCGCCTCCGGTCTTTATAAGAATTATCGTCTTCCATCATCTTCCTAAATTTAGTCGTGTAGATTTATTTAATTTATGTAGTTTATGTAAAAATAAAGGTTTCTGTCAAACGTTTTTCCCAAATTGGTGAAAACATATCCTGTCCCCAATTTATGCTAGATTCAAGGCCAGGAGTTTCAATTCGGTCATTTCTTCGATGGCGTACTTCAATCCCTCCCGGCCAAATCCGCTCTCCTTCATCCCTCCATAGGGCATGTGGTCGATGCGGAAAGTGGGGATGTCGTTGCAGATCACCCCTCCCACATCCAAACTTTCATATGCTTTGAAAGCCTTTTTCAGGTCATTGGTGAAAACGCCGGCCTGCAGTCCATAGATGGAGTCATTCACGCTCTGGAGGGCCAGGTCAAAATCTTCATAAGGGGATACCACCACTACCGGAGCGAATGCCTCCTGACAGGAGATCCGGAGCTCGGGTTTCACATTCTCCAGGATCGTGGGCTGGAACATGGCGCCGTCCCTTTTCCCACCGCAAACCAGCCGCGCACCCTCCTCCAGGGCTTCCTCCACCCATTCCTCGGTCTGTTTTGCCGCATCCAGGTTGATCATCGGTCCGATATCCGTGCTCTCCTCCATCGGGTCTCCCATTTTTAGCTTGGTGGTCGCCTCCACAAATTGCGCCATGAATTTGTCATAGATCTTTTTATGCAGAAATATGCGCTGGATGGATATACAGACCTGACCGGAGTAGGCATAGGCCCCTAATACGGTCCTCGGCAAGGCGAAATCCAGGTTGGCATCGGGTTCGATGATGACAGCTGCATTGCCGCCGAGCTCGAGAGTCACTCTTTTTTTGTGAGCCTTTTTTTTCAGTTCCCATCCGATAGCCGGGCTTCCGGTAAACGTGATCTTTTTAATTCGTTCATCCTCCAAGAAGACACCGGCCTCTCGGTATCCGCAAGGAATGAAGTTGAAGCCGCCCGCAGGATATCCCGACTCGTTGATGATTTTTGCCAGTATCCCGGACGTCATCGCCACTTGTGATGCGGGCCGGAGCAATATCGTGTTACCGCTGGCCATGGCCGGCGCCACTTTGTGGGCAACAAGATTCAGCGGAAAATTAAACGGTGTTATCCCCACCATCACCCCGATCGGAAACCGCCGAACCATTCCCCAACGACCGCTTGTGTTTGCACTCAGGTCGAGAGGAATGATCTCGCCGTTCATCCTCTTGGCCTCTTCTGCAGCGATCTGAAATGTGCTGGCCGCACGCTCCGCCTCGACCCTTGCAGATCTTATCGGCTTTCCTGCGCATAAGGCGATGGACCGGGCCAGCTCCTCCCTGTTTTCGGCGATCTGGCTCGAGACCGATTCAAGAGCTTTTGCCCGCTCGAAGCTCGACAACATCTTGGTTTGCTGAAATGCCTTATGAGCCACATCGATCGCCCTCTTGACCTGGTGGGTATCGGCAAAATGGACTTTTCCCACCCCTTTCTGGTCGAAAGGGGATTTTGTCTCTCTAACTTCCTTTCCTGTCTCCCATTTCCCATCTATTAGGAGTTTATGTTCACCGGTCATCTTGGTCTCCTTCCTATCACATCCTTTCCCACATTATTCACAACAAAGCCAAAAATGGCAACTTTTAATGCTTGAGAGTAAGCCTCTCTATTACCGTGATAAATGAGGCTTTTAGGGATGGTTGATGTTGTATTGAGCACGACTTTGCTGAAGTATTAAGGACCTGGGGCAAGCACGGGAACAGTGGTTAGAGTGGAAGAGATTGGGAGTTTACGTGCGCAGTTCAAAGCCGCCGAGAAGGGCGGCGAGGAATGGCTTACAATTTGGCACTTTGCGCTTGACAGCTTTTGGATGGAGGCATAAACTGTTACGTCATGTCCTTTTTTATTTCATTTTATAACAATCCCGGAGGTATCATATGAAAACAGTCAATCTGTCTGAAGTACGCGACAAAGTCAGAAAAATGGTCCAAAAAGCCAATTTCGAGCTCCAAGAAGACACCTTGGCCGTCATCAAAGAAATGGATGCCAAGGAAGAATCGCCGGCCGGCAAGTCTGTTTTTCAGCAAATCCTTAAAAACGCCGATATTGCTAGAGATGAAAAATTGGGACTCTGTCAGGACACAGGCCTTGCAATCTTTTTTGTGGAATTGGGAGAGGACGTCAAACTCGACAAGGACGATGGCCTGGGAAGCCTTAAAGAAGCTATCACCGAAGGAATGCGGGCCGGTTATGAGGAAGGCTACCTGCGAAAATCAGTGGTAGAGGACCCGATCCGGCGCAAAAACACCGGCGACAACTCACCGGCTTACATTCATTGGGAATTGGAGCCGGGAGATGCCTTCAAGGTGACATTCGTCGCCAAAGGTGGCGGCGCTGAAAACATGAGCCAGGTGAGGATGTTCGCCCCGGCTGCAGGTCAGGAAGGGATCGAAAATTTTGTGGTCGAAGTGGTGGACACTGCCGGATCGAATCCATGCCCGCCGATTATCGTCGGCGTGGGCGTGGGAGGCAACTTCGAATACTCTGCCCTCCTGGCTAAAAAAGCCCTGCTGCGAAGACCCCTGGGATCGCACAATGCTGACCCATTTTACGCAGATATGGAAAAAAGGCTTCTGGAACGGGTGAACAAACTGGGCATAGGTCCTCAGGGGATGGGCGGCAGATGCACAGCTCTGGCTGTGCACGTGGAATCTTTCCCCTGTCACATCGCTTCCATGCCGGCTGCCGTGAATATCCAGTGCCACTCGCACAGGGTTCTTTCGTTCGAGCTGTAGAAACATCTGAATTCCAATCACGAAGAACAGAAAATCTAAGAATTAATCGGAGGGAGGAATGGCCCAAAAAGGTTATGTCGAAATAGCGGTGGAAGTATGCAAGGGCTGCAACCTGTGTGTGATCAGTTGTCCGACAGAGTGTTTGGCCCTCAATACATCAGACACGAACAGTTTCGGTCTCCACTATTCCACCCTTGCTAAACCGGAAGATTGCATAGGTTGTGCCAACTGCGCTGTGATGTGCCCGGATGCGGCCATCACGGTGTACAGGAAGAAAAAAGAAAAAGCAGCGCAACCCATGGAAGGGAGGCAATAGTGGCTGAAGTCAAACTGATGAAAGGCAACGAAGCCCTGGCAGAGGCAGCCATCCGCGCAGGCATGCAGGCTTATTTTGGTTATCCGATCACACCCCAGTCCGAGGTGATCGAATACCTAGCTGCCCAGGAGCCCAAACACAACTATGTCCTGATCCAGGCCGAAAGCGAGCTGGCTGCTGTGAACATGTTGTATGGGTCCGGCGGGGCCGGAGCCCGGGTGATGACGACCACATCCTCACCGGGCTTTACCCTGATGCAGGAAGGCGTGTCTTACATGGCCTGTGCCGAGATCCCCTGCGTGCTGGTCAATGTGGTCCGTGGGGGTCCGGGGCTTGGGACTATTCAACCCAGTCAAGGAGACTATTTTCAGGCCGTCAAAGGGGGTGGACACGGCGACTACCATGTGATCGTGCTCGGCCCCAATTCGGTCCAAGAAATGGTGGACCACATCTTCCTGGCCTTTGAACTGGCGGATAAATACTTGACGCCAGTGATGCTCCTGGCCGATGGTGCGACCGGTCAAATGATGGAAAAAGTCATGATGCCACAGCCCATAGAATACAAACCCGACAAACCTTGGGCCACCACCGGAAAAACAAAGGACAGGGAAAGAAACATCCTCACATCGCTGTATATCCAACCCGAGGACATGGAGCAGAGGAACTTGAAGCTCCAGGCCAAATACAAAGAAATCTTAGCGAATGAAATACGATACGAAGAATACATGACAGAGGATGCCGAATACATCATCGTGGCCTTTGGTCTAAGCTCTCGGATCGTCAAAAATGTGGTGCTCCAGGGAAGAAAAGACGGACTGAAACTGGGTCTTTTCCGGCCGATCACTCTCTGGCCCTATCCATGGGACAAGATCGGAGCCATCGCATCGGAAGAGCGTGTGAAATTTTTCATGTCTGTGGAGATGAATGCAGGGCAGATGGTGGAGGATGTGAGGCTGGCTGTGTGCGGGAAAAAGCCTGTGCATTTTTTCGGCCGGATGGGTGGTATCGTGCCGACGCCCGAGGAAACCTATGCGGCCATAAAAGAAAAAATTGGATAGCACCATGATACATAAAGGAGCAAGCCGATGAAAGAAGGATACGAACTCATATATAAAAAGCCAGCCACCCTCACCGAAAGGCGGTTTTCATATTGCCCCGGTTGTTTTCATTCGACCATCCACAAGTTCATGATGGAAATCGTGGAAGAGATGGGCATCCAAGACAAGACTGTCGGTGTGTGTCCGGTGGGATGTTCTGTTTTTGCATACCACTACCTGGACATCGACATGCAGGAAGCGGCTCACGGCCGGGCGGCTGCAGTGGCCACAGGGATCAAGCGCGTTCTTCCGGACAGGATCGTATTTTCCTACCAGGGAGACGGCGACCTGGCAGCCATCGGCACAGCCGAGACTCTTCACGCCTGCAACAGGGGTGAAAACTTCACCTTTATCTTTATCAACAACGGGATTTATGGGATGACCGGCGGGCAGATGGCTCCCACCACCCTGGACGGTCAGATCACCTCCACAAGTCCTTACGGCAGGGATGTGGACACGGCAGGCATGCCGATAAAGATGGCAGAGATCATCTCGACGTTTGATAAGGTTGCCTACGTGGAACGGATCAGTTGCAACACCCCGGCCAATGCCCGCAAAGCCAAACGGGCCATCCGCAAAGCCTTTGAATACCAGATGGAAGGTTTGGGAACGACATTTATAGAAGTCGCCTCGAACTGCCCGTCGAACTGGAAACTCACTCCCGAGGAATCCCTGAAATGGCTGGAGGACAGGGTGTTTCCGTATTATCCTCTTAGGGTTTTCAAGGATATAAAAAAGCTAAAGAAGGAAGAGTAGAATGCTTCAGGAAATGATCTTTGCAGGATTTGGTGGCCAAGGCGTGCTGTCGATGGGAACGCTGCTGGCCTACGCCGCGATGAAAGAAGGAAAAGAGGTAAGTTGGATGCCTTCGTATGGCCCGGAGATGAGAGGGGGAACAGCCAACTGCATCGTCAACATCAGCGACCAGCCCATCTCTTCCCCGATCGTCAGCGCCTATGATGTGGCTATCGTTTTTAATCAGCCTTCGCTGAAAAAGTTCGAGCAGAAGGTCAAAAAGGGCGGTATCCTTATCTGGGAAAGCACCACCATCAAGGAACCTCCTTCCCGAACCGACATCAAAATTTATCCCATCCCAGCCATAGAAAAAGCCACCCACGATTTAAAAAATATCAAGGTGATGAATATGTTGATGCTGGGTGTGCTCTTGAAACTAAAGGCTATAGTAAAAAAAGAATCTGTGCTTCAGGCGTTAAAAGAAACGCTTCCAGAACGCCATCATCAACTGATCCCGCTGAACAAAGAAGCCATCGACCTCGGGATGACGTTGGTCGACTAGCATCAATGCGAACACCCGCAGGGTGTGCGGCAATCCCGAAGGGATGGCTTCCCTTCGTTCTTAAAAACATCTAATCTAACGGCCAGAATTGATTATCGTACCAGATCTTTTCTCTGAGCTCGTTGTCCAGCTGGGCCATCATCATCATATGATTTTTCTCCCACTCTGCCAGCCAGCCGAACAGCTTTTTTTCCTCTGTCGATTCTGCAGCAGAGGCATGTGTGGAATAATATTTTACTGCATTTTTCTCGAATTCTAGGGCAGCTGCGATCACGGCCGCTTCATAACCGGCCCCAGAAATGCTCTTGACGATCCCGTCGGTCATGATAGCCTCATGCGCGGAAGCGTGTTCTTTTTCCAGCTCTGCAATATCGAAAGAATCTCCCTTTGCGATGAGTGAGAACTGCTTTTCCAGTATTCGGATATGCTTGTCTTCCTCCCGGGAGAGCATGTCGAAAAGCTCTTTCACACCATCCGATTCCGACGTTTTCACCACCGATTCATAAAGGGCTTTTCCTCTATGCTCCAGCAGAATGGCGCCTTTGAGGATATCGAGGAGTTTTGTGTTGGCCATGGTCGATCTTAATCCTTGAATTTTATGTACAGGTCGATGAGTTCCTGCTTGGACATCATTCCGACCTTTTTGTACCTGATTTTTCCCGTTCCATCGATGACAAGGGTCGTCGGGATCGCACTGGGAGAAGGATAATCCTGGAACAGTTTTTTGGTGGCCATCGCGACCGGATAATTCATCTTGTTCTTTTTGGCGAAATCACCGACTTTTTGTGCGCTGATATTGTCCACAGAAACACCCAAAACGGCCATGCCCATCTCTTTATACTCATCGTACACTTCGATAAAATCGGGAATTTCTGCCCGACAAGGAGGACACCATGTGGCCCAAAAATTGATGAACAACACTTTCCCCTCGAAATCCGAAAGCGAAAGTGTGGTTCCGTTTAAATCTTCAAGAGTAAAATCCGGAGCCATAGGATCATCATCGATGGCTCGGGCACCGCATGCGCTCCCCAGAACGAACAAAACCAGGATTGCTGGAATTGTGAGCCACTCTATTTTTTTCATCTTTTTCTCCTGATACTAATACGATAGTTATTATAGGTTTTCTTGTTTCTAAATTCAAGCGATTAAATTAAGGTTAAGGGCAATTTTTGGGGACATCCCCTAAAACTACCAGCGGTAGGCGATGGCACCCCATGTAAACCCTGCGCCAAAAGCGTCCATCACGATGATCGTGCCGTCTTTTAGTTTGCCGGATTCGTTGAGTTCATGGAGGGCGATCGGAATGGTGGCAACCGAAACATTGCCGTATTTTTGGATGTTGATAAAAACTTTCTCGGGAGGCAGCTTCAACCGCCGGCCTGTCGCTTCGATAATCCGGATGTTGGCTTGGTGAGGAATGAGATAGTCGATATCTTCCTTTTCCAGGCCAGCCTTCTTCAGGGCAACGACGGCCGCCTCTCCCATCCGTTTGACGGCATGTTTGAAGACCTCGTTACCCTTCATTTGGAGATAATGGAGATCCTGATCGATCGATTGAGCCGAGGCTGGGATTTGGGTGCCTCCGGCCGGCTGACTCAACAGATCTGCCAATTTCCCGTCCGCTTTCCAGTAGGAAGATAGCATCCCCTTGTCACCGTGGCTCTCTTCCAGAACCACAGCCCCTGCCGCATCTCCGAATAACACACAGGTGTTGCGATCTTTCCAGTTGGTCACTTTGGTCAAAAACTCGGATCCGATCAGGAGTATCCTCTTTTTGACACCACTGAGGATCAATCCTTCCGAAAGGATCATCCCGTATATGAATCCTGTGCACCCGGCAGAGATATCGAAGGCAGGAATGTGGTCCGCTTCCAATTTGCTCTGAACCCAGCACGCAGTGGAGGGGAATATCGTATCCGGTGTGGAGGTCGCCACGATAATCAGATCGATGTCTTTGATCTTGAGACCCGCATTTTTCAAAGCTACCTTGGCTGCCTCTACAGCCAGGTCCGAAGTGACTTGGTCTTCCGAACCGATCCTTCTTTCACGGATCCCTGTGCGGGAAACGATCCATTCATCCGATGTGTCGACCATTTTTTCCAGGTCAAAATTCGTCAGCACTTTGTCGGGGACATAAAAACCGGTCCCTGAGATTTTGATCTTTCTTTTTTCCGCTTTATCCATTTTTTTCACTGAATAAATCATATTCTATAGCACACTTGGGGCGAATTTGCAATAAAAGGGATGGAGCGCTACAATCGAAAGGTGAAAAAAATGAAAAAAATGGCCGATCATCTACTCGCGTGTTTTCTGTGTTTTTTTGTCCTGTTTTCTATCCCTGTTTCGGCTCAGTTGACCTTAGGGCAATACGAGGATGAGGCGCCCTTCCGCACGTGGAACACCTTCGGGATCCCGGCTGCATCATCGATCGGGATAGGAGAGACACAGTTCGCGATCGTTGGAGATTCATCTGCAACGGTTGTCAATCCAGCCCGCTTGACCGCTCTCCCGCGCTTTTCCATCAGCATCAACGGTTCCTACACTACAGCGTCCTTGGATAAATACGCTGTCGTAAACACCGGAGTGCTTTTCACAGAAGGAAACAGTTCCCTTGGATTGTATACCCTGGATTTTGCAGGAGTCACGCTCAATCACAAGGGATGGGCCTTGGGGATCAGCATCGGGCTCCTCGAAAATTATGAACGGCCTTCCCAGAATCCAGATTATGTGGAGAATGGTGAACTTCTGTATTTGTTCGAATTCCAGCAAAGCGGAATTCTACGGAATATCAACATCTCCTTGGCCCGTGAATTCGGAGGATGGTTATCTTTCGGGCTCGGCGTGAACTATGTCTACGGATCGATGGAAAAAGGGATCGTGGAAAACCTGTACTACACCGGCGTGACCATATCCGATCGAAAAACGCATGATTTTTCCGGGATTTACGTGAATGGGGGCGCATCTGCCGATATAACCGATAAACTCACAATAGCCGCGGTGTTCCGGACTCCGTACTCCAAGAAGGCAGACAGCGAGAGCAAACTGCGGTATAACTCCCCTCTCGGCGACACAGATATAAGGATCGAAGCGACGGCCAAAAACGAATATAAGCAGCCGTTGATTTTCGGGATCGGTGTGGATTACAGAATTTCTCCTGAACTCAGGATAGCTTCCGATGTGAGTCTTTTCAATTGGTCCTCCTATTCGATCACTTATTTCGAAGAGGAGATCGACAGGGAATTCAGGAACATCGTCAAGGTGAGCAGCGGTTTGGAATATATGGGTTCGATCCGCCTTTTCCAGCAAGATTTTCAAGTCCCATTGAGAGCGGGAATCAGCTGCGATCCCCAGCCGGTCAAAGAGCCGAATATTCATTATTTATATTACTCGTTCGGCTTCGGATTGTATTGGAAAGGACTGCATCTGGATGCAGGCGCGATGTTCGGGAGTGAAAAGGGTTCGGGTCGTAACCTGTATGGCCGAAAATTATCGATATGTCTCAGTTACTTTCTGTGAGGATTTTTATGAAAAAAATGTTGATCATATTAGGTCTTATCGGAATGGTCATGGGACCATTGGGTGCTCAATATTTTACAGACAGGGAAATCATCTGTGTGGGAAAAAATCAGGAAGTCGTGAAAGAGCTCCTGGAATTGAACCTTGACCTCCTGATGGAAAAAGATGGGAAGATTTTTATCGTGGCCTCTCCACAGGACATGATCGCGCTCAGGGCTAAAAACATTGCATACGACATAAAATCAAGCGCATTTTATCCTGAGAAGCAGGGCGATTTCTCTATCCAGGGCGGTGTAAACGGCGCGTTCCACTCCTATACAGAGCTCGAGCGAGATTTGATGGCCCTGGCCGACAGCTATCCCGACCTGGCCCAGGTTATCGACCTAGGAGACAGCCTCGAACAGAGAAACATCTATGCCCTGAAAATAAGCGACAACGCCGGGATGCAGGAAAACGAGGCTTCTGTCGTTTTTCTCGGATGTCACCATGCCCGGGAATGGATCTCGGTTGAGGTTCCCTATCTGCTCGGAAAATATCTGGTCGAAAACTATGCCACAAACACCGAAGTCAAACGGTTGGTGGACAATTGTGAGATATGGATCGTTCCGCTCGTCAATCCGGATGGGCTTGAATACTCCATCCATTTCTACAGGTATTGGCGGAAGAACATGAGAAATAACGGGAATGGGACTTATGGGGTCGATCTCAACAGGAATTATGGTTACAAATGGGGTTGGGATAACTTAGGTTCCAGTCCCGACTCGGCATCCGAGGTCTACAGGGGACCGGGCCCGTTCACCGAACCCGAAATCCAAGCTGTCCGCGACCTGTTCGGCCAGGAAAATTTTCAGGCGGTAGTGTCCTATCACAGCTTTTCCCAAGTGATATTGTACCCCTGGGGATACACACAAAATGAATCCGACAAAGAGGACATTCTGTTCGAGATAGGGGACAAAATGTCCCAGTTGATAGAATCGGTAAACGGAAGAATTTACGGAGTGGAGCGGGCTGGAGCTGGATTTTATTTGACCAACGGAGACACCACAGATTGGAGCTTCGGCGTGTACGGGATTCCCTCTTATACGATCGAACTTCCGCCGGATAGCGGGATCACAGGAGAATTTTTCAATTCCGAAGCAGATATCCAACCCCTCTTCAACGAAAATTTGGCGGCAGCCCTCTATCTTATCGATTGGTGTGTACAGGCTTATCCTTCGCAGGTCCACAAATCCGACTCTCTGGCGCGACAACAACAAAAACTTTTTCACAAGAAGTGATAGGGTGACATCTGAAGTTTCTGTTGACAAAAAAAGCTCAAACATGAAAAATATTGGACACATTCTCTAAAATGAACGCAATCCTCGAAAGCATATTTTCCAGACAGGCCCCTTCTCCGGGGTCGAGCGAGGGATTGCCCTACTGGATATTCTGGCTGCTCCTCTGTGTAATCCTGTTGCTTCTCGTGTTTATCTTTTTGCGCGACAAAGATTTGAGGCGCCGGATCAACCTTTTTCTCTTTGGAGCGAAAAAAAAGCTCATAAAGATCCGTCTTCAGGGCAGGCTGAAAAGAGAGTGGCGGAAAAAAGATGAAATGACCAGGAACTTGGGTAAGAAAGCCTGGGAGGACAAACTGAAAATACCCAACGGGGAAAAAACAAGACATGAATTGGATAAGCTCGAAAAAAACAAACGGGATCTCGAACAGGAGTTCGATGAGGCTCTCCAGAAAATCTCAGGGCTAGAAATTGACCAGGAAAAATTCATCCAAACGCACAAAGAATCGGTGACCGAACAGGAATCGATGAAAAAACCCTACCAGGAAAAACTGGTGGATATCAAGGATGAGGAAAGAGTGCTGGAGGTGAAGGTCACCGAAAAACAGAAAGAACTAGAAGGGCTGGTCAGAGGCATCAACTCATCCGGGAATGAGATCGATGACAAACTGGAAGAATTGAAGGATCAAAGAGAAAAAATGGAAGAGATCATAAAAAACCTCGTTGCAAAACGATTGGAATTGGAAAAAGTTCGAAAAGACCATCAAGATAAAATAAAAGAGATCGAAGAAAAACTCGGAATGATCGAAGAGAGCGGGAAAAAAAGAATCCGCGAATTTCACAAAGAAATAAAGGAATGGAAAAAAACCAAAGAAAAATTGAGTGAGAAGATAGAACACATCGAGAAAAAAAAGGAGCCCCTCTTTTTGCGAATGGGCAAACAGGTCGATGAAACGAGGGAACATCACGAGGAGCTCACCGTTTTTTACTCTCAGATAGATCGGTCGAATGAACGCATCGGAGATTTAGAGCGACAGATAAAAACCCTGTGATCCTCCCTTCTTACAGGATGAGAAAATGAAAAAGCCGAAAATTTTGGTTCACATTTGTTGTGCGCCGGATGCTCTGTATGTTATGGATCTTCTCAAGAAAGACTATGAGGCGATCGGCTTTTTTTACAATCCGAACATCCATCCTCGAAAGGAATACGACAAAAGGCTGGAGGAAGCAAAAAGGGTCGCTTCAGTTCTCGACTTTGAAATTATCGAGGGCCCCTATGAGGAGAGCCGTTGGAAAAAAATAACGGCCAAGTTCAAGAAGGAGCCGGAAAAAGGACGAAGATGCGACATATGTTATGCGCTACGATTGGCAAAAACAGCCGAAAAAGCAGCCGAATCGGGATTCGATAAATTTGCCACTGTGATGAGCTTGAGTCCGTGGAAAAAAGCGGGTGTTATGAATAAAATCGGAAAGATGTTCGGGAAACGGTTTAGAATCGAATTTTTGGAGGCGAACTTCAAAAAAAAAGATGGATTTAAAAAAAGCGTGGAGCTCAGCAAGCGACACGAACTCTACAGACAGGATTATTGCGGCTGCGTTTATTCAAATCGGGGACAGGATATGCATTCACCAATTAATACTGGGAAAAATAAGTGAAAACATATCCTGTCCCCATTTTTGAGAGGGCAATTGAGGTGGTGGTGTTCGGGGTTGTTCAAGGAGTTGGCTTCCGTCCCTTTATCTATCGCATGGCTCAAGACCTCGATTACAAGGGCTGGGTGAAAAACATCGGTTTCGGCGTGGAAATCCATCTCGAAAAAGAGGATCCCGGCGACTACATGGACTTTCTCATGTCCCTTCAAGAGAAAGCCCCTCCTCTCTCCCAGATCCAAGAACTCTCATTGAAACCGGCTCCTTATCTCGGGCTCAAAAGTTTCGAAATCCAAAAAACTGTGCCGGGAGAAAGTTTCGTTTTTATCTCTCCAGATATTGCCGTGTGCGATAATTGTTCCGACGAGATGATAACACCCACAGACCGGAGATACCGTTATCCCTTTATCAATTGCACAGATTGTGGTCCACGCTACACCATCGTCAAATCCCTTCCCTATGACAGGAAACAAACAACTATGCAAAGCTTCCGCATGTGTCCCCTTTGCAAAAAAGAATACACCGATCCTCTCGACCGAAGATATCATGCGCAACCCATCGCCTGCCCAACCTGCGGTCCTCAGATCAAACTCTTCAAATCAAGGTCTCGAAAAGAACTGAAAGGGGGGATCGAAAAAGCCTCTTCTTTTCTCGAGCAGGGAAAAATCCTCGCCGTCAAAGGGTTGGGTGGATTTCATCTTATGTGCGACGCTCAAAACGCTGCCGCTGTAAAAACGTTGCGGCAGACCAAAAACCGAAAGACCAAGCCTCTCGCTTTGATGGCGAGAGATTTAACGACCCTCCAAAAATACGCTTACATCACGCCTTCTGAAAGAACGATGCTGCTCTCTCCTCGACGCCCGATCGTGCTCCTGAAAAAAAAGAAAAACATCCAGCACATCGCACCCAACCTGGATGAGATGGGAATTATGCTGCCTTACACTCCTCTCCATCAACTTCTGCTTGAAAACATCGAACTGATCGTCGCCACAAGCTCGAACCAAAAGGATGCCCCGATCATGAAAGAGGAAGATGAAGGGATCGACGGGCTCTGTGACTATATCCTCACCCATGACCGTCCTATACACATGAGGGCAGACGATTCGGTGATGAAAGTGGTCAATGACAAGCCCCTTTTCCTGCGGAGAGCGCGCGGCTATGTCCCCTACCCTCAGCCTGTTCCCAAAGCGCTAGAATCCACGCATCATATTCTGGCACTGGGAGCAGAGTTGAAAGATACCGTTTCGGTCTATAAAAACGGCTATGTCATCACCAGTCAATTCCTGGGAGATCTGGACGAATACCAGAACTACCGGTATTTCGAGGAAACCATCCAGCACCTGACAAAAGTTTTCGAGGTCAAGCCAAAGGTCGTGGTTTCCGATCTTCATCCCGATTTCCATACCACCCGGTATGCTCAAAAAATGGCGATCCCTCACCTCCAAATCCAACATCACTTTGCCCATATCCTGGCGGTGCTCCTCGAGTATGGAGTGGCTCCTGCCCAAAAAATTCTGGGTGTTTCCCTGGATGGTTACGGCTATGGAGCGGATGGAAATGCCTGGGGAGGAGAATTTCTAGTGGCAGACTATAACAGTTACACGAGGTTCGCCCATTTTTCCGATATTCCTCTTCCCGGCGGGGACCTGGCGGCAAAACAACCCTGGAGAATGGCCCTTTCCTATATGAGAGATGCTTTCGGGAAAAACCTTCCTGCTCTCAAGACCATGAAAAAAGTCGACTCCAAAAAGGTAAAAAGCGTTTTGGAGATGATGGAACACGATATCAATTCGCCGCGGACATCGAGCTGCGGCCGGTTATTCGATGCCGTCGCCTTTATGGCAGGGGTATCCCCCACAGAAATGGAATTCGAAGCGGAAGCGCCCATGCGATTGGAAGCCGCTGCCGAAGAAAATGTCAGAAAGGGCTATGGTTTCGAGATTGTGGAAGGAATTTCCCAAAAAGGTCATGAGATTTCTTTTAAAAAGATGATCAGATCTATCGTCACGGATATCGAACGAGAAATCCCTGTCTCTCGAATTTCGGCCAAATTCCACAAAACACTGGCAGACATGATCGCTCGCGTGGCCCACAAAGCCCGTCAGCAACACGGCACACAAATCGTGGCGTTGACAGGCGGCGTTTTTCTCAACAGAAGGCTGGTTCGAGAGGCCACCGGAATCCTCGAAAACAAGGGTTACACCGTCCTCAGGCCTATCCAGTACTCCCCCAATGATGAATCCATATCCGTGGGACAGATCGCCTATGCGTTAGGGGCTATTCAGAGAGGGTCATTCGATATGGAGTTTGATCCCGCCAATAAAAGAAAAGATCAAGTTAAACAGAGCGGCAATAAGAAACCCGACTAAACCGACTGCCAAAAATCCGAATATGCCTCCGAATAATCCGTAAAACAGCCCCCCGATCAAGCTGCCGTTAAGTTCACTCAGGAATGGGGGCAAAATCTCGATCACTCCTGGAAGAAAATCTGTTGCCCCTGCAAATGCGCCCAAAACGATACCGACAAGAAGCCCGAGGGAGCCAAAAAACAGAGCCAAAGAAAAGGGCTGGACCGAACGCAACACCTGCTCCTCTCCTCCTGCATCCTCTTCCTTAAGCGATCCCAGTTCAAAATCCTCGGCAGGCTCCCAGGTTCTTTCGGTTTCTTCCTCTTCTTCTTTTTTGTCACAGTCCGGGCAAAAGAAGGAGTACTTATCGAGACTTTTTCCGCAAGTCGGGCAGGTGATTTCTTCCTCCCTCCCCGTATCTCTTTTCTCCATCAAGCTTTCTCCACAGTAGGAGCAAGCTTCATTTTGCAGGTCGTTCTCGAAACCGCAATGGACACAAATGGCCCGCTTATCTTCGAATGAAGGAGGTTTCGACGCGGTCCAATCATTCCCATCGAAGTAGTACCATTTACCCGTTTGGGCGCCGATGGTCCAAAATCGCCCCACCTTATCCTGCAAGCGTAATTCTTTCAACTTTTTCTTGAAATCCGGTTCAGATAGTCTTTTTCGCTTGAATTCATCCCTCAGTTGCTTGAATTCCTTCTCGACGTTTTTGAATTGGTTATCCATCGCACCTCATTATATGCCACTCTTCTCCCACTAGCAAGAAGTGCCGGAATTTCCTCTATTTTTAAAGATAAACAAAAAACAATTCCCCAAACGGGTCATATCGACTACTCTCGCCGTCAGATCGAAGGGCTCTCGTAATTCATTTATTTTCAATGCTTTCCATATCTTTTTTATTTTCAATGACTTACATGCGATGCCCAAATATTGTGCAAATCGTTGTATCTGCAAGAAATTCCGTACATTTGGCAGGAAATATATCGGTTTTTTAACAGCTTTTCCACAGTTTTTGTGAAAAACTATTCCCTCCAAATCGCGTTTTTTCCGCGCTAAAAAGTGAACTGTTTTATCAAATCGATAAGATTATAACCCACGATGGGTTGGGGCGTGAAGGACACGACAAAAATGATCAAGACCAGCACGCCCAATGATTTTCGGTAAGGAGAAAGAGGTATGTCTTCATCGTAGATGTAAGGATGTTTCAAACCCAAAAAAGAGATGAGCAAAGCCCAGACGAACCAGCCGATCCAGAAAAACACACCCATGAGAATAAAAGTCACGAGGATATAAGGCGCAAGTTTCCTGGATTTTTTCCCAAAAATGGCATAAACGACGTGCCCTCCATCGAGCTGTCCCACAGGGAAAAGATTGAGTGCGGTCACAAGGATGCCCACCCAACCAGCGAACGCGATGGGATGGGGAATGATGTCGAAGCCTTCAGGGATACCCGCAAAAAAAATGTTCCCGAAAAATTTCAGGATGAGGGGATCACCGAATAAAATGCTCGTTTCCTTGGGAATAGATGGAACCGCTTTAGAAAGGTAAAGCCCCAAAATGACGGCAGGAAGAGAAAGGATAAAACTGGACAGCGGACCGGCAATACCGATGTCGAACAATTGATGTTTTTTTGTAATGGGCGACCGGATCCTGATAAAGGCCCCCATGGTCCCGATAAAAGTGGGTGCCGGGATAAAATAGGGCAATGTTGCATCGATCTTATAATACCGGCATGCAAGGTAATGACCCAGCTCATGGCCGAGCAGAATGCCGAGAAGAACGACAGCATAGATGAAACTGAGAATCACGATCTCCGGATTCATTATCATAGAAGGATCGGGAACGAGGTCAGGATTTTGAGCAAAAACCTCTGCATATTTGTAACTGATGCTCCAGGAAAATCCGACGACAAACGTCGCCACAACCGTCACGGCAAACAGCAAAATGTTAATCCATATCCTTTTTTCCGCAAAAAAGGAGGAAAGTCTCCCAGGAGGGATCTGGACTTTTTGCTCGTTTTCTGACATTGGGGGCTAAAAAAAATAGGAGTGATCTGCACCACTCCTATTTTTGGATAAAATTAAAACCGGAATAAATTCGTCAGCCGTGGACTTTTCTGTATTTGGCTTCCAGTTCCTCTCTTGTCTCCTTATGATCGGGATCAGGAATACAACAATCGACAGGGCAGACAGCCGCGCACTGGGATTCATCAAACGCCCCTACACACTCTGAACACTTTTCGGGATTGATCTCATAGATCTCATCACCAGCCGTGATGGCTTCATTCGGGCATTCAGGATCGCAGGCTCCACAATTGATACATTCTTCTGTGATCTTATACGCCATTTTAAGGCCTCCTCAAAAAAAATAACTGTTTATTATATAACTTTTCGTTGTATTTTCAAGCCTGAATTATTTAGAAAAATTGTCGATTCCATTTTTCAGTAAAACAAATTTAAGAATTTTATAAAATCTCACAATCGACAATTTTTCCCCTCCGGGCAAGCCAATCTTACCACATCGACATCGTTGCAGCCTATTCACAGTAGTTCACTACACCTCATAGGCTGTTTCCTTGTCGCTGCAGCAATCTTGGCATTTAAATAATCCAGACAAAATATGTTATTTTTTTTCTTCCAATTCGGTGACTTTTTGAGAGGCATCGAAACCAAAATAAGTCTGGGAATAATCCGTCTGGACTCTCTTGTACAGCTCCAGAGCCGTGTCCAGTTCTCCTTTTCCTTCATATGCTTCTGCCAAGTGAAACAGGACAGCATCGAGGGCATATTCTTTCTGGTCCGCCTCTTCGATCGATCTGTATATCTCAATAGCCTTGTCATATTCCTTTTCTCTGATGTAGATCTGAGCCAGCATATCCTGTCCCTGATAATAGGTTATATCTTTTCTGTTGTTCTGAATTTTTTCCAGAAAGCTCTTCGCTTTTTCTGAATCTCCCTGTTCTATCCAGTAAGAGGCAAGTTTCAGATAAGCGATGCGGGAAAACTTCCCGTTTCCGGCCAGAGCTTCGAGTTCTGCAACCTTATCGGGAGAATCTTTGAGTTGGGTGCTGATCTCGAGGATATCGGCAAGCAAACGGCTCTCTTTCTTGATGGCTTGAGACTTGATGATATTCAAAATGAAAATGACCAGGAAGATGAAAACGATACCCGCTGCTGCAAAGAGAAGTTCTCTCATTCTTTTTTTTGCAAAATTCAGCATATGGGTCAATATGCTGACAAATTCGTCCTCTTTAAGCCGTTTCTTCATTACTTTCTTCATGCTCTTCTCCTAATGTACCGGATAATCTTTTCGCATCCTGATGACATGCAAGCTCTTTTATTTACCATACTTCCTATAAAAAGCCAAGTTAGGCCCCCCTTAGATGCCGATAGTTACTGGGGCGGAGTCGCTCATAAAATAAGGGGTCAATTTATTACGATCAAATCCATTAAAAAGCCTAAAACTTCACGATAAACTCTGTTCCGTGTTTTTTTTTGAGAGCAATCGTTCCCTGGATCTGCTTGACCAGGTCTGTCACCAACTGCAAACCCAGCGTCTCTGTATTTCGATAATCCAGGTCCTCTGGCCAACCGATCCCGTTATCCTTGGTGATCAATATTCATCAAACATGAATCCGGCGTAAACTAAAACCATCCCCAAAAGCCGAAAGAAAGATTTTTGATCCCATATTCCCCATACTAAACGAAAATATCGCTTTACAAGATCGGGGCCAAGATTCTAAGACAATCAGTCGCTTTCTAATACGGTCAGAAGGAACATGTATCTCAAATCCTTGGATTATTAGAGAAAAGCAACGAATATCAAAGAAAGTGGTGACACATAGAGTTGAATGAACATTCGAAAATCCAAGGAGGTAATATTGGCATATTTATTGCAGATAAAAATAGGGAATGTAGGATAAGAGATAAACATGGAGAGCTGTCATGTTCAAGAATTACCTGAAAATCGCCTTAAGAAATATACGGAAGCAAAAAGGATTTACTGCCATCAATATTGGCGGTTTGGCTATCAGCATGGCCTGCTGTATCCTGATTTCGCTGTATGTTCATTTTGAACTTAGTTATGACCGATACCATGAGCATGCAGGAAGCATCTTCCGAATAGCCTTGGATTATAAGAGTGAAGACCAAAGCTTTCAAACGCCAATTCTCGCAGCTTCGATGGGACCGGTTCTGAAAGAAGAATTTCCGGAGATTGAGGAAATGGTGCGACTATTTACCTATTCTTGGAAAGAGACAGCACTAGTAACGATCGGGGAAAAACAGTTTTATGAAGGGCGTTTCTTTCTTGCCGATAGTAACTTTTTTAAAGCGTTTTCCTGTAAATTCCTAAAGGGGAATCCTCAGGTTGCCCTTGAATCGCCAAATTCCATCGTTCTCACTGAAGAAACAGCCAAGAGATATTTCGGTGAGGATGATCCTATTGGAAAATCCTTGTCTATAGCCAACTTGGGCAAAGCAGATTATCAGGTCTTAGGAGTTGTCGAGAATGTGCCTTCAAATTCCCATCTTAAATTTGACTTACTCGCCCCTCTGGAAAGCGGTGAGAATTTGTACTGGAAGAATTTTACGCAGGGATGGCGGGGAAACTCCTTTTATACCTACGTCAGACTTTCTACTCAGACTAAACCATCCGAATTCGAGGCCAAACTTCCTATTCTGGTCGATAAATATCTGAAAAGAGATAAGGGATCATATCGTTTGTATCTTCAATCTTTGACTAAAATCCACCTCCATTCCCATATGGGCTCTGATGAGTTGGAACCGGGTAACAACATGGGCAATCTATATTTCTTCATTCTTATCGCCCTGTTTATCCTGTCTTTGGCTTGTATCAATTACATCAATCTGGCCACGGCACGGTCTTCTAAAAGGGCCAAAGAAGTAGGGCTGCGCAAAGTTGTGGGCGCGAACAAAAAACAGCTGATCAGACAGTTTTTAGGAGAATCCATGCTTTTTTCCTTCCTTGCTTTTCCTGTAGCATTGTTGCTGGCTGAAGTTCTTTTGCCGACTTTTAACCGGATTGTCAGCCGGGAATTATCCATGATATCACTCAATAACCTCTGGGTGCTGGTGGTGCTTTTAGGAGTGGCTTTGGGAGTTGGTGCAGTTTCCGGGAGTTATCCAGCCTTTCTCCTTTCATCCTATCAGCCCGTTCGCATCATAAGAGGATTTTCTTATGCAAGTTCATCCAAATCTTTAACTCGGAATATTTTAGTGGTTATTCAGTTTGCCATCTCCATAGCTTTTATTTTCGTTACCGTTATAACCAAACAGCAGTTAAGCTTTATTCAAGAAAAAAATGTAGGTTTCAATAAAGAGCATGTGGTGGTTGTGCCAATCAAGGATTATGAGTCAACTCAAAACTATCCGATACTCAAAAATGAATTGCTAGAAAATCCCGATATTCTGTATGTAACCGCATCCAGGCAGCTTCCTTCCCTCATCCAGTTCAAGCAGCTTGTCGAATTAGAAGGGAGAATCTCAAATGAAGAGATCCAAATGGACTGGAACGGCGTGGACTTCGACTTTCTCGAGACCTATGGAATGGAATTGGTTGAAGGAAGAAGCTTCGACAGGAACCGGACCACCGATGCTATCTCTGCTTATATCCTTAATGAGACTGCGGTTAAGAGCCTGGGCTGGACATCGGCCCTGGGGAAGAAATTCCAGTTATCGAATCAAGGACTGGCTAGAGCGGAATTCAAACCAGGAGAGATCATCGGGGTAGTCAAAGATTTTCATTTCCAGTCCTTTCACAGCAACATTGAACCACTGGTGCTTAAAATCCGTCCGATAGGCGTGAATTTCGTATCTGCAAGGATCAAAGCGGATAATGTATCCGGTGTCCTGAGCTTCATCAAATCCAGGTGGGAAAAGATCAATCCCACTCGGCCTTTTGAATACTTTTTCTTCGATGATCACTTTAACAGTATGTACAGGACCGAGGCCAATCTGCAAAATATTTTCCGGTATTCTTCGATTTTAGCTATTTTTATTGCATCTTTAGGGGTATTCGGACTGGTTTCTTTTAAAGTCGAACAGAGAACCAAGGAGATCGGGATCCGGAAAATCCTTGGAGCCTCCGCGTCAAAAATAATCCTCCTTTTATCTGGAGATTTTGTCAGACTGGTATTGATCGCAAATGTTATCGCTTGGCCTGTGAGTTATTTTGTCATGAATAGGTGGCTTCAGGATTATGCCTACAGGATCGGCATCGGCTGGCAGGCCTTTGTCATTTCTGCCATATTGGCTCTGGCTGTTGCCCTGTTAACAGTAAGCTATCAGTCTATCAAGGCGGCTGTGGCCAATCCTGCCAAAGCCCTCCGACATGAGTAGGCTAAATCCAGGGACAAGTGCTTTGATTTATCACGGTATTGGAGATGATTCCATACGTTGTTATCTCATAGTTTGCTGAGGAATTTTTCGCGATCGACAATAAATCTTCGGTGGTGGCCCTGGCCGATGATCCCAGAACTGTCTTTGGCATGAACTGAAAAGGTCAAAGATTTCCCTTCTTGTCCGACCAGCAAAGCCTCAGCCGTAACGATCTCGCCGACTGGGGTGGCTCTGATATGCTCTACGTCGACTTTAGTGCCAACAGTGGTCCACCCTTCAGGAAGGTGTTCCTGAACTGCATCGAGGGCGGCCGCCTCCATGAGTGCGATCATCATCGGAGTTGCCAGCACCGATACCGATCCAGATCCGATGTGTTCGGCCGTATTCGCCGGCTCCACAACCATTGTCTTTTTCGCTGAAATATTGAGGGGAATTTGGAAATCCATTTGTGGCTCCTCCAAAAAAAAATGCATTCCTTTAACTATCTCATTTCTAGCAAAATGTCCATCACTGGTATGTGCTAAAAAAATCACCCCCCTAATCATCCCAAAAGGCGATTGACCCATTTTCAGAGATAATCCAAATTATACACAGAATTATTTGAGGAGAATGCTAGAAGAAACGGATCCGATCATGCCCAAAATATTGGTTGTCGAAGATAATCCAGTCGAAATCGAAACGATCAAAGCCAGATTGAAACAAAAACAATACGAGGTTCTGATCGCCAAGACCGGTGAAGACGGGATCAGGCTAGCAATAGAACAGCAGCCTGATTTGATCTTTATGGATATGATTTTGCCAGGAATGCATGGGCTTGAAGCCACCATCAAGTTGAAACAACTCCAGGAAACGAAGGATATCCCGATCGTTGCCTTGACCGTGATGGACTCCAGTGAGTTTGTCGCAACCTGCTTCAAAGAGGGCGTCAGCGCTTTCATCAAAAAACCTTACGATTTCACGGAAATATTCGCTAAAACCGAAAAGATCCTCGGGAATTCAGTCACATCTCAGAAAAAAGTCATGATAATCGAGCCGAATCCATCGAGCATGACCATGATCACCATGATCTTGATGCGCAACGGCTACTTGGTGATCGCATCAGGAAACGAAGATGCCAACGGAGTCGATATTCTCGAAGAGAAACCCGATGTGATCCTCTGGGACAACACTGGCCAAGGCGATGGGGTCTTTCCTTTTCTGAATGAATTGAAACCCGAAAACGAAACGTCCATCCCGATCATTTTGTTGACGGATTCTGATTCACCTGAAGAAATAAAGGAAAAAATGGCCCAGCTAAGAGCCAAAAACTATCTCATAAAACCGTTCAGTTCTAAAGAACTCCTCGAAAAAATCGCAGCTGTCCTTTGCTGCTGAAACTCTATTTGACTCATATCTTATCAACTGATATTCTTACAAAAATATGGAATCGATCACAAAAAAAATAGCTAGGGGTCGCCATTACGGCACACTCTTTTTATCTCTCCAAAGACGTTTATATAAAACTGGAATAAATATAAATCCCTTTTATCTAGTGAAAGAAAGCCAGAGAGAAACAGAAATCCCCATACTGAATGATAACCTTGAAGATTACCGATTCGAATTCTTGACAACCGAGGATATGAAAAAGATAGGACAAACGGACTTTATAAGAGGAGAAGAGGCACAATTCAATGAATGGCTCGAGAAGGGATGGAAATGCCTCGGTGCCAAACATCAAGGAAAAGTTGTAGCCTATAGCTGGATCGATCTCGAAGAATGTCATT
>CAZIDF010000027.1:0-18945 GCA_964538085.1 uncultured Eubacteriales bacterium | reverse complement strand
CGGTTCAAACAAAAACTTAACGCAAAATTCGTAAAAAAAATCCTTTATGTAGAATTGTTTAAAAAAATCCGATTGCGTATCCCTCTGAAGACTTACAATAACAATACTTTTTAGTTTATTCCGTCAGGGGAATCAAACCCACTTTAGCATTATGGGTCAAGAATGTTTTGTTCAAAAGCTTGGTACATGCGCTAACAGCTCCGATGGCCGGCGCAGGAGTTCCCGTTAGCCGAGCCAGCTCTATCACAGCTCCGATCAATGCCTCTGTTTCCAGGGTTCTGCCGGCTTCCACATCTTGAAGCATAGATGTCTTATGCGCTCCGACACTTTCTGCTCCCTCTACGCGTCTCTCGATGGTGTGCCGGAATTGGATGCCCAGTTTTCCTGCAATCTGTTGGGCTTCTTCCATCATTTTTACAGCCAGACACCTGGTATCGGGAAATTGGCATATATCGACCAAAGTGGAATGTGTGAGAGCGCTAATCGGATTAAAAGAAAGGGTTCCCCAAGCTTTCAACCATATTTCTGATCGGATCTTGTCCAAAATATATGACTTGAATCCTGCATCCAGCAAAACCTGTATCAATTCAAGACATCGCTCACTTTCCGTACCGTCCAGCTCCCCTACGGGAAAACGGATGCCTTCCACTTGGCGAATGACACCAGGCGCACTCACCTCAGCGGCAGCGTAGGCGATGCACCCGACAATCCGCTCAGCAGGAATATTGGCCTCGATGACACCGGTTGGATCCAAAGATTCCAGTCTTCGCCCATCAACCTCCCCGCCATGCCTCTGAAAATACCACCAGGGAATCCCGTTCTGGATGGTAACGACATAGGTATGAGGGCCATATAGCGCGGGCATGTGTTCGGCCACATCCTGGATATGATGAGCTTTGAGAGCCAGGATGATGACATCATGAGGGCCAGCTTCTTCGAGGCTCCCTGTGACTTTAGGCGCCTCGATCAGATGCTCAGCCCCATCCTCCATGATCAGTTTTAGCCCTTTTTTCTGGATCGCTTGGAGCTGATCACCTATATCGATAAAAGTGACATCCTGACCAGAAATGGCTAATTTAACCCCGAGAAAACCACCCATGGCCCCTGCGCCGATAACACAAATTCGCAATTGCTTTCTCCTCTTCCTTTCCCTAGCCTAGAGAGTATCCGATGGGCTTCAAGGATACTTCCATTCTCTTATAAAATCAACAAGATGTATTCAGAGGAATTTGACGTCCGCCCTTCATTTTCCCATTTACCTTTCCCAAATAATTCATAAGATTGCATAACAAAGGATCTAAAATAAAGGAGACAAATTAGTTGACTCAGGCTAAATACATAAAAGAGGGTAAGTGGTTGAAAAATAAGGGATAAGCCTGGCACCCCTGGCCAGACTCGAACTGGCGACACACGGATTAGGAATCCGTTGCTCTATCCTCTGAGCTACAGGGGTACCTCAAGATGGGATTATGCAGCTAAATAATACCCGTTTATCACACATTTTTCAATCTTATGGTAAGCGTTTCCAGCCTATCTTCGGTCCTGTACTCCGATCAAAATCCCTTCCATCCCCGTGGTGATGCTGGCGGCATTGGCTTCATCCGTGTCGATGTGCATGCTCAACCGAAAATCGGGATGGATCCGGACCAGAATATCACCAAAGATCAATGTCCGCTCCCCTTCTACACGCACGCTCACGGTGTCTCTATCTTTCAGTCCAAAGGAAAGGGCATCCTCTGGAGACATATGGATATGACGGAGCGAACAAATGACTCCTTGCGCTAGCTTGCAGGCTCCCTCTCGTCCTTCCAGAGTTATCCCCGGACTTCCAGCCAAATCTCCCGATGGACGAATGGGCGCTTTGATCCCCAGCTTAAACTCCTCTGTCATCGATATCTCGACCTGGCTTTGGCCCCTCAACGGCCCCAACACCCTCACCCGGTCCACGCGGCCTTTGGGTCCAATCAAGTCCACGGTCTCTTCGCAGGCAAATTGACCCGGCTGAGATAAATCAGACCTGAGGGTCATCTCGCTTCTTGGACCGAAGAGCATATCCATCTCTCCTCTCGCCAAATGAACATGGTGAGCCGAGACTTCGATCGGAATCTTTTTTTCTTTTTGACTTTTGAGAACCTGGGTCATATTCTGATAACCCAAGGTCCGGATAGCCTCCCTGGCGATCATTCTTTCCTCATCGGTGGGAATGACCAAGACCTTCACTTGAGAAAATTCATCGGAGATATCCGCTACCTCCCCTTGTCCAGGAGAAGCGGTTTTGTTCCGTATGGTATCGACACTGATCCCCATATGAGACAATCCCTGGCAGGCCAATCCTCTGACCCAAGCACTCCCTTCCCCGATACCGCCAGTAAAGACCAACGCATCCAGGCCCCCGATTGCTGCCACGTAGGAACCTATATATTTTCGAATCCGGTAGCAGAAGATATCGATTGTTTGCAATGCCCGCTGGTTCCCTCGGTTGGCTTCCTCCTCGATTTCCCGCAGATCGCTCGAAACTCCGGAAAGTCCCTTTAGCCCGCTATGGCGATTCAGGATCTCCTCTATATCCTCCAAGTTCAATCCCTTTTCCTTGTTCAGGTATAGGACAACCGATGGATCGAGGTCGCCGCTCCTGGTTCCCATGATCAATCCCTCCAACGGAGTCAATCCCATGCTGGTATCCACGGATCGGCCATGATCGATGGCACAGAGGGATGCTCCATTTCCCAGGTGGCAAGTGATGATTTTCAACTCGCGAAACATGCGTTTCAAATGGGTTGCTGCTTGAAGGGCAACATACTTGTGAGAAATGCCATGGAATCCATAACGGCGGATGCTGTCTTTTTCATAATATTCATAAGGAAGCCCGTACAGGAAAGCATGGGAGGGCATTTTTTGGTGAAATGCTGTATCGAACACAGCTATCTGCGGGACATCGGGCATCAGTTTCTTGCATTCTTGGATTGCCAAGAGATTGGCCGGATTGTGAAGAGGTGCAAGACGAGCAAACCTATCGATGTCACGAAGAACATCCTCATCGATGATCACCGGATGATTGTATTTGTCTCCACCGTGAACCACACGATGGCCGATGGCGCTAAGCTCGTTGAGGTCCTCGATCACGCCATCCCTCTTATCTGTCAAAAGGTCCACCATAGCCTGGAATGCTTCTTTATAGCCCGAATGGCCCAGTGTTTTACGGACACTTCTATTTTTCGTTTTGGCTGTAAAAGCAGAATCGTTCAGCCCGATTCTCTCGACGATACCATTTATGTTGTTCGACCCATCCTCGGTATCGTAATAGTGGAATTTCAAGGAAGAACTCCCGCAGTTGATGACCAGAATCTTTTCAGGCGATGCTGTGGCCAACCGGAGCCCATAGGGATCCGGGATGTTCCTCCAGGCATCCTCCACTCGGATCTGTTCTTCCTCGTTTTTTTGACGGGCTCTTAACCTGTCTGTGATGGTTTTGGCAATGATCCTGACAGCATCGGGATTGACCGCTAAAAAAGACGAAAAAATGGCTTGGGGGATGAGAAAAAGCCGGCATTTCGTCAGAGCGATGACATCGGCATTCGTCGGTTCTCCCGTTAAAAGGGATGCTTCACCCAGTATGTTCCCCTTATTCAGGAGTCCAAGGCGAATTCGCTCGCCGGTTTTGCTGGTGATAACGGCTTCCGCCTCTCCTTCCAGCATAATGCCTAAAAATCTTCCTGGCTGTCCGAACGGGATGATCATCTCTTGAGGGGCAAAAGTCTTTACATGACTTTTTTCCACCAGCTCAACAAGTTTCTTCCTGGAAAAACTCTGGAACAGGGGCAAAGATTCCAATAATTCTAGGAGTTGTTTCATGGCTTTTTCAATCTAAAACTTCATATACCATAATTGGCTTAGATTTTCCCCTAAAGGTTTTGGAGCCGACCTTTCTCGTGTTGAATTTCTTTTTCACTTGACGGTAGGTTTCCTCTCCTATCAAGATTTGGTTCGGCTCGGCACTTGCTTCCAACCGGGAGGCGATGTTGACCGAATCTCCGATAACCGTGTAATCCATACGTTTGGGAGAACCTATGTTGCCTGCCACGACGTGCCCCGTGTTCATTCCCAAACGCACGTCGAATTTCTTATCCTCGCTCGCATTCGCCATCATCGATGCCAACTCTTTTCTCATTTTCAAGGCGGCTCGTATTGCTCTTTCCGCATCGTCCTCTTTTTGCAGCGGCGCGCCGAACACAGCCATTATCCTATCGCCGACGTACTTATCCAAAGTCCCCCCAAACTCGAAGATGACATCGGTCATCCGGGAAAAGTATTGATTCAGGAGCATGTTCACATCCAGAGGATTCAACCGCTCGGAAAGCCTTGTGAATCCCACGATGTCTGTGAAAAGAATGGTGACACTCACATCCTTTGCCTCGAGCAGATCTTCCTTCGATCCTTCAGTAGTTTTTAATATCATATCAACGACTTGGGGAGAATGATATCTCTCCAGCCGGCTCCGCAGTTCTTCTTCCTCTCGGATTTTTTTATTCAGGTTCGCTTGTTCCAGAACCATGGACATTTGACACCCGATGGCCTTGAGAAGCTCGAGGTCATCTTGTGTGAATTGATTCCCCAACCGGGTGCTGTCCAACTGAATAGCACCGATAATCTTTTCTTTCTGCCAAAGCGGGACACACATGGCAGAACGGATCTTTTGTTTCACTAGGCTTTCTGTGGGGGAAAATCGTGCATCGGCCATGGCGTTGGATGTGAGCAAAGCCACCCTGTCATCGATGACCTTTTTACACAATGTCCGGCTGGCCCTTATTTTTCCTTTTCTCTTTTCGTCTTTGAGCTTGACGACAACCGGAGTAAAATCTCCTTCCGATTCTTCGTCTGTCAAGATCAAAAAACCATAATCGGCATCGATGACCACAAAGATAAGGTCGATGATTTTTCTCAACAACTCGTTGAAATCATGGATGAGGTTCATGTGCCGGCTTATCTCATACAGAACGAATAAAACCTTGTTCATCCTTTCCAGACGCGAAATTTCTGCCTCGTCTTTCTCTGGCGGCTTATCCTTACGGGATAAGACTGGAAAACTTCTCGCTTTTTTTTGTCTGGACTGGGGTGTGATCAACAGTGTTTGGGAGTCGATCTTTGTGCATTCTTGGGGCTTGATCGCGATTGTCTGGTGTTGCCACTGTTTATATTCATCAACCTTGGCGAAATCGAGATTATCGTCGGTGGAAGGGATCCGTTGCTCTTCAGATTGAAAGATAAGCACCGCCCCTCCGATTCTAATCTCATCCCCACTTTTCAATATTGCACTGGTGATAAAATCCGCATTGATCCTCGTCCCGTTAAAGCTTTCTAAATCAGTGAGCACATAGCTTTTCCCCTTTTTGGTTATCTTGGCATGTTTTCTGGAGACTTTGGGATCAAAAAAAGTGAGGTTATTATCATCCCCTCTCCCTATAGTCACATCTTCATCCGCAAGAAAATAATCGTAACTTCTCCCATCTAATTCGGTGATTCTGAGAAGCGGGGTATCCTTTTTCATTTTCTGATCTATTTCTCCGTCCTCATTCGAACGAGTTCATTATTCATTTCACGGATCCGGTGAGACATTCTTTCAAGAATGCGCAAAGCCAGGGAAGGATCTTCGCTTATCCGCCGGAGAAGAATTTTTTTGTCTATCGTCAGAACGCGAACCTCACCCTGTGCTCGAACCGTGGCCGAACGTTTCTCTCTCTCGAATATGGCCATCTCACCGAAAAAATCCCCCTTGTCCAAAACGGCAAGCCGCACTTCCTCCCCTTCCCTTTCTTGGCGGACCTCTACCTGGCCATCCAATATCTCGTACATGACATCTCCGGCATCTCCCTGTCGGATTATGGCCTCCCCATCGTTAAAATTTTTCCCAAGCTCACTCGTTTTCATGACACTCCTTCTCCTTTTTTCTCGGTCGGAAAGGCCACAGCTCGATCATGACATTCCAAACAAGCCGGCTTATAAAAAACGGATGGGCCATGCGGATGAGAACTTCACGATAGGAAGCACTTCCGGTGAATAAATCCCAAAGCGATGTGCTCATGCGTTGGGGCATTCCTTTGTTCTGCTGCTCTTTGGAGACCATGCGCAAAATGGCACGTCTTGCAAACGGGAAACTCTGGAACAATCCGACAGATGAAAAAATCATTTTCCCGATCCTGTTATCCCGTTCGAGCTTTTGTAACTTGGGCCAAAAATGGTGCTCAAGAGCATCTTCCGAGATTCCTGAGAAGACGACGGTCGTGGCGGCCGCTTTGGCCGTTTTGTAGGCAGCCCCGATCCCGTCCTTGTACAATCGAGAGATGCCGCAATCCCCCACAAAAATCAATCGGTCACCAAAAGGTCGAGTCGAACCCTTGATGTTTATTTTGGGCATGCACCGGCAGACTTCCTGTTGGGAATCCCAATCAGGAGGCAGGCAGCGTTTCATCTCAGGAGAGTTAAGGAAGGATTGAGCGAGTTCTTTATCTATCTTTTTTCCGAGCATGCAGACAGTGGCATATTCCCCTTTGGGAATCATGGCGGCGAATTCCAAACGGGGGATCTTGAGAAGGTAGGTGTGCATGGAGCTGCCCAGATATTCTTCGATCTTTTCCTTGCCAAGGGCATATTCGCAAATAAACGTTTTGGTTGTCTCTGGAGGGTCATACTTGATATCCAGATCTTGAAAAAGTTCGAGAGTTGCGGTGTTCACGCCCACCGCCACCACAAGAAGGTCATAAAGACGTGGCTCGCCTCCGCGGACCTTTACGGCCGGGCGGCCATCCTCCCAAAGGATTTCTTCTACGCGGCCAGAGACAAGATTGGCCCCCTTTTCTTTTGCCAGCTTCAACAAAAAATCATCGAAACTGTCCCACTGCGCATCTTGAATGCCTTGGGGACCGGCTCCCCGGTAAACGGCTCCTATCCTTTTTTCTTGAAGGGGGGTTTCGATCTTGACACTTCCCACATCCATGTGGAGGACATAGGAGTCGATCCCCCTCTGGATGACGGTTGAAGGCAGGTTAATCCCTTCGGTAGCAAGGGTTTGGACCAAGGATTCCGAAATGATGCCCCCGCACATGTTGCATCCAGGCGGACCTGGTTTCGTGAAATCCCGGGACTCGAATATATCCAGTTTGGCATTTATTCCCACCCTCTCAGCCATGGAAAAAAGAAAGTAGCTGAAAAAAGTGCCGGCCGGACCCGCTCCGATCACGGCCACACGAGAATTTTCATCGAGATTAAGCATTATCCTTTGCTCTTATTCCAAGCACGAGAGCTTATAGCACATAGAAAAAATACAGTCAAACAGTCCCTTTTCAAAATAATTTCATGAATTTTTTAAGCCGATCGAGTATCGAATGTTTGTTCGTGCTGATTTCGATATCTTGGGCAGAAAGCTCTTTTATTTTTTCCAAAAACTGCAGATTTTTCTTGTTGCGTTCGCTCACCAAATCGGCCATCACGTCGGCCAATTCTGGATTGCTCCCGAGGAGCCGTGAAAAACCCGCTGTGTTGATCTCTAGGAGCTCGGACTCAACCTCGACAATCCCTGTTGCGGTGCGAGGCATCCCGGTAAAAAGGGACATTTCCCCGAAAATACCTCCAGGTTCCACAATGAATTCTGACTTGTACTTTTTCCCTTTCTCCTCGTAGGCAATTTCCCCCTTTATTCTTCCGCTGGCCAAGATAAAACAGGATTCCCCCCCTTCCCCCTGTTTGAATATGTACTCTCCAGGAGCGTATTTGTGTCTTACGACGAACGAGGCAAACGCTTTAATCTCCTTTTCGGGAATCAAGAGTTCTCCTTTTTTTTCGCCTTCCTGATAACGGAGAAAGGAGGATCTCATCAGGTCCTGAAAATTCCTTTCAGCTTCCGTACGGACACCGGGCATTCTATCCCGAGGCCCGAAAGACTGAATCACCTCTCCGAGCTTGTCGCTCACAGGGATCGGGATATCGATGTTTCGCCGTTTGAACTTGTACCAGATCAGCCTCCCTACGTTGGTCATGACCTGATACTTGCGTGCAAAGTGTTTGATCCAAAACTTCACCACATAAGAAATGCCGAAATCGTCATAACCCAGCACATAGGCTTCGGGCGGAGGGGACTCCAAAACTTCGGGGACATCCCTGGCCGCCTCAAGGAGGGCCTCCAATACATCGGAGGGAGGGGCATCGTATCCAGCCTTCACCGATATGGTCAAAGCCGATTTTTTGTCGGGCTGAGAAAAATTGGTGATTTTTTCCGACGCGACAACATTGTTGGGCAACACAATAATATTGGAATTCCGGTCGAAAATACGGGTTTCCCTCCAATTGGTATCCAGCACCATGCCTTCCTGGTCCCCGACCTGGATCCAATCGTTCTTGCTGAAGGATTTCGTGAAATGGAGGGACATTCCTGCAAGGATATTGCTGAGGACTCCTTGGAATGCCAAACCCAAAATCATGGTCAAAATGGCGGATGTGGCAAGGAAAGGGGTTATGTTGAGACCGAGAGTGCCATTCAGGATCAGAAACAGGATGCCCAAATATAAAACCGCCATGATCAGGCTGTGAAGCACCTGGGGAAGTGGGTACTCCCGGCGACGATGGGCATGCCAGCCGAGGAGGATGCCATCCACGAACCGGATCAAAAGGATGATAAAAAAGAATATGAGTGCGGCATCGAAATAGACATGAAACTCTTCCGTTGGAAAAAGGGCATTACGGATTGCATCGATCTTGAGAATGAGGGTGACGATCAAAAAAGCAAAAGGCAGGTTCAATCTTGACAGCAAGGATCCGAGGGACTTTCTTTTCGGACCGGCTGCTCCTTGGATTAAAGACCGGAATAGAAAATACAGGATAAATGCGACAGCGACAAAAACAAAGACCAGAAAAATTTCCATATACAAAACGATCCTCCTTTAGCCGCTTTTTTCCATGGCCACAAACGTGTTTGCAAATTTTTCTCGAGCCAAAGATACAATTTCATCGATCTGGGAATCTCGATGGTCGGGATTCAAATGGGAGAGACACAGATTTTTCACACCGGCCTGTTCAGCCAGTTTCGTTCCTTCTAACCATGTGCTGTGCCCCCAACCCACTCTACCCGCTTGGTATTCATCTGGAGTAAAGGTAGCATCATACACAAAAATATCGGATCCGGAAGCAAATTCAGAAAGCCTCCGGTCGATCCCCTGTTGGGGATGTTCCGTATCCGTTGCGATGACGATGGTCTCATCCTCATCCTGTATTTTGTAGGCAACGCTTCCTTGGGGATGGTTAAGGGGACAAAAAGTGATGCGATTCCCCCCAACAGAGATCCCCTCTTCGGGAATCCGGTGGAATATTTTCTCCGAAATCGTTTCTCGGAATGAAACCGGGAAATATTTGCCTCCCATCAATCCATTCAATTGTCGTTCCGTTTCTTCGGGTGGAGAATCGGCATAAAAGTCCAATCGAAAATCCGGGGAGAATAGAGGCCCGAAAAAGGGGAGTCCCATGATGTGATCGAGATGGAAGTGGGTGAGAAAAACGTGAATGCTGGAGGGCATCCCCTCTTGATCAGACATGAGCAGATCTCCCAGCTCTTTGATACCCGTGCCTGCATCTATTATGATAATGACGCCTCTATCTGGGACAAAAAGGGATGCACAGGGGGTATGTCCACCATATTTTTTTTTGTGTTCCCCAGAAACAGGACAAGTGCCTCTCACTCCCCAAAACTCTAATTTTGTCGTATTCTTATCATCCATTGTCCATACCTTTAAGTTTGGCTAAAAATCAGGTTTATTTGCTTTTTAGGTCATAGACTCCTGCCCAATCTTCTGGTGGAGGATTTTGTTTGAGTTGTTCGATGCGGGTGACATACATGGCGGATAATTTATCATTCTTTATTTTGCTAAACAAGTTCGATGCATCGTCCCAGCCCCTTTTCCTGTAGGAATCAAGTGCCTTGTGAAAGGACTCAACCTTTTCTTCCAAGTCTTGGGAAACTTTACTTTTTTCCTCCAGAATCTGGTACACACGTTCAGGTTTGCTTTTTCCCACAACCCGGATGAGGTCGACCTCTCTTGCAACGATGGTTTCCTTTGCCATTTGGAAGGTGGTGTCTCCGACAAGGATAGGAACCGAGTAGTGTTTACAGGCTCCTTCCAGACGAGAGGCCATGTTGATGGTATCCCCCATGGCTGTGTAATCGAAACGGCTATGCGATCCCATGTTCCCCACCACAGCAGGCCCAGAATTGACGCCGACACGCATGTACAATTCATGCCCGGATTTTTGAACAAATTCCGGCCTCAGTTCTTCCAACCTTTTTTGACAATCCAGTGCAGCTCTGCAGGCCCTCTCCGCATGGTCCGCTTGGTCGAGGGGAGCGTTCCAGAAGGCGATTATGGCATCCCCTTCGTATTTGTCCAGGGTTCCGCCATAAGAGAGTATGATGTCGGTCATCTCTGAAAGGAAATCATTCAAAAGGTGCACCAATTCTTCGGGAGAGAGGCTTTCCGAGATGGATGTGAACCCGGCAACATCGGAAAAAAAGGAGGTTATGATCCTCTTCTCCCCTCCCAATCGCAACAGGGATGGGTCTTCCAACACCCTGTCGATGACATCGGGACTGAGATAATGCCGGAACGCACTTTTAATAAAGCGTTTTTGCCGGCCTTCAAAGCTGTAGTTGAGGACCATGGCTGTCGTGAAGCTCAAAATAACGGCAAAACCTGGAGCGACAAACTCAAGCCAATAACCCCACCCAAAGGCTAAACTGGTAACACTAGCAAGGAGACCGAGACAAAAAATCACAAAAGAGACCGTCATCCAAATCTTCTTCAGGATGGAGGACCCGACTGCGGTAATGAGCGCCAACAATCCGATAAAAAAGAATAAAACCAAGGGCGATGGGATCCGCACAAAATCCTTGTGCAAAAGATTGTCCAGGGCAGTAGCTAGAATTTCCACACCTGGACAAACAGGGCTGAAAGGTGTCGGGCGCAAATCATAAATGCCAGGGGCACTTCCTGCGATGAAGATTATCTTCCCTTTAAAAGTCTCGGGAGGAATCTGCGGAATCTTCCCCTCCTGCAATTGGGCGTAGGAATTGATAATGGCTGCGATGGAGAAGCTGGCATATGTGCCTGTAGGGCCGTGATACTTAATGATCATCTGGTTCGACGGGTCCAAAGGAATCTCGGAGGGCTTCAAGCTATTATCCAGAAACAAGGACAGAGCCAGCGGCGCTGAAGGCAGAAGCAAGTCATTCAACGAAAACACAAGGGGCATCCGGCGATAGACGCTGTCTTTATCCTGGGCGAATGTCATATTCCCGACTCCCCTAGCAGAACTCAGGATACTGGAAACAGGGAGAGATACGGATTTCATCGGAAGTGCCGATTCTGAAAGGAAGGAGGTTTCAGCCAGGGAAAACGTCTTCAAAATCGGGGAGGAGGATTCATCGATATCTTTTGCGCTTTTGCTCAATGAAATGGGGAGAAAAACATTGTTCGATACGGCCATTGTTTCGGCCAGGTTCTGGTCGTCCTCCACGCCCCATGAAGAACCTTCAGAAAATACGAAGTCGATAAAAACCGCTTTGGCACCCGCTTCCATGCAGTATTCGAGGATGTAGGAATACATTACGCGAGGCCATGGCCAAGAAATCCTTTGGCTTTCTTCATAGACATCGAGGCTGTTCTGATCCACAAAAAATTGGACGATGTTTTCGCTCGCATGGGTAGAATCGGAAAAAAAGCGCAGTCTCAAATCCCAGGTCTTCCACTCCCAGACATCGAAAAAATGGGCGACATAAAGAATGAAAGTGAGGGCAAAAACGATGGCAGCGACGATGAGCCCCCGGAATAATTTATTGTTCATTGCGCATACCATGAGGAAGGAATGGTCCAGCTACTTCAATCCCTTGATGGCGCTTTGGAATCGGCTCGTCCTCGCACTATTTTTTGCGGGCATGGTTTGGATCGAAGAGATTTCTTTCGTTACCCTTTCGATCCTATCTTTGGCCGACGGATGAGTTTTGAACCACCCCTTGTCCGATTCGGACGATGCGTCATCGACCATGGTGTCAAGAAAAGCCAAAAGACCATTGGCATCGTACCCGGCCCGGACCGAGGTTTTCACCGAGAGCTCATCTGCCTCGTACTCATATTTGCGGTCATATCCTCTCTCGATGAGTTTCTCCGCGATATCTCCCAGCGTATTTTCAAAAATATCTGTCAACTGAGCCAATTTTTCAGGGGCATACCGTTTGGATGCTTCAGACCCGATAATCCGGAAAGCATCGATCAGCCGTGATTTTTTTATGGACTGAAGCCCGTGTTTGGCACTCACATGTCCCACCTCATGGGCCAAAATGCTGCCCAGCATCTCTTCATCCTGGCATCGTTTCAAGAGCCCTTTGGTGATGAATACAAAGCCACCGGGAGCGGCCAAGGCATTGACCTCGTCGGAATCCAGGATCAAAAAGTGGTATCCAGCATATGTTTCGGGACGGTCGCTGTAAATGACAACCGAATTTCCCACGCGATTGACATATTGTGTCAAAGCATCGTTCTTGTAGACAGGATATTGGGACAAAATCAAGGCCGACACAGCTCGACCGATGTAATATTCCTCCTCATCTGTTATCTCCGCGAACGATTTCCTTACAGCTTCGGTGGTCTTTTCGACGGCCTCCACATCGCTGGTGCTGACTTTTCCTCCGGTAAGGGCTCCGATATTTTCCTTGATCGTCTGGCAAGTCATGAAAAGCCCAGCCATAACGACCAGCCCGACCAACACAACGACAGTCCGCAATTTTGGGTTTCTCATCGGGCCCCTCCGAATTCTGCCAATTTTCCATCCATCAGGAACCTCCGGAGCTCATCGGGCGTGACCATGATCTTGAGCATGCGATCCACTTCGACAAAACTTATCCCCTTATTCCGGGATTTGTACTCATCCTCGACCTGTCTGTTAAAGCCTTTGCCGGCCAGGGCTACTTCATCGGCAGTCGCGCTGGTTTTCATAGATTTGTCCATTGCAGCGACCGCAAATTTTCCCGACGCGACAGCTTGAGAGTGGATCCACCCCTCGACACCTTTGGATGTTCTCACTTTAAACCATCCGGCTTGTGAGGATATCTGGGTAACGCTTTCCCCCGCGCTGAGTGTGGCCACAGGAGGAGAATAAAATTTGGGTTCTTTCCGGACATATGTGGTCTGGACCTTCACGATCAAGGTTTCGGCAAGTAGGACAGCCACAAATACGATCGCCACACCGATCAAAAGAATTTTAAAACGAGACGTTTTGCTCAACGGCACCTCCTTTAAAGTCGTTGATCCTTATTATCGATGATTTCTATCAGTTTTTCCTTCAAGAGACAATTCCGCTTGACAGGTTTGTCGTTTTTTATGGCTATGTGAAGAGCTTTATATGTCCCGACTATCACACACAACTTTTTCGCTCTCGTCAGCGCCGTGTAAAAAAGATTCCTTTGAAGCATGATAAAGTGTTGTGTCATGAGAGGCATCACCACAGCCTGATATTCGCTTCCTTGTGACTTATGGACAGAGATGGCGTAGGCCAGTGTGATCTCATTCATTTCCTCACGTTCATACTTGACGATTCTCCCATCATAGTCCACAAACAATCTGTAATTACGGGTGTCGATGTCCACCACGACCCCGATATCTCCGTTGAAAACATCTTTTTCATAATTGTTCCGGATCTGCATGACTTTGTCATGGATCCTTATCTCGCGGTTTCCCAGCTTGAGACCCTCCTCGTATTTGTTCAGGCGCCTTTGCAACTCCACATTCAAATTATCCACGCCGACGATTCCACGATACATCGGGCTGATCACCTGGATGGAAGGAGAAAGCGCTTTGATCCCAAACCGCTGCGGGATACTATAACCACATAATTTCATGATGGTGCTGAATGCTTTCTGATCATCATTCTGGGAAATGAAATAAAAATCGGCATCCTTGACTCCGCGAGGCGGATGGACCAAAGACTGGCCTTGATTGACTCGGTGGGCATTTTGGACGATCAGGCTGTCCTTTTCCTGGCGAAAGATTTCCTTCAGTGTGACAACTTCGACCTGTCGAGACTCGATGATATCCCTGAGAAGACACCCCGGCCCCACCGATGGAAGCTGGTCCTTGTCTCCGACAAGAATCAATCGCATCCATTCCGGGACAGCCTTTAATAAATGGTACATCAAAGGCAGATCCACCATGGAGAACTCATCGACGATCAAGGCATCGCCGGCCAAAGTGTAGTTTTCATTCCGCCGGAAGGTTCCCTGTTTGGGTGTAAATTCCAGAGTTCTGTGTAGCGTTTTGGCCACTTTGCCTGTCGCTTCGTAGAGCCTTTTTGCCGCTCTCCCGGTGGGAGCGGCCAACAACACTTCCCTGCCCCACTTTTGAAAAATATCCACAACAGCCCGGATGATGGTGGTTTTCCCGGTTCCTGGGCCGCCTGTTATGACCAACATCTTTTTTTCGAAGCTTTCTCTTATGGCCAGTCTTTGTGCATCAGAAAACTGCATCCCCAAACTCTCCTCCACATCGGCCAGAGCTTTTTTCACATCGAAAGGGGGAGTGAGAAAGGGGGTCTTGGATAATGTGTAGATTCTTTCGACCACATCCTTTTGGGCATCATGAAAAAACGGCAGATAAATCGCACGATCGGAATCCATTTCCTCAGCGACGACCATGCGTTGCTTTTGGAGAGACTGAAGAGCCAGGTCAAAATCCTGTTCCTGGACAATCTCCAACTCGGTTATGCAATTTGTTTTTAGATCGCTCTCGAGGGAAAAAATATGTCCCTGTTCATTATCTTTCTCCAACAAATACCGGATAAAGGCTTTGATCCTTTCCGGAGAGTTTGGTTCTAGGCCCAATTTCAAGGCAATCTGGTCTGCCGTCTTAAATCCCACTCCCCAAATATCATGACAGGCCTGATAGGGATTCGTTTTTAAAACGTGAAAGGACTTATCTCCGTACTGACGGTAGATCTTGGTGGCCAGAGTTGTGGATACGTTGTGTTCTTGAAGAAATATGATGAGCTCCCGGACATCCTCATGCTCTGCCCAGGACTTTTTTATCTCTTTGAGTTTTACGGGCCCGATGCCTTCTATCTCTTGAAGCTTGTCGGGATTGTTTGTCAAGATATCGATCGTTCCATCCCCGAACTTCTGGATGATGCTCTTAGCTATGACCGGACCGACGCCCCAAATCAATCCTGAGGAAAGGAATTTTTCGATTCCCTGCACAGATGATGGGAGCACAGGCAGGAAGCTTTCCACTTTGAACTGTTTCCCGAACTTGGGGTTGATTTCCCACTTACCTTTTATCTTCAACAGCTCTCCTGCCGAGAGAGGGGGAAAAGATCCGACGACACTGATGGATTCACCACCGGGAAGAGAAAACTTGCAGACTGTATAGCCTGATTCTGGGCTGTAGAATACGATCCGTTCTATACTTCCTTCTAGCAGTTCCAATTCATCCACAGTATGTTCCCATTCAATCCGGCTGCTTTATGGTATGTTCCTCATAGGACGAAATGTAAAGGACGGGATTTTCCAACTTGAACTCATCCCTAAAAATGGAGCTGAAAACGATACCATCCATATCCTTACCAATCGGAAGACCGAGAAAATTCAAGAGCGTCGGGGCAATATCGATGAGTCTCATCCCCTCGATGTTTCTGTCTCGCCTAATTTCCCTCCCATAAAAAAACACGACTCCTTCCGGAGCCAATTCATGGTACGCGGAGATATCCGCATTCCCTAAAAGCCATTCTGTGACCCTCTTCCAAAGAGGGAGGGGTTCGATTCCATGAGGAGAGTACACAACGAGCAGCTCATCCTCTTTGCGCGAGGCTAAATACTTGCCGATGACATCGTCATAAAACTGATAATATCTCTCGATCACAGAACTGTATCTATTTATCTCATCCTGCTCGATATTTCCGAACACATCGGGAAAGGTATATTTGTAAAAGTACGTCTCGACTACATTGAGTCCATCCAACACAAAATAGACGATCTGCGGTTGGGTTTCGTTTTTCTTCTGCATCACCTGGTCCTCGAATTCAAAATCCGAGAAAAAGGCTCTTCTGGCCTTTTCGAAAATAGGGCTATTATCCGATTTGAGATCTTCAAAAATGAGGTTGAACTTGGTTACGGCTTTTTGTGACGGATCGGGTATTTTCCTGTAGTACGGCCAATCCTCGACAAGATGAGGAGTTTTATTATCTTCGAATATCGCCCACAAATCTTTGGAATAGAGAGGAGGAGTTGTCTGGGACCTTGACAAAAGTTTCGTTCTCAAAAGTTGTCCAAAAAAGATAAATCGCGGAGTAACTTCGAATAATTGATCGCTTTTGAGCACCCTATATCTATAAAGAGAGAGCTGACGGTGTTTGGAAGGGAGTTTACCGGAGTTAAAGGAACTATTCAAAATCAAAGGCTGGGTGGGTGAAAAATTCTCGAGCTTCCCCCAGCTCCCCTCTTCCATAAGCCAAGAAAAATTCGGAAGTTTACCTTCATTGATCAGAGGGACCATAACATCGAAACTCAATCCTTCCAAACCGATAATCGTCACTTTTTTTTCGATTCTTTTCGCCTCGAGGTACGCGAGTTTTTCTGATTTCAAAGGAACAGGATATTCAATTCTCTGCAAGAGAACATAATATAGAGCCCCTAAAAAGAGGACAAAATATATGACAAGGAAGACGGCACTTTTTCTGTATCGCTGGAAGCCATAAAAACAGACAAACCCGAGCAATGCTAGAAAACCGAAAGTCAAGAACTGTTTATCGAGGAGGGCTTGTGTTTCGGCATTGAAAAAAGAGTGAAAATAGTTGGTGTTGGCCCTGAAAATTAAAAGAAAAATGGAAAGACTTAGAGAAAAGCTCAAAGCCAGAAAAGAAGGGGAAATAAAGGCGATCTTAAAGCTCCCGCCGAGAATGAATTGAAGGATGAAAAAAAATAACAAGGAGATGATGGTGACGATCAGACCATAGGTGATAAAAAGAAAAAGGGTTATGTGTCCAAAAAAAAGTGCTTGAACATCCAGGTTTATGTTTATGTCTAAGATGAGGAGGGCAAGAAGAGAGCTAAAAAAAAAGGCTGTAATAAGGGAGTTTATGAAAACTTTCAAGAATTTCATCAAAAGAAAAATTATCACGATTCGGGCGTAGGGTCAAGCGGACCAACTGGCTGTAGTTTGCTACCGGATGACTTTGAGGAGCCTGTTCCAGCGTGCTTTCGGAATGAAATTGACGAATTTTTTCATCCTCTCTCGAAAACTTGTTTTGAGATAGGCATCCCTTTCAGCATTATAAGAGAAATAGATCAGCCATGGTCGTCCTTTCAAAAGATGGAGCGGGAGGCATCCCCAATAGCGGCTGTCCTGGCTATTATCCCTATTATCCCCCATCACAAAACAATGGCCAGGAGGAACCGTCAACGGGTCAAAGTTATCTCGGATGAGTTCATCATAATGGTAATAGCCATTTTTGGTGAAAACGCGCGAATCGTTATGGACCTTGTAAGGTTCATCGATCGGGATGTCGTTGATATAGACTTGTTTGTCTTTGATCTCGACCGTTTCCCCTTCCAAAGCGATGACTCTTTTGACAAAATCCTTGTTGAGCTCCTTTGGATATTTGAATACGACGATGTCGGATCTCTTTAAGTCCCTTCGAGGAAGCACAACCCTGTCTAAAGCATTTGCGGGTTCGATATAAGCCATCTTGTTGACAAGAAGAAAGTCCCCCACAAGCAGGGTCGATTCCATGGAACCTGTGGGGATCTGGAAAGCCTGGACGATAAAAGTCATCACGAAAAAGACAAAAACCGCCGTTTCCACGATGAGTTCGAAATATTCTCTAAAAACGCTTTTGTCTCGTTCCTTTTTTTCCTTTTTTTCTTTTTTCATGTCACACCACGTAGGAAACGCTTAATATAACCAAATACAGGAAATTCATCAATATCGTGTTTTTGATAGCAGGGAAAAAATCTGTCCATTTTCCGATGTTTTTCCAGCCGATTCGGAAAGATAGGATCGCCATAGGCAATGTAATGAATACGAGCAACGAGAGCAGAGGCCAACCGCCGGAAATCACACCGAAGACAACGACAGCATAACAGCTCAAAGCCAAAAACAGATAGATTAGAAGGCTTGCCTTGAATCCAAAAAGAATGACCCAAGTTTTTCTACCGATTGCCTCATCCGCTTCTCTATCGGCAAATTCATTGATCAACAACACGAGTGTTGTCAGCAAACCGGAGGGGATGGCAACGATCCATGGCCAGAAGGACGAGACATCCTGAGCCTGGACATAGTAGGCACCACAGACGATAAAGGGCCCCCAGGCGAGAAAAATGGCGATCTCCCCCAATCCCTTGTGGACCAAACGAAGGGGAAATCCATTATACCCATAGATCAAAAACAAAGCGGCTATCCCGACGAACAAGATAAAGTTCCCGGCAGAGTTGGCATTTAAATAAATGCCGATGGCGGAGCCAAGTGTAGCGAAAACGATAGACACAATCAATGCCTCTTTAGGTTGAACGAATCCATCTAGAACCATCCGACTTCCACCGGAAAAGGGAGTGATGGCGTTTTTATTTAACGCATCACCGCCGCTTTTGAAGTCAAAATAATCATTGGCCACGTTACAAGCGACGTGAAAAAAGCAAGATCCAAACAGAACCAAAAGGAAGCGGGGAAGGTCAAACACGCCTTGGTGCCAACGGGCGAATGCTGTCCCGACAAAAACGGCTCCGATCGTGACTGTAAGAAAAGGCAGCCTCAATAAGAGAAGGATAGCCTTCGATTTTTTCATTTCCATTGTGTAGATCCTGCTCCAGTTTATTAAACCCCTAATTATAACCTTATCGTTCCAATAATCAAGTTTTTATTGTTGCTT
>CAZIDF010000026.1:0-48329 GCA_964538085.1 uncultured Eubacteriales bacterium | reverse complement strand
AGTTCCACCCGTACAAATTTGTCAAAATTTGAGGCTTCCCAACGGATGCCGATCGTTTCGCCGAGTCGGTAAGATTTTCCCGCCGACGGACTTTGAACGGTTAGGGATGGTTGATCTATCCATATCGTTTCGGAATAGGCGAAATGGTTAAATGTGTTGCCGTTGGCGATTTTGAGTCGCCATGCGCCATGCATGAGTTTATCGATGACAAAGTCGTAATAGTGGAGGTTGTCGATGACATCCGAGCCCATTTCTTGTCCGTTGTAAATTTTTGTGATCCTGACTGTCTCCATTTCCTCGCTTGACTCCCACATTACCTGGACCGTTGATGGTCCTATTGCCTTAATCATCTCTGTAGGATAGGTCACGCGGATAAAAGATTCTTTGATTTCAAACGGGCCGCTTTCGGCATATTCGGTGCCGATCCTTATGCGGATTTTGTATTGGCCGGGATGGAAAGATCGGAGTAGATTCCAGCGGAATGAGCCTTTATCTTCACCTAGATCCCAAGTCTCGACAGTTTCGGATGTTTCGGGGGAGAGGAGATATATCTTGACCCTTTCGTGAGGATCTCTTCGTGAATCCCAGGTGATGGTTTGATCGTATCCTGTGTACCAGGTGTCCCCGGTTTTTGGAGAAGTTATAGTCACAGAATACAGAGGGGCGCTCAAGATGATATTCGTCAACAAAATGATCCCGAAAATTCTGTTCATCGATATTCTCCTATCCCTTATATAAGCCAGAAAAAAGGTATCAATTAATACGAAAAGAGTCAACCTAATGGTTAATTGGGGGACGGTTAATTGGGGACAGGATACCCTTTCACTTATTTCCGTAGAAAATTGATAAATTAATAAATAAGTGATAGGGTATCCTGTCCCCAATTAATTGAAGGGGTGAACTATTTATAAGGGATTTTCGTAGATAGAGATAAATGCTGGAGGAAAAGCGCATCTGAGTCTGAGGAGTCATATCATGCTGAAAAACTACATAAAAACAGCCATAAGAAATCTCTTGAAGCGTAAGGGATACTCCTTGGTCAATATCGTGGGTTTGGCCATAGGGATGGCCAGTTGTTTGCTCATCCTGATGTTCGTCAACGATGAGCTGAGTTATGACGCTTACAACGAAAAGGCCGACAGGATCTACCGCGTGGCAGCCTCGTTCCTTTACGGTGGAAGAAGCTTCGATATCGCTGTGGCCCCTCCCCCCATGGCCCAGGTTCTCCTCGACGAATTCCCCGAAGTGGAAAATGCCGTCCGGTTCCGCCAGCAGGGGAGATACATCTTCCGTTATGGGGACAACACCTTCAAGGAAACACGGATCTCCTATGCCGATCCCTCCTTTTTCGATATCTTCAGCATCCCGCTCCTCAAGGGGGATCCGAATACCGCTCTGGATGATCCAAACACGCTCATCTTGAGCCGGAACACGGCACAAAAATATTTTGGGGACGAAGATCCAGTCGGCAAAACGCTCCGGCTCAACGATCAGACAGACTATATGGTCATGGGTGTTTTCGAAGAAATTCCGGGCAATTCCCATTTTCATTTCGATGTCCTTATCTCTATGACATCTCATGAAGAAAGCAAAAGCCCGTTCTGGATGAGCCAGAATTTCCAGACATATATCCTTCTCCGCGAGGGAGCCGATCCCGCATCTGTCGAAGCCAAGTTTCCGGATATGCTCATTAAATATATGGGGCCTCAGATCGAGACTTTCATGGGAAAGTCGATGGAAAAACTGGCAGAAGAAAATGAATTGAAGGCAGAATTCTATCTTCAGCCGCTCCGTGACATCCATCTCCATTCCGATTTAATAGCCGAAATGGAAGCCACCAGCGATATCAAGTATGTTTATATTTTTACAGCCATCGCTCTTTTTATCCTGATCATCGCATCGATCAACTACATGAACCTCTCCACAGCTAGGTCGGCCGGACGGGCCAGGGAGGTTGGGATCCGGAAGGTGTTGGGATCTTTCCGGACTCAACTCATGCGGCAGTTCCTGATAGAATCGATGATGTTGTGCCTAATTTCTTTGGTGATTGCATTGGGACTGGTGAGGCTGGCCCTTCCCTTTTTCAACGGATTGTCAGGGAAGGTTTTGTCCATGTCGGCACTCGGAAGTCCTTCTATGATTGGGGTGTTGATTTTGGTAACGATTTTCGTCGGGATTTTGGCCGGTAGTTACTCGGCTTTTTTGCTCTCGGCCTTTCAGCCTGTCCATGTCCTGAAAGGACAGGTAAAATCCGGCGCCAAAACCGGTTGGCTTCGGAGCGGACTAGTGGTTTTTCAGTTTGCCGCGTCGATTATTCTGATCATCGGGACCTTTGTGGTCTTCGGTCAGCTCCATTACATCCAGAACAAAAAACTGGGTTATGACAAGGAACAGGTCATTATCATGAACAACACTTACTTGCTCGGTGATCAGGCTGAAACATTCAAAAACCAGATGCTGGCCTATCCCCAGATCGTCAGCGCTTCGGTATCGGGTTATCTTCCCGTCCCCTCGAACGATAACAACTCGTCGGTTATGCCCGAGGGAGAGAGGGACAGCAAAAAAGCGACCTCGATGCAAAACTGGATCGTCGATTATGACTACATCACGACATTGGGGATGAGGATCGTCGCAGGGAGAGATTTTTCGAGGGAGTATTCCACGGACACAAAAGCGACTATCATCAATCAGGCGGCGGCCAAACAATTCGATTGGGCACAACCGGTGGGTAAAAGGATCGGCCGCTTTATCTCCAATGAGGGAGATATGGAACTTTATGAGGTGATAGGTGTTGTGGAGGATTTCCATTTCGAGACACTCAAGGAAACGATCGGGCCGCTGGTGATGTTTCTCGGGAATAGCAACGGGAACATTTCCTTCCGGGTGGAGACCGAGGATATTGCGGGAACGATCGGTTTGTTGCAAAAGGAATGGAAAAAGTTTTTGCCCTACCAACCGTTTGAGTACAGTTTTTTGGATGAGCGATTTGCCGACATGTACCAGACCGAGCAAAGGATCGGCAGGATTTTTGGCGTGTTCGCAGGTTTTGCCATCTTTATCGGGTGTTTGGGTTTGTTCGCTCTGGCGGCATTCACGGCGGAACAAAGAACCAAAGAGATCGGGATCCGCAAGGTGTTGGGTGCTACGGCCCCGAACATCATCCGCTTGCTGACAAGGGAATTTGTGCTGTTGATCGCTGTAGCCAATGTGATCGCTTGGCCGGTGGCGTTTTTGGTGATGAAGGGGTGGTTGAAGGATTTTTCATACCGGATACCCCTGAATGTGTGGGTGTTTGCCGGTGCGGGATTGCTGACGCTTTGTATCGCGCTGCTGACGGTCAGCTACCAGGCCATCAGAGCCGCCCTATCAGATCCTGCTGATTCTCTCAGATACGAATAAATTGGGGACAGGATATCCTGTCACCTATTTCCTTACTAAATTCCACCTCTGTAATTCTCTAAGAAATTGGTGAAAGGGTATCCTGTCCCCAATTTTTTTTGATATAATAGCCATCCCGTATGCACATTTTGCCAATCCCCGGGGAAAAATGGAGCACATAACATGAAAATCTGGATAGACATGACCAACAGCCCTCACGTGCTATTTTTCGAGCCGATTATCGAATCGTTATCGAAAAAACATGAGGTGATATCGACAGCAAGGGATTACCAACAGACCCTCGCTTTATTGGAGAAAAAAGGAATCCCCTACACCATCCTGGGAAAACACCATGGTAAAAGTCGTCTTGCAAAAATAAGGGGACTGTTCGGCGAGGTTGCTTGCCGGATTAAATTCATAAATGAAAAAAAGCCTGACTTAACCATCACCCACCAATCTTATTACGCAACTCTCGCCGCAAGGCTGACCGGCAGGAAGTCTCTGTACATATTCGATGGGGATGGAGCTATCCTTCAATATATCGGTATATTTTTCGGTTCCAAAGTGCTGGCTCCCGAAAAACTCCCTGCGAAAATCAAGGGCGTAAAAGTGTCGAAATACCCTGGCCTCAAGGAAGAAGTGTATATCAGCAGTTTCACTCCGGACCGTACCTACCTCAGCAAATTGGGCCTTAATCCGGAGAAATCGACCATTCTCATACGCCCTGAAGCCGGGTCTGCCTCGTACATAAAAAAAGAATATGTGCTCGGTCCTTTGTTGGATTCTTTGGAAAAAGAAGAAAAATACCAGGTGATCCTTTTGCCCAGGACATCGGAACAAAAAGAATATTATAAGAAGGCCTACAAAAATTTCGTTATCCCCGAGGGTATCCTCTCCGGGCCTGATCTGGCCGCCAATGTCGATCTTGTGATCTCTGGCGGCGGAACTATGAACAGGGAAGCTGTCGTTTTCGGGACGCCAGTCATATCCGCATATCAAAATCCTCCCCTCACGATAGATAAATGGCTGATCGAGGAAGGATACATGTATTTGATACAAGAGCCTCAGCTCCAAGACGTCGAACGGGCGATAAAAAGGAAGCGGCACTACGAAATGAGCTCCGCCGGGAGAGAAAAAATACTGGAATATATCGAACAAATGCTTCCAAAATAAGCGGGCATCGCTATGAGTCAAAAAATAATCAGTGCTGTCGGAGCCAGGCCCAATTTCATCAAGATCGCACCTCTTATGGTCGAGTTTCTCAAATATCCCCAATTCGAACATAAACTCGTCCACACCGGCCAGCATTATGATGTCAACATGTCTGACAATTTCCTCGATGATCTGAAGATCCCCAAACCCGACTACAATCTGGGAGTGGGATCTGACACTCACGCTGTCCAGACAGCAAATGTCATGATGGCGTTCGAAAAGATCTGCACCCAAGAAAAACCGGACCTGATCATTGTCGTCGGCGATGTCAATTCCACCTTAGCATGTGCCCTGGTCGCGGCGAAATCCGGAATAAAAATAGCCCATGTGGAGGCCGGCTTGCGGAGCTTCGACCGGACGATGCCCGAAGAGATCAACAGAATTTTGACCGATCACTTATCCGATCTCCTTTTTTGCCCGACAAAAACCGCGGTATCGAATCTCAAAGAAGAAGGCATCCTCGACGATGTTTTCAATGTTGGAGACGTCATGTGCGATGTTCTGCTGCAAAATCTGAAAAGAATTGACCAGCAGGGATTCTCACTGGACAAATATCGGGTGGATGGAGATTTTTTTTTGGCGACAGTCCATCGAGCTCAAAACACCGACAAAAAGGAAAACCTGGAAACCATCGTTCATGCCCTTACACAGTTGGAATATCCAGTGATATTGCCGCTGCATCCCCGGACCAGAAAAATGCTGAAAGAATTCGATCTGTACGATAAAGCCTCACAGAGCCCGAACCTCAAACTGATCGATCCGGTCGGTTACATAGAAATGTTATTCTTGGAAAAAAATGCGAAGTTGATCATCACGGATTCCGGCGGAATCCAGAAAGAGGCATACCTGTTAAAAAAACCTTGTGTCACGTTGAGGGAAAACACAGAATGGATCGAAACCATCGGGAACGGAAATATGTTGATTGGAATTGAGATCGAAAAAATAATCACTGCCGCCCAAAAGATGACAAATCAGGAATTCTCGTTCGAGGAAGCATTCTACGGAAAGGGGGATGCAGCCGAAAAGATAGGAAAAATTCTGGCCACAGAATTGCCGTCCCATTGAAGGAGAAAAAAAATTGCGTTTTACGATAGCCCTTTCCCATGATGTGGACAGAACATACAAGAGCTACCAGTTTTTGACCAAAACGATCCAGAGTTTGCGTGCCGGAAATATCAAGCAGAGTTTGTACCACAAATTTTCGATTTTTTTAAAGAATCCCTACTGGAATTTCGACAGGATCATCGCGATCGAAAAGGCACACGATGTCAAATCCACTTTTTTTTTCCTGGATGAATCCATAAAGTTTCGTTTGTTCAAGCCTTCCAATTGGGGGCTTTCGCTCGGGAGGTATGAGATCGCCAGCCCCAAAATCGTCGAAATAATACGATGGTTGGACAAAAACGGCTGGGAGGTCGGATTACACGGATCTTACTGCTCGTATAACTCATCCCCGTTGTTGGAAAAAGAAAAAAAAAGACTGGCGAACATCCTGGGCCATGATATTATCGGGATCAGGCAACATTTTTTAAAAGTGGACGAAGAAACTTGGAGATTGCAATTCGAGGTAGGTTTCCGATATGATTCCTCTTTTGGATTCACACGAGACATCGGTTTTAAGAATAACCAATATCACCCGTTTTTTCCTATTGAAGAAAACCAGGAATTTTTGGTCATTCCCATGGCCATAATGGATGAATGCCTGATGAACAAAAAAAATATTCAGAAGGAATACCTCGATCTTATGGATAATGCCGAAAGAAACGACGCTGTTCTCGTTTTGAACTGGCATCAAAGAATTTTTAATGAGAGAGAATATCCTGGGTATTCGAAGGTGTACGAGGAGATAATCAACGAGGGCAAAAAAAGAAATGCGCGATTCGCGCTATTGGGTACTGTCTACCGAGAATATGTGCAGGATCGCAAATCACCCAAACAAAACACAGATAAAGGGAGATAAAAGTGAACAAAAACATCGCTGTGATAGGTTGTGGCTATTGGGGGAAAAATTTAATACGCAATTTCAACGATTTGAAAGCCCTATACGCCATCTGTGATAGTGACGAAGAAAGATTGGCCTCCTTAGCGGAACAATATCCATCTGTTTTGATCCAGAAGGACTATGAAGATGTATTATCTGATTCTCGAGTGAAAGCGGTCGTGATTTCTACACCAGCCGTAACACATTATGACCTGGCTAAAAAAGCGCTCTCTGCGGAAAAAGATGTGTTTATCGAAAAACCCATCGCTCTTGACTACCCAGATGGCGAAGAATTGGTCAATCTTGCCGAACAAAAAAATAAGATATTGATGGTCGGGCATATCCTCGAGTACCATGCAGCAGTCGAAAAATTGAAAGAATTGGTAAAACAAGGAGAGCTTGGAAAGATAAACTATATCTATTCGAATCGGTTGAATCTGGGAAAATTCCGCACAGAAGAAAACATCCTCTGGAGCTTTGCTCCCCACGATATATCCGTTATCCTCGCATTGTTGGACGAAATGCCGGATCAAGTGTCTGCACACGGAGGAAATTACCTGAATCCTAAGATTGCTGACGTCACCGTAACCACGATGAATTTTGCGAGCAATGCCAAAGCTCATATCTTCGTGAGCTGGCTTCATCCGTATAAAGAGCAGAAACTGGTGATCATCGGGGATAAAAAGATGGCCTTGTTCGATGATGTAAGCCAGGAAGAAAAGCTCTTTCTGTACGACCATAAAATCGACTGGATCGAAAGATCGCCGATTCCTCGTCCCGAGCTTGCGCGTCCGGTCCCGATCGAGAAAAAAGAACCGTTGAGATCGGAATGTGCCCATTTTATCGATTGCATCCGGACGAGAAAACCTCCCAGGACAGATGGGAAAAGCGGCATCAGGGTGCTGAAAATATTGGAAGCCTGTCAAAATTCACTCAAGGAAAATGGAAAGTTGTGTCGAATCCAACCTCCAAAAAAGGAGAAATATTTCCTCCACAGCAGTGCTATTCTCGATGATGCCGTAAAGATCGGAGAGGACACCAAAATATGGCATTTTTCCCACGTCTTGGGAAACACCAACATCGGCAAAAAATGCTCCATCGGTCAAAATGTGATGATCGGCCCTAATGTGGACATCGGCGATAATGTCAAAATCCAAAATAACGTTTCTGTGTACGAGGGAGTGATCTTGGAAGATGATGTGTTTTGCGGGCCGTCCATGGTGTTCACCAATGTCACGAATCCCCGCAGTCATTGGCCCCGCAAAGACGAGTACAAAAAAACATTGGTCAAAAAAGGGGCTTCTTTCGGAGCCAATTCGACGATAATCTGCGGAATAACGATAGGTCGATATGCCTTTATCGGAGCCGGAGCTCTTGTGAACAAAGACCTGCCCGATTTTGCCCTTGTGTACGGAGTCCCCGCCAAATTGCAAGGATGGATGTGCTACTGTGGTATTCAACTTGGCCTTTCTGTCTCTCCAGAAACTGAAGAAAAGGCAGAATGCAGCAACTGTGGAAGAAAATACGAAAAAGACGGTTTAAATGTGAAATTAGTGTAACATTCTTTATGCTATAATCTTCATAATAAATGTTCCGTTCTATGCGCAAGATATTCAACTGGATGAAAAAGGCAGCGCCATACCGGAATCCTCTTTTCCAAATCTTAGATGTTATTTGGCATAAACTGAAGATCAACACCCATCCTTCCGATTATTATCGATTTCAGTTTTACAGGAGGGACAAAACCTGGGAGGAAAAAAGCCGTTACCTGGGCAGGATGGGTTCGCGTTACTGGCCTTATGATAGTATTTTCCTCAAAGACATGGCCCTTTTGACCAATAAATACATTCACAAACACTTCCTCTCGGGACTGGGACTTCCTAACCCTGAACTGCTCGCTTCTGTGGGCCATAACTATGGTGTACAGATGCGGGACGAACTCAAAACTCTTATGGGATCATGGCGCTTCGATATAGTCGTGAAACCCATAAGCGGTGCCCGGGGGAGCGAGGTCGTCGTCCTATCCTGGGATAAAGGCCGGTTCATCGATGGAAGCGGGGATGAATGGTCTGCAGACCGCTTATGGGAGCAGGTCAGTCTCGACATGGAAGGTGGCTATTTGATCGAGCGTCGCGTGTTCAATGTGGGGCATACGGCCAAAATCCATCCATCCAGCCTCAACACCTTCCGTGTGAGCATGATCAGGACATCCGACAATCGATGGCATGTGGCCAAATGCTTCATGAGGTTCGGGCAGGGAAAAAGCCGCGTCGACAACATCCATGCAGGGGGCATCATCGTTTTTTTAGACGATCGCGGAATAGCGACACAGGCGTTCATGGATAATAATACCCGTAGCATCACTCATCATCCCGATACCGGTCAGGCCTTGACCGGGTTCAAGGCCGATGGATTCGAAGAAGTGATCGCGCTGGCCGTCCGTGCATCTCTTTCATTTGCGATGGTGGGGACGATGGGCTGGGATATCGCCTATACTTCCGAAGGCCCCAAGATCATCGAGTGCAATGCAGTCTGGGGAGCACTGTATCAATCCGTTTCAGGACCTATCCTTACGGAAGAAATCGCCGCGGGATTGGATAAAAAACATGCCTTTTACCGGTATCCACGTGACCGTGCCTTTCCCGGATTGCAGAAAAGGTCGCGATGGCCCTGGCGAAGGACCCGGTGGTGGGCATGAAGCCGCTCAACCGGATCCTGATGAATTGGGGAAGGCGTCTAAGTCTAATTCTACCCCCACGATGGGCAAGGGTGCTGGATAAAGGATACGATCTATTCTCAAAATTCAATATCGTCGAGATGAGGCTCGAGGAATTGAGCCACCTGCCGCCCATCCGAGTGCCCGAGGGTTTTGTCGTTTGCCCGCTTCCTCCCGGGCGAGAGCAGGACTATATCGATGTCATGCGGCAGTCTCTCAAAAAAAACGCCGATCAGGAGTGGTTCCATCAAAACTTTTTGGAGGATGCCGAATATGATCCTCAGAATCTGATCTTGATTTACCAGGAGAAAACTCCGGTGGCAGCCGCTGCCGCCTGGCAACATAAAATCAAAAAACGGACCATCGGATATCTCAAATCTGTGGGTGTTGTCCAGGATTTCCAAGGGAGGGGATTGGGCCGGCAGGTGTCTTTGATAGCCTTGTATCGCCTTAGAGATCGTGGTTTTGACGAGGTCATATTGAAAACCCATGTACAATGGCTTCCCGCGATTCGCCTCTATCTCTCGATCGGTTTTGAGCCGAGGTATAATCTCTGGACGGGAAAATCGAAATGGCGGCGTTTGTTATCTAAAGTCAGAGATGGCTGATATAATAATAGGAGCAGGGCGATGCACAGTTTTTCAAAATGGTTGAGATTAATGAAAAAGGCGGCACCTTACAAGAATGTTTTCCTGCAGATCATCGACGTCATCCTGACAAAAATTCGCGTCAACATCTCGCCTTCCGAATATTATTTTTACCAGTTTTATAAAGGCGATAAAACCTGGGAAGAAAAGGAGCGATATGTCTGTCTGGATGGATCGCTGTACTGGCCCTATGACTTGAATCGTCTTAAATACAACGTGACGTTTACCAACAAATATGTCCAAAAACACCTGCTCACCGGTTTCGGTCTGCCAACGCCAAAACTGATCACGACGATCGGGCATCTGTTCGAAATCAAAACTCCGCAAGAAATGCGCGATTTTTTGTCGAGCTGCCGTCGAGATATCGTTTGCAAGCCGGTCAGCAGCATGGGTGGACACGATGTGCTCGTTCTTGACCGTCGAGAAGAAGGATATTTCATGGGCGGCGAGGAATACTCTCCGGAAAAAATATGGCAGCGAATGGCACCCCACATGAAAAAAGGGATCCTTGTCGAAGAGAAGGTATCCAACAATGATCAACTTCATGCTCTTTATCCCTATAGTCTCAATTGTTTCCGTGTGGTCACTATCAAGCCGCAAAATCAGGCGTGCAAGATCCTTACATGGGGTTTGAAACTGGGCCGTGGCAAAAGCGTCGTGGATAATGTAGGGGCGGGCGGAATCTACATCATGCTGGATGAGAATGGCCGAAGTTTGATTGCGTGCCCCAAGGGTTATGAAGAGGAATTCACGCATCATCCGGATACAGGCGTTCCTCTTGTCGGCATTCAAATACAGGGATGTGAAGCTATCAGGGCGCTAGCCCTGGAAGCATCCCGCAAATTCGGTTTTTTGGGGACGATCGGTTGGGATATCGGGATGACCGAAGAAGGCCCTGTCATCATCGAGGGAAATAATCTATGGGGCCCCATGGATCAGAAGGTCAAAGGGGGATATCTCACAGAGGACGTAATTCGAGGATTGAGGCGGCACCCCTTTTTGAGCCGGTGGGACCGGAAACGAATGTTCCCTCGCTTTTACAAAAAAATGAAAGCCTTCAGAAATTGAATTAAATGCAGAACAAGATCAAGAAGATGCTGTCTTGGATGCGGACAGCAAAACCTTACAGAAATCCGGTTTTTCAGATCTTCGATGTTATCTGGCATAAACTGAAGATCAACACCCACCCCTCCGATTATTACAGGTTCGAGTTTTATAGGCGGGATAAAAGCTGGGAGGAGAAGCGGCGCTATATCGGATACCTTGGGTCTTACTACTGGCCGTATGAAAGCATCCTGCTCAAGGACCAGATCGTTCTGTCCAACAAGTATATCAACAAACACATACTCCTCGGGATGGGATTGCCCACTCCGGAACTTCTGACGACTGTGGGAAAGGAATATGATGTCCGGAGTTGTGAGGACCTGAAAAATTCTCTCGGACCATGGAATTTCGACATCGTCATCAAACCCATTAGCAGCACTGGGGGGACAAATGTGATCGTTCTGATCTGGAAAAATGGCCGATTCCAGGACAGCAAGGGAGGTGTTTGGACGGCGGAGCTTATCTGGGAACGACTCATCCCTCACTTGGAGACGGGATGTTTGATCGAGCGGCGCGTATTCAATGTGGGGCAAACCCATAAAATTTATTCCTCTGCCCTGAATACCTTCCGTGTCGCCACGATCCGGACAAATGACGGCAACTTACATGTTTCCGATTATTATATGAGGATCGGATGCGGAGGTAGCCATGTGGACAATATCCACTCCGGCGGTATCCAGGTTTTCCTGGATGACAAAGGGGTGGCGACCCAGGCTTTCGAAGATAATTGCAGCCGGTCTATAACCCATCACCCGGATACCGGCTTGCCGCTGACCGGTTTTCAGGCGGACGGTTTCGAACAGTCGATCGCCTTAGCCCGCCGGGCCTCCCAGAAATTTCCTATGTTGGGAACGATAGGCTGGGACATCGCTTTCACGGACCAAGGCCCTGTGATCATCGAAGGCAACACCCTTTGGTTTGCCGAGCATCAGCGTGTGACCGGGCCGATTATCACAGAGGAACTGGCCAAAGGTCTTAAAAAGTGGAATGCCTTCTCACGTTATCCCAAGGATCGCATATTTCCACGACTGCAGAAAATATCGCGATGGCCCTGGAGGCGGACCCGCTGGTGGGCCTGATACCTTTTACAATCCGGAGACGACGATGTCTTCGAAGACCATGCTAGGGAAACGCAGGCTAGAGTATGGATACGGGTCGTTGGCCACTTCGACCAGTTTGTTCCAGAGCTTCAGGTGGTTATCCGAGATATTCATCTCAGAGATGGCCTGCACCGGTTTTCCTCCCTCGAAGAGCTGCCCGATGATCCCGACGGATGCATCGCCTGTGGTCGGATTGGAATTCCCGCCGATAAAACCCGTGATCAAGACACCTCTACCCAATTCCTTCATGATCTCTTCAACAGAGCGTTTTCCCGGAGGGACGATCAGATTGGACGGTCCTCCCGTTGTGGGTTCCCATTCAAGCTTCCGGCTGTAGTACCAATCCACGTAAAAATCTTTCAACACGCCCTTGTCGATCATCACTCTTTTTTTTGCGGCGAATCCATCGTTGTCGAACAGCCTGCTTCCAAGGCCTGTCTTGACGAACGGATCGTCGACGATGGTGAAGTGTTCGCTTCCGACCTTTTTTCCTTTTTTATCGGCGAGGAAGGATTGTTTCTGCTGGATGCTCCGTCCCGTCATGGCTTGGAGAAATCCCCCAAAAACCCTTCCGACCCCGCGGTTTTCGATGATGATCGGCAGGGTTTCGGTTTTGATCTTTTTTGCGCCCAAAAGACTCAAGGTCCGTTTGACACAGCTTTCCCCGATCTTCACAGGAGATGGCATATCTTTCCTGTTCAATGCCACACAGTACTCATAGCCGTTCGGCCTCCGGTCTCCTTCATCCTGCACAGTCATTTCTGCACCGGCAACAAAAAATGTATCTTCGGTGTAACCTAAAAAACCATTGCTTGTCATGGTGACAGATTCCGAGTGTCCGTCCTGACTGGAGGCCGTCGTGGTCACTACTTTATCGCCTCCTTTCTCGAGGATCGTGCTTTCGATGGTTTTGACGATGTTGTGTCTTTCTTCAGGAGTGAATTTTTTGTAGGTCGGGTCGACCGATCCCAGATCCATCTCTTTCCGGCCTTCGTAGTATTTGGGATCAGGGAGTGTGCGAAAGGGGTCTTCGGCTAATAGCTTTGTCATTTTGACCGCATTTCCGATAAAATCCTTCAGAGCATCCTTTCTGAGGTCCGATGTTGTCTGACTGGAATAACGGCCGTCCACGAAGATCTGTATCATGAGCTGTTTTGTCGTCGCTTCTTTGATGGTTTCCGGTTTTTGCTCCCGGTAACTGATCTCCACGTCGCGCTGGCTGTTGATGCCCACCTTGCAGTCGTTTGCCCCCGCAGATTTTGCGGTTTTTATCGTCCACGCTGTCAATTCTTGCATTTCTTTGTTCATTGCTGTCCTCCTCCTATCTCCGCCCGCCCACAGTCAGTGACTTCACAAGGCAACTGGGTTGCCCGAAGCTGCAGGGAGCCGCTTGCCCATCTTTACCGCATGCCCCACCTCCCCCAGTGAAAAATGCGAAGTCATTGCCCATCATGGTGATGTTGGCAAGCATCTTCGGGCCATTTCCCATGATGTTGATGTCTTTGATGGGTTTGGTGAGCTTGCCGTTTTCGATCATCCGTCCGGCAGAAACGTAAAAGGCGAAATCCCCTTCGCCGATCTTTACTTCTCCGTTGGACACATCTTCGACATAAATGCCGTTTTTAGCGGTTTTGATGACATCCTCTGGCGTTGCCGGCCCGGCTTCCATGTAGGTGTTCCGCATGCGGGGGATCACATAATGCTGATAGCTTTGGCGCCGGCCGTTTCCTGTTGGTTTGACCTTGTAGTATTTGGCAGAGATCTTGTCGTGCAGATATCCCTTGAGGATCCCTTTTTCGACAAGAACGGTTTTTTGACTGGGTGTGGCCTCGTCGTCGAAATTGATCGAACCCGTTAGGTTCGGGACAGTTCCGTCATCGACGATGGTAACGAAGGGTTCGGCGACTTTTTTGCCGATCATCGTGGCGAAGGTGGACTGTTTTTTGCGGTTGAAGTCGGCTTCCATCCCATGCCCGATGGCCTCGTGGAGCAGCACGCCGGTAATACCGGAGCCCAGCACAACCGGCATCTCGCCGGCAGGGGGTTGGACCGCATCGAAAAGAACGATGGCCCCGGCGACGGCCTTTTTGGCGACAGTGTCTACAGCGGCTTGGGTGTAATCGGCAAAGCCGCGTCGGCCGCCAAAATTCCACCCTGATTGTTCCCTTTTTCCGTCTTTTTCGGCAACGACAGAAACGCCGATATAATTTCTGGGCTGGAGATCTTCGGCCTTGGCCCCGTCTGAAGTCACGACCAGAATCCGCTTTTGCTGGTCGTGGAATGTGGCGTTGACTTTGCTTACAAGAGGAGAGAGAGAGAAACATTTCTCGTTAGCCGATTGGACGAGGGGAAGTTTGGATTCCAGGGGCGCGGTGACGAGGTTATAATCGGTGGGGTAATAGCTTTTTGTCACAATCCATCTGAATTCGCTCGAAGGTTTGGTGGCATTGGCATTGGCGATGGTGGCCGCTATTCCGGCCGCGTTCAGCATGGATTCCTCGGTCATCTCCTGTGTGAAACCGTAACCGACCTGATCGCCCTTAACGGTGCGGATACCGACACCGAGGGCCACATCGGAGTAAGCCCTGTTGACTTTGCCGTCCTCCAGCATGATGTAGTTGCTGATGGTGTGCTCGAAGAAAAGGTCTGCGTAGTCACCGCCTCTGGCGAGCGCCTGGGCAAGGACCTTGTGGCACAAGCTGTCCGTTATGCCGAATTCGCTTTCGAAATATCCAGTTTTTGCCGGGCTGGCAAAACCGTACCAGCCCTCGGGCAATACGACAGGGGCTGCGATCGTGACAGCTGCCGCTTTCGCAGTGGTCTTCAGAAAAGACCGTCTGGTGATTTTTTTCATAAAGCCCTCCTTTAAATTTCTTATATGGGATTTTTTTTGAATACACTCATCCGCTCAAATATATATACGACACTTCCTCTGATTTAGTTTCCATTTAATTGGGGACAGGATACTCTGGCACCTATTTCTATACTGATAATCTGAGTTTCATTTTTATTGCACTTTTTTAAAGGTACTTTCTAAAAATCTATTTTCGATGACTTCCTCGAAATTTCATGAGAAATTTTAGGCTATTACGGCGTTTATTATATTTGATTGCTTTAAAAAAGGCTAAAGATTGGCGAGATTACCAAGAATTGTTGTTCCTGGATATCCTCATCATGTCATCAATAGGGGAAATAGGCGCCAGACTGTGTTCTTTTCTGACGAAGATAAGAAGTTTTTTTATGAATTGTTAAAGCGTGAAGCTGCCAAAGCCAAAATTTCTATTTGGGTGTATTGTTTTATGGACAATCATGTCCATCTAGTTGCTGTTCCTGAGGCACAAGATTCTTTGGCCAAGGGGATTGGTGAAGTGCAAAGAAAATATGCTCTTTCGATCAATACAAGATATGATTGGAAAGGTCATCTATGGGAGGAAAGATTTAAATCTTGCCCCATGGGAGAGCGCTATCTTTATACTGCCGTTCGGTATATCGAACAAAATCCAGTTAGGGCACATATAGTTGAAAAAGCGGAAGATTATTATTGGTCCAGTGCGAAAGCCCATGTTTTTCAAGTTAATGATAATCTCCTGTCGGATTTTTTTTTGACGTCACAAATTCCAGATTGGGCGGCGTATCTTAAGGAAGAACCGAATAAAACGGACGAAAAATTTTTAAGATCTTGTATAAGTACTGGGAGGCCATTGGGTGATGAAAAGTTCATTGATGAGATTGAAAAATTAACAGGCAGAAATTTGAGGAAAAAGAAGGGCTCGTGCGAAAAAAAAAGAAAAATTTATGATGGCTGAGGATAATGCTTTAGGTTACTAGGTTTCAGATTTAGAGTTAGGTGCCAGAGTATCCTGTCCCCAATTAATGAATTTGTAGTCGACGGCGCCGAATTTGCAGCTGTCGACGCACTTCAGGCACCGCACACATTCCGGGCTGTTGGCTCCCTCATAAACTTTGATGTCCACCGGGCAGTCCTCCCAGCATTTGTTACACAGGGTGCATTTATCCTCGAAAATGACCATTTGGAAGAGACTGACTCTGTTGAACAGGGCAAAGATCGCCCCGAGCGGGCATGTGGTGCGGCAAAACGGGCGCTTGCTCACGATCATCCAAACGATGAACAGGACCAGGATCGCGAATTTCCACGAGAACAGAAAGCCGAGCTGGCCCCGAATGTCCGGGCTGATGGCGGCCAGCGACAGCCCGGCTTCCAATGTGCCAGCCGGGCATATCCATTTGCAGAACCATGTCTGGCCGAAACCATATTCATCCATGATCAGAAGCGGAAGCAGGACCACAAACATCACAAGAACAACGTATTTCATGTAGGTCAAAGGTTTGGGGATGCGAAATTTTTTTGTTTTGATCTTGTACAGGAGTTCTTGCAAAAATCCGAAGGGACAGAGCCATCCGCAGGGCATCCGTCCCACCAGGCTGCCTACCGCGCCTAAAAATCCTATCACATACAATCCGAATTGATACTGGGCGATCGATATATTGAATCTTGCCGTGGCGAAAAAGTTCTGTATCGCACCCATCGGACAAGCACCCATGGCCGAAGGACAGGAGTAACAATTGAGCACCGGTACACAGGTCCCTTTGATGCTTCCCTGGTAGATCTCCCCCTTGAACCATGCCGGGATGTAAGCATTGATGGCCAGAAAAGAGAATGCCTGGAACCAGCGACGCCGCTTGATCAGTCCTAGGCCCATCACCCGATCCCTATGCAGCTCAAACAGATCGAGATGGCCTTTTCGAGGACATAAGCGTACTCTCCCAAACTGAGCCCGGCAATCATGATCACCAAAAATAGGACAAACAAAATCAAGGGCAATTTTCGTTTTTTCATCGGGATCTCTCCTCGGTGGCTGCGTTTATGGCATTCTCGATATCTTCAATATCTTTCTCCTTGAAACCTGTATGGGCATGCTGGATGATGCCCTCTGAATCGATCAGATAAACGACAGGGATGGCCTGCACTTTGTATTTGGCCTTCATATCTTTGGCCGAGCGGATCATTTCATCCTCACCTTCGGTCGGATCGGCCAGCATGGGATAAGTGAAGTCCAGTTTGTTGAAGAAAGGTTTGACGACTTTATTGCCCTTGTTGTCGATGGAAATTCCCAGCAAGATGAGTCCGCCAGAGTCCTTTGTTTCACCCGGTTTGTATTTTTCGTGCAGTTTTTGCATATACGGCATGGCTTTCCGGCAGGGCACACACCACGTGGCCCAGAAATCGAGCAAAACCGAATCGGGATGAATGACTTTTTCCTCACCCCCGGCCATCGGCGCGATCTTGACTGTCAGTTTCCCTTCCTCCAGTGTCACCGTGTATATGTCATCATGGCTGGAGATCAACGAAAACGGCAGGAACTTATCGCCCTTCTGGAGGATGTCCGCGTTCGATAGGCTAGCACAGAGAAAAAATACAGCCAGAATAGCTACTTTTTTTGTATGTTTCATCTCTTTGTCCTCGTCTGCGGATAACACAACATTTACGCAAGTTTTTCCCTTCTTGTCAAGTTGAGCGCTTTTATTGGGGACAGGATACCCTGGCACTTATTTTTTTCTGTTAGGAAAAATTTCACTCTATAGAAATAAGTGAAAGGGTATCCTGTCCCCAATTAAGATTGCTTTATTGTGGGGGATTTGGGACAATAGCGTTTCATATTTTTGCAGGGAGGTGCGCATGTTCAGCACAAAGCCTATCGTTTTCGTTCTCATCTTATCCTTTTTAATGTGCGGAGGGATGGCGGCGGCCGAGTTGACTTTCGACCGGTACCACACACCGGCCGCTATCAACACGGCACTCAAAGATTTTGCCAGCGCAAACCCAACTGCCACAAAACTCCACACCATTGCCCGCAGCGCAGGCGGCCGTGACATCCTGATGCTCGAGATCGGCCCTGAAGTTAAAAACGCCAAAAAGACCATCCCCGCAGCACTGGTCGTGGCCAACATGGAGGGGACAGTCCCCTTGTCATCCGAAGCGGCCCTTTACCTGATCAAACTCATCCTGGCAAAACCAGATATCCACAAAGACCTGACTTGGTACATACTCCCATGCGGGAATCCCGATGCTGCCATCGGCTATTTCCAAAAGCCTCTCAAGATGGACCCGCGCAACGCCACTCCTGTCAATGACGACCAGGACGACCAAACCGATGAGGACGGCCTGGACGACCTGGACCAAAACGATATCATCACGGCCATGCGCGTCAAAGATCCTGAGGGCCAGTGGATCCCTATCCCCGGCGAGCCGCGCCTCATGAAGCGTGCCGACTGGTCCAAAGGCGAAAAAGGCATGTACAAGCTCTACACCGAAGGCTTGGACGACGATGCTGACGGCGAATACAACGAAGACGGTCCCGGCGGCATCAACATCGGGATCACCTTTCCCCACTTGTTCAAGTTTTTCACCGCCATCAGCGGCCGCTGGTCGGGCTCGGAAAAGGAAAGTTTCCCCCTGATCGAATTCGCTTCCGACCACAGGGAGATCGGAATAACCTTTGTTTTCGGTGCGGCCAACTTTTGCCTGAATCCCCCCAGCGGCGGACGCCGCGGCGAAGTGGACCTGACCCAGCTCAAAATCCCCGAAAGGTACGCCTCCTTCATGGGTGCCGACCCTGATAAGACCTACACCATGGAAGAGGTCATCGAACTGGTCAAGCCCATCGTCCCCCCAGGAATGGATGTGGACGAATCCATGATCGCCAGCTTCCTCGGCCTGGGAGGGGTTGTCAATCCCCTGGCCGATGATCTGAAGTTCTACAAGGAGCTTTCTGAAAAATTCAAGGAGTTCCTCAAACAGAACAAGATCGACACCGAACGCCTGGAGCCAGCCTCTGACAAGGACGGTTCCTTCGAGCTGTGGACATACTACCACCTGGGACTTCCTTCCTTTGCGATGGATTTCTGGACACTTCCCAAGGTGAAGGAGGAAAAGAAGGAAGGGGAAGAAATAACGCCGGAAAAACTCGAAAAAATGACCAACGAGGAATTTATCGCCCTCGGAGAGGAAAAGATCGATGCTTTCCTCAAATCGTCCGGGGCACCGGCGAATTTCAAAGCCAAGATGGTGATCGACGCCCTCGAGGGCGGCAAAATGGACACCAAAAAGATGGCCGAGATGATTAAACAGATGCCCAAGCCCCCGAGCGAGGAGGGGACCGATCCTAAGGATAAAGCCCTGCTGGCCTTCAGCGACAAAGAGCTGGGCGGCAAAGGATTTGTCGAGTGGGCGCCCTTCCAACACCCTACGCTCGGCGAGGTCGAGATCGGTGGTGAAGTGCCTTTTGTGAGCAATACCCCGCCTCCCGAAAAGATCACAAGCCTCCTCGAAGGGCAGGTGCCCTGGGTGTTCGAACTGAGCCAGAAAATGGCCCGGATCAAGGTCGGCAAAACTGAGGTCAAGCCGATGGGGAGCAGTGTATACCAGGTCAAAGTCTGGGTGGAAAACGCAGGCTATCTTCCTTATCCCACGGCCATGGGGAAGCGCAATAAACGCATCCTACCCGTTATTGTGACCCTCGAGGGAGAGGGATTCAAGATCGTCGATGGCAAAAAAAGAAGCTTGATCCAATCCATTGACGGCAGCCAATCTGCATCTGTAACCTGGATCGTCCATGCCGAAAAACCCACAAAACTGACCGTGAAAGCACAAACGGAGATGGCCTGGTCGGATGCGGCATCCATTTCCATAGGAGGTTCCCGATGAAAAAACATATTGCACTGTCAATTTTGATTTTCACGGTTTTGATATACATGATCCCTGCTTCCTCATTTTCTTCGGCTGACGAGAGCGCCAAGATTACCCTCCCGCTGCGGTTCGATCATTATTACAGCCTGGCCCAGGTGTATGAGGCGGTCAAACTACTAAACGAAACTTATCCGGAATTGACAACCCTGGATATGGTGGGAAAGACCGAAGAGGAAAGGCCCATTTATGTGATGACCATCAACAATCCCAAAACAGGGAAGGCTTTGGATAAACCGGGGGTGTGGGTGGACGGCAACATCCACGGCAACGAGATCCAGGGCGGCGAGATCTGCCTGTACACGATGGACTACCTGCTCGGGAATTACGGCGCAAACAAAGAAATAACCGGGCTCGTGGACAGGAATTGCTTTTATTTTTGCCCGGTGGTCAATCCTGACGGTAGGTACCATTTCTTTGCCGATCCCAACGATCCCAACTCCAACCGCAGCCTCCGCATCCCTGTGGATGATGACAGGGACGGCTTGTATGACGAGGATTTTCCCGATGACCTGGACGGGGACGGCAACATTACGCGGATGCGCAAGCGAGATCCTTTTGGGCAGTTCAAGACCCATCCGGAAGATCCGCGCCTGATGGTGCGTGTGAAACCGGGCGAGAAAGGCGAGTGGACCATGCTGGGAGACGAAGGCATCGACAACGACGGGGATGGCCAAGTCAACGAGGATGCCGAAGGTTATGTGGATCCCAACCGCAACTGGGGATTTGACTGGGCGCCCGAATATGTGCAAGGTGGCGCCGGTCAGTATCCGTTTTCGGGAGTGGGATTGAAATCCCTGGGGGAATGGGTTGTGCAGCGCACCAACATCTGCATGGTGTGGTCCTTCCACAACTCCGGGGGGATGAACCTGAGAGGGCCCAGCCGGAAAGGATTAGGGGAGTATCCCCAGCAGGACATTGCCGTGTATGACTATTTAGGGGAACAGTCCGAGCGGATCCTCCCGGGATACCGGTATTTGGTCAGCTGGAAAGACCTGTACACGACCTATGGGGATTCATGCGAGTTTCTGACCCAGATGATGGGCGCTTACGGGTATGTGGGAGAGGTTTTCCAGGCCGAGACCGAGACTTTCCGGTCCCAAAAGGAAAAAAAGCCCGGTTCGCAGCCAGAAGGGGAGGACGATATCATGGCCATGATGATGGGCCGTTCGACAGAGCTGGAGCGGCTGCGGTTCAGCGATAACCTGACATTTGGGGATCTTTACAAGCCGTGGACCTCGTACGATCATCCGACTTATGGGGAAGTGGAGATCGGCGGATGGGTGAAGATGAGCTCCCGGCTCTCAGCGCCCTTTATGCTGATCGATCTGGTTCACCGGAATAGCATGGCGGTGTTGTTCACGGCCAGGCACACGCCGGAAGTGAGCCTGGATGTGACCGAAGTGAAGGAGGTAGGGAAGGGGCTCTACCGGGTAAGGACGCGGTTATCGAACAACAAAGCCATCCCGACAATGAGCTACTTGGCCCAGAAGGTCAAGCTCTATCCCAAGGATATGCTGAAGGTTGCTGGGGCCAAAGCCAAGGTGGTGGCCGGTGGGCTGCTGACCGATGCCTACATGGACAAAGTGACGTACAAAAAGCACCGGCCCGAGCTGCAGTTCCTGGTCGTTCCTGGATTCGGCAAGGTGGAACACCAGTTCCTCGTGGAGGGAAAAGGGGAAGTGACTGTCAGTTACGAATCCCGCCACGCCGGCAACCGCTCCCAAACCATTAAGCTCGAATAATTAATTGGGGACAGGATACCCTGTCCCCAATTTAATAATTATTCTATAGGGGTGCCGAAGATTTCGGCACCGGCGGGCCACTCGCCTTTGAGGAAGGTGTCAACAGCAAGGTAAAACATCCCAGGCTGCTCCACAAAAGGTAGATGCCCGGCCTTTGGAACATACAATAGCCTCGCGTTCCGCATTGTCTGCACCCAAACCCGCGATCCCTCCAGCGGCAGCGTGTCGCTTTCCCCATGGATAGTCAGCACCGGCGCCTCCAGTCCCTGCACCTCATCCCGCCAATCCCATTCCCCGAGCTTTCCGATGATCGCACCAAGCTGCACACTGACATTGTCCGGCATTTCGTTTTCACACTTGCACTTGTCGTTCCGGAAAAGTTTGATCTTCTCTGGATCGTAAAAGATCCGTGTCATGTAGATATCCCAGTATTCGCTACAAAACTTTTCTGGGTCGGACTTGTCCAATCCTTCATCTTGCAGCCGCTTCAACTGGGCCATGCTTTCCTCGTCGAACGGGGTGGATCGATACTGCAAAAAGATCTCGTATGTCGGGGAAATCGGCCCGATCTGCACGATCCTGTTCACATGCTCGGGAAATCGGTTGGCGTAAAGGATGACCAATCCCCCCAGATATGACCATCCGATCAATGATACTTTCTCCTTCCCGAAGTGTTGCCGAATCGCCTCCAAATCTGCGATCTCGAAATCCATGCTGAACTGTGAAACATCGGCAATCGCACTGGATTTTCCTCTTCCTCGCTGGTCATACAAAATCAAGGTCCGGCTCTCATCGGCGAGTTTTTCGAACTCAAACTCCATGTAGATAGCGGCGGGGATAATAACCGCCTCCGGCCCGTCTCCGACCGTTTTGTACCGCAGCTCCACCCCCTCATCCACCATCACATATCCTTCGTTCACTACGGGCCCTGATTTTTCTACCTCTGCCTCGTCCTTCCCAGGGCATCCAAATGTCATCACCAAAAGTCCTATCATTAAATACAGACTGAATTTTTTCATCCATACCTCCATTTTCTATCCCAACACGGAATATTTTCGCATATCCAATTGTCCAACTCAAATGAAATTGGGGACAGGATACCCTTTCACCTATTTCTATAAGGTGAAAGTATTCCTTCACAAAAAAGAAATAGGTGAAAGGGTATCCTGTCCCCAATTAATTTATGGTAGAATATCTGAGGAAGAGTTGAATGTGCGGAATATGCGGCATTTTTAATTACGGCTCAAAACAGGATGTTGACCAGGGCCTCCTTCGCAAAATGTGCGACACCATCATCCACAGGGGACCTGACGACGAAGGCTATTACTTCCACCTCAATGTCGGCCTCGGTATGCGGAGGCTATCCATCATCGACCTCCACACAGGCCAGCAACCCATCCACAACGAAGAAAAAACCGTCTGGGTCGTGAACAACGGAGAGATCTACAATTTTCAGGAATTGCGGGAGGACCTCAAAAAAAGGGGACACAGATTCTACACCAAATCCGATACAGAAGTCATTGCCCATCTGTACGAGGAGCACGACACCGAATGCGTCAAATATCTGCGAGGAATGTTTGCCCTAGCCATTTGGGATGAAAACAAAAAACGCCTCTTTTTGGCCCGGGACCGCCTGGGAAAAAAGCCGCTCAGTTACGCCCTCCACAACGGAACTCTCATTTTCGGCTCGGAAATAAAATGTATTTTGGAGCATCCCGGCATCTCCAAAAAAGTCAACCTCGAAGCTCTGGACAGCTACCTGACTTATCAGTATGTGCCCGGACCGGCGTCCATCTTCGAAGGCATCGCAAAGCTCCCCCCTGCAAGCCTCCTCACTTGCGATAAATCCGGCAACGTCCACATCCAAAAATATTGGGATCTGGATTTCAGAGACAAATTAAACCTCTCCGAAGAAGAATTTTGTGTCCGGATCAGAGAAAAATTGAAAGAGGCCACCAAGATCAGGATGGTCAGCGATGTTCCTCTCGGCGCTTTCCTCTCCGGGGGAATCGATTCCTCCGCAGTCGTGGGTTTGATGAGCGAAGTCAGCTCAACTCCAGTCAAGACATTCTCCATCGGGTTCGAAGAGCAGGGATATTCAGAGCTTAAATATGCCCGCCAGGTTGCCGACCTCTTCGGCACGGACCACACCGAGTTCATCGTCAAGCCTCAAATGGTCGAAGTTCTCGAGAAACTCGCGTGGCATTATGGTGAGCCCTACGCCGATTCATCCGCCTTCCCCTCCTACTACCTTGCCAAAGAAACCCGCAATTGCGTCACCGTTGCTCTCTGCGGAGACGGCGGAGACGAAAACTTTGCCGGCTACCGGATGTACCGGTCCCTCAGAAGGGCACACACCCTTGCCAAAATTTACCGGACCATAGGCGGGAAAATATTCAACAAGGTCATGGACCTCATCCCCGCTTCAGCCGGGCGCATCGATTTCATCCGGAAAGCCATGAAAATTTCCTCGGTTTTCATCCAGCCCCCCGAAAACTTGAACATTCACTGGTACACTTTTTTCAACACAGAACAAAAAGACCGACTCTACTCCCACCAAATGAAATCCAGTCTCGATGGCATCGATGCCCATCGATACTTGGCCACCGCCTTCAAACATGCCAAGGCCGATGTTTTATTAGACAAGCTGCTCTACTCCGACATCACGACCTACCTGCCCGAGGATCTTCTGGTCAAAATGGACATCGCCACGATGGCCAATTCCCTGGAGGTCAGGTCCCCGTTTCTCGATCACGAGTTCATGGAATTTACCGCAAAAATCCCCCCCCATCTCAAGTTGAATCATTCGACCTTGAAGGCCATCCTCAAGAAAAGCCTGGAAGACCTGCTCCCCAAAAACATCCTGAATCGGCCCAAAATGGGATTTGGCATCCCCATCATGGAATGGTTCCGGGGAGACCTGAAGGATTATGTCCGGGACATTCTCCTGAGCGATAAAAGCCTCAAAAGGGGATATTTCGAGAGGACATACATCGAGGAGCTCCTGGATGAGCACATTTTCGGGAACAAGAACCACGCCAACCGGATTTGGGCCCTCCTGATGCTGGAAATCTGGCACAGGGCATTCAATCTTTGACCCGTCTCATTCCTCCATCATCTGCCGGTAGAAAGCCTCGATTTTCTGCGTGACCGCCCCAGCCCTGTATTTCGTTTTTGCCTCTGTCTGGTTTTGGACCTGCATTTTTTTCATCAGCGAGCGATCGTCCAGCAGATGGCTTATCTTGTCGAAAAAATCTTCCGGATTTTGTCCCTCCACAAGAAATCCGTTTTTGTTTTGCTCCACAATTTCCGGAATGGCACCCATCGGGGTGCTGACAATGGCCATCCCCGCACCCATCGCCTCGAGAATCACTATCGGGCACCCCTCCTGGCAGTAAGTCGGAAATAGGAATATATCCCCCTCCTCGAAAATCTTTCTTTTTTCCTCATCTCTCACAAACCCTGCCAACCCGACATAGTCCTCCAGCCTGTTTTTCTGGACATAATTCCGGAGCCCTTCCCACTCCGGTCCATCCCCGGCAAAGGTTGCATGGATCGTTTTATACCCCGCCTCCACCAGCTTTTTTACGGTTTCAGCGGCGATGTGCGCTCCCTTGCACCGGATTAGGCGCGACACAAACACCAGCTCCGCCTTTTCCCCCGACCCCTCATCCCTCTCCGGCCTGTCGGCAAAATTTTCTTCATACATCGTGGTGATGACATTTATTTTCTCGGGTGGATAGCCCAGGCCCTCCAGCTGAGATTTGAACTTGCCCGATAACACCAGGATCAGACGCGCTTTCCCTATAGTGTTGTTCAACAGGGCCCGGAGGAGGGAATTTTTAGCGATTTTTTCCAGCAACCGTCCATCCCACCCATGAAAAGTCACCAGGATGCGCCCGGGATAGTGCTTGTGGATGAGTCTCAAGTACAATCCATCCCGCATCAGCGCCAAAATCCGGAATGACGGATTGAGGTGGCAAAGGCTGTATCGAGATCCTTTCAGTTTTTTCCTCAACTTGAAGTAATCGCCCACAAAATGTCCCACACGCCGCAACGGATTCCTGATGCCCGGCCGGTTGGCGACCACCAGGTGGTCCACCTCGAAATCCGGCCCGAGATTGGCCACCAGCATCCGGCAAAATTCCACGACTCCGCCCTTTCCTTGCATGGTAGGAGAGAGGAATAGGATTCTGTGAGAAGTCATTTGAATCACGCGGATTGTTCGACGCCGTCTTCGTCTCTTTCCATCTTTTTTATGACCAGAAATCCGACCAGCATGAAATAGATCAAAGGAAGCATGTCATCGATAAATACCGACCAATAGGTCGCACTTATCAGGAACATCACGAAAGAAAATCCTACCATGCCCAAACCGAATGATTTCCAGTAGGGATCGGATTCCGACTTGAAAAAGCGTGCCGCGTACAGCAAAATGAGGATAAAAAGAAGGTGGTACACGAAGGAACCGACATATCCCACCTGCAAGGCCAGCCAGGAGGATCCCGGCACACCATATTCGATCGGCAAGGACCTCGTCTCCACATACGTTGTTTTGAGACCTTCGAACCGGGTTTCGATATAACTCCCCGGACCCAGTCCGAACAAGATGCCCGACAGTCCCTCGGCCCTGAGAATTTCGTAGATTTGTATGGTGGTGATCACCCGGCCACCGGAAGCCCCTTCGTAACGTGCCATGGTGTAGTGCATGAGGTAGTTCTTCACAAATTGCAGATCCACCTCGCCCCAGACTTTGTGCTGAGGATTGAGTGTGGGCATCAGCCTTATGGAAATGTAGCCAGTCAATACCACCATTATCCCGGCGATGACTAAATAGACGGCGGCTTTTTTGAATCGCTCTCTCATGAATATAGCCAGAAAAAGGACGACGACCGGGATAAACAAAAACAAGCCCCGTTTCCCGCCGATCACCCCGAATGCCACAAAACCCACGGCCGCGACGATGTACCACACCGAGGGTTTGTAATAGAAATAAAAAGCGAACATAAAGCTTATCGCGATCAGAGGGATGACGGCCGAAGGGCCTCCACCGTGTGTGGCGTATGTCCCGATAGCTTCCTCTCCTATTCCCACGAAGACCATTTTTATCGCAGCCGTCGGTATCTGGATGATGAACAGGAATATCAGGGCCTTTTTGATGGTTTGAATGAACTTTTCGTCAAGTTCCAGGTTGATGATGGCCAGGAATAGCAAATAAAAACGGATCAGCAGGCGGAAAAACAGAACGGTGTGCAAGATCGAGGTGGCATGGAACTGGTAGGAAGTCCACATGATGAAGACAAAAAACAACACGATGCCCAGAAATTTCAGGTGAATTTTTTCCCTTTTTAATGTCTTCAGAACGATGGCCTTTGCGAACAGCAGAAGGATCACGAATTCATTCAACCATGTGAATTGAGGCGGCACGAGTTTGAGCTCTTCGAATGTGTTTCCGGAAAAGGCGATGATGAGCAGGATCACGAACGCGACCATGTTGGACCTGAGGATGAGCAGTGTCGCGGCAAAGGCCACTGCCCCCAGAATGAGGGTGCTATCTTGTTCGACGATGGCTGCGGCCAGAAAGACTGTGATCATCAGAAAGGTCAGCGCCAAGATGATGTTGTTTCGTGTTTTTAAGGTTAAAATCATCACAAATTTCTCAAAAATCTTTCCAGTTCGGCCAGTTGTGTATCCCAGCCGAAGTTCATTTTAACAAAATTTCTGGCTTCTTCACCTAGTTTTTCGAAATTGTTTTTCTGTGACCTGGCATCCTCGATGGCTTTGGCAAGGCCATCGGGTCCGGAAGTCTCGGACAAAAAGGCAAAGCTCTTGCCCCCGAGAACGCTTTTGTGGGCTGGGATGCTTGTGGCCACGACAGGCTTGCCGCAGGCCAAATATTCGAAAAGCTTGATGGGCGAACAGGTGTTCCATGGAGGCCACTCCGGGAAGGGGAGCACGCCCACGTCGATTTTGTTGATCCACTCCGGCACCTCATTGTAGGGAACCGTTGGCTGGAACATAACGCGGTCGGCCAGGTTCAGCTTATCCGCAAGTTTTTTGAGCTCGGACATCTCGTTCAGCTCGCCGAGCAGAACGAGCTGGATGTCGTCCCGGTCCAATATTCCCAATGCCTTGACGATGTCGTGAATTCCTCTGTGAACATCCACTTTGCCATGGTACATCAAACGGAATTTTTGGGTGTCTTCTTGCCGGGGCAAGGGCTTGAAGTGTTCGAAATCCACTCCCGAGCTCCACACAGAGGTTCGGTGTTCCGGCAGGTTGAATTTTTTTATGCAATAATCCCGCATCTCTTCTGTGATGTAGGAGATCCCATCGAAAAGCCGTGCGGCTAACTTCACACTCTTCCGGAAGAAAAAATTGTGCAGCTGCCGCTTGAAAAAATTGTGATCGACAGGCAGTGTGCGCACATCCAGTTCCAGCTTGAAGCCGTGCTTGTCGCGCAGTGTGGTCAGTCTTTTGAGCAGGAACATGTTGCTCGAGTTGAGAAAAACGACGTCGAACTCCCCGAGCCTGTCGAATTGTTTGAGAAAACGGAGATGCTGGCGGAAAAGGAAGATCGTTTTGACAAACGGAAGGTTGATGCGATCCAGGTAGGTCACTTGGCTTTTTAGATTTGCGAATTTCTTTTTCTCGTGCCTGTAGGTGGTGACCACATGAACATGGTTGTTTTTTTCCAGGTGTTTGAGCGTGGCCATTCTGGCCGACACATTAAAGGCCACGTCGAATTCTTTGTCGAGAAACCACAAAATATTCATGATTGTATGACATGTTTTAGGGGGAAGTTGCCCGGATCAGGCCGATGGTTTTTGATGATTGCCGGGATCCATCTGTTGCGTTACCCGCGCGGGATTGCCCATGACGACCACATCTGGAGGGACGTCTTTCATGACCACGGATCCTGCACCGACCACCGAGTTTTTCCCCACTCTCACTCCGGGGAGAACGACAGAGTTCACAAATACCTTGACGTTGTCTTCGATGACCGTTTCGATCTCCTCTTTCGTCGACCGATACCCTGTGTGACTCAGTATATAGGTTCCGTGTGCAATGTTCACGTTGTCCCCGATAGTGATTTTTCCTCTTCTGATATCAAGATGAGCACCCCAGCTTATAAAACAGTTTTTCCCAATGGTTGTGCCCATGAACCGGAAATATCGGACCCTCCAATAGGATAAAAATTTGACTGTATTGTGTCTGAATCCTCTTCCAAATTTACTCATGGTCGATTCTTCATGTTGTTATGAATTTTTTTTCTCCACCCAAACATTACCCTTTTGTGTTCACGGGTAGGATAAATTATCACAAGTTAGGAAAAAAATCAAAACTAAGTTTTTATTCACAGCACGATTATGCAGCAATTGGGGAAAAAGCCAATACCTTTTGGCGATGAATCAGAGGGTGAATTTCATCGGAGGCGCGTCACCCATAGAGAGGATGCCTTCAGAATCGATTTCCCCTTTATTGACTTCGTTTGGATTTCTGTGATAATTTTTGAATGATAATTAATTGGGGACAGGATATCCAGGTACCGATTTATTTGGGAATCGACCGATGAGAAAAATTGCGGCGCCGGTATTATCGTTGGCCTTCCTGATTCTTTTCGCCACAGCATGGCGGCCGGCCCGGGTTTTCGGTTCTGATTGCCCGCGCCGCTGCAAAGTCATCGAATTTGCCGATCGACAGTATGTCGAAGGCTTATCCAGCATTATCGAATCATTCAAGGAGGCAGCCAAAACCGAATACTTCAGTTTTGTCTACTGGGATGATTACGAATATTTGATCTCGGTTGAGTTTCACGTTTTCGAGGGCGGCATAAACCGCCCCCGTTTTGAAACAGATGAACATGGGAGGCGTCGGGTCGTCGAGAAGGGGCCTTTCAGATCCCACCTTCTCCTCGGCCTCTGGTTTGTTGCGGGCAAGGCACAGGACAAAGGACCAGGATTCGGCGACTTCGGTCATAGTTTTAATCACTTCGTGGAAAGCTGGGACTCCTGGAGTGAAACGACCGATCCGCTCAGTCATAAAGCCGCCATTCTATCGCAGATTCAGGCTACGCCCCCTCTACATGAGGTCGCCTGGGACTACGAGCGGATGCCGGTCACTATCGAGATGGAGCCTGAAAAAGAGTGTGCGGAATACGATGAAGAAGTGCGTATCGACATGAAAAGCTCCAGGGACAGGAAAGGAAGGGAAGCCAAACCATTTTATGGTGGTGCCTGCGAAAATCGCTTTGTATTCACTACTGAGTACGGAGAGATTGAGCTCTCTGAGGAAAATAAGATCAGGGAGAAAGAGTGGGGAGCAAGTTCATATCATAGATATTACACATACAAGGCTCCCAGTTCTGAGGAGTGTGGAGATTGCGATGAAGATACTATCACCGTGTATAACTCCTGTGATGTGCTCGATCCCGATGTTTATCCGTATTCTCGAACACGCAAGAATGAGAAAATTTATGAGCTCAAGATCGATATAGGGTGCGACTGGGAAGGGACGATCTCATCCACATTCAAATTAAGTTCAAGCGGGGATGAATCCCTTTTAACCGCTATGATGCCGAAGAGCAAATACTTGGGAACGACCATCTGGAAGTTGGATGTTGTCTTTAAACTGGACCGTGCGAATGAAAGAGTCAGAATATATGAACTGAAGTCTGCAAGGTTCGATTTTCTGGATCAATTGGAATCTGAGGTCGTGATGCAGGGTGAAGCGGGAAAAATACAAATGACCGGCAAAGATGAAGCTGAAGCCAGCGGCCGGTTATTGTCCCGCTCCGAATGCGGTCTTGAGCTCATCATCGATCTGAAGAAAAAAACGTACAAGATCGAGGGAAAACTCCATGTGGAGAATATAACTGTAACAGCGGATGGGCGACTCGTAGTAGATGTCGGCCCGATCCAACACGATAAGAAAGAAAAAGACGAAGGGGTGACAGAATACGAAGAAGAAATCCTCATCGAAAGCAAATTTTCAGGAGAAAGCCCGGACGAATTGGAAGGAAGCATCGATGAAGTGAAAGAACTTCCCCCTGAGTTTGTGGAGTTTACCGAAGCGTTAGCCGGAAAAGCCTCCGGGAAAATCCGCTGGAGACTGGAAATAAAAGGCAAGCATTAGTAAATTGGGTACAAGATATCCAGGTACCAATTTAAAGAAAATTAGGAGGAACGAACTATGAAATTTAAAAAAAGTTTGAGGGCATTTGGGCTATTTTTTGTCTTAACATGCGTTATCGTCCCGCTCGCTGTGCAGGCGGATGTTTACATCAAGCAGAAAAACCACACGGACAGCTTCTCGATGATGGGTAAGAGTCAACCGGCCAAAGACGACATGTTCGTGACCTGGATGACCAAAGACATGGCCCGGATGGACCATGGCGAGGACTCGTCCATAATCATCCGGATGGACTTGACGGTGATGTACATGCTCGATCACACAAAAATGGAATACATAGAAATGCCCATCGACAGCAAAGGCGATATTTTCTCCAGTGCCATTGCCGCCTCTGATATGTCGGACGAAGAGCAGGCTGAAGCCAAAAAAATGATGGGCGGATTCGCCAAGATGATGAAGCCCAAAGTCACTGTGAAGGCAACAGGCGAAACTCAAAAAATAAAGGACTGGAATTGTAAAAAATACAACATGACGATGAGCATGATGGGAATGACAACCAAGTCCGAGGTTTGGGCGTCAGAGGACATAAAAATCGATTACGAACTGTACCGGAACCTCAACTTTTCCTTGCTGGGCCAGACTCAGGGGATCGAAGACATGATGAAGGAGATGGAAAAAATCAAGGGCATCGTTGTGTTGTCGACCGGATCCATGTCCATGATGGGGACGGATGTTAAATCCACGCAGGAGTTGATCGAAGTGGCAGAAAAATCGGCTCCCAAAGGAACGTACGACGTCACCGAAGGATACAAAAAAAAGAATTAGTCAAAAATTGGGGACAGGATATCCAGGTACCGATTTAATCCTAAAATGTGATTTCGAATTCGGTGCCGCCATCACGGCGGAGCTTGAGCTTTCCCTCCAGCTGCTTGACAAGGTCAGTGACGATCTGGAGGCCGAGGGTTTGGGGCGTTTGAATATCGATCTTCTCCGGGATTCCACAGCCTGTGTCCTTGACGATCAGATGGCATTTTCCGCCCCTGTCCTTGAAAATCCTGACCGTCAATTCCCCCTTTTTACTCCTTGGAAAGGCATGGTTGAGGGCATTGGAAACGAGCTCGTTGATGATCAACCCGCATGGAATGGCCCGGCTGATTTCCATCTCGATCGGGTGCATGTCCATCTTGAAGCGGATCTGCCGGGCGTTCGCCTCGTAGACGGCGAAGAGATAGGTGACCATCTTTTCGATGTAATCGGCCAAGTCGATGCTGGAAAAGTCCTCTGACTGGTAGAGTTTTTCGTGGATCAGGGCCATGGAGTGGATCCGTGTCTGGCTCTCCGTGAGTGCCATTTGAGCCTTTTTGTCGCTGATCTGGCAAGCTTGGAGCCTGAGAAGGCTGGACATGATCTGCAAGTTATTCTTGACTCGGCTGTGTGTTTCCTGGAGTATGCTTTCTTTCTCTTTGAGGGCGGTCCTGAGGCTTTCTTCCCTTTTCTTGCGTTCCGTGATGTCGCGGACGATAGAGAGCACCGTGGGCTCATCGTTGAGCAGGAATGAGTGGGAGGAGATTTCGGTTGGAATCCTGCGTTTATCTTTGGTAAGGAATGTTCGCTCGAAAACCTGGTGTTTTTTTTCACTTAAAATGCGATTGAACTCGTAAACATGTTCTTTTTCTTCCGGCACGGTCAGATCAACAGAAGTGAGCTGGAATAATTCATTCCTGGAATATCCTGTTAGTGTGCAGGCAAGATCGTTGACTTCAACGAATTTCCCCGGTTTTTCTTTCTCCTCAAACCCGTAGACGAAGACAGCATCGTTTCCCGCGTTGAATAAATATTTGTACCTTTTCTCCGAGGCCTCGAGGGCGGAATAAAGCTGCTCTTCAAGAGTGACATCCCGGCAGACATTGGTGATGGCCACGATTTCCCCGTCCCGGAATACTGCCGTTGATGTCACTTGGAAAGTTCCATAGAGTCCATGCTTTCCCTTGAAACGCACCTTATCGACCACAAGGGCCTTTTCCCGGGATAATATTTTTTGGATATTTCCGACCGACAGGCTGATGTCATCCGGATGAAGGATGCCGAGCTCGAAGATGTCTCTCCCCAGAATTTCTTCCCTGCTCTCTCCAATATATTCGCAGGCTGTTTTGTTGACCTCCATAATCTTGAGATCGGCACTATAAGTGAAGATGGCTTCGCCAGCGAACTCATGGAGAATCCGGTACTTTTCCTCGCTCTTCTGCAGCGCCTCCTTCGATAGCTTGCGCTCGGTGATATCTTCGGAAAGCACCAGAATGCCTTCAGGCACAGGCTGAATGCTGAGCTTAAACCATCTCTCTGAGCCGTCTGGAAAGGTGAATTCATCTTCCATGCGATGCGAAGTCCGCTCCTTCATACTGCGCTGAAGCACCGAAAACATCTCGGTTTTTTCAATCTCCGGATAACACTCCATCATGGTCTTACCAAGAAGTTGTTTTCTTGTTCTTCCTGCATGCCTGACAACAGCCTTGTTGACATACAAATAGCGCCAGTCGTAGCCGATAATCTGGAAGCCTTCCATCATGTCGTCCAGCGTGTTCCTGTACCGTTCCTCGGACTTAAGCAGCTCCTCCTGGGCTTGCCTATGCTCTTGTTCCGATTGATAGAGCGCACGATAGAGCAAGGCTTGCCGGCGCCGGTAGACGAGCGAAATGGCCACAGCAGCGAGCAGGATGAGGATTGCGACAAGAAGGGTGGTGAAGATGAATCGGTAACGTCCTTCGGCCAGGATCTCGGAGGAGTCTACCTTGGACACCATGAACCAGGGCGATGAAGGCACGGGATGCAGGTCTGCAAGAACCTTTACACTGCGGTAGTCCTTGCCTTCCACTACGCCTTTTTTCCCAAGCAGTGCTTGCACTTCAGGAAGATCAGCTTGGGCGAGGGGGAAGCGCAGAGAGAAGGCTGCATCGGTCTTGAAACGCAGGTTGTTCAGAAAGAGGACATCCTCCCCTTCCTGCCGGACGAGAAGGGTTTCAGCACTGCGGCTGGTCATCGGCCAGGACTGGAGAAGAGGATACAGGAAAGCCTGCGCGTCGCATCTTAAAAGCAGGATTCCGATAGAGACTCCACCGTCATCAAGAATAGGGACGACGCTTTCTAAGTAGACAAGGCCAGAGGAGCGGAAGTAGAGGTCTGAAAGCACGGCCCTGCCTTCTGCCACAGCTATTTCCATGGTCCGTCTTGTCGTATTTTCTACTGGCTCAAGTTCCTCATTGGCGGAAAGAAGAATGCGTCCATCAGGACCGAAAAGGAGAACATTAGCATATCCATAGACATCCCTGGTGAGTTGCAGGCGTTTAAGAATACCTTGCTGGAGGAGGAGGTTTCCGGGATTTCTAAGCCACTCTTCCACCGTTTTTCTGAAGAATGGACTCCCTGCAAGATTATAGGCATCGTCCAGCCGCTCCTTTCTCCACTGCACAATTTGGCTTACCTTCAATTCTCCGATGGCTGCGAGATTGCGGGACTTCTCCTGGCGGATGAGCTTTGTTTCTGTACGCAGATGCCAGTAACCTGCAGCCAGAAAAGTGAGAGAAATCAACGCGAATATGACCATCCCCGTTCGTCTGGATGGATTGGGAGAAGATCCCCTTTTTGCCATTATATATTTCCTAGGGCTCTAATGAACAAAACTTTGGTCAATCGTTATATTTGCCGATACTTTTTGGTCATATAAATTTATTATACAGAAAAAACTGGGATATACAAATAAATTAAATTGGGGACAGGATACCCTTTCACCTATTTTTTAAGGGTGAAAGTACTCCCTTACAAAAAAGAAATAGGTGAAAGGGTATCCTGTCCCCAATTAAACTAAGCTAGATACAGGTTTTTGAGCAGGACGGCGTCGTGCTCCTGGATCGGGCTTTCGCAGATCACCATGCCTTCCACCCCCGTATCCTTCAGGGCCTGCACCCACTCGTCATACCTGAAATCCGACTCGTCCAGCATCAGGTGCTTCAATTCCCCCCTGTCGCCGTACTCAGCTCCCGACACATGGATGTGCATATCCATCAGTGCCGACCGCCCAAGTTTCCGCCCGATCTTCCTCAATATCCGGTCAAACTCCCGGTAGCTGTTGGCCTTTCCGCTCCCTTCCCTCGCATGTATATGCGAAAAATCGACACAGGGCTGCAGCCCATCCACTTCCCGGCACAACCGCAAAATCTCCTCCAGCGACCCGAACTGCCTCCGTTTCCCCATGGTCTCAGGCCTCAGCACAACCCCACTCCTTTCCGCCCCCAACACCGACACGACCTCCTGCGCCCGCTTCTTTATATTCTGAAACGCCGTCTCCTCATCGTCTTCCCCATAATACCCGGCATGGAACACCACGCTTTTCGCCCCGCATTTCCTTGCCATCCTTGCCGATGCGATCAGCCTCTCCATGCTGGCCAACCTCTTTCCTTCCTCAGCTGCATTCAGGTTCACATAATAGGGTGCATGCACACTTAGCCTCACCCCCAATCCTTCCGCTTTTTCCCCGATTTTCCCGGCAGTCTCTGTGCCCATCTTCACCCCTTTGACAAACTCCACCTCCATGCAGTCCAATCCCAGTTCCACTATCCTCTGAATTCCCGCTAAACTGGATGTCCCCACAGTCGACTTGGGCACCCCCGCCGTCCCAAACAGAAGGCCTCCCCCCAGGCCACTATCCTCAGAAGCACTCCGCATCGGCCTTTCCATCGGGATTCAAAAATTCGCTGACAATGCGCATCGCACAAAAGTCACCGCACATGGAACAGGCCTCTGATTTGGTCCTCCTTTCCTTCCTCACTTCCTCGAATTTATAAGGATCGAGCACAAGCTTTTTCTGCTCTTCCCAATCCAACTTCTTTCTCGCCACACTCAGCTTGAAATCCCTCTCTCTCGCACCAGCCACTCCCTTCACGATGTCCGCCGCATGGGCCGCGATCTTGCTCGCGATCAACCCTTCCCTCACATCATCCGGCCCCGGCAGCCCCAAGTGTTCGCTTGGCGTCACATAGCACAAAAAATCCGCCCCGGCCGCCGCCGCGATCGCCCCCCCGATAGCCGACACAATATGATCGTACCCCGGTGCAATATCGGTCACCAGCGGCCCCAAAACATAAAAAGGCGCCCCTTTGCACAAACTTTTCTGGAGCTTGATGTTCATCTCCACCTGGTCCAACGGAATATGCCCCGGCCCTTCCACCATCACCTGCACGCCGCTGTCCCAGGCCCGCTGTACCAATTCCCCCAGCGTTATCAGCTCCTCTATCTGCGGCCTATCCGTTGCATCCGCAATCGCGCCTGGCCTCAGCCCATCGCCCAGACTCAATGTCACGTCATACTTGCCTGCGATCTCAAGCAACCGGTCAAAATTTGCATAAAAGGGATTTTCTTCCCCACGATGAAGGATCAAAGCCAGATGCATGGCTCCTCCCCTCGACACCACATCGGCCACCCTTCCTTGATTCTTCAGCCTCTCGATGGCATTGCTCGTTAGCCCCGCATGCACGGTCATAAAATCGACACCCTCTTCAGCCTGCCTCTCGATTACCTCGAAAAGGTCGTCCTCCCTCATCTCGACGATGGACCCCCTCTCCTCGATAGCCTTGATGGCCGCCTCATAGATCGGCACTGTCCCCAGCGGAATCCTAGCCTTATCCAGGATCGTCCGCCGGATCATAAGGATGTCTCCACCGGTGCTCAGATCCATCAGGGTGTCGGTCTCGTACTTCAGCGAAATCGCCACCTTCTCCAGCTCGTCTTTCACATCAGGAAAATCAGACGATGTTCCGATGTTGACGTTCACCTTGGTCCTCAGCCCCTGGCCTATTCCTATGGCATGGATGGGGGAATGGATGGGATTGATGGGGATCACCACCTTCCCCTCTGCCACAAGCCCCATTAGAGATTCTGGAGATACACTTTCCTCCTCAGCGACGGCTTTTGCGGCCTCTGTCAGATTTCCTTTTCGCGCCTCTTCTATCTGTGTCATATCGATTCCTTAAAGGAAACAATAATTTTACTCTTATTTTTCTCAGACTTCAACCGTCAGTGCGAGCCCATTCTAGACAAATCATCCCCAAATGAGCTAAAGTATAAATCACTCATATGAACACACGAGAGCTTGGGCCAAGACTCCGGAGACTTCTGGCTTACCGCCGAAAAAAACGCGTCAGTTTTCTTCTGTCCAAAGTCAACCTCACCCCCCAGATGAAAATTCTGGACCTTGGCTGCGGCCCGGACGGCCGCTCTTTCGAAGAATTTGTTCCCCTTGACTACCAGATCACCGGCGTCGATCTTTTCCCTCCTGAAAAGATCCACATCAAACATCCCGGTTTCATTTACGTGCAGCAAGACGCAAGGGATCTAGGCCGATTCCAGGATCTTCAATTCGACCTTCTCGTCTCTTTCGGCATGCTGGAACACATCATCGATGATGGAAAATACCGCCAGGTCGTCTCGGAGATCATCCGCGTTGCCAAACAATACATCGTTGTCATTCCCAATAAATACGCCCCGATCGAGCCCCACTACGTGTTTCCCTTGTTTGCGATATATCCTCATTTTATCCAAAAGGCGCTCGTGAAGGTATTCAACCTGTCCAATGCCAGAAAAGACTTGCAGAGAGACCCCGATTTTATCCGGAAAAGATGCGTGTGGCGGTCGAGCTCACAGAGCAGAAAGGATTTCCCCGGCTCCCGGATCCACATTCTGCCCACCCTCGATTCCATCGCCATCGTCAAATCATCTTAAATTGGGGACAGGATACCCTGGCACCAAGAAATAGGTGCCAGGGTATCCTGTCCCCAATTTAAGAGGTGAGAAAATATCCCCCTTTACAAACGCTCGATTACGTTGTATAAATAATTTCCAGAGCAATTGCTTTGATATGGGCCTAGGTATGAGAAAAGGAGTTGTATTACTCTTATTAATTTGCCTCCAGGTAGGTGTCTGCCTCTTGCTTTTTGGCGGAAACTTCATCGAGGCCCAATATATCGATCCATTCTACATCAAGCTCCTCCAAAAGGGCGAAGACTCCTTTCTCTCGGGAAAATTCGACCAAGCCATCGACCAGCTCAAAACCAGCCTCTTCGGCCTCCACTCGGACAAAAAACTCCAGGCCAAGGCCTTGATCTACCTGAGCCTTTCGAGCTACTACATCAGAGAATCCACCCAAAGCCTGGATTATTTGGAACGGGCCCTTACCCTGATGGGTGATGAAGACTTTTCGAGCATCGGTTTCAACGAAAGGGTCCAGGGAGAACTCGGCGGAATCATTGCCCATTTTAAACTTGGCCAATACTCGCCCGGAGAGGCAGAAACCGTAATCGTCGGCAAACCCGAACCGGACTCAACAATGTCAGAAGAAGGCGGAAATGATAACAGCTCCAACACTTCCCCTGGATTGCTGGAAGTCATGATCTCAAAAGACCCTGAGAATATCGATCAATACTACCACCTCTACGAGATGTATATGGAAGAGAAAAGCACAAAAAAGGCTCGCAAAACCCTCGAGAAGCTTGTCGAAACACATCCCGATGAGATCTATGGATATTATCTCCTTGGACGACTGCATTACCGTGACGGAAAGTACAAGGATGCCGAAAAACAATTTGGTGAAGCCCTCAAGCCTAGACCGTATCAATCCCTAAGCAGTGAGCTAGAAGAAGAGCTAAAAACCTACCAAATCCTCAGCGTTTATAATATGGGTGACAAAAAAAAGGCGCTCGACATGATGTCTGTCGCTGTCCACATGTACACCGAAGCCAAGATCAGAGCGCTTCCCATAGACGGCACCGATAAAGTCACCCTCCGCGAGATCATCCGCGAATACATGAAACGCTAAGCTAAAATTGGGGACAGGATACCCTGTCACCTATGTATCATAATTACCTAAATAGATGATGGGAGTCTTTTCGGAAATATTTTCTACTGTTTTATAATATAAAACACCTGCCAGCGTTTAGGGGAAAGAAAAGCGCTTGGGAGGGGGAATACCTGGGGGAAATCACAGAGAAATGGCCTAGGGAAATAGGTGCCAGAGTATCCTGTCCCCAATTAATAGTTGTCCTGTGTCGGTCGATTGTGGTATATCCAAATGAAATTATTCATCAAGGAGGCACCATGACCGAAGATCCCCTCAAGACGGCCTCTCAGTGCCGTCACTACGCCATGTGCAAGATCGACTACCTGGAAACCGGCCTCTGCCCGTCCGGCCCATCCAAACACTACGTCGCCTATTATCCCCAGGGACGGATGGACATCTATGCGGCCCTCAAACGCAACCTCATCCCTCTCACCCCAGCCCTCATCGACATCGCCGACACCTGCACCCTGTGCGGCATCTGCGACAAGCAGTGCCATTTCGCAACCGGCATGAGGCCCCAACAAGTGATGGAGGCCCTCAAAGCCGAAGTGGAAGCCCTCAAACAAAAAGGCCTCCCCATCCAATCCCTCCCCGAAGACGACATCCTCCAAGAACTGCAGCAAATCGTCGGCCCTGCCAACGCCTCCAACGACCCGGCCATCCTCGTCACCTACGCCGACGATCCCTTTCCCCTTAAAGACATGCAGATGCCCAGCCATGTCGTCCTCCCTTCATCCACCCCCCAGGTCTCTTCCATCGCCCAACTGGCCAACCGCCACAACCTCCCCACGGTCGTCCGCGGCAGTGGCGGCTCTGTCTACGGCATGGTCTTTACAGACGGGATCGTCATCGACACAGCCCGCATGAAAGACATCGTCATCGATCCTGCCAACTACTCTGCCGCCGTCGGCGCCGGCGTCACCTCCTTCGAACTCCAGCAGGAAGCCTCCCGCCACAACCTCCGCGCCAACACCGCCGAACCGGCCGCCACCGTCTGCGGCAACATCATCTGCACCGGCCTTTTCTCAACCTGGGGCGCCACATACGGCACATTTGCCGACAATTTCATCGACATGGAAATCGTCGACTCCGACGGCCATATCTTCCACCTCTCCGAACCTTCATCCCCCAACCTCTACGCCTACCAGCACCGCATCTCATCCCCCCCAGGCATCTGCACGCGCGCCATCGTCCCCCTCCATCCCGTCACCTCAGACGAAGACAGCCTCCTCGTGCCCTTCCAGAACTTCGACGATGCCATCCTCTTTGCCCGCGAACTCAACCTCCGCCGCATCGGCCTCTCCATAGCCATCCTCGGCCCCCACTACATCGCCACATTCCTTTCTCCCACCCTCGAGCTCTCCAACCGCCTCAAACAAAATCTCGCCGGCTCCTTCGGCATCCAATACGCCGTTCTCACCATCGCCGACTCCTACGGCCGCGACGCCATCAAAAAAATGGCCCCGCCCTCATCCACAATCGATGGCCCCCTCCTCCGCAAGCTCATGCTGGGCCTTCCCCGATTCCTCGACAACGACTGGCTCGACCTTGTCCGCTCCTACGAAGGGGACCGCCCCCCCTACGAGATCCTCTCCGATCCCGCCGCAGCCCCCCTCGTCGATGCCGCCCTTCAACCATCCCCCGAAACCGCATCAGAAACCATCGCCCCCGACCTCCGCCCGTTTTACACCTCCCTCTTCACCAAGCCCCAGTACACCGACCCCGTCTGGCTCAGCATGCACCGGATCGTCTCCTGCCGCATGGGCCGCCACAAACACATCTTTGCCTTCCTCGTCTATCTCCCCGCCGATGACATCGTCCTATTCAACACCCTGAACGACACCTTCGCCCGCACCGCCTCCGAACTAAACATCGACCACGACTTCGGTTTTGTCACTCCCATGGACATGGGCAAGCGGGCCGTTTACGAGTACGATTACTACCTCGACCAGACATCACCCGGGGACAAACAAAAAGCAGGAGCCGTCATGCAGAAGATCGTCCCCTGGCTGGACGACCTCGCCCTGACCCACAAAGGCGTCACCTGGATTAAGACCTTCTTTTCCCAGGGATGTGTCCGCAAAGAAGGATTTTTTTACGAAGGATTCACCAAAAGGACCGCCGAGTGAAATCCCGCCCCAGCCCCGTGACCTTCCTCACAGGAGGCACCGGATTCCTGGGAAGCCACATCGGAGCCCACCTCCTCAGAAAAGGGGAGGAGGTCATTTTTCTGGTCCGGGGAAACCAAAAGAAAACAGCCGAAGCGCGCCTCCGAAACATCCTGGACTGGCACAGCATCGACCCTCCGCTCAGAACCAAGGCCCGCCTCGTCCAAGGGGCGCTGGAAAATCCCAACCTCCCAATCGACCGCATCATCCACTGTGCCTCGGACACATCCTTTTCCGAACGCAACCGCAAGCGTGTCTGGGCAACCAACGTGGATTTTCTCCAAAACCTCATGGATTTTGCCGTCCGCACCCGCATCCCCTCCTTCGTCCACATCAGCACTGCCTATGTGGCCGGCCGCCGGAGTACCCCTTTCCCCGAAGAACCGGCCGACAACAAAGATTTTTTCAACGTTTACGAGGAATCCAAAGCTACAGCCGAACACATGCTCCTCCAAAGATGCTCCAAGGAAAACATCCGCCTGACCATCATCAGGCCTTCCATCGTGTACGGCGATTCCCGCACCGGCCGGACCTTCCGCTTCAATGCCCTCTACTATCCTGTCAAAACCGCCCTTTTCCTCCAGAAGATTTTCCTCGAGGATATCCGGGAAAGGGGAGGGAAAAAAGCCGCCGAAGCAGGCGTGGCCGTAGAACCGGACGGCACGACCACACTTCCCCTAAGGTTAGAGGTGGTTGAAAACAGCGGCGTGAACCTTATCCCCGTCGATTTTTTCACAGATGCCTTTTTCGCCCTCATCCAGGACTCACCCGGCGGAGGGATCTACCACATCGTCAGTCCCACTCTGACAAAGATCGAAGACATCATCCAATACGGCCAAGCCCAGTTCAAGCTGAAGGGAATCCGGGCTTGCAGCCCCGAGGACTTTCAGAAAACGCCCCGCAACTCCCTGGAACAGCTTTTCGAACGCTATCTCGAGGCGTATTCACCCTACATCAAAGACACACGTATATTTCTCACACAAAAAACAGACCCCGTACTGAAACGTCGCGGTATTACATGCCCGGCATTCGACAAAAACATGTTCCACCGCTGCATGTCCTACGCTGTCGCCACCAACTGGCAATCCCTTTAAGCCCAAAAAAAGGGAGTGATAAAATCTCCCCCCTCTTTTTTCTTGACATTCCCATACCGCCTTATTTACTATAACCTCGTATTTTGCCGGGTTCGAAAGGAAATAATATGCGGGGTGAGTTGATTGGTGGGAAGTACGGATTGGGTTTTTTCGTAAACACTAGAACTATCCACTGATACCCGTAGTCTAATCCGTCCTTCCGAGGGAATGGAAAAATCGAATATGCCCGACACGAGGAGAATTCTCTCTTTCTCCTAACGGCGGTAGCCTATTTTGGGGTTGCATGATGTTTAATCGAAGAATTCTTTTAATGAAGATTTATAAGTTCTTCGACATCTTTGTTATGCTCTCCTGTTTTGCCCTCGCAACATGGATTACCAATCCCCATCTGACCGAACTCAGCTCCCTTGAGGAATTTCTCACGGTCAGGATTAAGCTTATCAACTTTGTCCTTTTTATCGGCTTGCTCTTGTTCTGGCACTTGATCCTTAACTCCTTCAGCCTCTACACCTCCAAACGCCTCACCAATCGATGGAAGGAAGTTTTTGACGTTATCAAGGCCACTCTCCTCGGATCTCTTATAATTTATGTTGCAGGCCTTCTCTTTAGTGTCGATATCATCACAACTTTCTTCATTGCAGTATTTTGGATTTCCAGCTCAACTCTGATGATCTTAAGCCGCTTGATACAGCATCCAAATTAATTATATATATTAGTTTTCCACTATGGAGAAAGTTATGAGAAAAATAATTATAGGAATTGTAATCTTACTCGCTTCGACCTCTTTGATCCTTGCTGAGCATGTGAATGTGCCTGCTTCTGCTTTTACCGGAAGGGATTCTTTTGTCCCTTATACGCGTTCCACATATGGCGAGTATGTCTATATAACATCGGGCGGTTCTGGACACTTAACCGCTCCGGTGATTCTGCCTGACGGTGTCAAAATCAAGAATATAAGACTGCATTTTATAGACAATACGAATTCTGGTTACATTCAAGTTCATTTAGCTAGATTGAACCATTTTAATGGAAGTTCTAACAATGTTTTTTCCGTTACGACTAACGGAGTAACATCCAGTCCCTCTGTCCAATGGGCTGTAGACAGCAGTGCTTCTCCTGCAAATTCATACAGAATGGTTCAGAATGGGCAGGTCACATGGAATATTTATGCTTATTTTTCCTTTTCCAGTTCAGATTTGCGCCTATATAGTATCCAGGTCGAGTATACGTATTAATTCGGTATGGAAATAGGGAGGGATTGCTTCGTCGCTGACGCTCCTCGCAATGACAGATGGCGGCTCACAATGACACAGGCGCGTTGACACATTCGTGTTGACAAATCGCTTTACTTTTTGATTAGGACAAATATACTTAATTTCGTGAATACGGAAATAGGGGACATGTCACTGATTTCGGAAAATCAGTACACGTCCCCAATTTCAGCACGTCCCCCATTACCTTTCTCCAATTTCGAAAACCCTGTGTAGGTACGATGCAGTTTTTGTTTAAGATCAGGAAGAGCAAAAAGCCCAGCCGGCTGAGGATGTCGGAGTGGGAGCTTATCGACCGGGAGTCTATCGAACGCCGGAAGACCGAGATTGAAAAAAGGCGAGGCCGGAAAGATTTCGAGCTTCCCCCGAAAGAAAAAAAACCCAGTATCTCTTCAGCAAGAGACCGGGCCCTCCTCAAATTCATCGAGATCGGGATTCTCGCGCTTATCGTCTGGGTCCCGCTTCCCAAAGGGTCGGTGCACGAGTGGTCGATCCTGGTGATGCAGATCTTGGTGTTTGTGATGATGGGCGCCTACGTCCTTGTCGAAGAGAAACCCCTGAACAACGAATTCCTCGATCTTGTCCTCAGATGGCCCAAGTACCTCTTTTCTGCGGTGTTCGTCCTTATCGTTTTCCAGATCCTTCCGCTCCCGAATTTCCTGGTGAAACTTCTCTCTCCCAAATCCTATTCCTTGCGCCAGATGTTCGTGCCCGAGTTTTCCAGAGTTCATTTCATGAGCATCTCCTTGATGCCGGGGCACACTTTGAGGGCAGGACTGGAACTTCTGACCTATTTTCTTCTGGGCTTTTTGATCGTCAAAACCGTGGTCAAGAGGAAGCAGATCATACTCCTCTTTTATTTTCTGGCGGGCATGGGGGTTTTCCAGGCCTTTTATGGATTGTTCGAGCTGTATAATCCGGCACCGCGGATCCTTTTTTACAAAAAACTCCACTATCTGGATTGTGTGACAGGTACGTTCGTCAACCGTAACCACCTGTCCGGATATTTGGAGATGGTGATTCCTCTGGCCATCGGATTGATCCTGGCCAGGACGGACTTTTTTGCGCTGGCCGGGGCAAAGTGGAGGAAAAAGATCCTGATGATCTCGGAGAAAGGCGCCTACATAAACGTCCTCCTGGCCATGGGCATTATCCTGATGGCGATCGCCATCATTTTTTCCAAGTCGCGGTCGGGAGTTTTTCTGCTGGTTTTTTCTTTTTTCCTCGTTTTCGGGCTGTCCGTGCTGTTTTACGGCAAAGTCAAACTGGAACTCAAATGGATCAAGGACTTTTTGAAGGTCACTTTTTTGATCATCACAGTGGTCGCCTTGTACATCGGGATCGACTCCATGGTCGAACGGTTCGCCTTGGACAAGATCCTTCAGAATGTGCGGCCCGTGGTGTGGTCCAACACGATAGGGATAATTGGGGATTTTCCGGTATTTGGATCGGGGTTGGGGACTTTCGAATCGCTATACCCTGCGTACGAAGCGTCATCGACTCCCCCCTTATTCGAGCATGCCCACAACGATTATCTGGAATTCATGGCCGAGTTGGGGGCGTTGGGCTTCTTGATGTTGCTGGGAGGTGTTTTGGCCATGCTGGTATTTTCGTTCATGGTGTGGAAGGTCAGGCGCCATCCCGCAGTCAGGGGGCTGGCCCTGGGAGGAATGGTGGCTGTGGTGGTCATGCTGCTCCATAGCATCACGGATTTTAACCTCCACATACCGGCCAACATGATGCTTTTTGCGGTGGTGATTTCGCTGACGATCGCCACGGCGTTTTATAAGAGGAATACGGATGCGTAGAGCCGGTTTGATCGTTGCACTGCTTGTGGCCATGACTGGGGCTTTCCTGATTTACTGGAGCCAGCACCTGACCTACATGGCTATGGATATCGAGGATGCCGGACAGAGGGTCTCGACCCTTAAAAAAGCGACTCTCTTCTGGGCCTTCAATGACAACGCCCTGTACGAGCTGGGTAAGGCTTATTTTGACCTCGGGTACCAGAGCCTGGAAGATGGAGCTGCCGGAAGGGACAACATCCAAAAATCCGTCAAGAGTTACGTTCGGTCCTTGCGGCTGAATCCGGCCAACTTTTACGGGCACTACGATCACGCCCAGTCTTTGTTTTATTTGGATCATTTGACGCCGGATTCGGGCATCGATTTTCTGAGCGAATACAAAAAAGCTGTCCTTCTCACAGGCCACCGAAACGAGATCTACTACGAGGTGGGAAAGATGTTTCTCTCCCAGTGGGAGGAGCTGTCTGAAGGCGATCGAACATTTACGACCGGGATCCTGAAGAGGGTCGCCGGCCAGGGGAACCCGGAACAGTTCCAGAGCATCCTGCAGACTTGGGATATGGACGTGAAGGATTATGCGGTGATGGGTCAGATCCTTCCGGACGATTCCAGGAGTCTGAGGACATATGCCGGATTTCTGGGTGAAAAATCCCTGGATCTGGGAGAGAGGCAGCGGGTGATGGCCAGGGCAGAGAGCCAGGATTTCGAGCTGGCCAAGGAGCAATTAGCCGACGGGGAAAACCAGCTCCGTTATTACCGGATCAAACAGGCAGCGCCTCATTTTACGGCATGTTTGAATATACTGGACAGGATCAAACTGTATCAGAGGATAGCCGGAACGTCTCAGATCGATGTTTCGGAGCTGGACAAAGTGCGGATGCTGGCCAACCTGAACCTGGCCAAATGCGGGATAATGGAAGGAAAAACGCTGCAAGAGGTGGAAGGGAATCTTGTCGCTTTTATAGGGCTGGCCAAAAGGGTGGCCGATGCCAGTGAGCTGGAGACCTATCTGAGGGACAATGGCCTTATCGGCAGGTCTCTGGAAGACAGCGCCAACGACGTGTGGCTGTTGAACTTCCACACGCTGTTGTATTTCAAGCAAAACAAATACAGGGACATAAAGAACATCGGGGGCCTGCTGCAGAAAAGTTTTGTGGTGGTCCCGGAAAAGGAAAAACCGTACTACATCCAGGTGTTGCGGAGGGTGGCGGAATCGCATTTGATCACCGGTAATTTTTATGATTCTCTAGAGTTTTATCAAAGGGCGCTGGACGTGGACGGGAACAATGTGGCGACCCTGCTGGGATTGAGAAGGAACTACGACCGTCTGAACGACGAGGAGGAGATCTGGCGTATGGACCGGCAGTTGGATGGCTTGCTCTCTCCGAGGACGATCGATTATGGAAACCTAGTGATCGAGAAGGAAAGGCCGTTTGTTCAGACGCTGATTTTGGACGGCAACCGTGTGAGTTCGAGCATGACGTTTGCGGATATCGAGGAGGGAAGCCGCGTGTTCCCGCTCATTTGTGTTATGATGAACGGTCGTGTCGTCTGGGAGGATTATTTGAGCGGGGACACGGTTTCTGTGCTCGTCGAGACCGAGGAAGAGGAGAACAGGCTAGAGATAAGATCGATAAACCGCCCGGTGACGCTGAGGAGGATCACCTGGCAGTAGCAAGTGAGGATAAATATGACACATTCGCTGCACAGGCAGGGATCGGAAGAATCGCTGAAGCGGGACTATGTGGTGCTGGCCATGGGGACCGGGGCAGGGGCGATGGCTGCGCAGAAGGCGCAGTTGAGCCGCAGGTTCCCCGGTCTTTATAAGGCCGGCAAAGCCGTTTACAAAATATTGAGGGGGCTGAGGCCGGGGAGGAGCAAAAAGCCGGCCAAAAAGGCGGCCAAAAAAGGGTCGGACATCCCGGGATCTGTTGTGTTCGATTCGCGAGAGGACCTTTGCGACCACCTGAAGAAACTCAAGGATGCCGATACGGGAAGGTCTGTGGTCGTTTCCGGGTTGATCGACGAGGTGAACGCGTGTTTGAGGGAGATCGGGCTCAGGCCGCACACGGTGCAGTTTTCGCTGGGGCTTTTCGGGAGAACCGAACGGCTGCCGGAGAAAGATGTGCTGGAGATGACCACGATGTGCGGGCACGACATGATCGCGCCTAAGCTTGCGGCAAAGTGGGCGGATGATGTGAGGAAGGGGAAGATCCCCAAGGAAAAAGCGGCGGACAACATGGCCAGGCTTTGCCAGTGCGGCATTTTCAATAAGACGCGGGCCCTGGAAATACTGGATACTATGCAGGGTGAAATCGGATGAGGATAAACGAGGAGAAATGCATCGGTTGCAATCTGTGCATCCCGTACTGCTGCGGTGGGGCCATCGCGGAGGCGGAGGACCGGGACAAGTGCGTGATCGATGAAGATAAGTGCGTGGAGTGTTATGTGTGCAAGTGGTCGGGTTGCTGCCCGAAGGATGCTTTCGAGGAGACGCCGCTGGAGTGGCCGAGGAGTGTGCGGCACACGTTCAGTGCGGTGAAGGCGGCTTTTTCCGACACCCGGATGGACGGGAGAGGCACCAAGGAGATGAAGACCAACGACATCACTGGCCGTTTCCGCCTGGGAGAAGTGGGCTTCACCGTTGACGTGGGGCGGCCCGGGACCGGGACCTCGTTTGCGGATGTGGAAAAGATCGCCATGGCGGTGGCCGATGCCGGCGTTTCGTTCGTGGAGGACAACCCGACGACCAGACTGATGGAAGATGGAAAGTCCGGCAAGTTCCAGGCTGATGTCAGGGGAGAGAGGATTTTGTCGTGTATATTGGAGTTTAAGACGAAAGAAGAGCATTTGATGAAGGTGGTGAATGCTCTCAGGGCTGTTGCCGGGGATGTGGACACGGTTTTCAGTGTGGGGTGCATCTCCCGGTGCCGGGAGGATGGAACGATCCCGGTCAAAGCGCTGCTGGATGAAGCGGGGGTGTTTTACCGTCCGAACGGCAAGGTCAACATAGGTTTAGGGCGCCCGCTCTCACCCTATTGACAATCGCAAATAAGCGGTCAGAAGAGCTGAAACGTCAGTTCTCCTGACCTTTTTAGAACTGTCGTTGAGAGTAAAGCCTATTTCGATACTTGACAAAGAAATGTAATCGGCATAATATTTAATATGCTTAGGGATACGAGGGGACTATGTTTGAATTAACGAAATCTAAACCGATCGTTTTCTTTTTGGTGTTCTCCTTTTTGCTTTTCTGTATGCCCGAGATAATGCAGGGGCAGGTGACGGGCAAAGGGGATATCATCGGGTATGTGTACGGTCCGGGCAGC